>JBMOLU010000002.1:201797-704213 GCA_049325275.1 Chloroflexota bacterium
TCGACGCCGGTGGTTCCGCCAATTTTTACAACAATCATAACTCCTCCTAACCCGCATAAAGCGGCACGGCCCTAACCCTATGCTTGTTTCTATACTTTTTCTGCACAAAGCCGATGGGTTAGGCCCTAACCCGCATAAAGCGGCACGGCCCTAACCCTATGCTTGTTTCTATACTTTTTCTGCACAAAGCCGATGGGTTAGGCCCTGACCCGCAGAAAGCGGAGTAACGCCAATCACGTTAGATGGGATGTAGACCGGGAAATTCCAGCCCGGCGGTTTCGTCGAACCCGCACATCAGGTTCATACACTGCACGGCACTGCCCGATGCACCTTTCATCAGGTTGTCGATCGCCGCCAGCGAGACGACGCGATTGCTGCGCGGATCGAGATCGAAGCCTACATCCACGTAGTTCGATCCCGAAAGAATCTTGGGATCGGGCACGCGGTGGATGCCGGCCCTGTCTTTGACGATGCGCACGAACGGTTCTTGGTTGTAAGCCGCCCGGTAGGCCTTCCACAGGTCCTTTTCGGTCGTGCCGGGTTTGACGAACACGTGCGCGGCTGCCAGGACGCCGCGTACCAGTTCGACGGCCGTCATCGTCAGGTGAACGTCTTGCAGCCCCATCTCCTGGATCACTTCGGCCGTGTGGCGGTGCCCGGTGGCTGCGTAGGTGCGTACCGCCCTGCTCTTTTCGGGATGGTGCGAACCGGGATTGGCCGATGCCCCACCCTCGGATGAGCCTGTCTTGACATCCACCACCACCGGCCTGGATTCATCGATCAAACCTGCTTTTACCAGGGGGTAGAGCGCAAAGTTCGACGCGGTCGCGTTGCAGCCCACACCGCTTACGCCGGCCGTGTTTTTGATTGCCTCGCGGTGCAGCTCCGGCAGGCCATACACGAACCTGTCGATATACTGGGGCGCTTCGTGCTCGTGCTCGTACCACTGTTTATAGAGATTGAGGTCCTTCAGCCGGAAATCTGCCGACAGGTCGACGATCTTCGGCGCGATGCTGAAATAGTGTTCGATACGTTTCTGCACTTCGCCATGCGGCATAGCCAGGAAGAGTACGTCGCACGGTTGGAGCGCCTGCTGGCTGACGAACTGCAATTGCGTACGCTTGCGCAGGTTAGGATGGTGTTGGAAGATGAACTGCCCGGCTTTGCTCTCTGAAGTGGCCTGGAAGACCTCCACGTGCGGGTGGAAGAGCAAAAGGCGCAGCAGTTCGCCGCCGGTATAGCCCGAAGCAGCTACGATTGAAACGCGTACGGCCATGGTAATGGTTCTCCTTCGTCGTGCTTTTGGCCCACGGCAATGGTGTAATCGACAACTTTGCCGGGAATGTCGATGCCGGTCGTGGGCACCGAGGTGTGAAACTCCATGGTGTGATTGACTTCGTTGACCAGGAAACCGCGGTCCGGGCACTCGAGAATATCGATAGCCAGGACCCCACCCCCCACGGCCTGTGCAGCCCGGACGCAAATATCGTTCAAGTCTGGCGTCACAGGGCAGGCGGAGCCTTTGCCGCCGCGCGCCGTATTCGTGATCCAGTGTTCCGAACTGCGGTAGATCGCCGCGATGGTCTCGTCACCGACGACAAAGGCCCGGATGTCGCGGCCAGGTTTTTTGATGTATTCCTGGATGTAGAAAATGTTGTGCTGATAATTTCCCAGCACTTCACGGTGCTCTAAAATGGCCTCGGCGGCGTCGCGATCGTTGATCTTCGAGATCATGCGGCCCCAGGAGCCGATCACCGGTTTCAGGACAACCGGGTAGCCCATTTCCTCGATGGCTTGAACGGCGCTTTCGGATGTGAAAGCCATCCGCAGTTCGGGTTGGGGCACGCCGGCGTGCTTGAGGGCCGCCGATGTCCACAGCTTGTCGCCGCAGGTGTCGGCCACTGACGCCATGTTGACGGTGGGGATATTCCACGCATTGAGCATTTTGCACGTGTAGAGGCCGCGGCCATACGACAGGCTGCGTTCCAGAACTGCCGAATATTCCATCCACTTGCCGGGGTTGCTCAGGTCGAACTGCACCTGGCGATCGTCCAGGATGTCGTACAATACACCGCGCTTGGTCAGGGCTTCGAATAGCCATTTTTCTTCCACGCGGACACGGGAGATGAGGACGCCGATTTTCATAGTTCACCTGGGGAAAAGAGAATAGAGCGCAGCAACCGGTACAGTTCCTACGCTCTACTCTCCATGCCTCTCTTACTCTCCCCAATCTTCCGCTTCTTGCGGGGCCAATTCGAGTTCGATCGGATCGACCGACATCACTTCAAGATCGACGCCGCAATCGGGGCAGACGACAATTTCGCCTTTCATGACATCCGACAAGGCCAAGACGCCTTCACATTCAGGACAAGTAGCAGACATGGGGACCTCCACAAAAGAAAAATGGTTTGAAAAACAAGAGCCTCCGCTTTTACGGAGGCCCTCGGGTTTACATACTGGGAACAAGGCTGGCAGATGGCGTACCGTTTCCCTAAACGCAAAGCACCGAAGGGCCTTGAAGGCGCTTCGGGAAACGACGGGAGCGGGGGGAAATCAGTAGCGTTTTCATTGCGGATATGCCAAACAGCCCCAAAGTTATCATGTTACCGGGGCGAAGTCAACCCGGTAATGTATACGATAATCGAGAGGCTGTTTTAGGCAGGTTATACATCTTTAGAAGTCGTCAATCACCTGGAAGCTGTTCAAAATCTCGATTAAAGCCTCGACATCGCCGGCTTTGACCAGGTAAACCTCGACGATGATCAGGAAAGCGGTCTTGTTCTCCTTGGGCCGTGCCGCCAGGACGAGCACTTCCGTGTCCGTGCCACCGCACTTGGTCCAGTGATCGAACTTGCCCTCATAGTAAGGATCGTACCAGTCCCCTTTTCCGTAGTCGTACGTGCCTTTGAGCTTGCAGTCATCTTCATGCCAGCCACGCAACCCATCCAGAAGCTGGATGAAACCGCCAATCTGGCCGAGTTCGTCCGAAGCGGCGAAGAACACCGTCGATTCAATGTATTCGCCGTTGTAGTAAGCGCTGAGATCGGCCGATGCGGTGATGGCGGGGGCATTGAACTTGTACTGGCCCCAGGTCGCGCTCCAGGTGGTGCCTTCGATATCGCTCCAGGCGGCAGGAATCGACATTTCGATGGTTCCGGTGTCGTCCTGGACGGTTACGTAGTTGGTATATTCGCCGGCCGCCGGGTCGTAGTCGCTGCCCGTGTTGTCGCCGGTGTCCCCGCCACTGGTGTTGCCGCCGCCGAAGCTGGCCGTTACTTCCAACTCACGGCCGTTCAACTGCCCTTCGAGCAGTTCCAGCGTGTCGAAGCGGACAACTTCCATGTCGACGGTGTCTCCAATGTCGTGACTGCGCAGGATGTCGCAGTAATCGCCCAGCGTGCCATCCGTTGCCAGTACCTGGTCGCTCAGGCTGTAGAGGATATCGCCGGGCTCGATGCGTGCCTTGTCGGCCGGCGAGCCGGGCTTGACGCTGCGAACCCAGATGCCGTAAATCGGGCTGCCATCCGATGTCGTGTAGTCGACCAGTGTGACGCCGTTGATGCCGATTGAGTCGACGTCTTTGCCAGTAGAGAGCTTTTGGATGATCGGCAGGGCCTCGTCGGGGCTGATCGCCAGGTTACGGTCTGCCGACGAGATGCTGGCATAATTGACGCCGATGACCTTGCCGTCTTCCGTAACCAGCGGGCCGCCCGAATTGCCGGGGTTGATCTTGGCGGTGTGCTGCAAGACCTCGTCTACCGAAGACCAGAGTGTGCGCCCGGAGACATCCGTGGCGGAGATGATGCCGTCGGTAAGGGTATACAGGCCGCCCGGATAACCCACGGCGTAAACTTTTGTGCCCACCTTGACGGGTTTGTCGGACCATTCGAAATAGGGGAAACCATCCCCTTCGATGTCGATGATGGCCAGATCGGAGCACTCGGAGACGCCCAAAACCTTCGCACTGCGTGCCTTCTGCTCGTCACCCACGTATACTTTGACCAGTGCGGCCCCGGTGACCACGTGATTGTTGGTCACGGCAATGCCGGATGGGTCGATAATAAAACCGGAGCCGATATAGCCCACGTTCTGGTCCAGGCCTTCCGGTTCACGCCAGGTGCCTTCCACGGTAATAAAGACTGTGGCGCTCTTGACGTCTTCCAGGCTCTTGATGGCTCCGGTGTCTTCTTTCACAGGAGCGGGGGCTTCGGTTGGATCCGGCGCAGCGGTTGGTTTCTCCGCATCGGTCGGTTCCGGAGCTTCGGTCGGTTTTTCGATGACTTCTGTGGGCGGAATGGGCGTTGGCGTGGCTGCCGTTGCCAGGCTGCATGCCATACTGACAACCAATGCAAACGAAGCAAGGCCGAGCAGGGGTTTAAAGAGCTTGAGTTTCATTTGTCATCTCCTCTTATGAATATGGACTCATGTGCCTTTAATGTTCCAGTATGATTAGTTTATCATAATTCGGACTGCCCGTATCCAACTTGCGATTTTGTTGAACAAATGGGGAATCGAAACCGGCACACGCAATGGCGATCGCGTGTGCCGGACCAGGAATGTGCGGCGATCGTTACAGATCGCGTTGCCCGAACCGGTGGATTGCCAGGCAGAGCGCGAGGATGATGTAGATCAGGCTGTAAACGATGAAGGCTGTGCTGGGAGATGCACCAAAGGAGAAAGGCGAAACGAAGCCCGTCAGCGCTTTGGACAAACCGGACTGCATTTCGTTTGCCGCCCTGCGCCACAACGCCTCGGCCGGCATGATCAGGCTGCATACGATGCCGATGTCGACCGCAGTCCGATTTTTCAGGAGGATGCCGAACTGCTCGATCCATCCGCCGATAAAGGCAACGCTGTACAACCCAAAGGCCAGCACGCCGTTGGCGATGGTCGAAAAATAGGCCCCGCCCAAAAACGTAACGCTGAGCAGCAAGGCCGTATTGAGCCACATAAACGCCAGGCCGCCCCACAGACTGGGTATCGTGTAGCGCCCAAGCAGCGTCACAATCGCCAACACGCCGCCGGCCATCAAGGCGAAATAGGCCGTCATCATCACTTCGAAGCCCAGCCATTTGCCAAACACGATTTCCCAGCGATGCACCGGCTTGCTGACCAAGGTGTGGATCGTACCGGAGCTGATCTCGCCTGGCAGGGTATCTACCGAAGAGAGCACCGACATCATCATGATCAAAAAATTGACCACATACATACCTGCCAGCAGCAAAAAGTTCATCCCTTGCGCTTCGATTAGCGGGCTGGTGCGTACGTCAGCATCCATTTCCAGTCGAATGGCGCGCACACCGACGCCATAGATGATCAAAAACAAGATACCCAACGCCAACGCTGCCCACAAAATCCAGCGGCGTGAGGCTTCACGAACGGTTAAACGCACGATCACCCACAGGGTCATTTACAGGCCTCCATCCGTACCGACAATTTGAATGAACAGGTCTTCCAGCGAGACTTTCTGCGGCGTCAATGCAAACACATCCACGCCTTGTGCAACCAGATAACGGTTGATCTCGGGCAGGTCTACCTCACCTGCCAGGGTCAACGAACAATGTTCGCCATCGATGCGGACGTTTTGCCCCCACTGTTTCAACCCGGCGACGACGTCGGGCGTGAAGCCCTGCCCGCGAATGGTAACCGAAAGCTCGCCTTGCACGAGGGTGTTCAACGTATCCACCCGTAGCACTTCGCCGTGCTTGACGAATGCCACCCGGTCGCAGGTGATTTCGACTTCGCTGAGCAGGTGCGAGTTGAGAAAGACGGCCGTCCCGCGGCCACGCAGGTCGCGGATAATGTCGCGCACCATGCGGCGGCCCACAGGGTCAAGCCCTGACGTCGGTTCGTCGAGAAAGACGAGCTTGGGGTCGTCGAGTAGGGCCTGCGCCAGGCCGACGCGTTGCAGCATCCCTTTGGAAAACGTACGCAGCTTTTGGTTGGCATGTTCGCTCAGGCCCACCAGCGCCAGCAGTTCAGGAATGCGCTGGCGGGACCGCTTCGGCGGAATGTGGTACAGATCGGCGTGCAGGCGCAGAAACTCAGCGGCTTTCAGCCAATCGTGAAAGCGAAAGTGCTCCGGCAAAAAGCCCACTTTCTGGCGCGCTTTGGCCTGTCCGATTGGCACGCCCAGCACCGCTGCGCTGCCCGACGTCGGCCTGACCAGGCCGAGCAGCATCTTCACAGATGTCGTTTTGCCCGCGCCGTTGGGGCCGAGGAAGCCAAACACCTCGCCGCGTTCTACGGCAAGAGTCAGGTCCCGCACGGCTACTTTCCCATTGAAATTCTTGCGTAAGGATTGAGTCTGGATTGCGTAGTCGCTCAAGTTTTTATCCCATTCCAGTCAAAGTGTTCTTCATCGAATACTATCCCTGGAACACCTGCCACGCCGGAAAACTGACAAAACTTGCGATGATCCTGCGGGCAAGATGACCGCCGTTCCAGGGGGGTTATGCGAGGTACGCCTTGATCGCTTCCGCAACTGCCGGGCTGATCCCTGTCACTTCTTGCAGCTGCGCGATCGAGGCCTGGCGGATGGCTTCGACATCGCCAAAGTGCACCAGCAGCGCTTTGCGGCGCTTGGGGCCGATACCGGGGATCGAGTCCAGCTTGGAGGCTATGCCCTGCTTGTCACGCCGGGCGCGGTGAGCGGTGATGGCGAAACGGTGGGCCTCGTCGCGCACGCGTTGGACGAGATACAATCCCTGCGAACTGCGCGGCAGCAGGATCGAATCGGATCGGTGGGGTAGAAAGAGTTCCTCGTTTTCCTTGGCCAGGCCAACCACCGGCACTGCTTCCGTCAAGCCGTATTCCGCCAGTACCTTCACGGCGCGCGCCAGTTGTCCCTTGCCCCCGTCGACAATCAGAAGATCGGGCAAGCGCTGGAAGGAAGGATCGGGCTTTTTGTTGTGGTGCGATTCGGCTTCCTGAAACAATTTCCAGCGCCCAAAACGGCGGCGCAGCACTTCTTCCATGCTCTCGAAGTCGTTAGGGCCTTGCACGGTGCGAATATTGAAGCGGCGGTAGTGAGCCTTCTTGGGCGCACCCTGCTCGAAGACGACCATGCTGCCGACTGCCAGCACGCCCTGCGTGTTGGAGATGTCGTAGCATTCGATGCGGTTTGGGGGGGTATGGAGCGCCAGCGCCTCCTGTAAATCTTGCAGGGCCTGTTCCTGGCGGTGGGTGTCGTTTTCCCAGCGGGCCTTGAGGGCGGCCAGCGTTTCGGCGGCGTTTTCGGCGGCCATCTGCACCAGTTCGGACTGCTGCCCTTCTTGAGGTACACGGATTTCCACCTTGTCGCCGCGGCGCGTGTTGAGCCATTCTCGAATGACCGCCGCTTCCTCGACTTCGTTCGGCAACAGCAGTTGGCCGGGAACGGTGGGCGTTTCGTCGTAAAACTGCTTGAGAAACTCACCCAGCACGGTTGCGTCGGGGGTCTCGTCTGCGCCTTCCATGACGAAGTATTCGCGCCCGATCAATTTGCCGCCGCGGATAAAGAATACCTGCACGCAGGCATCGCCGTTGGCGCGCGCCATGGCGATCACGTCCGAATCGATATAGTCGGGTGAGAAAACGACTTTCTGGCGGGCGACGATCTGCTCGAGGGCACGCAGCTGGTCGCGCAGGGTGGCCGCTTTCTCGAAGCGCAGTTCCTCGGCCGCCAGTTCCATTTCGTTCTGGATGCGGGCCAGGATCGGTTCGGAATGCCCTTCGAGAAATTTGCACAAGTCATCGATCATCTGGCGGTACCTCGCCTGGTCGACGGCTGCGATGCAGGGGGCGATGCACAGCTTGATGTCGTAGTACAGGCAGGCGCGGCTATCATGCCCGGTGATCTCACGATCGCAAGTCAGGTAGGGAAAAACACGCCGCAGTACATCCAAGGTTTGATAAACGGCCCAGGCGCTGGTATAAGGGCCATAGTAACGCGAACCATCTTCGACGATCTGGCGCGTGACGGTCACTTTCGGATACGCCTCGCTCCAGTGGACCTTGATGTAAGGATAACGCTTATCATCCTTCATGCGGATGTTGTACTGCGGGCGGTGGCGCTTGATCAGGTTCATTTCCAAGATCAGCGCTTCCAGCTCCGACCCGACGACGATCCACTCGATGTCGGCGATGCGCCGCACCAGTTGGCGTGTCTTGGCATCCGGGTGGTTGGCGTGGAAGTAGGAGCGCACACGGTTGCGAAGGTTGATCGCCTTGCCGACATAAACGATCGTGCCCTCGGCGTTTCGCATCAGGTAACAACCCGGTTTGGTGGGCAGAGAATCAAGCTGCAACTGGATATGTTCGGAAACGTCCATGTAGGCGATTCTATCACGCGGCGCGGTATAATCTTTTCGACTGCATCAAAAGGAACTGACTCTTCCACGTTCGGTGGGAGAACGAAAGATTGAAACCTGGAAACCTAAAATGACCACAAAAGCAGACCTCGAACTTGCCCTCAAAGATGCCCTGCGTTCCGGCGACAGCGTTCGGAAAGGAACCATCCGCATGGTAATTGCCGCCATCAAGCTGGCTGAAGCCGAGAAGAAGGGCACAATCCTCGACGAGAATGCCGTGCATGCCGTAATCCAAAAGGAGATCAAAGCCCGGCGTGAGGCGATTGCCGACGCCGAGCGATTGAACCGGGATGACTTGATCGCCGAGGCCGGTGCCGAAATCGCCGTACTTGAATCCTTTCTCCCCAGGCAACTTTCTTCCGAAGAACTGGAAGCGTTGGCACGCGAGGTGATTGCCGAAGTTGGCGCAACTTCTCCCAAGGAGATGGGCCTGGTGATGAAAGCGCTCATGCCTCGCGTCCAGGAGCGCGCTGCCGGGAATCGGGTCAGCCAGACAGTGCAAAAGCTGCTGTCCGCATGATTCGGGAGACGTTGCTGCTTTCGTAAGCCTCAAGCAACGTCAGGTATATCATGTCTCTTTCTCCTTCGGTACCACGCATCCATCACCGCCCTGTTTTCCTGGCACTGCTGTTTTTTTTGAGCGGTGGGCTGATTTTTCTTGCGTTGGTGATACCTTTCTTTACCCGGCAAACCGATACGACCCTGGTGGCTGGCGCGGTTGCCCCGCGCGACGTGCTGGCACCTTACAGCGACACCATCCAAAGCGCCTTGCAAACCGAAAAACAGCGCGAGGAGGCTGCCCGCCAGGTGCAACCGGTTTATACGGCGCCAGACCCCGGCGTTGGCCGGGCGCAACTGGAACTATTACAGGCTACACTGGCTTATATGGCCAGCGTGCGCGCCGATGCTTATGCCACTCCCGATCAAAAGCTTGCCGATCTGGCCGCTCTCGACGATATCCGCCTATCGCAAGATATGGCTACGGCGATCGTACAGCTGAACGATGCGCAGTGGCAGACCGTACAGCAGGAGGCGATGGTGGTGCTCGAACAGGCGATGCGCGAAACGATCCGTCCCGAGGATCTCGAAGGCGCCCGCCGCTCGGTTCTGTCGCTGATCAGCCTTTCCCTGCCCGACGAACAGGCCGACATCGTTGCCACGTTGGTTTCGGCTTTTGTCATCCCCAACAGCTTTTACGATCCAGACTTGACCGAGGCGGCCATTCAGGCCGCACGAGAGCAAGTTGCGCCGGTTTACCGCACTTTCGTGGCCAATGAGGTGATCGTGCAGCGCGGCCAGGTTATCGAAGACGTGGATATCGAGGCGTTGCAGGCCTTTAACCTTGTCGAAACCCCCGACAACTGGCAGGATGTTGCCGGCGCAGGGCTGCTGACGGTTACTGTGATGGCGCTTTTCGTCCTGTACCTGCGGCGCTACCCCACCTACTTACAGGATTTGCGCGCCCTCGTGCTGATCGATTTGCTGCTGCTGTTTTTCCTGCTGGGCGCGCGGGTGACGGTGGCCGGGCACACTGTTTTGCCTTATCTCTTCCCGTTAGCGGCGTTCAGCCTGTCGTTGACGGCGTTGTATGGCCCCGACCTGGCCATGTGGATCAACCTGCCCCTGGCGTTGCTGGTGGCTTATGGCCTGCCCAATGCTCTCGATCTGACCTTGTTTTATACCCTCGGCAGCCTGTTCGGAATTCTAACGCTGCGGCGTGCCCAGCGCCTGACGATGTTTTTCTGGGCGGCGATTGCGATTGCCATTTCGGGCAGCATGGTCGTCGTGGCCTACCGCTTGCCGCAAGCCAGTACCGATTGGTTGGGCCTGGCCACCCTGACGTTGGCCGCCTGCTTCAATGGCGTTGCTGCCGCCGGGATCAGCATTTTGCTGCAATACATTTTGGCGCAGCCCCTGGGGCGCGTTACAGCCCTGCAACTGATCGAACTTTCGCGGCCCGATCACCCTTTGTTGCAGTTCATTTTGCAAAACGCACCGGGAACTTACCAGCACACGGTGCAGGTCGCCACGTTGGCCGAACAGGCCGCCGAGCGCATCGGGGCCAACCCGTTGTTGACGCGCGTGGGAGGGCTGTATCACGACGTCGGCAAGGCGCTCAACCCGGCTTTTTTCATCGAAAACCAACTGGGCAGCGAACTGAATCCGCACCATCATATCGATGCCGTGGCGGCTGCGGCCACGATCATTCAACACGTCGTGGATGGCCTGGAGCTGGCCCGCCGTTACCGCCTGCCGCGTCAGATTCAGGCCTTCATTTCCGAACATCACGGCACGATGATGGCGCGTTACCAGTATGCGCAGGCCGTTGAACAGGCCGGTGGCGATGAAAGCGTGGTGGATAAGAGCCTGTTTTCCTATCCCGGCCCGCGCCCGCAGTCCCGCGAGACGGCGCTGCTCATGTTGGCCGACGGTTGTGAAGCCCGCGTGCGTGCCGAACGGCCCAAGGACGAACAGGCCCTACGCGAAGCCATTCGTAGCTTGATCGAAAACCGTTTCAAGATCGGCCAACTCGACGATACCGATCTGACCCTGAAAGATTTGAACACCATCACTGAGGCCTTCACCGCCAGCCTGCGCGGCATTTATCACCCCCGCATCCAATATCCCACCCTGGAAAAGGCCGCCTCGGAGCCTGCCGCACTTCCAGGGACAACCGGTTCGAATATCCCAGCCAATCCCCATGATCAACCTGCAAGCTGACCAATCCTTTCCTGACCTGCCCGCAACCGATGTGTTGACACGCGCTGCCGAACAGACTTTGCTGGCCGTTACCGGTTCGGTAGAGGGAGATTTGTCCGTGATTTTGGGCAGCGACGGCCAACTTCACGAATTGAACCGCCAATTTCGCGGTGTAGACGCTCCAACCGATGTGCTTTCCTTTCCCGATGGGGAGATCGATCCGGACACCGGCCGGCCGTACCTGGGTGATGTGCTGATCTCCGTGCCGCGCGCCGAAGCACAAGCGGCTGGTGGAGGTCACCCCCTGAGCGATGAACTGCAACTTTTGGTCGTGCATGGTGTACTGCACCTGTTGGGCTACGATCACGCCGACGAGTCTGAAAAAGCCCAAATGTGGGCGCTCCAGGGGCAGATCCTGGACGTTCTCGCTTGTGCCGCTCGTCCGGCAGGGTAAGCCCAACGGGCATAAAAGCTTGGGTGGAGTTGTGTGATGCTGCGTGCAATTCAGTTTTTAAAAGCCCGTGCTCGTGCTTTTCGTTACGCGTTTGCGGGGTGGTGGTATGTTGTCCGGCACGAACGCAATGCCTGGATCCATACCCTGGCGAGCGTGGCAGTCGTAGGCGTGAGTGTCTGGTTGGGCCTGAACCGGTGGGAGTGGGCGATCATCGTCCTGGCGATAGCCACGGTATGGATCGCTGAATTTCTCAACACAGCGCTCGAAGCCGTTGTCGATTTAGCCAGCCCGCAGCATCATCCGTTGGCCAAAGTGGGGAAAGATGTCGGCGCCGCAGCCGTGTTAATTGCTGCCGGGGCGTCGGTGGTTATCGGCCTGCTGATTCTCGCGCCGCCCTTATGGGACAGGTTGTTTGGAAATTGAGCAACCGGTTTCGCCAAGGGGACGGATGGCTGTGCCTGGCTGTTAGCCTCCGGTGGCGTACTTCGAAAGGAACGAAACGCCCCACAGCATGGCATCAACCTGTACTCCGATCGCTCCAGCCGCAAGCATGGCCTGGACGTTTTCATCTGTGTAAACACCCCCGGCGGCAATGACGGGTACGTCCAATGCGGCCACGGCCTGCGTTTGCGCCAGTGCCTGTGGAAAGAGCGCCGGGCCGTAGAGCCGCCCACGTAGCATTCCGCCATGTGTATTGGGCAGCAGGCCGCGCGGTGGAGCCAGGCTGATCGCTGCTGCACCGCCAGCCACAGCCGCCTCGGCCAGTTCACGCGCACACTCGAACGGCAGGCGCGCGATCACAGGTAACTCTACCCAGGCCGCAGCCTCCGTTAAGGTGCGCACTGCTACAGCATCGGCTGTTGAGCCGATGCCCAACTCAATCCCTATCAATCCCTCGATCGATTCAAGCCGCTTCGCCATTTCCGACGTGTCGTCAGGCCCGTGCACCAAGATGTGAACGATGATCCCCGGCGTCGAGCGGCGCCAGCGTGCCGCAAATGCTTTGACGATGGTGTGAAACCCAGGGTTGGGGAAACCGGTGTGAAGCAAGAAATTGCCTGGATAGCCGGTATAGCGCTGCCCGTTTGCCGGCGTACGCGCCTCGATGCTAAGCGGGTTCGTAACGAAGGCTCCGAAGTGCGCCAGGTTCACCGGGCCGTGTGGGTCGGGCGCAAAACCGAGCGTGCCGGCAGCATTCATGAGGGGGTGCGGCAGGTCGAGATCGAACTTGTTCATCAAACGTTACCCCTCCATTCCTCACTGTCCGTTATACGCTCATCTCGCTGCGCACGGCGTTGTAGAGCGTTTCCGCTTTCAGCTCGTTGAGCGTGTAGCAGGGAGCTTTGAGATGTTCGGCCAGCGCCTGGGCCAGGCCCTGGTCGAAGGCGGCGTGTTCCATGTTGATCACCACGCTGCGGATGCTTTCGGCGGCGATTTGCTCGGCGATCTGGTGGGCCTCGTCTTGCGGAGGCAGTGTGCTCATCGAAACGTTGCCGGCGCCATCGGTGAGCAGGATCACCAGCGGTTCGACGTCGGCGTGCAGGATTTTCTCGCGCTGCAAGACCTGCTGCGTCAGGAAAAGCCCCGCCGAAAGCGGCGTCTTGCCGCCCACAGGGATGTCTGTCAGGGCGCGTTGGGCAAGCTGCACCGAGTTGGTCGGCGGCAGTACGAGTGTGGCGCGGTCCTTCTGGAAGACGATCAGCCCCACACGGTCGCGGCGCTGGTAGGCGTCGGTCAGCAGCGAAAGAATCGCCCCCTTGGTGGCCGACATACGCTCGGCAACGGCCATCGACCAGGACGCGTCCACCACGAACAACACCAGGTTAGCGGTTTGCTTGACGCGGACTTTGCGTTGCAGATCGGATGCTTGAATGGCGAACGCCACCACTTTGCGCTGCTCCTCACGTTCCATTTGGAACGGGGCGGCAGCGCGCAGGGTGGCGTCGAAAGCAATGTCGTTGGTTTTTCCGTTGGCCGGGCGAGCCTGGATATAGCGGCCGCGTTTGCGCTCGGTGTAGGTGCGGGAGCGCCGGCCGCCGCGGCGGCGGGTCATTTTGTCGAGATCAGTGTCCAGCTTGCGCGGGTCGAACGTTTCACCGGTCTGTACCTGTTTCCCACCATCCCACCAGTAGGCGTTGCCCACATCGAAGACTGACTGCTGCGAGGGGCTTTGCGTGTTCTGCTGCCCGCTGTCATCGTCTACGAGAAGCTGGCTGGCCTCGTTTTTTTTTCCGCAGACGGCTGGCCTTCCTCGCTGGAAGGCTCGGTTTCACCCGTGCTGGCCGCTCCCTGAAGCTGTTCGATGCGTTCTTGCAATTGTTCCGGGGTGATGTCGGCGCGCTGGAACGGGCCTTGCCGGATGCGGTGTGGTAGGGCCAGTTCGGCAGCCAGGGCGATGTCGCGGTCGTTGATCGCTTTGCGGCCTTCGAAGGCGGCATGAGCGCGGGCGGCCTTGAGGATTACCAGGTCGGCGCGATGGCCTTCGACGTTGAGGGAAGCCGTCAGGGCGGCAATGGAGAGCAAGTCGCGCTGCATGTACGCAACGTGTTCGACCAGGTCACGGGCGCGCTCGATCTTGCCGGAAAGCTCCTCTTCCTTGGGCAGCCACTGCTGGCGAAAGGCTTCCGCATCGGCTTCGAAGGCCAGGTTGTATTCCATAATCTTTACGCGCTCGCGGGCATTGTGGATGCCGGTGATTTCCACCGAAAGGGCGAAACGATCGAGCAACTGCGGGCGTAGATCGCCTTCTTCGGGGTTCATCGTGCCAACCAGGATGAAGCGCGCCGGATGCGCGAATGAAATACCCTCACGCTCGACGATGTTCATGCCCATAGCGGCCGAGTCGAGTAACAAGTCGACGACGTGATCGTCGAGCAGGTTGACTTCGTCGATGTAGAGCAGGCCACGGTTTGCCGCAGCCAACACGCCGGCATCGAAGTGACGTTCACCTTTTTGGATGGCTTTCTCGATGTCCAGTGTACCGACGACGCGGTCTTCTGTCGCCGAAACAGGCAGGTTGACGAAAGGTGTCGGGCGCATTTCGACCGGCAGGTTGCCTTCGGTGAAGCGTTCCTTGCACTCCGTGCACCAAGTGGTCGAGCGGTCTGGGTCGCAGCCGAAGCGGCATCCTTCGACGACGCTTACCTGCGGGAGCAGCGCTGCCAGCGCACGTGCTGCCGTAGACTTGGCCGTGCCGCGTTCGCCGCGAATGAGCACACCACCGATGCGGGATGAAACGGCATTCAGGATCAGGGCACGCTTCATGCGTTCCTGTCCGACGATAGCAGTAAAGGGGTAGATTGCAGGCATAGGAAAAACTTAAGGTTGGAATGATTCGAGCCAGATGGTCACAGGACCGTCGTTGGCAATGTTGACCAGCATGTGGGCGCCGAACTTGCCGGTTTGGGCGGGCACGCCCAATTCTACCAACAGTCCGGCGAAACGCTCAACCAGCGGGCGGGCCAGGTCGGGTTGGGCTGCATCGGTAAACGACGGGCGGCGCCCGCGGCGTGTATCGGCGTAGAGCGTGAACTGTGAAACGACGAGTGCCTCACCGTTTACGTCGCGCACCGAAAGGTTCATCTTACCCTGGGCATCTTCGAAGATACGCAGGCCGGCTACCTTTTCTGCCAGGAAGCGGGCCTGCTCTTCGCCGTCATGCGGCCCAACCCCCAGTAAGAGCACCAGGCCACGGCCGATCGCCGCCACGATTTGGCCATCTACCGTAACCGATCCAGAAGAAACTCGCTGTAAAAGAAGGCGCATGAAGTGATGCGGGGTTGGATTGGGTGCCGTGGAGGAATTCAATCACCATTAGCCAATCCAGCTAATTCCCGTTACTTTCCAATTAATCTTACGACTTCGCCAGGTTCGGCATGGCGTCCCGTTCGGAGCTTGGAGTAGATTAAGTCGCCGTTTACGGTGACTTCAAAGCGCCCGCCGTCGGATGGCACCAGCGTGATCGCTTCGATCCGATCTTCATAATCTTTCAAGAGTTCGCCCATCAAACTGATGGCGCGTGGGGTGTAGTGTCAGACTGCACAGTATACGATTTCTATTTTCATCGATAAGAGTCTCCTTGCATGACCAAGGTAGCCAGGTGTTGTTGTACAAGATGATTTCAGGCTCACTTTTGCAGGCGTGCCTTGATAATATCACACATCGAAGCTGCCGGGCGCGGCACAGCCACAGAAAAAACTCGCCGAACTTTGTGCACCTTGTCGAACAAACGGCCTTGTGTATGCTGGGGCCGGGCGGACCCATGTCCGCACCCTATTTGCAGGCCATTTTGGCAGCATCGGGTTCGCCAGCAACGGCCAACATGCGCTGGTATTCTGCTTCGTACAAACCTGCAAGCGCCGGGTGATGGAAGACAAGGATGTTGTCGTCGTTGGCCTCGTCGGCTGATTTGGTGAAATTAAACGAACCGGTGATGACGATCTCACCATCGATGACGATCACTTTGTGGTGCATGGTGTATTTATTGCCGTCCGTTTTTACCGGAACATTCGCACAGTAGAGCGGCACCAGGGCCCCTTGCGATGCGCCGCGATTCTCGATAACCCCTTGAACGTCCAGGCCGTTCTCGTATTGGGCGATCATGGCAGCAGATAAGTTCGGATGGGTGTAGGTAAAAGCGTAAAAGTGGATCGATTTCTTCGCAGCCTGTACGTAGGCCACCAGTTTTTCCATGACTTCATCTTCGGGTGAGAAGTAGTTCTCCACTGCCACGCCGTCGATGTTCATCGTAGGGTTGGGCGGGCCGACCAGGGCTTTGGTACCGAACCGTTCTTCTTCAAAGCCCTCGTCGAACTTGGCCTGATAATTGGCAATGATTGGCGCAGCGGTGATGAGGAGTATATTGTTATTGTTTCGGAAGGTATCGTTATACGAAACATTCCACGAGCCCATGACGAGCGTTTTGCCGTCGATGATGATCATCTTGTTGTGCATCAGGCCGTTCGAACGCCCGCCATCGACCAGCAGCACGTTTGCATCTTCCAGCGCGTCGATGCCGTTGAACAGCCCGACAAAGTCGTTATCCACCTCGGCGTCGCCTTCCTCGCCGTCGTACAATACCCGCACCTGCACGCCGCGTTGGTGCGCTGCGGTCAATGCATTGACCACACTCGGCAAATTTACGTCGAACGAAACCACATCGATCGTCTGTTCTGCGGCTTCAACCAGCGGCAAGATGAAGCGATCGATCCCTTTGTCAAGATCGTCCGGTGGGTTTGGATCGGTGAAGTAAACTGTCAACCAGTATGGCAGCGCATCCGCCGCACCTGCCGGCGTAACCGGGCTGCCCGCTTCGGCCGTAACGACGGCAGCGGCCTGCGTTGGCGGTACGCTTTCCGGTTGCAGGCTCGGGATGACGTATTCGAAGAGCACGTAGATCAGCACCAGCGCAATGAAGATCAAAATCGAGTAAAGCTGCTTGCGCGTACTGGCCGACGAGGAACGCCGTGTGGATTTACGTTTGGGGGGCATGAGAAGTCTCCGATGTTTGGTCAGGTGCCGGGGTGAACCACTGGACGATCGTTTGAAGGCCTTCCAGGGTGGATAGAGCCTGCAAGCGTATTGCGGCCCGCAGGTAGTCGTCGGGTGAAAGGAGACGGCACGCGCCGAATGCCCGGGCATAGAAATTCCCCAGTTCACGCAGGGCGTCGGCCAGTTCCTCGGGGGTGCGGCGATTTCTACGTACCACCGTGCGTCCGGTCCGGCGAATGAACGTCGCCAGGGCACTGATCTTTTCACCTGCGAAGGCTTCGTCCGTCACGCCATCGGTAACGATAGGAATCTGTGAAACGCCCCACTGGAGCAGCCAGTCGGCCTCGGGATCTTCGAGATCGGCGGTCAGGTTTTCGTTTTCAAGCAGGCGCTCTTTGTATGTCTGTGTGTTCATGGTCGTTTGCCGGTACTTTGGCTTGCGCTAAGGAACGTTGAAAGTTTCTTCATCCTGGCTGGAATTTCCGGCCCGGTCAAAGCTTGTCACTTGCAGGTGGTGTTGGCCTGGAGCGATCTTCCAGGCCAGCGTAAAAGGGCCGTACTCCCCGGTTTGTGGGTACAGGGCGCCGATGAGTTTCCGGTCCAATTTGAATTCGATGCGTTGCAATGATAGATCGTCGCGCGCGTCGACCTGCAACAGGACATAACCATCCTGTGCTCGCAGGGCCATCTCGGACAAGAGCACCTTCGTTTCCGGCGGCCGGTTGTCTATGCTTAGCTGAAGGATGTGCGTTTCGATCTGGGCATCTTCGCGTACGACCTGCAGTTGGATGGCGTACAGCCCGCTCAGCCCCGCTGTATCCCACGTGCCCAGCAGGCCGCTCCTGATGGGGCGCATGCCTTCCCCACCGATTTCTATCCACCGCTGCGGGTTCAGCCCCGCACCGGCCAACAGGCGGTACGAAGCAAAGTCGTCTCCTGCGGCGGTGCCGTGAAATTCGATAACGCCGCTTACCGGTTCGAAATTGGCCGGCGAAGTAATTTGTACATCTCGGTTCGTCGCCGGCAGGCTGATAATGTCGTACACGGATGGAGGAATAGCAAATTGGGCTTCTTTGGCCCATGGAATTGCCTGGGATGGCACGTTGATGTAAACGCGTTCTTCGATCAGTGAAGGGGGCGTAAAGATCGTTGCCAACAGGCCGTTGACGCGATTAACCGGCACGCTGCGGTAGAGGTCGTCCAGGCGGGTTGGCTGGTTCCCATCGATGAAGACCTCGTTGACTACGTTAGGGCATTCAAGCGTTGGGAGCAAGCCCGACGGGTCGCATACAGCCTGCGTGACGATCCCGGCGGGTACGTCCCAGCGCTCAACGGGCAGATCGCGCACGGCGTATTGCATCAGTGCATGCCATACGGCCGCAGCCGCATTGGGCGAAAGGCGGTCTGTCGCGTTTTCACCGGCCGGGCGCCCGATCCACACGCCGATCATGCGTTGCGGGACTGCGCCAATAGCCCAGGTATCGTTCCCTTCCAGCGTTTGGCTGAGTTTGACCGCTGCCGGCCGGCCAATCTCGAGCGGATTGGGGTGTCCTAGGGACGGCCAGCGGGCGGTTTCATCGCTGAGTACGTGGTTCTCCAGGTAGGCCAGTTGTGCACCCAACACCGGGCGATGTTGGGTTGCATGCCAGTCCAGCCAGGTGCGCCCATCGACACTTTCTGCATACAGCACGCTGGCCGCGTGTAACTGCGATGTTGTATCGAGCGCCTGGCCCGTCAGGGTGCCATGGTTGGCAAAAGCGCTCAAGGCATGGGCGGCGGTCAAGAGGTCGATGGGGGTGTCGAGAAAGCTTGCAAAATCTTCTCCGGCCATCTCACCCGGCCGCGCAACGCCGAACTGTGCCAGCGTGCGCCAGACATCGAGGCTGCCTACTTGCTCGTAGGTTTGTGCAGCCGGAACCAGATAGTCGTTTGCCAGGGCGACTCGAAAACGGACCGGGCCGTGGTACACCTGGCCGAAGTTCTCTATGCCCAGCCGGTCATCAGGAATGTCCCAGGCCAGCGATGCGGGGCTGAAGCCCCGTGCAAACGCGGTGAGATAAACGAACGGCGTTAGCGCCGAGCCGGCAGGATGTTCACCGGTGATGGCACCTCCGCTGGTTTCGGACTTTTCTTCTCCCACGAAGGCCAATACCTGGCCGTTTTTGGGGTCGAGAATCAAAGCGGACGCATCCAACTCGGGTGGCGTATCTGCATCCTGCTGCATGCCGGCCAATGTCGGCAACAAGCGGGCCGCGTCGCAATCGGGGGGCGTTGTGTTTTGGATGCGCGCTAGCTGGGTTCGCAGCGTACAGGCTGTTTGGGTTTGTAAATCGAGATCGAGTGTCGTGACAACCTTCACCCCTCCGCGCCTTAACCGTTCGGTGGAGAACTGCGTGGCCAGTTGCCGCAAAACGAGTCGGGTAAAGGCGGGCGCCATACTGACAGGCTCTGCCGGCGTTTGCAAAGGCAGTATTTCCTGGCTCGCCTGGAAGAGCATTTCTGCTGTAACCAGGCCCCGGGCGCGCATTTCCAGGAGAATTTCGGTCTGGCGCTGAATCGTTAGTTCTGCGGCCGATACGGGATGGATAGCCGGACGTTCGGACGCGGCGACGATGAAAGCCGCTTCCGCCAGCGTCAGCTCTGTGGCGGACTTTCCAAGGTAGGCCCGTGCAGCCGCATCTGCGCCATATACATCAGGCCCATAAGGCTGGTGGTTGAGTACCCATTCGAGGATTTTCTTGCGTCCGTAGCGTTGCGTGGCTTGCGCGGCCAGGATGCGTGAACGCCACTCACGTTGCGGCGATGGGTTTTCGCCCCACAACAGTAAATCTGTGACGAGCTGCTGCGCCAGGCTGGGTGGGCGGTCGCCGAACGTGTAACCGGCATGGGACCAGAAATCCGGGTCGGCTGTTGTCAGCGTGGCCGTAATGAGTGCAGGCGGAAATGCTTCCAGGAGCAAGTAACGGTTTCCGGCGGCCTTGGGGTCTTGCAGCGTCAAAAGTACCTGTTCTCCGCTGCGATCGTACAGGCGTGTCGGCTGCCGCAACTGTGACCCGGCACCATCGACCAGGGCGGGCAGCAAGTCCAGGGATGGCAAATCCTTTCCTAGCTCCAGGTACTGCCAGGTCAGTACAGATACCATACCCACCATCCCCAATCCTACGAGAAGGGCCAGCGCCCAACCTAGGTAAAGGGTGGGGTTATGCCGCGCACGAATACGGCGTGCCTGCCGGGTGCGGATGACATCTGGAATCGAAAGCGATGAAGATGGCATGAAACGATTCTAACTTAAAAGCCAGAGACCAACAGTATTCCACACCCCTGTGTTACTGTTGGTCTCTGATTCTGCGCAGGACCCCTCGGTCCGCCTGCGCCCTGGTGGCAACGGTCTTGCGTGAAGTTGATGTTATGATAACATCGGGCCGTTGCCAAAGCGTTGCCAGGGAGCCTCGTTAAGGAAGCAATTTGATGTTTTTTAAGGTAATTTGACGCTTTCTTGATATATTTTGAACAATTCTTTCAACGATTCGCCGCTGGGCAGTTTATCTTCTGCTGAAATCGAGCCTGCGATTTGGTCAAGTAAAAGCCGAATGCGTTGTTCTTGAGCGTCGATCGGCCGGTTTTGTCCCACAAGCACGCGGGCCAGTGATGTACGCGCCCGAATTTCTTGCAAAGCATAACCGCGCAAAGTGGCGCGTTCGCTAACGCTTTCGAAATAACCGCGGGCGACGTCGAAGGCGTGCGTCTGGTGGGCAATCTCTCCGAGGAGCAGTTCTGCCTCCGTTTGCAACTGGGCCAGGGAACGTTGCTCGGCCTCCGTTTGGACACTTTCCGCCAGCAAGCTTGCCCGGTCGGAGTCATTTTGTTCAAAGAGCAACCTGGCATAGCCGATCTGGGAGGAGAGGGTGATCAGGTCTGCGCCGGTTGCTTTGGCGTAAGCAATGGCTTGCTGGAATACATCTGTGGCTTGCCGCACCTGCCCAAGCGCCAGGTTGCTGAGGCCAATCCGCCACTGTAAATCTTGATAGGCGATTCCCCTTGGGAAACAGGCCAAGGCATTCTCGTAATACTGCAAGGCCAGCGCGGGCTGGTGAATGTTCAAGCAAATATCTGCCAGGCAACGTTCGGCCATCCCGATCAGCAAAGGTTGCCCGCATTCTTTTCCCTTTGCAAGCGCAGAAACCGCATGGCGTAGACTGGACGAAACGTTTCCGACTGCAAGGTCGATCCAGGAATAGTACATATAGTTAAAACCAAGTACCTGTGCATATGCAGTTAATTCGGCGATCCGAAAACCAAAGTCGTTGTACATGCGTGCCTGGGCATAGTCGCCGAGGTAGTAGCAGGCAAACGCCAGATGCGCATAAGCGTTTACCTGCCCCAGCATACTCTGGGTTTCGATGGCCCCGGAAAGCGCCTTTTGCGCATGTTGGCGGCTGGACGCCGGCCGCCCGCGCATTTCGTAAACCAGGGCAATGTTTTCGTGCGTGTAGGACTGGGCATTGAGCAACTCCGGTGATGGCTTCTCGACGCTTTGGGCGATTTTCAATGCTTCCTGAAACACCTGCATCGATTCTTCTATCCGGTCGACCAGATATAGCAAGCCAGCATAAACGTTGCGGGCGTGGACACGTTCGAACTCGTCGCCTACCTGTTCGAGGTAATTCAGGGCCTGCCGTGCGGTGTGCAGGCCTGGTTCGAGTTCAAAGCGATACATGTGCAGCCATGTCTGTGTGCTTAAGGCTGCGCCAATGAGCAAGGAACTGCCGCACCGCTGGCCCAGATCGAGCATACGGTTACAGCCAACCTGGCAGGCTTCATGGTTATTCGATGCGATCAAGGCATTCAACCACGGGCGGTATAGCCGGTAAATCGCTTCTGGCGTAAACAAATTTCCGTCAGGTTCGATCAGATCGGCGGCTTTGGAGAACCACTCGTCTGCTTTGTGTAACTTATTGGCCTGGCAGGCTTCCGTACCTGCCAATACCCAGTATTCGAAAGCTTTTACCCGATCACCGGCCAGTTCCGTGTGTTGGGCCAATATGGGATAGGGCGTTTTTTCCCCGTAAACGGCGAGCAAAGCCCCGGCCACTTGCTGGTGAACGGCTTGCTTACGCGTCGGTTTCAAGTCGGAGAGGACAACCTCGCGAAACTTTTCGTGGATAAAACGGTAACAGATTTCGGATGTATCCGTGCTGACTTCGATCAGGCTACCTTGCTCGAGTTCGGTGAGTGCTTGTTCGAAATGTTGCCCGTCGACGGCCAGGACCATTTGAACGATGGCTGGAGAGAACTCGCTCCCAATGATGGCTGCCACTTCGAAGGTTTTCCGGGCCGTAGGAGAAAGATTCTCGAGGCGGCTGTGAATTAAAATCGCCAGTTTTGACGAGATCGGCAGCGGCAGGGCTTTCGATACATCTGGCCCGGGTGCCTGCTGCATGGCCTCGCGCAGGGTTTCGACGATAAAGAAGGGATTGCTGCCGGTTTCGGCTGCCAGTTGCTCTACGAACTGCGGAGGAGGCGGTTCGGGCAAAACCGTACTTGCCAGGTTATACACTTCTCCCAGGTTTAACCGTTCGAGCTTGATATGGACCATCAGGTCAGCTGCCAGCCAGGTTTGAATGTGTTTGTCGACAGCCGGAAGGCACTCTTCGCTGCGGCCGGTGAGAATCAACATGGCTTTTGTACCAAAAGGTGGGCGGCTGAGGACGTAATCGAGCGCTTCCGCGGTGGCCGTATCGAGCCACTGTACGTCTTCGATGACGAAGAGTACGTGTTGCCCTTCTGTGACGGCCAGTAAGTAATGGCGACAGGCTTCCAGCACCATTTGCCAGGTGGTAAGGGGCGCCTGTTCGACGCCTCCAAGCAGTTCAGGCCGGGATTCTGATAAACTGGGGATGAGCCGCAAAATTTCTCGCGCATAAACGGCCGGAATCTTGTCGATGTTTTTCCGGATGGTGCCATATTCGGCTTCGGCGTCCAGAGTCGACTGGAAGGGAGTATGTTGTCCCCCGGGAGTGCAGCGGTGGACGAGCAGGTAAGATGAGGGTTTCTGGCGGCGGAGAAATTCTTGCAAGAGGCGCGTTTTCCCAATGCCGGTTTCTCCACTCAGAAAGACGTTGGTATTCTTTTGGTAGCAGCGCCACAACTGCGCCAGGGGCTGCTGCCGGCCGATGAAGGGCGTTTCCAGACTCTGGCGGACGTGCCAGTTCCTGGGGATCGTGATGCCTTTATCTCGTGAAGGCAGGTTCAACCGTTGACAGATTTCCGCAAGTTGTTCCCCGGGAAGGGCACCCAACTCCTGTGTCAGCAGCGCCTCGGTACGGGCATAGTAGCTTCGCGCCCGTTCGATTTGATTGGATGCAATTAAAATCTCAAGGACGCGGGCGTGTAAAGTTTCGTCGAGTTGATCGCTTTCCAACGCTTGCTGTGTGTGGCGCAGCGCTTGTTCGATATCCCCAACGGCCAGGGCATGGTGAGAAAGCCGTTCGAACACCCGTTTGCGCAGGTTTTGATGGTTTTCGCTGGTGCGCATCAACCAATCGTCCAACTCGCAACTGCCGGCAAAGTTGCTTCCGGCCAGGTAGGTGTCCCCCCGCCACAGGTTAGCCGCATCGAGCAAATTACGGTAGACGGATTCGGGAAGCGGATCGCTGACGGGAATCTTCCAGGGGAGTTGCCCGATTTCGTCCAGGATGCGTTTGAATTTTACCTGGTCTACAAAGACCCGCTTGAAATCGAGGCCGACGAGATCGTTGTTCGTCACGATGACGTTTTCGTCGGGCAGCGTCTGGCGCAGGCGGCTAAGCGTTTCTCGCAGGCGCGCGCGGCGCGCCTGTTCGGAAGGCGCATCATCCCAGAACAGCATCAACAGTTCGTCGCGGGCGATCATCCCTTCCGATGCGGCCAGGTAAAACAACACCGAACGTGGAATCCTTCGCTGAATGGCGAGTAATTCACCTTTCCAGCGGATTTCGGGGGGGCCAAGCAGGAGAATTTGTAAATCGCACATTAGGATATCAGCATACTGGGCACAGAATGTTTTTAACTTTCGCGTTTCGACGCCAGCTCGAGCAATTCACGGGCCGACTGCCGGGTTCCATCACTGACATCACCCATCATCTGCGCCAGTTCCAGGATGCGGCGTTCGCCGTCGAGCAACTGGACGTGGGTAACGGTTCGTCCGCCGGCGACTTCCTTTTGCACGCGGAAATGCTGATCGCCAAAAGCGGCCAACTGCGGCAGGTGGGTGATACACAAGACCTGATGGCGGCAGGCAACGTTGTGCAGCTTGCGCCCGACCACCGTGCCTACCCGCCCACCGATGCCTTGATCGATTTCATCGAAAATCAGCGTGGGAACGTGGTCGGCCTGCACGAGCACATTTTTGATTGCCAGCATCAAGCGTGCTGTTTCGCCGCCGGAAGCCACTTTGACAAGGGGCTTGAACCCCTCACCGGGGTTGGGGGCTACCAGGAATTCCACACGCTCGATGCCGTTGGCATCGAAGGCCACACGCTGGCCATCCCCGGCAAGCACACCTTGCGGGTCGGGTTTTTGCTCGAAAGCGACCTGAAAGCGGGCGGCCGTCATGTGTAGCTGCTGCAACTCGTTCTCTACGGTTTGCGCCAGTTTTTCGGCGGCTGCGCGTCGCTTTTTGGAAAGGAACTGGCCGTGTTTACTCAACTGTTCCAGCAGGCGGGCCTCGCTTTGCTCCAGTTCAGCAATGCGTTCGCCAGCGTGGGTGATTTTGTCGAGCTGCTGACGGGCGTTTTCGGCAAACGCCAGCACTTCGGCCAGGGTTTTGCCGTACTTACGCTTCAGGGTGACAAACAAGTTGAGTCGTTCTTCGACCTGGTCGAGACGTTTGGGGTTGAATTCGATGCTCTCAGAATAGTCGCGTAAGGCGCGTGCCAGGTCGCTGATGCCTTCGAAAAGCACGTTGGCCTGTTCCAGCAGGCCAGCCTGGGCTGTATCGAGACGGGCCAGGCTGTTCAGGCTGTGGACGACCTGCCCAAACTGATCGGTCACCGAAGTCGATTCGGGTTCCCCTTCGTCCAGAGCCAGCAGCGCCTCCTGAACGGCAGAGGCCAACCCTTCGGCATTCGCCAGGCGATCGCGTTCCTGGCGAAGCTCTTCTTCCTCGTCGGGGCGCAGGCGGGCTACATCGATTTCGTTGATTTGGTACGTGAGAATGTCGGCGCGGCGGGCCGTTTCGCTCTCTTCGGCGCGCAGGGCAGCCAGTTCGCGGCGCGTCTCTTGCAGGCTGTGATACGTCCGGCGGTAAGCGTCGATCTGCTCTTCCACACCGGCGAAGCGGTCGAGCAGGCCAATGTGCTGGCTGACGCGCAGCAGGGAAAGGTGCTCCGATTGCCCGTGTACGTCAACCAGGTATTCCGCCAGTTCGCCGAGCAGGCCTACGTTGACGCTGCGTCCGTTGACGCGTGCCACACTGCGCCCATTTTGGCGGATTTCGCGCCCGAGCGTCAGTTCGTCATCCGGCTCGCCATCTCCGAGCAGGGCTTCACGTTCCAGGATCGAGCGCAGCGCCTTGCGTGTTTCTGGCGAGAGATGGAAGCCCACTTCGATATTGGCGCGCTCGGCCCCACTGCGGATCATGGCGGCTTCGACCCGCCCACCCAGCACGGCTTCTACGGCGTCGATGATGATCGACTTCCCGGCGCCGGTCTCCCCGGTGAAGGTGACCAGTCCCGCGCCAAAGCCTAGCTCGAGGTGATCGATGATGGCAAAATTTTCGATGCGGAGTTCGGACAACATGATAGTTACACTCGAATACCGCCATGCAGGCGATAATACACTGTCGAAACCACCAGGAAACTGTACAGGCCGGCCCAAAACATACCAAACAAAGTGAAGTTCAAAACGGCATTCAACAGCACCCAAGCACAGCCGGCGGCTGCGCCGGCGGCTGCTGTGAGAAACAAAGGCTTCGAGCGGCGCTTGCGAACGGCCGTGCGGACGAGTTCGGCCGCTACGCCACCGATCAGCGGCCCGACAAAGAACGTCAGAAAGCCGATGTAAGACAGCACCAGGCTGCCCGCAAAAGCCAGTACGGCTGAGATGATGAAAGCCACGGGAAAGTCGAAGTTCTGGGCGGTTTCGAAAACCTTTTGCTGGCCACGCACGCATTCTTTGCAGCGATAGCCGGTGGGGGTCAGTCCGGCACATTTGACACAAATGGGTTTGTTACAACGGTTGCAGCGCAGCGATGTGGCTACACCGGGGTGATTTGCGCAAGTCAGGGGAGGTGTGTCGCTCATGAAAAACTTCCTGTAACGGGATTACGGTTCATGTGAGGAGTCAGGTTGCGGTAAAAGTAGCCAGGGTCCTGGAAGCGCACGAACAACGCCGCATGCTCTGCGGCGCGTACGGAAACCCGATCCTGGATGAGTAACTCGCCGGGCATTTGCCCATCTACGCTGAAGACGACCGGCGTTTGTTCGTGAACGGTAATGCATACCGACGAGCCTTCGGCGAGAACGATTGCCCGGTCGATGGAAAGATGAGGGGCCACGGGCAGCAGCAGAATGTTTCGCAACTCGGGCGGCAGGATTGGCCCACCGGCTGCCAGGGCATACGCCGTAGAACCGGTTGGCGTGGCGGCGATCAGGGCATCGGCAACGTATGTCGTCAGCACTTGCCCGTCGACTTCGGCGCGTAGATGCACCGGGCGTGTGACGGCCCCACGTGTAACCACGACTTCGTTGAGTACATCCCACGAGCTTTGCCGCCTTCCGGCCCGCCAGTGTTCGGCCAGCAGCATCATGCGCTTTTCAAGCCAATACTGCCCGTCGAGCAGGCGCGGCAAGAAGTCGGCCCATTGATCTTGCTGGAGTTCGGTCAGGAAACCAAAGTGGCCCAGGTTGATGCCCAAAATCGGGACGCCGTGGCGGGCGCACAGATGACCGGCCCTCAGCATGGTTCCATCACCGCCGAGGGCGATAACCAGATCGAACTGTTCTTCACCGATCGTCCGGCGCAGGGTTTGATCGTTCAGCAGGCCATCGACCGCCGGAATGCCATGGGCATGCAAAAAATCGGCGACGCGTTGGCCCTCACTGATGGCGTTCGGCAGCAGTGGGTGGGCCAGCACGGCAATTTGCCGAAAGACGGTGGCTGATTGGGGCATGGGGGATATTATAACTTCTGATCGCAAGTGGCACGATAGCCGCAGCGGGCACAGCGCTGCGGCGATACATGCGAGCGCGGCAGTGTTTGGCGGCCCGTGTGGGCTTGTATCTCGATGATTAAGTCGAGCAGTGCGCTTTCCAGGGCAGGTGTATAGTCGATGGCAAAGGTGTGCTCGGGGTAATGGATCAGGCCATGCGATGGGCGGCGTCCATCGGTGCCGTGAACGAGCAGGCAGTAAGCAGCCAACTGATAAATATGGCTGTCATAAGGCGCGTTGGCGCGGCTCGACTTCACTTCGACCGGGATGGTTTCACCGTTGATCTCGACCAGGTAATCCGGTTTGCCGGTCAAACCCACATTCGGATCGTATAGCGGTTTCTCCACTCGCCCCCAGCGGCTGGTATCGGCATAGACCACGCGGCCGCCCGGCATCCCGGCAGCTTTTTGTTGCCTTCCTGCCAGGAAGAAGAGCACAACGGCAAAAAGAAACAGTGCGACGGCAAGGACGAACATCAAAGAGCAAACTGTACGAACGAAACTGTCCCGAGGATCAGTGCCGCCAACAAGAAAATATATGCCAGTGTGCGCAGGCAACCGCCGGCAACGACGGCCCGACCGTGGGTCTCGTGAAACTGTGTGCCGCTGACCAACTCCGCCTGATTTTGGCTTTCCACCCCCTGGCGTTGATAAGACCAGGCACGCTGGCAGTACAGGTAGGTTCCAATTTCAGATGCGCGGACGGTTTTCATGGTATAGGGTTAAAACGGGAGAGCCGGAAGGAAGAAGAGAAGGCGGAAGGCCCTTGTGCAGCCCAACTTCAACCGTCGACCTTTCCAAGCCTTTCTTCTACCCGTTTCAAGCTTCTTTCGAGATGCTCCTGGCGCAGGCTGAGCGTCAGATCGCCGCGGGTGCGTTCGATCAGGCTGCGGGCAATATCGGTCAACCTGCGCAGGCCGCCGGTGATGGCATCGGGATAGTCCATCGTTACCAGCACGGCATAGATATCGTCCATCAGGACGAGCAGGCGTTGCGCTTCATCCGACTCGCCTTTAAGCAGGGCATCCAGGCTGCGGCGGCGCAGCTCACCGACGGCCTCTGCCAGGCCTTGCAGATAGGTTGCATCTTCAAGTTGTAGCGCTTGCGGGGTGGGTAACTGCCCATTGTTCAACAAGGCGTAAACGATACTGGCTTCGGCGAGTTCTTTGAGCGCGTCTTGGGAGTAGCCCGCATAGTACAAATCGCTGTAGCCTACCGTCATGGTACGAATCGAATTCGCCAGTTTGCCGGCTTCGGCCAGGTTCTGTTCGGCGAGTTCGTTTTCGCCGCGGTGAACGGCGCGGATAGCGTTGGCGCAGTGGCGGGTGAGCGTACGCGTTTGCGCCAGCACGCGGTCACGGATGGCCGTGCGCGTTTCGAAGGCCTGGTGAATCCGTTCGGCAATGCCGTCGAGGTGTTCCATGGGATTACTCTTGTGGAGGTTCGGGCGGTTGCGGTGGACGGAATAGCATATCGGCCAGCGAGTTGGCTTCACCGGGAATTTTGATCTCGCCAAAGGTGGCTTCGTACTTGGCGAGGTTTTCGGCCAGCGCCCGGTAGAATAGTTTGGCGCCCAGGGGCGACATCACCACCCGTGAGCGCACGCGGGCCGGGCCACCGCCGGGCATGAAGTAGGCGAAGTCAAAGACCAACTCGGAAGGTGAATGGGCGATCCGTACCAGGTTGGCGTAAGTGGCATCCAGGTCAGCCGGCACATCGAGCGGCGGCGACTGAGGATGGACGGGACGAGGAGGCGTGGTCATAAGTATCTTCCAAAAGCAATGAAGCCGAGAACCGGTTTAGAAAGGAATGTTGTCGCCCTCAGGATCGGCATAGGGCACACCTTCGCCGCCTTGGTATCCAGCGTCTCCGTCAGAATCGCTGCGGGTCGAGAGGAAACGTACGGTTGAAGCACTCACTTCGTAAGAGGCGCTCGGTGTACCGTCTTGGCGTGACCAGATGCGCGGCCCACCGGTGGCGGCGTCGGCGTTCAGGCGGCCCTCGACGAGTACTTTGCGGCCTTTTTTGAGGTACTGGTTGCAGGTTTCTGCCTGGCGGCCCCAGGTAGAGACGCGCACCCAAATGGTGCGCTCGACTTTTTCACCGTTGCTATTGGTGTAATTGTCGTTGACGGCCACCGAAAAGTTGGTTACGGCCTGCCCCGATGGGGTATAGCGCATTTCAGGGTCCCGCCCCAGGTTTCCGACCAGAATGATGGTATGGTAAGACATAAGCACTCCTTTTTCGGTTTCGATACGTGGCCTGTCATCGGCCGATGCCTTCACGCCGGCCTTCAGTTCCGAATGTCCACCATTCGGGGCAGAGCATAAAACACGCATCGTTTTACAGAACAATTGTACACGAATTGCGAAAAAAAGCACGAAGATTCTCCATTGCCACGCATAAAAAGGCCCTTTATACTCAGGTTGGCGGTGATCCATGAATCCAAGAACGCCTGTCAGTGAATTCATGAGGCAAAAAACGCCAACGATAGCTTGCGGATCTCCGCGGGGTATCTGCTCTGTGATAACTGCTTATATCTATGCAGAACTGCTTATTTATGTATAATATTGGATATGAAAGTCAGCATCGGCCAGGCCGCGAAAGAACTCGGGGTCTCCATTTCCACGCTTCGTCGTTGGGAAGCGGAAGGGAAAATTCGCGCTGAGCGCACGCCAAAAGGACACCGCCGTTACGATATCAAGCAGTTACATGGGCTAAAACCCTATGAAGCGAGCAGGACAAATCGCCCTACGCTCTGCTATGCAAGAGTTTCCAGCCACGACCAGAAGGAAGACCTGGAACGGCAAGTGATGTTGCTGGAAACCTTTTGCGCAGCCAATGGTTGGACATATGAAGTCATGCAAGACTTAGGCTCCGGGTTGAACTACAACAAGAAAGGGTTGCGGCAACTCATCAAGCGGATTTGCAGTGGAGCAGTGGGACGCCTGGTGCTGACCCACAAAGACCGCCTGTTACGTTTTGGGTCAGAACTGATCTTCTCACTGTGCGAGGAATTCAACACGGAAGTGGTGCTGATCAACCAGGGAGAACAATCCCTGAGCTTTGAAGAGGAACTGGCGCAAGATGTACAGGAGATCATCACCGTGTTTTCGGCACGTCTGTATGGCAGTCGCAGTCACAAGAACCGGAAGTTGGTTGAAACCCTGCGAGAAGCGGCGGAGCAGTTATGAAAGTTCTGCGGGCCTTCAAGACCGAACTTGCCCTGAACAACGTTCAAAAGAGCGCCTGCATGAGACATGCAGGTGCAACTCGCTTTGCCTACAACTGGGGACTTGCACGCAAGAAGGAAGCCTTTGCCAACTTTTTCCGCAGGGTGAAAGAGAAAAGGGCGGGCAGGTGATCGACCGTGATTTGAACGCAGCCATCAACCTGGAGCAGTTGTTGTATGGTTGAAAAAGGAAACTACGGCAAGCTCCGCCGAAAGTTACGCCTGTGGAAGCATGTAAGGCCTGGTTTCAGGCAACGCGCGAAGAAGCAGGAACCAAACGGCTGTCTGTCATGCACAGATTTGCATAGGTTTTGGAGAGCGGTGGCGTAAGTGCTTTCCCGATCAGGCCGGAAGCGCATGGTTTTCTGTCTGTTGCCAAGGAGAAATAAAGTTATGAAGAAGTTTCTTTTGCTGGTCGTCGTTTTGGGCGCTGTGCTGGCAGCCTGTAGTGTGCTCCCGCAAAGTACACCCACCCCGCTGCCGACGGATACCCCACTGCCACCCACGGCAACCCCATTCCCAACCCATACGGCCCAACCAACCCCCATGCTGAGCCCCACACCAGCCGGCGCGATTTATGCGCATGCCTACCGCCTGGGGCGCGGTGTCAACCTGGGGAATGCCTTGGAGGCGCCTCGGGAAGGCGAGTGGGGGGTGACTCTCAAGGAAGAATATTTCCAGGTGATCGCCGAAGCCGGTTTCGACTCGGTGCGCGTGCCGATCCGCTTTTCGGAGCACGCCGACAGCCAGCCGCCCTATACGATCGATCCCGAACTCTTCGCCCGCATCGATTGGGTGCTGGAGAATGCGCAGAAAAACAACCTGGTCGCCGTTGTGGATATGCACCACTACCTGGAAGTCATGGAAGACCCGGCCGGCCATCACGAACGCTTCATTGCCTTGTGGCAGCAAATTGCCGAGCGCTACCAGGATATGCCCACCGATGAAGTGTATTTTGAACTGCTCAACGAGCCGAACGGCAGTCTGTATGGCGAAACCTGGAACCAGCTTGTGGCCGATACGCTGGCTGTCGTGCGCCAGACCAATCCCGACCGCCCGATCGTGATCGACCCGGGCGGGTGGGCGAGTGCTGCCCAACTGGCTCTGCTGGCTTTACCCGAGGACGACCGCAACCTGATCGTCACCTTCCACTACTATTTGCCGTTTCAGTTTACGCATCAGGGCGCAGAGTGGGTGGATAACTCGGACCCCTGGCTGGGCAAGACGTGGGAAGGGAACACGATGGATCGCCGCCTGATGAACACCGATTTTATGCAGGCCGCCGACTGGGGAAAACAAAATAATCGCCCGATCTATCTCGGTGAGTTCGGCGCTTACCAAAAGGCCGACCTGGATTCGCGCGTACGTTGGACGGATGCCGTCGCCCGCCTGGCGGAGCAGTATGGCTACCCGTGGGCTTACTGGGAATTCTGCGCCGGTTTTGGGGTCTACGATCCCGCAGCAGAAGCCTGGCGTGAGCCGTTGTTGGTCGCTCTGCTGCCGGAACGTTAACCCGCATCTCTCGTTGGGCGCGGCGCTGCAGCCGCCAAACATGGCCGCTCTGGCGCCTCCTGTTTCACGTGGTTTCGGCGGGGATGCCGGCGAGCAATCTTTCGAGGGAAACATCTGCCAGCGAATTCACGCACATATCGGCCATGCTGAAATCCATCTGGCGGGTGTGTTCGTGGGGCACGGCCACCGCGAACATGCCCGCCGCCTTGGCCGCCCGGATGCCGTTAGGGGCATCCTCCAGGGCGATCGCTTCGTTCCCCTTTATCCCCAGGGTCTCACACGCCATTCGGTACAGATCGGGAGCTGGCTTGACGCGCGCGACCAGGTCGCGCGGGATGATACAGTCAAACGCCGTCAGCAAGCCACGGCGTTGTAACTGCCCACCGACCCAACGGTACGACGAACTGGAAGCAACGGCCAGCATCAGGCCCAATTCTCGAGCGTGCCGGATGTAGTCGAGCACACCCGGCAGGAGTGGCTGCGCTGTGGCCAGTTCCAGTTCGCGCGCTTTGCGGCGCGTTTTGATGGCTTCGAGATCCAGGCCAGCGACCAACCGGGCCAGTTCTGCAAGTGCATCGAAAGCCGAATCGTCGCTGCCGATGGTCAACTTCCAGCGCTCGACCGGCAATTCTTGCCCATAAGAGCGGTAAATCTCCTGCCAGGCGCGCAAAATGGGCGTTTCGGTTTCGACGATCAGGCCGTCGAAGTCGAATACCAGTGCACGGATCATCGCCACAAGCTCCAGAACCATCCGGCCAGGCAGGCTGCCGTCAGAAACCATAAAGCGACGATCACCCCTGCGGCTACCCGGCTGACCGGCCTGTTGTCATCCATTTCTTGCTGCGCTTTTTGGCGGCACTGCGCCATCACGTCGGCAGGGATCATCTTCAGGGCCAGGTAAATCCCCAGCGGGACGAGCAGCAGGTCGTCGAGATAGCCCAAAACCGGGATCGGGTCGGGGATCAGATCGATCGGGCTGAAGGCATAGGCCACCACGCAGGCGGCAAAAAGCCGTGCCCCCCGCGGAACGCGCGGGTCACGGTAAGCCAAGTAGAGGGCATAGGTTTCGGTTTTCAGTTGGCGGGCTTTTTGTTTCCAGGCGTTCATCATGCGGTTTGATTGGGTGGCCCATGGACGAGATGCGTCTCCTCCTAGCGGGTCTCTGGTGCTTGCGGCAGGCGTATGCGCCTGGCGGCAAAGAAATTGAGAACGGCGATAAAGACGCCCATCAGGAATACATACTGATACCCGTAAACATTCCAGATCAGGCCGCCGAGCAGGGCGATCGAAATCGAAAAAATGTGATCGATGGTGACGGCTACGGTCAGGGCCGGCTGCACGTCGCCCGGGTCACGGGCGATTTTCTTAATGTAGGTGGCACGTGCCATGTTGACCGACATGAGCATTTGATCGAGCAGGTAGCAAACACAGGCGATCAGGAAGGCGATGTTTTCGGGGAAGATCGAACGGGAGAAGCCGTAGCCGAAGCAGACCACGATCAGCAAAAGCGCTTCGGCCGAGAGCACGAAACGTTCTCCCAGGTGATCGACCATCCAACCCAAAAACGGTTGGAACAGGATGCCGATCAGGCCGCCGATGGTGAACAGCACGGCAAGCATCTGGGTCGGCTGGTGGAAGATGGTCACCAGCACCCACGGGGCGAAGGTGATGAAAAGCTGCTTGCGCGAACCGTAAAGCACGTTGAGCCAATAGAAGAGTGCATAGGGCCGCTGGAGCTTGAGGAACAAACCCGATGTGCGCGTGCTGCCCTTTTGCATCGAGAACAACAAACCGGCGGAGATGGCAAAACCGATGGCTGCCAGGATGAACGTGTGCTGAAAGGTCATCCCCAAGTACTTGAAACCCAAAAAGACGGCGCCGCTGCCAATGATGGCGGCCACATTGCGCAGAGCGTTCAACTGTCCCAGGCGGCGGCCATCCTGGCCGGCCCGTGCCAGGTCCATGCCAATGGTTGAAGCCACGGGCATAAACACGTGCTGGCCCAGGCTGTAGAAAAACAACCAGAAAACCATGATCTCGTAGCGCGGCGATGCGAAACCGATCAACAGCGCCCCTCCCAGGCTGAAGAGCATCGTAAGCGCCCCCAGGCGGCGGCTGCACAGAAACCACAGCCCTGCCGAGACAAACACCACCAAAAAGCCCGGCAGCTCGCGCGGAAATTCCAGGAACGAACGTTGAAAACCGGTTAAGCTGAAACGGGCACTGAGAAAATTGTTGAAAACGGCGTCGAACAGGCTGTAAGCCATGCCCATGGCGAAGGAAGCCAGGGCGAAGAGCTTCAAGTCGCGGGAAGTGTTGTTGAGGCGGGTAAGGAAGCTGGTCATGGGTAGCAAGCACAAGAAAACGCCCAGCCGTGATCTGGGCGCCTTTTGGGGCAGAAGGCTTTTGGATGGCTGATTTTATCAGATGATGGGGCGTTCCCATTGCCGAACTGCCACTGGTACAACTTTGGCGCGGCCCTCAAGCGCATTCACACCACCCGGATTCCTCGCACGCTGGTGGAACATATCCGACGCGAAAGTTTTTCCGCCTGCTGGCGCGACATCGTCAAAGAATCTTTCGTCTGCATAGATAAAACGCCATCCTGGGTTCTTCCAGCAGCACAACAACTGGTGATTTTCTCCAAAACAAGCGCGCGATCGTCTTCGATCTGCTCCGGCGTACCGAACGCTATGTAAAGATACTTCAGGCCCAACCGCCAGAGTTCGTCCTCTCCATGCGGATGTTCACGCCGGGAATGTTCTGATCGGTTCTATGATGGCTATGGCCCATCGCCGTTTGATGGTGTGAAAAGAAGTCTGTGGGGATTCAAGCCATAATCGCAACTGCCTCGAGAAACTGCCTGCCCAATGCAAAGTCGCCGGCAAAGCTCGTAACAGATTGCGCTGTCGCTGAATCGATCCCCTTGCTGAACAGTCGCCAGGCGGTGCCTTGATCGATCTGGACGCTGGCCGTCGCATTGCCCGTTTCTCCTGTATGCAGCTGCCACTGCCCTTTCTGGCGCAGCAATGTCCATCGCCCTCCGGCTTTTCCGGTAATGCGCAGGCAAACGGCCGTGCCGTCAGGGGCGTTCACCTGCCGGTAGGCGTGCGGCAAGGCGCGCAAAAATGTGTCGAGCACGGGGTAGAGCCACGGGCGTTCGATCAGCAGGGGCGCGCCGACCGCTTCGCGGATGTGCTGTTGGTGCAGCCACTTCTCCGTATATTCGCGGGCGATGTCGAACCACCAGGCTGACTGTGCTTCGCCGGCCCAGGCGACGGGTATACCGGCCTTTTCGTAGGGCGGCAAGGATTTGAAGTATTCGTAGACCTGTGGGTCGGTCAACTCGATGAACTGGATCAGCAGCGGGAAGCTGATCTGGCGCGCCGCCTCCACCCATTCGGCGTTACGGCGGTTAATGAAGCCAACCAACTCGGCATAACCTTGCGGGCCGTCACCACCCTGGGGCAGTTGAAGCCTGTCGCGTCCAAAGGACAGTCGCCCCAGGTTGCCGCCGAGCAAATGGGCGGCTACGTCTTTGACAGACCAGCCCGGGCAGGCCGTGGGAGCCTCCCAATGCCCGGCAGGCAAGGACTTGAGTAGCTTCAGCAGCCTGGCGCTCAAGCCGGGAAAGCGTTCGACGGTTTCAACCGGCGCGACCGGCACTATCGTTGCCACTGCCGGCAAACCCTTTCAACGATCCCAACGGCGTTCCCGGTGCCATCTTCGGCCCGGATTTTCTCGCCCAGCGAAGCGGCTTTGGCTTTGATGCGTTCATCGGTCGTTGCCAGGTTAATTGCCTGCGATAGCCGCCCGGCAGTCAGGCGCTTCAATGGGACAGGCGCAGGGGCAACACCCAACCGTTGCATCTGCCGCCCCCAGAAGGGCTGGTCCATGCCGAAGGGGACAATCACCGAAGGAATGCCAGCCCGCAGTGCTTCGGCGGTCGTACCGGCCCCGCCGTGGTGCACGAGCATCGATAGACGCGGGCACAACCAGTCGAAAGGTACCGAGTCCACCACAAACACGTTGGCGGGCAAATCTTGTGGCTTCAACCCACCCCAACCGGCCACCAGCACGCCACGCCGTCCCGATTGCTGTAGGGCGCTCAACACCTGATCGGTCGTTTGGGCGACGTTCTTTGTGCACATACTGCCAAACGTGACGCCTACGGGTGGCGTCCCGTTCGCCAGAAAAGCAGCCAGTTCGTGCGGCGGTTGCCAGCCTGGTGGTGAGTCGAGGAACCAGTAGCCGGCCACGTGGGCGTAGTCGCCCCAATCGGACGGGCGCGGCACGACTTGGTTGCTGTAGCAAAACAGGTAAGTGGGGCGTGGGTCGCCGAACAGGCTTTGGGCCGGTTCGTAGGCCTGGACTGCCAGGCGGTCGGAAAGGCGGTAAGTCCACCGGTTGTACACCGGCCCGAATGGCAGCGGTGGAAAGATGGGGTTGGGAAACGCCTGCGTGCTCAACGAAGGCATGGGCAGCACGTAAAAAAACGGGATGCCTTGCTCGTTTGCGCGTACACAGGTGGCCACACCCAAAAACGTCGAGATGATGGCGTCCTGCTTGTTTCCACACGCCTGCAAGACCCGTTCGGTGATGCTGTGGGCAAAACGGAATAAATCGGTATGCGCTTGCATGGCAGAGCGGATCGCGATGCCCAGGCCGGTGAAGTCCAGGCCGGCCGCGCTCGCGAGCTCGCCGAATTCATCCCCTGCGACCAGGCGCACCCCATACCCTCTGTCTTTCAACCTTGCCCCCAAAGCCACCAGCGGTTGGACATCGCCGCGTGAACCGATTGCCATCAAGGTAATTTGCAAGCTTTTCTCCTTCCGGTCAATGGGTGAACGTGAGTGCACCGGCCATCAGAAAGCCATCCTGCTCAGGCGGTGAAAAGCGGTTTGATCTCAACCGGTGCCGCCGTGCACACCCAGGTAAAACAGTCCATCCGGTTTCAACACGCGATGGATTTGTCGCAGTACACCCGGCAACGCAGTCTTGGGCAGGTGCAGCAGGCTGTTCATGGCGATGGCGCCGAACGAAGCGGGTGAAAAATCCAGTTCGGCCATGTCCATCACCGAGGTGGCCAATCCCTTTTGCCGGCACAGCCTGACCATCTCGGGGGATAAGTCAATTTTTGATTCCATCGTTCAATCCGAAATCGCCGGGATGAGTGATTCTGTTTGCCACATAGTGTGTGCAGCGCGGGCGTATCTGTCGTGATTGGGATGCCAGTCGTGCATCTCCTCGATGGCCCAGTAGCGCAGCGCCTTGCCTTCGTGGGATAAGCGCAGCTCGCCGCCGATCACCGTGCATAGGTGAACCACCGCGAGGATGGTGCTTGGCCCGGTGATGGCGTTGGGTAGGCGAGTGAATACGCCCACCAATCGTTGGATTGCCACGTCCAGCCCGGTTTCCTCGCGCACTTCGCGAATCACGGTTTCCGATGGTTTCTCGCCCGGCTCTACAAAGCCGCAGGGCAGGCACCAGCCGCGGCCGTCGGAGCGTTCCATCAACAGAATTTCCCCATTCTCATTGAAAATGGCCGCATCCGCGCCGATCTTGGGGGTGATCTGGCCGATTTCTTTCATGAATTCGGCGCGGACGGCATCGCCGGGTACGGCCAGCATTTCGGAATAGTTTTGCACCACCAGACCCATCAGGTGTTGGTAGCGTTCACGGTCGAATGGGTCCTGGGCGTAGTGCAGGCCATTTTGAGCGATCGTTCGTACGCTGTCGAGTAAGGTGAAAATATCCATGCTGCCGTACCTTGACTTGCCAAGCCGAAGTTGTTTTGTATAAAAAAACCGCCCCGTTGGGCGGTTTCTCTTGCTCGGCTGCCCGAGACTTTCTGCGGAGAGAGTGGGATTCGAACCCACGGTGGGGACAAGCCCCACAACGGTTTTCGAGACCGTCCCATTCAACCGCTCTGGCATCTCTCCAACGCCCGAACCTTTTTTGGCTGTTCGGCGGGGGCAATTATACCAGCAATGGTCTTTTCTCCAAGAGTCTTAATCGTCGTCCAGAAAGCTTTCCAGGTTTTGCGTGGCCTGCCTGAGCGCCTCGCGGCGGGTGGCGTAGTGTTTTTCCTGGCCGTGCACGTCCAGGTTGACCAACCCTGCCAGCCGCAACTCGTTCAGGTGGTGGGTCAGGGTGGGGGCGCGCAGGTGCAGCCGGCGCGCCAGATCGGAGGGCGTCAGCGTTTCATGGGAAAGGTAACGCAGGATTTTCAGGCGTGTGGGGTCGGAGATCGCTTTCAGCGCGCGCACCAGGCCATCGGGCACCACTTCGCCGGGGATGGCGGACATCGTGGCGGGACGGGCGCCGAACAGAATTTGCATCTTCTCCTCGCCGTCGTAGTCCCACATGACCAACGGGGTGGTCCAGTAAGCCGGAATGATGGTGATTTCCTTTACCTCGGGGGCCACCTCCAGGCGTACACCTTGCGAAAGCTCGACGAGCAAATCGGAAACGCTCAGGCGTTCGGCGAGTTCCTGGGCCTGGGCCAGGCCGGCCTGGAGCACCGGTGCGATCCGCTTTTCTTCTTCTTCGAAGAAGGCTTGTTGGTAGGTTTGCAAGGCTTCGAACAGCATTTCGCCAAATTCTTCCGGCCGCACCCACCGGTCCAGGAAGCGTTTCAAGTTCTCTTTGCTGTGCCCGGCTTTGTCTTTGCAAAACTTCGCGGCGATCTGTTCGAAGTCATCCTGATTCCAGGCCCCTTTTTCAGCCGTACGCAGCAAGACTTGCGCTTCCGGCATCTTCCAACGTTCCAGGCACATCACCCTGGTGGCGCGTTCCGCCGGCGGAATCTGCCGTAGCGTCCAGAGCAGGCTCATCGCATCTTTGGGTTCAGGAAGCTGGCTCACCCAGCAAATCGAGATGCCAAAAAAAGGCAGGATTTCTTCCAGGAACTTGCGTTCCGCCGCCGGGATGCGTGAACGAATCCCGGCGGCCCACGAAGCCCGGATGCCGTGAAATTCCGGGTTGTGCAGGACTTGCAGGCTTACGAGCAACTCGTAGGCCGTGCCGATGTCCCAGTGAAGGGTCACTGTGTTTGCCTTGGCCTCGCTCATGTCATCTCCTCCACCCACTGTACGCTGGCCCGTTCGATGTTCGCCAGGCGTGTCCCGATTTTGATCAAGAACTCGCCGGCGCGCTGCCGGAGCGAAGGTGTGTGGGTGGCGGAAGGTTGGTACGCCAGTTCGGGCGTTCCGGGGACGTCGTTTTTACGGGCGGGGCAATAGGCTTCGACCAGCAGACCCGTGGAAAGGATATTCACATGGTTCATTTTATGCTCCTTTTGAAGACTGCTATCTAACTTAGACGAATTGTTATGTTAGATTACTGTCTAATTAGATAATAGTCTAAATTGCTACGCCTGTCAAGATGCAGTTTTGTAAGAAAAGCGGGCTTGGGTTGCTTGCAAGCCATGCGGCTTTTGGTATACTGCGTACAACCTGTTTGACTTGGAGGAAGCATGAAAGCAAAGATTGTTCTGTTACCGGGGGATGGCATCGGTCCCGAAGTGGTTGGCGAGAGTGTGCGTCTGCTGGAAGTGATCGCAGCCAAATTCGGCCATTCTTTCGAATTTCCCGAACGTTTGATGGGCGGCTGTTCGATCGATAAGTTTGGCGTGGCGCTGACCGATGAAACCCTGGCCGATTGCCAGGCAGGTGACGCCGTGCTGCTTGGCGCAGTTGGCGGCCCCAAATGGGACGATCCACAGGCCAAAGAACGTCCCGAAAAGGGCCTGTTGGCGCTGCGCAAGGGTCTGGGCGTTTTCGCCAACCTGCGCCCGGTCAAAGTCCATCCGGCCCTGATTCATGCTTCACCGGTCAAGCCCGACCGCCTGCAAGGTGTGGACATCATCGTCGTGCGTGAGCTGACCGGTGGCCTGTATTTCGGCCAGCCCAAGGGTCGCGAGACGGTGGACGGCAAGCAGCGCGCTGTGGACACGCTCGAATACTGGGATTACGAAGTGCGCCGCGTGATGGAACTGGCTTTCCAGTTGGCGCTGCCGCGCAAACAAAAAGTTACCTCCGTCGATAAGGCCAACGTGCTCGAATCGTCGCGCCTGTGGCGCACCATTGCCGTGGAAACCGGGCAGAAATACCCCGGCGTGGCCCTCGAACACATGCTCGTCGATACCGCCTCCATGCGCCTGATCTCCGCTCCGGCTTTCATCGACGTGATGGTCACTGAAAACATGTTTGGCGATATCCTCACCGATGAAGCCTCGGTGCTGGCCGGTTCGATGGGCATGCTGCCGTCGGCCTCGTTGGGCGTCGACGGCCCCGGCCTGTACGAACCGATTCACGGTTCTGCGCCCGATATTGCCGGCCAGGGAATTGCCAATCCCTTGGGGACGATGCTCAGTTCAGCGCTGCTGCTGCGCTATTCGCTCAAGCTCGAAGCCGAAGCCGCCGCCATCGAGCGCGCCGTCGACACCGTAATCGCCGCCGGCTGCCGCACAGCCGACCTGGGTGGCAAGCTGAACACACGCCAGATGGCCGATGAAGTCATCGGGAGGCTCTCATGAACGTCGCCTTTCAAGGCGAACCGGGCGCCTATTCGGAAGCCGCCGCACTGGCCTATTTCGGCCCCAAGGTCGCGACCCTGCCCTGCCACGCTTTCAACGACGTCTTCGAAGCCGTACAAGGTGAAAAAGCCGAGTGCGGCCTGATCCCCATCGAAAATTCGCTGGCGGGCAGCATTCACCAGAATTACGACCTGCTGTTGCAAAATCAACTCTATATCGTCGGTGAGTATTTTTTGCGCGTCCAGCATTGCCTGATCGCCCTGCCCGGCGTGCAGATGCGCGATATCCGTACCGTCATCAGCCACCCGCAGGGGTTGGCGCAGTGCGATCGCTACCTGCGCTCGCTCGGTGTGCAGCCTGAAATCGGCTACGATACCGCCGGCAGCGTCAGGATTCTCAAAGAGCGCGGCGACAGGACCCTGGCAGCCATTGCTTCCCGCCGGGCGGCAGAAGTCTATGAAATGAACATTCTGCAAGAAGGCGTGGAAGACAACCCCGCCAACTACACCCGTTTTCTGGTTATCGATCGCAAGCCGGTCTTTCCGGGCGACGATGCAAAAACGTCGATCGTTTTCAGCACCAAAAACATTCCGGGGGCGCTTTTCAAGGCTTTGAGCGTCTTTGCGTTGCGTGATATCGACCTGCTCAAGATCGAGTCGCGCCCCCTGGTCGGCAAGCCGTGGGAGTATATGTTCTACATCGACTGTGAAGGCTCGACCACCGAACGGCGGGTGACGCGGGCACTCGAGCACCTGGGTGAGTATGCCACAACCCTGCGCGTTTTGGGATCTTACGTCCGTCACATCCGTACCAGCGATACATAGCGCGCCTGAAAGTGTGCACGTCCTGCGGTACAATTAGGCTGCCGTTTGTGATAACGGCAGGAGATTGAAAGATGTCTGCACCAACACTCGCCTTGAAAGATCTGTTTCGCCTGGCCTTTTCCGGCCCGGTCGTTTGGCTGGCTGGCGATCCGGCGGCGCGTCCCAATATCAACTGGGTCGTTTTTTCCGTCGAAGAAGCACAGCAAGGGGACGTGCTGGTCCTTTCGGCGGCCTCCGACCTGGCCGATTCGATCCAGCGAGCGCTGACGCAGGGGGTGTCGGTGGTCCTGATTTCAGGAGATGTATCGCTACCCGAAGAATCGATCCCGGCCGGGTTGAGCGTTGTCTCTGTGCCCGGGCAGTATAATCCCCAGGTGACGCAGCGTGCGCTGCTCACCATTCTGATCAACCAACGCGCCGCGCTCATCGAGCGCGGCGTTCGCATTCACGCCCAGCTTTCGCAGATGGCCGCCGAAGAACACGGCCTGGCCGGCCTGGTCGGATCGCTGGCCGACATGACCGGGCGCGGCATTATCGTCCAGGACAAACGCCTGGCGGTGTTGGCCGAACGCGCCCCCGCCGAACTGAAGCCCTCCTGGGAACAGGCCATCCGGCAGGTTGCTATGCTCGACAGCCTGCCAGAAATGCTGCGCGACCGCAAGCTGGCGGCCTCTCATAACACGACCATCGAACAGGAGCTGGGTGAGGGCCTGGCGCGTCTGGTGACGCCGATCACGGTGGGCGGCATGGCGCGCGGCTACCTATCGCTGGTCGGGCGTGCAGGCGACCTGGATGCCCTCGACAGCCTGGCTGCCGAGCAGGGGGCGCTGGTCTGCGCCATCGAAATGGCGCGCAACAAGGCCGTGCGCGAGGCCGAAAAGCGCCTCAAGGGCGATCTGCTCAACGCGTTGTTGCAGGAGAATCTTTCGCCGCGCGACGCCGAGCTGTGGGTCGAAGGCATGGACCTCGACCCGGCGCAGTCGCATGTGGCCTTGCGCTTTGCCTGGTTGGGTTCGCCGTCCCCTTCACGGCGGCGCCTGGAAACCATCATCAATGGGGAAGTTTCCCGGTTGGGCCAGCGCATCATTCTCAGCCCCGTAGGTACAGAAATTATCTGCTTTTGCGAGGTGGCCTCGGGTACCACGCGCCCCGAGAAGGCTTTTGCGCTGGGGCAGGCGGTGATCGACCAGGGCGCGCGCGAATACGCCAGCACCCCCCTCCTGTGCGGTATCGGCACGGTGGCGAATAACCTCAGCGAGTGGCGTGTTTCCTTCCGGCAGGCCGGGCAGGCGCTCGAACTGGCGCGGCGCTTCGGCGAACGCAAGCGCCTTTACTTCCCCGATCTTTCGGTGTATCGCCTCTTGATCCAGATCGAACACAGCCCCGAGTTGAGCGCCTTCCAGGAAGAAATTCTTGGCACGCTGCTCTCCAACGAAGGCGGCCGTGACCTGATCCGCACGCTGGAATCTTACTTCCAGCACAACGGCAACCTTTCCCAGACGGCCGAAGCGCTCTACATCCACCGCAACACGCTGATCTATCGCATGGAACGCATCGCCAACATTACCGGCCTCAACATGGACGACCCCGAAACGCGCCTGGCGATTCAACTGGCGCTGCATATCTACCGCATGATGGGCAATATGCGCAGTTGAGCGGTTGCTCTGCTAAATTCCGCATAAAGTTTTGTCGTTTGTGCCATCAGGAACCGTTTTTTTTTTGATTGAACTTACAAAGTTTTTATAATGGGGCCATTGTCAGGCAGCAGATCGGATTCAGGAAAGCTGTCGAAAACACTATCTTTGGAGAAAAAATGAATACAAAACTGCAAAAGTCTATGGTGGTTGGCTCGTTTTGCTTTGTGGCGGGGCTCTTGCTCTTTTTACTACACGGCAACCTGATTCCGGCGCAGGCAAATACTTCCGCTGGCCCGGCAAACGTTTACTTGCCGCTCGTGCAGGGCGACGAACTCCCTCCGGCAAGTTGGATCGTGTTTTCGCAAAAAGTTGTGCGTGAAGGCCAAAATTCACTGGCGATCCTGAACGCTGTCAACCCGCAAACCGGTGAAGTGAAAGTTTTCCCTGTGCAAGAAGAGAACTTTGGTACGCTGATGCCGCACGCCAGCCGGGATGGGAAATCCATCGTTCTGGTGCAGAACCAACAACTCAAAGTTTTTAACGTTGAGACCGAGGCCTTGCTTGGCGTTCCGCTTCCTGAAGGTATGAAGGCCTTGTATCCGGCGCTCTCGCCCGATGGTGCACAAGTCGCTTTTACAAAAAATATCACCCCTGGGAGAGCCTTGCAGCTTGTCAACCTGGATGGTAGCAACCTTCGCCAACTGGCGCAACGGGAGGGGTATGGTTTCGTCCGTAGTGTTGGTTGGTCACCCGACGGGCAGACCCTGCTTGCGCAGACCGCTCCTGAAAACGGTGGAAAAGTTGAAATCGTACAGGTCGATGTGGCTGCTGGCAATATCGTGACGCGAACGTTTGGCACCGATCCGGTTTGGTCCTTTGATGGCAGTAAAATCGCCTATGCCCAGAACGGGATTAGCGTAGTGACTCAGGCATGGGACATGCTGTATACGCTTCCGGTCGGCTTCGCTTCTGATCTGGCCTGGTCTCCTGACGGCAAGTGGCTTGCTTATGTGGATGTGAGTGCCGCATATGGCGGTAACGCATGCCCGACTTACTGTATCAAAGTCGTTCGTTCCGACGGCAGCGGCGTGCCCATCCTGATCTTGAATAGCGCCGGTTATGAAAGCTCGCTTTCCTGGATGCCCTGAACGCTTGTTCAAACTACCGAAAACTCCCCCGAAATTTTCGGGGCTATTGTCAATAGACAGCCGTTTTAGATTTCTGTAAACTATACTCAGCTTTTTCGAGATTGATTTTTCCTATGTTCATCCGCCGTCCTACCACTACCCGCGCAACGACTACCGCCACCGGGACCACCCGGTTTGGTGTCAGGCAGTCGTAGCAAGCGGACGGTGGATCGGACCCGGAAAAGGCCACCAAAGGTTGCGGGGGCTGCCAGCGAAAGTTCGCTTGCAGCCCCCGCTTTTTATCTCGAGCCGAAACCGGCGTGGCGGTGGCTGAAAAGCAGAGACAAGGAACGGTGTCATGGTTTGTGTAAAGGTTAAAAGCCCCCTTTGTAAGTGCAGCAAACATACTGCGCAGCTTCGCGTGGACGGCGAAGGCTGTGCGGCCGTTTGCGTCCGGCCTGGACAGCATTTGGACGATGCTCCCCGGTGCCCCGGTCAGCCCGAAAAACAGCATGACAGTTTTTCTCTTTGGTATCGAGCGCTCTACCTTCCCGGCAGAGCGCTTGTTAATTCCCATCCGTATCAAGCGGAACAGTTCACATCCTGCTCTTAATCTGCGAGCTGGTTCGCCTGCGTTTTTTCGCAGCATTGATGAGCAGGCCCTATCCTCACCACAGTCTAAGGAGAACTAAAACTATGTCTCAAAAACCGTTCAATCCGTTTGAGATGGCGCAGAGCCAGCTCGATGAAGCTGCCGAACTGCTCCAACTCGACCCCGCCGTTCACGAGTTGCTGCGTTGGCCGCTGCGCGAACTGCACGTCACCCTTCCCGTGAAAATGGACGATGGCTCGACGAAAATCTTCCACGGTTTTCGCGTCCAATACAACGATGCGCGCGGCCCCAACAAGGGCGGCATCCGTTACCACAGCGGCGAGACGATTGACACGGTACGCGCCCTGGCCGCCTGGATGACCTGGAAGACCGCCGTCGTCGACATCCCGCTCGGCGGCGGGAAGGGTGGCATCATCTGCGATCCCAAATCGCTTTCGCAGGGCGAACTCGAGCGTTTGAGCCGGGCTTATATCCGCCAGGTCGGCCGTATCATTGGCCTGGAAAAAGACGTCCCCGCACCCGACGTTTACACCACCCCGCAGATCATGGCCTGGATGGCGGACGAGTTCGCTTTCATGCAGGGCTATAACGAGTTCGGTGTGATTACCGGCAAGCCGTTGGCCCTCGGTGGTTCTGCCGGTCGCGGCGATGCAACCGCCCGCGGCGGCATGTACTGCTTGCGTGAAGCCGCCAAGGCACTCGATATCGACCTCAAGGGCGCAACAACCGCCATTCAGGGCTATGGCAATGCCGGTTCGTTCGCGCACAAGCTGGGCGAAGAGATGTTCGGCCTGAAAGTGGTTGCCGTCTCTGACTCGAAGGGCGGTATCTACAATCCCGATGGCCTCGATTTCAAGGCCGTCTCTGCCCACAAGGCCAAGACCGGTTCCGTCATCAACTTCCCGGGCGCCAAGTTCGTTACCAACGAAGAACTGCTCGAACTGGATGTGACCGTGCTCGTCCCGGCTGCGCTCGAAAACGCCATCAATGCCGATAACGTCGAACGCATCCAGGGCAAGTTCATCGTCGAACTCGCCAACGGCCCCACCACCCCCGAAGCGGATAAAGTATTGCATGCCAAGGGTTCATACGTCATTCCTGATTTCCTGTGCAATGCCGGCGGCGTGACCGTTTCGTACTTCGAAATGGTCCAAAACGCCTACGACTACTATTGGGAAGAAGCCGACGTTCACGAACGCCTGGACAAGAAAATGACCGCTGCCTTCTGGAGCGTCCACGATATGGCCCAGGAGAAGAAGGTTCACAACCGCCTGGCAGCTTACCTGGTTGCCGTCAGGCGTGTCGCCGAAGCCGTGCGCCTGCGCGGTTGGGCGTAACCGATTGGGGCCGAGGCTTTAGCCGTAAGTGAGATTGGGCGGCTAAAGCCTCGACCCCCAGGCGTAGAAGCTTATGTCTCGCATTTCTTACGAAACCTCCAAAATCCTCAACCTTTACTTGCTGATTGCGCAGTACCCCATGTTGGCGCCGCGCATCCGCGAACAGATGCGCGGCGAGCTGTTTCACCGCGGCATCATCACGGTGGAGCGTTTCGAAGAGGAAGCGCGTGAGCGGGCGCTCCAGTCGCAGGAGCGCGAGGGCATGACCGATCCCACGACCCAAGAAAGCCCGGAATGCTGGGAACAACGCCTGGGCCTGGTGCGCGAGCATTTGACCGATTTCTACTTTGCCTATAACCTACCGCGCGAAATGCTGATCCGCATCATTGACGATGTGGTCGCACAACCGGGCCGTTCCAGTAATGTTCCCGAGAACATTGGCCTGATGTTCAACCCCGAACTGGCGCCGCTCGAAATGGTCTTGAAGCAGGCCGAAAAGTACGAAGCGCTGCCGCCCGACCAGCGCGAGGCGGCCAACCACCATCTGCAAGAACTGATCGTCGTCTTATTGAAGAGCCTGATCAGCGATCAACTGGCTTTCGTACGCATTGCCAAACGTTGGTTTACCGCGGCCGACTTTCGCTACATCCTCGACCATCGCATCGGCACCGGGAAAATTGGCGGCAAGTCGGCCGGCCTATTGCTGGCCTATAAAATTTTGCAAAATACGGCCCCGCCGGATGTCTTCGAACGCGTTGTCCTGCCGCGTTCGTACTTCGTTGGCGCCGATGTCTTTTACGATTTTCTCGCCTTGAACCAGGTGGAACTGCTCGATCAAAAGTACAAGTCTGCCGAGCAAATCCGCGCCGAGTATCCGGGGATTCAGGAAGCCTACAGCCAGGCGCGTTTTCCTGAAGAGATTGCCGACCAACTGCGCGAAATCTTGGTGGATTTGGGGAACACGCCTTTGATCGTTCGCTCTTCCAGCTTGCTCGAAGACAACTTTGGCACCTCGTTTGCCGGCAAATACGTCAGCTACTTTTGCCCCAACCAGGGCACGCTCAAGGAAAACCTGCGCGACCTGACGCTGGCTATTCGCCGTGTGTACGCCAGCGTGTATGGCCCCGATGCATTGATGTACCGCCGTCGCATGGGCCTGATTGACTACGACGAACGCATGGCGATCCTGCTGCAAGAAGTGCAGGGCCAGCGTTATCACCAGAATTATTTCCCCACGGTGGCGGGCGTGGCTTACAGTTACAGCCCGATCACCTGGAACCCGCGCCTACGCCGCGAAGATGGTTTCGTACGCCTGGTGATGGGCCTGGGCACGCGAGCGGTGGACCGCGTCGCCAATGACTACCCGCGCATGATTTATCTCAGCCACCCTCAACTGCGTCCTGAAGTCACGCGCAAGGCCATCCGCTATTATTCGCAGCACTTTATCGATATGCTCGACCTGGCGCAGAACGAATTCGTCACCCGGCCGGTAGAAGAAGTACTCGGTTCGGATTTCCATTCCCTGCGCTGGGTGGCCTCGATCGATGATGGCGACACCATCCGCCCACCGTTAACCCTGGGCAGCCGTCTCAGCCCCGACCAACTGGTGTTAACCTTCGACTATCTGCTGCAACGCAGCGATTTCGTACCCACGATGAAGATTGTGCTGGCTCACCTGGCCGAGCAGTACCAATTGCCGGTCGATGTAGAATTTGCCGCTTCCCTTTCGCCTTCGACAGGTGTCTCGCGCCCGCGCCTGGACCTGCACCTGCTGCAGTGCCGGCCACAGAACCGTGGCATTGCCCGAGACACGGCCATCCGCCCTGTGCCCACCGATATCCCGGAAGGCAACCAGATCTTTCTGTGCAGCAAGATGGTGCCGCAGGGCGAGGTTTCGCAGATCGAGTATATCGTTTACGTAGACCCGGCATCCTATCACGCCTTGAGTACGCCGCGGGACTATACCGATGTGGCCCGGCTTATCGGCCAGATCAACAAGAGCCTGGAAGAAAAGGTGTTTATCTTGATTGGCCCGGGCCGTTGGGGGTCGTCCGATTACATGCAGGGCGTGCCCGTAACGTATGCCGACATTTTCAATGCTCGCGCCTTGATCGAGCTGGCCCTTCAGCAGCGCGGTTACAATTCCGAACCGTCTTACGGTACCCACTTTTTTCAAGATTTGGTCGAAACTCAAATTTACCCGCTGGCGATCAGCCCCGACGATCCGCATGACTTTCTTAACTGGGATTTTCTCAACCAGGCGAACGACTGTTTGCCTGCGCTGAATATGCGTGGGTCTTCGCCTGCCAGCTGCTGTATCAAGGTGATCCATATCCCCAGTGAGCGCCCAGGAAGCCATTTCGATCTGGTGATGGATGGGCAGCGCGGCCTGGGATACCTGTATTGGCCTGGAAGCTGATCGACAGCTTTCAATCTTTCTACCTTAGGAGTGTCTTATGTCCAAAATTCCCGTTGCTGTGCTCGGCGCGACCGGTACGGTCGGCCAGCGCTTCATCCAATTGCTTGACAATCACCCCTGGTTCGAAGTCACGACCTTGACCGGTTCCGATCGGTCTGCCGGCCAGGTCTACGGCGATGCCTGCCACTGGCTGATGAATACCGAGATGCCCGCCTGGGCACGCAGCATGCGGGTTGTTCCCAACGTTCCGGTGGATTACAATGTGGCCGTCGCTTTTTCTGCCTTGCCGACCGCTACGGCAAAGGAAGTCGAGCCGGTTTTGGCGCAGGCGGGGGTGGTGGTTTGCTCGAACGCTTCCGCTTACCGCCAGGAACCCGATGTGCCCATTCTGCTGCCCGAAGCCAACGCCGATCACGCCAACCTGGTCGCGTTTCAGCGCCAGCAGCGCGGCTGGAAGGGATGCATCGTGACCAATCCCAACTGCACCAGCACCGGCCTGACGATTGCCCTCAAGGCGTTGGGCAATGCCTTCGGCTTGGAGAAGCTGTTTGCTGTTTCCATGCAGGCAATTTCTGGGGCTGGCTACCCGGGCGTGGCCTCCTACGACATCCTCGACAATATCATTCCCTACGTGGGCGGAGCCGAGGAAGAAAAAGTAGAGCAGGAACCCCGCAAGATGCTGGGCACCTTCACCGGGCAGGCCATCCAACTGGCCGATTTTGTAGCTTCCGCACACACCAACCGCGTCCCTGTCGCCGACGGGCATACCGTTTGCGCCAGCGTGGCGCTGGCGACGCCCGCAACACCCGAAGAAGCGATGACGGTTTTACGTGAATATCGGGGACCCGAAGCCAGCCGTGGCCTGCCTTCGTCGCCCGACCCGGTCATTGCCGTGCGCACGGGCATCGACCAGCCGCAGCCGCGTTTCGAGCGCGGCACCGGCAAAGGCATGAGCACTGTGATCGGCCGTGTGCGCGCCGATCCACTGTTCACGCTTAAATTTGTCGTCTTCTCGCACAATACCGTGCGTGGTGCGGCGGGTGGCGCCGTCTACAACGCTGAGCTGCTCACCAGGATGGGCATCATCGACAAGGCGCTTTTTTAGACGATGGCTCTTCCGCCTTTGGCGGAAAATGCCCCAGATTCAGGGTGTGATTGGGTACGAAGCACCCAATCACACCCTGAATCTGGGTATCCTCCCGTGATGATGAGCCAGGCCTTTCTTTCAAGGGGGATTTGCCGGATTTTGCGTGAAGAAGACCCTCCCCGGTGAAGCGGAAGCGTTTTTAAAGATTGGGCAACCTTGCCAAACTTTTTCCCTTGGGGTATGCTTGTCTCGATTTGGGAGTGGTTGAGTCCCGGTGGGCTCCCCGGTCTTCAAAACCGGTGGCGGGTCGCGTTGCGGGCCGCGGTGGGTTCGACCCCCATCCACTCCCGCCTTTCCTGGTTGCTGACGGCCGTTGGATATTGCTCGTCTCTTTCCCAATCGGCAACCCAAACCCGTTCGTGCGTAGTTTCCTCATGACCGATTTCCTCCCCGAACAGTATACCCCTTTGGTGGCGCGCGTATTGCGTATCGATGACGTGACCAGCGGCGATGCCAAAAGCGATTTTGTGGTGCGCTACCGTGGCCGCCTGTACAGCCAGGACAGTGAGGCAGCCTATGATGAACTGGCCGCTGCCCTGCATCCATTAGGGATAACCCCCATCTTTCGCCTGGAAGATGAAAAACGGGCCGGCGGCCGGCATGTGATCTGCCTGCGGGATGGGGTGGCGCAGATCAAACCGTCCAATCCACGCATCAACGTCATTTTGCTGATCGTTACAACGCTTAGCGTGATCCTGGCGGGCGCAATCTACGCGTACGATGGGCCGGTTTCTGGAGACTTGTGGACCGACTTGCGGGCCAGCCTTCAAAACATTGGGCCAGGGATTTCTTTTGCCGCCAGCATGATGGCGATTTTACTGGCCCACGAGTTTGGGCACTATCTCGCCGGGCGCTATCACAAGGCAAACGTCACCCTGCCCTACTTCATTCCGTTTCCACTCAGCCCGTTTGGTACGTTAGGTGCTTTTATCCAAATGAAAGATATTCCGCGCAACCGGCGCCATTTGCTCGATATAGCGATTGCTGGCCCGCTGGCAGGGGTTCTCGTCGCAATTCCGGTGCTGTTGATCGGTTTGAGCTTGTCGCCGGTGGATGCGTTGCCGGGCTTCGTTTCGCAGGAGCAGACGTCGCTTTCGTTGGAAGGCAATTCTATCCTCTACCTGGCGCTCAAGTGGGTCGCCAAAGGCCAATTGCTGCCCGCGCCGGTGGTTTACGATATTCCGGTGCCGTTGTATTGGCTGCGCTACATGTTCACCGGATATCCCCTGCCTTTGGGGGGCAAGGATGTCCTGCTGCATCCCATCGCCTGGGCGGGTTGGGCGGGGCTACTGGTGACCTCGCTCAACCTGATCCCTGCCGGACAACTCGATGGCGGCCACCTGTTGTACGTTTTGATGGGGAAGCGGGCCGCCAAGGCTGTGCCCTTCGTCTTGTCGGCAGTCTTCCTGCTTGGTTTCTTTTGGAACGGCTGGTGGCTGTGGGCGATACTGATCTTCCTCTTTGGGCGGGTTTATGCCGAACCGTTGGACCTGATCACGCCGCTGGATGGCCGCCGCAAAGTACTGGCCTTGATCGGCCTGATCGTCTTTGTGCTGGTTTTCATTCCGGTGCCGCTGATTCTGGTGTAGGCGTCGAAATGGCCCCGGCCGGAATGGCCTCGGCCGTCACGTCCACGCGTGCAATCGCCGGTCCCAAACTGAACACGGTCACCTGAAACGGTACCCCCCTCGCCGGCAACGGATCGCCGGCGAGTTCCCATTTTGCCACCCCAACAGGCCGTTCGGCGTCGTCATACGCGATGGCTACCACCGAGAGCAACCCTGCCGGTGGGGAGCCTGGCTCGAAGGTTACCAGGCCGTGTACGTTAGCCTGTAGGCTGTCGATGTCGACCTCGCCGATTTGCACGTTGGTGGTGATATAGCGGGTTGTTGTGATTGCCGCGGGCAGGGCGGTCAGCAGTCCAACTTGTGGCGTGTAAGCCTGGGGCAGAGGTGGTGGGAAAAAGTGCAGCAAGGGGATTGCTTCACCGGGACGCAGTAGGTTGCGTGGGGGATAGACCGTGGCGCCGTGTGCTTCGCCGTGCGATGTCTGCAGGCTTAGCCACCCTGACAGATTTTCGACGGCCACCGGCAACGGGTTCTTTGCCAGCGCCAGGCACCAGGCGCCGCCGTCGGCGCTGGGGTAGCAGAGCGGCGGGTCCAAAGCCACGCCTACGGGTGCCAGCGTGGGAATAATCGTTGGAGTCATTTCAGGCCCAGCAAGTGGTATGGTGATGGTCGTGCCGATGATGAGGAGATTGGGATCGATGCCGGGGTTGGCCGCTTCAATCGCCGAGATGGTCGAGCCATAACGCAGCGCCAGGCCGCCGTAGGTATCTCCGGCCTGGATCGTGTACACGAACGGCGTTGGGCTGGGCCAAGGGGTGCCGGTGGGAATGGCAGCCGCAGTCGCGAATGGTGTGGCGGAACCGGGAACGGCCGATGCGCTTGGGCTGGCATAGGGTGTCAACCGGCCCGGCGAGGCCAACGTAGCGGTGAGATTGATCTCGGGTGTGGCTGCCGTGCAGGCAGCGGCTGCAAACAGCACAATCAGGCCCCACAACAGGCCCAAGGAAACGTTAATTTTGGTGTTATTCAACATTTCCGCATGATACGCCGAGATGTTCATTTCAGCAAGTAGGGGCGGACCCATGTGTCCGCCCTGCCCTATGGTAAAATGGGGCGTTATGAATGCGTCTGACCCAAAGTTAGCCGTTGCTTACCCAAATTTTTTTCGCAGTTTGTTAACCGGTTTCGACCGCATCAGCCGGCACGCCTGGCTGGCCTTGTTCCCGATCGCGTTAGATTTATGGCTCTGGTTGGGGCTGCACATCCCTGTCACAACCATGATCCGGTCGCTCAACGAGCAGTTGACCGATGTCGCAGGCCTCGATGTGGCCCAAGGCGGTGAATTGATCGAGGCCAGCCAGGAAATATGGCAGATGCTGGCTGAACGTTTCAACCTGATGATTGCCTTGCGGGCCTATCCTGTCGGGATCCCCAGCCTGATGGCGGGCCGCCTGGCGGTTGAATCTCCGGTGGGAACTCCCTTCACCTGGGAGGTTTATTCGATCCCGGGTGCGTTGCTGGTCTGGGTGGCGCTTTCCATCTTGGGTTTGATCCTCGGGACGCTGTACTACCACCTGGTGGCGCAGGCGACCCTGGCGGATGCTACCAACTTGCGGGCCGCGCTGGCAGCGTGGCCGCGAAACGCGCTGCGCGTTCTTGGCGTGGCTCTGGCTTTGGTGCTCTTGTATTTGTTGGTAACCCTGCCGGCAAGCTGCCTGATGGTGGTGGCTTCACTGGGAGGTCTTGGCCAGTGTGTTACGTTTCTCTATGTGGTTTTTTTGGCCTGGTTACTGTTTCCTTTCTTCCTTTCCGGGCACGGTATTTTCGTTTACGGAGATGGCACGTCGGTTTCTGTGGCTCGCGGGGCGCGCGTCGCGCGTTTGCTCGCCGTTCCCACCAGCCTGCTGGTCCTGACTATTCTGGCCAGCACTCAGCTTTTGGACGTACTCTGGAACGTGACCGCTGAAAGTTCCTGGCTGACCCTGCTCGGTATTGTCGGGCACGCCTTTGTAACGACCGGCTTGCTGGCCGGTACTTTCATTTACTATCAAGCCGCCGATCTGTGGGTGAGCACTTGGACGAACCCGGTGCGTAGCTAGGGCTTACCGCTCGCAGAACGGTAAATTTTGGAGGTTGTGTGTCTGAAGCAAACGTCATCCCTTATTCGTATGATGCCAGTTCCATTCAGGTCCTGGAAGGGTTGGAAGCCGTCCGTCGCCGCCCGGGTATGTATGTCGGTGGTACGGATATCAAGGCTTTGCATCATCTGATCTATGAAGTCGTCGATAACTCGATCGATGAAGCGTTGGCCGGGGCATGTACACGCATCGAAGTCATCATCCACCCCGATCAGAGCGTGACCGTGACCGATAACGGCCGCGGTATCCCGGTCGACCTGCATCCGCAGATGAAGCGCTCGGCGCTTGAAGTCGTCATGACCGTGCTGCATGCTGGCGGTAAGTTTGGCGGCGGCGGGTATAAAGTATCTGGCGGTTTGCACGGTGTCGGTGTTTCGGCTGTGAATGCGCTGTCGGAATGGTGTGAGGTGCGAGTCCAGCGCGAAGGCCAGCTCTATTTCCAGCGCTACCAGCGCGGCGTGCCCCAGGCCCCCGTCGAAGCCATCGGGAAGAGCGATCTCAAGAAGACCGGCACGCGGACTACGTTCAAGTTCGACCCCGAAATTTTCAAAGGCGATCTGGAGTTCAAGTTCGAAACCCTGGTGCAGCGTTTTCGCGAGATGGCCTTCGTTACCCGCGGCGTCACCATTTATCTGCTCGATGAACGCAGCGAGCGTGAGATGACTTTTTACTTCGAAGGCGGAGTGACTTCTTTCGTCCGTTATCTCAATCGCAATCGCGATCTGATTCACCCGGTCGTCCACGCCGAAAAGGAAGTGGATGGCATCACCATCGACGCCGCCATCCAGTACACCGATGCCTACGCCGACTCGGTCTATGCTTTTGCCAACACGATCAACACCATTGACGGCGGCACGCACCTTACCGGCCTGCGCTCGGCCATTACGCGTACCGTCAACGATTACGCCCGCAAAAGCGGCCTGCTCAAAGACAACGACCCTAACTTCACCGGCGACGACACGCGCGAAGGCCTGACGGCTATCATCTCCGTCAAGCATCCCGACCCGCAGTTCGAAAGCCAGACCAAGGTCAAGTTAATGAATCCCGAGGTGCAGACCCTGGCGCAGCAGATCGTGGGCGAGGCCTTCAGCACGTTCATGGAAGAAAACCCATCCGCGGCGCGGGCGATCGTCTCGAAGTGCCTCACGTCGGCCCGTGCCCGCGATGCAGCCAAGAAGGCGCGTGATCTCGTCATCCGCAAGTCGGCGCTCGAGAGCCTGACGCTGCCCGGCAAGCTGGCCGACTGTTCGGAACGCGACGCCCAGAAGACCGAACTCTATATCGTCGAGGGCGACAGCGCGGGTGGTTCGGCGAAACAGGGACGCGATCGCCACTTCCAGGCCATCTTGCCCTTGCGTGGCAAGATCATGAACACCGAGCGTGCGCGCCTCGATAAAATCCTCGCCAGCAACGAAGTCAAGGCGCTGATTTCTGCCCTCGGCACCGGCATCGGTGACGGTTTCGACCTGTCCGGCTTGCGTTACAACCGCGTCATCATCATGACCGACGCGGACGTCGACGGCAGCCACATCCGCACACTGCTCTTGACTTTCTTCTTTCGCTATATGCAGAAGCTGGTCGAAGACGGCCACCTCTACATCGCCCAACCGCCGCTCTACCGCCTCGCTCACCGCAACCAGGTCCGCTACGCCTACACCGAAGCTGACCGTGAGCGCGTGCTCAAAGAGATGAACGTCGGCGAAGATAAAGTCAATATGCAGCGCTACAAAGGGTTGGGCGAAATGAACCCCGACCAGCTCTGGGATACGACCATGGACCCCAATAACCGTACCCTGCTGCTGGTAACGATTGACGATGCTGCCGAAGCCGACCGCACGTTCGACATGCTCATGGGATCCGCCGTCCCGCCACGGCGCAAGTTCATTCAGACGCACGCCCGCGATGTGCGCAATCTTGATGTGTAGTCATTTGCCATGATGTAATCGTTTCTATAAACCGGGCATACGAAAATACCTCGTGTGCCCGGTTTTTTTATGACGTTTGACGCTTGCCCGACCTCTTGCAAGTCGCTATAATTCTACCAATGCCGTTATTCCACCCTCTACCCGATTGAGCGCCATGAACCTCTCGCAAGTTATCGCTTCCTATCCCCGTGGCGATGCCAGCCAGCTTCTCGCCGCACTGCAAACTATCCAGGATGAGATCGGTTATCTTTCTCCCGATACCGTCCACGATGTCGCCGAGCATCTCGGCGTTTCCGCTTCCGAAGCCTATGGCGTGGCATCCTTTTACGCCCAGTTTCGCTTCAGTAAGCCCGGCGAACACGCTGTCAAAGTTTGTTTGGGAACCGCCTGCCACGTGCGCCGCGGGGACCAGATTCTTGAAGCCTTCGAGCGTGAGTTGGGCATCGAAAACGGCGAAACCACTCCAGATGGGCAGTTCAGCCTCGAACGCGTGGCTTGTTTCGGTTGCTGCGCCCTGGCCCCAGTAGTGGTGGTGGACGATGATGTTCATGCCAGGATGCGGCCGACGGGTGTGAGGAAGTTGTTAAAGAAATATGAAAAGTGATGCGTAACGCGTGAACTTTCCACCCATCACGGCAGAAATGATCAAACCATGACGACACCCACAACCCACATTTCCATCTGCTCCGACAGTGGCTGCCTCTCCGGTGGCGGCGAAGCGGTGCGCCAGGCCTTGTGTGCTGCCCTGGCCGCACGCGGCCTGGCCGATACGGTCGAGGTGCGTGCCACCGGCTGCTTTGGCTTTTGCGAGCAAGGCCCCATCGTGATCACGCACCCCGATGACACATTTTACGTGCGCGTCAGGCCACAGGATGTTGAAAGCATCATTGACGAGCACCTCCTTGCCGGGAAGACTGTCGAACGCCTGCTTTATCAGGACCCGGCAACCAACCGGCCCGTCCCAACTGCTGCCGGGATGGATTTTTACCGCAAGCAGCAGCGCCGCGTGCTGCGCCGGGTCGGCGAGATCGATCCGGAAAATATCGAGCATTACCTGGCGACCGATGGTTACCAGGCGCTTCGCAAAGCCGTGCAAGAGATGACGCCCGAGGGAGTTGCCGAAGAAGTGGTGCGCGCCGGGTTGCGCGGCCGGGGCGGTGCAGGGTTCCCGGCGGGCATGAAATGGCGCCTGGCACGGCAGGCGCCGGGCGAGCGCAAGTTCGTAATCTGTAACGCCGATGAGGGCGACCCGGGTGCGTTCATGAACCGTTCGCTGCTCGAAGGCGATCCGCATGCCGTGCTTGAAGGCTTGATCCTGGCCGGCTACGCCGTTGGCGCGCAGCAGGGATATGTCTACATCCGGGCCGAGTACCCGCGCGCGGTGCGCAAAATTCAGGGCGCCATCCGCCAGGCGTACGAACGTGGCTTTCTGGGAAAGGACATTCTCGGTACAAACTTTTGTTTCGATGTCGAGACGCGTCTCGGTGCGGGCGCTTTCGTCTGCGGTGAAGAGACGGCGCTCTTACAATCCATCGAGGGTAAACGCGGCATGCCCGTGCCGCGCCCGCCTTTCCCGGCCGAAAAAGGGTTGTGGGGCTGCCCGACGACGATCAATAACGTGGAAACGCTCGCCAACGTCCCGGCCATCGTCTTATATGGCTTCGAATGGCTGGGCCGGGTCGGTACGGAGAAAAGCAAAGGCACCAAAACCTTCGCCTTGGCCGGGAAGGTCAACAACACCGGCCTGATCGAAATCCCCTTGGGCACCACGCTGCGCGAAGTGATCGACGAGATCGGCGGCGGTGTGCTCGGCGGCAAGCAGTTCAAGCTGGCCCAGATCGGTGGGCCGTCGGGCGGGTGCATCCCGGCGGAGCATCTCGATACGCCGATCGATTACGAGTCACTGCGCACGTTGGGCGCCATCATGGGTTCCGGCGGCCTGGTGGTGATGGATGAAGACAACTGCGCCGTCGATGTGGCCCACTATTTCCTCTCCTTCATCCAGGCCGAAAGCTGCGGCAAGTGCCCGCCCTGCCGGCTGGGGACCAGGCAGATGCTTGCTATCCTCGAGCGTATTCGGGACGGCGAGGGCGAGTTGGAAGACATCGACCGCCTCGAAAAATTGGCCGCCGTGATCCAGAAAGGTTCACTTTGCGGCCTGGGCCAGACGGCTCCCAACCCGGTGTTAACCACGCTGCGTTATTTCCGCGACGAGTACGAAGCGCACGTCAACGAAAAGCGTTGCCCGGGGCATGTCTGTAAGGCGCTGATTGCGTACAGTATCCAGACCGACCTTTGCAACGGCTGCACGTTGTGCGCCCGTGCTTGCCCGGCCGAAGCCATCGTCGGTAGCCTGAAAGAGCCGCACACCATTCTGGTCGAAAAGTGCATCCGTTGTGGTGCCTGCCTGGATGCCTGTAACCGGGACGCCGTCCTGGTGAATTGAGGAGCGCGACGATGCCCACCATTACTTTCAACGGAACTGCCTGTTCCTTTTCTCCCGGCGCCACCGTCCTCGAAGCTGCCAGGCAAAACGATGTCCGCATCCCGACCCTGTGCCATCATTCTGCCTTGCGTAACGTTGGCGCCTGCCGCCTGTGCATGGTCGAGATCGATGGGATGCGCGGCACGCCCACGGCTTGTACGACCCCTGCGGCCGACGGCATGGTCGTGCACACCGATACGCCTGCCCTGGCCGAACTGCGCCGCGAAATCCTTAGCCTGATCCTGTCCGAGCATCCCTACACCTGCCTGGTGTGTGAGCGCCACGAACGCTGCAACGAATGGCAAGTGACGATCCGTAAGGCCGCCGTTACCACCGGCTGCGAGAACTGCCCCAAGAACGGCCAGTGCGAGTTGCAGTCTTTGGTCGACGAGACCGGCCTGGGAACGATGATCTACCCGATTTCGTACCGCGGCCTGCCGGTAGAAAAGGACGATCCTTTCTTTGACCGTGACTACAACCTGTGCATTCTGTGCGGGCGCTGCGTACGCGTTTGCCAGGAAGTACGCCAGACGGGCACGTTGGCCTTCGTCAACCGCGGGCCACACACCGTCGTCGGTACGGCGTTTGGGCAGTCACACTTGCTCTCCAACTGCGAATTTTGCGGCTCTTGCGTGGATGTTTGCCCAACGGGTGCGCTATACGACAAGCGTACCAAGTGGGAAGGCGTGCCGGAAAAGACCGTCACCACCACCTGCCCTTACTGTTCGGTGGGCTGCCAGCTCGATCTGTGGGTCAAGGGTAATAAATTAATCGGTGTGCGCCCTGCAGCCGGCGGCGCCGCCAATGCCGGCATGGCCTGCGCCCGGGGGCGTTTTGGCATCATCGAGATGGTTCACGCGCCCGACCGTGTCCGTACCCCGCTGATCCGTAAGCACGGCCGTCTTGTGGAAGCCTCCTGGGACGAGGCCCTGGAAGTTGCAGCCCAGGCCCTGCGGCCCTTTGCCGCCGCCGCAAGTGGGATGCCTGCTGCCTTTGCCTTGCTGGCCTCGCCCCATTTGACCAATGAGGCTGCCGCAGCCCTGGCCTCTTTTGCTGAAGCGATGGGCACGCCTTACGTGGATGTCCCCACCGCCTTGCCTCGCATTCCGCGTGCTGCCGAGCTGGCCGAATGCCTGCATACCGAACGCAGCGCCTCGCTGCGCAGCATTCGCGATGCCAGATTGATCGTTGCCATCGGGACCAACCCGCGCCTGTCCCATCCTGTCGCCGCACTTTACATTCGCCAGGCCCAAGCCGGCGGGGCCAAGTTGATTGTCCTCGACCCGCGCCGTACCGGGCTTGCCAGGCGCGCTGATGAATGGGTACCCGTTGCCCCCGGCCAGGATATTCCGGCCATCCAAGACTTGATCGCCCGGAGCGGAACGCCTGCCGCGCCCGCCGTGATCCTCTACGGCTCCGGCGTAACGCACTACCCCAGTGCGCCAGACACGATTCGGGCCATTCACGCACTGGCGCAGCACTGGAGTGCGGACGTGATTTCCCTCCCCGGTGCAGCTAACACCCTGGGTGTGCTGAAGGCCGGCTTGCTGGCGGTGTCCGCCGACTGCGGTTACGAGGCCATCGTCGGTGCGGTTGCTTCCCGCCAGATCAAGGCGCTCTACGTCACCGGTGAACTTCCGGCGCTCGACCAACTTGCCAACCTGGAACTGCTCATCGTTCAGGATCAGTTCCTTTCTGCACAGGCGGCCGAACTGGCCCACGTTGTCTTCCCGGCTGCCAGTTTTGCTGAAATCGCCGGCACGTTGACGAATCTCGAGGGCCGTCAGCAGTTGTTGGCTCCCGCCATCCCTGCGGTTGGCGATGCCCGTGCCGATGCCTGGATCGTCTCGCAACTGGCGGCGCGCCTGCCTGCTCGGCCATCACGCGCCACACCGTGGCCCTTCGAGTCTCTTCCCACCAGCCTCGATTCGCCGTTCCCCTTTACCCTGCTGCTCGAGCGCAACGCCTTCGCTTACCGTTCATCGGCCCTGACAGACCGGGTACGTGGCATGGAACAATACAAACCCGACGAGGAGTGCATTTCTCTCCACCCCGAAGATGCCGCCAGGTTAGGGTTTGTCGAAGACGATCTGGTGAAAGTGATTTCCGCTCACGGGAGTGCAACTTTCCTCGTGCAGTTGAGCCCCGATCTGCCGACAGGTGTTGCCTTTGCCAGCATCAATCCCGCTCACGGCTCACCGCTCTTCCCGGGCAGGCTGCCGGCCGCCAAAAGCCTGCCGGTGCGCCTGGAAGAAGCCCCCTGACACAAAGCGAGCACGGGTTTCGGGGAAAGTTTTCCCGTTTTCACGATGGAGGTGGGTGTGCCGCCGTTATGCAAGCTGTACGGTGACGGGCGCGCCGACCTTAATCCCCAGTTGTTGGGCGGCGTTTCCATTGACGGTAGAGACGATCAGGTTTCCTGTAGAGCCGAACAACGTCACCAGTTCGCCGGGCGAGCGTTCACCAAAGGTCTGCACCAGGCCGGTAATGACCGCACTGGCCAGCTTTACGGTGATTTGTTTGGGGGATTCGTCCGCCAGGTGTTCGGTGCGAATATTGGTGGCAATGTTGCCAAAGTGATCGATGTGAATGACTTCCCCCTGCCAACCGTCAGGCGTGCGCCTGGGTTGCGGTACCTGTAAGCGGACAGGATCGTCGACTGGTGTACCCAGGCTGGCCAGGGTTTCCCCCTTTGCCAGGTGCGCGGCTACCGGGGCAAAAATATCCCGTCCATGAAAGACGTGACTCACCCGGCTTAGCCAGAACGCGGGCCGGTCCAGGTGAACGAACGTTGTCGGCCAGCCTTGCTCTTCGGCAAACGCCAAGAGCCGGGTGATGATGCCGTTATCCGGGCCGACAAAATACTGCGTGCCCAGCCGGGCTGCAAGCGGCCGGCGCGCTGTGCCCACACCGGGGTCGACGACAACCGTGTGGATCGTTCCTGCCGGGAAATAGGGGGCCGAACGGAGCAAGATCAGAGCCGCTTCGGCCACATCCTGCGGGGGAATGAGGTGGCTGATGTCAACGATATTCACCGCTGGGGCGATCCCCAGAATGACCCCCTTCATGACACCCACGTTACCGTCTTTCAGCCCGAAATCGGTCATCAAGGTGATGGTGCTTCTCGCCATGGGATCAATCGCGCAAGCCGGTTTCGTCGATCATACGATTCAAGAAAATAACATCCTGCTCATCCATGCCGTTCACTCGGAAACCGGTGTTGTAGAAGTCTGGGTTGGCGTCTGCGGCGCACCAAATGCTGTCGGCTTCAAAGAACATATAGCCCCTGCCCATGATCTCTTCGGGTAGATCGATGCGGAAGTGAAAGTGGGTCTCCACCGGGATAGGCTGTTCGCTGATCAGCTTGATTCCTTCCGGTGTAATATCGATGACATGGCCGATTAACTCGCCGGTGGAACGTTCGTACACCCGAGAATAGTAAATGACATGTCGTCGTCGGAGTTTCCTGCGCTCTTCCATAAGATACCTCCTGTCCTTTCGCAACAAGCATGTCTAAAAGAACCACAGGATCGCATAGTAGGCGATCACCCCTGCCCACAACCAGGAATCGATTCTGTCGAAAAATCCGCCGTGGCCCGGAATGATGTCGCCGGAATCCTTTACATTAACCTGGCGTTTAATCATGCTTTCACCCAGGTCGCCCAGGGTTGGCAAGACGCCCATCAAGAAGCCGATCACACCGCCGCTCCAGAAATCGATCACCGTCCACGGGGGTGCAAGCCATCCGATAATCAATCCGATCAGCATTCCTGACAGCGTTCCTCCGATCACACCGCCAAAGTACCCTTCCCAGGTCTTTTTCGGGCTAAGGCGAGGGGCTAGTTTGTGCCGTCCGAAACGGATGCCCACGAAGTAGGCGGCCGAATCGGCCAGCCAGATGCACGGAAGAACCAAAAACAACCACCACATCCCATCGGGCAGGGCGCGCAGCGAAACGAAGTAAGCGCCCAGCCAGCCGATGTATACAATCCCGCTGATGCTGATGGCAAAATCGGTGGCTGCATTTTCGCGCCCTCTTTCATAGGCGACTAAGTGATAGGCCATGGTTGCCAGGACGATCAGGCTTAAGGCCAGCGGCGCGTTGCTGAAGCCACCGATATACCGGCTGCCAACGAGAACGACGACGCCGGGTAAAACGATCCAGGCGGATGCTTTGAATCCAAGCGGTTCGAACAGGTTTACGTACTCTCGTGCGGCCATCACCACGACAGCCAACGCAAAGAGGGTAAACAACCACCCGCCCATAATGAAAGCGGCGAAACCAACGGGCAGGAATGCAACGGCAACGAGTACCCTTTCAGAGAGCATGGTGGTTGTGGCCTTGAACTACTTTATCCGTCCAAAGCGACGGTCACGTTGGCTGAATTCCTCGATAGCTTTTCGTAACTCGTTTTTGTCAAAATCGGGCCAGTAAGTTGCCGGAAAGTACCATTCGGAATAGGCTCCTTGCCAGAGCAAAAAATTGCTCCCGCGCAGTTCGCCTGACGTGCGGATGATTAAATCTGGATCGGGCAGACCGGCAGTAAACAGATATTGGCTGACCAGGCCTTCGGTAACTTCTTGCGCGCTGTGGCCGTCGGCGATGATGCTTTGAAGTGCGCAAACGATCTCGTCTCGCCCACCGTAGTTAAATGCTACCGTGAGGATCAAGCGCGTGTTGGTTTTTGTGACATCGACGGCATCGAGCACTTTTTGGCGCAGGGTTGGGCTTAATCCGTCGATTCGCCCGATGTGCCGAAGCTGTACACCCTGGTCATTGAGTTGTTGTAACTCGCGATCGAGAACATTTTCCAGAATATGGAGCAGGCCGCGGACTTCTTCTGGCGGGCGTCCCCAGTTTTCGGTCGAAAAGGCGTAAATGGTCAGGTGTTGAACGCCAAACTCGACACAGGCTTCGATAACGCGGCGCAAATTTTCCGTGCCGGCGCGATGCCCTGCCAGGCGTGGCAATCCGCGTGAGCGTGCCCAACGTCCATTTCCATCCATGATTATGGCAATGTGCTTGGGGACGTTCACCGGCTGGCTCATTGTGGTTTTGTCTCTTTCTGCCATTGGCCTGATTCCTCTATACCTCCAAGATTTCCTTTTCTTTGCGGGTGGCTACCTGTCCCACCTCTTCAACGAATCGATCGGTGATCTTTTGAATTTCTTCCTCGCCTTTTTTTAGCTCGTCTTCTGAGATCAGTTTCTCTTCTTCGAACTCGCGCATATCTTTCACAACATCCCGGCGCACATTGCGAATGGCCACGCGGCTATCTTCGGCGCGATGGTGGACGACTTTAACGAGTTCACGGCGGCGCTCTTCGGTCAGCGGCGGCAGGTTGAGGCGAATGATTTTGCCATCGTTGTTTGGCGTGAGGCCCAGGTCCGAAGCCAGAATGGCGCGTTCGATCGCTTTGATGGTGGTGCTGTCGAAGGGGCGGATGGCCAACATGCGCGGTTCGGGCACGCTAACGGTAGCCAATTGCAGCAATGGCGTCGGAGAACCATAGTATTCTACGGACAGGCGTTCCACCAGCGCCGGGCTGGCGCGGCCCGTACGAATACCGGCCAATTCATCTTCCAAGGCCTGAATGGCGCTTTTCATACGGCTTTCGGCTTCTTTGTAGAGATCTTTTAACATCGTTACCTCCAGATTGCGGTATAGGATACCCGAAAATTACAATCGCGGAAAGGGAGATATTCTTCTCGCCCTAGCGCTTTAGCCACTGTTGCCAGGCTTTTTCAAACGCTTCAATCGTCGGTCGATCGAATAAAACAATGCGTACTTGTTGCAAAGATGCTGTTGGATTCTCGACGAAATAACCCTCAATAACGCTCAACATGATCCCGGCGGCGCGTTCTTTCGGAAACCCAAAAATACCGGTGGAAATGGCCGGAAACGCGACAGATTTTACTGCCAGTTGTTGTGCGCGTTGCAGGGAGCCTCGTATAGCGGCAGCCAGGTTCTCATCTTCATTCCCTTGGCCCCACACCGGCCCAACCGCATGAATCACATACTGGCTGGGCAAATTTCCACCACCCGTGTAGGCCGGCTCGGCGTGAGAGACATCGCCATGTGCACGTACCCAGGCATTGCTTTCTGCCTGGATAGATGGACCGCCTTTGCGCGAAATGGCGGCCGCTACACCGCCGCCATGCTGCAACGCGCTGTTCGCCGCATTGACAATGGCCTCGGTCGTTTCTTGGGTCAGGTCTCCTTGGGCCAATTCTAAAGACTGCCCACCCGGAAACGTATGGGTAACGAGCGTTTGAGACATGCCGTGATTGTAGCACGCTTTCGTCGGTGGGCGAATGGAAACAAAAAAGGAGCAGGGAATTTCCCTGCTCCTGGAGATGTTGAGATGTCTTTTTTGTCGAAGGTTAAGCCTGCGCCTTGGTTACCACCGCAGTAAATGCCTGGGGATCGCGCACTGCCAGATCGGCCAGCATCTTGCGGTTGATGGTGATCTGCGATTTTTTCATGGCGTTGATCAGGCGGCTGTAGGTAAAGCCATTTTGACGGGCGGCAGCGTTGATACGGGCAATCCACAAGCGGCGCAGATCGCGACGGCGCAAGCGACGATCGCGGGTGGCGTACCACAGGCTCTTGAGCATCGCTTCGTTCGCCCGGCGAAACAGGCGATGGCGGGTGCCAAACTGGCCGGACGTGATCTTGAGAACTTTCTTGTGGTATTGTCGGCGAACAACACCGGTCTTTACACGAGTCATCGTTTATACTCCTGCGAACCCCTGGGCGTCGGTAAAGCAGCTTACCTGTTGCAAACACCCAACGGACGCACTAAAAGGTGGATAAGGAATCGTTCGATTCCGGGCCGAACAACCAGGATCAGTCGAGATAGGGCGCCAGGCGCTTGACACGCTTGACGATCCCGCGGCCTTGTACAGGCACCATCTCGGCCAACAGGGCCTTGGTGCGTACCGATGTGCGGCGGCGCAAGTGGCTCTTGCCGCCCTTGGTGCGTACCACCATCCCTGTCCCGGTCAGGCGAAACCGCTTGGATGTCGCCTTATGGGTCTTTATCTTGTACTTACCTTGACGTTGTTTGCGGGGCACAGTAATTACTCCTTCTGACACAAAACTCCGCAGGTGAGGCTGACTTACAAACCGCCTCCACCGCGGAGGGATTCAACAAGTGCTAAACGATGAATGCGTTATTCCGCTTCTTCGCTGTCTGCTGATTTCTTCTTTGGCAATTTGGCAAGCGGCGCCAGAACCATCAACACGCTTTTCCCTTCCATCGCCGGGGGGACTTCGACGGTGGCGACGTCAACCAGGTCTTCGGCAACTTCTTTCAGGTCGCTGAGGGCCAGGTCTACGTAATCGATTTCACGGCCTCGGAAACGAACACGAACCTTGACCTTGTTCCCGGCTTCCAACCAACGGCGGGCATCACGAACCTTGAATGAACGATGGTGTACGTTTGTCTTCGGGCGCAGGCGGATTTCTTTGACCTCGATCTTGGTCTGCGCTTTCTTGGCATCGCGCTCTTTCTTGGTCCGCTCGTAGAGAAACTTGCCGAAATCCAGCACCCGGCATACCGGGGGCGCTGCATTGGGGGCAACCTCAACCAGGTCGAGGTCGGCATCTCGAGCGATACGGCGCGCTTCCTCAATGGCTACGACACCAATATTTTCGTTCTCAGGGCCAATTAAGCGAACTTCTTTGACCCGAATACCCTCGTTGATACGAAAATTTTGCGTACTGATGTTGACACTCCTCTTCTTTGCTTAAATACACAATAACAACTGCCTAGAAAACAGCCACGGGATGATACCACACACCCGGATGAATCGTCAACGCCAAAATTTTAGAGATGCGCTGCGCGTGTTGCCACGCGATCCTGCGCACGCGCTATGAACTCGCCCACCGGCATCCCGTCCTGGCGAGAACCATCGCGGCAACGCAGCGAAACCGCATCGTTTTGCACTTCCTGGTCGCCAACGACGAGCATGTAAGGTACCTTCATCAACTGGGCCTGGCGAATCTTGGCGTTCATCCGTTCGGCGCCCAGGTCGGCGCTGGCGCGAATTCCCAAGGCGCGCATTTGTTTTTCCAGGCGTTGGGCGTACGCAAAGTGCCCGTCGGTAATGGGAATGATGCGTACCTGTTCGGGGCACAGCCACACCGGAAAGTTGCCGGCATAGTGCTCGATCAGGAAGCCGATCATGCGTTCGTGCGTACTGAGCGGGGCGCGATGGATGCAGAGCGGCGTCTCTTCATTTCCATCTTTGTTGATGAAGGTCAGGTCGAAGCGTTCCGGGACGGCAAAGTCGACCTGGTTGGTGGCCAGGGTGAACTCACGCCCGATGGCGCTCCAGATCTGGACGTCGATCTTAGGCCCATAGAAAGCGCCTTCGTTGGGCGCTTCGACAAAGGGCACGCCGCCGTTTTGCATCGCCCGCCGTACCATGTCTTCCGTCTTGAGCCACAGGCGCTCGTTGTTGACGTACTTTTTTCCCAGCCCTTCTTTACCATGTAAGCTCAGGCGCATTATAAACTTTTCGATGCCGAACAGATCGAAGTACTTCCTGTACAGGGCGATGACGCCCATGAACTCCTGTTCGAATTGTTCTTCCGCACAGTAGATGTGGGCGTCGTTCATCTGCATCGAGCGCACGCGCATCAACCCGAACAATTCACCGCTTTTTTCATAACGATAGCAGGTGCCGTACTCGGCCAGCCGTATCGGCAGATCGCGGTACGAGCGCGGGCGTGAACTGAAGATTTTGTGGTGCATCGGACAGTTCATCGGCTTGACGTAGTACTTCACGCCTTCCAATTCCATCGGCGGGTACATGCTTTCGGCATAGTAGGGCAGGTGGCCAGAACGTAGGAACAGGTCTTCTTTTGTGACGTGCGGCGTTCGAACGCGGGCGTAGCCGGCTTCATCTTCCATCTCTTTGGCAAGCCGTTCCAGTTCGTCGATGAGAATGGCGCCGTTGGGCTGCCAGAGCGGCAGGCCCGGGCCGACTTCTTCATCGAAGAAGAAGATTTCGAGATCCTTGCCCAACTTGCGGTGGTCGCGTTTCTTAGCTTCTTCCAGCAGTTGCAGGTATGCTTCCAGTTCTTTCTTATTGCGCCAGGCCGTTCCGTAGATGCGTTGTAGCATCGGATTGTTTTCATCGCCACGCCAGTAGGCCCCGGCCACGTTCATCAGTTTAACGGCGTCGGGACGGATTTGCCCTGTGTTCTCCACGTGTGGGCCGCGGCACAGGTCGGTGAAGGTATCGTGCTGGTAGAGTGAAATTTCAGGTTTTTCGGCCAGTGGGTTGCCGTATTCATCCAGGCCGCCTTTTTCCAGGCCATCGATGAGTTCGAGCTTGTAGGGCTGGTCTTTGAACACTTGGCGGGCCTCCTCGGCGGAGATCGCTTTCTTGACGAAGGCATGTTTTCCGGCAATGATCTGGCGCATGCGCTTTTCCAGCGCCTGCAGGTCTTCTGGGGTCAGGGTACGCGGCAGGTCGAAATCGTAGTAGAAACCGTTCTCGACGGGTGGGCCGATGGTGTACTTTGCCTCGGGAAACAGCTCTACCACAGCCTGGGCCATGATATGGGCACACGAGTGCCGGATGCGGTAGAGATCGCTGTCTTCATAACGTTCGATAGGTTGGTTGGACATTCGTGCCTCCAGGATACCGGATGCAAAGCCGGGAAGCGAAAAACGCTCCGTTTTGCACACCAAAAAATAAAAAACGCCCTCACCACACTGGGGCGAGAGCGTCATCAACGCAATTTCGCGGTTCCACCCAGATTGAGCGAACCAAAGGTCGCTCATCTTTCGGGCTGGTAACGGGGCCGACCGTTTCCCTTTCAGAAGCGCTCAAAAAAGTGGCGCCCTTCCCGGTTCAAGCTCTCAGGTGGTTTTCACAGGCCATTGCCAAAGGCAACTTTCAGTCGTCGATCGCCTCTCCCTGGTGGTTAAAGGCCTGTTACTCGTCCTGGTCAACGCAAAATTTATATGGCTTCAAGATTATACCTACTCTTTTCGCCGTTGGCAATAAACAAATTGCACGTTTCCCGGGTCGCCGGTTCGGCAGCGTGCGGGCCGCGCAAGCTTTTTGGGGCTTGCCGGCTTGGCATGAAGGATTTCTTCGCGCCGAAGCGGGAAGAGTCGTTTTTTTGTCAACAAAAAGTCAATCTTTCGCAATGGCGATTCAGGTAGAATGAGTTTGTCAGGTTGGAAATTACTTCAAAGGAGAATTGTTATGTTCAAAAAGGGCTTGTTCCTGTTGGTTGGAATTATTTTCGCACTCTCCGCCTGTGGCTCAGCAGCCACGCCGGCGCCCCGTTATGATGGCGACGCAAAAAGCTCGGCGGATACTTACGAGGTTGCTCCCCAGGCGCCTGCACAAGGGCATTCCGCTCCCGGCTTTACCGGTGGGCAGACAACGAACGCTGCCCAGGAACGATTGGTGATCAAAAACGCCGACTTGCGTATCGTAGTACCCGATCCCGAGGCGGCATCACAGGCCATCGGCGCCATGGCAGAAGCCATGGGCGGCTACGTGGTTTCGGCAAACCTATACCAGACGACGTTGGCGGGGGGCAGAAACATCCCCCATGCGTCGATCGCCATCCGGGTGCCTGCCGAACAACTCAACCAGGCATTGGAAAGCATCAAGGCGCAATCGAAAGAGGATGCGCTCAGTGAGAATATCGCCAGCCAGGATGTGACTGCCGAGTATACCGATTTGCAATCTCGCCTGCGCAACGCCGAGGCGGCCGAGGCAAAACTGACCGAGATCATGGACGCTACGACAGAAACGGAAGATGCCTTGGACGTGTTTGCCGAATTGAAGGCCATCCGGGAAGAGATCGAACTGCTCAAGGGACAAATCCAGTACTACGAGCGGTCGGCGGCGCTTTCCTTGATCGCCGTAGAACTGGTGGCCGAGGAATCGATTCAGCCGGTTGAAATCGGCGGTTGGGAACCCAAAGGGGTTGCCCGTGACGCCCTTCAATCTTTGATCGACACGCTGCAATTTTTTGCCAACCTGGCGATCTGGCTGGTTCTGTTCTGTGCGCCGGTCCTGCTGGTGGTGGGCGTCCCCTTGGCCCTTCTTGTTGGCGGAACGCGATTTGCCGTACGGAAAACCCGCAAGCCTACTGCCAAGCCGAAGCCGTTTTTGCCACACGCCCCGCCCCCTGACGCACCGGTGGCTTGAGCGGTTTGCGTTTTCAGGAATGGGAAGAATCGGAAGCTCGAACATGGGTGAAGTTTCTATCACTCATGCTCGAGCTTCCAACGGTTTTGTCTCTTCGAGGCTGTTTGAAAAGCCAAACCCGGAGTGGTGCCGAGCGTGCTGAATGCCGGTCTTGCTTGTCGGTCGGACGTAGTTCGCTGGCTGGAATGTTTGTAAGATGCTAACCTGTGCCTGACACTTTAGACGGCTTCTTTTAAGGAGAATTGGGCCGGGCGCCCAATGTGACGGTGACATCTTGGGTTTGGCCACTGCGTACGATGGTCAGGGTTACGGTTTGCCCTGGGCGGGCACTGAGCGCAATGTAGATCAATAAATCATCGAAGTTGTTGACCGGCTGCCCGTCGATGGCGATCACGACATCGCCGCCCACTTCCACACTGCGGCCATTGACGCTGTCGGTGCCGTCGCTACCCTGCAAACCGGCAGCGGCCGCGGGGCCACCTTCCACAACCTGCGAGAGATAAGCACCTTGTTCTACCGGCAGGTTCATGGCTTCGACGGCGCTGGGGATTAAGTTGCCGCCGCGCACACCCAAGTAGGCCCATTCGGTACTGCCCTTTGCGATCAAATCCGGGACGACGCGCTTGACGACGCTAACCGGGATGGCAAAACCGACGCCCGCGTTGGCGGCCACGCCGGTCGCGCCGGTTTCGATCTGCGCGTTGACGCCGATTACCTCTCCGGCGAGGTTGAGCAAAGGCCCTCCCGAATTGCCGGGGTTGATCGCGGCGTCTGTTTGAATCGACTGGGGAATGGAAAATTGCGTCAAAGCGGGAATATCACGTCCTAGCGCGCTGATGATCCCATGGGTCAATGTGCCGCTTCGCCCGAACGGATTGCCGATGGCGATCACTGCCTGGCCAACTTTCAAGCGGTTCATATCGCCCAAAGCCAGCGGCTGTACGCCGGCGGGGACCTGGCTGACTTCAACCACGGCCAGGTCGCTGTTCAAATCCATACCGATCACTTCAGCAGCCGCGATAACGCCATCCGAAAAAGCAACGTCGATCTGTTCGGCTCCTTGGAGCACATGCGCGTTCGTAACAATATGGCGTTCGTTGTCGTAAAGCCAACCTGAGCCTTGCCCCAGGGGGCCGACGGAAGCGCCGTTCTGCGCATAAGTCACGATGCTTACAACGGCAGGGTTGACACGGGCGTATAAGTTCACAAGTGCTGCATCGCTTTCCTGGATGACTGGAACTGTTACGGCCGATTCTGGTCGCGGTGTTGGCTCCAGAAGGACTGGTGCAGCAGGGGTGGGTTCGTCGAAACCGAAAACGACGCTTGGCAGCCGGCAGGCCATGGCCAGCAACGGCACAATCAAAACAAATAAAGCCAGGGTACGAAAGGGACGAGGGTGTTTTCTTGTGTTCATAAAGCCTCCAGGTTGGGGTAGTCGATAAGCGATCCTCTTGCTGGGGCGGTATCGAGGGATGGCATCCTGCCAAAAGGCGAAACATTGAAACGCGCTCATAAGAGGATGATAGCATTATAAGAAGTCAACGTTAGATAGCTATAAACGACGCCTGAGACTTCGCTGAGAAAACGTCTCCGGCTATAAGTGACTTATCGATGGCTCTTCCGCCTTTGGCGGGAAATGCCCCTGTGGGTATCCATCCCGTTGAAAACGGGAGAGCCTTATCAACAAAGCGCAGTGTGGGGTGTTTGGTCGAGCTTCGGTCGACCAAAACACCCCACTTCCCTTCTTTTCGAGAAGATACATGTATAATCATGATGTGATGCTTTGCCGGTGGCTGGCGGGCAGTTTGAAGGAGCGCTGCTATGGAAGTTGCCAATTTTCTGCTTGACCCGAATGTCGCCTACCTGGTGCTGGTGATTACAGGCGTTTTGTTGATCAATGCTGTGCTGGTTCCCGGAACGGGGGTGCTGGAGATCGTCGTTATCTTTCTCCTGGTCATTACGGGGTATCAGGTTTACCAACTGCCATTTAACTGGGTGGCCCTGTTGTTTTTGCTTGTGGGGATCGTGCCCTTTTGGTTTGCCGTACGGAAAAACGAACGCGACGCGATTCCTTATATGGTCGTTGCTACCGTTTTGTTCGAGGTCGGATCTGTTTTTCTATACCCAAGCGATCGGTGGTGGATGCCGGCGGTCAACCCACTGCTTGCGCTGGTCATCGTCGTCGTAACGAGTGTCTATCTCTGGATCATTACACGCGCTGCACTCCGGTCTTTCAAAGAACCTCCCGTACAAGATTTGAACAAATTGATTGGGAAATCTGCCGAAGCACGGACAGACGTCCACGCTGCGGGTACAGTATATGTTGCCGGAGAACTGTGGAGTGCGGTGAGCGATGAGCCGATCGCAGCAGGTTCAATGGTCAAAGTCATTCAACGTGATGGCAATATTCTCAAGGTCATCCCGGTAGATGCGTGATATTTGCCGGGCGTTGGTTTTCTGTTCTATTCCATGTTCAACTTCACAGGAGGCTCACTATGAATGGTGGATTGGCTGCTTCGTTTTGCCTGTTCGGCGTAATGGCGGTTCTGCTGATCGCCCTCGTGGCGTACATGATCCGCATTGTGCCGGAATACCAGCGCCTGGTTGTTTTTCGCCTGGGGCGCTGTATGAACCGGCCACAAGGCCCCGGATTGGTTTTCTTGATTCCCGGCGTGGATCGCGCTGCAACGGTTGATTTGCGCGAGCAAGTACGCGAGATCCCACACCAGACGGCCATCACCAAGGACAACGCGCCGATTTCGATTGACTTCTTGTGGTACTTCAAGATTGTGGATGCCACGGAAAGCGTACTGCAGGTCGGCAACTTCGAACTGGCTGCCCAGGGTATTGCGACCACCACCTTGCGTGCCGTGATCGGTGGCATTCCCCTGGATGATGTGCTTTCTGAGCGTGAGCACATCAACAATATGCTGCGCACCCGCCTGGACGAAGTCACCGAGCGTTGGGGGGTGAAAGTCACCAACGTCGAAATCCGCGAGATCGTGCCGCCGCGTGACGTGCAGGATGCCATGAACAAGCAGATGACCGCCGAGCGTATCCGCCGTGCCGTTGTCACGGAGTCGACCGGTACGAAGGAAGCGGCCATCAACGTGGCCGATGGTGAACGCCAGTCGAACGTCCTGCGTGCGGAAGGTGAAAAGCAGGCCGCCATTCTGAAAGCCGAAGGCGAACGCCAGGCGCAATTACTGCGGGCTGAAGGTTATGCGGCCGCACTGGACCGCATCTTTACGGTTGCCAAAGGCCTCGATCAGAAAACGATGACGTTGCAATACTTCGAGGTGCTCAAAAACATGGGCGCCAGCCCGTCTACCAAGTACATCTTCCCGATGGAATTTTCGTCCATGTTGGGAGATTTTTTGAAGGGTTTTCAGAAGTAGTTTCGTAGAATGTTGATGCCGGTGCGTTCGTTTGTCTGCGGGCCGGGTGCCCGCGAGTCGCTTCGCTATGACTTTTAACCCTTCTGTTGCGCCAGGTAGCCCGTTCGTTCTCGAAACGGCTACCTGGCGCGATTTAAATGCCTTACGCCAGGTCGAGAAGGCCTGTTTTGGGCGCGATTCATGGCCTTTGTTCGACCTGCTCGGCGTTTTAACGTTTCCGAATACAGTGCACATCAAAGCCACCTGCGACGGGCAAATGATCGGTTTCGTTGGCGGCGATATTCGCCGCAATGAAGATGTCGGTTGGGTCGCAACGATCGGTGTGCTGCCGGCGTATCGTGGGCGCGGCATCGGCACTGCGTTACTGGAAGCCTGTGAGCAGGCATTGCACACCCGCTGGGTTCGCCTGTGTGTGCGTGTTTCAAACGAGACGGCCATTCGTCTTTACCGGGGGGCCGGTTACGCCCAGACAGGCCGCTGGCCCGCTTACTATAACGATGGCGAGGACGCGGTTGTCATGGAGAAAGCGTTGAGGGGGGTATAATAAGTTGTATGCAAGTTAATCTGTCCATCCCTTCTTTAATCGTTCATCCCAACGATCTACAACAGCTTGTCGAAATCCTTTCTGGCGAACCGATTATTGGCATCGATACAGAATCGAACAGTTTGCACGCCTACCGTGAACAGGTGTGCCTGGTGCAGTTTTCTACACCGCATGAAGATTTTCTGGTAGACCCTCTGGAACTGCAAGACCTTTCGCCGTTGGCGCCCGTTTTTGCGAATCCTGACATCGAGATGGTCTTTCATGCGGCCGAGTACGATGTGATGTGCCTGAAACGCGATTTTGGTTTCGAATTTATGAATTTGTTCGACACCATGATCGCCGCTCGTATTTTGGGCATCAAAGAGGTTGGCCTGGGGGCGTTGCTTCTAAATGAATTTGGCGTCACCCTCGATAAGCGCTACCAGCGTGCCAATTGGGGCAAGCGCCCGCTTTCTGCGGAGCAGTTGGCGTATGCCTGTATGGACACACATTACCTGATCCCGTTGCGTGAGCGGCTGCTCGATGAGCTGGAAGCGCGCCAGTTATTGGCGCTTGCCGTCGAAGATTTTCGGCGTGTATCGAATGTAAACGGGAACTACAATCATGCCGAGACGGATATTTGCTGGCAGATCGGTGGGGCGTACGATCTCACACCTCGGCAGGTGGCTATCTTGATCGAGTTGTGCGAATACCGCGATCGTGTTGCCTATAGCCTCGACCGGCCGCTTTTCAAGGTGCTGTCGAACAAAACCTTGCTGGCGATTGCCGAACAGTGCCCTACCCAATTCGAACAGTTACGCCGCATCCCTGGCTTGAGCCCGCACAACTTGCGCCAGCACGGCCGCGAGTTGGTGAGCGCAGTACGGCGCGGCTTGCACGCCGAGCCGGTCAGGCTGGAGCGCCCGCCGCGCCCTGATAGCCGTTTCCTGGCCCGCCTGGATGCCTTGCGCGAATGGCGCAAGAATCTCGCCCAACAATGGAAAGTCGAATCCGACGTGATTCTGCCCAAAGACATCCTGGTGGAGATTTCGAAAACGAATCCGCACACCATGGATGATCTGGCCGTGGTGATGGAAACTTCCCCGTGGCGTTTGCAGAAATTCGGCGAACAAATTATGTCCGTGATCACGAAGAAGCATTAAGCGATGAAAATCACTTTCCTGGGCGCAGCCGGAACGGTCACCGGATCGCAGTACCTGCTCGAAATCAACGGGAACACGCTTTTGTTGGAGTGCGGCCTCTACCAGGGCCGGCGCGAAGAGACTTACCGCCGCAACCGGCACTTCCCGTTCAGCCCGCGCAAGCTAGATGCGGCCATTCTCTCTCATGCGCACATCGATCACAGCGGTAACCTGCCGAACCTGGTGAAAAACGGCTACCGTGGGCCGGTCTACACCACCCCGGCCACAGCGCACCTGGCGAATATCATGCTGGTCGACTCGGGGCACATTCAAGAAGCCGACGCTCGCTTTGTCAACAAGCGGCGCGCTTTGCAGGGCGAACCGCCCGTCGAACCGCTCTACACGCTCGAAGACGCCGCACAGGTGGCGCAGTATTTCCAGAGCAGCGAATACGGGCAGCCTTTCGAGCCTATTCCCGGGGTGGCGGCCTACCTGGTCGATGCCGGGCACATCCTCGGATCGGCTTCCGTGGTGTTGGATATCGAAGAGAACCGGCGCAAGTTCCGTTTCTGGTTTTCCGGCGACATCGGGCGCCCCAAGCTGCCTTTGCTGCGCGATCCGACCCTGCCTGAGCATGTCGATTACCTTATGATGGAGTCGACCTACGGGAACAAACGCCACCGCGACCCCGAGCTTGCTTATGACGAGTTGCGCCAGGTAGTAGCGCGCACGCTGCACCGTGGTGGGAAAGTGATCGTCCCGGCCTTTGCCGTGGGGCGTGTCCAGGAACTGGTGTATGACTTTCACCAGATGATTGAAAAAGGCGAAATCCCTGCTGTGCCGGTGATCGTCGACAGTCCCCTGGCGGTGAACGTGGCGGATGTCTTTCGCGCGCACCCGGAGTGCTTCGATGAAGAGACCCAGGCGTTCGTCCGCCAGGGCCGTCATCGTTCTGCGTTGGGCTTCGACCTGCTCACTTATATCCGTTCGGTCGAGGATTCAAAGGCGTTGAATTTCCGCAAGGAACCGATGATCATCCTCTCGGCCTCCGGGATGGCGGAAACCGGGCGCATCCTGCACCACCTGCGCCATAACATCGAAAACCCGAAAAACACAATCCTGATCGTTTCTTGGCAAGCGCCGCATACACTGGGCCGCCGCCTGGCCGAGCAGGAAAGGTGCGTCAAGATTTTTGGGGAAACCTTCGAGCGCAAAGCCGAAGTTGCCACAATCGGTGGCCTGTCGGCGCACGCCGACCAGCACTTTTTGCTGCAATATGCTGCTGCTGCCCGGAACGCCAGGCAGATCATCCTGGTTCATGGTGAAGCAGATGCGGCCGGCGCACTGCGCCAAAAAATGAAAGAAATGGGGATGGATAAGGTCGCTTACCCGGTTTTGCAGGAAAGCATGGCGCTCTAACCTGCGCTAACGTACGCCGAGCTTTACTTCGATATCCACACCGAGCGAATCGCCGACCTCGTTGAGCTTGACGCGCAGCCGGTGCAGTGTCAGCGCGGGCGGTGCCTGGACGATGGCGCGCATCGAGAAAAGCGGGGTGCCGGTGAGCGGGGCCTTGGTGACCTGTGTGTCTGCCGTTTCGATGTTGATGCCCTCCGAAGCCATGTACTCTGCTACCTGGTGGACGATTCCCTCGTGATCGGCCCCGAAGACCAGAACTTCATACGGAACGTACCCTTCGAGCATGGCCAGGCGCGCCAGGTTGGTCTCCCGGCTGAAAACATTCAACCCCAACGTTTCCAATGCTTTCAGGCCGTCCAAGAACGTTTCTCGCTCGTCTTCGGGCAGCGAGATGAGCATGATCACGGCAAACTCACCGCCCAGGCGGGCCATGCGGCTTTCTTCGATGTTGGCCTGGTGCCGGCTGGTGACTTTGGTGATGCTGGCAACGGTGCCGGGCTTGTCGGGACCGACGAAGGTGATGACGAGATAGGTTTTTTGCATGGTGTCTCTCCTTACGTGTCTATTTTACCGGCGATTATGCCGGCCAGGCGATCGAGTTCCGGGCGCGGGCAAAAGGGGGGTGGTTGTGGATAGTAGCGCAGAAGGCCGTCATCTTTTTGCCTGGGGAGCAGGTGCAGGTGAACGTGTGGAATCTCCTGCCAGGAGGCTTCTCCGTTGGCCTGGAAGACGCTCAAGCCTGGAGGGTGCAGGCTCGCCTGGATGGCGCGTGCGATCCGGGTGGCCGTCCGGAACAGGCGGGCAGCGGTGAAATCGTCGAGCCTGTCGATGGTTTCGACGTGTGTCTTGGGAATGACGAGGACGTGCCCGGGGTTGGCCTGCCGAATGTTCATGAATGCCAGGCTGGTCTCGTCTTCGTAAACGAGGCTGGCAGGTAAACGGCCGGCAACGATTTGGCAGAAGGTACAGGTGGGATTCATCGGTGGCCTTTTAGGCGCGCCACTTCTCCTGGGCCGAAGCTGACCTCCTCTTTGCCGGTCAGCTTTTCCTGTACTTTGGCGACGATGAGCTCGAGGTGAGATGGGTTGGCGACGAAGTCAAGATCATCAGCCGGGACGGTAAGGATGGGGCAGAGCGTGAAATTACAAACCCAGGTTTCGTAACATTCGTTGATCTGGTCCAGGTAAGCCGGTGAAATGGTTCGTTCGTACTCGCGGCCGCGGCGTCCGATGCGTTGCACCAACGTTGCCGGCCTGGCGCGCAGATAGATCACCAGGTCGGGCGGCGGCAGGAAATCCACCATCACTTCGTACAGGGCGCGGTAAGTACGATAATCGCGTGCATTCATCAGCCCTTGGTCGTGAAGATTGCGGGCAAAAATCTCGGCGTCTTCGTAAATCGAGCGATCCTGGAGCACGGAGGTCGGGTGCTCGATCATCTGGCGCTGGGCATGCAGCCGCCGCGAGAGGAAGAAAACCTGCGAATGGAAAGCCCAGGCGTGCATGTTGTTGTAAAAGTCGGCCAAGTAGGGGTTTTCAGCGGCCGGTTCGTAAAACGGCTGCCATCCCAGCTGCTGGCAGAGCAGCGCCACCAGGGTAGACTTTCCAACGCCGATATTGCCGGCGACGGCGACAAATTTTTTCATACGTGAACCCAATCCGGCACCAGAAAGGCAATGGCCTGGTTTCGTTCATCGCTCATGCTTAAATCGAGATGGTGTTCGGGGCGAAAGTCGCGCACGGCAATCAGCCGGATGCATTCGGTGGGGAAGCGCTCACCGGGCAAGTGGTTGCCGAACTGGTTCGGGGTGGTGTAAAAGAAATCTCGGTTGAAGACAATTCCTTTCTCGTCGAGATGAATGGCCAACGGGTAGATATTCGCTTCGACCAGGTCTTGGAAGAAGTGCGTGCCGAACGATGCCTCGGGGTCTACGCCGATATCCTTGCCCGAAAGCTCCACCAGGGCGCGGGAGTTATAGATGTCGGCGTAGCCGATGCCGACCCCCAGATCGGGATTATTGGTTCCCCAACGGCCTGGGCCAATGCAAATGAAGGTCTTCCCTGCCAGCTTTTCGTTGAGCTTTCCGATGGTGCGCGCCAGTGCCGAGCGGGCAGCTTGAGTTGGCAGGGCAAAATAGCCCTCCGGCGGGATGAAGACCACGTATTCGATAGCCTTTACCATACCCTGGGGGATGACGCCATGGGTGGAAAAAACAATATCGGCCGGATTGAGGTTGATGGGCAGGTCTGCTTCCGTTTCCTTGAGGTGGCTTTGCGGGCGGCACTGCAAGATCGTGATCTTGACATCGGGTTTGAGGGTGAGCGGATCGGTAATCTCAACGGTAAATTCCGTATCCACTGGTGAGCGATAGTGCGTTTCCAGCGTATGCAGCAGGCGCTTCATGCGGTTGGCGAACGGGGTACGGCGCAGCAACTCGTCAAAGGTGAGGACGAGGTGCGGGATCGTCTCATTCATGATCGTGCTGCGCGGTGTGGCGAGATAGTCGCCTTCGTCCACTTGTGCCAGATAGCGTAGCACCGGGTAACGTGTGTCGAAGGCTTCGTGGACGGGCAAGCTTTTGAAGGCGTTTTCTTCCATATCGATCAGATCGACAAACTGCTGCGAATAACGCCGGGTCGTTCTGGCCGACGATTCCGGGCGGAGCAGCGGGTGGCTGAGGGCTACCATGCGCGGGTGATCGTTGCCGACGCGATCGACCGCACGGGTTCCCAGGCCCCATACCAGCCGCAAGAAACCGTCTTCCCGCCGGATTTGCGGTGACCAGCGGTACAGGTTGCGGCTAAAACCGACCCCGGCAGCGTGAGGCAGCCAGTAACGTGCGGCAAGCTTGCCGGTGGCTTTATCGGCCGCATCGCCCATGGGCGAACCTTCCACCACCTGGATCAAAACCGCCATGCGTTCGTCGTAATCGAGCAGCCCCTTGGCGCGGCGGTAGAGCAGGGCGTTGGGATTGAAAACACTGGAGTAGATGCTGATAATGGCTTTGGTGAGGGCAGCCAGGTTTACTGTGGCGCTACCCTGGTTGGGCAGGAAATGGCTTTCGTATTTTCCGGCAAAAGAAAAACCAAAGTTGTCTTCGAGCAGGCTAGACGAACGGACGATCAGCGGGCGTGCACCCACATTGGCGAGCAGTCCTTCGAAGCGTTCGACGGCGTCGTCGGGAAAACTGCCTTTTTGAAACTCACTGCAAATCAGGGGGTAATCGGCGCGGATTTGCTCGTCGCTTTTATACTTTTGATCGCCCCAGGCGAAGAGCTGGTTGATCGCCATGAAGCTGTAGGTGAGATCGGCGCCCAGAAAGAAAGATTCGGGCAGGCGAACGCAGCCCCGCAGTTCTGCATCGGCCTTCTCTTGCAGGATGCGGTAGGCCAGCAGCATGCCGGCCGCTTTGCCGCCAACTTTGCCGCTGCCAATTTTTCGCCGCCGGATCTCGTCGAGATCGGACATGGTAAACCATTCTTTGGCGATGTTGACGTAGGCCAGTTGGTCGCTGATCAACGTGCGAATCAGGACAACCTTGATCTCGCGCAGACGAGCTTCCATTTGGCGGCGGCTTTCGGAAGGCAGCTTTTCGATGGCGGCGGCCTGCTCGAAGAGCACATCCTGCGGCGCCAACTCGGGATTGAAGGAGATCAGCAGTTCTTCGGCGTGGGCGCCGCGCTCGGAAAGCGTCTCGCGAATGATCTGCTCGAAGAGGCCGAGCGGCAAATTGTAGGCGAAGTAAAAGTCTGTCAGATGCTCGCGGATGCGTGTCAGGCGCATTTCCCAGATTTCGGATGGTTCTTCGGAGAAAGGATCGTGCATCCCCTCACGCACCTGCGATTGGATGGCCTTCTCGCGTACCTCGGCTTCGAATTGCTGGGGAGAGATGACGCCGCGCTGGAACAACTCGCGGCGCATGCGAGCACGCATAGGCGTGCACAGCACCGGGTACTGCGCCAGGGCGAGGTAAATATGCAGCGTCTCGTCGAAGTTGGCGGGGGGAAGGGTCATGAACCGGTGGTTAAACAACCGAAGGTTGAAAGTTGAAGCTTGCTGCCGTTGCTGCTGCGCTTTCTTGGAACTTTCAACCTTCGATGGCTGATCGGCTGTTGTGTGAGGCTTACGTGCCCAGGTGCATGGGCATGATCACGTGCATGAAATTTTCGTCACCGACGGGTTTGATCAGGCCGGGACTGTTATCGGCCGTGGTTTCGAGAACCACGTTGGGCGTCTTGACGATGTCCAGGACTTCCCGCAGGAAACGCACGTTGAAGGCAATCAGGATGTCCGGCCCTTCGACGGTGGCATCCACCTTGGTCTGGTTGAAGCCGCGTTCTTCGGCCTGTCCGGAAATTTCGACGGTGCCGGGCTGCATCTCGCCACCTGCGGTGATATTGATGCGGGCGATGTGTGAGCCTTCACGGGCGAATATCTCGGCTTGCTTGCAGGCCTTGAGGAAGGCGGCCGTCGAAACGATGGTGCGGGTGCGGAAGGCGCGGGGGATGACTTGCTCGAGATCGGGGAAGCTGCCCTCGATCAACTGGGAGGTCAGTTCGGCATCTTTCATGCGGAAGATGACCTGCCCGCGCGCGGGGGGCAGCACCATGGTGAGAGTCTGTTCGCTGTCGCTGGAAATGCGCGCCAGTTCGATCAACGCCCGTGCGGGAATGATGGCCGTGATTGGGCGGGGCGCCGGGGTGGAAAGCTCGGCCTTGCGGATGGACAACCGGAAGCCATCGGCGGCGGAGAGGGTCAACTTGTTGCCGACGACATGGAGCAGCACGCCGGTCAGCACCGGGCGGGCTTCGTCGGTCGATGCGGCAAAGGCGACCTGTTGGACCATTTCCTTGAGATCGGCAACGTTGAGCTGGATGCCGTCTTCCAGGTCGGGCAGGGGCAGGGGTGGAAACTCCTGAGCGTCGATGCCTTTGATGTCGGTGTTGGATGTGCTACAGTGTACGTTGAGGGTTTGGGTACGCACCGTCAGCGCCATTTCGACGTGATCGTTTGGCAGCGTGCCAACCAAATCGCTGAAGGTGCGCGCCGGGACGGTGGTCGCACCTTCTTCCTCGACTTTGGCGCCGATCCAGCAAGTGATTCCTAGTTCTAGATTCGTGGCAGAAAGACGCAGGCGGCCTTCATCGGTGGCGACGAGCACATTGGCCAACACCGGAAGGGTGCTGCGGGGAGAAACCGCGCGTGAGACAACACTCAAGCCATGTGCCAGGTTTTCTTGTAAAACAGATACTTTCATGGTGGCAACCCTCTCTCAGTGGATTCACTCGTCTATTGTAGGAGTAGTATACAACGAGAGACGTAAATTTGCCAGTCAGACCCGGCGTTGGGGATGGCTTTTGAGTGGGCAGAAGACAGACTACTTTTTCGGCTTATGCCATTTTCCCCCAAAGAATGGCCGAGGTTGAAAGGTCAGGGGAGGTTGTTCTTTGCTCGTTTTCTGGTTCAACCACACGAACCAGCGTGGTGGATTTGGGGATACACCGGCCCGGCGCTTTCCCGGCCGCACGGCGATCACCCAAAAAGGACCAAAGGCAGGCAGGCAGAGAATAATGATGGTGCAAACGATATACCCTAAAAAAGGTAACTGCCGCCGGCTCAGGTAAGCCAGGCCAAGCGCTGCCATCGCAATGATGAAGAAGGCCAGGAGAAATCGCATCACGTTGGCGTCAATCCACATAGTGATCCTGCCCCGCATAGGGTAGAACGGCCCTGACCCTGCGCTCAATGCTATGTTTTTTGCACAGGGATATGCGGCAAGTACCATTGTTATTGTACCCGCACTTTTCTTAGAACGCAAGTTCTATTTTTTCGGGAGGGGGCGGTTTCAGCTCAGATTGCGGTTTCGCTTGTTTTTTCACCCACCTGCCACCTGTGGCTTGATGGTGAGTGCGCCAAGCTGGGCAAGCGCCTCGCACAGTGCGTCGAACGTGGCCTCGTTGGGGTAGGTGCCGATGATGGCGCCTCCCGATCCGGCAAACTTGGCGCTGGCGCCGCACTGGCGGGCCACTTCGACCATATTGGTCTGCCAGGATGGCAAGTCGTAGATGCTGCGGCGCGTGTCGAAATTTTCATCGATCAAAGCCGCCAGGCTTGGCGCGTTGCGGGCAAGCAGGGCCTCACGGCCGCGTGCGGCCAGGTGGGCGAAGTGCTGCATGGCGTTGATGATCTTTTCTTCGCCGCGCTGGTAGCGCCCGCGAATGTCGTTGTGAAAGATTTCGGTCGGTTCGCTGAGATTGGCGTGGTAGGCCATGTAGACGGGCGGCAGCAGGGCGGGGTCCAAGGGTTCGTAGGCGTAGCACGGGTAACCGTCGATCAACTGCTCGCAGCTCGAGTCGAAGTCCATGTAGACCAGGCCTTCATATACTTGGATCACGCGATCTTGCAGGCCGGCGGCGATGCTGAGTTCGTCGCGCTCGATGGAAAGCACGAACGAGGGTTGCAACTGCAAGGGGATTTGCACGTCATAAAATTCCATCAGGGCGCGCAGCGTGGCGACGATGATGGCGCTCGACCCGGCCATGCCGACCTGGCGCGGGATGCTGGTCTGGTAGCGGACGGAAAAGTTGCGTTCGTGCAGCAGGATGGCGTGCGCCTGGCAGTATTCGACAAAGCCCTTGATGGTGGCTTTGATCAGGCGGATGCCGCCGTAGTAGCCGTGCAGTTTGACGTCGCGGGCCAGATCGTAGACCGAGCTGAAGCGGGCGCGGTCGTCTTCGGCGAGAACGATGTCGACGGAATCCCACTCGTAAAGCACGACCTCGGCCCAGAAGTTGCGCACGATCAGCGAGATGGTTTTGCCGTGGTAGCCATCCGACGGGTTGCCCAGCAGGCCGGCGCGGGCGTAGGCGCGTTTACGAATGATTTGCATGGAGAAGCTCCTCGAGATAAGCACGCAGTTTGCCGCCGAATTTTTCGTCGGCCAGGGCGAACTCGGTGAAGGCGCGGAAGTAGGCATCGAAGTTACCGATGTCGTAGCGCCGTTCCTGCGCGTTCAGGCGCACGCCGTAGACGCGCCCGCCTTCCTGGATCACGCGACGGATGGCGTCGGTCAGTTGGATTTCGCCGCCCTTGCCGGGCTGTGTGCGTTCCAGCGCGGGAAAGATCGACGGATTGAAGATGTAGCGTGCGGCAATGGCCAGGTTGCTGGGGGCTTCGTGCGGTTCCGGCTTCTCGACCACGTCGGCCAGGGCAAAGATATCGCCGGCGCCGTTCTGCGGTTGGGCGATGCCGTAGCGGAAAACCTCGCCGGGAGCTACCGGCTCGAAGGCGATGACGGCGTCGGCCTGCTGCTCGACGAAGCAGGCTTTCATGCGTTCGACGACATCGCTTTGGGCATGCAGGCCGATGATCGAATCGCCCAGGGCGACGACGAAGGGTTGCTCGCCGACGAAGGCGCGTGCGCAGGAGACGGCGTGCCCCAGGCCGAGCAGTTGGCGCTGGCGGGTGAAGAAGTATTGCACGGGGGCGCGCACGAACTCCAACTCACCCAACAAAATTTCTTTGCCGGTTTCGCGCAGCACCTGGATCAACTCGCCGTCCATATCGAAATGGTTCTCGATGGAATCTTTGCCCGGCCCGGTGATGAAGAGCATCTGCTTCATACCTACCCGGGTCAATTCTTCGACGACGTACTGCACGACCGGCTTGCGCCCCACGGGCAACATTTCTTTGGGCTGGGATTTGGTTGCCGGCAGCATCCGGGTGCCCAGCCCGGCGACCGGAATAACAGCAAGGTTGATGTCCATAAAGTAGTGGTCCTCCAATGGGCAAATCTTATCACAATGTCCCCGGCTTCTGATGCTTAACGCCCTCAATTCCCTTGTGGATCGGCTTCTTGTGTGCAGCGGCCGTGGCGCAAAAGGCACCCGGCGATCGGCAAACGCCTGTGATTTGCGCCTTCCTGTCTTGACAATTCTTGCGAACCGGTCTAAACTAACCGCATGCTTTCCCGTGTGTACTCGTGCGCCGTCGTCGGATTGGATGGGGTCATCGTCGAAGTGGAAGTGGATACCGGCGATGGGCTGCCCGGCATGGTCATCGTTGGCCTGCCGGATACGGCCGTGCAGGAGAGCCGCGAGCGCGTGCAGGCGGCGATCAAGAATGCCGGGCTGTACTTTCCACGCAAACGCATCACCGTCAACCTGGCGCCGGCTTCGGTGCGCAAAGAAGGCCCGGCCTACGATCTGCCGATTGCCCTGGGGGTGTTGATCGCCGGCGGGGCGCTGCCGCCGGCAGCCGCCGACGGGTGCCTGGTGGTAGGCGAACTTTCGCTGGATGGCCGCGTGCGTCACGCACGCGGGGTGCTGCCGATGGCGGCCACGGCGCGGCAGGAAGGCTTCAAGCACGTCTACGTCCCGCAGGAGGACGCGGCCGAAGCGGCCCTGATCCCCGACATCGACGTGATCCCGGTCGATTCGCTGGCGGCGCTGTACGCCCACCTGTGCGGCGACTACCCGATTTCACCCAGGGCCAACGTCAAACCCGAAGACCTGCCGGCGGCTGCGGCCACCGATTTTGGCGACATCAAAGGCCAGGAACACGTCAAGCGTGCCATGGAAGTGGCGGCCGCCGGCGGGCACAACGTGCTCATGTCCGGCCCACCGGGGGCGGGCAAGACGCTGCTGGCGCGTGCCATGCCGGGCATCCTGCCCCGCATGACGATCGACGAGGCCCTGGACGTGACGCGCATCTACTCGGTGGCCGATCAACTGCCGCCGGATACGCCGCTGATCCAGAATCGGCCGTTTCGTGCCCCGCACCACACGATCAGCCACGCCGGGCTGGTCGGCGGCGGCAACCTGCCGCACCCCGGCGAGATTTCGCTGGCGCACCGCGGCGTGCTCTTTTTGGACGAACTGCCCGAGTTCGGCATGAGGGTGCTCGAAGTCATGCGCCAGCCGATGGAAGATAAAGTCGTCACCATCAGCCGGGCGCAGGGGTCGCTGACCTTCCCGGCCAGTTTCCAGTTGGTGGCGGCGATGAACCCCTGCCCTTGTGGTTATTTTGGCGATTCGGTGAAGCCGTGTACCTGTTCCAATGGGGCAGTGACGAAGTACCAAAAGCGCATCTCCGGCCCACTGCTGGATCGGATTGACATCCATATCGAAGTGCCGCGCGTGGCGTACGAGAAGTTGAGCGATCAGCGACAGGGGGAGTCATCCGAAGTGGTGCGCCAGCGGGTGGAAGCGGCGCGGGAGCGGCAAAGAAAGCGATTTGATGGTGTAGACGGCGTGGCCTGCAACGCCGACATGCGCCCGGCGGATGTGCGCAAATATTGTGCGTTGGATGAGGCGGGCAGTTCGCTGATGAAGGCGGCCATGAACCAGTTGCAGCTTTCGGCGCGGGCGTATCACCGCATTCTCAAGCTGGCGCGCACGATTGCCGATTTGGCGGGGAGCGATGTGATTGGGCCGAGTCATTTGGCGGAGGCGTTGCAATACAGGCCGAGGATGATGGTATCCTAAAACCAGATAGATGCGCAAACCTGAAGCATCCCTTGATTCCATTGCTTAATCAGGTATTTTTCCGGGACATTTTTCGGGGGGGCGGGTAAAATACTGCCAAAGCATGGGCGGAAACCAAACACACCAATCACCCAATTTCCCATTTCTTACACACAACACTCATGCACACCCAAAAGAACACCATTCGGCTTGTGCTGGCCGACGATCATGCGCTCACTCGCCTGGGGATTCGCCAGGCTTTAGAAGCCGCCCCCGATATCGAAGTGGTGGGCGAAGCGGAGAACGGCGATCAGGCGCAAGCGCTGGTGGCAGAACTGCGCCCGGATGTGGTGCTGTTGGATTTGGTGATGCCGGGGCGCAGGGCTTATGAGGTCGAAGCCTGGGTGCGGATGAACTGCCCCGAGACCGTGGCGCTCATTCTGACCGGCCATCACCGAGAGCGTTTTCTGGCACAGGCGGTCAACCAGGGGGTGCAGGGCTACCTGACCAAAGAGCAGGGCTGCGATCACCTCATCGATGCCATCCGGCGGGCCGCCGGCGGTGAGTGCCTGCTGACCGACGAGCAGATCGAACTCGCCGAGCGCTGGAACCGGGAAGTGTGGCAGCCGTGGTATGCCCTCAGCAATCGAGAACGCCAGGTGCTGTGCCTGATGGCGCGTGGCCTGGAAAACAGTGCCATCGCAAACCACCTGGAAATCGGCGCCAAGACGGTGGAGTTCCACAGCAAACACATTTTCGTCAAGCTGGGGGCCAGCTCTCGTGCCCAGGCGACTGCATGGCTGTTCACCTACCTGCCGGAGGAGGTACAAGCAGATGGTGAGGACGGCCCAGCCCGTTTCTAATTTTGTCTTAATCGAAACCTAGGGAAAACCCTGGCGACAGATTTACCCCGGTGGGGTAAGATGTGGTCAGCTTGTTTATCTGTTGATGGGGTATACAGTTTCCCCGGCAAATGCTGAAAACTTTCTCCGAATAATGTGGATGCTTTCCGCCGCTTGTTTCAACGCGCCTGTGCGCTTGATTTACAAGGATTGAATACACGGTGATTGCCAGCTATGGCGTTGTTTTTTGTCGTTTTGTGATTGGGATTGCCTTTGCCTGGTCTTTCGTGGGCAAGGTGTGCGATGTTCCTTCGTTTGTGGCGGCCATCGAACGCTTTCGCCTGCTGCCGAAAGTGCTGCACAAACCGGCGGCCTGGGGTTTTCTGGCAGGGGAGTTGGCGGTCACTCTCGCTATGCTGTTTGATGATATATTCGCGCTGTGGGGATTTTTATTGGCGGCGCTGATGCTGCTGGCGTTTTGTGGGGCGCTGGCCTCGGTGCTGCTGCGTGAGATCGATACCTCCTGCAACTGTTTTGGCTCATCGGAAAAACCGGTTTCACGGTGGGATTTGGTGCGTAACGCTGGGTTGATCGGCTGCGCTCTGGTGGGCCTGACGCTGACCTTCACCACCCCGCCGCCGCCCGGCTGGCTGGAAAGTGTGCTGATGTTCGCCGCGGCGCTGGTTTTTGTGCTGGTATGGGTGCAGGTTAGGGAGATTGTGGCGTTGTTTCAATACTGAAAATTGGAGTTTTTTGATGCATCGAACATTACTATCTGCCCATCTTTGGGCGCGACTCGCTCTTTCGTTTGTTCTGCTGATTAATGTAGTAGCTTGCACCATGGGGAAGCAGCCCACTGCCAATAACCCTGCCCTACCAGAAATGGGCCGAGTGTCCCAAACTAATGAACCCGTCACGATTACCTTCGGGGGATACGAGTGGGAACGCCAGCTTTACACGCCGTTGATGGATGTTTTCCATCAACAGCATCCAGAGATCACGGTGCAGTTCACTCCCCTACCGGAGTATTCCGACCAAAGCGCAAATTTGTACCGGCATTACTATCGCTTGCTGGCTTCCACGGCCGACACCAGCCTGGTCTCAGGCTTGGGGGCGGAAGCATCCTCTTACTTTCGTGATCTGACCCCCATCCTGGAAACCAACCCTGACCTCAATACCGCTGACTTCTGGCCTGTGGCCTCAGATGCCTGCCAGGATGCTGCCGGCCGTATCCTGGGTTTACCGGTGAGCCTCGATCTACGGGGTGTTTTCTACGATCCTCAAGTGTTCGATGATGCAGGCTTGCAGCATCCGACTTCTGGCTGGACCTGGGATGATTTCCGCCACGCAGTCGCCGCGCTCAGCGCCAACGGTCGCTATGCTTATGCCGAGCACTACGGCACCATTCTCTCTCCCCTGATCGCCGCATCGGTTGCAGAGAACCAGGGTGAGATCGATCCGAAAACCATACAGCCGGCCATCCAGTGGTACCTGGATCTGGTCACCGCCAAAGCCATTCGCCCGGCTGCCGGTGAGGATCAGCAGGCGCCGGATGACTGGGATATTCTGTTCCAATCGGAGAACCCCCCTGCCATGTGGGGCGGCAGCCTGGGGGACAATACCCCTGGGGCCGGATTCAACGCAGAGATGGCTTACCAGAAGTATGGGTTTGCGCCTTACCCTGTGGCCGTCAATGGGTCGGACAAGCACACCACACCAGTCAGGGTCAGTTGCCTGACGATCAGCAATGGCAGCCAGCACCTGCAGGCTGCGGGAGTCTGGTTGGAATTCCTCTCACAGCACTGGCTGGTGATGGATCAGGCCTCCTCTCAGGCAATTGCCAGTATCCCAGGGCGCATCTCGGTTGCTGATAATGTGGGTTACTGGGAAAAACTGCCCGCCGAGCTATCGATGAGCCTGCGCTATATTCTGGAACAAGGGGGATACGATAACGCCTTATCTGGCGATGCAGAGTGGATCGTGAGCGATGCCCTGGCCAGGGTTGTCGCCGGGAAGGTGGATTTCGCGACCGCCTTGCAAGAAGCCCAGGCTCAATGGGCATCGCATCCTTCTAGCTCTGCGGGATCGATTACCATGGCGACGCCTCAACCTACACTGTCCGCCGATGTGACCACCATCAACTTTCTGTATGAGCCATTTAACGAGAAAGATCATCAAGCATTAAAGTCGCTCGTTGAAGCCTACAACAAGGCACATTCTGATGTAGCGATCAACTTTTCTAAGGAATTTTCTGCACCTACAGATAGCAACTATCTTAATGCTGTCAGCGATGCTTTTGATTGCTTCACCTATTACCCGGAAGACTGGAATAATATAAGCCCGGATACCATTCTCTCGCTTAATCCATTTTTGGAAAGTGAGAGCGAGTCATTCCTTCAAGATTTTGAACCCGTCTTGGTGGATGCCTTCCGTTACGAAGGCACGCAGTATGCTCTGCCGGCGTACAGTCAGCCGACGGTCATGGTCTATAATGGCGACCTGCTGGCGAAACGCGGCCTGAAACCCCCATCCGTCGATTGGACCTTCGACGATTATGTTGACCTGGCTTCCCAAGCTGCTTCTACAGACGATGCAGACAGAAGCTATGGGATGTTCATCAGCCCTTATGACCGAAAGTTCTTCGACGGCATGGGAGTGGATTGGGGGGATCTGAGCGCCGACCCTTTCTCACCTCCAAAGTTCGACAGCCCCGAGTTCGCCAGCGGGTTAGCTCGCATTGCAGCATTGAACAAAGCCGGTGTTTTGCTTCTGGATAGGCAGGAAGATTATGATGCGCTATACCAAGCCATGCAATCTGGCCAGGTGGCCTTTTGGCAGACCCAGCTTGGGCAGTGGGGAGGGTGGTATTACCCCATTAACGAAATGCCGCCGTATCAGATCGGTGTGGTTCCCATGCCGGTGGTGAAGGATCCGACGGTGTCAAATACCTGGAGCCTCAAACTTGGCTTTTTCATCTCAGGCAAAACGGATTCTCCACAGGCCTGTTGGGATTGGATCAAGTTCTTGTCGGAACAGCCGTTCCTTTCGAGCAGCGTCCCGGCGCGTATTTCGGTAGCGACTTCACCGACCTGGGAGACCATGATCGGTCAAGAGAATGCCAATATTTACCGGCTGGCGACCGCACGCGTCGAGTCTACCAATCCAAGCTATCTGGTTTTCATCGAATCGCCATTTCAAATTTGGCAAGCCCAGGCCGTGAGCGCCGCGCTCGACGGCTCGGATTATCAAAGTCTCTTGCCTGTGATCCAAAGCAAAGTGGAAAATTATCTGGTTTGCATCGGCGCAACAGATTACGCAAAGCTTCCTTATGATGAATTAAACCTGGCCATTCAAAAGTGCGCTGCGCAGGCAGATCCTGGAGGAAATTGGGGGCCATAATAGATGGCTCTTTTGTAAAGCAGTGATTTAAAGATTAGACCCTGATCAAATCATATCTAAGGAGAGCATGAAAAATGGAAAACTTTTTTGTTCTAAGCTCGACTTTGTTATGGGTAGTTGTATTAATGAACTTTTTGCTGACATTGCCGAGTTGATGGCGCTGCCGCAGCCAATCGCCATCCCCGCCGAACCGCGGCCCGCCGCTCCCTTGCGGAACGCCCTCGAACTGCGCGGCGTATCGTTCCGTTATTCCACCGAACATCCGTGGGTGCTGAAAGATGTCTCGCTGACGCTCCCTGCTGGAAGCTGCCTGGCGCTGGTGGGGCTGAACGGGGCCGGCAAGACCACGCTGGTCAAACTGCTGACACGCATGTATGACCCGGTGGAAGGGCAAATCCTGTGGGATGGGGTGGACATCCGGGAGTTTGATCCTGCCGACTTGCGTTGCTACATGGGAGCCATCTTTCAAGACTTCGTCCACTACGACCTGACAGCTTTCGAGAATCTCGCGTTGGGAGATGTGGAAAGGTTACAGGTTGGCAGGTTGAACGTTGAAGAGGTGGAAGATGCAGCGCGCAAGGCGGGGGTACACGATGCGCTGGCGGCATTGCCACACGGTTACGATACAGTCTTAAGCCGCTGGCTGGCCGATGAAGGCCAGGGGGCTGATCTTTCCGGTGGGGAGTGGCAAAAGTTGGCACTGGCGCGGCTGTTCATGCGCGAGAATGCCAGCCTGCTGATCCTCGATGAACCCACCTCCGCGCTGGATGCACAGGCTGAATATGATGTGTACAACCGTTTCGTGGATTTGGTCAATGGACGAACGAGCTTACTGATCTCCCACCGCTTCAGCACAGTGAGAATGGCGGATGCAATTGCCGTGCTGGAAGATGGGCGGATTGTGGAGTATGGCTCGCACGATGACCTGTGCGCGGTGGGCAACACGTACGCCCGGCTGTACAACATCCAGGCTGAGCGCTATCGGTAACGGCAAAACGCCGCGATTGCGAGTATCCCTGTCCTTGCGGCTACTCGGCGACCCGGTCAAACCGTGTTCCTGTTCGTCGGGAACGGTGACCAAGTACCAGAAGCGCATCTCGGGCCCGCTGCTGGATCGCATCGACCTGAGCGAAGCTGCCACATCGAAGTGCCGCGCGTGGCGTACGAGAAGTTGAGCGATCAGCGACAGGGGGAATCTTCGGAAAATGTGCGTCAACGGGTGGAAGCTGCGCGGGAAAAGCAAAGAAAGCGCTTCGAGGGCGTAGATGGCGTGGCCTGCAACGCCGACATGCACCCGGCGGACGTGCGCAAATACTGCGCGCTCGACGACGCCGGCAGTTCACTGATGATGGCGCTGGGGAACAGCTGAATTGGGTCTTTTTCATTTCAGTTAGAGCGCCAGACCTCACAGGTTTTACAAGGTGCTTTTGCTGCTCAAACACATTGCCAAGCCACCAATAATAGGCTTGCTGGTTTCTCGGATGGAAATCTGTGAGGTTTTCTCAACTCAAACGGAATGCACCCATTTGAATTTATGGCTGATCCATTATGGCCTGCTCGAGTGCGGCATACCGAGCCTGCTCGCGCGGCGTGAGCGGCCGCTTGACCGATTGGCGCTGGGCGCGGGCGGTGCGGAAGTGTTCGGCAGCAGCGGCGGTTTCCCCCAACTGGCAGCTTAATTCGGCTTGAAACAGGTGGGCCGCAGCCGTCAGGACGGTATCTTGCCGGGCCTCATATTGGGCGAGTGCCATCTTGCCCAGGGCCAGGGCGGCAGCGAAATCACCCTCGCCGCGGGCGATTTCGGCCAGCACCATGTGCGCGTCGGGCAGGTAGTGGCTATCACCCAGGGCGGTGAAGATGCGCAGGCTGTTTTGCGCCAGCTCTTTGGCGGCGGCCAATGCTCCCATTTCGCACAAGACATCGGCCAGGTTGTTCATCACAAAGGCTTGTGCCCAGCCTTCGGGCCCCTGAATCACGCGTTGATAAGCGTTTTCCAGCCAATAGCGCGCCTGATCGAGATCGAGCATTTCGAGGGCGATGTTGCCCTTGTTTGCCCAGGCCTGCATTGGGTCGGATGCCGGGTCAGCGGCGATGCTCTCATCGAGCCAGGCCATAGAGCGCGTGTAATCGCCCATCATGTAAGCCGTCAGGCCCATGTTGTGCAGTACAGTTGCCATACCGGGAGCGTCACCGAGTTGGCGGCGCAGCGCCAGTCCCTCTTGGTGACATTCTAAGCTCTCGGCGTATTCGTCCAATGCCAGATGAATGGATGCCAACCCGTTGAGGGCAGTGGCGCGGGCGGCTAAATCGGGCGTAGACAGTTTCAGGGAGGCGGTGAGCATTTCCAAACCCAGGCTGAACAAACCGCGTCGATACCAGAACCACCACAGGCTGCCCGCAATGGCGATGGCGGTTTCGCCGTGCCCGTTCGCCAGCGACCAGCGCAGGGCTGCCAGGTAGTTTTCGTGATCCGCCAGGGCGCGCTGCATCCAGGCGGCCTGATCATCTCCCAACAGGCCGTGAAAAGCCTGTCGGGCAAAGGCCGTGTAGCAATCGGCGTGGGCGGCCTGGCGTTCGGCCAGTTCTCCGCTGGCGGTGAGTTGTTCGAGGGCGTAGGCGCTCAGCGTTTCGAGCAGGGTGACGCGTTCATCTTGGAGCGTGATCAGGCTGGCGCGTCCTAACTGGACCAGGGCTTCTGTCTCGGCGGCAGTCACCTGCCTGGCGGCCTCCAGGCTGCACCCGCCGATGAAGACCCCCAGGCGGGCAAAGGCGGTTTGCTGGGCGGGCGGCAGGCGCTTCACGCTCCAGGCGATGGCAGCCTGTAGGGTGCGGTGGCGTTCGGCCACGTTGCGGCGGGTTTGCTGCAGCCAAGTAGATGAAAGTTGCCCATTGCCGCGCAGGCTAAGCAGCTGCTGCACCAATGCATCGGCGGGCAGTTCGCGCAGGCGCACGGCGGCCAGTTCAAGCGCCAGCGGCAGGCCATCCAATGCCGCGCACAGGGTCGCCAGCGGCAGCAGGTTGGTGTGGGTCAGTGTAAAGGCGGGATCGGCAGCGCGCACGCGGGCGCAGAGCAGTTGCAGGGCGGGCTGTTCGCCCCAGGCATTCAGGTCGGGCGGCTGTGAGAGATCGGGGCATTCCAGCGGGCCGAGCAGCCATTCTTGCTCGCCGTATAAATCGAGCGGCACGCGGCTGGTGCAGAGCAGCTTGAGTTGCGGGGCACGCGCCAGCCAGTCGGTAAAAAGCGAGGAAGCATCGAGGATGTGTTCGCAGTTATCCAGTACCAACAACAAGCAGCGATGAGAAAGGTAAGCGGCAATGGCGGTTTCGACCGGCTGGTGTGCGGCGGGGGTGATCGAAAGGGCGCGCAAAACGGCATAGGGCACGCCGACCGGGTCGGCTACATCGGCCAGTGGGACGAATGCCGCGCCATCGGCGAAGGCGGGCAGGGCCTGGTGGGCTGCTTCGAGCGCCAGGCGGCTCTTGCCGATGCCTGGCGCGCCGAGAATGGTGACCAACCGGCTCGTTTCGAGCAGGGCAAGCACATCACACACCTCGGCCCCGCGCCCGATCAACGACAGGAGTGGGGCAGGCAGCGTGTGAGCGGGGGAATGCGGTACGAGGACGGTCTCGCTGGTCAGTTGCGGGCGAGTTTGGCGGGTGTGGGGGATGGCCATTTGCTGGACGGCGCGGGTTTTCCCGGCCAGGCTGAGAAATTGTTCCACCAAGGCCGTCTCGCGTTCGAGCAACAGCGCCGGGATGAACAAGGCCGCCACCACGGCCAGGTCGGGCAGGCGCGAGCCGTTTTCCAGGCGGGCAATTTGCTCGCGGCTGTAGCCCACCGCCCGGCCCAGTTCATCTTGGGTCAGTTGGGCACGCTTGCGTAAATAGCGCAGGGCTGGGCCAAAATCACCTGGGAGAGGCAACACATTACGCATCCGTTGCAGGATGTTGCGCCAGCCATTCTTTGGCGGCGGCAAGAAAATCTTGTGCCTGCCCAACCATCGTGTCAATATCACTGGGATTCAGGTTCGAGCCAGTGGAATAATCCCCCAACTGACGCTGGCTAAAGCCTGTCAGCAATGCTTGATGAAAGCGCGGATCAAGGGCGCCGGTTTTCGCAAAATGCTGCCCAAAAGCGGAGATCACAGCTCGATGGCTGGAGAAAGACAACCCTTTGGCTTCGAGTAGATGCCCGGTGATGTAAAACATGTAATACAGGCGCGAGGCTGCCGAATCTAGATCGCCGTCATCGGCCAAGAGTCGGGCCGAGCGGATGTAGCGTTCGGCTTTTTCAAGAAGCAGTTCAGGCAAGAGACACCCCCTCACGGCGGATATTGTTCCAAAAGGCGTTTTGGGCGGTTTTCCAATCGGACTGACTGACCGGAAGTATCGAGATCAAGACCTGATAACGCAAGTTCAAATCAGCCAAAATTGCCCCCAGGCGTTGAATTTCTTCGCCGACCACAATGCGGTCCGGGTAGAGCAACAGCACATCCACATCGGATGTGTCATCGGCCTCGCCGCGCGCATACGAACCGTATAACACCACGCGCGGCGCCTTACGGCCATACACCTGGCGCAGCGCTGCCCGCAAATCGCGCAATGCGTCCTCCACGGCGGCGGGCCAATGGATGGGATGGGGTTGATCGATCTGGATCGTCTTCATAGAGAAATTATAGCCCGTATTCGGAGGTTTGTCACAAAATGTCACCTTTGATTACGACAAATTCGGTATTTTATATCCATGAACATCCAACGATTAGTGCTGACCATCGATATCATTGAAATCACGACATTAACGGTGACTTACCAAGGAGAAAACCATGACGAACGTACACAAACTATTCCGCCTGCTGCTGCCGGGCCTGGTGCTGCTGGTGAGCCTGGGGTGCGGGTTTGCCACGCCCGTTGCACCGCCAACCAGCCCGCCGACGGCGATGCCATTGAACCAGGCGACAGAACCGAGTGATGAGAAAGCAAGGGAAAGCAGTGAAAGTGAAGCCGGCTGTGAAGAGTATTTCCGCTTTTGTGTCACATCCACCGTCAGCGGAGCGGTCAGTGCTACGGCCACGGGTGGGGTAGGCCACAGCGGCGTGGACAATTGTACCGCATGGGCGCAAGACGGCCCGGCGCGTATCCTGGAACTGCCGTTGATGCTGGGCGCGGGCGAAACGCCGATCACAGTGGCGCTGACGCGTATCGCCGCCTACACCGGGCCGGGTGAATATGAATTGCAGGCCGTTGCCACTGGCGGCGGCATCCCCGACATGCTCCCGGCGATTGATGTGGGCGGGCGCAGCTTTGGCCTTGGCGAAGGCTCTGCTGCTCGCGTGACGGTGGCCGCCGATGGGTCAGGTTTACTCGCCGCGACTGGGCTCGTCGAAACTGCCTCACTGCAAGTCTCCGCGCCAGACCCCACCGCGCGGGTGGATTTGGCGATGCAGTGGACATGTCAGGGGCAATAATGCGGGCAAGATAGCTCCTCAGCCCATGCCCGGCATCGGATGAATCCGGCGCCTGACACTTACGGAAACCCGCTTAAGCGGGTTTGGGATCCCATCAACCGCCGATTTCAATCGGTGGCAGAAAACCAATTTTTGGAGACACCAATGAAAAATCTATTCGTACTCTTGCTGGTTGCGGTTTTACTCGTCGCTCCATCCCGCCAAACCGCCCGCGCCGCTGATGCCGTGGTGGGCGATGGCTCTCCGGCTAGTTGCACCGAGGCCGCTTTCGATACCGCCCTGGCCGCGGCCAGCAGCGGCGGCGGTGTGATCACCTTCAACTGCGGCCCAGCCGTTCACACCATTCAGTTCAGCGTGGCCAAGGCGGTGAACCTGGGGAACGTGACCATCAACGGCAGCGGGCGGATTGTGCTGGACGCCGGGCCGAACGAGCGTCACTTCTTCGCCGGGCCGGTCACCTTCCGCCTACAAAACATCACCCTGCAAGGTGGCGATTCGCTCGTCAGCGGTGGGGCCATCGAGGCTTCGGGGGCTCAGGTAACCCTCGAAAACGTGCAATTGCTCAACAACCGTTCGGCCGTATCCGGCGGGGCGATCTACTGCTACGATGGCTCGCTGGCTATCCGCGACAGCCGCATTGCCGGTAATCGGGCCGGAACCGGTGGAGCGATCTACAACGATGGCTGTGTGCTGGACATTACGAACACGACCTTCGCCGATAACCAGACCGGCGCTACCGGGCGCGGCGGGGCCGTGGAAAATAGAATCCCCGGCAGGTTGACGGCCCGCAACACCCACTTCGAGGCCAATACCGCCTTCGATGGCGGTGGGCTGTACAACGAGAACGGGGCCAGCGCCAATCTGGTGGCTGTCACCTTCGTCGAAAACACTGCCGGTTATGGCGGTGGTGTGGAAAACAGCGGCACATTGACTGTGACCAACAGCCTGTTCGGCGATAACAATGTCACCGGCAGCGGCGGCGGGTTGTGGAATATCAGCGGCACGGCCATCGTCGAAAAGACCACCTTTTCGGGCAATTTCGCTTATGAGGGCGGCGGTGTCAGCTCGTATGGCGCAGTGTTGGAAATGCGCGATGTCAACCTGGTGAGCAATTATGCCAACGGTCTCAGCGGAACGCCCAACGGCGGCGGGCTGTACCATGCGGGTGGCACGGCCTTTATCACCAACGCCACCATCCAGGGCAACTACGCCGCCAACAACGGCGGTGGCATCTACCAGGCCTCCGATGACAATCTGACCCTGACCAATGTCACGATTGCCGGGAACATCGCCACGGGTCTGGGCGGCGGCCTGTATCACTATGGGCGCTATGCCGTGCTGACCAACGCCACGCTGGCCAATAACCAGGCTGGGATTGCCGGCAACGCCATCTACGAGGATTCGCCGCAAACCCTGGCGGAGCCTGGGGTGGTGCAGCTGGTGAACACCGTGATTTTTGGCTCCGCAGTCAACTGTGATGGTGGCCTGTTCCAGTCGTTCGGCCACAACCTCAGCCAAGGTACCTGCGCTTCGCTCAGCGACCCCACCGATCAAGATGCCTTCCCCGGCAACCTGCTGCTCGGCAGCCTGGCTTACAACGGCGGCAGCTTCCCCATGCAAACTCTGTTGCCTCAGCCCGGCAGCCCGCTGGTTGACGCCGGCGACCCTACGGCTTGCTCGGCCACCGACCAACGCGGCGCTTCTCGCGTGGGAACCTGCGACCTGGGTGCGGTGGAATATGGGGCGGCTGCCTATGCCATCTATTTACCACTGACGATTCGCTGAGAATAGTACTCAAACGGGGATTACATGGAGAGAACCGGTACAGAAAAAGCGTAAATTTCCATGTAATCCGCATCCGTATCTCAGCAGAAGCAGGAGAAACGATTGTGGCTGTCAAAGTCATTCTTGTTTGACTCATAAGCGCAAGAAATATTCGCGATTGTGTGTATTCCTGCCCTTGCGGCTGTTACGGCGATCTTGTGAAGCCCTGTTCCTGCTCATCGGGCGCGGTAACGAAGTACCAGAAGCGTATCTCAGGGCCGCTGCTGGGCCGCATCGACATTCACATCGAAGTGCCACACGTAGCGTGTGAGAAGCTCAGCGACCAGCGCCAAGGGGAGTCATCCGAGACGGTGCGGCTGCGGGTGGAGGCGGCGCGTGAGCGGCAAAGGAAGCGATTCGAGGGCGTGGACGGCGTGGCCGGCAGCGGTGGGAAAGAACACCGCTGCCGGCGGACGTGCGTAAATACTGTGCGCTCGATGGTGCGGGCAGTTCGCTGATGATGGCGCTAAAGAGCAGCGCTCGGCGATGAACCAGTTGTCGGCGCGGGCGTATCACCGGATTTTGAAAGTAGCGAGGACGATTGCCGACTTAGCGGGGAGCGAGGCAATCGGGCCAGCGCATTTGGCGGATGCGCTGCAATACCGGCCGAGGATGTTGCAGGTATAATTTCCGTGAAGGAGCCCAAATCCTTGAGTTTGCCTTAGTTACGGGATTACGACAATGAAATATCAGGCCTATGACTATAGCTCGCTGCTTTCCACCAAGCTCTTTGTCCCGCCTGTTCGTTCCACGCTGGTTTCTCGCCCACGCTTGCTCGAACGGTTGGCACGTGGATTAAGCGGACCTCTTACCTTGATCTCCGCTCCTGCGGGCTACGGCAAGACGACGCTTTTCTCCGAGTGGCGCGCAGGCCCTGGGGCCTCGATCCCGCTCGCCTGGCTTTCGCTTGGCGTTGAAGATAACGACCCGCCCCGCTTTTACCAATATCTTCTGGCTTGCCTCAACGCCATCCAGCCTGGTACGGTGCAAGAACTCTTACCGCTCCTGCAATCCCCTGAGCCATCCCCATATCAGGCCATCCTGACCCCCCTCGTTAATGCTCTGAACGAAAACCAGCAAGACTTTGTGTTGGCCCTCGACGATTACCATGTCATCGAGACGGATGCCATCCACACCGCGCTGATTTTCCTGCTCGATCACCTGCCTGCCCACATGCACCTGGCGATCCTTTCCCGTGTCGATCCGCCTCTGCCGCTCGCTCGTTTGCGGGTTCGCAACCAGGTGGCTGAGATTCGCGAGGCAGATTTACGCTTTACGCCGGATGAAGTGTCCGCCTTCCTGAACGAAGCGATGGGTTTGAGCCTTTCCGCTGAGGATATTATCGCCCTGGATGTGCGCACAGAAGGATGGATCGCCGGCTTACAATTGGCTGCCCTTGCTCTGCAAGGCCGCCAGGGTATTCACGGCTTCGTTTCAGCATTCACCGGCAGCCATCGCTATGTGATGGATTACCTGGCCGAAGAAGTGCTCAAACTTCAACCCAAAAAGGTAAGTGCCTTCCTGCTACAAACGTCAATCCTGGATCGCCTGTGTGGATCGCTGTGTGAGGCCGTTTGTGATGCAGAGACCGCTGATCCTGTCCAGGGTCAAGCAATGCTAGAAGCCCTGGAAGAGAAAAATCTGTTTGTGATCCCGCTGGACGACGAACGGCGTTGGTATCGCTATCACCATCTCTTTGCAGATGTGCTCAGGAAGCGTTTGGAAAACCGGTTTCCGCAGATGCTTCCTGAATTGCATCGGCGCGCTTCCCGGTGGTATGAGCAAAACGGGTTTATCTCTGAGTCCATTCAGCAGGCCATTTTAGCCGAAGACCATGATCGCGCTGCGCATTTGATCGAGCAAAATGGTTGTTTTCTGCTGATCAGCGGCGAAGTAGCCACGCTCCTGAATTGGGCAAACGTCATCGAGTTTCACGCTGAAAACCGCCCCTGGTTGGCCATTCAAAAAGCCTGGGCTTTGGCTTTGACCGGGGAACTGGATCGGAGCGAGTCAATCCTGCAAGTTCCTGAAAAGCTGCTCGCCCCGCTTGACCCTACCGCCGAGGTCAGGACAATGCAGGGAACCATCACCGCGGCCCGTGCGCACTGTGCCAACTCGCGAGGAGACACACGGTCGGCGGCGGAATATGCCCGGTTGGCGCTGGCGCAGTTGCCAGATTGCAACGCTATCTCTCGAAGCATCCGCAGCGTGGCGACTTCGATCCTCGGCGATGCCAGTTGGATCAACGGAAACCTGGAGCAGGCGATCCATGCCTATACCGAAGCGATGCGCATCGGTCGAGAAGCCAATAACCAGCATATGGTGATCATCGCCAGTGCCAATCTTGCCGATATTTTGATGGAACAGGGTCAATTCCACCGAGCAGCCTACACCTATCAGCAAGCTTTACAAATGGCGGTTCGCCCGGATGGGCAACGATCACCCCTGGCCGGAGGAATCTACGCCAGTTTGGGCAGAATATCCTATGAGTGCAACCGCTTGAAGGATGCCGAGCAGTATTTTCGGCAGTGCATCGCCCTGTGCCAAAAGTGGGGAGAACTGGAACATCAAGCAGTTGCTTACGCAATGCTGGCGCGGCTGGAGCAAGTTCAGGGCAATCTGAAAGAAGCCCAAGAAGCCACCAGGATCGCCGAGCAATTCGCCAATGAACATTCTCTTTCTTTCCGGTGGTCTATCCGATTGATGTCTGATATGGCACGCTTGTGGCTTTCTCAAGGGAATCTGGAGATGGTATCGCAACTCATTCGAAAGAGCGGCCTGGCGATTGCTGACAAAATTCCTTATCCGCGAGCGCCCGAATACGTGATCCTGCTGCGGATACTCCTGGCCCAAAACGATTACCAGACCGCCCTGGCACTATCCAAACGATTGCTTCGACAAGCAGATGCAGCCGGGCGAATGGGATTGATCATCGAAATCCTGATCCTTCGGGGGCTCGCTTTTCAGGGGAACAAAGACACCGATCAAGCCGTGGCGGCTTTGGAAAAAGCGCTCTCCCTGGCCCAGCCAGAAAGGTGTGTACGCATCTTCCTGGATGAAGGTGAAGCGATGACGCGGTTGCTCTGCCAGGTCCGATCGCGCCAGGTAGGGAGCGGTTATGCGGCTGAACTGCTATCCAAAATCGGTGGAACATCCGGCATGACACAACCCTCCATGCAGCTCCTGGTTGAGCCGCTGACCACACGTGAGTTGGAAGTTCTCAAGCTCATCGAAGCCGGTTGTTCAAACCAGGACATCTCCGAGCAGTTGGTGATTTCCATCACCACCGTGAAGCGTCACATCAGCAATCTATACGCCAAGTTGGGCGTGGAGAGCCGGACACAGGCGATTGCTATCGGGAAAGAGCTAAAGCTCTTCGAGTGAGCGGCGATAGGTAGTTTTTCAAAAGGCCGGCAGTGAATATCGTTCACTGCCGGCCTTTTCGTTTGTTGTTATGGGAAACATAGCCTGGGGAAAATCACCCGCTTATCGAGTTCAATAAATACAACCCCCTCTACAACCTTCAGACGATGCTCTTGGGCGGGGAAACTGCTACAGTAGGAGCAAGAGGAAATATGGCAAACCTACAACTTGCAAACGCCCAAGCGAACAAGAATGATCTTTCCACCAGCGCTCACGGAGCCATCTTCGAGATCCACGTTAAAGGCCATCTCGATGAAAGCTGGTCGGATTGGCTGGAAGGTTTGGATGTGAAGTTACTGGAAAACGGCGAAATGATCCTTTTCGGGCACATCGCAGACCAGGCCGCCCTGATGGGCATCCTCAACAAATTGCACAGGCTGAATCTGGCTTTGCTCTCGGTGAGTGAAGTTAGGCTCGGAAATAAATAACTTCGGGTTTTCCGGGTTTAGCGTGAAGAATTCCGCATTTGGGGGTTGTGTGCCCTGACTGTCTTACTTGTGTGGCTGCTTCGCAGCACACAGGAAAAAACCGAAATTTGATATTCGTGCGTGCGAAGCACGCATGAATATCAAATTTCGGCCATCCTCGGCAGGTGGTGTGCAGTACACAACCCCCTAATGCGGTCCCCTTTCCCGGCGAAACCGGGAGAGCCATAACTTCTTTCAAGTGCCTAAGTTTTCGGGTGTGCAGATGGGAACATTTTTTACAAGCCCTTAGCCCAAAGAAATGAGATATGGAAAACACACGTAAATTCAATCCTAATTTGGAAACAATCGCATGGGGCGCATTGTTTATCTGGTGGGGCTTACCGAGATGTTCAAATTCATGCCAGATGGCACTGACGCAATTGGCATCGGGCTGATCTTGCTCGGATTGAATGCGGCCCGTTACTTCAATGGCGAGGTTGTCAGCGGCTTTACATCCACGCTTGGCACCCTGGCGCTGTCGTGGGTTGCGGTCTGCGCCTGCAACCGGCGGCAGGCCATCAGTCATTTATCAACCAGAAATTTCATCCACACAAAAGGATTATGCTATGAAGGTCTTGACCATATATGCTCACCCGGATCCCAAGTCGTTTTGCCACGCCATTCTTGAGCAGTTCACCCACGGGCTTGAGGCTGCCGGTCACACCAGTGAAGTGGTCGATCTGTATGCTATTCGGTTCGACCCGGTCTTTCGCACATGGGATTTTGCCAGCTATGTTCATGAAAGTATGCCGCTGGATATCCTCGATCAAATGAATCTGAAGCAGCATGTGCTCGATTCCGTTGGCGGCCCGATTCAACGCCTCATCGCCTCATTCTGGCTTCGGAATCAGGATTCACAGGCGATCGCCAAATTCATCCATGAACACCGGCCCAAGGACGTCATCGCCCAGTGGGAGAAGGTGAAAAACGCCCAGGGACTGGCGTTCATTGCGCCTGTTTTCTGGTGTCATTTTCCTGCAATCATGAAAGGCTGGTTCGAGCGGGTTTTTGCCTATGGTGACGCGTACGCCCTGACGCCGGATGGCTGGCGTGGAGAAGTGAAAGGGCGGGTTCCCTTGCTCCAACACGAAAAGGCCCTGATCATCAATACAACGCTTTTTAGCGAAGAAGACTACAAAGCGGGATTGGAAAAGCCGATGACACAGATCATTGACGACTGGGGACTGCGTTACCCGGGCGTCAAAAATGTCGAACACATTTATTTTTACGGCGTCCCTGTAACGGATGACGAGACCCGGAAGGGTTATCTGAAGAGAGCATACGAATTAGGCAAGGGTTTTGCCCGGTAAGTCTACGAGAGGAGAGTATGATCATGGCTTACAACGCCGATTTATTGGCAAAACGCGCATTCAACTGCCGGCTTGAGAAGCAATGGTTGGCAAAGAAAGGCGGATGACTATCGAGCTGTTTACAATCCGTCGGTATTGTGCAACTCTCTTCGTCCGATGCAACTGATAAAACGAATGCTTGTGCCAAAGGAGCCGAACAGTAGCAACCTCTGGGCGCCCAGGCGTTGCGTTTCCCTATGCTTTCCGAACCTCCGCGTTGCGCAGGCGCAAGATCAACCAGAGCATGGCAAGATTGCCCACCAGGCTGCCAAAAACCAGCCAGGCCATCGTGCTGGCGCCAAAGCGCTCCACCACCTGCCCGGTCAAGGCCGGCAGGATCATGCCGCCCAGGCTATCGCCGAGCAGGATGACGCTGCTGACGGTGGCCGTCAGCCTGACCGATTGGCCCGCCAGGTTGTACCCCGTCGGCCAGACCGGCGCCATGAAAAAGCCCAGGCCGATCGTGCAAACCCACAGCAGCGCCAACGAGTTGGGCAGCGCGATGACCAGTGCTGCGAGCGCCAGGCAGGCGATCAGCGCGAAAACCAGAATCTGTTGTGACTTGAAGCGCGCCGCCAGGGGGATGGCGATCAGGCGCCCGAGGGTGAAGGTCAACCAGAATGCGGACGTGAGATAAGCCGCCTGGGCAGCGCCGGCCAGGTTGAGCGTCTGGGCGTACGTGGCAACCCAGTTGCCGAAGGTTACTTCGGAACCGACGTAGAAGAACAGGAAAAGCAGGCCGGCGATCACGATCGGTAGGGATTTCAACAGGCTTTCACGCTCGTTGGCGATTTTCTCGTGCGGTTGTTTGTGGGGGTGTGCGGGGCTGCCCTGCAGGAATACCATGAACAGGGCGATCGGCACGGCGATGGCAGCCAAAACCCAGTAGGCCTGCTGGTAGGTGCCGCCAAGGCCCAGGATGATGGCGTAAATCGTCGGGGCCGCGAAAGCGCCCAACCCGAAGCAGAAGTGCAGCCCGTTGATATACGGGCCGGACTTGTCGCCGTGCGTCCACATCAGCAAGGTGTTGGCGCCGGTGTTGATCATGCCGTTAGGGATGCCGTTGACGAACACCACCAGCAGCATGGCGGGCAAACTGCCTACCAGCGGAATGGCTGCCAGCATCCCGGCGCTGATCAACTGGCTGACGCCCAAAACGAGATGCCCCGCCGGCAGGCGGTCGAAGACGCGGCCACCGACGATTGTGCCGAGGGTGTAGCCGAGCGAACCGATGAGGAACATCGTCCCGATGCCACCGACGGTGCTGCGGGTCTGATCGGCCAGCGAGAGCAGGGCCGGGCCGGTGATCCCCATCCCAAACCCCAGGCAGATAAAGAGCAGGTAATAGCCAAGGGTGCTGCGGGTTTTTGTAGTTTTGTTTTGCATGGTTTTTACAGCACTTCTTTGGCGATCTGTTCGATGGCGCCGATGTGCTCCCGGGCCGCGGCGAGGCCGGAACCCATGGTGTTGAAGGTGATGTGCGTCGCGCCCTGGGCCTGCCACCCCTCCAACAGCGTTCTCCAGGCCTGGACGTTGCCGCGGGCGTATGAGATGCGCGCTTCGATTCCCAGGTCTTGCCGGGGCCGCCCGGCTTCGGCGAACAGCTTTTGAAGCAGTTCCAGGCTGGGGCGGGCGTCGGCCGGTTCGGCGTAGTTAGGCATCCAGCCGTTGCCCTGGCGGGCGACCCGCGCCAGCACCGCTTCGTGGTGCCCACCAAACCAGACCGGGATGGCGCGGCGCGGCGGGAGGGGGTTGATCCCGGCGTCGGGGATGGTGTGGTATTTGCCTTTGAAGTCCACCAGTTCATCTGCCCACAGGCGCTTCATGACCTCGATTTGCTCTTCGATGCGCTTGCCGCGGTTACGGAAATTCTCGTTGAGGGCGGCATATTCGACCTCGTTCCAGCCCAGCCCGACCCCCAGCCGCAGGCGTCCCCCGCTGAGCACGTCGAGCGAGGCGGCCTGCTTGGCGACCAATGCCGCCTGGCGCTGCGGCAGGATGACGACGCCGGTCACCAGTCCGATCCGCCGGGTGATGGCGGCAAAATAGCTCAGCAGGACGAACACCTCGTGGAAGGGCGTCCGGAATGTGTACGGCCGTCCTTGCCACCCGCCCGGCCGGTCGGGGTTTGCACCCAGGACGTGGTCGTAGGCGAGAATGTGGGTGAAGCCGAGGCCCTCGGCGGCCTGGGCATAGTCCCGGATCGCTGCCGGGTCGTTGCCAATTTCTGTTTGGGGGAAAACAACACCGATTTGCATTGCAGATTCTCCTCGTTCTAGCAGCCTGTCGGAGAAGACTTCGGAAGTCTTAACGTGGGGTCTCTCCGACACCCTGCTAGTCAACGACTTCCATTTCCGTGTGCAGGCTTGCCAGCGAGTCGGCGCCCACCCAGATATCGAAGGCTGCCGCTTCTTGAAGCCACCGGCCGGCGTTCGTACTCCAGTAGCCCAGTTCGTCCGGACCAAGTTGGAAAACGGCCGTCTGCGTTTCACCGGCCTGGATGGTGAGGCGCGCGAAGCCTTTCAGTTCGCGCATGGGCCGCGAATCGCTGCCCCATCGCTGGTGGATATAAAGCTGAACGACCTCGTCGCCGGTGCGTGCGCCGGTGTTGGTCACGTCGACGCTGACGGTGAGGCTGCCGCCCACCTTGACCCGGGGGGCTGAGAGCTTCAGGTTGGAGAATGCAAACGTCGTGTAGCTCAGGCCGTAGCCGAAGGGATACAGCGGCACAGGCAAGCCATCCCAGTAACGCGGGTTGTACATCGGGCTGCCCTCAGGCGAATGGGTCAGGTTGCGGGCGTAGTAGAGCGGGGCGTGGCTGCCCTTGCGCGGGAAGCCGACCGGCAGCTTGCCGCCCGGGTTTACGTCGCCGAACAGGATGTCGGCCACGGCGTTGCCGCCTTCGCTGCCGGGTTCCCAGGCCTCGAGGATGGCGGGGATGTGCTCGGCGGCCCAATTGATGCTCAGCGGGCGTCCGTTCAGCAGCACCAGAACGACCGGCTTCCCCAGCGCAGCGACGGCCTGGAGCAGCTCCTCCTGGCGGCCGGGCAGGTCGAGGCCGGCGCGTGAGGCGGCTTCACCGGCCATCAGGGCTGTTTCGCCCAGCACCATCACAGAAAGGTCGGCGGCACGGGCGGTCTCGACGGCGGCCTGGAAGGCAGCCTCGGCCTCTGCGGGGGTCTGGGCCGGCTTGCTGTCAGCGCCTGCCATAGCGCTCTCGAACCAGGAGGGGATATCGCGCCGGATTTCAGGCCCGGGGGCATAGGTTACTTCGGCGCCGGGCAGTTTGGCGCGCATACCCTGCAAGACGGTGACGGCGGCGGGTTGGTGCCCGAAGACCATCCACGAACCTTCGGTGGCTTCCATCGAGTCGGCCAGCGGGCCGATGACGGCCACTTTTTTAATGTCCTTCGAGAGGGGCAGCAGTCCGCCTTCGTTCTTGAGCAGCACCATCGAGCGCTGCGCCGCCCAGCGTGAGGCCTGGCGGTGTTCGGGGCGGGCCACGACCTGTGCCAGCAGCGCTTCGTCCACGTAGGGATGCTCGAACAGGCCCATGCGGATCTTGGCGGCCAGGATCGGGCGTACCAGCGCCTCGATCTCGTCTACCGACAGCGCGCCTTCGGCGACCAAACCGGGCAGGTTTTCAGGGTAGGCGTAGCTGGACATGTCCATGTTGAGGCCGGCCCGGATGCCGCGCAGGGCGGCGTCGCGCCGGTCGCGGGCGTGACCCTGGATGACCAGGTTGCCTACTGCCATGGCGTCGCTGACCACGAAGCCCACAAAGCCCCACTCCTGGCGCAGGACCTGGCGCAGCAGAAAGCGGTTGGCGCTGGCGGGAACGTCGTTGAGGTCCATGTAGGCGCTCATGAAGGTCGCCACACCGGCTTCGGCGGCGGCCTTGAAGGGCGGCAGGTAGGTATTGCGCAACTGCGATTCGGACAGGTAGACCGGGTCGTAGTCCCGCCCGCCCTCCGATGCGCCGTAGCCGGCAAAGTGCTTGGCGCAGGCCAGTACCCGTTCGGGGTCCGAGATGTCGTCGCCCTGGAAACCCCGCACCTGTGCCGCAGCCATCGCAGCGCCCAGGTAAGGGTCTTCGCCGGCGCCTTCCACGATGCGGCCCCAGCGTGCGTCGCGGGCGATATCGACCATCGGTCCAAAGGTCCAGTGCAGCCCGGCGGCGCGCGCCTCTTTGGCCGCCACGGCCTGCGACTTCTCCGGCACGTCGGGGTCCCAGGATGCGGCCATGGCCAGCGGGACGGGGAAGATGGTGCGGTAGCCGTGGATGACGTCGAGGGCGAAGAGCAGCGGGATGCCCGAAGGGCTTTCCTCGACGGCGATCTTTTGCAGTTCGTTGAAGCGCCGGGTGTCGTTCAGCCAGAGCACGGAACCCGCCCCGCCTTTGCGGATCTGCTCCTCGGCGTCTGGCCCGGGGGCGAAATCTGCCCCGCCGACCTGGTTGAGCTGCCCGATCTTCTCTTCGAGGCTCATGCGCTTCAAGAGCGCGTCGACGCGTGCGTTGACTGCGGCTATCTCTGACGTCTTCATCTCGTTCATTCAGAATCTCCTGTTTCGAATGTTGGCGCTTCCGCCTTCCCGTGGGAAACGGTCGAAGCGAAATCTTGTCTGCTACGCGATGTGCTTTGTTGCATGGGATACTTTACCGCCAGCATGTAAAAGCCAAGCAGGCCGGCGTACACGGCCAACAGGCAGAGCGGGATGATCTCCAGCGAAGCCCGGCGCGCCAGCACGCCCATCAAGCCGGGGATCAGCGCCATCCCAAAGCCCGTGGCGGCCATTTGCATGCCGATGGTGTTGGCGGCGTAGCGGTCGCCCACGCGGACACGCGTGCCTGACATCATCGCCGGGAAGATTGGGGCGATCGACAGGCCGATGACGGCCACGGCGAGGACATTGGCGATTTCGGACGGATTCCAAATTAACAGCCCTGCGCCCAGCAGTGCGCCTGCCAGCCCGCCCAGCACGAGCCGGTTGACCCCCACCCGGTTGGCGATGACCCCCGCCAGGATGCGGCCAATGGTGAAGGTGAACCAGTAGCTGCCGGCGAAGAACCCCGCCAGCGTCTTCTCGACGGCGCGCGATTCGGTCAGCAGCGTGTACGTCCAGGTGCCGAGCGAGGTCTCTGCGCCGACGTAAAGGGTAAACAGCACCAAGCTCAGCCAGACCTGTGGCTGCCGCAGGGTTTCTGTGATGGGGGTCTTGTAATCGGTCAGTTTTTTCTCGGCCTGGCTGCCTGGGGCTGTGTGGTTGCGGCTCCACATCGCCAGGGTCAGCGCAAAGCAGGCCGCCAGGGCGAGTTGGAAACCGCCCACCACACGGTAGCCGAACTGCCAGGTGTGCAAGGCCGTCAGCCCAAGCGTCATGATGATCGGGCCGGTGGTGATGCCGATGCCCCAACTGGCGTGAAGCCACTGCATCAGCCCTTCGCCGAAGTGCGCCGCCACATAGGTGTTGAGGCCGGCATCGATCGCCCCGGCGCCCAACCCGGCGAAGACGCCCAGCAAGACCATCACCCACCACTGCGGCGCCAGCGTGTAGCCGATCAGCGCCAGCCCGGTGACGAAACAGCTGGCCGCCAGCATGCGGCCCACGCCGAGCCTGGAGAGCAGCAGCCCGCTGAGAAAACTGGAGGTCATGTAACCCGTGACGCTGGCGGCCAGGAAGACGCCGATGGCGTCGAGCGGGACGGAAAAACCGGCCCGGATGGATGGCCAGCCGACGCCAAGCAGCCCATCGGGCATGCCCAGGGCGATGAAAGCGACATAGGCCAGGATCACCAGGCCGCTTTTGGGGGAACGTCTGACCTTGGTCCAGATTTGCATGAGAGAGTTTTTCCTTTGGGTTGTGAGAGGCTGTGTGGGTTGATTTTACCGCGTAAACTTACCTAATTCAAGGTAGGTAAATGGCGGGCGGTTCGTGTATAATGGCGCTATGCCCAAGGCACAAACGTCTCGACGTACGCAGGCAGAGCGCAGGCGCGCCAGCCGCGAGAAAATCATCCGGGCTGCCAGTGAGTTCTTTGCCCAGGAGGGTTACCGCGGCGCCCGAATGGCCGATATTGCTAAAGCCGCCAACCTCACGCAGCCGGGCCTGCTGCATCACTTCCACAGCAAGACCGAGCTGTTGATGGCGGTGTTGGCCGAACGCGATCGCGCCGATCGCCAGCGTTTTTCTCCATCCCGGCCCGGTGAGAGAGGAGATCCGCTGGCTTCTTTTTGCAACCTGGTAGGTTACAATGAAACCGTGCCGGGTCTGGTGCAGCTTTTTACGGTCCTGGTTGCGGAGAGCATTCAGGAACAGCATCCTGCGCATGAGTTTTTCGTGCGGCGCTACCAACAGGGGCGCGAGCAGGATATCGAAGCCCTGCGCCAGGCCCAGGCACAAGGGGAAATCCGCAGCGATCTTGCGGTGGAAGACTTGGTCGTTATGCTGTATGCCATGATGGATGGGTTGCAGGTCCAGTGGCTGTTGGCGCCGGAGAAAATCGAGATGGCGCGCGTGTTCGAGCGGTTTGTTCAGTTGCTCCGCGGGGAGCAGGCGCAGCCACCACTTCTGGATCGTGCCGGCCGATGATCTCGCCGTGAGGCGTGCCCGCTTTGGATGGGGCTATTCGGGTCCCCCCACCCGGGATGGCGGGCACCCTGTGCAGCCGCCGCGCGAGCGCTACCGCTGAACTCCTACACAAAATCGAATTGCCCACACCTTTCTTGTGGGGTAAAATCAGGCAGTTTATGGGTGGAGATTGCCGAACAACTGGCGATCGGCCTCAAGGCGGTAGCATCCCGCGTGACCAATCTTGACGAGAAGTTGCAGGTGGAATGGCGCACGCAGGCCGTGGCCTGGTTTTGTGAACATGGCCCGGACCGGCTCTTCGGACAGCTTCGAGTTTCTAACCCAGTTTTAATCTAAGACTAGGGAAAACCCCAGGGACAAATGGGGGCAAGTCCTGTAACATCTATTTCATGTTGGCAGTCAATTTGGCAACGATTCATGCGAGTGTCCTTCCTGGCGAATGGACAAATGTTCTGGTGTTGTTATGAACTCATACGTGCAGAAGGATGTGCTCTCCTATCTGTGGAATAGAAACCTGTCCAAGGAGCACCTGTGATGGCAATTTATGCCCTCACCTTTTGTCGTTGTGTCATCGGAATCGCCTTTGCCTGGTCTTTTATGGGCAAGCTGCGTGATGTGCCGCCGTTTGTGACGGCCATCGAACGCTTTCGCCTGCTGCCGAAGGCGCTGCACAAAGCCGCGGCGTGGGTGTTTTTGATTGGAGAGTTGGCCGTTGTGCTCAGTATGTTGTTGGGCGGCCGATTTTTGACCTGGGGTTTTTTGTTGGCTGTGCTGCTGCTGCTGGCCTTCTGCGCTGCGCTGGTTTCGGTCCTATGGCGCAAGATCGACACCTCTTGCAACTGTTTCGGCGCTTCGCAAAAGCCGGTCTCACCATGGGATTTGGTGCGCAATGCCGGGTTGATCGTTTGCGTGCTGGCCGGCCAGGCGCTGGCCCCGCTGGCCCCGCCATGGCCTGGCTACCTGGAGAGTGGGCTGATGTTTGTAGCGGCGTTGGTATTTGTGCCGGTGTGGGTGCAGGTAGAGGAGATTGTGGCGTTGTTCAGGTGAAATGTAAAAGGTGATGTGTGAAAGGCGACTCCACAAATCACGTTTTACGCATCACACAACACTTACTTTTGGAGAGGAGCAAATTGTGGAAGCGTTTTTGGTGGCCAGTTCGGTTTTGTTGTGGGCGGTGGTGGGGTTCAATTTGTTGTTGACGTTGGCACTGGTGAGAAAAGCAAATGCTGATGGTCACTCACAACAGATGGGATTGGCACCAGGAACACCTGCACCTGGTTTTACAGCGCAAACACTGGATGGTAATACAGTAACATTGGCAGATTATGCGGGAAAGAAAGTTGTTTTCCTGTTCATCAGCCCGTACTGTGATGCATGCAAGGAAAGAATGCCCGAATACCAGTTGCTACATGCGAAAGCTCGGCATTCTGGGGTAGATATGGTTTTAGTAAATATCATCGGAGATTTTGATGCCGTGCGAGAAATGGCTACCGAACTTAAATTGATGTTGCCACTTTTGCATGCTCCTCAAAAAAGCAACTCCTTCGCTAGAGATTATAAGGTGATGGGTACACCCTTTTACTGTTTGGTGGATGAAAAAGGGATAGTGCAGTCAATGAATTATCCAGGTTTAGAAGCTGGTAGTGAATGGAAAAAATTAGTGAGTGCATGGAACGCGACTGAATATTTAGGACAATTAACCATTGATGCAAGCTGAAGTAGTTTCCAGTACATTGCAATCCTGCATAAAGGATATAGTCTGTCCGGGGCAACGAGGTAATACAACTGGAAACTTTTATCACGGCCACTGGCCGGCGCGTATCCCCAGCGAGACCGGGGCACATTCCCCGTAGAGCGAGATCCTGCGGGAATGATATAACCATCATATCCAAAAGTCAGGAGAAAACATGGAAAAGATTTCCTTGAGCCAACTAGATCGCTTGGTTTCTGAAATACACTTTGTAGATCGACTGGTCAATGCGCTTGTAAATGTCATACTCCCCAAAATGACGGTGCAGGCTGCTTGCACGGGTACGTATTTCTGTGGTACTACTGCCACGGGTGAGTATTGTCCAACAACATGCGAGTATGTAACGGGCAAGGGCTGTAGGAAGTATCGTAGACCCAAGGTAAATAATTGGTGGTCTACTAGCCCGACGTGCTCCAATATGTGTATAAGAGGCACGGACTGCGCTGCATCTTATGATGTGGGTAGTTGCTCTCCTTGTGCAGTTTAACGTGTTTAAACCGCTTTTGTCATCCCCCCAGGAGTTGTATTGGGAAATCTTGATGTCTTATCCGTATGGCCGTTCGTTGCCTAATGAGGAAACCCCGGATTCCTTGCTAACGTGATATGCCTAATGATGAGGGATTGTTATCTGTGGCGTCTTGCGACCCTACTACTGCCTAAACGGGATGGATCCCTAGATTTAGGGTGTGATGGGTGCTTCACACCCTAAATCTAGGACATTTCCTGCCAAAGGCGGAAGAGCCAAAAAAGTAAGCAGGTGATCTGAGAAGAAATTGATTTAGGATGTGAAATGCGATACTCTAAAATCTTTGTCGGAGCTACGGCTGGACTAATAGTTTTTAGTGCCGTTCTTGTGGGTACAATCTTTATTATCTCTCCTCGTCTGCGAGGAAGTGAACAACCTATTTCCATACAACCAGCAGTCACTTCCAATGTACAAGACGATGAAAGTGTTGTGATCACTTTCGCCGCCTATGGTTCTGAACAGGAAGTATACAAGGATATCATTGCAAACTTTAACCAACAAAACCCAGCTTTTAATATTCAGTTGGTGGAAATAGACACTGCAATTGGCAACTATGATTGGAATTCCTTGGCATCTTTGGCTGATACAATAATTCTTCCTGGGCAAGCTGCGATTGGTCATGGGGCCGATGGTTACTTTCATGATTTGCAACCTCTAATAGATGCAGATCAAACTTTTAATTCAGAAGATTTCTGGTCTAACACATTGGCATCTTGCCAGAATTTGGACGGCCGTACAATAGGAATACCTATCAGTATGAGAGTTTCGGGGGTTTTTTTTGATGAAAACGCATTTAATAATGCTGGTTTACCTTACCCTGTTCCTGGGTGGACATGGGCTGAATTTCGCCAAGCTACCACAGAACTTGCTAACCAACACGGCACTTCGATTCGCTATGGGTTTGCTGACGAAAAAGGAGGAATGCTCTCTATTCTTGCTCCTTTAATATCTCAGAATTTAGCTAAAAATGGCGACGAAATTTCCCCAGAAGCAATGGCTAATGACTTAAGATGGTACATTGACCTTGTTAAAGCTGAAGCTATTTATCCGTTTCGTGAAGTTCAAGATTGGCAGCTAGATAGTAATCAATGGGAAATTCTCTTTCAGAAAAATCCTCCTGCGATGTGGGTAGGTGAGTTGAAGTCATTAATGCCTGGCGGAGATCATAAGGAGAATGGTCATGATGCATCATCTGGCTTTGCAATTGCCGAAGCTGGCTTTGTTCCTTATCCTATATCTAGTAATAATCCAGAAGATCGCACTACACCAATATGGTCCTCTTGTGCGTTAATTAGTAGTGGCACATCTCACCCTCGAGAAGCTTGGGAATGGCTTAATTTTCTTTCAAAGCACTGGGTTAAAACAGGCGCAGATGAAGCTTGGGGAGATATTCCAGCGCGCCAATCTGTAGCAGACGCGAATGGTTATTGGGAGTCGATACCTAAAAACGTACAGCCAACTGTGAAATTTGCTTTAAAACATGCGTGGTATGACTATCATTATTCTCAGGCTTATCAAGTCATTCAAAAGGCTTTGCTCAAAACGCTTGTGGAAGGGGTTGACCTTGTCACCGCACTTCAGGAGGCTCGAATGAGTTTGGACGTTGAATTAGACACAAATCCACAAGTCAACAATGTAACTGTGTCTACACCTGTTCCTACTCCCGATGCGACTGCGGAAAGTACAGTGATTGATTATGCGGTAATTTGGATGAGTACAGAAGAACAAAGCGCTTTCAACTCAGACAATCAAGATAGCTTGATCAATCAATTTAATCGGACTCATCCAGAAATTGTTGTGAATATTGCGCCTATAAATTCACCTGCTACAGACCAGGATTGGTATACCTACCTGGCAGACAGAGCTGATTGCTTTACATGGTATAGCGATCGTTCATGGAACGATCAGAACACGGCTAGTTTGCTCAATTTGACGTCTTTGATTGACGGTGAAGACACAGCATGGAAGCAGGATTTTTACCCCAACCAGTTAGCCTCATATCGTTATAAAGGTGAACTGTATGGTTTGCCTGCTGTCAGCCAACCTACTGTGATGTCTTACAACGCTGATTTACTGGCAAAATATGGGTTTGAGCCACCCTCTACGAACTGGTCTTTCGATGATTTCATTCAGTTTGCAAGTGATGTCGTCTCAGTTGCAAGCGAGAACGACAAAATATATGGTTACTTATACCCGGTTGGTGATCCTTTTGTTTTTAGCGGCCACGGAAATTTTGGATTGACATTGGATACGGATCCACCAACCATTGCATTCAATACACCAGAAATGGTAAATACTTTCGATTGGATAGGGGGTTTATATCAGGATGGCATTCTGTTGCCATATGGTGATATCGTATGGGAAGAAAATTACAAACAGTTGCTTTCCGGTAAAGTAGCTTTTTGGAGTTCTCTTGTAGGGCAACCAGAAGGGCGCTATCCATTTGTAGATAAATTAGGCTACCGAATTGGTGTGGTACCGTTGCCTGTTACGGAGCGAGCAGATGCTTTTTTTGAGAGTAATCTGAATCGTGGATTTTTTATCTCGCACCAATCTAAGTTTCCGCAAGCTTGCTGGACCTGGATAAAATTCCTTTCTGAGCAATCTACAGCATTCACTGGAGTACCTGCGCGCCGCTCAACGGCCGAGTCATCCAGTTGGGAAGCGATTGTCGGAAAAGACAATGCAGTTACCTACAGACAGGCCGTAGAACAGATTCCTGAAATCCAGGACAAAAACTACACACAAGTTTGGTGGCCATTAGAAGAATGGCGTCGGCAATCTCTTTCAAGCATGCTTTATGGGGAATCTTCTGAGCTAGTTCTTGCTAATGTACAACGTAAGGCAGACAGTTACTTGAATTGTATTAAGGGATTCGACTTTGATGAAATGAGTACTCAAGAACTTAAAGCTAAAGTAACTAGCTGTGCAGGTGAGGCCGATCCACAAGGAAATTGGCCATAGTTTTTCTAGCTTATTAAAAATGTCGCTGTTCTTTCCCTCGGTTGATAAATCAGGGTCTTCCGAGTTTAGCGTGATGTCTTGATATTTATCGAGAGCAAAAAGGACGAAATTTTGCGATGCTGATACTTTGGTTTAGCGCGCTGCTTTTCTTTATTTGGCTAATCCAAAACTCGTTGACTGTTGTCACAGTACAACAAGAGAGTATGCTGCCTGCTCTAAAGCCAGGTGAACGGTTTTTGGCGATTCGTTATTGGCCTGTGAGATGGGTAAAAAAAGGTCAGATAGTGCTTGTCTCTATTGGAGCCGGGAACATTCTTTTTGTGAAACGTGTTGTTGCACTATCTGGAGAAACTTTTAAGGCTGCTGTAGCTGAGATAAACGATGATGCACAAATTGACTTGATTGAACGTACGTGGCATATTCCACCAAAGCACTTCTTCGTTTGCGGTGACAATGTGTATGCTAGTACAGATTCTCGGGAATGGGGTCCTCTACCATTTTCCAGTTTGCGCGGTTATATTTTGTTTCGGCTATAAGTTTTTCATGATAGGGCCTAACCCATACGCTCTGTGCAGAAAAAGCATAGAAATAAGCGCAGGGTTAGGGCCGTGCCGCTTTATGTGGGTCAGGAATATATGTTTAAAAAGTATCTGGGTCCGATTTGTTACTTTATAACGACTGTAAGACAAATGTTTCTTCTCGCTTGGTGGTCCTACCCGAGTTGTTTTACAGGCGCATTACTGCTTGAGGCCATTCAAGGTCTTGCTCCACTTGCTTCCGCATGGATAACAAAGCTTCTATTCGATTTTTTGGCATTAGGTTTGCAAGGGTATCTAGTATCTTGGCAGAATTTGGTATGGTTAATGGCTTTACAAGTTGGGCTGCTTGTCTTTATAAAATTTCTTCTATTGGCAGATAATTATTTAAGTAGTGAGTTGAGCCGTCATTTAATACTGAAAATCCAAGTAACTGTTTATCATAAGATTCATAGCTTAGCCGGGCTGGCGCCATTCGAGAATCCAAAAACGCAAGACACGATTCACATGGGAACTCAAGGTGCACACATGGGCTCAGGGCAAATGTTAAGTTTTATCACCAGTATGCTCAATAACTCACTCACTTCGGTGAGCTTTTTGGGTGTATTGTTAGTTTTTAACCCATGGTTGGCCCTATTGGTAGCGTTAGCCGCGATACCACAAATTTGTGTTCAAATTAACATGGGCCGTCAACGGTTTGGTTTGGCTTATGAGAACACATCAAAACAACGCCGGGTTGGTTATTATGGTTATCTGCTTTCGGGGATTGAATGTGCCAAAGAATTGCGCCTATTCAGCCTGGGTGGCTACTTCCTCGAAGCCTTTCGCAAATTGAGCGAAGAACTGCAACAAACCCAACGTACGCAACAACTGCGCGAAATCCGCTGGCAGGCTGGGCTGAACCTGCTCGCCAACGGCGTGTCGAGTATTGCTTTCGTTGCTGTCGTCATGCAGGCCTTCCGCGGCCACCTGAGCCTGGGCGATGTCACCCTGTACACGGCGGCGGTGAGCAGCGTGCAGGGAGCGTTGAGTGGCATCGTCTACGCCTTCAGCAGCATCCACGAGAGCGCCCTGTTCTTCTCGCGTTACACCGAGTTGATGGCGCTGCCGCAGCCGATTGCGATCCCTGCCGAGCCGCGGGCGGTGCCTGCTTTGCAGCAGGGCATCGAACTGCGCCGCGTGTCGTTCCGCTATTCGCCCGAACATCCCTGGGTGCTGAAGGATGTTTCGTTGACCATCCCCGCTGGGAGTTGCCTGGCGCTGGTGGGGTTGAATGGGGCCGGCAAGACGACGCTGGTCAAGCTGCTGACGCGCATGTACGACCCGCTCGAAGGGCAAATCTTGTGGGATGGGGTCGACATCCGCGAATTTGATCCTGCCGACCTGCGCCAGAAAATGGGGGCGATCTTCCAGGATTTCGTGCACTACGATCTGACGGCCTTCGAGAATATCGCTTTGGGAGATGTGTCTTTGCTCCCCTCTCCGGAAGGAAGATGGGGATCGAGCGAAGCTCGATTCGGGGGTGAGGTCGAACGCGCCGCCCAAAAAGCCGGTGTTCATGAGACCATCACCGCCCTGCCGCAAGGCTACGACACGGTCTTGAGCCGCTGGCTGGCCGAAGAAGGCCAGGGGGCCGATTTATCGGGCGGGGAGTGGCAGAAGCTGGCGCTGGCGCGGCTTTTCATGCGCGAGAAAGCCAACTTGCTGATCCTCGACGAACCGACCGCCGCCCTCGATGCCCAGGCGGAGTATGACGTCTATAGCCGCTTTGTGGACTTGGTTAACGGTCGCACCAGCCTGCTGATTTCACATCGCTTCAGCACTGTAAGGATGGCCGACGCGATTGCGGTGCTGGAAGACGGGCGGATTGTGGAATACGGCTCGCACGACGACTTGTGCGCCGCCGGAAACGGCTATGCCCGGCTGTACAAGATGCAGGCGGAGCGCTACCGCTGAATCCCTGCACAAAATCGAATTGCCCACACCTTTCTTTTGGGGTAAAATCAGTCAGTTTATGGGTGGAGATTGAACTGTACAAACCGCCCGGCTTTCTCTTTATCTGAATAAACCCTTTCGACAGGGCGAGGTGCATGGATGTTGTCCGATTCAAAAACAATCCGTGTTGTGCTGGCCGACGATCACGCCGTGACGCGTACCGGGATTCGGGAGATGCTGGAGGCTGCGCCGGATATGGAAGTGGTCGGTGAAGCCGAAGACGGCGGCCAGGCCCGCCAGCGGGTGGCCGAACTGCGCCCGGATGTGCTGCTGCTCGACTTGGAAATGCCCGGGTGCTGTGCGTTTGAGGTTGTTGCCTGGGTACAGGCGAACTTCCCGGAGACGGTGGTCCTGATCTTGAGTGGGCACCAGGCGGGCAAATTTATCGCCCGTGCCTTGCAGCAAGGGATGCAGGGGTATTTGAGCAAATCGAACGGGTTCCTGGCGCTGCTTCACGCCGTGCGGCGGGCGGTTCGCGGCGAGTTCGTCTTCAGCACCGATCAGCTTGAACGCGCCGAGCGTTGGAACCGGGAGGTAGGACAGCGGTGGGATGCGCTCAGCGAGCGTGAACGCCAGGTGCTGGCCCTGTTGGCGGGCGGCCAGAGCAGTATGGAGATTGCCGAGCAACTGGCGATCGGCCTCAAGGCGGTAGAATACCACGTGACCAATCTTTACGAGAAGTTGCAGGTGGAATCGCGCACGCAGGCCGTGGCCTGGTTTTGTGAACATCGTCCGGACCGGCTCTTGTCGATGGAAGCGCCGGACGCGTAAGGTGATTCCTCGCGAATGGACAAATGTTCTGGCGTTGCAAGGGATAAGCTCATAAGCTTATAGCGCAGCGCTAAGCCGTATCACTTGGACCGAGCAGCAATACTCGTTAAAGATTGACTGGCCGTTTCAGACCTGGCAGCATGAGGCTGTCGCGGCTGCCTTGGCGGGCGAAACTCCACAACGGGCATTGATGAAGGGCCAACAAAAAGCAGATGCTTATTTGGCTTGTATAACGGGAATAGACTGGGAATCGTTGAGTAGTGAAGCGCTTTATCTCCAGACAATTGCTTGTGCGCAGCAAGCCGACCCAGCTGGAGATTGGTAAAGGAAAGCTTTTACAATGGCGATTCGCTCAAGCTATTGCCTCAAGCACTCATCAACCGTTATCAAGTGGATATTCTCTTGTGCTGCCTGCTCTTGTAGCGCGGGCGTGAAACCGGATTTGGCGAATAAGAAGTAGGTGATCGTGTTCCACGATTTCATTGCTTGCAAAGTTTTCGTTTTGCGCTTGAGGCCTTCCAGAATATCACGCCCCACCGGGTTGGCTGACCACTTGCATTCACCTACCCATATCGCTCGATCGTTCTCGCTGACCGCCAGCACATCAACTTCACTGCTTTGATCCCACCAACTCCCAATTCGTTCTGGCAAAAAAGATAGCTGCCCTTTTCGAGCGAGGCGGGCAATATACGACTTGGCGGCCTCCTCAAAAGCGTGACTGACAAACTGTTCAAAGGTCGGTTGCACCCGTTGCGCCAAAATCCCATCCGCCATACCCAGATCAAGAGCATTTTGATAAGGGTGTACATAACGAAACCAAAAGCGCAGGAAGAAATCAGAAATATGATAAATTCCCTTCTTGCTCTTTGCGGGCTGGCTTTCCGTGGCTGGAACACTGCGATAGACCAGGCGCATTTGCTGGAGAATATCCAAGTAGCGGGCAGTTACCGAACTGTCACCGACCCCCGCTTTTTGTGCGATCTCGTTTAGGCGGGTACTGCCTTGGGCAATGGCACGTAAAATCGAGAAATAATTGCGTGGCTCGCGTAATTCTTCCAAAAGCAGGAGGCGCGGTTCTTGATAGAGTAATCCCTGGACATTCAAGATATGTTGATGGATATTCGTAAAGATATCTATCTGATCGGAAAAAGCAGACAGGTAATAGGGCATCCCACCCAAAACGGCCCAGGCTTCTACTTGTTGGATTGGGGTATAGTTTGGAAAAAACTGGGGAATGTTTGGCAGTTCCAATGGATTGAGCAAACTACCCCCTGTCCGCCGGCCATACAAGGGGGCATGGTATGCAAGCACCTCGGTTTCCATCATCCCAATGTAGGAACCGCACAAGATGATCAACACATTCGAGTTCTTAAGCCGTTCGTCCCAAGCTTTTTGTAAAATGGATGGGATTGCTTTGTTGCCCCCGATCAGATAGGTAAATTCATCCAGAACGATGACCGGGCGACCTGGCAACTCATCCAGGACGCGAAAGGCTGCTTCCCAGGACGGAAAGGTGAACCTTTCAGGAACGTCTGCATGGGTCAGGCGATAAATCTCTTGAGAGAAAGACGCCAGTTGGTCATGATCTGAACTCAGTGTGGCGATGAAAAACAGATGAGTTTTGCCAGCGCAGAACGCCCGCAGCAGCTCCGTCTTCCCGACGCGCCTGCGCCCGTATAAGATAAACAGTTCTGCGCGCCCCGAAGCATACAACGTTTCGAGATGTGCCAGCTCGGTTTCGCGGCCAACAAACATGTCAATCTCCTTGGGGAAATACAAATCATGATTATTATAATCCTGTTTTGTATTATCGGGCAAGACCTGTGCTGACCGCCGCCCTCGACGCCCAGGCGGCGTATGCTGTCTACGGCCGCTTTGTTGATCTGGTCAACGGGCGCACCAGCTTGCGCAGGTCGCTTTGCGACCTGAGATTTTGCATCGTTTCAGCACCGTGCTTATGGCCGATGCGATTGCCGTGCTCGAAGACGGGCGGATTGTGGCGTATGGTTCGCACGACGACTTGTACGCCACCGGAAACGGCTATGCCCGGTTGTACAAGATGCAGGCGGCGCGCAATCGAATTGCCCACACCTTTCTTTTGGGGTAAAATCAGGCAGTTTATGGGTGGAGATTGCGTTGTAAAAAACACCGGTCGGACTTGTTGGGCGTGTGTGTGCCGGTTTCGATAAGCCCGAGCCACATCAACCAACGTTTCGTGCCAATTTTCAATATCTTGCAAGGTTTACCCTACCCGTTTCCTTGGTTGGTTTACCGGTTCGTGTATGTGCTGATCGGCATGGCCTTTTACCGGCTCGGCAGGAGCGGACTGGAAAACACTGACTACCTGCTGGCTGGCCGGGCAAATCCGCGTAGGGTGCAGCCAAAACACACCAAGCCGGGCCTGGCACAGCGCTGGCAGGCCGTTCTGGCGAAGCCCTTACCGCTGCCGCTGAATCGAATGGCGGGTTTGGTGATCTACGAGGGCGTCCTGGCTGTTTTCAAAGGGCCAATTCCGATAGCGATGGCCGTTTTGTGGTTCGTAACCACTGGGATGATACTTCTTGATACGGGAAAAGGAGGCAGCCTTTTATGGGAGTCTGGCGCTATCGATGTGTTGTTCACGCTCTCGCTGTTTCTGGTTGTCTTTCTGCCGTTTACCCTGGTGACGACATCTTTTTCTGATCGGCGTACACATGCCGATCAACTCATGCTGTCCATCCTTTCGCCGCGGGCTTATGTGGGAGGGAAGTTGTTCGGCACGTCGATCGGCGTCTTGTCCAGTTTTTTCGTTTGCAGCCTGCCGCTTTCGTTGCTCATGCTTGTTTCTGCTTTTTGGGGCGGGAAAGCCTATTTTGCCGGGTACCTGGTATATCTATTCTTGGGCGTTTCTTCCTCGTTGATTTATATCACGACCGTTGGCACGTTAACGGGGCTGCTGGCGAGCCGGCAGGGCCTGGTTTTCCTGGTTTGGGGAGGCGTGGTGACGTTGGGTGTGGTGATCGCCTTTTTTGCAACCGCCGTGAGTTTGAAGGTTTGGGCCAACATCGTTTTTCCCTTTGGGGATATGGTCAGAAGTACGGTTTCGTACGCCATGTACGCTTACCAATCGAACAATCCCTTCGGTTACGATCCAGGCGATTTTTTGACTGTTTCCCCGCCTTACCTGTTTCTCCCCCTGCTTTCAGCGCTTCTCCAGGGCATCGCTTCCTGGTGGCTGGCCAGCAAATTCTACGAAAGGCAAATGGAATCGCAATGATCGATATCCAAAACCTGACCAAGCGTTACCCCAACCAGCACTGTGTCTTGCATGCGCTCAGCTTGCAAATTCCGAACGGCATGTTTGGCCTGTTAGGCCCCAATGGCGCCGGTAAGACGACCCTGATGCGCATCTTGGCGACCCTCTTGCGCCCTAGCGCCGGGCGCGTGACGGTGTTCGGGAACGATCTGGCGACCCCCGACGGCCGCGACAAAACCCGTAACATGCTTGGCTACCTGCCCCAGGATACTGGCCTGCACCCGGAACTGACCGTCGAACAGGAACTGGATTACATCGCCATCCTGAAGCGCATTGCCGATCCTGCGGCAAGGGCCAGGCAAATCGCTGAAGTGCTGGAAAAAGTGGGCCTTGCCGATGTGCGCGGCGTGCAGGTGCGGACCTTGTCCGGTGGCATGAAACGCCGCCTGGGAATTGCCCTGGTGCTGCTCGGCAATCCGCGCCTGATTATCGTCGATGAACCCACCGCCGGCCTGGACCCTGCCGAGCGGGTGCGTTTCCGCAACCTGCTTTACGAGCTGGCCGGCGAGCGCGTGATTATTCTCTCCACCCATATCGTCGAGGATGTCAACCACGTCTGTTCGGATCTGGCCATTCTGCACCGTGGGGCCTTACGCTTTCGCGGCGCACCGCAGGAACTTACCGGCAAGCTCAAGGGAAAGTTGTGGTCCGTTTCGGGGAATGGCAAAGCGCCCGGCGTCGAGATGCTCGAGATCGCTGTGAAAATCGGCAAAGACGGCCTCGAACGGCGCGTGGTCTGCGAACAGGCACCCGATCCCGCGGCTGCGCCGGTTGATCCCTCGCTCGAAGATGCTTATCTTTGGCAAGTCGCGGCAGGGTAAAGATGCCACGCCCGTTGGCCGCTTCAGCGCTGGCCGTCTGTAGCGATTGCGCCGCGCCCTGATCGGATGAGCTTGCATCGCCATCCCCCTCCTCTTCGAAGGCCACCAGGCGGCAGCCTTTTCTGATCGCGTGCAGCAAGCGTAAACCGTCCAGGCCACAAGGCAGCGCGCCTGGCGGCCGAACTGGCGGGTGAACCTCCACAGCTCGAACGCAGGCTCAGCACAAAGCAATCCGAATCATGACGGTCGTCTGCGCACCGACTTCGACTTCGTCGGGCCGGGGATTTTTGTCTTTGTCGAGGGTCACGCCGTAAAAGCTGGCGTCATACGGCGAGCGGCGCAGGTGGGCCATCAACCCGGCGGCCACGGCCTTTTTGTCTTCTACAACCGGTTCGGGCAGGCCCTGCACGTCTTTGCCGCGCAGGCGCAGAGTGATGGGGGTGGTGGGTTGCAGGTTCTTCCACCAGGTAGCGTGGGTGAAAACGTACAGGTAGTTGCCGTCGCGTGAATAACTGACCGGCGTGGTGAAGGTCTTGCCGCTCTTGCGGCCGACGAAGTTGATCAGCAGGAAGTTCTTGCTGAGAATGCCGTGCAGCGGTGAGCGCAAGATGAACTTGATCGTGTTGTTGATCGCCGGGGGGATGCCCGCGCCTGAAGTCGTTTGAGCCATGTTTTGATCCTTTCTCTGAGCCATTTAAAACATATGGGTCTTTCGGGTTTAGCGTGAAGGACTTTCCCGGCGAAGCCGGGAGAGCCAAACATATCAGTGCCGGCGTTTGCTGGATACCTGCGCCATGCGGTCGAACAGCCTGCCGGCCAGTTTTTTTCCCAGCCCCAGACGGACCGGGTAGTAGTACTCGGATTCGAACCAGCCTTTCTCTTCGTAGTAGCGGTAGTCGCGGTCGTGCGCCGTCAACTCGAGACGGATGCCCGTACGCCCCATGCGGAAAGCCATCAGCCGGAACAGGGAAGGGTTTGCAAACGCCGGGCGGGCAAGCCGGGCGTGGAACTGCCGGGCCTGGCGGGTCAGGATGCCGTCGATCTTGCGCCTTTCGGCCTCCGTCATCGGTTGCAGGGCGGTGATGCAGCTGCCTTTAACCGTATCGAAGCCCAGGCCGCCGCCGACGAAATCCAGGTATTTGGCGATGGCTTCGCCGCCGTAAATGCCCTGGACGACGACACTGGTAAAAGCCTTGCCGAAAAACTGTGGGCGGTGCAGCGCATAGCCGATACGTTCCAGCAGGATTTTTAGCGGTGCGGCCAGTTGGAAGGCGTAATTGGGCGTGGCAAAAATAGTCCCGTCGGCGTCCATCATCTTTTCAACGAGTGCATCGCGGTCGTCTTGCAGCGGGCAGAGCGCTTCTCCACGAGCAAAACAGACCTGGCAGCCCCGGCAGGTCTCGATGCGGTAACCGCTCAGGGGAACGATTTCCCCCACGACATCGCCAAGGGCCTCCAACTTGCATACCAACTGGCGAACGGCGTAATCGGTGCCCTTTTTGCGGGCGCTGGCAACGAACGCAACGACTTTTTTCATGTCTTTCACTCACCTTCTGCCGAGAAGGCGCAGCAGCGCTTCTCGGATCACCTCAATGGGAATTTCGCGCCATTCTTGAGGGTACATCAACATCAGCCCGTTGATAAACGAAAAGAAAAACGTAGTCAGCAGGTTGGGGTCCGATCCGGCCTGAAAATCCCCTTCGGCCTGTCCCTGGGCAAAGATGGCGTTCAAGGCCTGATGATACTGCATGCCGATTTGCCCGGTTGAGACGCCAAATTCGGCAAAACGGCGCACGCCCCCTTGTGCGATGAACGTAAGCAGGATGGTGACGAATTCGTCCCCGCCTTCTTCTCGGGAAAGGGCCAGGAACCGTTCGAGAAACAGGTCAAACTTCTCCAGCCCGCTGCCCTGGTGGCTGGCGGCCTCCGTCATCGTCGCACCGATCGCCTGGAAGCCCTCTGCCAACACGGCCTGGAAGAGTTCGTGTTTGGACGAAAAATGCCAGTAGATATTGCCCTGGCTCATCCCGGCCTGCCCGGCGATGTCGGAGACATTGCACCCGTCGAAGCCCCGTTCGGCAAACAGCCGGCGGGCGGTGGCAATGATCTTTGCCCGGCTTTCGGCGCGGATTTGCTCGGTCTGGGTTTTTGTGCGCGGCATACACATTCCTTTCTAATGACCGATTAGTCAGTCATTGATTCCATTTTATCAATGACTGACTAATTCGTCAATAGTATGCCTGCGAACTGTTAAGCCTTGTTTCCCAGAACCTCCACCAGCCCCCGGCCGCCGTCCACCCGTACCCGATCGCCGGTTCGCAGGCGGGCGGTGGCATCGCCGCAGCCGACGACGGCCGGGATGCCCAGCTCGCGGGCCACGATGGCGGCGTGGCTGAGCGGCGCGCCCAGATCGGTGACGATGGCGGCGGCGCGCGGGAAGAGCGGCGTCCAGCCAATATTGGTCATCGTCGTCACGAGCACCTCACCGGCTTCGAACTGCCCGCCGTCTTCCAGGCGCTCCAGCTTGCGTACGATTCCCTCGACGACGCCCAGCGCCCCGGCCGCACCCTGGATGATATAGGCGTGGGCAGCAATGGGGGCGTGTGCGCTCGCCGCACGCGAGTCGAAGAAGTCGCTGCGCCGGTTGGCATCGGTAGCCCAGGCGAAGGGGTCGAAGCGGCCGCAGATCAGGGCCGGGTAAGGCGGCAAGGCGCGGTAACGGTCGTAGGTCTCTTTGCGGGCAGGGATGTGCCCGCAGGCGGACGTATCCCCCCGCAGCCCGGCCAATGCTTCTTCGATGCCCAGAAAGAAAATATCCTCGCCGACTTCCAGCATCTCTCCGGCGCGCAGGGCGAAGGCCCGCAGGACGGTCATGCCGCGTGTTCCCTCGGAGCGCACCGCTTCGCGCAGGCTGGCCGCCCGGGCGGTTTTTTCCAGGCGCTTTTGCATGGATTTCACCTTGCGCGGGTACAGCGCGCAGAAACGTCCCCAGGCGGCCTGGTAGGCATCGCGCTGGCGTTCCAACAGGGCGTTTACGTCCACCGGCGTCCTGGACCACTCGGCAAGCTGGTGGTCGAGCCAGGCAGGGTCTTCCATCGGGCGCGGCCAGGCGCACTCGCCCTCGTTGACGCCGCGATGGCCGTAGGCGTCCAGGTAGGCCTGGCGGCTCATCTCACCGCGCAGCACCAGGCCCAGCCCCGCCACCGGCCCGACGCTCTCCAGCCGGGAGGACAGCCCGCCCAGGTTCGAGAGCAGGGCATTGGCATCTTCGGCGCCCACCAGGGTTTTGAGCTCCTGTTCCAGCCGTACCTGCGCATCCGAGCCTGCTGCGACGATGTGCAGCAGGGCGTCGCGGTAACCCGGTACGATCTCGTCGTGCCACAGGCGCACCAGTTGCGCACCATCGCCGGCCTGGGCGATTTTTTCCCGCAGCCGGGCGCAGTTTTGCCGGTTGCGGGCCAGGTAGGCCGGGGCCAGCCTGCGGTAGCGCGCGAACTGCCGCATCGTACGCCACAGGCCGGGCAGCACCGTTTGCTGCCATTCCTGCCGGGTGAGCGGCAGTAGCGGAATTTCCATTTCGGCAGGGATCTGGCCCCACCAGCCGGACATTTCGCGATAGGCGCGGTGGGCGTCACCTTTGAACATGGGCGCAAAGGCCGAAACTTGCACGCTGATGTTGGCGTAAAAGCGCCCGCCGATGATGCCGTTGAGCGGGTGTCCCTTGACGGTCAGCGAGGGGCCGCCGCGTGTATCCATGTACGGGCGCAGCGAAATGGTGAACGGTGTCAGCACGTCGGGGCAGGCTTCCATCAGGTTGGTGGCCGACCACAGGAAATTGCCCTTGCGCGTATCGTTCCACTCGGCCGTGACCGGGTCGTGGCCGTTCAGTGTGGTGATCGGGCGCGCCTGCAAAATGGCGAGCCTGTCGCCTGCCACGGCCCACTCGATGTCTTGCGGGCAGCCCGTTTCGTTTTCGATGTCGTGGGCGTGGCGATGGAGAGATTTTGCCACCTTCTCGAGCGCCGCCGGGCCGTGGTAAACGCCCGCCGTGCGTTCGAAGCTGAATTCAGACGCCGAAACTTGTCCCGAAACGAGGGCATCGCCCATCCCGTGGACGAAATTGCCCACCATGCGCATGAGATTCCCATCGAGCGGGTCGGCAGTGAAGAGTACACCTGAGATATCGGCCCGCACCAGGCGCTGGATCACCACGGCGATCTCCTGGCCGGCCGTTTCGATCCGTCGCGCCTCCCGGTAGGCCTGCACGCGTTCGTTGCGCATCGATGCACGCACGGTACGAATGGCGGTGCGGATTTCGTCGTTCGTGCGCACATTCAGGACGCTTTCGAACTCACCGGCAAACGAAGCCTGCGCCGAGTCTTCGCTGTGCGCTGACGAGCGTACCGCAAAGGCGATCGGTTTCCCGGCCCGCAAGCGGGCCAACTCGCCGCGCAGCATCTCCCAGCCTGCGGCGCTCAACTCGTCGCCGTCGAAGGCGGCCGGCAGCAGGATGCAGCCGTCGGGCACGGGAAACCCGGCCTGGAAGAGCTGCGCCAGCGCCCGCCCTTTTCCGCCAGCGTGAACGGCCTCCTGCGGCGGCAGCTTGCCAAACGCATAGACCGCTTGGCCCGGACGCCCATACGAGTGCTGCTTCTGGACGCGCATCAGCCAGGTCCCCAGCCTGGTGAAGGCGAAATAACCGCCCGTACCTGCAGCGAAGCTGAGCAGCACCGCTGCCGGTATGTTTGGAACGATCCCCGAGCGAACGAAGGTAATGGCGCTCGCCGCCGCCCCGATGTTTGCCAGGATGGCGACGAACACTTTCCGCTGCTTGTCGTTCATTCTGTTGCCTCGCCGTTCGCTGCATGACCGTTTTCCCCGGCTTCATCCGGAAATACCTGTAGGAGGCCGGGAAACCTTTCCAGGAACGCCGAAGCCTTGACCAACGCCAGGCCCTGGTCGAGATCGCCCAACACGAGCAGCTTGTCGCCCACCTCGATGCCGAAATCGCGCCGTGCCTCCGCCGGGATGACGATCTGCCCACGGTCGCTGACCGTGATCGAGCCATAAAAACGCCTCTTTTCGGGGGATTTTGCCATGAGATCACCTTTTATTTGTAGCTTCCCAATCAATAGGGGTGTGGGATGCTGTGAGCTTGCGAAGCAAACTCACAACATCCCGCTTTCTCCTTCTTCTTGAGAAGTTACTTTTATTCCTTATTTGTAAGATTTACAAGATATATCTTACCAGGCGCGCGCCGATCTGTCCAGCGTGCGGCTGTCCCGTTACCGGGGTAAACGATTCCTGCCATGATGTAACAAGCCTGGCCGATGCGCTTGCAGCATACGCTGGCCCGCCGGCAAGCGGCTGTTATATAATGGCGGTGTGATGATGTAACCGCTTGCCTTCTTTACCGACGAAACCCACAGGAAAAACATGCAAACCTCTCTTGCCGCCACCACCTTGCAGCAGTCCGGCCTGCTCCAGACTGAAAACGGCTTCACCTTCCGTGACCTCAACCAAAACGGCCGCCTGGACGTGTACGAGGATGCGCGCCAGCCCCTCGACGCACGCCTTGAAGATCTGCTGCGCCAGATGACCCTGGAAGAAAAAGCCGGCACCATGTTCATCCATGGGTCCACGGTAAATGAAGATGGCTCCATCGAAGCCCAACCTGACGCACCACCCGATGCCTTGATCGCCGTCAGGCAGATGCACCAACACAGCATGACGCACTTCAACCTGTGGGGTATTCCGGGCGTGGCGGCCGTGGCCTGTTGGTACAACAACTTGCAGCGTTTTGCCGAGCAAACCCGCCTGGGCATCCCGGTGACGATTGCCTCCGACCCGCGCAACCACTTTTCCCGCAATATCTTCGCCATGGCCGCCCAGGATTTCTCGCAGTGGTGTGAAACCCCCGGTTTTGGGGCGATCGGCGATGAAGCCCTGGTGCGCCGCTTCGCCGAAGTCGTGCGGCGCGAGTACCTGGCCGTGGGCATTCGTGTGGCGCTGCACCCGCAGATCGACCTGGCGACCGAGCCGCGCTGGCCGCGCATCAACGGCACCTTCGGCGAAGATGCCCACCTGACGGCCCGCCTGGCACGGGCCTATATCCGGGGCTTCCAGGGCGAGCAGCTCGGCCCCACCAGCGTGGCTTGCATGACCAAGCATTTTCCCGGTGGCGGCCCGCAAAACGAGGGCCTGGACCCACACTTCGAGTTTCAGCGAGGCCAGGTCTATCCAGGCAACAACTTTTACTACCACCTGATCCCCTTCGAAGCGGCGTTCGAAGCCAATACCGCCGCCATCATGCCCTATTACGGCGTCCCAATGGATCAAACCGACGAGAACGTCGCCATGTCGTACAACAAGGCCATCATCACCGGCCTGCTGCGCGAAAAGTACGGCTACGACGGTGTGATTTGCACCGACTGGGGCCTGATCACCGACGTATACCTGGGCGATGTACGCTGGCCGGCGCGCGCCTGGGGGGTGGAGCACCTGAGCGAGAGCGAACGCGTGCTGAAGATCCTCGACGCGGGGGTCGACCAGTTTGGCGGAGAAAGCTGCGCTCACCATCTGGTTGCATTGGTCAAGGACGGCCGCATCCCCGAGGCACGGCTGGATCGCTCGGTACGCCGCCTGCTGCGCTTGAAGTTCCAGTTGGGGTTGTTCGACGATCCCTTCGTCGATGAAAGCCGGTTGGCGCAGGTCTTCGGCGATCCCGATTCCGTGGCTGCCGGACGGGCCTCGCAGGAGCGCGCCATGACCCTGCTCAAAAACGCCGGCGAAGTCCTGCCGCTGCGCGGGCAGCCCAGGATTTTCGTCAAGAATATGGATGCCGCCGTCGCCGCCGGCTATGCCCAGGTGGTGGATGAACCCGATCGAGCCGACTTTGCCATCCTGCGCCTGCAAACCCCCTGGGTACCGGTCGAGACGCAGAACCGCTTCGCCTACAGCTTCCATCACGGCGATTTGGATTTCAAAGGCGATGCTAAAGAAGAGATCCTGGCGCTTTTGCGGCAGGTTCCTACCATCGTCGTCATCCACCTGGACCGCCCGGCGGTCATCCCGGAAATCGCCGCTGCGGCCGGGGCGCTGCTTGCCGAGTATGGCGCCAGCGATGAAGCCGTGTTGAACGTTCTCTTCGGCCGGGCCAGGCCCGCAGGCCGGCTGCCTTTCGAGCTGCCTTCTTCGATGGACACTGTGCGGAACCAAAAGGCGGATCTCCCGTACGACTCGGAAAATCCGCTCTATGCGTTCGGTTTCGGCCTATCTTATTAAAAGGGCTCTCCCGGCTTCGCCGTGAAAGGAGGGACAAAAGCAGCCCGCATCAGACCAGGTTCAGCTCCTTTGCCCGGGTAATGGCTTGCAGGCGGCTGCTGGCAGCGAGTTTGGCGTAAATATTGCTCACGTGTGTTTTGACGGTGCTTGCGGAAATGGACAGCTTGCCGGCCATCTCGCGGTTGGAGCAGCCCGCACTCATCAGGTGCAGCACTTCCAGTTCGCGTGCGCTGATCGATGCGGAGATGGAAAGCGCATTCATTTGGGCCTCGGAAAACTGTACGAAGTCCGCAGTATTGCCCAGGAGAATCAAAACATCCTTGATAAAAGTGCGCGCCTCGCTGTTCAGGTTTTCGCTTTGCAATATCACGCTCAACAACGGCGCGCAGAGCGCTCCCCAGTCTAAAAAGGCGCGTATCGACCGCTCTGGCGCGGCCAGCCGGACGGCTTCGACGATTGCCTGGCGCGCCTGGTTGATTTTATGCTGCTCGAAGAGCGCCAGGCCGAGCAGCACGCGGGCGCCCATCGAGGGTTCGAACTGGATGCCGCTGGGGCAGCGTGCGAGCAGTTGGCTCAAACTCGTTTCGGCGTCTTGGAACTGCCCTTTCTTGAGCAAGATTTCTGCCTGCGCCAGTTGCGAAAGGGGATGCTCGTCGATGCTGCCGCCTTCGCCGAGCAGCGTTTCTGCCAGGGCGTGCTGCCCCTGGCGGATGCAGATGAGCGCTTCGTAGGCGAGCAAATCCTGGTTGCTCCACTGGCCGGATGGCCGCAGGGCGTGCAGTTCGCGCGTCGCCTGGAGCGTGGTGCGCGCGTCTTCCATCTGCCCCACGGCCATTTGGAGTTTGGCGCGCACCAGCGCGCTTTGCACGATCATATTCGTGCTGGTTGGGTTGGGGTCCGTTTCCACGACTTGTGTAAGGTATTTTTGTGCCATGTCCAGTTCGTGGCGTTCGAGGTAGATTTCGCTCAGGGCAATGAGGGCGATGCTGGCCGGCGCCGGCAGCTTGCCGCGCAGGGCCAGCGCATGCTCCAGCACCTGGCGGGCGATTTTTTCGCCGCGACGCAGGTGCCCATTGACGAATGACCGCCTCGCCAGCACGCCACCGGCCATCAAGATGACAAACAGATTGCCTTTCTCTTGCGCCAGTTGGAACAACCGGGCAACCTGTTTTTCGATCTCTCCCGAGCGCAGCGTATAGATTTGTTTCAATAAGTGTAGATCGTTCAGTACGGTCCACTTGCCGTCGCTACTTTTGCCGGGCCGGAACGTATGCGGAAACGGCTTTCCCTCACTCCAGGCGCGCCGCATTTGTTGAATCTCGAGCAAAACTTCACGTTCGTCTTGCGTTTGCAGGACTGCCGTTTTGCTGTTGAGATTGGATTCAATGTGGGCGATGAAACGCTCGATCTTTTCCCAGGGAGAGGCTGCACTGGCCAACCGCAAATAAACGAAGAGCAGCGTCTTGTGTCGTTGGACCACGCTTTCGGGCAGTTCCTGGAGCCAACGCAGCAGGCGCGAGTCTTCGCCGTACTGTTCCAACTCGCGCAGGGCCATTTCTTCAATCAAAAGGGCAGCTTCTTCCCAGGCCTCAGCGGACAACAGGTGGTAAATGGCGTCGGCCGGTGCGTACTGCTGGCGGTACCATTGGGCGGCGCGCTGGTGGAGATTGGGAACCTCCTCCGGAAAGCGCATCTGCAACTGGCTGTACAGCATCTCGGCAAACAAATCGTGATAGCGGTACCAACCCTGTTGATCCAATCGCACGATGAACAGATTCTCCTGCCACAGGTACTGGAGCATCTTTTCGCCGTCAGCCTGGCCGGTGATGGCGTCGCAAAGGCTGCCGTTCAGGTGCTTGAGAATGGCCGTTTTGAGCAAAAAATCTTGCACGGCGGGGCGGGTGCGCTGCAAGACGGTTTCCATGAAATACTCGCGCAGGTAAATATGGGCCCCGCTGAAGCCGTCGATGAACTCGCGGCGGTTTTCCTGTTTGCCCAATGCCAGCGCGGTGAGGGTCAACCCGGCGGCCCAGCCTTCGGTGTGCTTGACCAGCTTTTCAAGATCGTCATAGGCCAGCGGCGATTCGTGGTTGTACTGGCGCAAATAGCTGACGCCTTCATCCAACGTGAAGCGCAGGTCGTTGGCATCCAGCTCGGTTACCAGGCCCTGGGCGCGTAAATGTCCCAGCGCCAACGGCGGCCTGACGTGCCCGGCAATGATCAGGCGCAGGTTGGGCGGCAGCTGCGCCAGCCACGCCTGGAGAAAGTCATAGATCTCGCTGTTATGAATGCGGTGGAAATCGTCGAGCACCAGGCCGAGGCGCATCTGGCCTTCGGTGACGTGCACGATCTCGTTGGTCAGGAGCGAGACGAAGTCAGGCAGGCGGTGCGGCCCGATTTCATTTTGCTGGGGCAGCAAATCTTCACCAAAACAGGGAATGGCGATTCGAAAGGCGGCGATCACCAGCTTCCAGAAACGCTGCAGGCGGTTGTCGTTCTCATCGAGGGACAACCAGGCGACCGGATAGCCGCAGGTTTGCTTCCAGTCGTTGAGCAGCGTGCTTTTGCCGAACCCGCTGGGTGCGTAGAGGATGGTCAGTGGGGTGTTCATCTGGCGCGTCAGGCGCAGGCGGGCGACGAGCTTTTGCGGCAGGGCCGGAACGTTGACTTTCGTCGTCGGCAGCAGCGACGTGTCGATACGCACTTCGGAATCGGGCAGGAAGCCTGTTTCGGCCTGGCGGCAGGACTGCTTACGCACCTGCTGGCCGGCCAACACGGCGCTGGTTTCCTCCAGGCGTTCGGCGGTCAATTCGTCTGACTTTCCCAGGTAGATCTTGGAGAGTTTCCCGCTGCGGCGCCGGTAGGCGTACCAGTAAAGCTTGTCGCGGCGTTTTTCGCACTGGGCAATGAAACGCCCCGCGTCGTTCTCGAACGTAAACTTTGTGCTGGCCGAGAGCCAGCCGTACCACTGCGGTGAACCGACATAGATTTGCTCGACGGTTTTGCCGCCGGCAACGTGCAAGACATTGCCCTTGACCAGGGGCTTGTCAGACTTAGCCATGCTCTTCTCCTTGGCGGCGCAAAAGTTACCCAACAAGCGCTATTATACGTTGTTGGGTAACTTTTGCAAGTGGGACATCCGTCAAATAAGCAAGAATCTGTCCACTTGGCCGGGTGTGCGTGGCGTAAAATCATCCCAATACCTGATTTTCAAGTGAATTTTTTTCCCCTATAGTTAACTTGCCGTTAACTCCCCTAACAGGATGGTTGATTTTTCTTTTGGAAGCGCTCCCAATTATTCGCATCGCCCCGGTGCCAACCTGGGCGTCGAGTTGGGCACCCCGGGCCGTTTGTGTTCCGGTTTGTTTAACAAGGAGGTGGCTCACAGCTATATCGATGCCCTTGCTCCCCGTTTGATTCCATAACCAATCTATCCAATGTTCAAGGAAGGAGACCTAGAAACATGAAACGCAAGAGTGCGATTCTTTTTAGTATTGTGATGGTCGTCGGTATGCTGTTCTCCGCTTGTGCGACCCCAACCCCGATCGTCCAGACGGTAGAAGTCGAGAAGGTCGTCAAAGAAACCGAGATCGTCACCGTCAAAGAAACCGAAATCGTCACCGTCAAAGAAACCGAGATCGTCGAAGTCATCGCGACGGAAGCCCCCGCCGATCCGGGTTCGGAACTCCCCCGCAACGAGACCCTGTACTTCAACGGTCAGCAGTGGGGCGCGGTGGTTGGTTGGAACCCCTATTCCAACAGCAACAACAACGCCATGGCGATTGCCCAGCAGGACAATGCCCGTGTGATCATGTTCGAAACCCCGTACCTGTACAACATGATCGACGGCAAGATGTACCCGCTGCTCGCCGACGGCGACTACGCCTGGAACGACGCGCGCACCGAGATCACCTTCAAGATCAAGCCCGTTGCGATGTGGAGCGATGGCACCCCCGTCACCGCCGATGACGTTGCCTACACCTGGGCCACCCACGTGAAGTACAACACCCCGACCGGCGCTGCCAACGTCGATTACATCGAAAACATTGAAGCGGTTGACGCCCAGACGGTTGTGGTGAAGGCAAAATTGAATGACGCAGGCGCTGCGGTCAACCCGCTGCTGGTTCAGGCCTACCTGAGCACCAACTACGTCATCCAGGCTGCCTGGACCAAGACCCTCGAAGAACGCGTCGGTGAAGATGCCACCGCACTCCTCGCCGATCCCGCGGAAGACGTCGTTTACTCCGGCCCCTATCACAAGTTCTTCGCCGACGATACGAAGGTCGTTTACGTTCGTGACGATAACTACTGGGGACAGGACGCCTCCATGTGGGGCAAACTGCCCGCCCCCAAGTACCTGGCGCACACGATCTTCAAGGACAACGCCGCCGGGTCCGTCGCCCTGGCCAAGGGTGAAGTGGACGTCAGCCAGCAGTTCAACTCCAACATCCAGTTGCTTTGGCAGAACTATGGCCTGCCCATTTCTACCTACCTGCCCGAGGCACCCTACGGTATTGGCGCCAGCCTGCCGACCGCCTTCTACAACCTGAAATCCAACGGTTTGGATCAGGTCGCCGTCCGCAAGGCCATCGCCATGGCTGTGGATTACCCCACCATCATCGCCAACGCCATGACCAACCAGTCGGCCACCTTCACCCAGGTTCCTCGCTCCCTGATGAACCCCACCGATGGTGAGCAGGCCATGTACGATCACGACGCCGTTGCAGACCTCCAGTGGGCCGGGAACGACATCGAAGGCGCCAACATGCTGCTCGATGAAGCCGGGATCGTCGACACCAATGGTGATGGCAACCGTGAATTCAACGGCCAGGAACTGAAATACGTCGCCACCTGCCCGAACGGCTGGTCCGACTGGCAGGCCGCTATCGAAGTCGTCGCCGCCGCCGGTGAGAAGATCGGCATCGAAATCACGACCAACTATCCGGAATGGTCCGTTTACCAGACCGTCGTCACCAAGTCGGACTCCGACCTCCCCGAGGGCTATGACATCTTCATGATGTGGAGCGACGGCGCAGGCCCCACCCAGCCTTGGGGTCGTATCCGCAAGCTCATGAGCTCCGAGTTCGTTGGCATGACCAGCAACTGGAACGGTAACTGGGGCCTGTACAGCAACCCCGCTGCCGATGAGTTGATCACCGCCATCCCCGCCGAAACCGACGAAGCCAAGCTGAAGGAAATGTACACCGAACTGGTCAAGATCTACCTGACCGATGTGCCCTCCTTCACCCTCATGTACCGCCCGCAGGCTTTCCACGCCGTGAACGAAACGGTTTGGACCAACTTCCCGCACCAGGATGATGGCACCAACCCGCCCGTCCCGCCGTTGGACTGCACGGATGGTTGGGGCGTTGCATGCCTCTACAACATCACGCTGGTTAATCCGTAACCAGCCCCTTCACGAACAGCCATGTTCTCGCAAGCCAGAACATGGCTGTTCATTCCGTTCGTTATGAGGCAGGACTTGCCGTCCGTAACTGACTTATAAGGGGCTTTGCCGTTTTCGGCGGCCCCGGCCATAAATCGTGAAGGATGGCAAGTCCGCTTGTTTTCTGGAAATGGTTGTTTTTGTAAGGAGATGTTGCGTTGAAAGGATACCGAAGATATTTCCTTAGCAAGCTGAGTTGGTTCTTGATCACGCTTGTTTTTGCCTTCATCCTGAACTTCACCCTGCCTCGCCTGATGCCGGGCGATCCGGTGGCGGCCATCGTCGCCAGGCTTGCGCAAGGCATGAGCAACGCCAGCGGCGTCCAGGCGATTTACCAGCAATACGTGGAACTGTTTGGCACCAACAAGCCCATGGTCGAGCAGTTTTTCATTTACTTGAAAAACGTGGCGCAGGGCGATTTCGGTTTCTCATTCAGCCAATATCCCAGGACGGTGGCGGATGTGATCCGGGCCTCCATAGTATGGACTCTGGCGCTGCAATTCCCGGCCATTATCGTCGGTTGGTTGATCGGGAACAGCCTCGGCGCACTGGCGGCTTATCTCAAGGGAGGCTTCGATAAACTGTTGATGCCCGTCAGTATCTTCGTCAGCAGTTTGCCGCAATACGGCATGGCGATTATTTTGCTGGTAATTCTCGGGGTGAGTTTGGAATGGTTTCCCACTTCGGGTGGATATGGTTTCGACCTGATCCCCAACTTAAGTTGGAATTTTATGTGGTCGGTCATTACGCACTATCAACTGCCGTTCTGGTCGATCGTGCTGATCACGATTGGCGGGCAGGCGATCGGCATGCGCTCGATGTCCATTTACGAGTTGAATGCGGATTATGTAAAGTATGCCCGTTTTATGGGCATCAAAGACCGCAAGATCATCGGTTACGTGTTTCGAAATGCCATGCTTCCCCAGATCACCGGTTTGGCGCTGGCTGTTGGCACCATGGCCGGCGGCGCGCTGATTACGGAAATCGTTTTCAGTTACCCGGGGCTTGGTTTCACCATCTTGAGCGCCGTGATGGGTGGCGATTATCCGCTGATCTCGGCTACTGCCTTGATTATCACAGTGATGGTGTTGGTTGCCAACTTCATCATTGAAATTTTATACGGCATTATTGACCCGCGTATCAAAGCGGCTCAGGCTGATTGAGGAAAGATGCTGTTATGAAACATACGCTTCAACAGATTTTTCGCTCTGGTAAGTTCGTTTTTGGTTTTGCTGTTTTTGTGACCATCCTGCTGATCGTGATCGTTTACCCGTTGTTCGTTCCCGATCCACCGTTGGCTATCATCGCCCAGGGGACTTTCTTCCCGCCTGGGATTTACGTCAGCGTCTACGACAGTATTGGCGCGCCGCGGTACACGTTGAGCCTGGCCGATGTCGCAGAAAAACGGATCGCCAGCCGGTTGAGCCAGGCGGATCGCCTTGCGATGCAGGAGTGGCTGGTGGCCTACGGGGTTGCCGAAAACGAGATCGATATCGCTGATACAGAAAAACTCCTCGAACTGTGGACGAATAACTACGATTCCAAGGCGAAAATCGCCGGGATGACCAATGCCAAACGAAATTATTACATCCGGCTGGACGCCTCACTCGACGGGCTGCTTTCTACCGAAGACGTGATCGTGGCCGCCAAAAATGCGGAATCAGGCGCTCTCGAAGAGAAGGGCCTGGTTGCACAAACCGATTACGCCAATATCAACGAGGTGGCCAGCGTGCGCGTGCTGCCACTGGGAACCGATAACTTCGGGCGCGACGTGTTGACCGAACTGGTCGCCGCCACGCGCGTGTCTTTGCAGATCGGTTTTGTCGCCGGGACCATTGCAACCCTGATCGGCCTGACCCTGGGCCTGTTGGCCGGCTATATCGGCGGTCTGGTGGACGACATCCTCATGTTCATCACCAATCTCTTTACCGTCATTCCGAGCCTGGTGTTGCTGATTCTGATTTCGGTCAGCATCGGGCAGGAGCAGCGGGGGGCAGTTACCATTGCCGCCGTGATCGGTTTCACGGCCTGGGTGTGGACGGCGCGTGCCGTGCGGGCGCAGGTGGTTTCGCTGCGCAACCGTGACCACGTCAATCTTTCGAAGTTGTCCGGCCACTCGATCGTTTACATCATCGTCGTCGACATTTTGCCTTACATCGCCTCTTATGTGGTCATGGCCTTCATTCTCCAAATTTCCTCGGCGATCCTGGCCGAAGCCGGCTTGTCGATCCTCGGGCTGGGGCCGCGAACCACGGAAGTGCCGACCCTGGGTTTGATGATGAACTGGGCGATGATCTACCAGGCGCACACGCTGGGGAAATGGTGGGCGTATTTACCCGTGCTCCTGACCATTGCTCTGATTACGTTTTCGATGAATCTGATGAATACGGGCCTCGACCAGGTATTCAACCCGGCGTTGAGGGATTAGGTGACCGATATGGGAAAAGTAATTTTAGAAGTCAAGGAACTGACCACAAAGTACGTCACCCGCTTTCAGGAAAACGTTTATGCGGTCGATCACGTTTCGCTGAAGGTCGAAGAAGGCAAGTCGCTAGGGATCGCCGGGGAATCCGGCTGCGGTAAGTCGACGCTGGCGCTCAGCTTGATGGGATATTATTTCCCGCCCCTGCACTATACGAGCGGTGAGATTATCATCGACGGGCGGAACATTACGGGGATGGACCCCGACGACGTGCGCCAGACGATCCTCGGTACGGAGATCGCTTACATCCCCCAGGCGGCGATGAATGCGCTCAACCCGACCATGAAGGTCATCCGTTTCATCGAGGACGTGATCCGGGCGCACAGCCCGAAGGTCACCAAGAAAGAAATCTACGAGCTTGCCCGCGAGTTCTTCAATACCCTGGGGCTGCCGGATGAGGTGCTGCAAAAGTACCCGGTCGAGCTTTCGGGCGGGATGAAGCAGCGTACGGTGATCGCCATTTCGGTGATCCTTTCGCCAAAGGTATTGATCGCAGACGAACCTTCTTCGGCGCTGGACGTGACGTCACAGAAGATGGTGATCAAGATGCTGCGGGACTTGATGGAGAACGGTTTCATCAAGTCGATGATTTTCATCACGCACGAACTGCCTCTGCTCTATAACGTGACCGACGATATCATGGTCATGTACGCCGGGCAGATCGTGGAGCGGGCGGCGGCCAAAGACGCCGTGTTCGATCCCCTGCACCCCTACGCCAAGGGCCTGATGGGCTCGATCATTGTGCCGGAGAGCGGCCTGCGCGATGTGAAATTGACCGCCATTCCCGGCGTGCCGCCTAACCTGAAAAACCCACCCGCCGGCTGCCGTTTTGCCGAACGCTGCAAGTACGTCCAGGCGGAGTGCCGGGTGCATTCTGTCGATCTGCGCGAGCTGGAAGGCGGCCGTACGTACCGCTGTATCTTTGCAGAAGAAAAACTGAGAGAGGTTTACAAAAATGGCTGACGGAAAAAATCTATGCCTGAGCGGCTCCGGGCTTACCAAGGTCTTCGGGCTTGGCCGCCAGAAAACTGTCGCCGTCGATCACGTGGACTTCAACTTCTACGAGGGCGAAATTATTTCGATCGTTGGCGAGTCGGGTAGCGGCAAGACCACCCTGGCGAAGATGCTGCTGGGCTTGCTCAACCCCACCGAAGGCGATATCTACTTCCAGGGAAAGAAACGCGACCTCAGCTCGCAGGGTAAAAAACAGGAATACTGGAAGAACATCCAGGCGATTTTTCAGGACCCGTTCTCTTCATATAACATTTTTCGCAAGATCGACGCCGTGCTGCTGGACTGCATCCACATGCGCGGCGGCCGCAAGTTGCCCTACGCCGAAAAAGTGAAGATGATGTCGAAGGCGTGCAGCTTCGTCAACCTGAAGTTCGAGGAATTGACCAACAAGTACCCGTTCGAACTCTCAGGCGGCCAGATGCAGCGCCTGATGATCGCCCGCGTTTTCCTCCTGATGCCGAAAATTCTGTTGGCTGACGAGCCGACCTCCATGATCGATGCTTGTTCGCGTGCGACGATCCTGGACATGCTCATGCTGCTGCGCAAAGAAACCGGCATGACACTGATCTTCATCACACACGATATCGGCCTGGCTTACTACGTTTCCGACACGGTCTATATCATGGAGCGTGGGAAGTTCGTTGAAAGCGGTTCTGCCGATAATGTGATCTTGCGTCCAAGGGAGGCATATACCAAGCGCCTGATCAGCGATGTTCCGAAAATCTACGAGGAGTGGGACCTCTCGACTGTCTAGTTGACGGCATGTTCGATCACACCGCGGAAATTGCCGGTGCCTGAATTTTCAAGAAAGCGCTCGTAAGGAAGCTCCCATGAAAAACATTCAGTCCATCGTTGCTCAAATGACCCTCGAAGAAAAGGCTGCCCTGTGCACCGGTGCTACACCCTGGACGACGACACCGGTCGAGCGTTTGGGGGTGCCCGAGTTGACCCTGTCGGATGGCCCGCACGGCGTCCGGCGTGTACCGGATGTCAATTCGATTGCCATGACGAGTCTCCCCGCTACCTGCTTCCCGACGGCGTCTTGCCTGGCTTCTACGTGGGATGTCGACTTAATCTATCAGATGGGCCAGGCTCTTGCCGAAGAGTGTATCGCCCTGAAAGTGGACGTTTTACTCGGGCCTGGCGTCAACATGAAGCGCTCGCCGTTGGGCGGGCGCAATTTCGAATACTACTCGGAAGACCCCTTCCTGGCCGGAGAAATGGCCGTCAGCCTGATCGATGGCGTTCAAAGCAAAGGGGTTGGCACTTCGCTCAAGCACTTTGCCGTCAACAACCAGGAGTTTCAACGCTTCAGCATCAGCGCCGAAGTAGACGAACGCACCCTGCGCGAAATCTACCTGCCAGCTTTTGAAAAGGCGGTCAAGCAGTCCAAGCCCTGGACGGTGATGTGCGCTTATAACAAGTTGAACGGCCGTTACTGTTCCGAACACCATACCCTGCTGACCGATATTCTCAAGAATGAGTGGGGTTTCGAAGGCCTGGTGGTATCCGACTGGGGCGCCGTGCACGACCGTGTGGCCTCGCTCGAAGGTGGTCTCGACCTGGAAATGCCCGGCCCGCAGACCCGCCGCGTCCGGGCGGTCGTCGAAGCGGTGCGTTCCGGCGAACTGGACGAAGCCGTCCTGGACGAATCGGTACGGCGCATCCTGGGTGTTGTTTTCAAGGCCGCCGAGACACCCAAGGCAGGGACGTTCGATGTGGACGCGCATCACGAACTGGCCCGCAAAATTGCCGCCGAGGGCATGGTCTTGTTGAAAAACAACGGCATCTTGCCGCTCAAAGGTCACCAGCACATTGCCGTGATCGGCCATGCGGCAGAGGTCGCTCATTTCCAGGGCGGTGGCAGCTCGCACATCAACCCGACCCGGGTGGCGGTGCCATTCAAGGAACTGCAAGCACTCGCCGCAGACGCGGAACTGACCTACGCCGCAGGGTATCCTACCGATGATACCTTCCGCCAGGAGATGATCGACGAGGCGGTTCGCGTGGCGCAAGCGGCAGATGTGGCCATCGTTTACGTCGCTCTGCCTGCGTTCAAAGAATCGGAAGGTTACGACCGTACCGATCTCGATCTGACCGAGCAGCAAATTGCATTGATCCAGGCCGTCGCCCACGCCCAGCGCAACACGGTGGTGGTGCTGAACAACGGCGCACCGGTCGCCATGGAAGCCTGGATCGACGGCACAGCCGCCGTGCTCGAGGCGTGGATGATGGGCCAGGCGGGCGGTGCGGCGATTGCCGACGTGCTTTTTGGTAAAGCCAATCCCTGTGGCAAGCTGGCCGAAACCTTTCCGCACAAGATCAGCGATACCCCGGCCTACCTCAATTGGCCGGGCGGTGCGGGTGAGGTGCGCTACGGCGAAGGGATTTTTGTCGGCTACCGCTATTACGACGCGCGGGAGATCCCCGTGCGCTTTCCCTTTGGCTACGGGTTGAGTTACACCACGTTTGCTTACAGCAATCCAAAGGTCTGCACCTCGCAGGGCGTCCCCCTTCAAACCATCCGAGATCAGGATGCGGTGTTCGTATCTGTAGACGTCAGCAACACGGGCAGCCTGACGGGCAAGGAAATCGTCCAGGTTTACGTCCACGATCGCGAAGCCGGGCTGGCCCGGCCGCCCAAGGAATTGAAAGGCTTTGCCAAGGTGGAACTCCAACCGGGCGAGACGAAGACCGTTTCTATCCCGCTCGATTTTCGCGCTTTTGCTTACTACCACCCCGAGTACAGGCAGTGGATTACCGAAGACGGCACCTTCGATATTTTGATCGGCGCTTCGGCGGCCGACATCCGCCACACCCTGACGATCTCGCTCGAGTCGACTTTGGCGTTGCCCTGTATCATCGATAAAGAATCGACCATCCGGGAATGGATGGCCGACCCGCGTGGTAAAAGCGTGCTCGGGCCGATCGTTACGCAGATAGAAACCCAAATGCGTAAAACCTTCGGCGCTTCGGAACGCTACGGCAACGATAAGGATAACGGCACAGGCATGGACATTATGGACATGATCAACGACATGCCCCTGATCAGCGTGCTTATGTTCCAACAGTCTGCGCTGACGATGCCGGTCGACGAAATGGTAGACGGCTTTCTGATGCAGGTTCATAGCGCCGCCAGTTCGTAGCGTTTCGGCAGTATGAACGAATCCGGCTCTTGCGGTTCGCCGGGACAGTCCTTCACACAAAACTCGGAAATTCCATGTATCATTGGGTGTATGAGCGGTTCACCGGTTCATGCACCCGATTTGCTTTTTTAGGCTCTTCCGCCTTTGCGGGAAATGTCCCAAACCTGGGGGCGATTGAGTGCTTCGCACCCAATCGCACATCCCGTTGAAAACGGAAGAGCCGGTTTTCTCACCGTGTAGGAGGCGTTTTCCCATGAGTCACTCTTCTCCCGGCACGATCTTTCTCGATGGCGCCGGCCTGACTTTCGAGCAGGTGCTGGCGGTTGCTTGTGGCCGGCCCGGTGCGCCGCATCTGGAACTGAGCGCGCTCGCACAGGAAAAAGTCACCCAGGCCGCGGACGCCGTCCAGCGCTTGCTGGCAGATGGCACGGTTGCCTACGGCATTACCACCGGTTTTGGCGCCTTCAAAGATCGTACCATTCCACTCGATCAGGTCGAACGACTCCAGCGCAACATTCTCGTTAGCCATGCCGTGGGGGTTGGGGAACCTTTCGACATTGCCACAACGCGCGCCATTATGCTGATCCGTGCCAACACGCTGGCCCGCGGCCATTCGGGCATCCGACTCTCGACGCTCCAGGCCTTGATCGACCTGCTGAATGCCGGCGTCCACCCGCTGATCCCCGAAAAGGGTTCGTTGGGCGCCAGCGGTGACCTGGCGCCCCTGGCACACATGAGCCTGGTGTTGATCGGTGAAGGGACCGCCGAATACAAGGGCGAAAGGCTGCCCGGTGGCGAGGCGTTGGCACGCGCCGGCCTGCGGCCGGTGACGCTGGCGGCGAAAGAAGGCCTGGCCCTGACCAACGGCACCGCCGTGATGTGCGCTCTGGGCGTGCTGCAGACGTCCCGCGCCGAACAGTACTGCCAGGTCGCCGACGTTGCAGGCTGCCTGAGCCTGGAAGCCCTCAACGGCACCGCGCTGGCCTACGACGCACGCATTCACGCGCTGCGACCCTTCCCGCGCCAGCAAGATTGCGCAGCTTACCTGCGCCAGCTGCTGGCGGGCAGCCAGTTCACCCGCGATCCCCATTCGCCCAACGTCCAGGATGCCTACACCCTGCGCTGCATTCCCCAGGTGCACGGCGCCGTCCGGGATGCCATCGCCTACGCTCGCTGGGTGTTCGAGATTGAACTCAACGCCGTGACCGATAACCCGCTAATTTTCATCGATGATGCCGGCGGTGAGATCAGCGTGCTCTCGGGGGGAAATTTCCACGGCGAGCCGCTGGCCATCGCCATGGATTACCTGGCCTTTGCTATCAGCGAACTGGGCAATATGTCCGAGCGGCGCATCATGCGCCTGACGGACGAGTGTTCGAACACCCACGTTCTGCCGGCCTTCTTGACGCCGGCAGGTGGGCTGAACTCCGGCTTCATGATTTTGCAGTACACGGCCGCAGCCCTGGCGACCGAGAACAAGGTGCTCTCCCACCCCGCCAGCGTGGACACGATCCCCACGTCGGCCAACGTCGAAGATCACGTCAGCATGGGCGTGACCGCCGGCCTGAAGCTGTGCGCCATCCTCGACAACGTCGAACGCATCCTGGCGATCGAGTTGATGGCTGCCGCACAGGGCGTCGATTTCCGCCGGCAGGCCTTGGGAGAAGACGCTCACCTGGGGCGCGGGACCGCCGCCGCCTACGGCTTCGTACGGCAGCAGGTGCCTTTTATCCCTGCCGACACTTTCCTGGCCGGGCATCTGGATGCCATCCGCCAAATGATCGCCGGGCGTACTATCTTAGCGTGTGTCAACCAGGCATTGGCGAGAGATGCATAGCCTGATGTAAGGGTAAGGGTAGGCGGGCCTTGTGGCGCGTCGGATGCTTCCCCTTTCTCTCTCGCCGCATAAAAACTTATCGGTTATGCATTCTTCCAGGCGTTTTACCCTTGGGATTCTCGCCGGGCAGCAGGTCTACGCTGCCCGGCTCAGCCAGTTCTTGGGGGCCGTCTTTAACGGTGTGGTGGCTGCGGCCTCGCAGCGCGGGTACAACTTGCTCTTCGGCTGCGGCATCAGCCTGCCTGGCGAAGCCTACCGCTTCCGCCCGGCGTGGCCTTGCATGGCCCCCGACAGCGACTTCGTGCCGGCCGGGCCGTGGAACACGGATGCTCTCCTGGTGGCGCTGCCCTTGCTTTCCGGCGAACGCGCGGCCTATTTGCAGCAACTGCGCCGGCAGGGCTTTCCGGTCGTGTTTTTGGGTGCCGGGGAGAACGGGCCGACCGTTGCGCCCGACAACGTGGGCGGGATGGAACAGGCGGTCGCTCACCTGGCAGAACACGGGCATCGCCAGATCGCTTTCGTGGGTGGTTTCGACGGCGACCCCGGCGACAGCGCCGAACGCTTGCGCGGTTTTCATTGCGGAATGGAACAACAGGGCCTGGCGGTCAACCCCTCGCTGCTGGTTTATGGCCAGCATCACTGGCACGGCGGCCGGCGCGCTGCGCAGCAGTTGCTGGCGTCGGGCGAAGGCTTCAGCGCCGTCGTTGTCAGCAACGACGAATCGGCGCGCGGGGTGCTTTCGGCGTTGCGGGCCGCCGGGCGGCAGGTGCCGCGCGACGTGGCCCTGATCGGCTTCGACGATCAGGTAGATGCGGTCAGCGTTGCGCCGGTGCTGACATCGGTGTACTACCCGATGTTCGAAGTGGGCTACCGGGGCGTCGAACTGGTAGCCGGGCTGCTGGCGGGTGATGTGGACGAAGCCACCTTTGTCGGAATCCCTACCCAACTGGTCATACGCCAATCCTGTGGTTGCCAACCGGATGTGGACCGCCTTGACGACGCCGTACAGTGTATCGAGAGCGGAGTGCCGGGCTGGCGTTCCCGGCTGGCGGGGCAAATGGCCGCAGCTATGCAGTCTGAAACGCACGCCGTTTCGCTGCACGTCTTGCAGGCCATGTGCGGCCGGTTGGTGGCTTCCCTGCTCGCCGGCCTGGCGGCGAACGAGTTGGCGCCGGCGCAACGCAGCTTTCAGGCCCTGTTGGTGCAAACCGAAGACCTGCATGGCGATCCACACGCCTGGCAGGCGGCCCTGTCGGTGCTTTATCGGGTGCGTGAAGATCTTGCTGCCGCCGGCACGGCCCCTGTCGCAAGCCTGGATCGGTGGCTGCACCGGGCGCGCATTGCCGTCAGCGAGAGCGCACGGCGCGTTTACGGACAGTTCACCATCCAGCAGTGGGTCGACGATAACGTCTCCCGCCTGACCGCCCGCCTGGTCGCGGCGCGCGATGAAGCCCAGATCGTCAGCGTGCTGAACGACGAACTCCCCCTCACGCCCGGCCTGCCCGCTGTAGACATCCGGCGCGCCCACGTCGCCCTGTTCGCCGCGGAAGGGGACGATCCGGTGGCCTGGAGCACCTGCCTGGCGCCGCCGGGTGTGGAGCCTGTCCGTTTTGCCACGCGCAGCTTCCCGCCGCCGGATCTGTGGCAGGCCGACGAGCCGTTCACCTTTTTGCTCTTTCCGTTGGTGTTTCAGGGGTACGTTCACGTGCCCGGCTTTGTCGCCCTGGAAGCGCCCAATCTCTCCCCCTATGCAGCCTATATCGTGCAAGATCTGGCCGTCGGCCTGAATCGCGTACAGTTGTACCGCGAGGCAACCGCCGCGCGCCAGGCGGCCGAAGAAGCCGACAACCTGAAAACGCGCTTCCTTTCGATGGTCAGCCACGAACTGCGCACACCCCTGAGCGTGATCGTCGGCCTGAGCGAAATGGCCCTGCGCCAGCAAAACCCTGGCGCGCCGCCCTTGCCCGACGGTTACCGGCGCGACCTGGAACGCATCTATGCCAGCGCCCAGCATCTCAGCGGCCTGATCGGCGACGTGCTCGATCTGGCGAGCAGCCAGGCGGGCCGGCTCAGCGTTGCACCCGAGCCGCTGGATTTGGCCGATATCCTGCGGCCAATCGCTGCCGTCGCCGAGCACATGGCGCACAGCAAGGGCCTGGGTTGGCGCGCCCGGCTCCCCGCACAACCGGTGTGGGTGCTCGGCGACCGCACGCGTTTGCGTCAGGTGGCGCTCAACCTGGTCAACAATGCCGTCAAGTTTACGGCGCACGGGCAAATCACCCTGCACCTGGAAGTCATCGCAGACAGGGCACGGGTCACGGTCGGCGATACCGGCTTGGGCATCCCCGAAGCAGAGCAGGCGATCATCTTCGACGAATTTCGCCAGTCGGAACGCACTTCAGGGCGTGGCTATGGCGGTGTGGGACTGGGGTTGGCGATCTGTAAACGGCTGGTGGAACTTCACGGGGGGCGCATTGGGGTCCATTCGGACGGCGTGGAAGGCGCCGGTTCCAGCTTCTTCTTCGAGATACCGCTTGGTGTGCAGGATCGACGCCTGCCGCAGGCCCCGGCGCTGGCGCCGCGTGTCTTGCTGCTGCACGAAACCTCCGGCGTCGGACTGCCTCTGCGCGCCCATCTGCTGCAGCAGGGCTACACCCTGCAAGAAGATTGGCTCGAACCGGCTGCCACCGGCTGGCCGGCACATGGGTGGCCGCAAACCCTGGCCGCGCCGCCCGATGCCGTCGTGCTCAATCTGCATCCCGATTCGCCGCGCGGCTGGGATGTTTTCCGGCTCTTCAAAGGGAACCCCGCCACGAGCGCAATCCCGATTCTTTTTTCGGCTGCCCGGCCTGAACACCCGGACGGTGCGGCCGCCATGTCTTTGCTGGAACTGGACTACTTGCCCAAGCCCGTGCAGCGCGCCGACCTGGCCGGTGCCTTACACCGCCAGGGGCTTGCCGACGGTGCGAACCTGAAAACGATCCTGGTGGTGGATGACGAACCCGCCATTCGTGATGTACACGTCCGCCTGGTGCAGGAGAGCGCGCCCGGTAGCCGCATCTTGCAGGCTGCTGATGGCCGTGAAGCGCTCGATCTGCTGCGCGAGAACCGGGTGGACCTGGTCTTGCTCGACCTGATGATGCCGGAACTGGACGGCTTCGCCGTGCTGGAAGCGCTGCGCGAAAACACGTCTACGCGTGACGTGCCCGTGATTGTGCTGACGGCGCAGTTGCTCAGCGAGGCTGAACTGGCGCGTCTCAACCGGGGCATGGCCAGGGTGCTTGGCAAAGGCATCTTTACCATGCAGGAAACCCTCTTGCATATCGAAGCCGCCCTGGCGCGCAAGCGCCCCTGGGGCGCAGATGCGCGCCAGGTAGTCTGGAAAACCATCGCCTTCATCCACCAGCGCTACGCCGAAGACCTCACGCGTGAAGAACTGGCGCACCATGCCGGTGTCAGTGAGGGCTATCTCAACCGTTGTTTCCAGCAGGAATTGCAAATTTCTCCTTTGACCTACCTGACGCGCCATCGCATCCGCCGGGCGAAAGACTTGCTGGCCGAGGGAAAACTGAACGTCACCGGTGTGGCGATGGCCGTCGGTTTTTCCGACAGCGGTTACTTCGGGCGCGTCTTCCGGCAGGAAGTAGGCGTCACGCCCAACGCCTACCGGCGGGGGGCAAGACCGGCAGCAGGATAAAGCCCCGCATCCTGGGGGGTGGGTCACGATTGTCCCGAAACGGGTTTCAATTTTCCGAGAATCGGCGCCGCCGATATGCTATGCTGTTTTCGAGGCTTCTACCTCACCACACCGATGGAGATAAAGGAGAAATCGACATGCGTAAAACCCGATTGTTTCAGCGTATTCTGTTTGCCGGCATCACCATAACCCTGATCCTGCTGGTTGCGCTGCCCACCACGCCGGTGGACGCAAAGCCGGCTGCCGGCCTGGGCGCGTGGACGCTTCAGTGGAATGATGACTTTGGCGGCAGTGGCGCGTTGAGCAGCACCAACTGGATATATGACATCGGCACGAGTTATCCGGGCGGCGCAGCCAATTGGGGGACGGGCGAGATCGAGTACAACACGAACAGCACGAGCAACGTCTACCAGAACGGTGGCTACCTGTATATCAAGCCTATCCGTGACGCCAGCGGCAACTGGACCTCCGGGCGCATCGAGACGGTGCGCACCGATTTCCAGCCCCCGGCCGGCGGCGCGATGGCGGTGGAAGGCCGCCTGCAACTGCCCAATGTCACCGGTTCGGCCGCCCAGGGCTATTGGCCGGCCTTCTGGATGTTGGGCGCGCCCTTCCGCGGCAATTACTGGAACTGGCCCAGCATCGGTGAAGTGGATATCATGGAAAATATCAACGGCCAGAACACCTGGTACGGCACGCTACACTGCGGCACCAACCCCGGCGGGCCGTGTAACGAGACCAGCGGCATCGGTGCCAACGCTTCGGGCTTCTCGCCCTCCTTGCAGGCCGGGTTCCATACGTACCGGGTCGAATGGGATAAAAGCGTGACGCCAAACCAGGTGCGCTGGTACGTGGACGGCATCCAGCGCCATTCGGTCAACGCCAGCCAGCTCGACGCCACCACCTGGTCCAATGCCTTCGATCACGGCTATTTCATTATTTTGAACGTTGCCATTGGCGGTGGCTGGCCGGGTGGCCCAACGGCTTCAACCACCTCCGGAGTTCCGATGGCCGTCGATTACGTGCGCGTGTACTACGCCAACGGCGATGGCACCAACCCCACGGCGACGGCCACGAGCGCTAACCCGACAGCAACCCCCACCACCGGAACCGGCACGTATACCCAGGGCGTGACCTACCTCAGCAACACCAGCGCTCAAATCTGGTTCAAGCCCGGCGTTTCGACGAGCTGGGTGGACGTACACTACAAAGTCAACAACGGCGCGCAACAAAACTTCCGTATGACTTATAACAGCAGTGCCGCCCGCTGGGAGCAGACCGTCACCGGGCTATCCTTGGGCAGCGCGATCAGTTACAGCTTCACCTATTTTACGACGGCCGGTTACGATACCCCCTGGTACGCTTACACGCATAGCAGCGGCGCGACCAATACCCCAACACCGCTCCCGGCTACGGCTACGGCCACGGTTGCCTCGGGAAATGGCTTTACCTACGGCGTTACGAACGTCAATGCGACCCGCGCCAAACCCTGGTTCAAACCGTCCGGTTGGACGGCCGGGTACGTCATCCTGCACTACAAGGTCAATAACGGTACGCAGCAAAACGTCAACATGGCCTATAACACCAGCGCTGCGCAATGGGAATACAGCGTGAGCGGCATAAGCGCCGGCCAGACGCTCAGCTACTCGTACACCTACCAAAAGTCCGGCCTCCAGTACGATAGTTCCTGGTACAGTTGGACGAAGCCATAGGCGGTTCTTGTGGATGCCGGGAAACTGGCATCCACAGTTCTGACAGTTGTCAGCGCAATCTCCTCGAAAAATGGACAGGCAGCCGTTTTACCGCTGCCTGTCCATTTTTCGAACGCCGGTAAACCTGGCCGCTTGCCTGGCCTGAGCCTGCTTCGGCAGGCCGCCGGGGCCGGTTGTTTTCCTCGCTCGTTAACGTGTACGCCGTGCCAAAGGCGGTTTCAGCCTTTCGGGCACGGCGCCGTCGACTCACGAATGATCAGTGGACTTTCCATCAGCGTGTATGTGCCCAGGGCGTCCGGTGCATCCTGCGCCATTTGCAGCAGGGTAGAGGCAGCCAGTTTGCCGATGCGGTACTTGGGCAGTCCGACGGTCGTCAGGGGCGGGTAGGCGTAGGCGGCCATGGGGACATCGTCACAACCGATGACGGAGATATCGTCGGGTACGCGCAGGCCGTGGGCGCGTACGGCGTGCATGATACCCAGGGCGAACAGGTCGTTGAAGCCGATGATGGCCGTCGGGCGCTCTTCCGGTGGCAGGGCCAGCAGATTGCTGGCAGCCTGGAAGCCGCCGTAGACGTGCGTGTCGGCCGGGATGGCCGTGTACAGTTCCTGGCGGAAAGGAAGGTTGGCCTCGGCCAGGATGCTTTTGTAGCCGCTCAGGCGCGCCTGGGTGATCTCGGACCCACCGGCTGCGTCGACGTAGCCGACACGCGTGTGCCCCAGGTTGATCAGATGGCGCGTGGCGCGTGCAAAGGCGTCCTTGAAATCAACCAGGATGCAGCTGATGCCCGGCTGGCTGATGCGGTAGTTGATCACCACCAGGGGGACTTTGTTTTCCTCCCGCCAGGCCAGCAGCTCGGCAAAGGGATGCGAACCGGTCAGAATAATGCCCGTTGCCGCCATCTGGCCGGCGGCGCTCATGATCTTTTCGCGATCGGTGGATAGCTGTACGATGCTCATGGCCCTTTTTTGCAGCACCATCTCGTCCTGTGCGCCACGGATCACCTCGGCGAAAAACGGATTGACGATATCCCCGGTCAGCAGCAAAACCACCCGCGCCGCCACAGCCTGCCTGGGCGCACGGCGCGCCTGGTACCCCAACTGCTCGACGGCCCGCTCTACGCGCTGGCGCGTGTCTTCGCTGACGAAGCCGTTTTCGTGGATCACGCGCGAAACCGTTGCCGTCGAAACGCCGGCAATGCGGGCCACGTCAGAAATTTTCGGGGGGTGTGAAGGGCGACTCATGTGATCTCCTCGTTGGAATTTCATCGGTTTACATGTATATTATCACCAATAATCATGTAATAATCAAGTATATATTGACTTTTTTCTGTAATTCTTGTACACTAACTGTGTATTTCCCTGGGGAGCCTTGGGGGTACATCCCAAACAACCGAATATGCCGGTCAAGAGTCTTTCAGCCTTTTTTTGGAGGAAAAATGTCTCGCCCAATTCGTTCGCAAGTCTTTTCCCTGCTCGTCCTTTTCGCTATCGTGCTGGCGTCGTGTTCGCCGGCGACCGCTGCGGTCGTGCCAACCGATGTACCCGATACGGCCGCACCGACCAATCCGCCCGAGCCTACCGCCGCCCAGGCCAAAGCGCCGACGGCGACGACCGCTTCGCAGGAAAAGGCCACCGAGCCTGCGGCTGAAACCGCCCCGGCCGAGAAGCCGCTTGCCCCCAAGTATTCCGAAGCGCCCGGGCTGGCCGAACAGGTCAAGGCCGGCACACTGCCCTCGGTGGAAGAGCGCCTGCCGGAAAGCCCCTTGGTCGTCGAAGCTGCTGAAGTGGGCGTCTACGGTGGTATCTGGCGCATGGGGATGCGCGGCGGGACGGATGATCCCAGTTTCTACCGCATTCTCGGTTACGAAACCCTGGTGCGTTGGAGCCCCAACTGGGATGCTTTGATCCCCAACCTGGCCGAAAGCTGGGAGGTCAGCGACGACGCCACGCAGTATATCTTTTATCTGCGCAAGGGGGTCAAGTGGTCCGACGGCGCGCCCTTTACCGCAGACGATCTCGTCTTCTGGTACCAGGACGTGATGTTGAACGCCGATCTGACCAAGTCTGCGCCCGGTTGGCTGACATCCGGCGGCGAGATGGTCGCCCTTGAAAAGCTCGACGATTTTTCGATTAAGTTTACCTTTAAACAGCCAAATGGCCTGTTTTTGCAGAATCTTGCGTCGCCCGATTCGCGTTCGGTGACGGCCGTCCCCGCGCATTTTGCCAAAAAGTATCACGCCGCTTACGTCGACGCCGCCGAGATGGAGAAGATGTTGGCCGATGGCGGTTATGCCAGCTGGACCGACCTGTTCATCGCCAGGGTCGTGCAGTCGGATGGCGGCGGGATGGGTCCCTACACGGTAGCCGGCCGGCCGACGTTGAACGCCTGGATGGTGGAAGAGCCCTTCTCCGGCAGCGCCACGCAGGTGACCCTCGTGCGCAACCCCTATTATTGGAAGGTCGATCAGAACGGCCAGCAGTACCCGTATATCGACAAACTCGTTTACGAAGTTTTCCAGGACGTTCCCTCGATGCTGCTCAAGGCCACCAACGGCGAGATCGATTTCCAGATGCGCCACTTCAACACCCTGGCAAACAAGGCGGTCTTGTACGATAACATGGCCGTTGGAGGCTACCGCCTGTTCAAATTGCAGCAGTCGGGCAGCAACAGCAACGTCATCATGCTCAACCTGACGCACAAAGACCCGGCGATGCGTGAGATCTTCCAGAACAAGGACTTCCGCATTGGCCTGTCTTATGCCATCAACCGCCAGGAAGTTATCAACACCGTCTACGTGACGATGGGCAAGCCTTCCCAGCCGGCCACGCAGGAAGGCACCGCTTTCTACAACGAGCAGCTGGCAAACCAATACACCGAGTACGATCTCGCCAAGGCCAACGAATACCTGGACAAGGTCCTGCCTGAAAAGAACGCCGATGGCATTCGCCTGCGCCCCGATGGCCAGCCGATGAGTTTCGTCATCGAAGTTGCCAATGCCAACACCGACCAGGTCGATACAGCCAACCTCGTCGCCAAGTACTGGAAGGCCGTCGGCGTCCTCGTGGAAGCCAAGTCGGAGGACCGCTCGTTGATGTACGAGCGCAAGAACAACAACGATCTCGATGCCATGATCTGGGGCGGTGAGGGTGGTCTCAACCCCATCCTGGACCCGCGCAACTTCTTCCCTAATGGGAATGAATCCGCTTACGCCGTTGCCTGGGCGGCCTGGTACGGTAACCCCGACGATCCGTTGGCCGAAGAGCCGCCGGCGGAAGTCAAGGCCATGATGGAGAAGTTTGCCGAGGTGAAGACAGCGACGACCTGGGACGAACAGGTTGCCCTGATGAACGAACTGCTCCAGATGGCTGCCGATTACTTCCCCTGCATGGGCATTTCGACGCAGGCGCAGAGTTATGGGATCGCCAAGAACAATATGTACAACGTTCCCGATGTGATCATCAATTCGTGGAGCTACCCCAGTCCGGCGCCCGTTAACGTCTTTACTTTCTTCTTTAGATAGGGTGTTCTTTTCTCCTCTCCTCGTGGTGGTTTGTTCGTGGTAACCGGAGGCTGGCTCACAAGCCAGCCTCCGGCCCATCACGGCAAAAAGCAGGCGCCTGCCTGCGCTTGAATGCTTATCCCGGAGGGCACAGGCCGTGCTTGGTTACATTTTGCGACGCATCCTGGTCATGATCCCGACCCTTTTTTTGGCATCGGTGGTGGCTTTTGCGATCATTCAGCTTCCGCCGGGAGATTTTGCAACGAGTTATGTGGCCGGCCTGGCGGCAATGGGCGATACCGTCAGCCAGGACGCCTTGGAAAGCCTGCGCGAGGCCTACGGTCTCGATCAGCCGGTCCTGGTCCAGTATTTCAAGTGGATCGGAGGTATTCTGACGCGTGGCGATTACGGCATCTCCTTCGAGCACCGCGAGCCGGTTGCGGCCCTCATTTGGGACCGTGTCTGGTTGACGATGTGGCTTTCGCTGTGCAGCGTTCTGCTGACCTGGATCATTGCCTTTCCGATCGGCATTTATTCGGCCGTCAAGCAATATTCTGTGGGCGATTATCTGTTCACGCTGATCGGCTTTGTCGGCGTTTCCGTGCCGGCTTTCCTGATCGCCCTGGTGCTGATGTACATCCAGTTCAAGTATTTCGGCAAAACGACCAGCGGGCTGTTTTCTTCGGCGTTCATCAACGCTGCCTGGAGTTGGGAGCGCGTCAAGGACCTGCTCGCTCACCTGTGGCTGCCCGCCCTGATCCTGGGCCTGAGCGGCACAGCCGAGCTGATCCGCATCTTGCGGGCCAATCTGCTCGACGAACTGCGCCGCCCCTACGTGATCACGGCACGCGCCAAGGGGCTGCACGAGTGGCTTGTGATCCTCAAGTACCCGGTGCGCCTGGCGCTCAACCCATTCGTCAGCACGCTGGGTTGGATCCTCCCCGGCCTGATTTCCGGTTCGATCATTCTTTCGCAGGTCATGAACCTGCCCACCACCGGGCCGCTGCTTCTGCGATCCTTGCAATCACAGGACATGTACCTGGCCGGTTCGATGATCCTGATCCTGAGCGTGGCTACGGTGATCGGCACGTTCGTTTCGGACATCCTCCTGGCGCTGCTCGATCCGCGCATCCGCTACCAGTGAGCGCACCCTATTCCCTTTGCCGCCCCCGTTGGAGCAAAACACGCAATGGAAACTGTTGATCCCACGTCGACCGCCCCCGAAGTTGAAGCCAGGGTCTTTGTCGCGCCGCAGTGGAAGCTGGTCTGGTGGAAATTCCGCAAGCACAAGATCGCCCTGGTTTGCGGCCTGGTGATGATCGTCATCTACCTGATCGCACTGTTCGCCGATTTTTTGGCCCCTTTCGATCCGACTCTGACCCATTCGGACTATTTGTACGCCCCACCCCAGGCCATCCACTTTCGCAATCAGCAGGGCCGGTGGGGCCTGTACGTCTACGGCCTGACCAGTACGGTCGACCCCGAAGCGCTGCGCCGCGTCTTTACGCTCGATACGAGCGCCGAAATCCCCCTCGAGTGGTTTGCCGAAGGCTGGCCCTATAAGTTTCTGGGGCTGTTCCCGGCCGACCGCCACCTGTTTGGCCCCGTCGATCCGGCGCAGCCGGTGTACTTGCTGGGCGCCGACCGGTTGGGGCGCGATCTGTTCAGCCGCGTGATCATAGGCACGCGCGTTTCGATGTCGATCGGCTTGATCGGCGTGCTGCTGAGCCTGGTGCTGGGTATCTTTCTGGGCGGCATCTCGGGCTACTACGGCGGCGCCATCGACCAGTTGATCCAGCGCACGATCGATTTCTTGCGTTCGATCCCCTCGATCCCGCTGTGGATGGGCCTGGCGGCTGCGCTACCGCTCCAGTGGCCGCCGCAAACGGTCTATTTCGCCATCACCGTGATCCTCTCACTGATCGGTTGGACGAGCCTGGCGCGTGTGGTGCGCGGGCGTTTCCTGTCGCTGCGGGAAGAGGATTTCGTCACCGCCGCGCGCCTGGAAGGCGCGAGCAACCCGCGCATTATCTTCTATCACATGCTACCGGCCTTCACCAGCCACATCATCGCTTCGGTCACGTTGGCTATCCCAAGCATGATTCTTTCGGAGACCTCGCTCAGCTTCCTCGGCCTCGGTTTGCGTGAGCCGGTGGTTAGCTGGGGTGTGCTGTTGCAGGACGCCCAGGATATCCGTTCGATCGCCACCGCCCCCTGGCTGCTGATCCCCGCCCTGGCGGTGGTGGTCTCCGTGCTGGCGTTGAATTTCCTGGGCGATGGGTTGCGAGACGCGGCCGATCCGTACGCTCGTTGAGCGGGCGCACAAGGCTTTTTTACCCGGTAGAAAAACGAGGAAGGCATGGATTCTACTCCCCCACTGCTTGAAATCAACGGCCTGAAAACCTACTTTTTTCTCGATGAAGGCGTCGTCAAGGCAGTCGAAGGCGCCGACCTGGCGGTGCCGCAGCGTGCTACGGTAGGCATCGTGGGTGAAAGCGGTTGCGGCAAGACGGTTACGGCGTACTCGATCTTGCAGCTCGTCGAGCGCCCGGGGCGCATCGAGGCCGGGGAAGTTCTCTGGCATCGCGCAACGGGTGATTTGGAAGAAGTCGTCGATCTGGCAGCGCTCAAGCCGAACAGCCGTGCCATGCGCAGCGTTCGGGGTGGAGAGATCGCCATGATCTTCCAGGAGCCGCTCTCTTCGCTTTCACCTGTGCACACCATCGGCGATCAGATCGTCGAAGCGATTGCGCTGCACCGCCCCGTGCGGCGTCACGAAGCCCGTCAGCAGGCCATCGAAATGCTGCACCGCGTCGGAATCCCCAGGCCCGAGCAGCGTATCGACGCCTACCCTTTCCAGCTCAGCGGCGGCATGCGCCAACGGGCGATGATCGCCCTGGCGCTGTCGTGCTATCCGAAGCTGCTGATCGCCGACGAGCCGACCACGGCCCTCGATGTGACCACCCAGGCGCAAATTCTCGAGTTGATGCTCGAATTGCAGCAGGATTTCGGCATGTCGATCCTCCTGATCACGCACAACCTGGGTGTGGTGGCCGAAACCTGCGACCAGGTGGTGGTGATGTACCTGGGGGAAGTGGTCGAACGGGCCGGCACGCCTGCCTTGTTCGAAGACCCGCTGCACCCGTATACCGAGGCCTTGCTGCGCTCGATTCCCAAGCTCGGCCAGCGCAACCAGGGTCGCCTCGACCCGATCCGGGGGATGGTGCCCGACCCGTACAACCGGCCTGCCGGCTGCGCCTTTCACCCGCGCTGCACGCGGCGGATCGCCGGGGTGTGCGACCGGCAGCACCCCGAACTGATCCAGATCCCGGCATCCGATGGTTCGAGCCGCGCGGTACGCTGTTTCCTGTACGGAGAATCCCATGACTGAAACGCCCACGGCCTCCTCGCAGGCCTTGTTGGCCGTCGACGGCCTCAAAATGTATTTTCCCATCCGCAAAGGTTTTGCCCGGCGGGTTGTCGGTCACGTGCGTGCGGTGGACGACGTCAGCTTTGCCGTGAGCGGCGGCGAAACGCTTGGCCTGGTGGGCGAAAGCGGCTGTGGCAAGACGACGATTGGCCGCTGCTTGCTGCGGGCTTACACGCCCACCGCCGGCGCGGTGCGCTACGAGACGGCGGTGGGCGGGCAGGTCGACCTGGCCACCTTACCCGAAAAGGACCTGAAGCCCTACCGCCGTGAACTGCGCATGATCTTTCAGGACCCGTACTCTTCCCTCAACCCGCGCTTGACCGTGCTGGACATCATTGCCGAACCTTTGCGCATCCATCAGGCGGCTCATGGGAAAGAGATTGAAGATCGTGTAGCCGAACTGCTTCGCAAGGTTGGCCTGCGCCCCGAATACATGCGCCGTTACCCACATGCCTTCTCCGGCGGCCAGCGCCAGCGCATCGGCCTGGCGCGCGCCCTGGCGCTCAACCCGCGCCTGGTGATCTGCGACGAACCCGTCTCGGCTCTGGATGTTTCGGTGCAGGCGCAAATTCTCAACCTGTTGCAGGATTTGCAAGCCGAACTGAACCTGACCTACATTTTTATTTCCCACGACCTGAGCGTGGTCGAGTACCTGGCCAGCCGCGTCGCCGTGATGTATGTCGGCAAGCTCGTCGAAATCGCCGCGACCGCCCAACTCTTCGGCCACCCCAGACACCCCTACACCGAAGCTTTGCTCTCGGCAGTGCCCAATCCCAGGCCCGCCGGCAGACCGCAGCGCATCCTCCTGCAGGGCGATGTGGCCGACCCGGCCAACCCACCCTCGGGTTGCTATTTTCAACCTCGCTGCCCATACGCCCAGGAGCGCTGCCACATCGAAACGCCCGTTTTGCGCGAGATCGAACCCGGCCACCGGGCGGCCTGCCACTTTGCCAAGGCGCTGGTGTTGAAGGGGGTGGCGGGGTAAGCGGTTTCATATTTTCGGGTCTTCCGGGTTTAGCGTGAGCCATATTTTTTAGCAGGTGGCACGGTAAGGTTGAGTTTTGACGAAGCGGCAGACCCGAAAACCTTTTCCCGCTTGCCGGGTGCCTGATTCTGGGATAGGTTTTCCCTTTTCAAGCCAAAACGCCCGTAGAGAAGTCGCTTCTACGGGCGTTTTGGTACCGGCGGATTGGGGTTAAAAAGCTAGCGGAAGATTATCGGCAGGAAGACCCGGTAACCGGCGACACGCGTCGTCAGCACGGACGATGCGTGAAACCGCGATCGCCACTTCGTCCTCGTCGCCGCCCGGCGGCATCGGCCTGGATGGCGACGAGGACGGTGAACTGGGCGCCTTCACCGGTGTTCAAGACGGATCGGTGCCGCCCGTCTCGGTGATGGTGCAGGTGTTCGCCACGTCGCCGGTGTTGGTGAGCCGCAAAGGCAGATGTGAACGTCTCGCACGCGCTGTCCAGCCCGGCGGCTGCACGGGACCGTGCGACGCCGCAGGCAACCGCCTGCCCACCTCAATCGAATCCCTGCTTACGGGTGGGACGACAACGGCAACCTGCTTTCGGACGGGGTGTATACTTATAGCTATGATGCAGCCAATCGTCTGATCAGCGTGATCGATGGAAACAGGATCAGTACATATGCCTACAACGGCAACGGAGACCGCTTGCAGCAGACAGTCAACGGCGTGACCACAAACTACACCCTCGATCTCAATACCGGCCTGATCCAGGTGCTGGACGACAACGCCAACACCTATCTTTACGGTCGCGGCCGCATCGCCCAAACGGAACACGTTTCAGGTATCCCGCAGTACTTCCTCGGCGACGCCAGGCGACTGCATGCAGTCGCAGGCTCCGTACGCCAACTGGCCGACGCAACCGGCGAAATCACCCTGGCGCGCAGCTACACTCCCTACGGCGAAGTCCTATCCAGCGCCGGCTGGGGGGAGACGAGTTACAGCTTTACCGGGGAGATGGCGGACAGTTACAGCGGCCTGCTCTACCTGCGGGCCAGGTACTATGCGCCGGGGATGGGGAGATTCTTGTCGCGGGATACCTGGCGGGGAGACGAAATGCAACCCGATTCATACAATGCCTGGCTTTATGTGTATGCCAATCCTGTCAATCTGGTTGATCCTACTGGAATGATGGCGTGTGTTAATAGTAATGACTCTGACTGTATACAAAAAATATCTCAACTACTCACAAAAGCTCAGGAGATAAAGAATTCGGTAAAAATTGGAAATTTGTTGCCTGTGGAGGGTTTTGCACAGTTTACTGATAAAGCTGATGACTTATTCGACCATGACATTCGTGGCATGATGTGGGGAATGACTAGGATATTAATTGATGTAGATATGAATGATGAAGTTCCTGTATGGTTTTGGGGAGGTTTGAAAGGCTATATGCCAGAGACTTTTGTTGAACCAGGTCAGTATTATATAGGTCAGAATTTTCTTCCTTACAAACATGATCCAGCAAAAGGTCACGGGCATTCGGAACGCGGTGATTGGCACATAGATTTTTGGGACGAAACGCCCAATCAAGCATATCACTTTTGATGTTACGTTGCATCTGTGTATAGTGATGGCAAATCTCTCCCACAACTTGTGAATTTTCTTCACGATCCCCATGGAGTTTTTGGAACTGGGAAAGGAACAAAGGAGGATTTTGACTTAGGTCAAATAGGAGTTTTTTTGGGATATGACTTATGGGAGAGGACGAGATGGGAATATATTGCTCAATGTAAGGATTACCCCCACGCACACATAAATCTTGGCGCGTGGATTAGAACAAATCTAAAAGAATCTATACCATAACCGGTTGAGAAGGGCAGGTCCGAAAGTGTTTGTTGCCAGAGAAAGTAAATTTCGAAAGTTACTCTTATTCTCGTCGTTTGTTATTCTGCTTGTGGCTTGTATTCTGCCTCTTTTAACTGTAAAAATTGTTGTGAATGCAGAACGACACTATTTATACTGCGAATTGTTAAGACCTGGGTTAACTCGTTTACAAACACAACATGCTCTAGAGCAAATTGGCCCTTATCGAGCTTGGGAAGATTCGGTGTTAGAACTCACTTATGTGGGTTTTAAAAGTCCTTTGACCGCTTTTTTAGTAGGTGGCACGATAAGGCTAGATTTTGACGAAAATGATCGCTTACATAGTGTGTATAGGCAAGTTGGGTTCGGAGACTGGGCGCTCGCCGCAACCTGTTCAGAGAACTAGCCATGGTGCTGTCTTTGGAACGCATGGTGCGTTTGGCAGACATGAAAACAACTCCAGAGCGGTGAGTTCGCCGTAGCGGCAGACCCGAAAATCTTTTCCCACTTGCCAAGTGCCTGATTCAGGAACGGGTTTTCCCTTTTCAAGCCAAACCGCCCGCAGAAGTGACTTCTGCGGGCGGTTTGTTGTTTGGCGCTGCCTGGCTCACTGCCAGGCAGCATCGGGTTGAAAGCTTAGCGAACGATTATCGGCAGGAAGACCCGGTAACCGGCGACACGCGTTGTCAGCACGGACGATGCGCTGGCATCCCCCGCGCCTGAAACCGTGATCGTGACTTCGTCCTCGTCGCCGGCGACGGCATCGGCCGGGATGGCGACGGTGACGGTGAACTCGGCGCTTTCACCGGCGTTCAACACGATCGGCGCCGCTGGGAGGCTGACCGCCCAGGTGCCGCCCGTCTCGGTGATGGTGAAGGTGTTCGCCACGTTGCCGGTGTTGGTGAGCTGCAAGGTGTAGGTGACCGTCTCGCCCGCTGCGCCGTCCAGCCCGGCGGCTGCCGGGGCCAGTTCGACGCCGTAGGTGGCCATTTCCACCACTTCCGTGGTCAACACCGAGGCATCGCTCGCCCCGCCTGCGCCCGACACCGTGACGGTGACGGCATCGCTGTCGCCGACGGCCGCGTCGGCCGGGATGGCCACGGTGACGGCGAAGTCGGCGCCTTCACCGGCGTCCAGCACGATCGGATCGGCCGGGAGGCTGACACCCCAGGCGCCACCCGTCTCGGTGATGGCGAAGGTGTTCGCCACGTTACCGGTATTGCTGATGTGCAGCGTGTAGGTGACCGTCTCGCCGGCTTCGCCGTTTTGCCCGGCTGCGGCGGGGGTTAGATCGACACCGTAGCTGGGAGCGACAATCGTCATCGTAACCGGAACAACGATTTTGCCATTCAACACATCGTCATTTTTGATGGTCAACTCACCCAGGTAGGTACCTACCGTGTAGGTCATTGTGTCAAACGTGAGATCGATGGTTTGGGAACCATCGGCTGCGATCGTCCCGGTGATCGGCTCTTCGGAAAGCCAGGGGATTTCTGCCGGCAGGAGGTACTTTAGAACGGCATCGATCACGGCCAGTTCATCGCTTGCTGACGAGATGTCATCAAAGTCGAACGAAGTGTAAACCGCCTGATAGCCATTCCGAGCTACGGCGACGCCGGCAGCATTGCCCCCGGTGAACTGGAAGATACGTACGCCCTCGCTCCCTACGGTGAAGTCATCGGGATAGGGATCTGCGGCGATATTGGGGTTGATGCCGGCCATGATATCTTCCCCGATCAGGGTGTCGATATCCGGGTCGTCACTCACGTAAGTGGCCTGCAGGTAAGTCTGGTAGAAAGTGGTACCGTCGTAGTTAAAACCTATATCGTTGTCGGAGACATAGAACTTGCCGCCGGCATCCATATAGGCCATGGCCTGGGTCTGCTCGGAACCGCTTGATGGAATACCGGCATAGAAGACGGCCTCGTAGGTCAGGAGGTCGTCGATTGCCATCGCCGTGAAGCCTGTGCTCTCGACATCCAGGTAGGTGTATCCCAACGTCGTCAATGCGGTTTCCATCGCACCCGCAGCGGTATTGTCTTCGCTGACGACTAGAATCTCTTCTCCGGCGGTGACAGCATTGACAGCGATGTTTCCGACTTCTTTCTCGGAAATCTCGAAACCTGCGCTTAACGCGCCGCCGTTTAACAATTCTAGCGACAGTGTGGTCGAGACACCCTCGAGGAGCGTCACGTCGAAGGATGCCGGGGCGCTGGTAATGCACGGCTGTAGCAGGCGCAGGTCGAAGTCTTGCGTGGTTGTCTGCCCTGCAGTGATGACGACGCCAAGCGCCTCACCAGCGGTATGCTCCGGCTCGGTTACCGTGATGTCCAACGGACCTTCTGCCGCGTCCAGCCACAGGCCGTAGGAACCGGCGGCATCGGTCGTCAGGGTGTAGACCGTACTGCTGCTCGTGACGATCACTTCGGCGCCCTCGATAGGCGCGGGATAGTCATCGCAGTACCCCAACCCGGTCACTGTGCCTTCGATCTTGCCGTGGGTTGACGGGGCAAGGACGGTCATGGTTACCGGCACTGCAAGTTCGCCGTAGGGCGTATCGTTCATGATGCGCAGGGTAGCCAGATAATCGCCCGGTTGGGTGACTTCGGGGATGCCGGCATCGAAGGTTACGTCAACCACCTGCGTGCTGAGCGAAGCGACGGTGCCGGTGATGGGGTCTTCAGAAACCCAGGGCACGTCCGATGACGGATACCCAACCATCAGGCGTTCGTTGGTGTTGTAAACCACAGTACCGGCAGAATCGCGCCCGCCAATGACATAGAAGTATCCGTCGGTGGCGACATCCCCTTCCATGTACACGCGCGCCTGTGACAGTGTTGGGATGGTGGGCGAATCGGTCCAGGTGTCGGTCGCCGGGTCGTAGTAGCCTGCATGGTTGAGCACTGCCCAACCGGCGTCGCGACGGCCGGCCGCCAGCCATAGTCCATCCACACTCAAGCCATCCGCATTGTACGACCAGCGTGTGTAGGTGCCCCCGCCATTGGGAACGTTAGCCACATAACTCCATGTGCTGCCGCTGAAAGCCTCGGACGTCATATCGGGCGTGAAGCCAGGGAAAAGAACGCCCCCGGCGACGTAGATGACGCCGTCTTTCGCAGCGGCGGAGAAGGATGTGCGCGAACGCTGCATCGGCACGCCGGCCGACCAGGTGCCGGTTACTGTATCCAGTACCCATACTTCTGTCGTGCTGGCAGAAGCAGATGCAACGATGCCACCGAGGACATACAAATCAGAGCCGATGGCCACGACCTGATACTGCGAGCGGGCGGTGTAGCCACCGTTGGCTGCAATCGTCGACCACGTGTTGGCGCTTATATCGTAGACAAAAGTGCTTGCAGTTGTTGCGCCGCCCGGGATATAGATTTTGTTGCCGATGGCGATCCCATCGATCGAGTCGATCGCTGTGGGAACGGGTGCCATAGTATCCCATGTATTGGTGCTGGTGTTGTAGCGGAAGTTTGTGTTGGTTGGCGTAGATGCACCGGCATCGCTGGTGCCTCCGATGACATACACGTAGCCATTTGTATCTGCAACGACCGCATTAAACACACGCGCAGAAGGCAATGGTGCCATGGTTTCCCATGACGTGCCAATATCTTCCGGCGCAATGCTGCCAGACGGTGTACCGATAACGGCCAGGTCCGTAGCTTCGCCGCTTTCGGTAACGGCGCTGTTGGGTAACGCTTGCGAAACTGTGACCACTGAAGCAGATGTATTCCACATGCTTTGCAGTGGGATGAAGTCGGGGCTCTGTTCTGCGATCTCGAACGCAACTGCTCCGGCACCCGCGTTGGATAAAGTCATCGGCACCGTGGTGCTGACGCCCATCTCTACGCTGACGTGAAGGGTGTTGGGAGATACAGCCAGCAGGCCGGTCTGCAGATAAAAATCTTGAACTGCTGCGTCGCCGGCAACCACGTTAACGTTTTCGACGGAGGCTGCAAAGTCGGTCGCGCTGGCGGTAATGTTCTGGCTGCCCGAGTCAGCGTAGACCGTATAAAAGCCATCGTCTACGGCCGGATCGTCCGGTGTTGCAAAGGTTGTCACGCTGTCAGCCGCGCTGGCGACGGTTGCACCGACCAGGGGCGCAGACGTGTTCCCATCGTAAACGTGGCCGACGACCAGCCCACCCGCTGGGGCCGCACATCCGACGCCGCCATATCCGGGGGCGACACAGTTAGCTGTATCCACGTCCAGCGCCAAGTTCTGCGTTGTGTCTCCGGTCAATGGGCCGACGACGGCGCTTTCATCCAGGTAGCCGGCGACGAAGGCGCTGGCGCTGAACGTAAAGGCCATCCCTTCCGGCAGTTGGACGCTGTACGAACCGTCCACCGGATCGGTCCAGATCGGATCGCCGGGGTAACCGTCGATGTCGATTGCGGCGTACAGCGGCCAGCCTGTGTTGGCGTCGCTGACGACACCGCTGACGGTGTAGACGGCGGCCGGGGTCAGGGCAAAGTCCTGCGTCGTGATCGTCCCCGAGACAACGGCCACACCGGGTATGGTTGCAGCTTGATAGCCATAGGCTGAAGCCGTAACGGTATACATGCCCACGGGTAAGGACATCCCGTAGTCACCGTTGGCGTCGGTCAGCATGTTGAAAGTCTGTGTGACGCTCAGCGTGGCGGCAACGTTCGCACCCGCAATGGGGGCCGACGTGCTTGCACTGGTAACCGTGCCGTTCAATTCGCCTGTATACCCGAGGCTGCCGGTGCAGCTGGGGACGCGGAACGCGCCGATGCGGGTATCCCATGAGAAACCGGTGTTCGGGCTGTCATGGTATTCGTTGGTGAGCCAGAACGTGCAGTCGTCGGTGGGATCGACCACCATGGCGCTGTAGTCGCCCCAGCGCTGGGTGTTCGTTTGCGAGCCGGCGCCGGCCATCAGTTCGCTCTCAGCCTGCATGGTGCCTAACGGATCGCTGTAGGCGTGCACGGTATAGCGGATGCTGGGGTACATGCTGGCGCTCGAGACGCTGTAACCCAGGGCGATATTGCCGGAACCGTCCATGGCGATGCTGCCCATGAAGCGGTAGTTGGCATCGGGTGCGAAGGTGCCTTCCTGGTGCAGTTGCCAGTCGGCGCCTTGCTTGCGCAGTTCGAACCAGCGAATGCCCGATTGGTCGGTGCCTGTAACATCGACCGTGAAGTTCCCAACCATGGCTTCGTACTGCGCCAGGTTGCGGTACTGCAAGCGCGCCATCGGCCAGGGATCGACAGCATCCAGGTGCATCGTGGTTCCCAGTTGCGGAACGCAGTCGCGAACGAAGAAACCACAGGTGGTGTAGTTGAAGTCCGCAATCGGAATCTCCTGCGCCAGGGTAAAGGTGGTGTTCGCCGGCGTGGCCCAGTCGATGTCGAACTCGAAGATCGCCAGGCGGTCGACGCCGGCCGGGTGATTGGGATAACCCCCATCGAAGAAGGTGTAGAAAACACCGGGCGAGCCTGCCGGCGGCGGCAGGGCGCCGTCCGCATCGGCGGGCATCAAGAAGTTGGCCTGCCCACCGACCGACTGGCGGGTGGCCGCAGCGCCGCTTAGCATGGCGACACGATCGAAGACGTGCGCGTAGTATTGATTCGGGTAACCTGTGTTAGTGCCCAGGTAATAGCCATCCGGCCAGACGCCGATTTTGGGGTAGTCTGGGAAGTCAGGCATGGGGAACTCATACAGGTAGTACGAGCCGGTCGGGTCGTTGGTCATCGAAATCGCAAAGCACATTGCCTCGCTACCCGCCGGGACCGCAAACTGGCTCAACAACCAACGATCGGCCATGTCGTCGTACAGGACGATCGGATCGCCATCGTTGTTGGCCTCGCAAACGCCACCCGTGCCATCCCACAACTGGTCGTTGGTAAACTGATCGAGCAGGGTGCCCGTCTTGTCGTAAATGGCCGTTTCGACGTTGACCATTTGTACGAAATGGTTGGGACCAACGTCTCCTGTCGTATCCGGAGGGGCATAGAGGTTGAAATCTCCCTGCCCATCGAAATTGATCAGCGGGGTGGGGGCATTGCGGGCGTTCAACCCGTTAGCAGCCAGGGGGTCCTGGGCTTTGGTGTCTGTCCCGGTCAGGCCGAAATCGGGCAGGAACAGGCCGGGGTTTTTGATCGGGTTGATCTCCTCCCGGTCAAGCTTTCGTTCAGGTGCAATGTAGGGTACATCGCGCATGACCGGACTGAGCTTCGGAGTCACGGGTTCGCTGACCTCGACGGCCGGCGGTGGGGTATCCTTGCCGCTGGCTGCAAACGCTGTCGCACTTAAGATGAAACTGCTCAAAACCAACACGGTAAGAACAGTACTCCAGAACTTGAATGATCTCATGGTTGATCTCCTCAGAAATGTTTGAAGTTTGATGTGGATACTGTATGTAAGGATGATTTTTTGTCGTATTGCCGGATACCTCCTTTACAAAGAATACAAAAAGCCATCTTTTACTTGAGAAGCTGCTCGATCCCCCACTGGCCGGTAAGCTGTCGAACAGCATGGCCACGTCCTGATCGCTGACCGATGGAGTGGGCCATACGATGGCGATCTCTCGCAAAAACGCCTGGGCTCGCAATCGCTGCCGTTTGTCAGTCAATCAGATGGCGGGATTATAGCACAAAGATTAAAACATTTTTAATCTTTTCGGACGAAAAATTAATTCCTTCTTACTTGATTTCATCGAAAAACGGCTGCGCCGCGGCGCTGGCGGCGGCAATGGCTTCGTCTACGGTGGCGTTGCCGTAAAAGGCGCGTTCGATTTCTGCGTTGACGGCGCTTTCGATGCCCGGCCAGGTGCGGATGACCGGAAAGACGCGCAGGTAGGGCGCCGCGTCCAGGTACACCTGGTTGTGCGCCGGGGGAAAATCACTCACCAGGAAGGTGGGCGACTCGGCGACTTTGACGATCGACGGCACCGTCCGGCCGGATGGGGCGATGATTTCTTGCCCGGCGGCAGAGTTGGCGAATTCGATGAAGGCCCAGGCGGCGTCTTTGTTTTCGGTTGCCGCGCTCATGCAGTAGCCGTCGCTGTGCAGGATGCTGGCCGCCTCCACGCGCTGCGGCAGCCAGGCCACGTCCCAATCGAAAGCGGTGATGGTGCGCAGGGCCGGCACGACCTTGCGGCTGTCCAGATACATGCCCAGGCGGCCGTTCAAGAAGCGCGCCTGGCTTTCTTCGGCGGCTTCCAGGTTGGCATCGGGCACGATGCGCTCTTTGACTTGCAGATCGACGAACCACTGGAACGCTTCCCGCGCCTGCGGATTATCCAGCGTCAGGCGGGTCGGGTTCGTGGGATTGTCCACCAGGTCGGCGCCGTTCTGCCAGATGAAGGGGGCCAGGCGCATCAGGCTGGGTTCCACGCCGATGCCGTACTGGTCGCCCTGCGTCAGCGCCCGCCCGGCGGCCACGAAATCGTCCCAGGTCCAATGTTCGGACGGATACGCCAGGCCGGCGGCGTCGAAAAGGTCTTTGTTGTAATAGACGACCAGGTTGGACAGGTTCTGCGGGATGCAGTAGAGCTGATCCTGATAGTAGAACGCCTCGATGGCGGTGGGGTAGAAGTCGCTTTCACGGATCGTCTTGCTCTTTTCCAGGAACGGCGTCAGGGCCTCCAGCCCGCCGTCGGCGGCGAAGGCGGCCATGTGGCGGTAGTTGAGCAGGACGACGTTGGACGGTTGGCCGCTGGAGAACTCGGTCGCCAGGCGGCGGCGGTATTCGCCCTGGCTGGGGGTGTGCCGGATTTGAACGTCGATTTGCGCATGCCGGGCCTCGAAAGTGGCAACCAGGGACTCGTATGCCGCCAGTTCCGCCGGCTCGCCAAAAACGGCGAAGGTGACCACGGCCGGCTGCTGCGCGCCGCTGCACCCGGACAGGAGTCCGCCCAGGAAGCTCAGCAAAAGCATCGTCTTGACGAAGTTTTTCATTTCAGTTCCTTTCGAACAGGTTGGCGAGCGACAGCTCGTGCAGAAAAAAGCGCTGCAAGAAGAGAAACAAAACGACGATCGGCGCAGCCATCAACGTGGCCCCCGCCATGAGCAGGGGGATATTGGTCACGTTCATCTGTTTGATGATCTGCACGCCGATTGCCAGCGTATATTTTTGTGGATCGTAAATGTAGAGGACGGGGCTGATGAAATCGCTCCAGTAGAGCCAGAAGGTGAGCACGGTGACGCCGGTCGTCGTCGGACGCGCCAGCGGCATGGCCATCGACCGCCACAGCATCCATGGGCCTGCGCCGTCGAGGCGCGCCGCTTCGAACATCTCTTCGGGAATGTGGCGGAAGCTCCAGTAAAACAGCAGGACGAACAAAGGCGTGCTGGCCGCAAACGCCGGCAGAATCAGCGCGCCCAGCGAATCGATCTGCCCCAGCCAGCTCAGGATTTGGAAGCGGAATATCCACACAGCAGATGCCGGGATCATCAGCGTGATCACGTTGAAGGAAATCAGCGTGTTGCGCGTCTGCTCGCGATCGATCTGGCTCAGGCCAAAACCCGCCAGGGAGGCCATCAAGAGCGTGACCGGCACGGCCACGCCGACGACGATCAGCGAATTCAACGCATAACGGGCCAGCGGCACGATTTCGAAGATTTGGCGGTAGTTTTCCCACGACGGGCTTGTCGGCCACCACTCGATCGTCGTTGCCGGCGCCAACCCGACCGGCCGCAGCGAGGCGATGAAAGCCCAGTAGAGCGGCAGGCAAAACAGCAGGCTGACGAGCGCCGCCAGGCCGTAGGCAGCCCAGGCGCGATACTTCGCCGAAATCGTCGGCCAAACTGTTGGCCGAATTGCTGGCCAAAGGGAACGGCGCGCCGCTTTTTTTGCTGACGGGGTGCCCGGCGGCTGCCCGGAAGCTGCGCCGGCCGCCCGGCTGTGCTTGCTGCGGCGTTTAGGCATGGCTGGCACCGTTTGCGTTGCGCCGCGCGTCAAGCAGGTTGATCACGCCCAGGACGAGCAGGATCAACACCAGGTATGCGAAAAGCAGGACGGCCGCCGCCAGGCCGAAATCGAAGAAGTCGAAAGCGATCTCGTAAACCAGCAAGGGCAGGAAGGTGGTTGCAAAGTAGGGACCGCCATAGGTCATGACGTAGGCAGGCGTGAACGTTCCTTGCAGGCTGACGGCGATATCGCGGAAGGTGAGCAGCAGCAGCCAGGGCATGAGCAGCGGCAGGGTGATCGACCAGAACATTTGCCAGCTGTTGGCGCCGTCGACCCGCGCCGCTTCGTAGTAGGAACGCGGGATGGTTTGTAAACCGGCCAGCAAGACCACAAAACCTTCGCCGATCTGGAAGCTCATCAAGATGACGATGGAAACCCGCGCCATCACCGGGTCCGTCAGCCATTCCGGTGTGGGCAATCCCAGGCCGGTTAGAACAATGTTCAGCGGCCCGTAAATGGGATTGAAGATCCACAGCCAGATCAACGCATACGCCACTTCGGGGATGACGGTCGGCAAATACACGGCCGAACGGAAGAAGCCGAAGCCGCGCCGGTTTTCACGCATCAACAGCGCCAGCAGCAAGGCCGCCGTCACACGTAAGGGGATCGCCATGGCGAGAAAGATCAAAGAGTTTTTCAATCCGGTGCGCACGTAGGCAGACTGAAACATGGCCGCGAAGTTTTCGACACCCGCAAAGCGCACGCCCCCCATCAGGCTGAAATTCGTAAACGCCACGGCAACCGTTGCTAGCGCCGGGACGATCACCAGGAGCAAGGTGCCGAGCACGTAGGGTAGGAGAAAGAGACGGTATTGTTTTTGGTGCGATAGTTGAAAGGGAAAGCGCATGAAAACTCGTCGCCATCGGGAATGAGAGCAGCCTTTTTGTTCAACAAGAAAAGGTTATCACGAAATTCCGATTCTGGAAGGGGAATTTTTGCGCCCAAATGGGTGATTTTTGAAATTTCGCGCTTGACAAAGCGCCAGAATCGATCTAGAATACGAACGGCCGTTCATAAACGAACGTTCGTTCATGAGTGGGCGACGGCCTCCCGCTCGTCCTTGGCGAGCGTACGCGCCTGTCGTTCGCGATGCAACGCACGGCTTTTTCTCAGGTGAGCGATGACAGAAGAAACCCCACTATCGAAAGGCGAACGTACTCGCCAGGCCATTCTCGAGGCCGCCCACGGTTTGTTCATCGAACAGGGCTATCATGCAACGTCGATGCGCCAGGTGGCCGACCGCGCCGGCCTGGCCCTGGGCGGCATCTACAATCACTTTGCCGGCAAGGATGAGATCTTTCAGGAGCTGATCGCCATCAAGCACCCGTTCGTGAAAATCCTGCCGGTGCTTTTGGCCGTGCCGGGCGACGATATCGATTCGTTCGTGCGCAACGCGGCGCGGGCGATGATCGATGAGCTCGGCCATCGCCCGGATTTTATCAAGCTAATGTTCATCGAACTGGTCGAATTCAACGGTCAGCATATCCCCTCCCTCTTCCAACATATTTTCCCGCAAATCATTCCTGTCGTCGAGCGTTTTATCACCTCGGGCAGCCATTTGCGGCCCATTCCGCTCCCGCTGCTGGCGCGGGCCTTCATGGGCATGTTTTTCTCTTTCTATATGACCGAGTTTCTCATGGGCGATCTGATGCCGCCCGAAATGCGCGACAACGCCCTGGAAGGTTTTGTGGACATCTTTTTGCACGGTATCGTGCAGCCCTGAGCGGCGAATACGATTTCAATTTGAGGAGGCCTGTATGTTTGCTCGATGCTTGTTTCGGCTCTTGCGTATTGTGGCAGGCGCGCTGGGCGCGTTCTTGGCGTGGCTGACGCTGGTACGCATCGTGCGTCACTTCTATAAGTTCCCGATGCCCGAGTTTATGGCCAACGTGATCGATAACCCCATGCGGCGCAAGATTCAGCCGCCTGCCGAGATGCCGCTCCGTCACGGTCTTCAACCGGGAATGCAGGTGCTCGAAGTGGGGCCGGGGAACGGGCGTTACACCGTGGCCACGGCCCGCCATGTCGGGCCAAAAGGCAAGGTCACCTCGATCGATATCGAACCCAAGATGATCGCCCGCCTGCAAGCCCGCCTGGACGCCGAGCAGGTTACCAACGTCGATGGCCGCCTGGCGGACGTGTACGCTTTGCCTTACGAAGACGGCGCGTTCGATGCCGCCTACATGATCACCGTGATCGGCGAAATCCCCGATCCTGTCCGGGCGATGTGCGCCATTCACCGCGTCCTGAAGCCCGCCGGGACGCTGGCTTTCAGCGAACTGCTTCTCGACCCCGATTATCCCCTGGCCTCGACGCTGGTGCGCCACGCCACGGCGGCCGGCTTTCGCCTGAAGGCCCGGCATGGCAATTTCGTCGCCTACTCGCTGGTTTTCGAGAAGGCGCAACCCCACACACGATGAACGCTCGTCTTGCCTCCATCATCCGCAAGGAATTCATCCAGATCGCCCGCGATCCGCGCACGTTGGTGCTGGTGCTGGTGATCCCCATCATGCAGCTCTTTCTGCTCGGTTATGCCGCCACCAACGACGTGCGCAACGTGCCGATGGCGGTTTACGATCAAGATCGCGGCCCGGCGGCGCGCCGCCTGCTCGATGCCTATCGTGCGGCCGATTACTTTTCGCTCACCTACGAAGTGGACTCCGAAAGCGAACTGCGCCAGTTGATCGACGATGGCCGCGCCCGCGCCGGTTTGATCGTCCCCCCCGGCTACAGCAACGAACTCCTGACCAGCGGCAGCGCGGCCGTTGCCTTCGTGCTGGATGGCTCGGACCCGACCGTGGCCTCCACGGCGCTTTCGGCGGCGCAGTTCATCGGCCAGAACCACGCCACTCAAATCCTGACCCGGCGCATCGAGCAGCGCGGTCAAAGCGTGACCCTGGCCCCGCCGGTGGAAATCCGCACGCAGGTCTGGTACAACCCCGACCTGATCAACGCCTACTTCATGATCCCCGGCGTGATCGGCATGATCTTGTACGCACTGACGTCGATCCTGACGGCGACGGCCATCGTGCGCGAGCGCGAGCGCGGCACCATCGAGCAATTGATCGTTACGCCGATCCGTTCGTGGGAGTTGATCGTCGGCAAGCTGCTGCCCTACACCATCCTGGGCTTTCTGAACACGATCGAAGTGCTGGCGCTCGGTCACTGGTGGTTTGGCGTCCCGATTGCGGGCAGCCTGGGGTTGATCTTCGTCCTGTCCGGCCTGTTCCTGATGTCCAGCCTGGGTATCGGCTTGCTGGCCTCGACGGCGGCCAATACCCAACAGGAGGCGATGCTGGTGGTCTGGATGACGCTGCTGCCGGGCATCTTCCTCTCGGGCTTTTTCTTCCCCTTGCAGGCCATGCCGGTTGTGTTGCAGTGGATCTCGTACCTGATGCCGCTGCGCTACTACCTCAATATCATCCGTACCTTGATGCTCAAAGGCGTCGGCGTCCAGGCGCTGCTGCCGGATATCGTGGCTCTGGCCATCTTTGGTTTCGGCATTATGGCGTTGGCGGCCTTGCGTTTCCGCAAAAGGCTTGACTGATGGGCCGCCCGGCCAATCGCATCACAAGCACCACTTCGAAAGTACCCGGAGGTTTCCATGCATCCCAATCCTCGTAAAGCTGCGCCTGTCGTTTTGGCCATCCTGGCGCTCCTGTCCCTCGCTTACTGGTTTTTCGTCGTCCGCCCGGCGCAGGCCGGTGACGATGCCCTGTCGGCCTCCGGCACGATCGAGGCGACCCAAGTCCGCATCAACCCGGAGATAGGCGGCCGCGTGCTCGATGTGCTGGCAGGCGAAGGGGACGCCGTCCGCGCCGGCGACGCCCTGGTCCGGATCGATCCCGCCTTGCTGAGCGCCCAACGCGAGCAGGCCGTTGCCGCGCTGGCCGTTGCCCGGGCCAATGCCGAAGCCGCCGGCGCCAACACCGACGCTGCCACGGCTCAAGCCGCCGCCGCCGAGGCCGCCGAAGCCGCCGCCCAGGCCGCCCTCGACGCCGCCAACGCCAACCTCGACCTGCTCGAGGCCGGGGCCACGCAGGCACAGCTGGACGCCGCCAACCAGCAGGCGCTTCAGGCGCAGGCCAGTTACCAGGCCGCCCTCGCCACCTACGCTGCCCTGACGGCAGGCGTCCGGCCGGAAACCGTCAGCGCCGCCCAGGCCCGCCTCGCAGACGCCCGCGCCGCATATGACACGCTGGTGGTGACGCTCGACAGCGGCCAATACGAAGACCTGCGCCTTGCCAACAGCCAGGCCGAGAGCCATCTCGACAACGTCCGGGCGCGCCGGGCCGACCTGGAAGGCGACAGCCGTACGCCGCAGGCCGTCCTCGATGCCCTACCGCTTGCCTTGCTGGAAGCCCAGGCGGCCAAAGATGCCGCGCAGGCGGCGCTCGATGCCGCCGAGGACGAAACCCTGCCTTTCTCCCGGCAGCTCGAAGCCGCCCGCTACAGCCTGGACGTTGCCAACCTGGCCCTGGCGCAGGCCGAAGCGCGCCAGGTGGCCCTCGACGACGCCGACGATATGACCCAGGCCGCTAAAGATGCCCTCCAGGCGAACGCGGACGACGCCCAGGCCGTGGCCGATGCCGCCCAAACGGCCTACGACGGCCTGAACGACTCCGACCAGGCCGATCAGTTGACAGCGGCGTGGAATGAAGTCCAACGCGCCCTGACCGATCTCAACAAGCTGGCGCGCGGCAGCACGGCTTCACTCGAAACCATGTCCTATCAACTCGACTCGGCGGAGGCCCTGCGCAACGCCGCCCAGGCCAACGCCGATCACCTCGCCGCCGGCGCGCGTCCTGAGCAGCTTTCGGCCGCCCGGGCGCAGGTAGATGCCGCCCAAGCGCAGTTCGATAGCGCCGCCGCCAACACGAGCGCGGCACGGGCGCGCCTGGCCGCTGCCCAGGCGCAGGCGGCCGCGGCCGATGCGCAGGTGACGGCCGCACAGGCGGCCATCACCGTCCTCGATGTACAGATTGCCAAGCTGACGTTGCTGGCCCCGGCAGATGGCACGGTGCTGGCGCGTGCCATCGAACCTGGCGAGCTGGCTTCTCCGGGCGCTCCCTTACTGGTGTTGGCCGACTTGAGTCGCCTGACCATGACCGTCTACTTGCCCGAAGACCGGTACGGCGCGGTGACTCTCGGCCAGGAAGCCACCGTGCGCGTCGATTCGTTCCCCGGCCAGGCTTTTCTCGCCACCGTCACCTCCGTGGCCGATCGGGCCGAGTTTACGCCCCGCAACGTGCAGACCGCCGACGGGCGCAAAACTACCGTTTTCGCCATCGAACTTTCGCTTGACAACACGGATGGAAAGCTGAAGCCCGGTATGCCGGCGGATGTCACCTTCCGCTAAAGGTTGCCCGCGGAGGCGCGCGGCATGAGGCGCCTGATACCGCTCTTTTCTCCGGCGGCGGGCACGCAGGGATGCCTGGTTGGTGCTGCCAGAGCGGCCGGCCGGCGAATGGCGTTTTACACCGGCGCGGCGCTCCGGTTTGCCCGTTTCCCGAACCCGGCATGTGCACAAGTTTGACGGGTGAACGCAACGACCCCACAGGCTCAACGGGTAGGCCGCGTTCGCGGTACGTGTGGCCGCAGCCATGGTTTCATTGGAAGAAAGATGCGCTTCCCACGCTGTTGTGGGCGGCTGAAAGGTAGGCTATGGAAAGCACGATTCGTCAAGCTGTAGCCGGAGATGCCCCGGCCCTCGCCGCGTTGATCCGCGACCTGGAAATGTTCACATCCATCGAAGCAGAATCCCGCGAGACGACCTGCGAGCGGGTCACCCGTCACCTGGCCTTGTGCCTCGCCGATGACAGCCATACCGTCTATGTGGCAGAAGACGGCGGTGGCCAGATTGCCGGGTACGTCTCCGTACACTGGCTGCCGTATCTGATCCTGGCCGGGCCGGAAGGTTACGTTTCGGAACTGTTCATCGCCGGGCACGCCCGCGGCCGGGGTATTGGCGCAAAGCTGCTCGATGCTGCCGAAGACGAAGCCCGCCGGCGTGGTTGCGCCCGCCTGATGCTGCTCAACATGCGCCAGCGTGAATCGTACCGGCGCGGTTTTTACGCCAAGCACGGCTGGGAAGAGCGCCCCGATGCGGCTAACTTCATTCGGAAACTGGTGTAGGCGCAGCCAGCGCTTGTCACGAAACGGCGATGGATATGAAAAAGCTGCTCACCCTGATCGTTTTCGGTATCCTCCTGGCTCCCGCCCCATGGGGCATCGCCATCCATGCTGAAATGCAGCAGTGCGCCGGCTATTGGGCCGGGGACGAATATTTCACGTACACGCTGCCCGACGGCTGGCAGGCTTACTATCCCGACGAGCACGGCCTCATTCACACGCCGGCAGGCATGTGCCGCTGGGAGCGAGATGACTGGGCGCAGCGCGCCGAAACGTGCTGCAAGGAACTGGGCTATGCGTACTTCGACGGCAACCTCGGCGAGCGCCGCCTGGGCGGCCTGACGCTGTTGATGCTTGCCGGCCTGTGCCTGGCCGGCGGCGTGATCTTATTCTTGCTCGCCGGGGCCGGGGTGCTGTTGGGATTGTGCGTGTACTTTTTGCGCCGATGAAAAGCGCTGCACTGCCCGTCACCATGGCCTGGTTGTACCTGGCGCTGGTATTCGCCCAGGCCCTGCACAGCCTGGAAGAAATCTGCACCGGCCTGTGGCGCCAGTTGTCGATCGTCACGGCTGCCATGCACGCCCGTAATGCGGCCATCCCGGTTAAACAGACCAACGAACGGGAATTTACGGCCGCCAACCTGCTGATCGTGCTGGCAATGGCGGCCTTGCTGCCGTTCCGCTTTTGCAGGCATCCCTGGGCGATGAACGTCGCCGCGGGGGTGGCCGCAGTGGAAGTCATCAACGGCTCCCTGCACGTGGCCGAAGCGGTCGCAGCCGGCGGTTATTTTCCCGGTGTGCTGTCCGGCACGCTCGTGCTGCTGTGCGCCGGCGCATATCTGGTTGATGCCTGTCGCAAAAGGAGGTAGGCATGGGGATCGCACAATTCGACTGGCGCAGAATTCGCAACGTGCAGAAGATGCACCGCCTGCTGTATGCCCTGGGATTCGGCCCGCTGATCGGGCGCATCGTCCTCTTGCTGACCACCACCGGCCGCAAGAGCGGCCAGCCGCGCGTTACGCCGCTGCAATACGAAGAAATTGGTGGCGTGTACTACGTCGGCGCGGCGCGCGGCCTGAAAGCCGATTGGGTCCGTAACATCCAGGCCGCTCCGCAGGTATCCGTGCGGGTCAAAAGCCTGCGCTTCGATGGCCGCGCCGAAATCATTACCGAACCGGCTGCCATCGCCGATTACCTGGAAACCCGCCTGCTGCGCCACCCGCGCATGATGGGCCTGATGATGCAGCGTGCCCACGGCCTGCCTGCACGCCCCGCGCGCAGCCAGCTTGAGACGCTTGCCCAGAATCTCGTTGTCGTTGCCATCTATCCGAGCCTTTGACCTGCCATGATCTCTGCCTCCCACCTTCACAAATCCTTCGGTAGCGTTGTTGCCGTAGACGATTTAAGCCTGACCGTCGCCCCCGGTGAAATCTATGGCCTCGTCGGCCCGGACGGCGCCGGAAAGACCACGGCCATCCGTTTGCTGTGCGGGGCGCTTGGGGCCGACCGCGGCGAGGCCGCACTGGCCGGCTTCGACATCCACCGCCACACCGAACAGGCGCGCGCGCACATCGGCTATCTGGCGCAGCGCTTCTCATTGTACGAAGACCTGACGGTGCTCGAAAACATCCGTTTCTTCGCCGAAGTGCGTGGCCTTTCGGCCGTCGAATGGCAGCCGCGCTGCATGGAGATTTTGCAGTTCGTCGGGCTGGCTGCCTTTGCCGAACGGCGCGCCGGCCAACTGTCGGGCGGCATGAAGCAAAAGCTCGGCCTGGCGGTCGCCCTCGTCCATCGCCCGAGGATCCTGCTGCTCGACGAGCCGACCACCGGCGTCGATCCGGTCACCCGGCAGGACTTCTGGCAGTTGATCATGCGTTTAACGTCTTCACAATCGCTCTCGGCAGGTGGACGAAGCGAAGGGGCTGTTTCTGTGCTCGTTTCGACCCCCTACATGGACGAAGCTGCCCGCTGCCAGCGCATCGGCTTCATGCGGGATGGGAAACTGCTCGTCGAAGGCGCCCCGGCCGAACTCTGCGCCCGGCTGGATGGGTGCATCCTGGCCCTGCACGGCCGCCCGTTGACGCTGCTGCGTGATCTGGCGCTCTCCGAGCCTTCAGTGCAGGATGCGCAGTTGTTTGGCGACCGTTTGCATTTGCGTGTACGCCCCGGTGCGGCAAAGGCCGTGATCGGCCGCCTGCGTACGCAGATTCCCGCCCGGGGCGGTACGCTAACGCTGCTGCACCAGGTGCCTGCACAGCTCGAAGATGTATTCATTGCTTTGTTGGAGCGTGACCGATGACCGAAGTTCCTGCCACGAACGTAATTGCCGTCGAGCAGTTGAGCAAGAAATTCGGCGACTTTGTCGCCGTCGATCGGCTTTCCTTTACGGTATCTGCCGGTGAAGTCGTCGGTTACCTCGGTCCCAACGGTTCGGGGAAGACGACCACCATCCGCATGTTGTTGGGCCTGTTGCAGCCCACGGGCGGCAAGGCCACGGTGTTGGGCTTCGATGCTTTCACGCAGTCCGAGCAGGTGCGGGCGCGCTGCGGGTACATGTCGCAGAAGTTTGCCCTCTACCACGACCTGACGGTAGGCGAGAATCTAGACTTCTATGCCGGCGTCTATGGCGTGCAAGACCGCGCCCGCCAGGCAGAAGTGCTCGACCTGATCGGCCTGCGCGGCCATGAAAGCGAACGCGTCGCCGCACTTTCCACCGGCTGGAAGCAACGCCTGGCGCTTGGCACGGCCATCGTTCACAACCCGAGGCTGCTCTTTCTCGATGAACCCACCAGCGGCGTCGACCCCACTGCCCGGCGTGCTTTCTGGGACTTGATCTACACGCTGGTCGACCGGGGCGTCACAGCCCTGGTTACCACCCACTACATGGACGAAGCCGAATACTGCGGCCGGGTGGGTATCATGCGCGACGGCCGCCTGCTGGCGATGGATACCCCTTCAGCGCTGAAAGCGCACGCCTTGCCCGGCAAAGCCTGGAATATCTGTGCGACGCCCGTGCTTGAGGCGCTCGACGCCCTCGAAGCCTCCCCGCTCGTCCTGCGCGCCGGGCTGGCCGGCGATCACCTGCGCGCCATTACACCTGCCGATGTCAAGGCAGGCACGTTGCAAACGTACCTGCGCCAGGCCGGTGTGAAGGTGACCGTCATGGATGTGGTCGAAGCCAGCCTGGAAGACATTTTCCTGGCTCTGGCGCAGTAAAACTCGATCATCGACCGTTTCGGGCATTCGGCTATAATTGCAGCGTATTTTCTCCAGGAGGTATGCTATGCCCAGCCCGTTGGTCGAATGCGTGGCCAATTATTCCGAAGCCCGCCGTCCCGATGTCGTCGAAGCCATCGTGCGGTCGATTGTGGATACTGCGGGTGTTCGACTGCTCGATCGCCATTCCGATCTCGATCACAACCGTGCCGTACTGACTTTCGCCGGCCCTCCCGATGCAGTTGAGGAGGCCGCTTTTCGCTCGATCGCCAAAGCCGCCGAACTGATCGACCTCGACCGTCACCGTGGTGAACATCCCCGCATCGGCGCCGCCGACGTGGTGCCCTTGATCCCGATTGCGGGCGTGACCATGCAAGATTGCGTCGAAATGGCGCGCCGCCTGGGCCGCCGGGTCGGCGAGGAACTTGGCATTCCCGTTTACCTGTACGAAGAAGCTGCCACGCGCCCCGAACGCCAGAATCTGGAAAACATCCGTCGTGGCCAATATGAGGCCCTCAAAGCCGAAATGGGCCAAAACCCGGCACGCGAGCCTGATTTCGGCCCCAGCCGGGTTGGGCCGGCCGGTGCGACCGTGATCGGCGCGCGCCATCCGCTGATCGCCTTCAACGTGTACCTGACCACCGACGATGTGCGTATTGCCAACAAAATCGCCCGGGTCGTTCGCCAGTCGTCGGGTGGTTTTCGTTACGTCAAAGCGATGGGCGTGCTGGTCGAGGGCCGCGCCCAGGTGTCGATGAACCTGACCAATTACCGCGGCACGCCCATTTCCCAGGTGGTGGAAGCCATCCGGCGTGAGGCCGTGCGCTACGGTGTGGGGATTCACCACAGCGAGGTGGTCGGGCTGATCCCGGGGGATGCGCTGCTCGACGCGGCCGCCTGGTATTTGCAGCTCGATCAATTCAAGCCCGAACAAATCCTCGAAAACAAGCTCGATCAATTCTCCAGTGCGCCGGCGTCCGTGGAAGCCCGTCCGTCCGCCTTCTTCGATGAGTTGGCTGCCGGTACGCCGACGCCTGGCGGTGGGTCGGCGGCCGCCCATACCGCCGCTGCGGCAGCCGCGCTGGTGGCGATGGTGGCCCGCCTGACGGTGGGCAAGAAAAAATATGCCGACGTGCAGGCCCGTATGCAGGAAGTCATCGAACAGGCCGAAGCGCTGCGCCATGAACTCACCTTGGCCGAGGCGCGCGATGCGGCGGCGTATGAAGCGGTCATGGCGGCCATGCGCCTGCCCAAGGATACGCCCGATCATGAGCGTTTCCGTTCCGAGGCCATCCAGGCTGCTACCTTGAACGCCACCCAGGCGCCTTTGGAAGTCGTCCGCCAGGCCGTGGATGTCATGGAACTGGCCCTCGAAGTCGTCACGTACGGCAACGTCAATGCCGTCAGCGACGGCGGCGTGGCCGGCGGCCTGGCACGCGCCGCCATTGATGGCGCAGCGTTGAACGTGCGCATCAACTTACAGTCGTTGGATGACGCGGCGGTCAAGGATGCCATCGTCGCCCAACTGGAAACCAGCCAGGCCGAGGTCTCGGCGCTGGAACACCAAATCTGTCAGAACTTGCAGCAGCGGGGGGGCGTCTCTCTGAAATGAAAAGGCGATTGTGCTTTCTCGCCGTCTGCTGGACGGCGATCACGCTGGCCCTGGTTTCTTGCGCCGCGTCGGCCTCGCCGACGGCAGACCACTGGCCCACGATGACGGCCTTTGCGGCGACCAACCAGGCGCTTTGGCGCTCACCCGCCACGTCGACGCCTTTGCCGACGCCGGCTACTTTGCGTGTAGACGAAACATCCGCTGTTCCTGAAACCCCCACCCAGATGGCGACGCGCCAGGAAACCGGCGTGCAAGCTGCCGATGCGCCCTCCCTGCCAACGCCAACGGCCGTCGCAACGGTAGCGCTTCCGGATGATGGCGTTCGGCCGGAAGCTTTTGCCGTTCCCGGCTACCTGCCGCCTGCCTTCCGGCAAGCTATTGTTTTGCCGGAAGGCGTCGCGCTGGCCGAAGACGGACAGGCAAGCCTCACCCTCCGCCTCGATATCAGCCCGGCCTGGAGCCGGTGGGTGTATGTGCTGGTGGCCCCTTTCCCGACCCTTACGGACAATGTCAGCGCCGAGGCATTGCGCCAGGCCTGGTCGGGTTCCGGGCGTGTCTCCGGCCAGCCACTGCTGATGGATGCGGTGACGAAAGACTTGTTCTCCGCCTGGTGGGGCGCGCCCGCCGGCGGAGTCGTCGAAGTGGTGCCTGCCGAAGAATTGTCGCAGGCTGCCTGGGAACGGCGTACCTCGTGGGCCGTGATCCCTTTCGAAGATCTCGAACCCTCCTGGAAGGTGCTGTCGCTCGATGGGCAGTCCCCCATCCGCAACCAGTTCGACTCGCAAGCTTATCCGCTGGCAGTTTCTTTCGGGCTGTTGGATGCGCAGGGCCAGGCGTTGGCCCAACTGCCCGAAGGCTGGTCGCTGCCCGAGACGAACCGCAACCCCCAAAAACTGACCGTGGTGGCGATGACCGGTGTTACGGCCCTGGTGCGCGGTACGTCGAACCTGATGTATGCGTACGGCACCACGTATCCGGCAGAAGATATCGGGCCTTTACTGCGTGCGGCTGACATCACCCACATCAGCAACGAGATCGCTTTTGCCGACGATTGTCCTTTCTACGATCTCAATGTCGTCGAGCTTGTCTTTTGCACGCATCCCAAGTACATCGGCTTGCTGGAAGAAGTCGGCACGGATGTGGTTGAGATGACCGGCGATCACTTCATCGATCAACCGGCCGAAGCGATTCGCCAGACGCTCGAGCGCTATCACGAGCGCGGTTGGTTGACCTACGGCGGTGGGCTTAACCTGGAAGATGGCTTGAAGGCGCTCACCTTCGAGCACAACGGCAACAAAGTCGCCTTCATCGGTTGTAACGGCAAGGGTAAAGGGTACGCCCTAGCCAGCGACACGGCCCCCGGCGCGGCTGCCTGCGACTACGAGAAACAGTACGCCGAAGTGCGCCGCCTGGCAAGCGAGGGTTACCTGGTGATCGCCACCATCCAGCACGAAGAGGTCTACCAGTACAAAGTCCTGCCGGCGATCCGCCCGGATTTCGTGGGTTTCGCCGACGCCGGCGCGGCGATCGTGCAGGGCAGCCAGGCGCACCAGCCGCAGAACTTCGAGTTCTACGGCAACGGCCTCGTCCACTACGGCCTGGGAAACCTGTTCTTCGACCAGCTTTACGAAGTCGATATCACCGGGCAGCCCATCGCCGACAAGGCTTTCATCGATCTGCACACCTTTTACGCCGGCCGCTATATCAGCACCGAGCTGGTGACCATCCAATTTATTGACTTGGCCCGCTCTCGCCTGATGACGCCCGAAGAACGCGTTGCTTTTTTGGAAGTTATTTTTAAGGCCAGTGGCTGGTAAAATCTAGTGATGAAGGAGATACGGATAGCATGGGATTGAAACCCGATCGTTGGATTCGCAAAATGGCGCTCGAGCACCAGATGATCGAGCCGTTTACCGATACCCAGGTGCGTACCGGCGTCATCTCGTACGGCGTTTCGTCGTATGGCTACGACATTCGCGTGGCCAATGAGTTCAAGATTTTCACCAACATCTACTCTGCCGTCGTAGACCCCAAGCAGTTCGACCCACGCTCGATGGTCGATTTTACCGGTGATGTCTGCGTCATTCCTCCCAATTCGTTCGCCCTGGCCCGCACGGTGGAATATTTCCGCATCCCGCGCGGCGTGCTGACGGTCTGCCTGGGCAAGTCTACGTATGCCCGCTGCGGCATTATCGTCAACGTGACCCCCTTCGAACCGGAGTGGCAGGGCTTTGTCACGCTTGAAATCTCCAACACCACGCCGCTGCCCGCCAGAATCTACGCGAACGAAGGCATTGCGCAAGTGCTCTTCTTCGAAGCCGACGAGGAATGTGAAATATCCTACGCCGATAAAAAAGGTAAGTACCAGAAACAGCAGTCGATTGTCCTTCCCAAGTTGTGATTGCCTTTCCCTAATCCATGGACCCACGCGCGCTGCCGAAAGTGCTCTATATCGACGACACGCCAGATTCTCGCACCCTGGTCAGCCGTGTGTTGGAAAAAGAGTACCTCGTCCTCGAAGCTGCCGATGCGCTCAGCGGCATCGAACTGGCCATGGATACACAGCCCGACCTGATCCTGCTCGACATCAACTTGCCCAGGTTGGGGGGGCGTGAAGCCGCGGCGCGTTTGAGAACCCTGCTGCCCGAGACGCCCCTCGTCGCTTTCAGCGCCGACGTCTCGCCCGAAGCGCGTGAGCGCGCTCTGGCGGCCGGCTTTGCCGGCTATATCACCAAGCCGATCGGCGACCTGGATGAGTTCGTCGTCCAGATCGGCGATTTTTTGGCCGGCAAGCGTGAAGCCCTGGATAACGCTGCCCTCTATCAACAGCAGTTCACCGCCGAATTGGTCGCCAGCCTGGAAGGAAAAGTGCGCGAACTGACCAACTCTGCCGGGCGCAACGATTTTCTCAACCAGCAGAACCGGATTTTGATCACCGGTTTGCAGCGCCGCCAGCGCCTGTTGGAATCGGCCGCCCGCATCAGTCACGTGATCACGTCGATTCTCGAGCTGGACGAACTCTTACAAGTCAGCGTCCAGATCATTTGCCAGGAATATGGTTTCCAGTACGCCGCTATTTTCTTGATGGATGCCGAAAATCAGCAGGCCGTGCGGCGGGTTACTTACGGCACCTGCACCCTGGAAGAAAGCGAAACTTTCGCTGCCGGCGGCGCCTCGGCCGTGGCGCAGGCCATCGCACAGCGCAGCCCGCAGCTTCGCCGCCCTTTTTACGATCCAACCCTGCCTTCTACGTTTTCCACGGACGAGTACCGGCTTGAACTGGCGCTGCCGTTGATTGTCAAGGAAAATGTGCTCGGTGCCCTGGCTTTGCACACGGCGAACCTCGAAACGTATACAGATGAAGATATGCCGGCTTTCCAGGCCCTGGTCGATCAGGTTGCGATCGCCATTGCGAATGCCCGCCTGATGCGTGACCTCGATCAAGCCCACCAGGAACTGTTGCGCACCAAGACGTTCGAAGCCATTGCCACGGCGACAGGTGAAGCCATTCACTGGGTGGGCAATAAGGCTGCTCCCATCCCGGCCAGCGCCAGGCGGGTGCAGGAAGATGTGCTGGCCCTGGTCGCTGGTGTCCGTACGTTGCTTGACTTGCCGCCCGAGGACCGCCCGCACCACGCGCTCTGGCCGGCCTGGTTGGATACACGCGGGACTGCCGATCGCACACCAGTTCCGCCCTATTCGCTGCAAGCTTTCACCCTCGAATCGATCCTTGAAGATCTGGCGATCATCGAACAAAGCGCTACCACCATTCTGGACGTCAAAGAAGATCTGATCGGCCCGGCGCGTTTGCGCCAGGTAAACGAGATCGTCCTGCCGGATCTCCTTCACCAGACGGTTTTCGAGATGGGCTTGCCCGACGGTGTGGTACACACCGATTTCGCCGCCGATCTTCCTCCGGTTTCCGGCGACAGGCGCCAGTTGAGCCAGGTTTTCAATAACTTGATCAAAAACGCCTGGGAGGCCATGCGTGATCAGACGAACGCCCGGATTACGGTCAGGGCCGGCCGTGAGGAAGACCCCCACTTCGTACGTGTGCAGGTGACTGACAACGGGCCTGGTATTCCCGCCGAACTCTTGGATAAAATCTGGGTATCCTTCTTTACCACGAAGGGTGATCGCGGTGGCACCGGGCTGGGCCTCTCGGCCTGCATGGCCATTGTCAACCAGCACAACGGGAAGATCGCCGTCCAAAGCCAGGTCGGCGTCGGAACGACGTTTACGGTCACTTTGCCGGTTGCGTAAAAATCGAGCGTTTTACCGTCGGGCGAATTGAGCGCTTTGCCATTTTAGCGGATTGAGCGCTTTGCCATTTTGGCGGATTGAGCGCTCTGCCATTTTGGCGGATTGAGCGCTCTGCCATTTTGGCGGATTGAGCGCTTTGCCATTTTGGCGGATTGAGCGCTTTGCCATTTTGGCAAAGTGAGCACTTTGCCAAAATGGCAAAGTGAGGTAACCTTACTACAGGCAGTCAGGGTTATTCCGCTATCGGTTAGCCTTTTTAATGCCTAACCGATACACTTTGTGCAGAAGAAGTACAAAATTAAGGCTCTTCCGGCTTTGCCGGGAAAGGGACTCTTCACGCTAAACCCGGAAGGCCCCCAATTAAGAGCAAGGCTAGGGCCGTGCCGCTTTATGCAGGTTAGGAGGCGTTGATGCAATCCAAGAAGATCCTTATTGTCGACGACGAAGCGTTGGTTGCACGCAGCATGCAGAAGACCTTAATGCGTGCCGGCTATCATGTCACAACTGCCCACAACTGTACCGAAGGCCTACAGGCCTTCGAGGCCGCCCGCCAACTCGGCGCACCGTTCGAGTTGGCTTTGCTCGATTTGAATATGCCCGGTTTCGAAGGGCAGGCGCTTGCCGGCGCAGGGCTGGAACTGCTCAGCCGCCTGCTCGATCTGCAGGCCGATTTCCCCGTCGTGATCTTGACCGCTTATGACGAAGTGAACAAAGCCCGCGAGGCTGTTAACCGTGGGGCGCGTGGTTTCTTCGTCAAAGGGCGAGAACAGGCGCTGGTAGAACAGGTCAACGTCATTTTGCAAGGAGGAGCTTCATGACCGCACATTTGGACGAACACGCTGTAGATCAGGAACTGCGCCAGGCCGAGCGGCGGGCGCGTCTGCTGCATGCTGCGAACCAGGTGGGGAAACAAGCCACGGCCATCCTCAAACTGGATGTGCTGCTGCCAAAAACGGTAGACATTATCTGTGACGCCTACGGTTTCTACTATGCCGGTATCTTTTTGGTCGATGCGGCCGGTAAATGGGCCGTGTTACGCGCCGGACGTGGGGCGGCCGGCGCGGTTATGATCGCCCAGGGGCACAAACTGGCGGTGGGTGGCGATTCCATGATCGGCTGGGCCATGCTCAACCGCCAGGCACGCATCGCCCTCGATGTCGGCGCCGATCGCGTCCACTTCAAAAACCCGCTCTTGCCGCACACCCGCTCTGAAATCGCCTTGCCATTGATCGTCGGGGAGCGGGTTTTCGGTGCGCTGACCGTGCAGAGCATCGAACCAAGCGCATTTTCGCAGGAAGACATCCTTACCCTGCAAACCATGGCCGATCACTTGGCCATCGCCATTTCCAACGCGATGACGTTGAAGCAGCTCGAGCTTGCCAACGCCGAGCTGTTGCGTACCAAAACCTACGAGGCGCTGACGGCCTCGACCACCCAGGCCATTCACTGGATCGGGAACAAGGCTGTGCCGATTACGATCACCATTGCCCGCATAAAAACCGACCTGGCGGCCGGTGAAATCGATCGCCAATCGCTCAGCGAAGACCTGGACTTGATCGACGAAAGCGCTCGCCAGATCGTCGAGATCAAAGAAAACCTGCTCGGCCCGGCACGCGAGCAGCAGCCTCGCCCGACCTTGCTCGCCGATGTCGTCCAGGCCGCTGCCTTTCACGCGGGTGTACCAGCAGCTCAATTGGCGCTCGAGGTGATGCCCAAAACCCCGCTCGTGTGGGCCGATTCGACCCAGTTGGCGCGTGCAGTTGCCAATTTGATGCGCAACGCGCTCGAAGCAGACGCCAGCCGCCTGATCGTGCACATTTCTTCGGCTGCGGAGGCCGGCTTCGTTGCCCTGGAAGTGCGCGACGATGGGACAGGAATCCCTGCCATTCAGATGGATAATATTTGGGCTGCGTTTATCAGCAGCAAGCCCGGTCATGCCGGGCTTGGGCTTCCTTCCTGTCTGCACGTGGTCAACCAGCACCACGGGCAGATTACGCTGACCAGTGAAGTCGGCAAGGGCACCACCGCCCGCATTCTGTTGCCTGCGGTCGAGTCGGGTGAGACCCTTCAAACCGAAATGCTTGGCCCACAGCAAATTCTGCTGATCGATGATGAGGACCCTTGGGCAGGCCTTGCCCTCCAGACGCTCACATTCGCCGGTAAGCACGTTACCCGCAGCCTGGCATTAACCGGGGAACCGGATCTGATCATCGTCGATGAGGCGCTTGACGCGCGCAATATCGATGACGTGCTGGATGCGGTCCAGTCGGCCGGCTTGCTTGACCGTACGGTGGTCGTTTCTGCCGCTTTACTGGTTGAAAGGGCCACCGCTTACTTGCAGCGCGGCGTTAAGAATGTGCTGCTCAAGCCCTATACCCCACCTGAGTTTGCCGAACTGCTGAACGTTTGAGGTTATACCTTGCGAACGTACTGCCGTAAGGCCTCCAGGCGAGCTTGCGCCAGCCCGGGGAGCGCCTCCAAGGCAAAGAACGCTCCACTGCCTTCCAACACCAACGAAGCAGAGATATTTCCATGGAGCACGGCTTGCAGCGGATCGAGTGTGCGCCGGTATCCGGCCAGGAAACCGCCACAAAACGCTGCCCCGACCCCGGTTGGGTCCACGGCGCGTGCTGGATAGGCCGGAACTTGCCAGCGCACGCGGCTGCTGGCATCGTACAGCAGTTGCCCTTGATCCCCATGTTTGACGACGATGATCTCGCATCCATAAGCCGCCAACCCGGCGGCCATCTCCCATAGATCGGCGCTGCGCCCTTGAAAGAGTGAGCGTATTTCGTTTTCGCTCGGCAGAAATGCTGTCAGGCCGTTCAGCAGCGCCGGGATATCATCCCACAGGGCCGGCACCATGGTACCCGGCGACGGATCGATCGTGATCGTTGCAAAGCCGGCCTGGCGCAAAATGGTGGGCAGCAGTGTATGGCTGATGTAGTCGATCGGTGCCAGGTGGGCGGCATTGGCTCCCTGGTACTCCGCTGGAATATCGTTCTGGCGCAGCGAAAGGGGGGTGAAGCGTGTACGGCTGTCCAAAACAGGGATGGGATTGCGGTAGCCGAGCAGTTGGCGCGGGAAAGGCTGTCCGATGCGGGCAAACTGCGCCACCGGGTCGTCGGCCTGGTATTTCATATACTCATCGTATGCGAAGAAGGAACGCAGTTCCACCGGCTCCGCCAGGACACGGATGCCACGCGTATCCAGGCCGCGGCGCTCGAAGTCGGCCAGCCACTCCTGTGGGTAGTCCTCACCGACCCGCGCGATCATGCCGGGGGGGGCATCGTTTTCCCAGATCATATAACCGACCGTCGTGTACAACAGGTTCCCGCCGGGTACGTCGAGCAGCACCCGGCCGGCAGGGGTAATGTAGTAATCACGGCGAAACCGGCCGGCGATCAACGAGCGAGGAGCAGGCAAATCGCTCATTTTTGGCGTACCGCGTTCAGAAAGTCGGCCAGCAAGCCATAGGCCGTCGTCTCGGGACTGGGGGCGCTTTCGGTAATCGACAGGCCCGGTAAGATGTCGGTTTCGAATGTGATCATGCTCGAGGCGCCGCCCACGTTGTACAGCGGCGACTCTGGTCCCACCATTTCTGGAGCTACCTGTGCCTGGACGCCTTCTCCTTGCCGCCGGGCGCTGCACACCAACTTCCACCGTTTGCCTTCCGCTTGCGCTTGTAGAACCGCCTGGCGGGTGATTCCCAACATGCCGGTTCGGCTAACCCGCTGCGGCTTGGTCGGCACCCCCAGGACCACGGTGCACAGTGCAGCCACTTTGACGGCCGCATCCCAGCCGTCCAGGTCGCCCATGGGGTCGGTTTCGGCCAGACCTACGGCTTGCGCATAGCTAACGGCGTCTTCGAAATCTTCCCCCATTTCCATGCGATCCAGGATCAGGTTGGTGGTGGAATTGAGCACGCCGTGGAACGAATGGATGACGACCCCTGGCAGGGCTTCCCGCACCAACGAGAAGACCGGCGCGCCATCCATAACCGCCGATTCGAAATAGTATTTCACGCCTTTTGTTGCCGCCAGGGTGCTTAACAGTTCGTAGGCGTGTACCACCGGGCCTTTGTTGGCGCTGATCGCATGCATGCCAAGTTCCAGGGCGGCGCGCAAATAGTCGACTGCCGGCTGCCCGCTTTCATAATTGACCGGGATGGTTTCGAAGACCACCTGGGCTTGCGCGGCGCGCAAATACTCTGAAACCGCCGGCATGGTAGAAAGCGAGAGCGCCTGGCCTGCCGCTACCTGGTCGAGGGCGCTTTGCAGGTCGATGCCGTGAGGGTTTGTCAGCACCCCACGTCGGCTGGTGGCTATGCCGGTCACCTGGAAGCGGATGCCGTACTGCTCGGCAATTTGCTGTCGTTTTTTGAGCAGCAGGCCGGCCAGCGCCTGGCCGACGTTGCCGAAACCAAGGAGAACGAGGTTGAAATGAGGCATAGGACGATAACGTCTTTCGTTCCTTGATCCCTTATACCGGCGGCCAGGGATACGGCCGGCGATCTTCGGGCGGGTTGGGAAAAGCGCCGCTTTCGAGCAGCGCTTGTGCACGTTGCTGCATTGCGGCGATTTCGAGATGCTTCAGGTGTGTGCCCAAGAGGCGTGTAAGTTCAGTGTCGGAGGCCAACTGGCCTTGAAACGCTTGAAGGTTTGCCAGCAAATCCGCCGGGATCGGCTCGCCGGCGAAATCCCAAATCACGGTGCGTAGCTTCTCCTCTTCATGAAAGCAAAGCCCGTGGTCGATCAGCCACAGATGCCCACCGGGATCGAACAACAGGTGGCCGCCTTTGCGGTCAGCGTTGTTGATCAATATGTCGAAGAGTACTACCGGACGCAGTTGCTGCCGCTGTTCGTGGCTCAACGTAAAGAAGTGCACCTCAGGATCGTGTTCCACGTAGAGTTGCAGCGATCCCGGGCCGATCGGCCCGCGCCGGCGGTAGACGGTTGGGGGAACCAGTTCCCAGCCGAGCGCTTCGCTGACCAGATAGGCGGCCACTTCCCGGTGGGTCAACGTGGCCGCCGGAAAATCCCACAAGGGGCGTTCACCTTTACGCGGCTTGTAAACTGCCGGCAGCACGTCTTCACCTTGTTGCACTTCGGCTAGAAAGGTGTAGTTCGATCCCCACATGAACTGGCCTTTGATGGTGATTTCACCGTTTTGAAGTATCGGAACAGTCGTCGCAGGCATCGGATGAAGACTTCCCGTAAAAGGATTCACGCAAAGAGCACGCAACCCCTTCCACCCTGACCCGCTTGGGCTTTTTGGTGCGCGCGGGCGAAGCGGCTAGTGTTTGTGCCCGTTCTTCTTGGGACAGAAATGCCCCTCCGGGTCCATGGGTTCGCCACACTGCGAGCAGACGGGGCGGCCGCGGGCGGCGATTTCCATCCCCCAGTGAGCCAGGGCCCGCATTTGCGAGCGAGTACACCACAAACGGACCACACTGGCTTCCGTTGGCTCCTGGTCTTCCGGCAGCAGCTCGCGAATGACGAGGACGAGCATGTCCCGGTCTGCATCGTAACCCAGGCCGAATTCGCCGGCGCGAAAGAGTGGGTCCACTGGCGGGTGAATGTGCATTTTCTCTTCAACGTAGTCGGCTGTGGCCTCGGGTAAATTGGGAAACTTCTCGTTGACTTCGCTCAAAAATTGTTCGACACCAATTGCCAGGGACTGAAGTTGGATTTTCTCGACGATCAATGTGATTGTGCGTTGATCTTGCCAGGCTTGAACGTAAAACACTCGCTTGCCGGGTTGCCCGATGGCATCTGCGGTGATGTGGGAGACAGGGTTAAGTTCGATTTCGGTTGGCGGCATAACAACTTCCTTGGGATATGTCGAAGGAACGGGGCGTTGATAAGTGTCCAGGGAATACACACTTCCAGGGATAGAAACTGGACGCGTACTCGTTCCGTGTTTCTACATCATGGCTCTCCGGTTTCCAACGGGATGTGCGATTGGGTGCTTACCCAATCCCCCCAAAAAAATCTGGGGCATTCCCCGCCAAAGGTGGAAGAGCCTAAATTATCCAGGTGAGCGTGTAGTATACCAGACTGGCCTGAGCAAAGTGCAAGATTCGCGCCCTTGCCGCATTTTTTTGCCCGTGCTATACTTGACCACAATGGCGAAGCTTAAAGACCGAGCAATTTGCCCCTTTACGCCACTTAACTTATGATAGATCATGCATCCATGTACGAATTGACCGAATCTCCCGCTGTCAAAGGCAGCGGCGAGCACCGTAGCAGACCATATCCCTTCGGTGGATATCCCTGCCATAACACACCCGGAGAAGTCTTGAAGGCTTAGCAGTCGCGCGTGCGCGTCTTTTTTGCTTCCCAGAAGCTGCTTGCCTTCTGGGAAGTTTTGTTTAATAACAGCCTGTCGATCCTTCCACGCAAGTGAAGGCCAACGGTTCTGCGATCAGAACCGCGTCAATATGGAGAAAAATTTCGTGTCTCAAGAAGATAAACCCCCCAGTACCAGTCCCACGCCAAGGTTTAACCCGCCTGATGGCGCTGTGTAAGTTGATTGCTTGAAACTTTGCATGGCTCCTCAGGTCCCGAATTCAGAACCGGGCGAAAAGCCCAAAGGAGCTTGCAATGATTACTTTCTACCGCAATACCGATGCCGGCCTTGCCGTTCTGCCACAACCCGTCCCAAACTGCTGGATTAACGTTGTCGACCCGACCCCAGAAGAGATCAACCAGCTTAAAGAGCTTGGCATCCCACAAGATTACATTACCTATGCCCTCGACCGCGACGAGCGTTCGCGTACGGAACGCGAAAATGGGGATTTGCTGATTATCATTCGCACCCCCTTCTTCCAGGGGATTTCTGCCGACGTGCCGTACACCACCATCCCACTTGGGATTATCCTTTCTCACCAGTACATCGTAACGGTTTGTAAGAGCGATAACGAGGTCCTCCACGAGTTTTACCTGGGGCGCATGAAGGACCTGTCGACGGCCAAGCGCAATCGCTTCGTGCTGCGCCTGCTACTGGCAACTGCCAACAAGTTTCTGGCTTGCCTGCGCGATATTACCCGCCGCGTCGATGCGGTCGAAGACGAGTTGCAGCAATCTACCCGCAACCGTGAAGTGCTCGAACTGCTCAAGTTCGAGAAAAGCCTCACCTACTTTACGACCGCCCTCAAGTCCAACGAATTGACCATGGAGCGCTTGCAGCGCAGCCAGATGTTCACCGCTTACCCGGACGATGAAGACCTGCTCGAAGACGTCCTAACCGAAAACCAGCAGGCAATCGAAATGACCAATATCGAGTCGAATATTCTCAGCGGTATGATGGATGCTTTTGCCTCGATCATCTCGAACAATCTGAACGGTGTCATGAAATTCCTGGCCTCGATTACGATCGTGCTCAGCATCCCGACGATGGTGGCAAGTTTTTATGGGATGAACATCCCCCTGCCCATGGAAGAACACCCCTATGCCCTGCTGATTATGATTTCCATCTCGCTATTGCTTTCTGGGACCGTCGGCATTCTTTTCTACAAGAAAGACTGGTTTTAACCGTTACCCAAGCAGCACCCGGTCGGGGCCGCGGTCGACTTCCCAGGGATAGATGATGTACGCATCGGTGATGGCCGCATAGTAATCGGGACGGTAGGCGCCGAACAGATTCCGGTACGGGTTGAAGTGCATCACACAGGTGTAAGGCGTGCCTCCGGCGGCGGAAACGCGGTTCTTCACGGCCGTGATCGTGCGCCCCGAACCCCACACATCATCGACGATTAAAACCTTTTTGCTGCGTAGCAGCTTATCTTCAGGAAACTGAATGAAGCGTGGCCAGGCAAACAGTCCGGTGCGCTGGCGTTCCATTTCTGCAGGAAAGTCTACCGCAGCGGTCGCAATGGTTTCCATGCCGAGGGCATCGGCCAGGATGCCCCCAGGGACAAGCCCCCCACGGGTGATAATAATCATCGCACCGAACTCTTGCTCGAATTGTGGTATCAGATGATCGATCAGCTTGTTGAAGTCGTCCCAGGTAAGAAGTTCGCGACGGGTAGGGCGCATAGATTATCCTTTCACAGCCCCAATTATAGCAAAGACGGCGGGTCTATCTCAACCCGGCAACCTGACAGGTTGGCGCCGCGGAGCAAAGAAACCGGATCGGCGCAGCGTAGAAGAATCTGCCAGCGGTATACCCCGCCTGTACGGGAGAAAAAGCAGGGCGCCGGCCCGATAATCTCCATCGCCGTACGCCTGGAAGCTGGGACGTTCTCCTGCAAGCGGGTGAGGAATTTTCCGGCCGCCGTTTCGGCTTCCTCCGCAGTCTGGCCGCGGATTTCCAGTCGGGCCAGGCGCGCAAAGGGCGGGTAAACCAGTTTACGGCGGTAGGCCAGTTCTTGCTGGTAAAACCCCTCGTAGTCATGCCCGGCCGCGGCCTGGATGACGTAATGTTCCGGCAAGAAGGTTTGCAAGATCACCCGGCCTCCCAGGGCGCTGCGCCCGGCGCGCCCGGCTACCTGGGTCAGTACCTGGAAGTTGCGCTCGGCCGCGAACGGGTCAGGGAGATTGAGGCCCACATCGGCCAGCACGATTCCTACCAAGGTTACCCTGGGCAGGTCCAATCCTTTGGCGATCATCTGTGTGCCGATCAAAACGTTGGCGCGCTGGTTGGCAAAGTGGCCCAAAATGGCCTCGTGCGCGCCTTTTTGACGCGTCGTTTCGTAATCCCAGCGCAGCGTGCGCGCCTGTGGGAACATCGCCTGGACTTCGGCTTCGACTTTTTCCGTGCCCGCTCCGTACTGCCGGATCTTCGCGCTGCCGCAGTGGGGACATTTTTGTGGTACCTGGCGTTCGTAATTGCAGTAATGGCAGAGCAAAGCGTTCGATCCGTTCGCACGGCGTTTGCCGGATGCTTCTGAAGATCCCACGTGCAACGTCAACGGAAGATCGCAACGCGGGCACTTCAGGCTGGCACCACATTCGCGACAAAAAACAAACGTTGCCGTGCCGCGCCGGTTGAGAAAAAGGATGGCCTGCTGTTCCTTTGCCAGCACCTCTTGCAGGGCGGCCTGCAGGGGGCGGCTGAACATCGAGGTGTTTCCCGCTTTCAACTCGTGGCGCATATCGACCACCCGAATCGGGGGAAGCTGTTTGCTTTCTGCTTCTCCCGATTTCGAAGAACTGAAAATCCGTTCGGGCAGGTGAATGTAGCGGTAATCCTTACGGTTGCGGCTGGCTACGTCGGGTGTGGCCGAGCCGAACACGCACACGGCGCCTGCCAGGCGGGCGTAAACTTCCGCCGCCCGGCGTGCATGGTAAAACGGTGGTTCGGCCTGGTAGAACGAATGGTCGTGGAACTCGTCCAGCACGATCAGCCCCAGCCGGTCGAAGGGGGTGAACAGGGCGCTGCGGGGGCCGACGATCACGGAAATCTGTCCCTGGCGGGCGCGCCGCCAGGTGTCGTAACGTTCGCCGGGAGAGAGCTGCGAATGCACGATCCCCACCTGCCCCGGAAAGCGCCCCACCACGCGGCGAGTGGTTTGCGGGGTCAGGGCGATTTCAGGCACCAGGAAAATAGCCTGTTTGCCCATACGAAGGGTTTCGGCAATGGCATGCAGGTAGATTTCGGTTTTGCCCGAACCCGTAACCCCGTGTAACAGGAAGGGCGCCTGTGCCTGGCCGGCGTGCAGAGCCGCACAGATCTCGTCGCAGGCGGTCTGCTGGGCATCGGTTAATGCCAATGGTTGCGATGGCGCATAATCTTTGCCGGCCAATGGGTCCCTTAATTCCTCCCGTTCGCTAAGTACGGCCAGGTTGCGTTCGGCCAGGTAACGCAAATCCTCGGGCTTGCCACCGCTCTCCGCGTAGACCCAGGCCACGTTTACCGGTTCATGCTGATGCAGCAGGTAACGCAGTACGGCCTGGCGGCGCGCCAGGGCCGCCCCGCGTCCCAGCGCCGGCAGGGCCGCTTCGGCCTCGGCCGGTGGGCAGGCCAGTTGCACCGTTCGGACCAGCCTGGCGCGTACAGTGGGCGGTGGCAAAACGGCTTGGGAGCCAAGCACACCGCGTTGTACAAGTTTCCGGGCGATCCCGCGCCAATCGCGGTGCGGCAAGGCCGCATCGAGCTGGCGTCCACGCAGAGGCCCCCGTTCTTGCAGGATGGCAACCAGCATCTTTTCGGTCTGCCCGGTTGGCGGGTTGAGCGCCGCACGCTCGGGATGCAGGCTGTAGCGCGTATCTGCTTGCTGGCGCAGCCCGGGCGGGATCATCAAGTCTACCATCGCAGCCAGGGGCGAAAGCGTCTCTTCGGCCAGCTGACGAGCCAGGGCGATTTGTGCGGCCGTCAGCACCGGCTGCGGATCGAAGAGCCCTGTCACCGGCCGGGTTTCCGGCACGTCCGGCACATCGACCTTCTGCAAGATCACCCCTTGCACGTTCTGCCGGCCGAACGGTACTTCCACCAGGTGGCCGCTCATCAGGTGCCCGCTGCCGAGTTCGCTTTCCAAATCCGGCGGTGCGTGATAGGTAAACGTCCCCTGGATACGGGGCAGGCTAACGGCAATTTCGTAGTAGTTACGCATAGAGAATTTGTGTGGGGGGCATCAAAACGGAACGGGACAGGCTACGCTTCTTCGCTCGACTCGTCTTGCTTGAGCGTGACGCGGGCGATGCGTAAACCGTCCATTGCTTCGACGCGCAGGCGTAACTTATCGCTCTCGACCACGTCGCCTTCACAGGCGATGCGGCCCAGTTTCCCCAGAATATATCCTGCAATGGTGTCGTAGTGCGGATCGTCGAGATGCAGCTTAAGCTCCTCGTTCACCTCTTCGATCAGCGTCATCCCTTCAATGACGATGGTGCCATCGGGCAGGCGTTCGAAGTGCGGCAGGGTGCGATCGAAGGGATCGCTAACCTCTCCCACGATCTCCTCGAGCAAATCTTCCAGGGTGACCAGGCCGGCTGTGCCGCCGTATTCATCGAGCACGATGGCGATGTGCTGGCGGCTGGCGCGGAACTGGCGCAGCAACTCGTGTGCAGGGATCGTCTCGGGAACGAAGAGCGCATCGCGGGCCAGATCGCGCGCCGTGCAGCGCTCGCAGGATGGTTCTTTCAGGCGGCGCAGCACTTCTTTGACGTGCAGAATGCCCAGGATTTGATCGAGATTGCCCTCGTAAACCGGAAACTTCGTGTACAACGACTGCGTGGCATACTCGACGATGTCGTTCAGCGGCGTGTTTGCCTCGATGGCGGTGATTTCAGTGCGTGGCAGCATCACCTGCCGCGCAAGCAACTGCCCGAGATCGAAAATGGCGTGCAGCATCTCGCTCTCATCGGCATGGACCACACCCTCTTCGGCGCTGGCGCTGACCAGCATTTTGATCTCGTCCACCGAATGCACCAGTTCATGCCCGCTGGCCGGGTTGACGCCAACGAGCTTGAGCAGCGCGTTTCCCGTGCCGTTAAGCGCCCAGATCACCGGTTTGAAGAGACGCTCCGTCCACAAAGTCGGCCGCGCAACAAACAGCGAGGTCCTTTCGGGGTCTTGCAGTGCGATCGACTTCGGCGCCAGTTCGCCAACCACCACGTGCAAAAATGTGATCAGTGAAAAAGCAATGCCGGCTGAAATACTGTGCGACACCTCTTCTTGCATTTCCAACGGAAAAAGCACAATCAAGGGGTGAATCAGGTGCGAGAGCGCCGGCTCGCCGATCCAGCCCAGGCCCAGGCTGGCCAGTGTGATGCCCAACTGCGTCGCCGCAATCACCCGGTCGGGGTTTTCGATAGCTTTTTGAACCGACGCTGCCGCCAGGTTACCCTGCGAAAGCAGTTCGGCGATGCGCGTGCGGCGTACACTCACCAGTGAGAACTCGGCCGCCACGAAGAAGCCATTGGCAAAAACCAGCAGGGCGACGAGGACAAGCTTGAGGAGATCGGTGGTAAAAGATGGGTCCATGAAGTGACAACGAGAGAAGAGACTGAAAGTGGCCGACGGGCAAAAAGCTCCCTAACCGTTTCTTACCACTGATTTAAGCACGGCCGCCGCGCCGTAGCCCACAACCTGGGTCGGGTCTCCGGTAATGGCGCCGGATGTCGCATAGTGCAGAATCTTGACGGCGTTTGCGCCCAACGCGCTGCTGGCCCACAGGACGGCCGCTACGGCTGCGCGTCCACAGGCAAAGCCCTTGCCTTCCTCCTCGGCGCGCAAAACGGCATCAGGATCGAAGGCTTCCATGCGGCGTAACATTTCGCCGTCGAGTTTTTCTGCACTGGACTGTGGATAGAAGTGAGAGAGATCGGTGCTGGCGACCAAAATGGCGTTTTTGCCGGCCAGCACGGTGGCCAAGGCCTTGCCCAATCCCTGTACGATGAAGGAACCTGGGTCGCGCACCATCACCGGCAGCAGTTGAAAACTGCCCTTCAAGACACGCTGCAAGAAGGGCAGTTCGATTTCCAGCGAGTGTTCCGGGTCGCGTTTGACGCTGGCCAGCCCGGTGCCGAGATCGCGTCGCAAGACTGCGTCCAGCGCTCCAACGGCATCGGCCGCCACCGGAATGATGCCCAGGGGTGTCTCGTAAGCTTCGTGTCCTGTTGTCAGCAGTGGATGAGGGTAGGGATAGTGACTGGGGGAGATTACGGCCACGATTTCAGGGCTGCGTTCGCGAATGGCTGCAAATGCGTAACCCGCTACCGGCCCGGAATAAAGATGCCCGGCGTGTGGGGCGATAACAGCCACGACTTCACCATCGATTTGCGGCAGCTCGGCGGCTGCAACATATGCATCCACGCGGGACGCTAACGCTTGGGGATTGCCAGGATACCACTGTCCGGCGATTGGGGATGGGCGGGTGTCGAGAACCGGTTGCATAAGACACCTCCAAAAACGATACAGTATAAACCGGCCTGTAAAAGACCTTGAATTCATTGTATCATAGGGCTTGACCGAGAGACTTTACGATCTGATTTCCATTGCATGAAACCACACTTTCTCACTACCCTCTTTCTTGCGCTTCTTCTGGCTGCCTGCCGTCCACCCATCTCCGAACCCTCCCCCTCGCAGCCCTCGGCAACCGCTACGCTTCCTCCGGCCAGTGCAACGGCCACCATCTCCGCAACGCATACGCTTGCTGTCACGCCGACGCTCGAAGCATCTGCCACGCCAACGCCACCGTCCAATGCACGCACAAGCTACTACCTATCCGCAAAACTCGACAACAGCCTGCACGCGCTTGCCGTACAGGAGCAGATCACGTACACCAACCGGGCGGATACGCCCTTGGCGGATCTGACGCTGGTCGTCGAACCGGCGCGCTGGCCGGGAGCATTTACGCTTACCTCGCTTGCCTGGATGGATGGAACGCCCGTTGACTATCACTGGAACGTGCAGCGGATGATCCTGGACCTGCCGCAACCTCTGGCCCGTGGCGGCACCGTGTCCCTTGCACTCGCCTACACGCTTGCCATCCCACCCATTCCGACCGATGCCGGCCGCCCGGTACCCTTCGGCTATACCCTCCGCCAGACCAATCTGGTCGATTGGTATCCGTATATCCCGCCTTATGACACCGCTTGGCTGGCGAACGATCCCGGTTACTTCGGCGAGCATCAAGTTTACGAGATCGCCGATTTCGTCGTGGACGTACAGATCGATACGCCGCCGCCCGGTTTGGTGCTGGCGGCCAGTGCGGCTGCACGGGAGACGTCGACCGGCTACCGGTATGAACTCACAGCAGGCCGCGATTTCGCCATATCTGCCGGTCGGTATGAAGTAATTACGGCCACGCAATCCCTGCCTGACGGCCGCGCGCTGACAGTCGCGCACTACGGTTCGCCGTTCGTGGCCGCCATGGCGCCTCAGGTGCTCAGCGACACGATGCGCGCCGTGCAGGTTTTTTCAGATCTGTTCGTGCCTTATCCACACGACAGCCTGAGCGTAGTACAGGCAGATTTCCTGGATGGCATGGAATACGACGGGCTGTTTTTCCTGAGCGATGGCTTCTATAACACGTATGGCGGCTTGCCAGATGATTACCTGACGGCCATCGCCGTTCACGAAACCGCTCACCAGTGGTGGTACGCCCTGATCGGAAACGATCAGGCGCTGGAACCGTGGCTGGACGAGGCCCTCAGTACGTACAGTGAAGTTCTATATTATGAACGCGTCTATCCCCAAGCCCTGGACGCCTGGTGGGCGCGGCGGGTAGACTTTTACCAGCCGTCTGGCGTGATCGACTTGCCCGTTTACCGATACCCAGGCTTTATTCCTTACCGCAATGCTGTATACTTACGAGGTGCCCGCTTCTTGCACGATTTACGTCACCGTGTTGGCGATGAAGCCTTTTTTGCTTTTCTGAAGGACTATGCCGTGCAATGTGCGCAAAAAATCGCGCACGCAGAAGATTTTTTTGCCATTCTGGCGGCGCACAGTGCGGCAGATATTGGCGATTTGAAACAAGAGTATTTCGCGCCGCAGCCTTAGCCTCTCACCTTGGCGTAAGGATGGCGCCGTTTGGGTTGAAACTGGTTGCGCGAAATCTTTGCGGGCCGGGTAAAATTGATGAAGCACCCAATTTGATGTTTGTGACATGGAGGCCAAAAAATGATCACGCATGAAGAAAATGAAAAGATCTTGAAACGTGATTTCGAAACGGTGAACGCGCTCAGGGAATCGATCGGCGAAGTTCCTGAGTGGGCGGAGCAAATCCGTGAAGCGATGCCCGATTGGGGTTTCGAAATCCACTGCATGCGTTGGCTGGATGGCCTGGATGCCTTGCTGTACGCTATTCGAGATGCCACCTACTACCGTAATTTCTTCGGCACCTACGACGACTGTCCGGGCTATCTGCTCGATGGCATCGAGCAAAAAGCGGTGGCCGTACAAAGGTGGTTGGACAAGAAGCCGCTGCCCGAAGATGCTTTTACCCACTACGTTTACCAGATCTTAGGCGAACATACCCCCCAGAAAGATGAAGCCGCCTGCTGCTTTGTCGAACTGACGCAGGCTTTTGTAGAAGATCAAGACCCCAACGGGCAGGTCAAGCAGTTGGGAAAGATCTGGCGCACCAAAACCAGCGGAAACGGCATTTTAAAGTACATGTTTACCGGCGATGGGCTTGATCACGGTCTGTTCAGCGGCGGCAGCTACTGGACGCTTCACCGCCTTAACGTCATCCTGCGCCTGATCGGCGGTGATGCTGCGGAAATCCAGGACATTACCGGCACAGGGAATTATGAGCTTCGCAACGTGCTGCGTGACGCGCCGTTACGCCTGAACGTCACCCTGGGGTATCTGTGGGGGATACACGCCTACCTGCATGGCTATACGGCGGAATGGCTGCGTGCGGAAAAGCCGACCTGGGCCGGGGCGGCCATTGCCGCGCGCAACCAGCTGGCTAAATCCGATGCGGCGCCCGAAATCGTGCGCTGGCTGGCATCGGTGTTGTTCGTAACTACCCGCTTTTGGTACCAACGTGCGCTCGTTTTTGCGTCACAGAAGCAGAACGTTCCGGCCAGATTCCTGGATATTCCCAGTTTCGACATCGCTTGACCCTCACCTGCCTTACGTTGGCACGTCTCATTCCTGGCATAACGGCAAAATTATTACTGCTACCATGGCCGCGGCCCAGGCATTCCCTGCCTGAGCGCCGGCCCTTTGGGGGTATTGCTGCGCCCGGCAGCCGAATGGGCCGCCACCGGAAGAAACATTGCTACGATCGAGCGCGCGTACGAGAGATGGCGAGGCTTCTTGCAGGCTCTATTTTTTCGTCGCGACACCGGAGTACCTGCTCTATCGCCCATAGCAGGCCGGGGACGTTGGCGGTTGGTTTCTTTGCAAAGGGACGCTAGCCGCCGTTTGCAAAGAAACGGCCGGTTGATCGCCGAAAGCTTCGGTGCCAGAGTCTCTCCAGCAAGCGGTTGGGGCAGAAAAGAACGGTTTTTGTCAACACTTTGTCAGCAGTCTGTCAAGCCGTCGGGGGAATTGTAATGTATACTCAAGTCAGACACTTTTTTGCCTTGCCATCGAAACCCATTCGGCTGTGATAAGATCAGCCATCGGCTTAAGCAATAAGGAGAGAGCCTATGTCCCCAACGACCAATCCCAAAACCAAGTTGCACTGTGGCATCTTGAGCGGTGTGGTTTTCAGCGCCTGCTGCCTTGTCCTGGCGGCAACCGGAATCTTCTGGTTCCTGCGCAACCAGCCCCCACCACCGGTCAAAAACGGCCAGAATATACCACGAGAAGGGAAAACCACCCCAGTAACGGCGGATACCATGCCTTCAACCGATTCAGATCAACCCATCGTCTTCCAACTCAGTGAGGGCCAGGCCCAGCCTGCCATTTACGAACCGCTGCCCGTGGCTGATGGTGAACCGTTGACCCCCGAAGAGATTCAGCAGATCGTCGCTCGCCTGCCGGCTATTCCGACAGAAGCAGCGGATCAGGTGGATTTCAAGCTGCCTGACGATCCCATTCCGCCGCCGCGTACCGGTGAGACCATCGACGAACCTTTCCCACCGGACGAACCGGCTTTGGAACCACCCGAAACCGGTGCCGGCGGCCCGCTCGAGGTGCTGCGTTACAGCCCCGATGGCGAGATTCCCGTGGCGCCTTTCCTCAGTGTCACCTTCAACCAACCGATGGTGCCGTTGGGCACGCTGCAAGACCTGGCTGACGCCGCCGTGCCGGTGCGTATCGAACCGCCCTTGCCCGGCACCTGGCGCTGGCTGGGCACCAAAACGCTCAACTTCCAGTACGACTCTGACCTGATCGACCGCCTGCCGAAAGCCACCGAGTATCGCGTTACGATCCCGGCAGGCACGCAGTCGATGGCCGGCGCTGCGCTGGCCGAAGATGTGACCTGGACCTTTACCACACCGGCCGTCAAGGCCGTCGATACATTCCCGAACGACAGCGCACAACCTCGAGAGCCGCTTTTCTTCGTTACCTTCGATCAACGCATCGATCCGGCCGCTGTGCTTGCCACGATGCGGGTGACGGCCGGCGGAGCGAACGTGGCCGTGCGCCTGGCCGAACAGGCCGAAGTCGACGCCGATGAAACGGTCGGCCGCCTGGCCGCACAGGCGCTCGAAGGGCGCTGGATTGCCTTCAAGGCCGTCGAACCATTGCCACTCGATAGCGATGTAGTGGTTCAGATAGGCCCGGGGACACCCTCCGCCGAAGGGCCGCTGGTTACGGCTGAAGTCCAGTCGTACAGCTTTCGCACCTACGCGCCGTTGAAAATCGAGGATCATGGCTGTTCCTGGGGCGATGACGTGTGCCGCCCCTTGCAGCCGTTTTACATTCGCTTCAATAACCCTATCGATCCCGACGTTTACCGCGAAGACATGCTGGCCATTGCGCCTGAACTGCCCGGCGCTTCGGCCAATATCGTCGGCAACACCATCCAGGTTTATGGCGCTTCCCAAGGGCAGACCACCTATCGCGTGACCATCCGCAGCAGCATACAAGATATCTTTGGGCAAACGCTGGGTGAAGATCGAACCGTCAGCTTCGAAGTTGGCAAGGCTGAGCCGGTGCTGGTCGGGCCGGATGAGACTTTCGTGACCCTCGACCCGGTTGCACAAAAGCCTTCCCTTTCGGTATACGCAATCAATTATGACAGGCTGAACGTCGAACTATATGCTGTCCAACCTGCCGATTGGCCCGCTTTCCAACTTTACCTGCGCGAGCGCGGCCGCAGCGATAACCCGCCCAGTTTGCCCGGCCGGCGCGTGCTGGATACATCGATCGATACCGACGCGCCCGATGATAAGCTCACCGAAGTGGCCGTTGACTTGAGCGAGGCCTTGACCGGCGGCCTTGGGCACGTGATCGTCGTCATCGAGCCGCCCGTTGGCCTGCTCAACCGCGATGAAGCCGAGTGGCGCCGGCTCTATCACTGGGTGCAGGTGACGCAGATCGGCCTGGATGCCTTTGCCGATCACAGCGAGATGGTGGCCTGGGCGACGGCGTTGAAAGACGGCGCGCCGTTGCCCGGCGTCGAAATCGCTGCCGGTGCTGCCGGCGCCGCGACGACCACGGGAGCAGACGGCGTAGCGCGTTTCCCGATCCCATCCGGCGCAGCCTATTTGACGGCTCGCCAGGGGAACGACGTGGCCATGCTGCCCCAGTCGACGTACTACTGGGGCGACTCCACTTGGGCGACATGGACGCAAGCCGACGAGTTGCGCTGGTTCGTCTACGACGACCGCCAGATGTACAAGCCCGGTGAGGAAGTGCACGTTAAGGGTTGGATGCGGCGTATAGGCCGCGGGCAACTCGGCGATGTTGGCCTGGTGGGAGGGGGCATGACCGTCAACTATCGGATTACCGACTCGCAGGGCAACGATATCGGCAACGGCGTAGCTGAAGTCAGCGCCTTGGGCGGTTTCGATTTCGTGTACACCATCCCCGAATCCGTCAACCTGGGGTACGCCAGCATTGGATTGACCGCATCGGGTGCCATGTCTGGCGAGTATTACCACGGTTTCCAAATCCAGGAGTTTCGCCGCCCCGAATTCGAAGTTGCGGCCCGTAACGAAACAACCGGCCCTTACTTTGCAGGTGAATACGCCGTGCTGGCCGTGGATGCCAACTACTATGCCGGCGGCGCCCTGCCCAATGCCGAAGTCACCTGGAATGTGTCTTCGTCGGATACCAACTACAACCCGCCCAACTGGCCCGGGTTCACCTTCGGCGAGTGGGAACCGTGGTGGTTCTGGTATTCCCGCGCTGGCGGCATGGGCTGGGAAGACGGCGATGGCACAACCTACGAAACCTTTACGGGCGTAACCGACGCTGCCGGCACGCACTACCTGCGCCTCGATTTCAGCGGCGGCGGCAATGCCCGGCCGCGCAGCGTCCTGGCGCAGGCTACGGTGATGGATGTCAACCGCCAGGCCTGGAGCGGCAACACCTCCTTGCTGGTGCACCCCGCCGACCTCTACGTGGGCCTGCGCAGCGAGCGCTACTTTGTCGAACGCGGCACGCCCTTGCCGGTTGATCTGATCGTTACCGATGTGGACGGCAACGCCATCGCCGGCCGGGCCGTCGAAGTGCGTGCTGCCCGCATGGAATGGAAGTTCCGCGACGGCCAGTGGCAGCAAGAAGAAGCCGACGTGCAGGTTTGCAACGTTACTTCGGGCGCTGAGCCGGTTTCGTGTACCTTCGAGACACCCCTCGGCGGGGAATACCTGATCGGCGCCACAGTTTTCGACGATCAGGGCCGCCGGAATTACAGCCAGTTCACCCGTTGGGTCAGCGGCGGCGAGCTGGTGCCGGCGCGGGAAGTCGAAAAAGAGCAGGTCACGCTGATCCCCGACAAAGAAACTTACCAGCCGGGTGACGTGGCCGAAGTCCTGGTGCAGTCGCCGTTCTCGCCTGCCGAGGGTCTGTTGACGGTGGCGCGCAGCGGTATTCTCTACACCGAGCGCTTCAGCCTGCCGGAAGGCAGCACGACCTTGCGCATTCCCATCGAAGAAGCGCACCTCCCGAACCTGAATATCCAGGTCGACGTAGTCGGTTCGGCGGCGCGCACCGACGACCAGGGCAACCCGCTCGAAGGCGTCGAGAACCGTCCGGCCTATGCCAGCGGTTCGATGACGCTGAATATCTCGCTGGCCGCCCGCACGCTCGGCGTGCAGGTTTCCCCGGCGGCCAGCGAACTCGAACCTGGCGGTGAGACGGTCCTGGCTTTGCAGGTGACGGATGCCAACGGCAACCCCGTCTCGGGTGCCGAGGTGGCCGTGGTCGTGGTGGATGAGGCCATCTTGGCGTTGAGTGGCTACCAACTGGCGGACCCGTTGGCCGTCTTCTATACGCAGCGCCCGGCCGACGTAACCAGCTACTACCTGCGTGGCAGCATCGTGCTGGCCAACCCGCTGGCGCTGGCTGCCGAAGCGCAGAACCGGGCCAGCGTGCAGCAGGAGTTGTACGAATATGCTGCCGATGGCGCCGCCCCCGCCGCCGAAGCGCCCCTGGCGACGATGACGCTGGAAAAAGGGATGATGGATGAAGCGCTGCCTCCTGCTGGGGGGGGCGGTGACGATGTGAATCCAATTCGTGTACGCACCGACTTCAACCCACTGGCTACCTTCGCCCCGGCCGTTGCGACCGACGGCAGCGGCCAGGCAACGGTGAACGTCAAGCTGCCCGACAACCTGACGCGCTACCGCATCATGGTGGTGGCGGTCAGCCCGGATGGGCGCCAGTTCGGTTCCGCCGAGAACAACCTGACCGCCCGCCTGCCCTTGATGGTGCGGCCCTCGGCGCCGCGTTTTCTGAACTTCGGCGACACGTTCGAACTCCCGGTCGTGCTGCAAAACCAGACCGATCAAGACATGACGGTAGACGTGGCCGTCGATGCGACCAATCTGACCTTGCTCGATGCCGCCGAAGAAAGCAACACGGTCGGGAAGCGCGTCGTCGTCCCGGCCCGCGATCGCGTCGAAGTGCGCTTCCCGGCTGCGGCCGATATGGCCGGCACGGCGCGCATCCAGATTGGAGCCGTCTCCGGCAGCTATGCCGACGCGGCCAACGTGGCGCTGCCCGTCTACACGCCAGCGACCACCGAGGCCTTCGCCACCTACGGCGTCCTGGACGAAGGTGCGGCCTTCCAGCCTTTGCTGACGCCTTCCGGCGTCGCCCCACAGTACGGTGGCTTGGAAATCACGACGTCGTCGACGGCTTTGCAGGCCCTGACGGATGCCGTCCTGTACCTCGTTTCTTACCCTTACGACTGCGCAGAGCAACTCTCCTCCCGCATCCTGGCGATTGCCGCACTCAAAGACGTGCTGGCCGCTTTCCAGGCCGATGGCTTGCCTTCGGTCGAAGCGATGCAGGCTTCGGTTGTGCGCGATCTCGAAACGCTGAAGGGCATCCAGAACGATGACGGCGGCTTCCCCTACTGGCGGCGCGGCCATGACTCGATTCCCTTCCACACCATCCATGCCGCCCATGCCATGGTGCGGGCGCAGCAGATGGGTTTCGAAATTCCCGGCGAGATGCAGCAAAACGCCCTGGTTTACCTGCGTGACATCGAAAGCCACTACCCGCATTGGTATAGCGAGAACACCCGCTGGGTGTTATCGTCCTACGCTTTGTACGTGCGCATGCTTTCAGGCGACCGCGACCCGCAGAAGGCCCTCGGCCTGCTCAATGAAGCCGGGTTGGAAAATCTGAGACTCGATGCGGTCGGTTTCCTGTGGCCGGTGATCGACGATCCCGCCGCGCTGGAGGCCATCCGCACACACGTCAACAACCGCGCCGTCGAGACGGCCGGGGCGGCCAACTTCATCACCGACTTCGATGAGCAGAATTATCTGCTGCTCGGCTCGAACCGCCGCACCGACGCCATCCTGCTCGACGCCCTGATCGGCGACAACCCGCAGTCCGACCTGATCCCCAAGGTGGTGGCCGGCCTGCTGGCACACCAGACGCGTGGGCGCTGGAACAACACCCAGGAGAACATCTTCGTGTTGCTGGCGATGAAACGTTACTTCGATACTTTCGAGGCTCAAACACCCGATTTCGTCGCTCGAATCTGGCTCGGCGACACCTACGCCGGGGAACACGAATTCCGCGGGTATTCCACCGAGCGCAGCCAACTGGACATACCGATGCAATACCTGGTCGACGCCGGGCCTGGCAGCCTGCAAAACCTGATCGTCAGCAAGGAAGGCGTGGGCCGCCTGTACTATCGCCTGGGCCTGCGCTATGCGCCGCTGGATCTGAACCTGCCGCCTGCCGACATGGGCTTTGTCGTCGAGCGTACGTATGAGGGTGTCGATAACCCCGAAGATGTGACCCGCGGCGAGGATGGCGTCTGGCATATCAAGGCCGGGGCCCGCGTGCGTGTCCGGCTGACACTGGTGGCCGACAGCCGCCGTTATCACGTCGCCCTGGTCGATCCGTTGCCGGCCGGCCTGGAAATCGTCAACCCCGAGCTGGCCGTTTCGCAGGGTGCCCCGCCCGACGAGAATTTCGAGCCGGTGCCGTATTACCACTGGTGGTGGCGCTGGACGTGGTACGAGCACCAGAACTTCCGCGACGCCCGCGCCGAAGCCTTCACGTCGCTGCTGTGGGATGGCGTCTACGAGTACAGCTACATTGCCCGCGCCACCACGCCCGGCAGGTTCGTCGCCCCGCCTGCCAAGGCCGAGGAGATGTATTCGCCTGAAGTCTTTGGCCGCAGCGCGAACGATTGGGTCGTTGTGGAGTAACCACGCTCCATGGAAATGCGAAGAGACTGTCTGAAAATTAACACCGGCAGGTGCGACGCACTTCCATAGGGGTCGACGACGCCTGTTTCTAGCAGGGTGTCGGAGAGACCCCGTTAAGACTTCGGAAGTCTCTCCCCGGGCAGTTTGCGCATGAGACAAGGCGAAATTGCTCGAAAATCACGGCTTTTGAGCGGTCACAGAGACTTCCGAAGTCTTCTCCGACAGGCTGCTAGCCGGCAAAGTGCGTTGCGCCTTGCTTTTCAGGCAACTTCTTAATCGGCAAAGTCGGGTACGGTGACGGGAAAGGGCACCGTACCCGACTTTGCTTTTCTGGCTCTCCCATTGAAAACGGGAGAGCCGCTTTTCTTACGGTTTTGTTAGCCGGCCTACCGGAAAAATTAACAAAAAATATACTCCAAAGTGATCGTTGGCGGCTTGCGGACAACTTCGCTTCGTGCTACACTGGAAAACGTCAGGGGCCATGGCCCTCGCAAAAACTTCCACTTATTCAAGCATGAGGAGATAGAATATGTCGAAACGCATCAATCTTCTGTTGGTCGTGATCTTGATCGCTGCAATGGCGCTCTCGGCCTGTGGCAGCGGCAGCAGCAAGCTCAAGGTCGGGTTGGTCACCGATACAGGTGGCGTAAACGATAAGTCCTTCAACCAATCGGCCTGGGAAGGGGTACAGAAAGCCGGAGAAGAGTTTGGTTGGGAGATCAATTACATCGAGTCCAAGCAGCCAACCGACTACGAGAAGAACATCGATCAGTTCGCAACCGAAAAGTATGACGTAATTGTTTCGGTCGGTTTCCTGATGGGTGATGCCACGGCAGCAAAGGCCAAGCAGTACCCCAATATCAAATTTGCCATTATCGACAATGCCTACTTCCCCACGGAAGGTTCGGCCGCTTGCGGCGCGGAAGTGAAAGATTGTTATGATGATGGCGGCTTGAAGAACGTCACCAGTCTGATGTTCCAGGAGGACGAGGTCGGTTTTCTGGCGGGTGTTTTGGCGGCCGGGATGAGCAAAACCGGTACGGTTTGCTCGGTCTCGGGCATGGAAATCCCTCCCGTGGTGCGCTTCATTACCGGTTACCAGAGCGGCGCTAAGTGGATGAACCCGGGCGTTCAGACGCTCAACGTTTACATCCCTTCGTTTATCGATCCGGCCAAAGGCAAGGAAACCGGTGTCAGCATGATTGGCCAGGGTTGTGATGTGGTCTTCGGCGTCGGCGGCAATACCGGTAACGGCGGTTTGTTGGCGGCCAAGGAAGCGGGCCTGATGGGAATTGGTGTGGATGTCGACCAGTACAATACCTATCCCGAAGTTGCCGATATCCTGCTTAGTTCGGCCGCCAAGAACGTGGATGTAGCCGTGTATGAGTATCTCAAAGCGGTCAAAGAAGGTTCTGCAAGCGCCGGGATCAGCACGGCAAACATCAAAAACGGCGGCGTTGGCCTGGCGCCCTATCATGACTGGGACAGCCAAATTCCGCAGGAAGTGAAAGACAAGATCGCCGAAGCCGAGAAGGGCCTAAAAGACGGCTCGATCGGCACGGGGTACCAACCCTAAGCGTTTCGTGGCGGAAAATTTTCCGGCTATAATAAGAGGGTGCTCCCACGAGTACCCTCTTATTTCTTTCGTTGCAGGAGAACGGCATGACTTTTGCCCTTGAAGCAAACGGGATTACCAAGCGCTTCCCTGGTGTGCTGGCCAACGATCGTGTGGATTTTGTGCTGCAAAAAGGCGAAATCCACGCGCTGCTGGGGGAGAACGGGGCCGGTAAGTCTACCCTGATGAACATCCTCTATGGCCTGTACCAACAGGACGAAGGCGAAATCCGTCTTGACGGGCAGGCGATTCAAATCGCCAACCCGCACGATGCCATTGCGCAGGGGATCGGCATGGTTCACCAGCATTTTATGCTTGTGCCGCCGTTGACGGTGACCGAAAACATTATGCTTGGGCAAGAGTCGTTGATCCCGGCTACACGGAGATTGGAAAAGCTGGCCGTTCTAGATCGCAAGCGCGTTGCACAGCGCATTCGCACCCTCAGTCAGGAATATGGCCTGGCTGTGGACCCCGATGCGACGGTGCAGGATTTGACGGTCGGCGCACAGCAGCGGGTAGAGATCGTCAAGGCGCTCTATCGTGAAGCGCAAATTTTGATCCTGGATGAGCCGACGGCCGTCTTGACCCCACAGGAAGCTGACGATCTGTTCGTGATTATGCGGGCATTGGTCAAGCAAGGGAAGTCGATTATTTTTATCACCCACAAGCTGCGTGAGGTCTTTGCCGTGGCCGATCGGATCAGCGTCATGCGTGGCGGGAAGATGGTGGGTTCGGTGAAGCCTGCCGAAGCCACGCGTGAAACCCTGGCCGAGATGATGGTGGGGCGCAAGGTGTTGCTCAGTATCGAAAAACTGCCCCCTGTACCACGCAATGTCGTGTTGGCGGTAGAAAATTTGCAGGTTTTGGATGATCGGAAGCACCCTGCGGTAAGCGACGTGACGCTGGAAGTACGGGCAGGCGAAATTTTAGGAATTGCCGGGGTACAGGGCAACGGGCAAACCGAGCTGGCCGAAGCCCTCACCGGTTTGCGCAAGGTGGCCGGCGGCCAGGTGCGGCTGCTCGGCAGCGATATAACGCGCGCAGCGCCACGCAAAGTGATCGAAAGCGGCGTTTCACACGTGCCCGAGGATCGCCAGAAGCACGGATTGGTCTTGTCTTTCCCCATTCGTGATAATTTGGTTCTGTGCACTTACTACCGTCCGCCGTATGCCAAAGGGGTGGAAGTCGATGAGTCGGTGGTCTGGGAAGAAGCGCAGGAACTGATCAAAACCTATGACGTGCGCACACCCGGTGTGATGACGAACGCAGGGGCGCTTTCGGGCGGTAACCAGCAGAAGGTGATCATCGCCCGTGAAGTTTCCCGCCTGGCAAACAGCGGCACCACAACGCCGTTGCTGATCGCCAGCCAACCGACGCGCGGCCTGGATGTGGGCAGTATCGAGTTTATTCACCGCCGGATTGTTGAAGCGCGCGATCGCGGTGCGGCGGTATTGCTGATCAGTGCGGAGCTTGACGAAATTATGAGCCTTTCCGATCGAATTGCCGTAATGTACAAGGGGCATGTATTGGATACACTGGACGCTTCGGCCGCCACGCGTGAACGATTGGGCCTGCTGATGGCCGGAATCAAGGATGGCGTTCATGTCTGAGATGGCTGCTCCTTCGAATAAAAACACACCTGATGTGTGGCACTCGCTGTGGCGGGCCGTGCGCATGCCTTTGCTCGCTTTGGGCGTGGCCTTTTTGATCGGTGGAATCGTGATTTGGGTTACCAGCGGCAGCCTGGTAACCGTCTTTGAGGCTTATTGGGGTTTGCTGCGGGGCGCGTTTTTCAAGCAGCGCGGCTTCTCCGAATCCCTGGTTGCCAGTATCCCGTATGTTTTCCTCAGCCTTGGGCTGGCGATCAGTTTCAAGAGCGGTCTGTTTAACATAGGCGTCGAAGGCCAGTTCTATATTGGGGCGGTCAGCGCAGCCTGGGCAGGGCAGTTGACGAGTGATCTGCCGGCCATCGTTCACTTGCCGTTGACGCTTGGGGCGGGTATGCTGGGAGGGGCCGTTTGGGCCGGAATCCCCGGGATTTTGAAGGTTAAAACCGGCGCACACGAGGTCATTAGTACGATGATGATGAATTACATCGCCTTTCGCCTGACCGAGTACCTCATCCTCGGCCCGTTGCGTGACGCCAACTCTACGGCCGTGCAGACGCCGCGCGTTTCACCCCATGCCGAACTTTGGACGTTGGCGGCAATTCCACAGCGGCTGCAGGATCCGCTCAATGCGCTGGCGTTGGCTGTGTTCGTGGCTTTGCTGGCGGCGATGCTCCTGCGGGCCTGGGTGGGGCGTCCTGCCTTGAAGGCGCGCTTCCCGTCGGCGGTGCGGCGCCGGGCGATTTATCTGGGCGGTGGGGCTGCCATTGGCTTGCTGGTCTTCATCCTGCTGCCGTTGCTGGCGCGTGCCTGGTGGCCGTTTCAGGATCAGTACGATCGTTTGCACGTTGGCTTGATCTTGGCTTTTGTGGCCGCTGCCCTGGTGTGGTGGTTATTGCAAAAGACGACGATTGGTTTCGAGCTACGCACCGTGGGCGCCAACCCCTCTGCAGCGCACTATGCGGGCATCGATACGACACGCAGTGTGGTGCTGGCCATGGCGCTTTCAGGTGCGCTGGCAGGCCTGGCAGGCACGATCGAGGTCCTGGGCGTTTCGATTTGCCGCTGCCTGCCGTTGTTCTTCTCCAGCGGGTACGGCTTTGACAGTATTGCCATTACCTTGCTGGCAAAAAACAATCCCTTCGGGATTTTGCTCAGTTCCTTCTTGTTTGGGGCCATGCGTAACGGCGCGGACCTGATGGAGTTGACTTCCGGCGTGTCGAAATATATCATTTCACTGATCCAGGCGCTGGCTTTGTTGTTTGTGGCGGCGCCGGGTATTGTGCGTTGGATGTTCCGCATGAAGAAAGTAGAGACCACCGCCGATGCGGAAGCGCCTTTGACGCGTGGGTGGGGAGGCTGACCATGAGAACAAACCATGTACAACCCAGGTGGCTGCGTTCGGCGATCTTGTGGATTGGCACGGCGGTCGGGCTGGTTGCGGCCTGGGGCTTGCTCAACCTCGTGATCGGTGGAAAGTGCGATCAACGTTGCGTGGTCGATACGCTGGCGCAAACTTTGCGTGTCGCAACGCCGATCGCATTTGCGGCGCTGTGCGGCGTGATTTGTGAACGGGCTGGCGTGGTGGATATCGGCATTGAAGGAAAGATGCTGATGGCCGCCATGGTCGCCTATGGCGTCAACCTGTTCGTCTTCCAGGGCCTGAAAGGCCTTTTGGAGCCTGCTGCTGCCGGGAACGCCAGCCGGCTAATCGCCCTCGCCCTTGCCTTGTTGGCGTCGTTGTTGCTGGCTATGCTGCATGCGGTGGTCTCGATTCGCTTCAAGGCCGATCAGATCATCAGCGGTACGGTCATCAATATCCTGGCAATCGGCCTTACGGGCTATTTTTACCGCCAGTTCTTGGCCGAGAACTTGCCGGCGGGGCCGGGGACTTTTCCGAAAATCCCTATTCCCGGGCTTTCGGAAGTCCCTGTTTTGGGGCCGATCCTTTTTAACCAGCAGCCGCTCACTTACCTGATGATGATCCTGGTGGTCTTGCTCAACTATGTCTTGTTTTTTACGCCGTGGGGGTTGCGCACGCGTGCCGTCGGTGAGCACCCGCGTGCAGCCGATACGTTGGGTATCAACGTCTATTTCACCCGCTACGCCAATGTATGGATGGGCGGCTTGCTCGCCGGGTTGGGAGGGGCCTGGTTTACGCTCGAAGCGGTAGATGTCTTCAATCCGATGATGACCAATGGCCTTGGGTTTATCGGTCTGGCGGCCATGATTTTTGGCAAGTGGAGACCTTTTGGCGCGTTGATCGGCGCGCTGATTTTTGGAATGGGCACAAGCGTTACGACAACGGTAAGCATCTACCGGCCCGATATTCCCTCTCAGATTCCACAGATGCTGCCCTATCTATTGACCATCATTGTTTTGACGGGCGTCGTCGGCCGCGCCGTGCCGCCCGCCGCGGATGGCCAGCCTTACGAAAAGAACTGAGGAAACCAAATGATGATTAAATGCCCTGTTTGCTCGAAGGAAAACGTAGAGACACAAGAGTTTTGTACCTTGTGTGGAACGCCCCTCAAACAGGAAACGCCTGCCGTAAAAAGCGAACCGGTGCTTCCTGTCGCCCCGGAACCGGCCAAAGAGCTTTCGCCGGAAGATGTAGATGCGATTTTGGCAAACGAAGCCCAGATTCTTTCGGCGGCCAACAAAGCTGGGATCGTCATGCCGGAGGATGACCGGCAACCGCTCGAAGAAGCGAAAGACGCAGGACTCGGTGACGAAATGCCTGGGGCAGCACCCACCGTGGGCGGTGCGTCGGCAGCCCCGGCAGCCGAGCCGGTTTCGCTGCCCGGCGCATCGGCGCCTCTCCCGGCAGAACCGCGTCCGGACGCTGCCCGCCTCACTCCGCCGGCGCAGCCATCGCCTGTGCCGCCGCCGGCGACGGTTTCGACCCTCCCGCCGCCGCGTTCGCTGCCTGCGCCCAAAACAAGCTCGCGGCGCTTCAGCCCGCGTTGTCTTGGTTTCGGCTGCGTGGGTTTGCTGGTTTTCTTTGGCGTGCTTTTACCGGCGATCTACTTCTTGGGGCTGCGTATGCCCATTCAGGAAGCCCTGATCCGGCAGATCGAGGAGGCTGTGGGAAAGACTTTCGTCGTCCCCATCTATTCCGGGCCTGAGCAAACCATCTCGATCAGCCAGCAAAAAGTGAACGTGCTCGTCGAGCCGTTGTGGGCCAATCTGCGCGGCATGAAAGACGGTGAAGTCGCTTTCTCGCAGGACGAACTGCTCCTGAAGGGACGCTGGTTGTTCTTGCCCATCGAAGTGCGTACCGATTTGCGTGTAGACGGAAAGGGCAACCTGGTTGTAAAGTCGCTGCGCCTGAATTGGGCCGCCAACCTGTTGTTTTCCAGCGCCGGTCTTTCGAATGCGTTGACGGACTATGTGAACGAAGAAATTTTGCGCCCCAAGAATCTCTCTTTGCTGGCGCTACAGTTGACCGAAGGCGATCTGTTCCTGGCTTACGAAGAGCGATGATTGGATGCACCTTTCAACGCTTTCTTATCAACCATAACGATGGAGTAACTGCATGACATCATCTTCTCCCGAACCGCAACAGACCTGGCATGCCCTTCAGGCCGACGAAATCCTGGCGCAGTTAGCCACGCCGGCCGGGCAAGGGCTGTCCTCCGAGGAAGCGGCTCGACGTTTGGAACAGTACGGCCCCAACCAGTTGCAGGAGACGCCGCGTCCGACGCTGCTGCGCCTCTTGTTCGAGCAGTTCAACAACTTTATCGTCATCCTGCTGATTGTGGCGGCTTTGATCTCCGCCGCACTGGGTGAGTGGATCGACTCGGCTGCCATTCTGGCGATTGTTTTGCTGAACGCTTTCCTGGGCATCGTGCAGGAACGGCGTGCCGAGGAGGCGCTGGCAGCCTTGAAGAAACTGGCCGCTCCTGATGCGCAAGTGCTGCGTGACGGAAGCCGCCAGACGGCTCCGGCCAACATGCTCGTGCCCGGGGATATCGTTTTCCTCGAAGCGGGGAACTTCATTCCCGCCGATGTGCGCCTGCTCGAGGCGATCAATTTACGCGTCGAAGAAGCGGCCTTGACGGGTGAGTCGGTGCCGGTGCAGAAAGACGCCAACATCAAACTATCTGCCAATGTTCCGTTGGGGGATCGCAAGAACACTGCCTTCATGGGCACGGTCGTCAACTATGGGCGCGGGCGCGGTGTGGTGACCAGCACGGGCATGCGTACCCAGATCGGTTTGATCGCCACCATGCTGCAAAGTGTGGAAGAAGAAGAAACGCCTTTGCAAAAACGCCTCGATCAGTTGGGCAAGATTTTGGGTGGGGCCTCGCTCGGCATCTGTGCGCTGGTATTCCTGGCCGGGTGGCTGCGGGGTAACGATCCGCTGGAAATGTTCATGCTGGCCGTCGGGTTGGCCATTGCGGCCGTACCGGAAGGCCTGCCGGCCGTGGTGACGATCAGCTTGGCGCTGGGTATGCGCGAAATGATCCGCCGCCATGCCCTCATCCGCCGGCTTTCTTCCGTGGAGACGCTAGGTTCTACGACGACGATCTGCTCGGATAAGACCGGCACCCTGACCCAAAACGAGATGACGGTCACGCGTGTTTGGGCAGACGGGAAAGCCTTGTCCGTGACCAACCTGGGCCGCACGTTGAACGGTGATTTTCTCGATGGCGAGCAGCAAGTGGCCTTGGCCGATTACCAGGCCATTCTGACCGCGCTCTGGGTCGGCTCCGTCAACAACGATGCAGAAATGGAAATCTCGGGTGAGTCTGCTGGTGGGCAAACCTATCGCATGGTCGGTGATCCCACGGAAGGTGCTTTGCTGGTAGCGGCGGCCAAGGCTGGGGCGTTGCCGCGCCCACTCAACCAGGCCTATCCGCGCGTGGGGGAAATTCCCTTCGACTCGGGGCGCAAGCGCATGATCACGGTGCACCAGATTAAGGACCCGCGCACCGAAGATATCTCTCCTTTCCACAGCCATCAAAACGAAGGCCGCTACGTCGTGGCTGTGAAAGGCGCGCCGGACGTAGTCTTGGGCCTATGCCAGCAACACCAGGCCATGGACGATTCCACGGCGGCCCTGACCGAAGAACAGCGTATGCGTATCCTGGCTGCGAACGATTCGATGACCCAGGAGGCGCTGCGTGTGCTCGGCGTGGCGTATAAGGTCGTGCCGGAGATTCCGGCCCTCGACGACGTGGCCGCGGTCGAGTCGGATTTGATCTTCGTCGGCCTGATCGGCATGATCGACCCCGCCCGCCCCGAAGTGGCTCCGGCACTGGCCAATGCCACTCGCGCCGGCATCCGCACGATCATGATCACCGGCGACTATCCGAACACGGCGCGGGCCATTGCCGAAACGATCGGCCTGCTGCGGCCGGGGCACCAGGTCCTTACCGGCGCCGATCTCGACAAGATAGCCGACGAACAGTTGGCCCGTGAAGTCAATCGGACGGATGTGTTCGCTCGTGTTTCACCGGAGCACAAGCTGCGCATCGTGCAGGCCCTGCGGGCCAATCGAGAAGTCGTTGCCATGACCGGCGATGGGGTCAACGATGCGCCCTCCATCAAAGCTGCCGATATCGGCGTAGCCATGGGTATTACCGGCACCGATGTGGCCAAAGAGAGCGCCGACATGGTGCTCACCGACGACAACTACGCCAGTATCGTTGCCGCCGTGGAGCAGGGGCGCATTATTTACGACAATATTCGCAAGTTCGTCTTTTTCCTGCTCTCTTCCAACGTCGCCGAGATCGCCATTATTTTCCTCGCAACAGTGGCCGGGCTGCCCTCACCCCTGACGGTGATCCAGCTTCTGTGGTTGAACCTGGTGACCGACGGCATGCCGGCGTTGGCCCTGGCGATGGAAAAGGGCGATCCCGGCATCATGAAGCGCAAACCACGCCCGACGAACGAACCGATCATCAACGGTTCGATGCGCCTGGGGATCGTCATCCAGACCATCACGCAAACCAGCGCCGTTCTGGGTGCTTTCGCGCTGGGCCTGATCTGGCACCTGAAGGCCGGGGAGGCGCTCCCGGCTGGCGCCAACCCGTTGTTCTTCCTGCTCGGTTACAACTGGCACGGCCTGGATGTCAAAACCGCCGAGACCATGGCATTCGTGACTCTGTCGTTGTGCGAACTGTTCCGTGCTTATACGGTGCGTTCTGAACGCGAGTCTATCTTCAAAATCGGCGTTTTTTCAAACCGTTTCATGCAATATGCTGTTGGAATTTCGCTTTTGCTGGTATTCTTGGTCGTCAATGTGCCCTTTTTGCAGCGCTTCTTCGACACCCATTTCCTGTCCCCGCTGGAATGGGGGGTGGTGATCGGTTTTGCGCTGGTCCCGGCAATTTCGGAAGAAATTACCAAGGTATTCTTGCGCCGGCGTGGGACATAGGTGATGCGAACCCCCTGAAAGGAGTTATGGCAGGTACCGGTTTCCTTCAACTTCTTGGTGACATTGCCCGGCGCGGCCGCCCGGTGAAGTTCTTCAACACATATCACGGCATTCCGATCAACTACGAAGGCCTGATTATGAGCGTTGAAGCGCAGGTTGTCAGCGCGCTGGTTCACGAATATCAGATCGTTTGCATGGATGAAGACCAGTTTACCTACATCCAGAGCGACATGCTGCCGGGTATGCTTCACGCACGCTGCATTGAGGTCGATATGCCCACTCGCGAGGTACGCCTGACGGGTTTCGACCTGGCGACTACGGCTGCCGGCCACCGCACCACGGTGCGGGTTTCACCCAAGGAGCCTGCCGATGCGGAAATCTATAACGCTTCCGGCCGGCACATTCCGGGCATTCTTGCCGACGTTTCCACCGCAGGCGTGGGTATTGTGACTTTTGCTGCCTATATGTACGGTGAACTGGCTTTCGAAATCGGTACGGAAGTATTCGCCGATGTCCACTTGCAGGATGGGCGCAGATTGCGCTTTCAAGGGGTCGTTGCCAGTGTGCAGGAGCGCGGCAAGTTTACCCACCGTATCGGTTTGAAGCTGCAACCTGAGTCGGTCTCTGAAGAAGCGCTGCGCGGTTTCATCGCGGTTCGACAGGAAGAGTTACTGCTGGAACTGCGCGAGAAATACCAGGCTTTGGTGCACAAGCCGCGTAAGAAAACCGGGCCGCTTTCTTGAGCGGCCGTTTGCCGAAAAATGATCGATTTCCAACAGGTATCCCAGCAGGTGCATGCCCTTGGCGAAAAGGCCCCCGAACGCGCCCGTCAGCGATATGAAGCGCGCCAGAAAGCCTGCGAACTGCTCGCCTACCATGCCAACGAACTGGTTCCTTTACGCCAAAAAGTGGCCCTGGCGCTGCGTTACGATGACAAACTGCGCTGCGCCGTGCCCTTGAACGAATCGCTCATGGCGCACATCCCTGCGCCGGCCTTGCCGTCCCGCTTGGTTTTGTTGGCTGCCGATGGTTCCCAAATCAACCCCAATCCGCATGATGCCGTGCAGTATGGCCTGATCAACGTGGGCATCATCCAGATGGCCTATGGTTTCCCCAACGCACCCTCGCCGACCATCCGAAGCGAACTATTCTATGACGAAGCTTTGTACGACCTGACGGAAAGTCTGGTGGCCTTGCGGCGTGACCTGGCCGAACGTCGTGTTCTGGCCGATCTGGCGGAAGCGGCCGTGGCCGGTGCAGCCGCTTTCGGCACCGCACAACCATCTGTGCTCGCCATGACCGATGGCCCGTTGGAGCTATGGGGCGCCAAGGATGACGACAGCGCTGCCGAGTTTGGCGAGAGCCTCAAAGACTATCTGGCGGCCTTGAACCGCTTGCAGCGCCTTGGCGCAGCCAATGCCGGCTACGTCGATAAGCCCAACGCTAACCTGGTCGTGCGCCTGCTGGAAGTAGTCCAGGCCTCAGGCGAAAACCTGGAGAACATTCGCCACTTTCGCCCATGGCGCATGATCACCGATCGTGATCTGTACGCTGATTTACTGGCCCCGGGAGAGCGTTCTGCCGTGTTCGAGATGCAATCCAAGTCAGCAGAAAAGTATACCGGCGGCCTGGCGTTGCGTTTCTTTTACTTGAACGTTGGGCGTCGTGAAATGCCCTGGTTGGCGCGTGTGGAAATCCCCGCCTGGGTGGCCGAAGCGCCTGAAACGTTGGATGCCCTTCACGCAGTGCTGCTCGATCAGTGCCGCACCATGGGTGCAGGGCCGTATCCCTATCTCTTGCATCGCGCCCACGAGACGGCCGTGGTCACGCACGAGGAAAAGGCCCAGATCACACAGATGATCGTTCACGAGTTACGCCGTCGCGGTGTGACGGTCGGCGAAATGTCACACAAGCAGGTTGCCAAAGATTTGCCCGGCCGCACAAGGTATGGATAACGAGGTTCGTATGTCTCAGTTTGAAATCGGGCGCTTGCTTCGTTCGGGTACCACCGGCTTTGTTGTGGGGTGCCGTGTAAACCAGCCGGCTGCCCCGGCTTTTGGCGCACTGGTACGCGTTTCGTTGGAGAACGATTATCACGTGTATGGCCTGGTTCACGATATTCACATCGATGACGATGGCCTGGTGCGCCAGCTGGTGACCGCTGCCGAAGTCAGCGAAACCGTTATCGCCGATCAGCGTGCCAACCGTAACGTGCCAATCGAAATGAGCGTCTTGGCCGTTGGCTATCGCCAGGGTCAGAAGGTTTCTCATTTGCTGCCGCCACGCCCGCCGCTCAGCCTGGATGCAATCTACCTTTGCGATGAGGCGGAGTTGTGCCGGTTTACCGGCACCGGGCGTTTCGGGTATTTCCGCCATGTTCTACGGGCCAGTAACCTGCCGGTGGACGATCTCTTGGCTGCCCACATTCAACAGGCGCGAGAAGCTCACCAACGCGGCGGCAATCCTGAATGGGATCGCACGGCAACCCAGGAGTTGATCGCCCTCTTGAGAGACGACTACCCCAGCCTGATGCGTGTTTTGGGCGCTTTAGGTTCCATCTATACGTGATTGGTGAAAGTCGATAGAAAGATGGTGTTCTGCTATGTTGACTTTTCGTGATCTGCTGACTTCATTTCGTAAACTCGAACTCGATCGTTCGCGCCCGGTGATCGTCCACGCTTCGCTTTCGGCCTTTGGCGACCTGCACGGCGGCGCCGAAACCTTATTGGGCGCGTTGTTAGCGTCGTTCGATCGTGTTCTTGCCCCGGCGTTTACATACAAAACCATGCTGGTGCCGGAAGCCGGTCCTGAAGGGAATGCCATCGAATACGGCAGCGGCAAAGATACCAACCGCATGGCAGAGTTTTATACCCTCGATATGCCGGTGGATAAAACGATCGGCGCCATCCCCGAAGCGCTCCGCCGCCATGCGAAAGCGCGCCGTTCCAGCCATCCTATTCTGTCGTTTGCCGGCATCGGGGTCGATGAAGCCTTGTTGGCGCAGTCGGTGAGCGAGCCTTTAGGCCCCATTCACATGCTGCACGCAGATCAAGGAAACGTGCTCTTGCTTGGTGTGGACCACACGGTAAACACCAGCGTACACTACGCTGAACGCGTGGCCGAGAGCAAACAGTTCACGCGTTGGGCTTTGACCCCCAACGGTGTGGTGGAATGTCCAAACTTCCCGGGCTGTTCGGACGGCTTTGGTGTGCTGGATACGCCGCTTCAGCATGTTACGCGACGGGTGCAGGCCGGCGATGCAACCGTTCAGGCTGTCCCTTTGCGGGCGCTGGTACAAACGGCGGTTGACATGCTGGCGGCAGACCCCTTGGCGTTGTTGTGCCAACGTCCAGACTGCGAACGGTGCAATGCCGTGCGGGCTGGGTAGGCACCGGTTTGGAAACTTTCGACGAAACGTCAATAGGAAGAATTACCCCCTTCTCGGCTATCGTCCTTGTAGACAATCCTGATATAATCGCTCTGGTTCATCAGGGTGTGCCGCATGAAGGACTCGGGTTGACACCCCTAAAGCTTGAAAGCGACCCATGATCCAAGCGCTATGTTTGCCTCGTTGTCAACAACTGGGGGACTGCTGCTCTTTTCACCTTCGTGATTGCGAGTAGACGGATGATAGCGCGCGTGAAATCCCTTTTGCATCGTTTGCAAAAATACCTTGCCGCACCTACCTTCCCAGCGGATGACGAAAAGACGCGCATTGCTGCTTTACTGAACGTTATCTTGTTGATGTTTATTGTGATGTCGTTGACCTTCGTTTTGCTGGGGCCATTTCTCTCTTCTGACCCGTTTACTTCGCTTGGCGTGTTGGTGGGGACGGTGCTGGTGCGGAACGGCCTGATGAGTATGATGCGCTGTGGAAGGGTGGTCATGGCCAGCCTGTTTTTCCTGATGATGCTGTGGGTCGTGTCGACGGTTTTGATGCTCCTTTCAGGAGGTATGAACGGCCCCCATATGGTCACTTATATCACCACCGTGCTGGTTGCAGGCCTGTTGTTGGGCAGCGTTTGGGGAATTGTTTTCTCCTTGTTCAGCGCTTTGTTTGGCCTGCTCATCGCTTTTTTGAATATGTATGCCGTGTTGCCGGAGACGGTGTTGTCCAACAATACGCCGCTGAATACGTGGCTCGTCCTGGCGGCCAATTTGGTCGTGGTCGCCATGTTCCAGTTTTTGGCTCTAAACAGCCTCAAACATGCCCTGGCACGCGCAAGGCACCTGGCCTGGGTGGCGCAGGAAGCCAACGATTACAAGTCGCGCTTGATTGCGCGGGTCAGTCACGAACTGCGTAGCCCGTTGGGTGCGGTCTTGGGTCTGGCCGACATGTTACACTATGGCGCTCTCGGTGATTTGACGGTCGAACAGCAGGGCGCTTTGCAGAAGATTGTGGTCAACGCCACTTATTTGCAGCGCCTGGTTGGTGAACTGCTTGATCAATCCCGCATTGAAGTCGGGCAGTTGAAGGTTGCCCAGGAAGCCTTTTCACCGGATGCGCTTGTGCAGCAAGTTCAGTCCAGCCTGGCTGAAGAAGCGCGGTCGAAGGGATTATTCTTGCAGACCGAGTTAGCGAAGGAGTTACCGCCAACGTTGTATGGCGATTTCAATCATTGTAGCCAGGTATTGGTCAACCTGGTCGGTAACGCTATTCAGTTTACGGAATCGGGAGGGGTAACGGTACGCATTTTTTTGCCCGATGAAAATCATTGGGCCATGCAAGTCAGGGATACGGGGATAGGCATTGCACCGGACGTACAGTCGAAAATCTATGAGCCTTTCTGGCAGGCTAACCAGTCGTCGGTTCGAAAACGCGGTGGCATGGGACTAGGTTTGTCGATTGTAGCGCAGTATGTAACGTTGATGCAAGGACAAGTGGAGTTGGCAAGTGAAGTTGGCCGTGGCAGTACCTTCACGGTTATCTTACCGTTGCATCGAAAGGAAATGGAAAATGAAACCGTTAGCCTTGGTTATTGAAGACGACGCAGATCAATCGTTTATCTTTACCAAATCTCTGGAAATGGCCGGCTACCAGATCGAAGCGATTCTCGATGGCTCCGTAGCGCAGAAACGCCTGTCAGAAGCTATCCCGGCGTTGATCGTGCTCGATATCCACCTGCCAGGGGTGAACGGTGTCGATCTTCTCGCACAAATCCATGCCGATCGGCGCCTGGATGGTGTGACAATTATTCTGCTCACCGCCGATGGCCGCCTGGCAGAAAAACTGCACGATCGTGCTACCATGACGATCATCAAACCGGTCGGCTTTGCCGAGTTGAGCACGCTAGCAGGACGTTTCCGTCCCCCCACCCAGCCGGTGCCTTCCTCTGGGTTGGCTTGACGGCGGAGCAGGATGTGCCGGCTGTTGCTCCTGGCCCATTCTGAAGACGTGACAGCGCCGTGGCATCGCCCGTGGCATCGCCGGACTTTGCGCCCCGAACCGGCGTTTTAGCCGTTGGGGCCTCGATTCCAGGGCATTTTCGACAGCCTATCAGCCGGGTAAAACGGATGTTGCCTTCGTGGTCATCAATTTTCCATCTTGTAACGTATAAATAATGTCGGCGTACTCGTCTACGATAGGGTCGTGCGTTGTGGTGAGAATGGTGACCCCTTCTCGGGCGATCACGTGTTTGAAAAGTGAGAGAATCTGACGGGTGGTTACAGTGTCCAGCTCGCCGGTTGGCTCATCGGCCAGGATCAGGGTTGGCTGTGTTACCAGGGCGCGTGCGATGGCCAGGCGCTGCTGCTGGCCGCCGGACATTTCATCCGGACGGTGATTGATCCACTTGGCGAGACCGACCACGTGCAGGTAGCGCCGCGTACGTTCGGCGCGCTCGCGCATCCGCAGCCCGGAAAGCCGCAACATGAACTCGACGTTTTCGAAAGCTGAATACGTCGGCAGCAGAGCAAAGGATTGAAAAATGAAACCGATGCGGTGGCGGCGCAGGTGGGTCAGTTGCGACTCGTTCAGTTTCGTCAGCGACTGCGCCTCGAAGAAAATTTCGCCACTGGTCGGACGGTCGAGGCCACCGAGCAGGTTGAGCAGTGTCGTTTTGCCCGAACCTGAACGGCCTTTGAGCGCAGCCAGTACACCGCGCGGTAATTCGAATGAGACGCCACGCAGAGCAGGAACCTCCTGCCCATCTGTGTGGTAAGTACGAACGACGTTTTCGGTACGAAGTAGGGGTGCAGGCATAGGATCACGGGGGGATGTCGGAAGCATACGGGTCTGGATCACGGTTTCTTCTTGCGCAGCCGCCCAAGCCATGACTTCTTCACCGCCTCGGGCGCAACATCTTCCTGTTCGACGTACAGGTCGTCAGGACTGGGCAGTGCCGCCTCGCTTGCGGCCGCCATACGGCCACGCCCGGCGACAGGGTGGATGACGATGGTCCGATCGGCCAGTTCAACGCGCACACGGTCGCCAATGTCCAGGTTTTCCAGGTACCCGCGCGGTAATTGCAGGCGGCCTGCACTGTCGAGGACGATTAATTCCTCGAAATGTGCGGCAGGGATGGCGGCTGCGCCTTGCGGGCTTTTCGGTTCGCCTGGAGCTTTTGCACCGTTTGCCCGCACGGTTTCGGAACTGGTTTTGCCATCTCGGATAGCCACCACGCGATCGGTGTGCAGGCCAATATTGGGATCGTGCGAGACGATGATGGTGGTGGTCTGGTAAGTTTTGTTGATCTGCCGCAGTGCAGCGTAGATATCTTGGGCCGTGGCTGTGTCTACTTCACCGGTGGGTTCGTCGGCCAGCAGAATTTTTGGTTGGTTAGCGAGTGCCACGGCAATGCCCACACGCTGTTGCTCGCCGCCGGATAGCTGAGATGCGTAATGTTTCAGGCGCTGAGAAAGGCCAACCGTCTCGAGCAGTTCCAGGGCGCGCTGGCGGCGTTGCCTGGCCGGCGTGCGCGTCAGGCGCATGGGCAGTTCGACATTTTCCAGGGCATTGAGATAAGGTACCAGGTTGCGGGTTACCTGTTGCCAGACGAACCCCACTTCGGTACGGCGGTATACGTCCAACTCGGCATCCGATAGCTTGAGCAGGTCGCGCGCATCGACGACCACGCGCCCGGCGGAAGGCCGGTCCAACCCGCCGAGTACATTCAGCAGCGTCGACTTGCCGGACCCCGAAGCGCCGACGATGCCAAGCATTTCGCCATCGCTTACGGTCAAGTCCAGCCCTTGCAGGGCCATCACCTCCACGCCCGAGAGGGAATAGATTTTGACGAGATTCTCACAAGTGATCATGTTGTCTGTAACTTTTCACGCGTTGCACCCTTCTACGGCCCGACGACGATCTGGCCTTCTTCCAGGCCGCTGACGACCTCGATCCGGTCGGCGGATTTCAGGCCTAGGCGGACATCCAGGCGGCGTTGTACGCCGTCTTCCACCACGAGCACGAAGTCACGTCCCTGGAAGCTGCGCAATGCGCCCGGCGGCAGCCAGAGTACGTTCGGCCGGGTTTCTACGTCGATAATGACGGTGACGGCTTCGTTGAGCGTCAACTCGGCCTGTGGGTCGGCAGGTACCATGCGGGCTGAAGGGTCTTTCTGGCTGCTGGTCGAACTGGTATCCGGCAGCAGGCGTACGCTGCCGGGCAGCTCTTTGCCTTGCTGGCTTGTCAGGCGGATCACGACTGATTGCCCGACACCCATGTCGGCAAGTTCTTGCGGCGTTGGGATGACGGAGATTTCCAGCGCTGTGGGGTCGGCCAGTGTCGCCACGGCCTTGCGTGCCGTCACCTGATCGCCGACAGCAATGCCCAGAGACATAACCTGCCCATCGAAGGGGGCACGCAGTTCCACGTTTTCCTTCGATTGCTTGACTTCTTCCACCTTTGCTTCGGCGTCTTTGACACGCGCCTCCATCAGCAGCTGATCGAACGGCCCGCCCTCTTGCTGCAGAGCGTTCAACTCGGCGACGGCGCGGTCGTACTTGGCCTGGGCCAACGCCAAATCGGCATTGGTTTTGGCAATTTCTACTTCACCCGGCACGCTGTTCATGTAGTTGACATTGATAACGGCTGCATAGTAATCCCGGCGGGCGTTGAGCAGGTTGTTCAGGGCGGTAATGCGCGCTGCGCTCTCCTCGGGCAGGTCTCCTGTGCCCTCGTAAATCTCTTCTGCTTCATCGAGTGCGGCTTTCGCGCCAGCCAACGTGGCTTCGGCTTGTTTTATCCGCAGCGGATCGTTGACGCGCGGCTTGCCGAGGAGATCGACGGCCTTTTGGGCCTTATCCAATTCCTCTTGCTTTTTGTATACGTCGACCTGCGCTTCACCGATTTTGACGGGAAGATCGAGCTTGAACTTTTCCAGGTCGACTTGCGCCTGAGTCAGGGCCAGTTCGGCGGCGGCCAATTTGCTTTCGTACTGTTCCGGTTCTTCCAGGCGGGCGATTAAATCGCCGGCTTGGACGGTGTCGCCGCGGTTGAAATAAATTTCCTGGATATACCCTTCGGTGCCGAAGAACAACTCCTGTTGCTTGACCGGTACAACGCGCCCGCGCAGTTCGAGCACCTTCGAAACGTCCCCACGTTCGACCGTATAGGTCGGTTTTTGCGCCACGATAGGCGTCGGCACCATGGTTGGGGTGGCTACGGCGCCGTTGCCGTTGGCGGCGCAACCCGTCAGGGTGGCCAGCAAGAGGATTGAGCGGATAAGTTTGTAAGCTGAAGACATAGACTTCTCCAAAAGGTTGCGGTTTGGTCAGTACATCGACTGCCAAACGCCAATGTTTGCTAAACGATTTCTCCCAACTTGACCGCCTGGAAGATTTTCATGCGCGAGAGCGAGATCAGCGTCAGGGTGATGCCGGTGAAGAGCATGACCCCAAAGATGATATACACGCGGGTGATATCGCCCCAGGCGATGGCGACCACGTAAGGCGGGGTGCCGGGGTGCAAGCCGATTGCTACCGGCAGGTGAGGAATGAACAAGTACGCCGTCAGCACGGCAATGCCCGTTCCACCGGCCAGGCCAACCAGGATCAAAAGGAATTGTTCGAGCGCCAGCGCGGCAGCCATCTGGCGACGTCCCAGGCCTACGGCTCGCATCACGCCCAACTGCACAAAGCGTTCCTGGAATGAAAACATAGCATAGAGCAGGAAGCCCAGAATGGTCAGGATGGAGGCCGCCAGGAAACCCACCGAGAGCATGCCGAGCATCCCCTGCCGGTTCGGGGCGCCAAATGCCTCCTCAAGGGCGGTGCGTGCATCCTGGTATGCAACGACGGCAATTCCCAGATCGTTGATGCCGGTGATGATGGCATCCGTATCCGAGCCCGGTGTGGTGCGCAGCCAGACATCGTAAGGTTGCAGGCCACCTGCGCTCTCGAAGATATATTCCAGGTTGCCGATGAAAAAGGGGCCTTCTTCGGGATACAGCGTCGGAAAATAAGTGGCTACACCCGCTACTTTGAAGGAGATGGTTTTCTCGCCCTGCATGTCCACGGTAATTTGTACGCTGTCCCCAGTGTTCAAATGAAACTTGTCCCACGTGGCGCGGTCAACGATCAACGCCGACGGGTCGAACGCCAGGCGGTTGAGCAGCCCAATGAACGGTTCGCTGGCAAAATCGTTGCGGAAAAAAGCCACGAAGGGGAAATCTGTACGGTCGATGCCAACCAGTTGCCCGCCGGCGCGCCGCCCGCCGGCTTCGAACTCGGCCTCGTAGCGCCCTACGCGAGCGGCTGCCTCGACGCCGGGCAGGGCCAGGTGATCGGAAACCGGTAGGAAATTCCACACGGCCGCCTGGCCATTGTTCGACGGGGGTGGGGTAGGGCGCGGTGCGCCGGGTTGGCGTGGGGCCGTTGGCCGTTCGCCGGTGTATTCACCGCTCTCGGCCAGGTTCAAGTCGGCCCCGGCTTCGTAGTAAGCATTGTCTTTCAGGTAATTGTCCAGCGTCTGTGCCATCGAAGACACGAACCCGGCCATGCTCAGCGTGATTACCATTAGCAGCAGGGGACCCAAGTAGCTGCCTGCCGAACGCGCCAGTTGACGCAGCGCCATCAGCGGTACCGTAAACGGGAAGCGCGCTGCAAACCACGCCAGGAAGGATAGGAGTCGCGGCAAAAAACGCAGCAGCAGCAGGCTGAGTGAAATGATAAACAGCGTAGGCAGCAAGAAGAGTAGCGGGTTCTCGAAGGGATTGCTGGTGCCAAGCGTGCGGCCCATCAGGCGCAGCTTGCCTTCGGCGCGCAGGGTGTAGATTCCGTATAAGGCCGGCACCATCAAGATGACATCCAGGTAGATGCGCTGCCACAGTGGGCTTTGCAATTGACGGGCGCGTTCTTGCTTGTACGAAACCACGGTGTAGCGCCCGGCCTGCCAGGCCGGCAGCAGGCTGAAGACGATCGCCAGCGCAACCATAAAGGCACCGGCCACCACGACGGCCCAGGTGTGGCGGATGGGCACGTCGACGATCCGGGAGAAATCCAGGAACGACTGCGTGCGGCTGACCAGTTGGGCCAGTTGGCCGCCGATGATCAATCCCAGGCCCAGGGCAACTATACCCAGCAGCAGCCACTCGACGAAATATACGCTCACCAGCCAGCGCCGTGAAGCGCCGCGCGAGCGCAAGACGGCAATTTCATTGCGTTGCCGGCGGATAAGCATCCCGGCGACCAACCCGAGGAAGTAGATCGTCAACCCGAGCACCGGTGCACTGAAGATAAAGAGCAGCCCGGTCAGCGACTGCGACGACTGGCGATACTGGCGCAGCGCCTGCGCCGGCGAAGCCTCGAGATCGGTGTTGGGTAGCAAGCCGTGCACCTGCGTTTGCGCCTGTGTGATGCGCGAAAGCAAGCTCGAGACGCTTGCCCCGTGGACCCTGCTGCCATCGAAGTCGAAGCGCCAGGCGGCTTCGTTGATCGCCAGGGGGATGGCTCCGGTCACCGGTCCGAAAAAGGTCTCTGACGGAATTAGCAGGCGCTTGTCGAAAGTTTCCGGCGGGTAAAACCAGAAAGAATCGCTGGCTTCTTCTGGCATCCAAATGCCCGTGACGATAACCTTGATGCGGATGGCTTCGTTCGTTCCAGAAGCTGGCTGGTACAGCAGGTAGGTGGCGCCAACTTCCAGGCCAAGATCGTTGGCCAGGGTGAGCGAAGCCAGGGCTTCGATGGGCTTTTGCTCGCCGAATGCTTTCTCCGAAACAACCGCCGGGAGCTTGCCATCCACCAGGGTAACGTGCTCGAAAACATCGCTGACAACAGCAAGCTTGACCAGGTCAAGCCGCCGGTTTTTGTTGATTTTTTCGATGTCCGGGTAAAGTTGAAGGTTGTCAGTAGAGGTGTAGCGCGTCATTCGATCGGCCGGCAGCCCAAGTACATTTGCCAGGCGTTCTGCCATATAGGCATCTACGGGCGTATAACGCTGACGATCGATCGGCTCGTGCCAACTCCCGACGTAACGGAAGATGAAGGTGAAGGGCGAACGGCCGGTTTGCGCTGACGACTTGGTCAGAGCGGCCTGGAGCAAGTTGTAGTTAATCCCATCTGCATACAACGGGACAGCCACGGCCAGCGCCACGGCAGCGGCCAGGCCTGCCAGCAGACACAGTGCCAGCCAACGGTGGCTCCACAGGCGCTTGAAGGCGAAAGGGATTGCTGAGAAAATGGTCATTGTGAAAGTGTCAAAGTTGAACTTGTGAAAGTAGGAAGGGCAGGACCGAACTGAAAGGAACCCATTACACGAATTAGACGCACGAGAAACAATATTTATAACCCATTTTACCGCATCTGTCAGGTAAAATTCCATTGCTTGTACAAATTTTTCGGCGTTATAATTCGCTGCTAAGAAATGCAGGGTGACTGCTTTCGGCAGCCAAATCCTCGAAGTTGGTATTGTTGTAAGCTGGCGTTCATTCCGCCCTGCTGTTTTCGATTAGCCTGTTCGTACAAGGTGAAGGATATGATTCGTGTTTTGCTGGCCGAAGATCAACCTGTAACCCGCGCCGGGATTCGTGATATGTTGGAGACCGCTGCCGATGCTTATATCGTCGGCGAGGCGGAAAGCAGCGAGCAGATCCAAAACCTGGTCGCCAGTTTACATCCCGATGTGGTGTTGCTCGATCTGGCGATGTCTGTGTGCCGGGTTTTCGATATCGTGGAGTGGATCCACTTGAACGCCCCTGAAGTCGCAACCCTGATCTTGAGCGCCAACCAGGATGACAAGTTCCTGGCGCAGGCCTTGAAATATGGCGCGCAGGGGTATTTGAGCAAATCGGAGGGCTTTTCTACCTTGCTCGACTGCATTCGGCGCGCCGTGGCGGGTGAGCTTTTGTTCACAGATGAGCAGTTCGAACGCGCCGAACGTTGGAACCGCCAGGCTGGCCGGTTATGGGATGCGCTGAGCGAACGTGAGCGCCAGGTGCTGATGTCGCTGATGCATGGCCGCAGCAGTGGCGAGATTGCCGAAACGCTTGGTGTCAGCGTGAAAGCCGTCGAGTATCACGTGACCAATCTCAACCGTAAGCTGGGCGTCGAATCGCGTATGCAGGCGGTTGCGTGGTTTTGCGAACATCGCCCCGATCAGGTGCAGTCTGGGGATTGTGAAGAAGATTGAACTGCCGGCGCGCTGCTGCGCGTTTTGTCGTAAAGCGCCATAAAATTTGCGTAAAAAATCGTTCTCTCATCGTTTTCTCATCGAAACTAGGGAAAACCCTAGGGACAAATTACCCTCTACAGGATAAGATTTGTGCCCGTCAACGATGTGACTTTCTGGATTGACCGTTTCGTAATCCGCATAGTTGGAAAGTCACCTTATCACAACGCAACGTTGCTCTCAGGCGCTCTGAGTTTAGTTCTTGAGCCAGCCAAAAGAGAAGCCGGATACCGTGATGGAACTTTGTTGGCTGCTGCCTCGGCTTCTTTGACCCTCAGAATGTTGCTCTGCGTGCCATAAACCTCATGCTTTATGGCGTTGTGCTGTATCCCATCCATATTTAGAAACCTTTGAGGAAAAGAGCATGATGATAAAGAAATTGACTGTTACGGTGGTTGCAGCCCTTTTGTTAGCAACTTTGATCTTTACGGATGCGTTTGCACTGAGCCGGCAGGGACATTCATCGGGTTGGAAGGAAATCAGCATTACCCCTCCCGGCACGATCTATAACGGTTCGCATGAAAGTGACTCCGATCTTGCCGAAGATACCATCCAGGTGACGGGAAGGTTGTACGTCGGTGGTTCCATGGTAAGCAGCTGCCTGGACAGCCACCCGGGTTCTTCGGCGGCTTGCAACACTGCCAAAGGCTATACGCCACCCTGGTATTCGGCCAGGGCGACCACCAACCACTATTTCCACGACGCGGGCTATAAAGATTCGTCCTTCTTTAGCTCGGTGGACTTCTAGCCGCTCTCCCTTTCCCGGACTCCGGCCTCTCCATCGTTGACGCACGCAATCTATTTGCGCAAGATGCGGATTCGAAAAACAACCTGCCAGAAAGCTTTTGGGTGGCCTGGCAGGTTGTCTTTTATCTCATGAGGAAAACAAAGTGAAAATTTTCAACTTGCCTTTTGGGTTCAAATCCCTTTCCAAGTTTGTTGGTAACTATTTTCTTTGGCTGTTTTTGTCCCTTTTACTCTCTGCCTGCTCCGCTTCTTCCCTATCCAACGCTTCGGCGGCCCTCGATGGTGTGGTTGTACACCAGTCCCTGTCGCCACAAGCAGAATATGTGCGCGAAGGCACTGTGTTTCAACCTTCCCAGGTGGATGTTGGCCTCGTTCGCCCGGAAGATCGCTACATCCAGAACGGCCATTTGCCGCAAAGTGAAGAGTTCCATATCGCAGACGGGCAGGCTTTGAACCTGGACCTGGTTTTGATGAGCGGTGAAGACTCTACGTTCCTGGTGACGGTTTTGGTGGATTATCTCCAAACGCCTTTCACGTTCGACGGACGGCCTGGCCTTCTGCACCAGATCGATATCCAGGCCGGAAAGGACTTGTTCGTCCCTGTTTCGCTGAATGTTCGCGGTGCGGGCGCACACGATGTGATGTTTGTTGTTTTCAAAGACCCTTATCGGCACCCGGCTACGCACGAACTTCGCAGCGCAAGGCAGTGCCCGTTGGGAGGAAAACGTGCCGTCGTGGTCGTTAGCGGAGACAGCACACCGCTGCGGTCTTTCCAACCGGACCTGACGGGCACTGCTCCGCCCCCCGATGTCACCTGGGGCACATCTTTCCTGTTTGCCAGCCCCGGCGGCGTTCACCCTTCCCAACCGGAAGGCCAGATGCGCCTGGTGCAGGAGGGGCAAGCAGGGCAGGCGTTTGCTTACAAAATCTGGATGTCAAGCGTCGGTGATACGCAGGCGCGCTCGCTCGATTATGCACTGATCAAGTTCTTCAACTATCACCAGGTAAGCTTTTCGGGAAGAAATGTCCTCTTCGTACGCCTGGCACCTCAACAGGAAATTCTCTTTGACGATTTCATTACCTTGCCTCACCAGGCCGGCATGCATGAACTTCAAATCGTTTACGTGCTGGATCCCTACCGCTCTTTGTTGCAACGGGAGGTAGCGACACCGTTTGTGTATGCCTCGGATTGCCTGGGAATCGAGGTGCCCTGATGCGGCGGGAAAACTTCCTGGCCATGGGGCGCCGGCTGCTTGTTGCGTTACTGCTCGTCGCTTTCATGTCGGCCTGTACGCAAAGTTCTCCGATGATGGCTTTCAGCGGCCGACCCTCCACAACCCCGGCTAACCCGGCACGGGTAACGATTGCTGGCGCGGACGAGAGCGCTGTCATCTCCTTTGCCGCCAACGAAAACGAGCGCCAGTACTACGAAGCCTTGATGGCGAAATTTCACCAACAGCATCCTGAGATCAGGGTGCAGTTTGTGCCGTGGCCGGAATCTGCTTTAGGCAGCGACTTGGATGCCGAAACGCGCTTGCGCCAGATGGCCTCCGTGGCCGATACGATGCTGCTGGGCGAACCGGTGGCGTTCAACGCGGCGTATTCGCTTCAAGATTTGCAGCCTTTGATGGGGGCCGACCCGGCGTTTTTGCCCGCCGATTTTTGGCCGGGTGCGCTCGAAGCCTGCCAGGACTCGCAAGGCCGCTCGCTGGGCCTCCCGGTAGGCATTGGCTTCCAAGGCATTTTCTACGACCGGGCTGCTTTCGATGCGGCCGGGTTGGCTTATCCGCAACCGGGTTGGACATTGGATGATTTTCGTCAGATCGTGACGGCGCTATCCAGCCAGTTTGGCGATGCAAATGGCTCTGTGTATGCCGAAAGTTTTCCGCTTCTGCCATCACCCATCATCGCGGCTGTGCTCGCCCAAGAGGGAGGGGAAATCATCCCTGAGAAGCTGCAAAATGTCTTGGATTGGTATATCGACCTCGTGCGAGAAGCGCTGATCCACCTGCCTTCCGGCAGCCGGGTTGAAGTTAGCGGCGAGGGCAGCTTGCCCGCCGACGGTTTGCAGGCGGTGTTTCAGTCGGAGATGCCTCCGCGCCTGTGGCCAGGCCGCCTGAGCGATGCCTTTGCGGGAAGGGATACAGCGAGCGCTGTGCCTTTCGTTGATACAGCTTTTCAACGCGCCGGCTTTGTGCCTTTTCCGGCTGCTACCGGCCTTTCCGAAGAACACTCTTCACCGGCATGGGCGCGGTGTGCGGTCATCAGCCGGGGTACACGCTACCCGCACCAGGCGTGGAAGTGGTTGGACTTCCTCTCGCAGCACTGGCTGGGCGATGGCGCGGTAAGAGGGGCTGCACAGGCCCTGGCACCTGCGCGTATCTCTACGAGCGAAGCCAGCGGTTACTGGCAGCAGTTCCCGGCCGAAATCCATGCGAGCATTCGCTATCTTCTCGAACATGCCTGGTATGAAGGCCAGTATCCACAAAGCCAGGCTGCGGCTGTCCGCGCTTTGTGGCGGGCGACCGGCAATGGAGATTTTGCAGCCGCACTCATCGAAGCACAAACCTACCTGGCTTCGCTGCCGCCGCCGTCTGTTCCCGATATGTCTGCGCCAGCCGTGTCTACCCCACAACCGACGCAGACGGCCGATATGCGTGAAATTCGATACTTCTATGATTCGTTTGGGGCTGAAGCCCAGTCGCTGCAAGCAATTGCCGTAAACTATCAGCGTTTGCATCCCGATATAAATGTGCGTCTTGTGACGGATTTTCCGATCCCTTCCGGCCAGGATCGCCTTTCCCAATTGAGCGCTCGTTTCGATTGTTTTACGGCAGCTCCTTTCAACTGGCAAACGCAAGCGCTCGACCGCCTGCTGGCACTAGATGCCTTTTTGGATGCGGAAGATAGGGCATTCATCGGCGACTTTACGGCGGTAAATCTCGACCTTTATCGTTATGGCGGCAGCCTGTACGCTCTTCCGGCAGTCAATGACGTGCAAATGGTGGCCTACAACGCCGATCTGCTTGCCCGACGTGGCCTCACGCCTCCGGCCGCAGACTGGACCTTCGATGATTTCGTCGAGATGGTGAACGCGGCTGCCTCAACCGATCCCGGTGATCTCAGCTACGGCTTTCTTTTCAATGCCATGGATGACTTATTCCTGGCCGGGCGCGGTACATTGGCTGCGGACTTCCATACGGAACCGCCCGATATCCATTTTGACGACGCGGGGTTCGTAGGCACGTTGGGTTGGCTGCAAGACATGCACCAGGCCGGTGCATTCTTTCTGGCCGGGAGCGACTGGGCCGCGCAGCAGCAGGTATTTGTGAGTGGGCGAGTTGCGTTCTGGACGATGATGTTGAGCGACCCGGGTGATTTATTTGCCGGCCAACGGCCAGGTTACACTGTAGGGATTGCTCCGCTGCCGTTCATGCCGGGTGCCACGCGCTTGGTTAGCTGGGGTACAAAGGGCCATTTTATTTCGAGCCAGGCGCGCGACCCGCAGGCCTGTTGGGATTGGGTGAAATTCCTTTCCGGACAGGCCACCGTTTTCAAGGGCATCCCGGCCCGCCACTCGATCGCTGCTTCGGCCGAGTGGCAGGCGCTGGTAGGGGAGGAGAACGCCCCGGTCTACCGGCAGGCGTTTGCTAACGCCATGCACACCGCCACCCACCAGGCTGCCTTCAGCAACTTGGCCTGGCCGCTTTACTACTGGCAATCTGAAGCCGTAAGTGCTGCCTTGCAAAGGCGTGATGACTACCGCGTCTTGATCCCCGGCTGGCAGCAAAAAGGGCTTGACTACCTGGCTTGTATGCAAAAGACTCGCCCCGATATCATGACCGAGGCCGAACTGCACACAGCCATCCACCGTTGTGCCCGCCAGGCCGACCCTGCCGGAAAGTGGCGGCCGTGAGAGAACTTCCCCTCTTGACAAATTAGAACGATTGTTCTATATTTAACCTGTAACCATTCCCTCACCTGGTTGCAGGAGTCAAGGTATGAGTAGCTATTCCAACCGTTCCAGTCCTGGGGCAGTTCTGCAGGAAGTTCTCTTTCGCCGTGCTATTATGTTTGGTGGAATGATCTTCCTGGCGTTATTGGCCTTTGAAGTCTTCAACTACAGCACCACCGAGTTTGCCCTGAACGATGTCATGGGCAACTTACGTTTTGCTGGCATTCGCTGGGCCACGATCCTGGCGATTGCTTTTTGCTGCATCGATTTTGCCGGTGTGGCGCGCCTCTTCACGCCGCAGCGTGGCGCTGATGAGCCGGCCGAAGTCTGGTATCTGTTTGCTGCCTGGTTGCTGGCTGCCGGCATGAATGCTTTGCTGACCTGGTGGGGCATTTCGGTGGCGATTGCCAACCACCAGTCCATGGGAGGGGCGGTGGTCGATCAGGCCATCTTGCTCAAAGTTGTGCCGGTTTTCGTGGCCATTATGGTCTGGTTGACGCGCGTGCTGATTATTGGGACCTTTTCCATCGCGGGTGAGCGCCTGTTCGGTATGTTCGCGGCCGGCCGGCAGCGATCCCAACCTGGGCGTGCTCCGGCGCCCAAAGCGGTTCCTCGCAACAGTGTACAGCCGGTTTCATTCGGGCGGCCCATTAACAGCGTCATGAATGCGGCTGCCCGGCACACTGGCGCAGGCGCTGAGAAAAAGACCGGCTTCAGGCCAGCTCCCAAAGCACCCCCGCCGCCTCCTGAAGAGCCGGAGGAAGATTATACTTCCGGGTATCTCGAACCAACCTATCATCCGCTTGCTGCAAGTTCAAACAACCGCAACACAGCGACGCGCCGATAGCTGCTGTCTGGTTCGCGTCGTATGCACGCCGCGTTGCCTCTGCAACCAACAACACTTATACGGGGTTTTACCCGTGAATATGTTACAAAGGGCCATAGGATTGTGGCCCTTTGTGATTCAAGGCCTTCCGTTTCCGCTTAAAATACCTTTCCCTGGACGCGACTTCCGTCCGAACCTGACGTACATGTTTTGGATGTGTGCCAAAGACAAATTGCGCTCAGCCATAAGTCAGACTATAATTTAAGGGCTTGTAAGAGTATTCTGCGCGTTTTCTGTCTTTCATCCCAGCGGTTTCCGCAACGTTATACTTTTACACGCCTTAAGCATCCATTTTGACCGATACATTCAGGAGGACCTCATGAGTGATCTCAAGGATCAAATTCTCGGTAACGTCACTGGTGACATGGACATTTTCAAGAAGATTGCCAGCAAGGTGCCGGGTTTCCAGGGCTACGTGGAGCGTAACGCCCGGCGTGACTCGGACAAGCTGCTGCGCGAAGTACTGTTCGCCCGTTTTCGCGAACTGGAAGGAAAGGTATCGGCTTTACAAGTTGAAGCAGGAAATGCAGGCGCTTTTGCGGTCATCGATGATCTGGAACGTACGGCCATCAAGCTGCGCACTTTTGCCGATCGAATCCGCACGGCGAAGCGCGGCTATGCCGGCCTGTTCGATGCCGTCAAAGTGAAGACGGAAGACCTGGACCAGCTCTATGCTTACGATGACGCCATGCTCGACTTGATCCCACAGGTCCAGGCGGCCATCGATAACGTCCAGGCCTCCTTTGGTTCCGACGGGCTGCCGGCGGCGGTGCGCAACCTGGAGGGCGTCGCCCGCCAGTGCGTGGAGACCTTCGACCGTAGGGAAGAGATTCTCAGCGGCGCGGCTGGCATCTAACCGCAAGAGAAAAGCGAATTTGTCTGTTTACACGAGGAGTTGAATCATGGCCAGAATTTTTGACGTTATTGAATATCCGAATGAGATGCGCAACGAGATCGTCCACCGCTTCCCTGAGAGTGGCCCCGGCGATTTTCGCATTGGCTCGCAGGTGATCGTGCGTGAGTCTCAGGCAGCGGCCTTTTTCCGTGATGGGAATGCAATGGATGTGTTTGGCCCCGGCCGCCATACCATCACAACGGCCAACGTGCCCGTGTTGATCAACTATATCGGCAAGGCTTTCAACGATCGCACGCCCTTCCCGGCAGAAGTCTATTTTGTCTCGATGCGCGAGTTCGTCGATCAAAAGTGGGGCACACCCCAACCGATTATCGTACGCAACCCGGGCATGGGTCTCGGTGTGGCTCTGCTGCAGGGCTTTGGCACGTTCAGCTTTCAGGTAAAGGATGTGCAGCAGTTCGTGACCCAGGTTGTGGGCGCACAGGGGATTCTGCGTACCGAAGAGATCGAATCCCGCCTGCGTTCCATGCTGCTGCAAAAACTGACCGATGCCCTGGGCGAGTGGGGGGCCAAGTACGCCGTCCCCGAAATGATCGGCATGACCAACGAATTGGGCGCTTTTGTGCGCGCGAACACGCAAGATGACTTCGCAGCGCTTGGCCTGACCCTGAAAACCTTCTATGTCGAAAACCTGAAGCCTTCCAGCAAATCGGCGGAAGAACTGCGCGCCATGGGGATGCTCGATATGCAAACCTACACCCAGTTGCAGGCTGCCGATGCCATGCGCGACGCCGCCCAAAACGAAGGTGGTGGTGCGGGCCTGACTGCCGGTATCGGCGCCGGGATGGGGATCGGCAATTTGATGGGCCAGGCGCTTTCAGGAGGGATGTCGGGCGCTGCCCCGGCAGCCAACACGCCGGCAGCACAGCCATCCAGCGGCGGCGCCCCTGCCGTCATGACCCCCAGCGAAGCCGCAGCGGTTTTACGCGTTTCGGAAGAAGATGTGATTGCTGCCATTCAGGCCGGTGACTTGAAGGCCAAGAAGCTGGGCAGCGCTTACCGCATCAGCAAGGAAGCTTTGGATGCATTCCTGAACAGCTAAGGAACGCGGATTAAAAGTGTCTCGTTTTTAGAAACTTGCCGGTTTCGCAAGCCGGCAAGTTTTTGCATTAAAATTACTGGACATGAAGAACCGCTTAAAACAATTCGCTTCGCTGGTTTACGAATCGATCGTCGGTGTCATCCAAAACTGGGGCGCCGTTCACGCGGCGGCACTGTCTTACACGACGCTTTTTTCCCTAGGCCCGTTGGTCATTATCATCGTCGTCCTTACCACGCGCGCGCTCAACCGTTCGATCCCACAGGAAGAAATCTTGCCGGGAATTCACCAGGCGTTTGGCCCCGAAGTCGGCCGGGTGTTCCAGGAAATCGTCAGCAACAGTTACGACCTGGCGGTCAATCAGGTATGGACCGGGATCGGGATCGTGTTTCTCTTTTATGCGGCTTCTTCGATGTTCATGCAGTTGCGCAATTCCCTCAACGCTATGTGGGGATTGCGGCCCCGGCCTCCCTCTTGGCGGCGGAGTGTGGCCATGTCGGTGCAGTCACGCTTGCTCTCGGCTGGTTGGGTATTGGTGATTGGATTTTTGCTGCCATTTATGATTATGTTGAACATGGTATGGGCCGTCGTTTCTGATTTGACGCATCTGGCGCTTCCTGCTAGCCTGAGCAGCCTGCGTACGTACGTCGCATTTTTCGCTTCGCCCGTATTGATGTTTTTATCGTTTGCGCTTATTTTTAAAATCCTGCCGCAGGCGAAGATTTCCTGGCGTGATGTGTTCCCCGGCGCCGGTCTGACCACACTGCTTTTCTGGATCGGCACTAATTTGATCGGCCTGTACCTCACCCGCAGCACGGTGTCATCTGTTTATGGTTTTGCGGGAACGCTGGTTTTTTTTCTGCTGTGGGTATATTACTCGGCATGGATTATCCTGTTTGGGGCGCGTTTTACCATGTTGTATGCCAACCGCATCGGGCATAAGATCGTGCCGTACGATCACGTTCACCTTATCGGGCCGCCGTGAATTTTTCTCCCGAGAAAGGGGCACTGCTGGTAAACTTACACCTGTCCGTTTTCGCCAGCAAGTAACCGGAAGGCCTTCCTTCCTCATAAAGGAGCTGCCATGCCAAATCCAGTGAATTTGTTGTTTGTAATTATCGTTAATGGCTTGCAAGCCGAAAAACTCATGAAGGCGCTTCGCGAGCAAGCTTTTTACTTCACGGTGATTGACAGCTCAGGCGGCTTTTTGCAGGAACCTACCATGTGCTTGTTGATTGGCCTGTCCAAAGATCGCCGTGACGAACTGGTCGCCTTGGTCAAGGAACACTGCCATCCATTCCGCCAATACATCCCCACGCAGATGAACGTTCCTGCCGATTTCACGCAGGTCCCGATGATTGAGGCCCTGATGGGTGGGGCGGTCATGTTTTCGATGAATGTCGAGCGTTTCATTCAAATTTAGCACACCCGGCTGAACGGGATAGCAGGAGATATCATAGCATGAAGAAACTGATGATCGTGATTGTGCGTGATAGTGAAGATCAACACGTAATCCAGGCATTGGTGCAAAAGGATTACCGTGTGACGCGGATTGCCAGTACCGGCGGCTTCTTGCGCCGCGGATACGTGACGTTGATGATGGGGGTGGATCGCGAAAGGGTAGACGCAGCGGTCGAGATATTGAAAGAAATCTGTGGCGCGCCGGAGCCAGGCCAGAATCGAGCGACCATTTTTGTGGTGGATATGCCTGATTTTGTTCAGATCTAACCTATGCGAAAAACTTATCGATTTTTCGGCGCGGCAGCCGGCCTGGCTAGCCAGCGTTGGCGTGCGTTTTCGATCGGGGGAGACTGGGCGCTTACCCTTGCGAGGGATGTACAGCATAACCTGCGCTGGTTTTTTTATGACGGTTTGTTCGCTTCAGCCAGCGACAATATCATCAATACTTACTTGACTTTCTATATCCTGGCGCTGGGGGCTACCGGCGCACAAATTGGTTATCTGAGTTCGCTATCGGGCACGATCTCGGCGCTTATGCTGTTGCCGGGCGCATTTTTGGTCGAGCGTCTCGGTCGTCGCAAGGAACTCACCGTGTTGAGCGGTGGCGGCTTGGCGCGTGCCATGCTTTTGCTGCTGGCTTTCCTGCCCGCCGTCTGGACCGGCCAGAACTTGGTTTGGGTGGCCATCGCCCTGGTGCTGATGCGTGATGCTTTCGGGAATCTGGCTTACCCGGCCTGGATGTCGATGATTGCGGACATTGTGCCTCTTTCGGGTCGTGGGCGTTACTTTGCTTCACGCAATATCGTCATGGGTATCGCAGGGATGGCCAGCACGCTCGTCGTTGGGGCTTTTATCTCGCGCTTTGCGCAGCCTTTTGGCTATCAGATGGCGTTATGCTTTGCCTTTGTCGTGGGAATGATCTCCACTTATTCGTTTGCCCGCTTGCGTGATCCGCTTGCACGGCCAGCCCGCGTGACCGGTTTGCCCAGCCGTGTGCGTTTCCCAAAACGGCTGCGTTTGCTCGGCCGGCTGCGCGTTTCGTGGCGCGTCTCCTGGCGTGAGATCGGGCAACACAAGGGCTTTGTGATGCTGGCTATGACGGCCATCCTGTGGAATTTTTCTCTCAATATTGCTGGCCCGTTTTTTAATGTTTATATGGCCCGGGAACTGCACGTGACCCCTACACTGATCGCCATCAACAGCGCCGCATCGACCGTTGCCGGTATGGCGATTCAACTTTCTGCCGGCCGGCTGGCCGATCGCTGGGGTCCGCGCCGCCTGCAACTGCTCCTGGGGTTCATGATTCCCCTGCTGCCGTTTGCGTGGATATTCGTCACGGCCGGCTGGCAAATTATTCCCATCAATATCGTTGGGGGAGCCTTATGGGGCATCTATAACTTGGCGGCTTTCAATTTGCTGCTCGAACTGATCCCCGAAGCGCAACGTGCACGCTATTCGGCGCTGTACCAGGTAATTACGACGGTTTCTCTGGCAGCCGGTGCCGCTTTTGGCAGCCAACTGCTGACGCACTTCGGCTTTCGGGCGCTCTTCTTAGGCTCCAGCATTGGGCGCTTTGCCGCCGCTATCTTGTTCGCTTTTTGGGTTCGTCCACCCAAGTTACAAACGGACACGGCAGACGCCGGTTAGCGCACGCCTGGAACGATGACGAAAGGAAAAATGCATGGACGGTTTCTCTATCCTCCCGCTTTTGTTCATGTGTGTTGTCGTATTGATGGTGGTGGTCGGGATAAGTTTTGCCATGCGGATTGTGCCCGAATACAAACGCGCTGTGATCTTTCGCCTTGGGCGTTACGTAGGTGTTTACGGGCCTGGCTTAATGTTTATCGTGCCGGTGATCGATCGGGAGATTTTGGTCGACTTGCGCGAGCAAACTTGCAGCCTTACGGCGCAACATGCCATCACGGCCGATAACGTGCCTTTGATGGTTGATTTAACCTGGCGTTACCGTGTCGTCGACCCGGAAAAGCGCGTGTTGGAAGTCGCTGACCCGGATAACGCTTTGCGCCAAGTGGCCGGGCAGACGTGGCAAGCTCTTGTGGAGTCTCAGCCCTTCCATGCGATAATCAACGATCGTCCCCAGTTGGGTGCAGCGATACGCCAGCAGTTGGAAGAAACAACCGCCCGATGGGGTATCGAAGTTACCGCGGTCCAGTTAAGCGAGATCAAAAAAGGCAGATGAAACTCCTCATCCTCAGCGATACCGTCGTCGAAGCTGTGTACAGCACGCAGTTGCTGGCGCTTTGCCGCGATGTGAACCTGGTTCTCTGCTGTGGCGATCTGCCGTACAGTTACATCGAGTACGTCGTCAGTGTGCTCAACGTGCCGGTTTATCACGTACGCGGTAACCATTCGAACGCCGAAGACGATCCCGCGCTCGGCCGCTGGCTCGAACCGGCCGGCGCGATTGACTTGCATGGCCGGGTGGTCAACGCCGGCGGGCTACTGCTGGCCGGTGTTGAGGGATCGCATCGTTACCGTCCGGGGGCGTTTCAGTATTCCCAGGCGCACATGTGGCTGCACGTTGGGCGCCTGCTGCCCAGCCTGCTGTGGAATCGTCTGCGATATGGGCGTTTTCTGGACGTTTTCGTCACGCACGCACCGCCGGCCGGCATTCACGATGACGACGATATCCCCCACCATGGCATTCGAGCCTTCCGCTGGCTGATCGATATATTTCAACCGCGTTATCACTTTCACGGCCACGTGCACATCTACCGGCGGGACGCCCAAACCATTACGCCACGCGGCAAAACACAAGTGATCAACACGTACGGCTATCGCCTGCTGGAAGTCGAAGGGATCGGCTTCAGCGGCACAGTACCACCGGCCGATTGGCCTCGCGCAAAACCTGATCGACCACATCGTCCACAAACGCCGTGACCAGGCCAGAACGCCCGTAGCTTCCCATCAGAATCAGATCGCAGTGGCTGGTTTCGGCGGTCAGCAGGATGGCGGTTGCAGCCGGCCCGCTGGCTTCGATCATTTCCGCTTGAATGCCATGCCTGTTGAGATAGGCTTGCGCGTAAGCGAGTGATGTGGCCTGCTCCGCTTCAGCGGTACGTCCCTGGCCGCAAAAGGTGACGACAGAAAGGGCAACCTGCCACTGCCTCGTCAGGTAAGCCGCCAAGTAGAGTGCTTCGCCTGCTTTGGGGCTGCCATCGTAGGCGAGCAGGGCATGCGTCAGCGAACTGACCGTCAGGAGATGGCTGCGGTTCGTGGGCACGGTCATAACGGGTGTTGGGCTGCGCTGTAACAACTGCCTGATTCCCGAACCGAGCCGCGGCAAGGCCTGCCTGGCCGGTGGGTGAGACAGCGCAATCAAGACCAGGTCGTTCCAGCGTGAACGTTCGTAAATCTCCTGTGTGATTTGCTCCCCAGAGGCGAAGGCCAGGTTGCCGGGGATGTTTTCTTCACGGCAACGGCGTTCGAAGCTCTCCTTGAGGCGCAGGGCGGCGGGGCTTTGTTTCGAGGGTTCGTCGGGAACTACGTGCAGGCCGTTCAGGCGCGAGCCGTCCAGCCGGGCCAGAACGAGCGCTTGCTCAAGCGCACTGGTCGAAGGCGCTTCCGTGCTCATGGGGACCAATATGTGATCGAACAAACGCTCTCCATCCCCTTTACCGCTTTTCATACGCCGCCACTGGCCTACAGGAGGGCCGCTCTCGAGGCCGTTGGGCGTCACCGCCTCCAGCAGGCCTTCGCTCAAGCGGGCAACTACGCGCTCGGGGCGTGGGCTATGCGCCACGGCCAGATCTTCTGCGGCCGCTTCCGGCGAAACCTCCATTCCGAGGTGGCTTTCCAGGATGGCGCGGTGCTCTGCCAGCCACAGATACAGGTCGGCTTCGGTCCGCCCAGGAAAATCTTGCAGCAAACCTCGCTGCCGGATGAGGCGCGTCACGGGCAAGTAGACGGTATCGTACCAGTGCGTTACGGCTTCTTCGAGCGGAACGTCGCGCCCGAAGTCGATGCCCATATAGTAACGATGCACATCGATATGCTCTTGAATGGCCTGGTACTGTCCCGGGGCGGTGACTTGCAGGGCCGCTTGTGGGCGTAGCGTATCGAAACAGGTGGCTGCCAAAAAGTTGGCGTACTCGCCCTTCAAAATGATCGTGTCTGGAGAATCGTCCGGTTCGAGCGGTACGGCTGTTTTGACCTCGGTGACGTACGCCTGGATGGTGTCGTCGCCACGCTGGCGGGCCACGGAGACGCGGTGGTTGCCATCTTTGACGAAATAGGCTTCGCCGATCTGGTAGACTTCGATCGGCGGCAGGCCGATCATCTCCTCAGCGGCAACTTTCACGCTGGCCCAACGTTTCCCTTGGATGGTGTCGCGCGGCAGGAAATCGCGCGTGAAATCCTCGTAGCGGTTGACGCTGCCCACAATTGCGGCCAACGGAATATCGTACAGGCCGCGTTCGGCTCCGGCCTGGGCTTTGAGCCTCTGGCGCACTTCCTCGTAGGAAAGTAAACCCACCGGCTGGCCGGTGAAGCGCGCCAGGGCTTCTTTGAGCGCCGCACGCGAACGTGCCGCGTGAAAGTCGTCTAAAGCAGAATGCAGTCGATAGTTGTTCACGGTCGCCATTTTACTTGATTTTGCATTTCTATGATAAAGCGGCCCGCAGGCCGCTTTATCATAGAAATTATTTCGCTCTACCCGCCGATGCCTTGGCCCCCACCGCGGACACCCTGCCATTGTGGGTTCTCCGGGTCGGCCTGTTGCGCACAACGGGTGACTTCCTCTTGTAGCTCGGCCTCATCCAGGCTTTCCTGATCGACCGAGGCCATACAGGCCAGGTAGTCTTCGGCCTTCTGCTGCGCTTTCGGGATCACTTTGTTGTAGTCTTCGCCTTTGAACAGGGCGCTGGTAATTTCTTGCCGCCAGGTATAGATCGGCCAACTGATCGGGCTGTAGGCGCTTTCATATGCCGCCGGGTCGAACGGCCGGCTTTGTGCGGCCGCCTGGCGGTAGGTTTCTGCGTATTCCTGTCCAACGGCTGCTTCCCATTGCGGCGAACGCTGCACCGATTTGCGTGCCGGAACACCGGTGAAGGCGGTCGGTTGTTCGGAAAGGAATTTGATCCAGTTCCAACAAGCCTGCGGGTTATCCGACTGCGCCGAGATGAACTGGCCCTGATCGGAGGAACCGTACATATACGAACTGGACGGGTTTTCGACGACTGGCATGGTTGCTACGCCGATGTCGAAGGATGGTTCCTGCTCCGAAAAATACCAACCTTGGGGCTGGCCAACCTGTGTTATCCAGAAGGCGATTCGTCCTTCCTCGATGGCTTTTTGGCTTTCTTCCCAGTTTGTTTCGTTTTGGATCAAGAGCGCGCCGCTTTTAACCAGGCCATCCATCCATGCCAGCGAGTTGATGAAATCTGCGCTGTCGAACAGGACGGCCGGCGCGCTGCCGCTCAGATCGAGCCACTTAACACCGTTGCTGTCGAACAAGAACGTATCCCACTCGCTATACATCATGCCATAACTACGGTCTGCCGCGCTGGTCGAAGCAGCTTCGGTTACCAGGCTGACGAAATCATCGAAAGTCCAGCCGGGATTGGGCGGTTCGATGCCGCGCTTTTGCAGCAGATCAATGTTGTAGGCCATAATTTGCGGCACATTGAACGCCGGCAAGCCGTAGAGTGCGCCATCTTTGCGGTACGTCGAGAGCAGGCCGGCGTCGAAATCCTGTAAGAACTCCGGGCCTTCGGTTTCAATCAGGGCATCGAGACTCAAAAAACTCGGCTCTTTTTGCTCTTCGGTGGCATTGAAGGCGGAAGTATATGTGGGATACCAAAGGAAGCAGTCGAATTCCTTGCTGAGCGCTTCTTCGTAGTCTTCTTTTTCTGCCGGGGAGAATTCATTGCGCATGACCACGGAAACGCCCGGGTTGGCTTTGTTGTACGCTTCCACCAGTTTCATCAGGGCCTCTCGTTCAGGCCCCCATACCGATGCGTAGTAATCGATCACGGTTGTATCTGCCGAAAGGGTAGGCCGGGGCGTGGCCACGACAATGGGAGTGGTGTTCGGCGTAGGCGAGGGTGTTGTCGATGCCGTACGCGCCGTTTCGGCCTCTGCCAGGGCGGCGGCCAGAGCGGCTTTGCCGGCGACGACTTTGTTGACCGCATCCATCACCGAATAGGTGACTTCGGGGTAAGCGCTGCCATACCAGCCGTGAGCGACAATGTAACGGATGGCTTCATGTGAACCCCCAGGGAGCATGTCCCAGTAGCCCGCAGCGTCTGCGACGGAACTGCGCGCCGGAAGTTGAAGCTTTTCCCAGGGGCCGTAGCTGTCCCGTACCAGTCGTTGGCGCGAGAGGAAATTGAGCCATTTCCAGGCGGCGCGCGGGTTCTTGCTTCCCGAACTGATGGCCGCACACTGCGACCACAAGGGGCTTGTTTTGTCGTTCGGGTTGTCGGCCGCCACCGGGTAGGGGGCAAAGCCAAACTCTTTGATTGCCATGCCCGCCATCGGATCTTCTTCGTTGGGGCTGAAGTAATCGCCGCCTGGGATGTAGTCGGTTATGGAACCGGGCCACATGGCCGGGCGATTTTCGCCTTTGAACAAATTTTGCATTTCCTCCCAGTACTTTTGCCACGCCTCATCCTTTCCTTCTTCATAGTATCCGGGTGGGTAGATGGCTTTCGCTTCCACCAGGTCCAGGTACCATTGGATGATGGGCTGGAGCGTTTCCGCATCCACCTCGCCGCCATTTTCATCGACGACGGCTTCGATCAACGGGGTAAGGATGCTGCTGTACTGTTCGACGAGGGCGTAGCGCCTGTTTTCTCCCTCCGTTTTTGCCAGGGCGGAAAGAGTGATGCGGAACTCATCCCACGTCCAGCCGGGTTTGGGTAGCGGTTGCCCGGCCGCTTCGAAAACTTCTGCATCGTAGAAAATGCCGTTGATGCCCAGCCATAGCGGAACGCCTAACTGGCGGCCTTCGATATCCTGGCAGGTTTCCAGGGCGCCGGGCCAGAAGTCATCCACTTCGGACGTGGGGTCGGCCTCGATCAGGGGTTGAATGTCGCGCAGGTAGCTTTCAGGAACACCGATCACGCCGCCGATGATGAAGGTGTCTCCTGAAGATGCCAGCATACGGGTATAGTCCTGCTGTACTTCTCCGTTCTCGCTGACGCCGTAGTTATCGGGGAGCGGCGCGAACTGAACGGTCATCTCGGGGTGCTCGGTGTTGAACTGCTCGATAAGCGGTTCGTACAGGCTGCGTTCCCATTCGGACGCCGCAAAGGTGATCACCGGGTGAGAATCTTCTTGTTCACTGCCCGGATTTGATTCGGTAGGCTTGCTGGCAGGCTGCGGTGTGCCGCCTGCGGTCGCCGAAGCGCTTGGGCCGGTTTGTGTACCGCTGCTGCAAGCGGTGAGCATCATGCTGGCAGCCACCAGCGCACAAAGCAGACGATAGAAAAATGTATGTGAGTACAAGGTGCTCTCCAAATCGTTTGAATGGTGATACACAGGTCCTGACCATACCACAGAATCGGAACCCGTGCTTTTCTTGTCGGGAACCAATACGCCAGATGGTGAGCAATGGTTCCTGCCGGGTGATACAAAAACTATCCACCACCACCGCCCCCGCCGGAACCCCATTCCCCATTGGGGTCGGCTTGCCGGGCGCAGCGGGCAATCTCTTCTTGGAATTTGTTGTCTTCCAGGTTTTCCTGGTCGACGGACGCCATGCAGGCCAGGTAGTCTTCGGCCTTCTGCTGCGCCTGCGGGATGATCTTGGCGTAGTCTTCACCTTTCAGCAAAGCGCTCACGATTTCTCGCTGCCAGGTGCCGAAAGGCCCGCTGGCTGGGTTGTAGAGGGTGGACAAATCTTCTTCGTCAAAGTGCTTTACCTGGCTCAGCGCCAGCCGGTAAACTTCGGCGTATTCTTTGCTTACTTTTGCTTCCCATTCGGGGGAGTTTACCACCGATTTGCGCGCCGGAATACCGCTGAAAGCGCCAGGCTGCTCGGAAAGGTACTTGATCCAATTCCAGCAAGCCTGCTGGTTCTCCGTTTGCGCCGAGATATAGTGTGCCTGATCGTTGCTCCAGTACAGATAACTCGATGCAGGATTGTCGATGGCCGGCATCGGTGCAATGCCAATCTGGTAGGATGGTTCCTCACCGCTGGAATACCATCCGGCGGGTTGCCCGGCTTGCGTCGTCCAGAAGGCCACCTTGCCCTGGCTGATCGCTTCCTGAATTTCCATGTAGTTATCGTTGGTTTGCACCAGCAAGGTCCCTGCTTTGAGCAGTTCGTTGAGCCAGGCCAGGCCACTGGCAAAGTCAGGGCTGTCGAACGCCGCCAGTGGTGGGTCGCTGCGCGGGTCGAAACCTTGGATGCCGCGTCCATCCAACAAGATGCTGTCCCACTCGCTGAAGGTCAAGCCGTAGCTCTGATCGGCTTCATCCTGTGAGGTGGCCTGCGTTGCCAGGGCCACGAAGTCATCGAAGGTCCAGTCGCTCTTCGGCGGCTCGAGACCGCGTTTTGCCAGCAGATCGGCGTTGTACCCCATCACTTGCGGTTGGCTGAAAGCGGGCAGGCCGATCAGCGCACCGTCCTGGCGGAAGTTTTCCAGCAGATTGGCGTCGAAATCTTGCAGAAACGCCGGGCCTTCGGCTTGAACCAGCGCGTCGAGGGGGAGAAAGTCCGGTTTGTTCTCTCCGCCGATATAAAAACTTGGGTACCACGTAAAGCAATCGAACTTTTTGACCATATCGGAAATATAATCTTCTCCCGAATAGTTGAAATCGTTTCGCAAGGTGATGGTCGTTTCCGGGTGATCCTGGTTATATTCGTCGACCAGGGCTTGCAAGGCATCTCTTTCAGGGCCCCAGACCTGGGTGAAATATTCCACAACCGTGGTGTCCGCAGACAGCGTGGGCTTTGGCGTGGCGACTACGATGGGCGTGGTGTTCGGGGTGGCAGATGGCCTGGCGGTCATCGCCTGGTTCCTGGCTTCTTCCAGGGCCGTTGCCAGAGCGACCTTTCCGACAGCGGCTTTGCGGATGGCTTCAGAGACGGCCGACGTAGTTTCGCGATAGGTGCCGTTGTACCAGGCGTGCGCCAGCATGTAGCGGAGTGTTTCTTCCGTGCCTTCCGGCAAAATGTCCCAGTAACCGCTCGAATCGGCAATCGACATACGCATGGGAATTTGCAGCCGTTCCCAGGTATAGGAATCATCCTGGGTCAGGGATTGGTGAGAAAGGAAGTTCAGCCACGTCCACGCCGCGCGCGGGTTTTGGCTGCCAGCGCTGATGGCCAAACACTGCGCCCACGCCAGGTTGGTGTTGTCGTTCGAGCCGTCACTCATGACGGGCAACGGTGCAACCCCGTCTTCTTTGAGGGCCAATCCGGCGAGCGCATCCTCGCCTTCACCGGCGATATACACTGCGCCGGGCATCACCTCTGTGATACTGCCGGCCCACATGGCCGGGCGGTTTTCGTCTTTGAAGAGATTCTGCCAGTCTTGCCACTGTTTGTTCCAGTCGTAGCTCTCCTGCTCTTTTAGCTCGACGTACGGAGGGCTGTAGATGGCTTTGGCTTCGATCAGGTCGATGTACCATTGAAAAAGCGCCTCGATGGCCTTGACGTCGATCTCGCCGTTGTGGGCGTCGAGAACTGTCTCGATGTAAGGTTCCAGGCCCGTGCCATACTGTAGCGCAAACCCATAGCGAATTTCGTCACCGTTTTGTTTGGCCAGGGCCGTGATGGTTTTTTGGAAATCGTCGAGCGTCCAGCCGGGCTTGGGGTAGGGCAGCCCAGCCGCATCGAACGCTTCTCGATCGTAGAAGATGCCGTTCAGGCTGATGCTCGTGGGCACGCCAAGCTGGCGTCCTTCGCTATCCTGGCAGGCTTGCAATGCGCCGTGCCAGAAATCATCGGCCTCGAAGGTTGCATCGGTATCGATCATCGGTTGCACGTCGCGCAAGTACCCTGCCGGGATATAGTCTACCCCGCTAACGATGAATGTATCTCCACTCGAGGCCTGGGCGTGATAGTAATCTTCTGCGCTTTGACCCTCCTCCCCGCTGTATTGCGGCAGTATGCTGAGCTGGACGGTGATTTCGGGGTGCTCTGCATTGAACCGCTCGACCAGTGGTTCGTAGCGCGAACGCTCCCACTCGCTGATGGCAAAGGTAATCACGGGGTGTTCGTCGGCGTCGGCCAGCGCATTGTCGGTTTGCCCGGATGTTTGCGATACGTCTCCCGGTTCGCCGGAGGCAGGGGTGGTGCGCTGTTGGCCTGACTGGCAGGCGCTGAGCAGCAGGCTGAGCGCAATCAACAGGCTGCAAGCCCGGTAGATGATTGTATCGATACGGGCTTTCTTTTGTGATGTAGGTTTCATGGTGAAATCTCCTGGATTCGTTGAACTGATGGTGAGTGTGTAGCGGCGTCCCGATCATCCCCGTTGCGGTGCCGCAAACGCTTTGGTAAACATGGCTGCACTACAGATAGATAGCTAACGATGGCCTTACGAAACAGGCCACTCCTGGCAGGTGGTTCAATCCCCTGGTCGCCTGGGCTCGAGGCGCAGGAAAACCGGCAAGCTGTCCCAGCCGAGATTGATTCCTGTTGCATAGCGGTCTGCGTCCGTCGGAAAGCCGGTGAAGCGGCTGGTATTGTACTGGTAGTAATATGTCGTCGAATACAGCGGTATGGCGGGCGTATCTGCAATGAAGATAGCTTCAAGTTGATCGAAGATTTCACGCCGCTGTGTAGGGTCCTGTGTGCCGGTGAATACTTCCAACAAGGGCTGGGCCGCCTCGCTGAAGTAGCGCTCTGCTTCTGCATTGGTTTTGCCGTTGGTGTAAACGGCATACCCGTTGGGGCTTAACATATCGGTATAAAACCACGAGACATCGCTTCCCGAATCGATGAGCAGCATGTCGAAATTGTTGGTATCCACTTCCTCCCAAAAGCGCTCGGAGTCGACCACCTGGATGGTCAGCTCGATTCCAATGGCGCGGAGATTGTCGGCTAACAGAGAAACGATCTGAGGCGTCGAACTGAAATTCCACTGCGCAGCCTGGGCGTCGAGCAAGTAGCTGTCGAGCAAGTACGTGAAACGCATCGAACCGCCGCCCGGCGCAGTACGGATGCCGTCCGATCCTCTGGTAAAGCCGATCTCATCGAGGATGCTGTTTGCCAGTTGCGGATCGTACTTCATCCAATACTCGTCATCTTGCTGTGCATCCTTGCGCCACCACGCCCCTGTGACAGGAGAGATACCGTTGGCGCTGGCTGGTTCGTTTTCATCGGCCGGCAGCGTGTCGAGGATGGTTTCGCGATCGATCGCCATGCTGATGGCCTGCCGCACAATCACGTTGTCGAAAGGTGCACGCGACGTGTTGAGGTACAACATGGTTGTGCTGCCTGCAACTGCGGCGATATGGAAAGAATCCGGCGAAAGCGCAACGAAGTCTTCTTTCGGGTTTGCGAGATCGAGCAGCGCCCAATCGATGCGGTTCTTTTGCAAGTCTTCGATGGCCTGTTCCTCATGTTGAACCGCATAGCGCACACCCTGAATCTTGAGTTGATCTGCCTGCCAGTAGTATGGGTTGCGTTCGAACTGCGCTACACCGGTTTCTCCATTTGGCGTGGTTTCGAAGCGGGTGATCGTCGTAAACGGCCCACTGCCAACGGGTTCCTCGTTGGCAAACGTTCCAGGGTTGGCGATATTCTCCCACTGATGCCGGGGAACGATGGGCACGTTAATGAGAAGTGAGAAAATCTCGGCGTTTGCTTGTTTGAGCCGAATTTGGACCGTATAATCGTCCGGGGTAGAAATTTCGGCCAGTTCGGTTGCCAAAAGCTCACTGACCGGATGCAGATACCCGGGCAAGTTGGTAACTTCTGGGTGCTCGTGCAGCATGGTGAAGGTTGCGGCGACATCGTCGGCGTACAAGCCTTCCCCATCGGACCATTTTACGCCCTGGCGTAAGGTAAAGGTAAGCAGCGTCTTCTCGTCATTCCAGGTATAGGCAGTGGCCAACCAGGGTGTAGTTTCGCCAGTGCTTCCGTTTTGGAGCATTAAAGGTTCGTATAGGCACGCAACAGCGAAAGAATGCCCGTCGACGGAAAAGGGGTTGAAGTTGCGCTGCCACTTTTCCTTTTCCCGGCCTGTTGCGATCACGACGATATTTTCTGTGGCGGGGATGGGTGTGGATGGCGTGTTGTGCTGTGTTTTTGCCGGGGCCGGTGTGGCCGTCCTTTCGGGATGGCTGGCGGCAGGCTGAGGGCGTATAACCGACTGGCGCAGCAAGTGATCGGCGCTTATCGCTGCGAAGAGCATTACCGTTGCTGCGAAGGCGAGGCGAATAAACTTAAGGGTTTGTTGGATAACGATCCCTTTGCGCAGCGTTTGGTATACGTTGTTCCGAATCCGTGCAGATGCGGCCCTGCTAATTTGTGGTTGGTGGCGGAAAGCTTCCAGGCGTAAAGCCGCTTCCATCTCTTGGATGGTGTGCAGTTCATCGCGACACGCCTCGCAATCTGCCAGATGGCGCTGTACGGCATCGTGCTGTGCAACCGGGAGGTCGTGTTGAAGATAGGCGATCAGTTGTTGGCGAACTTGATCGCAATCCCATCGGTTTTTGTACGCGAAGCGGTTCACGCTCTTCATGCTTTCACCTGTCTTCCTGCCAGGGCTTCCGAGCTTGCCAGCGCCCCACGGAGTAACTTGCGGGCCGCGTTCAGCCGGCTGTAAACGTTTTGCACCGATAGATCGAGCACGTGCGCAACTTCATCGGCGTTGAGACCTTCATGGTAGAACAAAATTACCGGCAAGCGATAGGCTTCGTCCAGTTGGGCAACTTTTGCCCAAACGGTTTCCTTACGCCAGCGTTCTTCGATGGTTTCGGCGATGTCGGGCGTTTGTGATGTGGGTTGGCGGTACAGCCAGTCCAGCGAAAACGTCTGGCGCAGCTTGCGGCGGCGCAACTTATCGCGGCAGGTGTTGACGACAATCGCCGTTAACCAGGTCGTAAAGGATGCTTGCCCACGATAGGTGCCGATGTTACGAAAGACGCGCAAAAACACATCTTGCACGGCATCTTCGGCGTCCATCGAATCGTACAGGATGGTCAACGCCAAGCGATAGACGCGTGCTTCGTGGATGGTGAACAGTTCTGTAAAAGCTGCCAGTTCACCTTGTTGGCAGCGTGTCAGCAAGTGATCGTTTTCGGTCATCAGATTTCTATGCCATTAGACGCACAACCGGTGTGATTTTGCAAAGATTCGATCGGATTGTGAGCAGAAACGGGCATCTGCGAATGCTGTCGTGCGCCTGCTTGGCGTGTTGATTATACAGCTTATCAAAAGTGTCAACCTGCTATCTTGTGGATGACCTTTTATTTGACGCTACTCTGGCTTACAAGTATAATTTTCTAAGTCAGAATCGGCGTGGTATTCTTTCCCAGTTTCTTTTTAAGAGTCTTCCTATGGCATTAAAGGGTAATCTTCGCGACTTCTCAATTACGCAGTTGCTCAACTTAATCAACGTGGCTCAAAAAACGGGCTCGCTGCTTGTGGAAGGCCCCAACGAAAAAATTTGGGTATTCTTTCGCGAAGGCAAGTTGGCTTATGCACAAGTGGGGGATGAAGACAACAGTCTCTCCACGGTGTTGTATAAGACCAATAAGATTAACGCAGCGCAATACCGTGCCATTCGTGAACGGGCAGGCAGTATCAGTGATAAAGAGTTGGGCCTGATGTTGATTAATGCGAACTATATTTCGCAGCAGGACATTATCACCAGCCTGCAGAACCACTTTATCAACTCGGTGAATCGCTTGTTTACCTGGGTCGAAGGGCTGTTTCGTTTTGAAGGCGAACTTTTCCCGCCGGAAAACAAGATCACCGTACGGGTGAGCCTCGAGAACATAATTATTGAAGGCTCACGGCGTATGCGCGAGCTTGAGCAGCTCCAGGATGAAATTCCCAGCCTGGACATGGCGATGAAATTTACCGATCGCCCGGGCACGAACATCCGTAACGTTAATCTAAGTGTTGAAGAGTGGCGGGTCGTTTCTTATATCAATCCCAAGAACACCATCCGTCAAATTGCGGCAACGGCTAAAATGAGCGATTTAGAGATACGCCGCATCGTGTATGGGTTGTTGCAAGCTGGGCTGGTGGAGATAGTCCGGCCGGCAGGGGCGCCACCCACGGGCCAGTTGCGAGCCACGCCAATGTCGCAAGAAGAAAAAGAAGATCGCACGTCGTTGGTCAATCGCCTTATTCGGCGAATTCGTTCTATCTAGTTTTGTTCGATTACTCTGTTTTCTGCACGTTCAATTCGACGATCTGGAAGGATAGTGCCTATGCAAACGGTAAAAATGGTGGTGACGGGACCCTTCAATGCTGGCAAAAGCCAGTTCATTCAGTCTGTCAGCGAAATTGATGTGGTTTCAACCGAACGGAAAATTTCTTCCGAAGCCGAAAAGGTCAAGGAGGCGACCACAGTAGCGATGGATTTCGGTCGTATTACCGTGGATAGCGACCTCGTTTTGTACCTGTTTGGCACCCCTGGGCAGCGTCGTTTCGACTTCATGTGGGAGATTCTGTCAGAAGGCATGTTAGGTTTCATCGTGATGGTAGACAGCACTCGCCCTGAAACTTTTCGTGAGGCGCGCAGCATTTTGGAAACCTTCCGGGCTTATGCGCCCACGCCTTATGTGGTGGCTGCAAACAAGCAGGATATGAAAGAAGCCTGGGAGATCGATGATATTCGCATTGCTTTGCGCCTGGACAAAAAAGTCAAGCTGCTTCCTTGTGTGGCGACCGAAAAAGAAACGGTCAAAAACGTCTTGCTGGAGTTGCTCTACAGCATTTTGGCAGAGATGGAAGAATAATCCTGAGCGATGAAACATTGGCTCCGCGCCGAGTATTGCTGTGTCATCCATCACGACTGATCAAGGGATCGTTCACTATGAAGTCTACGGGCGTGGCCGCCCGGTAATTTTGCTGCATGGTTATTTGGGCTCGTGGGGCCTGTGGCAAGATACCATGGCTTATTTGGGGCGGTACTATCGTACCTACGCGCTTGATTTTTGGGGGTTTGGCGAGTCAGATACGAAGCAGACCGAGACGTACGTCGTACAGGATTTTGTCAAGATGGTCGGCCAGTTCATGGATCAACTGGGAATCATCAAGGCGCCTTTGGTTGGGCACAGTATGGGAGGCACCGTCAGCCTCTTATCGGCGATTAACTATCCAGAACGCGTGCAGAAGGTCGTCGTCATCGGTTCGCCGATTACAGGCTCTTCACTTTCGGTTTTGTTGAAGCTGTTCGGGATGCGGCCGATTGGGTGGGTGGTCTACCACAACCTGTGGGCTTTCAAACTCTCTTATCGTTTGTTGGCCCCGTTCTATAGCAGCGATAAAACGTGGTTTCAAATGATGGATCGGGATGTGTCGCGCACGAAACTGGAAGCTTTCTTTTTGAGTATTGGCTCTTTGCGGCGTACCGATGTTCGCCCTCGCTTGGGCGAGATCAAAGTGCCGGTGATGGGCATGTACGGGCCGAAAGATATTATCGTCCATCCGCAGCAGTGGAAACCTCTGCAGGCGGGGATCCCGCACGCCAAAATAGAAATTTTTCCAAAAGCGGGACATTTCATCATGCTTGATGATCCGCAGAGTTTCAAGGATAAGCTGCGTAGTTTTCTGGATGAAACCCCTCAAACCAGTGTCAGCGCGGGCGTTTCCGCAACCACACCGATAAAAGTTGTTACGCTATGACGCAATCAACACGCCAGGCTGGCGATATCCCTCAATACTTTTACCCCAACAAAATGGGGCGGACGGTTTTGCAGGCGCTCGGTGAAGTGCTCAGCCACGTGGGTTTGAGTGCCGTACTCAACCTGGCGAATCTGCAACAGCGCATCGGCGATCTTCCGCCAGATAACCTGGATAAGGGTTATTCTTTCGATGAATTAAGTCTGACACTGCTCACCCTGGAGCAGCTTTATGGCCCGCGCAGCGGGCGGGGCCTGGCATTGCGTACCGGGCGTACGTGTTTCAAGTATGGGATTCGAGACTTTGGTTTGATGATCGGTTCGACAGAGTTGTCTTTCCGGCTCTTGCCCTTGGAAACCAAGCTGCGTGTCGGCGGCGGGTTGTTCGCCGAGTTATTCAATAATTACAGCGACCAGGTTGTACGGGTAGAAGATACGCCCGACCGCTTGTTCTGGCACATTGAGCGTTGCCCGATATGCTGGAAACGCAAAGCAGACACACCGATTTGCCATCTTGCGGTTGGTGTTTTGCAAGAGGCTTTGTATTGGGTGAGTGGTGGAAAATACTTCAACGTGGAAGAAACACGTTGTATTGCGAAAGGTGATCCAACGTGTACGATTGCGGTCGATAAACAGGTAATCGAATAACTGGTGTTGGTGTGAGCGCACATGCTCAAAATTATTCTGCAGAACCCAAACTACATTGTCCCCTTTAATGAACGCGCACGTGATTTGCGTATCATGAACAAGCCTTTGTTCCTGTCACAACGGGATACGTTAGCGCCTTATATTACCCGCGAGCTGGAATTGCCTTTTGGCGTGGACTTGCCGCAGTCGAAAGAAGAGTGCCTCGTCTATCGCGACAACCTGTACTTTGACGCTACGTTCGTGCAAACCTTTCTCAAAGCCGCGAAAGCCCGTAAGGGGGCCAGCCGCCTGGCTTTTTCGGTGGAAGATGCGGCTTTTCGCGAACATGCGCTGCCGCTTTCTGTCTCCTATGTCCCACAAGGAAATATTTATCTGGCAGATTTCTGGTACTATCCCCACGGCCCGCAAGCAGAAGCTGAACCACTGGTGATCGATCTGCAAACGAGCGAAATGGGGTATTATCATGTGCCAACGTATATGGCTTACGAGCAGGGCGATCTCATCTTTCATGTGCCACGAGTCAGCATCATGGCAATCGACTGCTGGACGCATATCTTTATCGCCGATGTGGTATTCGGCCTGTTCGGGCGGGCTGCACGGACGGCGAAACGGCTGGATACTGATTTGTTCTTCAAGCTCAAGGTGCTGGGTTCTGCCATCTACGAAGGCAAGCAGCTGTTGACATCTTCTCCGTTGGTGAAGATCGGTCATAACTGCACCATTCACCCGGGCGCCATGATTTATGGCCCGACCACAATCGGAGACAATGTAAACATCGACGCCGGCGCCGTGATCGAAAACTGCATCATCGGCGACAATGTCAACGTCGGACAGGGCTGCCAGCTCATGCTCTCGGTTGTCGGCGACGGCACGTTCTTGCCGTTTCGCGCGGCGTTATTTATGACAACTTTTATGGACAACAGTATGCTTGCCCAGAATACTTGTTTACAGATGTGTGTGGTGGGCCGCAGCACCTTCATCGGCGCTGGGTCTACCTTTACAGATTACAACCTGCTTCCGGCTCCCTTGCGCGCCGTGGACGGTAACGGAAAACTAGGCATTGCCAACCGCCCGGTTTTAGGAAGCTGTGTCGGCCATAACTGCCGCCTGGGCGCCGGAATGATCGTCTTCCCGGCACGGACGATCGAGTCTGATGTCGTCTTGTTCGCCTCGGCAGAGCGACGTATTATCGAAAAAGATGTGCGCTATGAAGAGAGCGATCATCATAAGCTTAAATTCAAAAATCTCCATCCCCGCCTCTACCCTCGTCCAGGGGAACAGGTGGAAGAATCATGGTAACTTGTGGACACTTTCGCCTTTATCATTCACCCAATCGATCCCAAACGCGATATTCGCCGCAAGTTCCCACTCCTCGCAAAAGTTGTCACCGACTGGCAGATCAAGCTCCTGGCACCCTACTTTCCACCGGTCTATCTTTCTGAAATCGAAGGAATCACCTCTGCCAGTACGGGTAAACAGATCAAGGGTTGGCTGGTGGCCTGTCCGCTCACGCCAATCCACTTTATGGAGTTGCCGGAAAAGCGAGTTTATCGTAAGATTATAGAAACGGGACGCCTCGCTGAGAAGCTGGGCGCCGATATGCTCGGCCTGGGCGCTTACACGTCGGTTGTTGGCGACGCCGGGCAAACGATTGCCCGGGCGCTCGATATTCCCGTCACGACGGGCGACTCCTATACCATCGCCGTGGCGGTGCGCTCTGTGCGTAAGGCCGCCGAGGCCATGGGCATCTGTATGGAAACCGCCACCACGGCCGTGGTAGGCGCTTCAGGTGCAATTGGCCAGGTCTGTGCCGAGTTGTTGGCCGCACAGGTCGAGAAATTGATCTTGATTGGGCGACGCCTGGACGCACTGGCTGCATTACGCCAGCGGCTGATTGACGCAGGCGCGGAGGCAGAAATCCAGATTAGCAACCAAATGGAGGAACTGCGCCACGCCCAATTAATCTTGACCGTCACCAGTGCCTTGCACGCGGTCATTCACCCCGAACATTTACAGCCCGGCAGTGTCGTATGTGATGTGGCCCGGCCACGTGATGTATCCGTGAAAGTGGCCGCTGCACGGGATGACGTGCTGGTCATTGATGGCGGCATGGTCGATATTCCAGGCCCGGTGGATTTTCACTTCAATTTTGGCTTTCCACCAGGTAAAGGCTATGCATGTATGGCTGAAACGATTGCCTTGACGTTGGAAGGGCGCTTGGAAGATTACACACTTGGAAAAGAGATTACCCGTTCCCGTGTGGAAGAAATTGCCCGTATAGCCGACAAGCATGGCTTTCAATTAAGCGGGTTTCGTTCGTTTGAGAAACCCGTAACCGAAGAACAAATCGAACGTATTCGCGAAAACGCCAAGAAAAAACGTTGATTGGGAGGCCCGATATGAGTAAAGCCCGACTGTTGATTGTGGAGGACGATTTCGACATCTCAAACATGTTGAAAATCTACTTCTCCGGCCAGGGATACGATGCCGATATCGCTCCACGCGGCTCGGTGGCGTTGGAAAAGACGCGCCAGAACCTGCCGCACCTGATTGTGCTCGACATCATGTTGCCGGATATTGACGGCTTCGAAGTATGCCGCATCTTGCGTACCAACACCCGCACCAGCCACGTGCCGATCATCTTTCTGACCCAGAAAGACGAGCGCAGCGACAAGCTCCAGGGCCTGGAACTGGGCGCGGATGATTACATCACCAAACCATTTGATATCGAGGAATTAAAGCTGCGTGTGCAGCGGGCGATCGCGCGCGCTGAAGTTCAAAACCTGACCGACCCACGATCGGGCCTCCCGGCCGGCAGGTTGATTGAAGAGCAACTGCGCCGTATCATCCGCCAGCAAAACTGGGCTTTGATGGACATTCGAATCAACTGGTTCGAGGCGTTTAAGGACGTTTATGGCTTTGTCGCCGGAGACGATGTACTCCGTTTTACCGCCATGCTCATGGGCGAAATTCTCGATGAGTTGGGAACGCCTGATGATTTCATCGGGCATGCCGGTGGAGACAACTTCATTATCATTACGACCGCTACTGCAGCCTCGACCATCCAACAACGTTTGAAGAGCCGCTTTGCCGAAGAAATCCAGACACATTACAACTTCATGGATCGGGAACGGGGCTACATCGAAGTGCTCGATTCGACCGGGCAATCTCGTCAGGTGCCGTTGATGACCCTCGCTATCGGTATTGTTTCGCCTACAGAATATGACTTTGCCGATATCCGTGAAATTACAGAAATGGCTGCGGATGCACGCCGTAAGGATGCATCGTAACTTTGGCTTGCTTTTGGGGCCAACGTAATGCGTAGTACCTCAGGTGAAGATGGGCGTAGATATGCAAGGCTTCGTAATCGCATTGGCAGGGCTGGGTGTTTTGATCCTGGTCTATGCCGTGTTGCGTATTGCCTTGCGTGTTCGCCAGGTTTCGCCAACGGGGGGGAGCGTAGACTGGAATATCCCTGCTAGCCAGGACGCCGTATTAGTCATTCAAGCCGGGGGGCGTGTCGCTTATGCCAATCAAACCGCCCGCGAGTGGTTTGGTGAGACCACGGCGGACGAACCAAATATCGAGCGGATGGTACGCCGCATTCGTCCCAGCGAAACTTTCTGGCAGCTGTGCAGGGCAGAAGGCCAGGCGCGCCTTTCGCTGAATGGTACGGTGGTCGAGGCCACTTCATACCGCATCCTCGCCGATCATGCAGCCGCAATGGCAAGTGGGGCCGTGTTGGTCGCCTTACGCAGACCGGAAAGCGATGGCGTAAACGTCGAACAAAGCCGGCTTAGTGATGAGGCTTTGATCATCTTCGCCGATTTGACCCAGGCCATCGCCGCCAGCAAGTCAATTGAGGCGACGCTCGAAGCCATTTTGAACTGCCTGGAAAAAATCGTGCCGGCTGATTTGTCCGAAGTTACGGTTTGGGATGCCCATAACCAGCACTTGGTGCCGTATCGTTCCGTCGGTGTGAGCGGCGTCGATCGCCATATTGAACGCGTGAGCGATGTTTTCTACGAACCCAACGATGGCTACAGCGGTTACCTGGTTACCCATCGCACGCCGTTGCTGATCCAGAATGTGGATACATTTCGCAGCGTTCGGTTGTCCACAAAGCGCCCGGACTATCCCTTCCGCTCTTATCTGGGTGTGCCTCTGCTGGTGGCTGGTGAACTGGTGGGGACGCTCGAAGTGGCTTCTTTGACTGCAAATGCTTTCCGCGAACAGGAACTGGAATTGGTCAGCGTTTTAGCCGGCCAGGCGGCCGTTGGCCTGTATAACACCATGTTGATCCAGGACGAACTCGATCGTGGACGAGAGTTGGCCGGTTTGGCGCAGATAGCACATGCCATTGGCGCTTCGGGTGACCCGCATAACTTGTTCGTTCGCCTGGTGGAGAGCATCCAGCCGTTGCTGAATGTCAAAAGCCTTGGCTTTTTAATGTATGACGCCAACCGGCGCAGCCTCGAAGCGCAACGTCCGTTTGTCGGTATTCCTGATCAGACCATTGGCCTGTATCGCGTCGTCATCGAACCGGGTACACCGGCTGAAGACGTTTGGTTGGCACAGGAAACCGTTATGGCCCCTGTCGCCTCTGAAGAACCTCGCCTGAAGGCTTTGGGCCTGGATTATCTGGCTACTGCCGCCGGGATTATCCAAACGGTATTGGTTCCGCTTACGGTGGCCGGTCGTTCGCTCGGTTATTTGCAGATCAGCGACAAGGCCGATTTGACACCCTTTACAGAAGACGATATTCGCCTGGCCGAGATTATTGCCAGCCAGGCAGCGACGATCATCGAAAACGCCAACCTGGTTCAGCAGACGCAGGAGCGTGCCCAACGAGCAGAGGCTTTACGCCGCATTGCCAGCCTGACCGGTTCTGTGGCTACCCTGGACGAGATTTTACAGTTCTCGGTGCGCGAGTTGGCGCAGTTACTGCGCTCCGATATGGCTGCCATCTTTTTGCTGCACCAGGATGTGGGCAGCTTGCAACTGCACACGCTCTCGCTATTTGGCGTTTCTCCACAGGCGCTTACCGAGCACTTGCAACTCTCGCTGGATGCGGCCGGTTTTCGGGCCACCGCTACCGCAACTCAGCAGGTGTACTTTACCGGGAATGTAAAAGATGACGGTCGAATTCCGGCTTTCTATCGTGGCATGGCCGAGAAGCTGGAAGTGCAGTCGCTTGTCGTCGTTCCGCTGCTGATGCGCGGCCGTGGTACGGGGGAACTCTTGCTAGGCAGCCGGGCCAATAACTTCTTTCACCGCAGCGATGTCAGCCTGGTGGTGACAACGGCCAGCCAGTTGACCATCGCCATTGAAAAGTCGCTGCTCTTAGGCCAGACGGATGAAAGTTTACGGCGCAGGGTGGAGCAACTCACCGCGTTGGCCCATATCGGGCGAGAAATCAACGCTACGATCGACCTGGGAACGACACTCCAGTTGGTGTTCGATGAGCTTGTACGTACCACCCAGGCGGATTGCGGGAATATTTATCTATTCGACAGTGAAGCGGTTGCCATGCTGCCGGCGCAAAGCACCACGCCGAAAATTTCTTTGAGCATTGGCGAGGAGCGCCGTCGGGATAGTTTATCTAACCTGGAGATGTGGGCGGTTCGAAAAGAGGCGCTGCTAACCGTGCGCGACTTTGCCGTTCCGGTCGATCTGGGCGATGAAGACGGCCCTGAAAAGCTGTCCCCGCCTCACGAGAGCATTCGTTCTTCGATGTTGGTGCCGATCCATTACCAGGGGGGGATTGCCGGATTGATCCACTTGCACGCCAGGACGGTGGGGCTGTTCGATGAAGCCGCACAGGAAATCGCCCAGACGCTGGCGACGCAAGCGGCGATCGCCCTGGGCAATGCTGAACGCTACCAAGAGATGCGCCAGCGAAACGAATTGCTCAACCGCCGTGTGGAGACGCTTTCGAAGTTGTTCGAAAGCTCTCAGTCGGTGCACGTCGAGCAGCCGCTGGATGAGTCGCTTGAAACCATCGCTTATGCCATTCAAGAAGCAACGCCTTTCAACGTGGTCTTGATCAGTACGTACGACAAGCAGACCAACCAGCTGGTACGCAAAGCCGGCGTTGGCCTTCCATTGGAAGTTATGGATGAACTGCGTTCCCGTTCTCAATCGTGGAATGTGATCCGGCAGTTTATCAGCCCTGAATTTCGCATCAGCCATTCCTATTTCGTCCCTCGCGACCGCCATCCTGTAAAGCCGGCGACGTTGCACCTTGAAACGGCGCCCAGCACACAGTTTGGTTTCAACGGCGATCACTGGCATGCAGAAGATATCCTGTTGATCCCCATGTATGAGGATGAGGAACACCCGATCGGCCTGATCAGTGTCGATGCCCCTCGGAATGGGCTGCGCCCCGATCGCCCAACGATTGAGGCGTTGGAAGTCTTTGCCAGCCAGGCCACTTTTGTCATCCAGAGCTGGCAAAAAATGGAAGAGCTGCAAATCCGTTCGGATACGTTGCAAAGAGATATCGAGCAGATTCGCGCTTCGACCGTGGCGTCGCAGGTTCAACTGCCCATTCTGCTTCACAAAGACGTAGAACAGACACTGGCCATTCAACGGCTTAGCCAGCGTACGCAACGCATTCGCGCCGGCTTGGATATTGCCGAAATCGTCAATCGCCAGTTCAATCGCCCGAATGTTTTGCTGGCGCTTGGCCAGGAGATGCTCACCCGCCTGGATATGGACGTAGTTTTGGTCGCCGAACCATCTACCGGCGGTTTGCACTTGCTCAACGTATTGGGTGAAGTCTCTGCCAATATCAACCCCGAAACGCTGCTTGGCCAGCGCAATCCCTTGCGCCAAAGCCTGCAAAACGGTGAGCTGCTTCTGATGCCCAACCTGGAGAACTCCGACTGGCGGGGAACCCCGCTTTTGCAGGCCCTGGATGCCAAGTCTTTTTTGTGTTTGCCCATTCATGTCGATGGGGCTGTCGATTCAGCCGTGCTTGCACTCAGCCGCAAGACCATGCTCCAGATCACGGCAGAAGACGAACAGGTCTTTCACCTGGTGGCCCGCCAGGTAGCAATCGCTTTACAGAACTTGCGCTTGTTGACCGAAACCAGCCGCCGCTTACAAGAAGTCGACCTGCTGCTCGATTTCAGCCGGCAGTTGGGCAGCTTGAACCCGGCCAGCATTCTGAATACGCTCGTCGAAAGCGCACGAAAGGTGGTGCCGGCAGCACAGGCGGTGATGATCGCCTTATGGCAGGCCGACGAAAGAGTTTTGATGCCCCATCATGCGGTTGGCTATCGTGATGACGACCTTGTCTTGCAAATTCCTTACCATTCCGGCGAGGCGCTTCCGGGCCAGGTGTTTGAACATGGCGAACCTCTGCGAGTAGAAGAAGTGGATTTTGCCCGGCAGTACAACCTGCCGCCTGAATTGTTGTTGCGCTACCGTGATGCTAACGGTGGCTTGCTGCCGATTTCAAGCCTGGTTGTGCCCATTCAGACCCTGGAAAATAAACTGGGCGTCATGGTGCTCGACAACTTCAAGGAACCTGGTATGTTCACGGCGGACGACCAGGCGCTGGTCACTTCCCTGGCGCAGCAAACGGCCCTGGCGCTCGAAAACGCGCGACTTTTCCAGTCTGCCGAGCGGCGTACGGCGCAACTACAAGCGCTTACCAATGTCGCTTCGACGATTACATCCAGTTTGCAGACCGATGAACTAATTGCCTCACTGTTGGATCAGATGAAAACGGTCTTGCCATATGAGACCGGTACGCTGTGGCTGCGGCAGGGCCAGCAGGTGACCGTACGTGCTGCACGCGGTTTCGAAGACAGTGACGAACGCGTTGGCCTCTCGGTGACCATCTCGGAAAGTTTGCTGCTGGACGAAATGATCAAAACCAGCCGGCCCATCTCGGTCGGCGACGTGCGGGAAGACATCCGTTTCCCGTCGCTGTTAGAGCCGCGTTACTTTTCCTGGCTGGGTGTTCCGTTGCTTTCCAAAGGTGAAGTGGTCGGCGTGATTGCGTTGGAGAAGCTGGAAGCAAACTATTATACGTCTGAGCACCTGCAGGTGGCGATGACCTTCGCCGGCCAGGCCGCCGTGGCTCTGGAAAACGCTAACTTGTTCGAGGAAAGCGCCCGCCGTGCCCTGGCGTTGGACCAGCGCTCGCAGCGCCTGGCATTGCTCAATCGCCTTTCGGTTGATTTGAGCAGCACACTCGATGTGGTTCAAATCCTTTCCGCCGGTTTAAGCGAGTTGATCCAGGCGATTAACTGTACGGCCGGCGCGGCGTTGTTATTCGATGATGCTGGAAATGCCCAGATCGAGGTCGAGATACCGCAAGCGATCGAGAACCTGCCCGTGCAGTTGCCGGAAACGCCCTTGTTCGCCCGCTTGCGTGAAACCCAGGGCATCTTTAGTACCGAAGACGTGTCTCAAGAGATCGAACTGCTTCCGTTGGCGCAGTTTTTGGCCGCACACGAGACGCGTGCCGCCATGATTTTGCCTCTGGCAACGGGTTCCGACGTGCACGGTTTGCTGCTGGTTTACCAAAGTGACGAGTATCGCTTCAGCCCCGATGAAGTTGAACTGGCGCGTACCATCAGCAACCAGGTCGCCGTGGCGATTCAGAACGCGCAGTTGTTCGGTGAGACGCAGCGCCTCTTTGCAGAAACTCGCCAGCACAGCGCCGAGTTGGCCCTGTTATTCGAGATGGGTGTGAACGTCTCTCAGGTGCTCGATCAACAGAAACTGATGGAAGCCACTTTCGAGAACGTCGTTCAATTGACCCAGGCCGATGCCGTTATCGTGGCCTTGATCAATGACGATGACACGTTTACGCTCAACGGTCTCGATAAAGGTGAGCGCCTGGGGCCTATGAAGCGTGAAATGAGTGGGAAAAGCTATAGCGAATTGGTGCTCACCACGGGAGCGCCCGTGCTGATCAGCGATACGCAAAGCGGCGTCGGGCAGGTATCTGTGCCGGGCGAACAAATCGGCGATCCGGTGCGCTGCTGGTTAGGTGTACCCTTGACCGTGCGTGGTGCAGCCATTGGCGTCATCTCCGTACAGAGCTATCAGCCCAATTTGTTCGATATAGCCTCGCAGCGTCTGCTCGTTCAGGTTGCCAACCAGTTGGCGATCGCTTTCGATAACGCTCGCTTGCTTTCGGCAGCCCAGGATTACGCCGCAAACCTGGAAAAGAGTGTCAACGAGCGCACCGAGCAATTGGCACGCGAGCACCGCCGTACGCAAACCTTGCTGGGTATCATTTCAGAACTTTCCACCAGTCTCGATCTCGACCTGGTTTTGAACCGTACGTTGCGGGTGATCAACGATACGCTGGGCAGCGAACACAGCCTGATCATGCTGATCAACCCCGACGAGGCAACCCTGCAATTAAGGGCCTCGCTCGGTTATTCGGCGCCCGTTCCCAAGGGTGGCATCGCTTCGACGCTCAAAGTCAATGAAGGTTTGGCCGGTTGGGTAATTTCGAACCGCCAGGCGACGTTGATCAACGATCTTTGGGAAGATTGGCGTTGGGTGCGCCGGGACGACCAGACCGATCTGCACCGCAGCGCCCTTGCCGTTCCACTGGTCATTGGCGAAGAAAACCTCGGCGCCATGCTGTTATTCCACCGCCAGCCCAACTTCTTCACCCCGGATCAATTGGAACTGGTGCAGGCCACCGCCAAGCAAATCGCTGTAGCGCTCAACAATGCCCAACTTTTCCGCCTGATCCGCGATCAGGCCGAACGCCTGGGTGACATGCTGCGCACCCAGCACATCGAAACCAGCCGTTCGCAGGCCATTCTCGAGGCCGTGGCAGATGGCGTGCTGGTTACCGATGTGCAGGGCAAGATCACGCTGTTCAACGACTCGGCGGAAAAAGTGCTCGGCCTCGGCCGCCAACAGGTGGTGGGCCGCTCGCTCGAACATTTCTTGGGCCTGTTTGGTAAGGCCGGGCAGACCTGGGTCGAAACTATCCGAACCTGGTCGGAAGACCCGACGACTTACAAGCCTGGCGATATTTATGCCGAGCAGATTGAGCTTGATAACCGCCGCGTGGTTGCCGTCCACCTTTCTCCTGTTCGTTTGCGCAGCGATTTCCTGGGTACCGTCTCCATTTTTCGGGACATCACCCACATGGTTGAGGTCGATCGCTTGAAATCTGAGTTCGTGGCTACGGTCAGCCACGAACTGCGTACACCGATGACCTCCATCAAGGGCTATGTGGACGTCATGCTGATGGGTGCAACCGGGCAGTTGAGCGAGCAGCAGTCGCATTTCTTGAAGATCGTCAAGAGCAACACCGAGCGCCTGGCAATCCTCGTCAACGATCTGTTGGACATCTCTCGCATCGAGGCCGGGCGGGCCACCCTTTCGATGCAACCGGTGGATGTCGCCAAGGTGGTCGAAGCTTCCGTAGCCGATCTAAAACGCCGCATGGAAGAAGAAAACCGGTCCATGCAGGTGGACGTCGATATCCCTGCCACTCTGCCTCATACGTACGGTGACACAGAGCGTGTCCGCCAGATTATCGATAACCTGTTAGAGAATGCCTATCAGTACACCCCTGCAGAAGAGTGGGAAGGCCGCATCACCGTGACGGCGCAGCAGACGAATGGTGATGTTCAAGTCGATGTGAAAGATAATGGTATTGGCATTTCGGAGGAAGAGCAGGAACGCGTGTTTGAACGCTTTTACCGGGGTGAAGATCCACTCGTCTTGGCAACTTCGGGAACCGGTTTGGGCCTTTCCATCGTACAGCGCCTGGTGGAGATGCACAATGGCCGTATCTGGATGGAAAGCACTGGCGTGCGTGGTGCAGGCAGTACATTTTCTTTTACCTTGCCTGTCGCCTCACGGGAATCCAGTGAAGCATAACTTTGGAGAAGAAACGGTATGGCAAAAATTGTGATAGCGGAAGATGAGCGTGATATTCGGGACCTGGTAACTTTTACGTTGACGTTTGCCGGGCATCAGGTGATTCCTACGGCAAACGGTGAAGAGTTGGTCGAGAAAGTTCTTGCAGAAATCCCTGATCTGATTTTGACCGATGTTCGTATGCCGCGGCTCACCGGTTACGAGGCCTGCAAGCGCATCAAGTCAGAAGCGACGGTCAAGCATATCCCCTTGGTTTTTCTCTCTGCCAAAGGCCAGGAAGCCGAAGTGCAAACAGGCATCGAGGCCGGCGCAGATGAATACATCCTCAAGCCTTTTTCGCCCGATCAATTGACGGATCGCGTGAAAACCATCCTCTCCAAATATGGTAAGTGACATTGGCTTATGAGCGCAATCACCATCGAAGGTGAAATCATCCACTACGAAGTCCTAGGACGTGGCCGCCCGTTGATCTTCTTGCACGGCTGGATCGGTTCCTGGCGTTACTGGATTCCGGCGATGCAGGCAGCTTCGGGTACGTTCCGTGCCTATTCTCTGGATATGTGGGGATTCGGCGATACGAGCAAGAATCCCGGCATGTACTCGATCCAGAGCCAGGTTCGCTTGATCGAAGCCTTTATGGAAAACATGGGCATGATCAAGATGGCCCTGATCGGCCACGGTTTGGGCGCGCTGGTCGCCCTGTCCTTTGCCAAGAAAAACCCTACCATGGTTGACCGGATGATGATTGTCAGTGCGCCCATTACCCCCGATGCCATTAACCCACGTTTACGAGCGGCTTCCATTTCTGACCTGGCTGACTGGTTGTTAGGCCGTGTACCCGCAACCGATGCAGCCCGTGTCGAAGCGCCGAAAGCCGACCCGCAGGCCATTCGCATTTCCCTGGATGATTTGCAAAGGACGGATGTCCTTTCGCTTTTGATGCAACTGACCACTCCTTGCTTGATGGTGCACGGCCAGAACGATCCGGCTGTGGAGTTGATCTCGGTGGATGTGGAAAAAACACTTCCTGAGCAGACGCACCAGATCGTTTTCGAACAATCGGGCCATTTTCCCATGCTCGACGAGACCAGCAAATACAACCGCCTGCTCAACGACTTCTTGAGCTTGAATTCTGGTGTCAGCCCCAGCCAGTTGCAGTTAAAAGAAGAATGGAAGCGCAGGGTGCGTTGATATATTTGGCTGCAAACTTCCTCACAGGTTCAGTGAAGAGATTTGCTGACTTGTGAGGCTTTTTTTATACGAAGGATTGTGCTTTAGGGGCTTTGTGGTAAAACATGGAGTTGGTACTTCATCCTTGTTTTGCGCCTCAGGAGGCCAATCATGCAAAAGTTTCGCGTGGCTTTGCTTGCCAATTTAAAAGTCAATGCGCCCAAGTTCGAAGGCATGCCCGAAGACCAGTGGGACGATCTCGATTCTGAGAAAACCGTTCATGCGCTTATCGAAGCCATTCACGCCGGAGGGCACGTATGTGAGTTTTTTGAGGGGGATTTGTCTTTGGTCGAAAAGTTGCCCAAGTTCCGCCCGGATATTTGTTTCAATATTTGCGAGGGGCACTTTGGGAAGGCACGTGAAGCGCACATCCCGGCCCTGCTTGATATGATGCGCATCCCCTACACAGGCTCTTCCGTGGATACGCTCGCCCTGGCGCTCGATAAACCGATGACCAAGCGCATTCTTGCCTATCACGAACTGCCTACCCCGACCTTTCAGAGCTTTGAACGCGTCAATGAACCGCTCAATGAAGATATGGCCTTCCCGCTTTTCGTCAAGCCTAGCAGCGAAGGGACGGGAATGGGGGTATCCAAAAACTCTATCGTCAACAATGAGGCTGAACTGCGCGAACAGCTGGCCTATATCATTGGACGTTATAAGCAGACGGCGCTGGTCGAAAAGTATATCGAGGGCCGTGAAGTGACGGTAGGCCTGGTCGGAAACCTGATGGGGCCGGTATCGCGCCGCTTGCCGCAGGACGAAGATGCTCCTCGTGTACAGGCCGGCCTGCGCTTTTTTCCGCCGATGGAGGTCAATTTACAGCCCTATGAGTTAACCGATGTCGTGTACAGCAACCGCCTCAAGGTGGCTCTGGCAGATCAGATCGAATACCTTTGCCCGGCTGCCCTCGATGGCGAGATGGTCGATGAGTTGAACTGGCTGACGGCGGCCGTTTTCCGTGTGACAGGCGCCCTCGACGTCTCGCGGGTCGACTTCCGCCTGGACGTTCACGACAACTGGAAACCCTACATTCTCGAAATCAATCCCTTGCCTGGGCTTTCGCCAGGAATTTCAGACCTGGTTATCGAAGCCGCCGCGGAGGGTGTCGGCCATGCGCACCTGGTCAATATGATTCTCGATACAGCGCTCAAACGCCACGGGATGATTTGAGCGCCAACGCTTGCATCGTTTGCCGGTACGAAGCAGCACCCGGTAGCGCTCAGGAAACGCCGGCCGGAAGGGGCAGGCCGTCACATCCGGTGAGCTGCTCTAGAATGTGGTTGGCGACAATATCGAGGTGCCCGGGCTGGTTGACAAAGTCGAGATCGTCCGAGCGAACGACCAGCACCGGGCAGGCGTCAAAGCCTGTCAACCAGTCTTCGTAAAAGCTGTCGAGAAGGGTCAGGTATGCGGCCGTGATGCCGGTCTCGATTTCCCGGCCGCGCCGGTGAATACGTTCAAGCAGCACAGGGACGGGCGCTTTCAGGTAAACCAGCAAGTCCGGCGGTGGTAAGTTCTTGACGACCAGGGAGAAAACCTGGCGGTAAGAGGCATAGTCACGATCCGTCAGGTTGCCCATTTGGTGCAAGGCGCGCGCGAAAATATAAGCATCTTCGTAAATCGACCGGTCGAGAATAGCCGACTGTGGCGACATCACCAGTTCGGAATACTGTTGTGCACGGTGGCCGAGAAAAAATACTTGTAGGTGAAACGACCACGTGCACATGTTTGCATAAAAGTCACCCAGGTACGGGTTATCGGCCACCGATTCGTAGGCGCTCTGCCAGCCCAGGCGTGCACCGATGCCTTTGGTAAGGGAAGTTTTTCCGGCGCCGATATTTCCGGCAACGACAACGATGCGTTTGGTCATCCGAATGCAAACCTTGGAGACAAACATTCATGCGGAAAGTTACACATCTGCAATGTCCTTTCAAAACCATTCATAGGCATTAAATCAAGTGAAGTATAATATAAAAGGTTTTCCTGTTTCAACGGGAAGCATGCCAAATTTGGAATTTCCCACCGAAGGCAGAAAAAGTCTCAAAAGCAAATCCTTATTTTTGTGAGGGCAACTGGATAACAGATGGCTTCTGACCAACTATGACAACTTCGGAAATGCAGACCACTGAAATCAAATCCAAGCCGGGCTTCAACTGGCAGCGCTTTTGGCGCTTACAAAGCAAACTGATCGTGCCGTATGTGCTGCTGACATTGATACTGGCTTCCTTGGGGATATTTATCGTCACACGGTTGGTCGCCGAAGGCGTACGTGAACGTTTTGAAAACCAGATGAGAGATGCCAGCCAGGTTGCTGCCGATGGCATGCGGCGGCGCGAGCGCACACATTTGGAAGCGCTGCGTGCCCTGGCCAACACGCTGGGCGTTTCTGATGCAGTTCTGGCCGGAGATGCCGCCGCGCTGGATGCCTTGTTGAAGCCTCTGGTGTTGAACACAAAACCCGATCTGGTGGCGGTTATTGACGCCAGCGGCATGGAACTTGTCGCCTGGGGACGCGATTTGCAGAGCGGGCAGTACGTCACTTCGACGGGAAACGATTTTTCGTCACTGGATGTCGTCCAAAAGGCACTTTCGGGACAGGCGGACGAGCAGGGGGATAAGTATACTGGTCTGGTGGAAACTGCTTACGGACAGGCTTTTGTAACCACCGTCGCAGTTCGCAACGCGGATAACCAGCCCGTCGGCGTGATGATGATCGGCACATTGTTAGATACTCTCGTGGCGGAATTGAAGCAGCAATCTTATGCGTCGATTGTGCTGCTGGATTTATCCCCCACGCTGCTTTGTACGACCTTGCCGCAGTTCGATGAGGTTGCCTCTCCATTGGAGGCCCTGGCTGCACAGTCTGACCCGCAAAACGCGCAACCGGCAGATGTCGAACTGTACGGCAGCCCTTACCAGGTGATGTATGTGCCGTGGCAGTTGCGTTCCGAGAAGGTTGGCTGGCTGGGGGTGGTTTTTTCCAGCAATTTCCTGGTTTCGAGCTATACAACGAACAGCCTGCTGTTCTCAGTCGTTTTTACCGCCGGTACGATCGGCATCATTTTGGTCGGTTACTTTATTTCCCAGCATATTGCCCGCCCGATCTTGCGCCTGCGTTCTATGTCTCAGGCGGTGGCTGCCGGCGATCTGACGCAGCAGATCAGGCTCGAACGTGCGGATGAAATCGGCGATCTGGCCGATGCATTCGATGTGATGACTGCCCACTTGCGCGAGCGTACCGCAGAGGCCGAGCGCCTTTATAAAGAGGCCGTGCAGCGCAACCAGGAACTGGCCGAGATCAACGCCAAGTTGCAAGCGGCGCAGTTGCAGTTGATCCAGTCCGAGAAACTGGCCGCCGTAGGCCAGTTGACGGCCGGTATTGTCCATGACGTGAAGAACCCCCTGGCCGTAATCAAAGGCCTCGCAGAGTTACTCGAAGAAGACCTTTCGGATCCGGATGAGACGCGTAAAGAGCTGCGCGTCATTCGGGACAGCGCCGAAAGGGCCAGCCGCATTGTGGGCGACTTGCTCAAGTTTGCCCGCCAGTCTTCGTCCGAAATGCAAACCCACGACATCCGCGAGACCGTGGCGGCGTCTTTGCGTCTGACCGATTATCTCTTACGGCAGGCGAAGATCAAACTTGCGTCCGAAATACCCGACGAACCGATTCTGGTCGACTATGACCCGCAGCAACTGGAGCAGGTGCTCATCAATATGATTCATAACGCTATTCAGGCCATGCCCGATCGCGGTTCGTTAAGCGTGTGCCTGGGACGCCAGGGCGATCAAGCGACGATTCGCATTCAGGATACGGGTAGCGGTATTGCCCCGGAAAATCTCAAACGTATTTTCGACCCGTTCTTTACGACGAAGCCGGAGGGCCAAGGTACGGGACTGGGTTTGTCGATGAGCTATGGGATTATCGCCAACCATCACGGGCGAATTGACGTGCAAAGCGAGCTTGGAAAAGGTACGACGTTTACGATCTTCTTGCCAGCCGTTCACATCGAGAAAATAGGGCCGGAGCAAGTCATCTATGGATAACAAAAAGGTACTGATTGTCGATGACGATGAAGCTTTGCTGCACATGATGATGTTGGCCGTTCGCCGCAGCAAGTACCCGGTGTCAGGTGCATTGTGTGCGGCAGATGCGTTGAAAGTGATCAAGGAAGAAGGCCCGTTTGCGGTCATGGTCACCGACCTGATGATGCCGGATATGAACGGCGTCGATCTGATGCGACAGACGCGTTTGATGGACGCGCGCATGCAGGTGATCATGATTACGGCGGCTGCTTCACTTGAAACGGCGATCAGCTCCTTACGCGCCGAGGGGGCCTACGATTATTTGCTCAAACCGCTCGAATCGATGGACCAGTTGACGGTGACGATCGAACGTGCCCTGGGCGTACGGCGCTTGCGCCTGGAACGCGAAGCCCTTTACGCGCAGGTCCAGGCTGACGCCGAGCGCCTGGGGGCTTTGATCGCCAACACAGGCGATGCAATTTTTTCGGCAGATGAAAACGGCGTGCTGACGATTGCGAACCCTGCGGCGGCGCGTTTGTTGAACAGTACACAAAAAGACTTGACCGGCCAACCGATCTCCGAATGCCTGCCGGCGCCTCTGCCTGGCATTATCGAGAACTGGCAGGCCGTTTCCAGCCACTATCCAATTACCCTTGAAGTGCCTTGGGATACCAGCGTGCAAATGGTCAACCTGACGCCTCTCATGAAAGATGGCGCCTGGAAGGGTTGGGTGATGGTGCTGCGCGATATTACCCACTTCAAGAAACTGGACGATTTGAAGGCCCAAATGCTCAGCGAGGCGGCCGACAAAATCCGCTATCCGCTGGTGCAGGCCGTCAATGCCCTGGCAGAGCTTGATCTGTTATCCAGCCAGGACGAGCGTGTCGCCGGCATCGTATACCGCCTGACAAAAGTCTGGGGACGCATTCAAGAGTGGGTCGATGATCTGCCGACGATGATGCAGCTCGACGCAGGTTTGACGCTCAAGGTTTCCAACGTCAATCTCTCTAACCTGCTCGATGAGATCACCAACGAGTGGAACAGCGGCAAGTTACGCGATCGCGGTTTGAGCCTCATTACCCATGTAGAAGCCAGTCTACCCCTGGTGCGTGCCGATGCGGCTTTGCTGCGCCAGCTTGTGAATGGCCTCGTCAACCGCGCCATGATGCGCAGCAAGCGCGGCAACGAAATCGTGATTCGGGCGCGAGCGCAACGCAACCAGGTTTGGGTCGATGTGAGCGATGATGGCCCGGCGGTCAGCGAAACGGATTTGCCACATCTCTTCGAAAAATCGATCGTTCGCCTGGACTCCAACCCCGATAATACCGGTTTGGAACTACCGTTGGCGAAGGCAATTCTCGACCGGATCGGTGGTCAGGTGTGGATCGGCGGGCAAGGCCCGGTTGGAAGCACTGTGACCATTTGCCTGCCTACGCCTTCCCGCACGGACGAGTTGAAGATTTAGCGCCTTCGACTCGTTCGTTTTCAACGGGATGTGCGATTGAGTGCTTTGCACCCAGTCGCCCCCAAAATCTGGGGCATTTCCCGCCAAAGGCGGAAGAGCCGTATCTTCTCAAGGATGAGCGGATTTCAACCCTGCTGCGGCGTTTTGGTGACTTCCGTTGCCTGGTAGCGGTTCGTTTTCGCAGCTTATGCCGCAGGTAAAAAATATGTGACGATAGGTTTTTCGTAAGTAATCCCATGCCCATCGAAAGCATTCCTCAACCAAAACCCGGCGCCAAGAAACCTTCTGTGCCACGCGAGTTGCTGCGTTGGCTGCTATTGACGCCTTTTATTCTGTTGATGTTGTTGTGCTGTGGCCTGGTATCGTTGCGGGGGATGCGCCCGATTGCCGGCGGGGCGGTAAGCTCGAACCTGGAAGTCGACTACGCCCCCTGGAACCTGGTGGCCTTTCAACCTCTGTCGACGAATATTGTCGTCGAAATCTTGCGGGATTTGCAGTATTACCCTGTAGAGACGCCGCTGCCGGCGGATTACTTGCGCAACCCATTGCCCTCATCCACCTTAAGTCCCGTGCCGACGGACGTTCCTTTACCGACACTTACAAAGACGGCGAATCCGCCCACCGATATACCGGTTTCCCCGGATACCGACACGCCCGCGCCGACACCCACAACGCTGCCCACTGCAACATATACGTGGGTGCCGCAGCCCACCGTGACCGACACCAACCAGCCACCACCCGCCGACAGCGATACCCCACCGCCGCCCCCAGATACATCGACAGCAACCCAATCCCCTTCGAATACGCCGACCAATACGTTCGTTCCTTCTGCCACGCCCACATCCGATCCCACGTCGACGCCCACACCGACGGTTACCTCGATCCCGACTGCCACCCCGACGCCCACCATAACGTCGACATCGACATCCACGGCGACCCCTACGGTCACACACACTGCGACACCGACCGCTACGAATACGGGAACCTCGGCGCCGCTCATTTACCCGACGCCAGGTGGTGGAAACGTGGGCTGTGGTTCTCCGGCCACCATTGATCTGGAAGCGGATATCTACGTCCGTTACCTGGTCTATTACGAGTCCCTGCGCTCGTCGCTTCGGGATGACTGCGGTTTTCCCGGCGCACCGGACGTGCCCGGCATCTGCATGGATTGGGTCTGGGTTGAAGCCGGACTGGACGGCTCTATTTGGACGAACTACTTTTTCTGGGGTGATGTCGATGGCGGCAATAATGGTTCATTGATCAATACTTACGCACCGGATGAGTTCGACAACCAACCTTTTCCTGCCAGCGAACTGGTGGATGGCAGCGGCATCGTTATCCCCGTGTACGATGTCATTCACTATATCCGTATCGGCACGTCCGATTGTCCGGGCGCCGGTGGTGACGACGATCCGGCGCAGGTAAGAGATCTTCACGTCTACCCATAGCTGTATAAAAGGCGTTTTGCCTGTTCGCGCCGCGGTGGAACTGGCGAAGAAGGCGCCTTGAAAAAACACGGGTCTTCCGGGTTTAGCGTGAAGAGTTCCCCCCCTTTCCCGGCGAAGCCGGGAGAGCCAAAAGCACTAGGCGGGTTGCGTTGTCTTCAACCCGCCCAGTGCTTGTTGTAAACCTATACTTCTGTTAGCACTCGCTGTATCCGCAAGCATAGCACTTGCGACAGCCTTCTTCATTGACAAATGCAGCCTGGCCGCATTCCGGGCACAAGTCGCCAATCTTCAGCGCGATTTGTTCGGCGGGACGGGGGTCTTCGGCTGCGCTGTTCCCGTTCCCCGGTTTGAGATGGTGGCCGTTCCCGTTGCCGCCGTTTCCATCGCGGTGGCTTGAGAACGCAGGCGCAGTGGTGGAGAAGTTTGGCTCATCGTCTTTCATTTCGAGATACTCACCCAGGATGTGGGCCACCCCATCGGGCAGCGAGCGCACGCGGTTGGGGCCAAACCCCATCGAGCGGCCGCCGCCGATTCCAGAAAGCTGCCGCCAGACCTCGCGCAGGCGTTCTACCGGCGCAATCGGAGATGCCAGACGCAAAATATAGGAAATCAGTCGGCCGATTGCTTCCGAAACGGCTGCCGTGTCAGAGCCGGCCTTGGATGTGTTGATGAAGATTTCGAAAGGCTGGTCGCCGCCGTTTTCGTTAATGGTGACAAAAGCTTTTCCCAGCGGCGTGTTGGCGTTATACGTGTAACCACGCAGGCGCCGCGGGCGGGGTTTCTTCTCTTCGTGCCATATCGTGAGTTGTTGGCTCTCGGCAGCCGGTTTTTCCACTTCCTGTTTTTGCTTGGCAGTTGCCTTGGTCTCGAGGACGACCACCTGGCGTGAGCCGGTGATGTAGACGGTGATGCCTTTGCAGCCCGATTGCCAGGCTTGCTGGTAGGCAACGGCAACTTCTTCTTCCGTGGTACCTTCAGGGAAGTTGACCGTCTTCGAGATCGAGTTGTCGACAAAGGCTTGCAGCGCCGCCTGGGTTTGGACGTGTTCATCGGCAGAAATATCCTGCGAAACGACGAAAACTTTGCGCACATTTGCCGGGATCAGTGAGATGTCCTGGCAGGTGCCGTGTTCCATCACCTGATCGACTACTTTCTGGCGCGTAGCCTCGTCCAGGCCGGCCCGCACCAGGGCCTGTTCGAACAGTGGGCTGGCGTAGGTCAACTGCAGATCCTTGCCGTTGTCGTTTACGTGGCGGATGTAGGCCAGGGCGAAAACGGGTTCGCAGCCATAGCCTTCGCAGCCGGCCACGGTAGCAATCGTACCGGTGGGGGCGATGGTGGTTTGAGCCGCGTTGCGGATGCCGTGCTGGCGCAGGTCGTTTTCCAGGCTGGCCCAATCGATGACCGGCCTGCCCCAGTCGTTCTGGTAGGGCACGATCGACACCGGCGGTTTCCAGCGCATGTCTTGGGCGTCGTAAATACTGCCCGTGATCGCCGGGAAGGGACCGCGTTCTTTGGCCATTTCGATGCTGGTGCGCATGGCGTGATAGCGCACGAATTCCATCACCTGGGCGGCAAATTCCTGGCCTTCGGGCGAGCCATAGCGGATGCCGGCGTGGTACATCAGGTCGCCCAGCCCCATGATGCCCAGCCCGATGCGGCGTGCCTGATGGGCGGCTTCCTCGAGTTGGGGCACGGCGGGGACATAAGCGTTGGCTTCGACTACATCGTCGAGAAAACGCGTGGCCAGTTCGACGTTGGCGCGCAGCTTTTCCCAATCGACCTGGTTGTTCTCACCGCAGTGCTGCGCCAGGTTGAGCGAACCCAGGCAGCAGTTTTCATGCGGTCCTAACCACTGTTCACCACATGGGTTTGTCGCTTCCAACGGATACAGGTGCGGCACGGGGTTCGAGCGGTTGGCGGCATCTAAAAAGAGCACGCCCGGTTCGCCGTTGTGGTGCGCCTGTTCGACGATTTGGCCGAAGAGATCGCGCGCCCGCACGGTGCGGTAGACGCGGATCGGGATTCCGGCTTCCTCAGCCTGTTCCAGGGTGCCGTAGAAGCCCTTGTATTGCGGGTTGTTGACATCGGGAAAACGCAGTTCCCAGTCGTCGTCGCGTTCGACGGCTTCCATGAAGGCGTCGGTGATGCCGACGGAGATATTGAAGTTGGTGATGGCATTCTCGTTGGTTTTGCAGGTGATGAAATCTTCGATGTCTGGGTGGTCGACGCGCAAGACGGCCATATTGGCCCCGCGCCGTGTGCCGCCCTGGGCGATCTCGCCGAAGGCCTTGTCGTAGACGCGCAAAAAGCCGACCGGCCCGGTGGCCTGGCCGGCGGAGGTCTTTACCAGGCTGGACTTCGGCCGCAGTTGTGAAAACGAGAAGCCGTTGCCGCCACCGGTTTGCTGGATCAGGGCTGCGTCGCGCAGGGTCTGGAAGATGCCGGCCGGGTGCCGGCCCATGTCATCGGAGATGGGCAGCACGAAGCAGGCTGCCAGCTGGCCGAGCGGGGTGCCCGCACCGGTGAAGGTAGGGGAATTGGGAAAGAACTGCTTGCTCGAGAGCAAGCAGTAAAACTGGTGCGCGCGCTGAAGCACATCTTGTTCCCAACGCGCTTCGGCCGCGGCCACATGGTAGGCCACGCGCCAGAACATTTCTTCGACACTTTCAACAGGTTTGCCATCGGCGCCGCGACGCACGTAACGGCGCACGAGAACCTGGCGGGCATTTTCGGTCAGGGCTACCGGCGGAAGGTCTGCCGGTAAAGGGGGAGTGGGCAACAAGCCATGGTCGGATGGTTGCGTTTGTTTGGTTTTTTTCATCGTAAATACTCCTCCAGAATAGACGTTAAAAACGGGGAATCAAACGCCGGACGCAGGCAACACACCTGTTACGCAACCCGATGGCTGCCGCCCGGTTAGCTTTCCAGTAGACGATCGATTTCAGTACGAATGGAACGTAAATCGTCCAACCCCAGGTACACAATTGCATAACGGATGTAGGCAACGTGATCCAGGTCTTTCAAACCCGTAATGACCATATCCCCCACGACGCGGGAAGAAACTTCTGCCCTTCCCAGGCTTTGCAACGTAGACTCGATTTCACCGACCAGGCGCTCGATATCCGCTGCGGATACGGGACGCTTGGCGCAGGCAATGCGGATTCCGCGAAGTAACTTGTCACGATCAAACTCTTCCCGGGTTCCATCCTGTTTGATCAACAAGGGAGTCGCCAAAATCGGCCGCTCGTAGGTGCTGAAGCGTTGTCCGCACTGTTCACATTCGCGGCGGCGACGTACCCCACCACGCGGATCGTGCGACGTGTCGATGACACGCGAGCTATCATGTTTACAGTAAGGGCATAGCATCAACAGCCTCCTGTTGGAATGAAGGGTGAAACCATAACTTCCCTTGCCCGCTTTTCTGCTTCATACAGCAAGTTGGTAAATTCTCAACCCTTCGTCCGGTTGACCGCATTTGAAAGCTCTTGCACGATAACGCAATGCGGTGAGTTTGATTGTAGAACAAATGAACCCCCATATATAGGGGTGTGGTACTTAAGTACCCCTACCTATGGTCATCAAAGGGCCTACATTCTAGCATAGTCACCGCCCTTGTGCAAGGGGCTTGGGGCAGGTGAAGAAGGATATTAATCTTCATCCTTGCAAGAATTCAGCCAGGATTCAAAAAATATGGTATCCGTTGCGCAGCCAGGATGCCGCCCGGCTGCTTCTATGCGTACAGTTAAAACAACAGGGGCCTGGCTGCCAGCCGTCGGCAGGCGCAGGCCCCTGGCCCTGCCGATCTCCCTGTGCGAAGGCATTGACAGAGAAACCGGCAGGCGACCACAATCGCCGGGAGGAGGGCCGGCTGATCGATCGAATATTTTCAAGAAAATTCCCCGGATAACGGTAAATTCGATAAACGACTATTTACGCTTGCGCAGGAATGCCGGGATATCCAGGTCTTCAGTGTTGAAGGTACGCGGCGTAAAGCTGGATGCGTTGGATGCGGCATCGTGGCTGGCGTATTCCGGTTCGTTGCTGCGTGGTTGCGGGTAAGCGGAAATGCTGGCCGAATGGGTGTTCTGGCTGTTCGCCTTCGGCTCACTGCGGTGAGTCTCGGCGCGTAGCGGGACCGTGTTCATCACGCTGCGGGGCATCCCGGTGCGTTCGAACCCGGTGGCGATCACAGTGATGCGCAGTTCGTCTTTCATTTCCGGGTCGATGACGGCGCCGAAGATCAGGTTGACTTCGGGGTGGGCGGTTTCTTTGATGATGGCGGCGGCCTGGTTGACCTCGAACAGGGTCAGGTCGGGGCCACCAGTGACGTTGAGCAGGATGCCGCGGGCGCCGTCGATGGTAATGTCGAGCAGCTGGCTGGAGATGGCCCTCTCGGCCGCCTCACGGGCGCGTTCCTCGCCCTTGGCTTGGCTGACGGCCATCAAGGCGGCGCCGCCTTCGGACATGATCGTCTTCACGTCGGCAAAGTCCAGGTTGATCAGGCCGGGGACGGTGATCAACTCGGAGATACCCTGCACGCCCTGGTGCAGCACGTCATCGGCCATGCGGAAGGCATCTTGCAAGTTGGCGCGCTTGTCCACTACTTGCAGCAGGCGGTCATTGGGGATCACGATCAGCGTGTCGGCCTGTTCTTTGAGCTTGCCAATGCCGGCGTCTGCCGACTGGTTGCGGCGTGAGCCTTCGAAGGTGAAGGGACGGGTGACGACACCGATCGTCAGCGCACCCACTTCTTTGGCGATTTGCGCCACAATAGGGCAAGCCCCGGTGCCCGTCCCACCGCCCATTCCGGCGGTGACGAAGACCATGTCGGAGCCTTTCAGCACTTCATAGAGCGATTCGGCAGATTCCTCGGCTGCCTTGCGGCCCTGCTCCGGGTTGCCACCCGAACCCAGTCCACGCGTCAGCTTCTCGCCGATGCGCACACGCGTGCCTGCCTTCGAGAGCAGCAGCGCCTGAGCATCGGTGTTGACGGCCACGAATTCTACCCCTTGCAGGCCCTCGTTGATCATGCGGTTGACGGCGTTGCAGCCGCCCCCCCCTACGCCCACGACTTTGATGCGGGCAAAGGATTCGATCTCGTTTGCAAAGTTATTGTCTGACATCATGATCCTCCTCAGGATTGATAAAAAATACCGATTGGATGGATAAACCGTTCTCTTGACAGAACGTTGAAAAACCGAATTTCTTGGGGCAATGATAAACTGCCGCTTTCGTTATGGGAGTAATCGACGGATAAAATCCTTGACTTTGGCCCAAGTTTCACCTCCTGACACATTCGCCATCGGACGAGGACGGATGTCTGGAATAATTTCATTCATCAGCATGGCCCAGCGTAGCAGCCCGACCGCCGTGGAATAGGCAGGCGAATCGAGCTTTTCGACCATACCGCTCAAATTTTCCGGCTTGGCAATGCGTACCGGCAGCCCGATCACGTCGCTGGCCAGCGAACGGATGCCCGGCAGAAGCGCTGAGCCGCCCGTCAAGACCATGCCGGCCGGCAGCAGGCCATCGTAACCTGACCGGCGGATTTCTTGCAGCACGAGGCTGAAGATTTCGTCGACGCGTGCTTCGATGATCTGGCACAGTTCGTAGCGGTTGATCTCCACGGGCTTTTCTTCACCAAAGGGTTGAATAATGAAGGCTTCTTCCATGGGGATTTCGCTGCGGGTGGCGTGACCGTGTTGCAGCTTGATCTCCTCAGCCTGCGAAAGCGGCAGGCGCAGCAGGTGGGCGATATCCGATGTGATGTGGTTGCCGCCTACCGCCAGGACCGCCGTGTGCCATACATCGCCGTCGATGCAAATGGCGATATCGGTCGTGCCACCACCCATGTCGCAGACCACCACACCCATCTGGCGTTCGGTATCGGTCAGCACGACCTCGGCAGAGGCCAGCGGGTTGAGGACGAACTGCTGTACCTCCACCCCGGCGTCGGCCACGCATTGGCGCAGGTTTTCGACCGTGGCGGCTGCTGCGGTGATGATATGGCACTCGACCTCCAGGCGGTACCCGTGCATGCCGATCGGCGTGTGGATGCCGTCCTGACCGTCTACGGTGAAGCCACGCTGGATCACGTGAATGATCTCGCGATTGTGCGGGATGGCGACGGCGCGTGCTGCATCGACGGCGCGCGCCACATCGTCCTCGTCGATCGTGCGCCCGGTGATGCCCACCACGCCGCGGCTATTGACCGAAGAGACGTGCGAGCCGGCCAGGCTGACCAGCGCCGAAGTGATTTCGATCCCGGAGGTACGTGCCGCTTTATCTACCGAGCGTGAGATGGCCTGCGATGCGGCCAGCAGATCGACGATCACGCCTTTCTTGATGCCTTGCGAAGGCTCGACGCCGACGCCCAGGATGTGAACGTGGCCGCTGCTTTCTTCACGCGCTACCAGGGTGCAAACTTTGGTTGTACCAATATCAATCCCGACAATCACCGAACCGTCCATATCTATGGCTCCACACGATAATAAGGTGCATGTACGTACTCTACGCTAACCAGGCTTGGTTGGATGCCGTCCTGCTGCAGGCGGCTGACCAGCGCTGCATAGACCAGCAGTTTCTGTTCCATGTTGCTGAAATCGGTGCCGAAGTAGGCCTCCCAGCCTTGCGGATCGACCCAACCCAGGCCGCGCTCGGTGCTGTAAAGGATCGGCACGCCGGCAGGAGCCTGTTCGGCCATTTTTTGGAAGGTGTTCACCCACTTTGGGTCCAACGTCGTGGTGTGCTGCTGTGGATCGACCACGGTCCCGGGCGGCGTGTCCTTCGCATCGATCATGACCAAGTCCATCTCACCTCGTGGCGAAAAAGAGACGCCTTCTCCGTCAACCCAGTGGATGCTGCCGCCTTGCTGCCAGGCCAGCACCGGTTGGCGTTCTTCGACGGTGACGATGACCCGGTTGGGCAGCTTCACTTGCACGCTGACGCTTTTGAAATCGGGGAACGCTCTTTGCAACTGCTCCTGGATGGTCTGCGGATCGATGCTGAAGATCGACTCGTCGTACACGCCGATTACGGTGTTGATGTCGCCGTTGCTGACGCGCCGGTTGCCGCTGGTCTCAGCCTGCATCACGCGGAAAGTTGGAGAACTCCACAGGTAAAAGAGCAAAGCGGCCAACACAAGGAACAGCAATCCCGAGCCCACACGCCAATTGAGTTGGATTTGCGGCACGGCCGGCAGGCGCACCTCTGCGCCCGGCAGGTTGAGGGCTACGTCGTAGCGGCGCTTCGGTTGGGTGGCGGCCCGCTGCGTAACCGGCAGTACAGCGCGCCCAGAACGTACCAGTACCGGCGGGGGGGCTTGCGTGTTGCGCTTGGGTTGTGGCCGTGCTGCGCCGCTGCGACTTTCACGGCGCTGGCGGGTTGTCGTGGCGCTCCGGCTGTTGGCCAGCGAGCGCGGCGTGACGACTGTCTGTGGCCGGGTGTTGGCGGTGGCGCCGGATGTGGTTGTCTGCCGTGTGTTGCGGCGGCGTCTCGGGGTGCGTGCGTCCATAACATCAACCCTTAAGAATACTTGCGCTCGGTATGCGCCCGGTCGGCTTGGCGCTCGAGAGCCAGCGCGATCAGGCGATCCACCAGGGCGGGGTAGGGCAGGCCGGAGGCTTCCCATAGCTTGGGGTACATGCTGATCTCGGTAAAACCCGGCATGGTATTGACTTCGTTGAGGTACAGGGCATCGCTGTCTTTATCCAGCAGGAAGTCTACTCTTGCCAGGCCGGCGCCGTCAATGGCCCGAAAGGCCTGGATAGCCAGGCTGCGAATGCGTTCGGACGTTTCACTTTTGATAGGCGCCGGAATCAGCAGGCCGGACGTGCCGTCCACATACTTCGACTCGTACGAGTAAAATTCACGGCTGGGCAGAACTTCGCCGGGCAGGGATGCCGCGGGATTGTCATTGCCCAACACGCTGACTTCGATCTCACGGGCATGGATGCCGCGCTGTACGACGATGCGCCGGTCGTACCGGCAAGCTTCCATCAGCCCTTCTACCAGGTCGGCGCGTGCGTTGCACTTGGTGATGCCCACCGACGAACCCAGGTTGGCGGGCTTGACGAACAGTGGATAAGCGGCCAACTGCTCGGCTTGCACGATCACGGCCTGGATGTCCTTTTCGATCTGGCTGCGTAAGAAAACGCCGGTCTCGACGACGGGGATGCCGTTGGCAATCATCACATCCTTGAATACACCTTTATCCATGCCCACGGCCGAGCCGGTCACACCGCAGCCTACGTAAGCCACTTCGGCCATCTCGAACACGCCCTGCAGGGTGCCGTCTTCGCCGAACGTGCCATGCAGCACCGGGAAAACCACATCGAGCGAGGTAAGCAGTTCGATGGCATGGCCCTGCTCTTCCGGCCGGAGGGTATACAACCCGGCATGGGATGGGTCGGGGAGCATCGTTCCTGGCATCAGGTGGCCGGTATCCCCATTCAGCATAGCAGCATTGACATCGCCGCCCACCAGCCAGGTCCCCTCGTGCGTGATGCCGATTTGGGTGATGGCATATTTTTGCGGATCGAGCGCACGCAGCACCGACTGCGCCGAACGCAGCGAAACTTCATGTTCGCCTGAGCGCCCGCCAAAGATGACGCCGATATGGAGGGGGGTGTTTGCCTTGGGCATGTTCTTCATTGGTTCAACAAGGTATATTCGTTATCCATCACGGCAACGTTTACCATGCACCGATTAATTCCACTTCCAAAGCCAGGTTGATGCCGCTGGTATCGAGCACCTTCTGGTGCGCCAGTTGGATCAGTTGGTAAATATCGTTGGCGCTGGCTTTGCCATGGTTGATAAAGAAATTAGCATGCAGTGGGCTGATCTCTGCATCGCCAATGCGGGTTCCCTTCAACCCGGCTGCTTCGATCAACTGCCCGGCGAAGTGATCGGCAGGGTTTTTGAAAATCGAGCCTATGCTCGCACCCGGCGGTTGCGTGCGTTGGCGTTTCTGGGTAAATTCGTCGATCTTGCTTTGCACGGCTTCGGGTGTGCTGTGTTTCAGGCAAAACAAGGCCGAGAGCACGACGTCCTTGCCGGGGTTTTGCTTGAGCAAACTCGTACGGTAGCCCATTTTGAGCTGTTCGGGCGTCCAGCGTTCGCGGGTAATTTTCTTGTTACTGCGGTGCAAGATTTCTGCCATCAGCAGGCTCTGGGCCGTATCGCTATCGTGGGCGCCGGCATTGCCGACAACCGCACCGCCTACCGTGCCCGGAATACCGGCGGCCCACTCGAGACCGCTCAGTCCCAAGGGGACCGTCTGGCGGGCCAGGTGTCCCAGGTTGGCGCCCGATTCGGCCCAGACGGTCGGCGGTTCGGCGCCGTGCTGCAACAACACCTGGCGCGCCCGGTTGACGATCACCAGCGCCCGCACCCCGGCATCGCTCACCAGGATATTTGCACCGCTTCCGATGACCACAAAAGGCCAACCGAGTTTCCACATCTGTATGGCGATGTTGGCGAGATCGTTGGCTGTGTTCGCCACCAACAGAAAATCTGCCGGGCCGCCGATACGCGCGGCCGTGTAACGGGCCAGCGGAACGTCTCTTTGCAGGCGTTCGCCGAAGGTGGCCCGTAAGGGGTGCAGGGGAGTGGTCTCGGTCTTGTGATCCATCGAAGCCTAGAGATTGCGGATGTACTCGATCAACTGCTGGATCAACTCTGGCGCGTGTGACTTTTCACGGGCATAGGCCAGGATTTCCTCCGGGTCGAGATCGTCTTTCGGGTTGGGGGCGGCGATCAAGCGAAGCGATTGAAAGCTGTTCGCTGCTTCGGCTTCGTAGATGCGGGGCGTCTTTGGTGATTTGCTTTTCTTGGCGGGCATATTCAGCCTCCTGTGGATGAATGTCCGGTTTCCAGGGCGACGAGGATTTGGGCGCTGATCTGGTCGGCGTCACCGGCCGAGAGCACCAGGACAACGTCCCCTTCTTGCAAGCTGGCCAGCAGGCGGGTGGTCGCCTGCGGGATCGTGGGTACAAATTCGACGGCCATGTGCGGCATGGCCTTTACCACCTGGCGGGCCGAAAAGCCGTCGCTGGGCGCAGGCTCGCGGGCTGGGTAGACTTCAGTGACCAGGACGCGGTCGGCTTCGGCAAAGGCCATGGCGTAATCTACCAGCAGGGTGCGCGTGCGCGAGTAGGTGTGCGGTTGCCAGACGGCCCAAATGCGCTGCCCGGGGTAGCGGCTGCGAGCGGCTGCCAGCGTTGCACGGATATGGGTGGGGTGGTGAGCGTAATCGTCGATCACCGTCACGCCGCCAGCTACGCCACGTACATCGAAACGCCGGCCCGTGCCACTGAATTCATCCAATGCGGCTGCTGCTTTTTCCAGCGGCAGGCCGAGCAAACCGGCCACGTTCAGCGCGGCCAGGGCATTGAGCAGGTTATGCCTGCCCGAGATTTGCAAAGAGAACCGGCAACTGCCAGACGGCAGGTGACAGCGTGCATCGAAGCCGCCCTTTTGGTTTGGCGCAACGTTCTCCAGGGTATCCTGGCCGTAGGCCAGCGTGTGGATGCCGGCCGCGGCGCATTCGGCCAGCAGCCGGGCGGCGCCGGGGTCATCCTGGCAGGCAAGCAATGTTCCACCGGGGCGAATGCACCTCGAAAAACCCACAAACGCCTGGTAAAAATCTTCGGGCGTCGGGTAGAGATCGGGGTGATCGTGCTCGATATTGGTGACGACGGCCAGCGTCGGGCGTAAACCCAGGAACATGCCGTCGTATTCATCGGCCTCGATCACAAAATGTGTCCCTCGCCCGGCATGGGCGTTGGTGCGCAGGTTGCTGGAGATTCCGCCAATGATGTAGGCGGGGTCTTGCCCCAGGCTGGTCAACATCCAGGCGATCATGGCGGTTGTCGTGCTTTTGCCGTGAGAGCCGGCGACGGCAATGCTGGCCTGTTCGCCGATCAATTGGCCGAGGAACTCGGAACGCTTCAAGACGGCGACGCCCTGTTGCCGGGCAGCGATTACTTCAGGGTTGTCGTCGCGTACGGCAGAGGATCGCACTACCAGCGCTGCGCCTTGCACATTTTCGGCATGGTGGCCGATGAAGACTTTGGCGCCGGCGGCGCGCAGGCTCTCGGTCAGCGCAGAGGGCTGCCGGTCTGACCCGCTCACCGCCACGCCGCGTTCCAGCAGCAGGCGGGCGATGGCCGACATTCCCGAACCCCCGATTCCAATCAAGTATACCGGGCTTTGCAGGGTCATAGGAACACCACCAGGACGAAGACGAACGAAAAAATCACGGCCACGTAGACAAATGGATGCTGGAAAATGACGATATTCGGCGGCAGATAATTGATCATATTAAGAGCCGCCTGGCCCATGTTGGTATCTGCGCTGGGCGGGGTGATGAAGTTTGGAAAGGGGTAATTGGCGATGTTCATGAAGTACCACAAGCTGCCAATGATCATGTATCCGTTGAGCATTCCCATGAAGAAGCCCAACATGCTTTCTTGAATGGTGTCTTTACGCCCGGCCGCGGCGGCAAAGCGGGTGATTTTAGGGGTCTGGTAGCCGAAAATGACCAGGATGATCAGCACCAGGGTGCGGAACCAGTACTGTACCATCGAGCCTTCTACCAGCAGTTCGCTGGTGATCGGCAGTACGTGCTCGAATGTGCCGACCAGGGCCAGCGCCACCAGTACACTGAAGATTACCAGCAGCTCCTTGGCCCATCCGCGCCCGGATCCGATGATGCCGAACAAAATGACCAGCGCATAAAACGTGGATATCAAATGCAGCATGCGCTTGAATCTCCTGTGCGGTAAACGAGAGCGGCAATGGATTGCGCTGCGTTGGGGCGGTGTAGGCTGCGCATGGCCTGGCGCATTGCGGTACGTCGCGCGGCATCGCGCATCAGGCCGCGCACCAGTGGTAGCAGTCCATCGGCCAGGGCGTCGTTTTCCATCATAACCGCCGCCCCACGTTCGGCCAGGTAACCGGCATTGAGCCTCTGGTAGCGCCAGGCGTAAGGATATGGTACGAGAACGGCTGGCAGGGCGAACTGTGGGTATTCACCAAGCGAGGATGCGCCCGCACGTGAGACCGCCAAATCGGCCACACTGAAAGCCGCACCGATGTCGTGCAGGTATGGATAGGGATGGTAACGGGCGGCAATCTCTCCGGGAAGTGCTGCTTGTGCTGCCTCGACTTCCGGCCAGTCGACCGGTCCGCTGATGTGGACGATCTCCATTTCAGGGAGCAGTGTAGCCAGACCGGCAAGCAGTGCCCGGTTGATCGACCGCGCCCCTTTGCTTCCGCCCCATACCAGCAGGACAGGCAACGCCGGGTCGCTCAGGCCCAGCGCCCGGCGGGCGTCTGGAATGGATTGTGGCCTTAAGCCTGCGCGCAGCGGGTAGCCGGTAACGGTGACAGGTTTGCCCGAGGGGAGATAACTTTTGGATGTTTCTACCGTCACCGCAACCTGGTCGGCGAAACGGATCAGGGCCTTCAGAGCCAGCCCCGGTTCGATATCAGGAATGTAAAGAACGCTGCGCGGCCGCGGGAATCCCAGGCCCGGCAGGCAAGCGGCCAGTGCCATCGGGACGGCTACGTAGCCGCCGGTGAAAAACAGCACGTCTGGGTGCTGCTGCCGCAGGATGCGCCGGGAAGCGAAAAAGCCGCGGCTCAAGCGGGCGATGTTTCGGGGCAGGGATTGGATGCCCACCCCGTGGATACCCGCGGCCGGAACCGCCTCGAAGGGAATGCCTTCGCGCTTCACCAAGTCAGCCTCCATGCCACCTTCACCGCCGACCCAGGTCGTTTGCACGTTCTTGTGTTCGTGCTGTAGCGCGTGATGCACGGCGAGTGCCGGATACACGCCGCCCCCCGTGCCGCCCGCGCAAATCAACAACTTCACTAAATGTCCTTTCTTGCTCTTCGACCGTCCGTTCCGAGAGCCTTGAAACATTCAAAATAATCCCAACCGCAATCAGCGACATGACCAGGTTCGAGCCACCCACGCTGACGAATGGCAGGGCATTGCCGGCGAAGGGCATCAACCCGACCATAACCGCCATGTTGATGTAGGCTTCGAGCGCCAGCCAGATGCTCAGGCCGGCTGCCAGCAACTGACCCAGCCCATCAGGCGCCCGCCTGGCAATCGACAGGCCCCGCCACAGCAAAAGTGTGTAAAGGATGACCATCGCCGTTGCGCCGATCAGGCCGGTCTCTTCACCGACGACGGCGAAGATGCTGTCGGTGTGGGGGACAGGCAGTCCGGTGAGCTTGGTGTTGGCGTTGCCGATGCCCACGCCAAAGACGCCACCCTTGACGAAGGCTTCCAGCGAGCGCTGCACGTGATAGGAAGCCTGCAAGGGGTCCTGCCAACCGGCGATGAAACTGGCCACGCGGTCGTGGCCGGTGGCCGTCAGGCCGCCGGTGATGACGACCAACATGCCGATGCCAACGGCCACCGTCAGCAGGATGCCGATCTGGCGGATGTCGCTGTTAGCCAGGAAGAACATGGTGCCGCCGATGACGACGACGGTCAGCACCGCGCTCAGATCGGGTTGCAGCCAGATCAGGCCGCCGATCAATCCCAGGATCACGCCCAACGGCAGCAGGCCAAAGCTGACGTCGTGGAGCACTTCACGCTTGGAGTAGAGCCAGACAGCGAGATAAATAACGGTGATCACCTTGGCCAGTTCGGAAGGTTGTACCGACCCGTTGAAGATGGTACGCACGGCCCCATGACGCTGGTCGCCGACAAAGAATACGGCGAAGAGGGCGAACACCGTGGCGCCCATGGCGTACACTGCCAGCTTTTGCCAGACGTGGTAGTTCAGCCAGGTAAGAACGCCTGCGGCAGCAATGCCCAGGCCAAGAAAAGCCAACTGGCGCAAAAACAGGTACGTGGACGAACGGTGGACTTCGTACGAGAAGTCGGCGCTGGCTGAGTAGACCATCAGCATGCCAAAGACAACCAGGGAGATCAACACCAGCAGCAACGGCACATCGATATGCAGGCGGTTTGGGCGTGGTCCGCTGGGCTGCACGTTTTCGATATGCCCGGTGGGGTTGGGTAAAAAGCGCTCGAAGCCAATTCGCTCGAGCAGGCCCGGCTGTGGCGCCGGTTCGGGTGCGGCCGCACCGACGTCGACGAAGTTGCTGGCGACGGTATCGGCCGTCTGGCCGTAACGGCGGCGGTTAGAGCGCTCGCGGGCGGTCGTGGTGGGCTTGCGCAGCGTGCGTGTGCCTTGTGCGTGCTCTTCGTCGGCAATCGCTGGAGCGGCTTTTTGCCGCTTTTGACGCGCTGCCCGGCGTTCGCCCTTACGCTGCTGCGCTTCGCCGGCTTCTTCCCAGGCAGATTTCAACCCGCCAAAGGCTTTTTGGAAGCCATTGGGGGTTTCGGGGTTTGTGTTCTTGAGTTTGTCGAAAATACCCATCAGCCAAACTCCTGTACCATCTACGATGGCAACGCGTTTACGAAGCGCCGGAAAGCTTCGCCGCGTTCTTCGAAATCGCGAAATTCGTCGAAGCTGGTGCCGCCCGGGGCGAACAGGACCACGTCGCCGGGGGAGACAAGACCCGCGGCCGTTTGTACAGCCGCCTGCAGGTCTTTGCAAACATCCAGGGTGTAGTTGCCCAGGCCGGCTTCCTTCAGCGCCTGCTGCACCAGCCCGGCCATTTCACCGAAAAGCACCAGGTGATCTACCCGTTGGCGGGCGAGGGCCGCAAAATCATCCCAGGGCAGGTGCTTGTCGCGCCCGCCGACGAGCATCACCAGTGGTTCGCTGAACGAGCGAATGTCGGCCATGGCGCGTTCGGGCGCTGTGGCGATTGAGTCGTTGTACCACTCGGCCCCACCCCAGCGGCGCACGAATTCCAGGCGATGCGCTGCACCGGTAAAGCCTGCGATGCCCTCGCGAATGGCCTCGACGGGCATCCCGGCGGCGTAAGCGATGGCGCAGGCGCCGAGGATATTCGACAGGTTGTGCTCGCCGCGCAGCCGGATGGCGGAACGCTCAACGAGTGGGGTTTCTCCCATGCCATCCAACCAGCAGAGCATTCCATCACGTAGATAGGTGCCGCATTCTCCCTGACCCGGCATGGGGGGGGGCGTCAGCCCGGGGCCGCGTTCGGTGGGAGCGGTCGAAAGCGGGTGAATGCCATAGGATACCAACCGGCCCTTTACATGCTCGGCCAGCGCCCAAGAACCGGGATCCTCACGGTTGAGGATGGCCACATCGTCCGCTTGTTGAAAGTGCAAGATGCGTGCCTTGGCGGCGGCGTAGGCTTCCATGTTGCCGTGGCGGTCCAGGTGGTTGGGTGTGATGTTGGTAACGGCCGCGACCTGCGGTGAGCGGGTCATTACTTCCAACTGAAAGCTGGAAAGTTCCATCACGGCTACGTCGCTTGCAATCATTTCGTCTACAACGTCGATCAGCGGGTAGCCGATATTGCCGCCGACGAAGTGATTCGTCAGGCGCGATGCAGGATGCCTCGTGGCGGCTTCTGCGATGCGGCCGACCAACGTGGTCGTAGTCGTTTTCCCGGCCGAACCGGTGATGCCGATCACGTTGCAAGGCGCCGCTTCGAGGAAAATCTGTGAGTCGTTCGAGAGCGGAATGCTGCGCCGCTGTGCTTCAACGATAACCGGCAGTTCGAGCGGCACACCGCCGGAAGGGCAGAGCAGATCGCAGCGATCGAGCAATGCCAGCGGGCTGCCGTGAAGCTTCCAGCGCACCGGTAAATCGGCCAGGCTGGTGATGGCATCGGACAATTGATCGGGACGTTTCTGGTCGCTGATGGTGACATCGGCGCCATGCCGAATCAGGTAGCGCGCCAGGGCGGTACCCTGCCGGGCTGCCCCAATAATGACGACCTGCTTACCGTTCCAATCTATCATCTTTCAACCTTCTGTTTCATGCCACGGCCAGGGCGATCCCCAGCATGGCGGCCATCAGGCCGATCAGCCAGAAACGTTGCACGATTTGCGTTTCGCTCCAGCCGATTAATTCGAAGTGGTGGTGGAGTGGCGCCATCTTGAACAGGCGTTTGCCGTGCGTGTACTTGAAATAAGAAACTTGCAGCATCACGCTGACCACTTCGCTGACCGGAATGACGGCGATAATCGGCAGCAGCAACCACTGCCCGGTCATCAGGGCGACCACGGCCAGGGTCGAACCGAGGGCCATCGAACCCAGGTCGCCCATCATCAACTGCGCCGGGTGAACGTTGAACCACAAGAAGCCGAACAAGGCCCCGACCAGGGTGAAGCAAAAGCGCGCAATGTAAATCTGCCCTTGCATCAAGGCGATGGCGCCGTAGGCGGCGAAGGCTGTCGCCGAGATCAGCCCGCCCAGGCCATCCAGGCCATCGGTGAAATTGACGGCATTGGCAAATGTGACGATTAAAAACGCTGCCAGCGGGATATACCACCAGCCCAAGGTGATCGCTTCCGGCACGCCGGGGATGAACATCTGCGGTGCCTTGAGGACAAAATACAGGCCAAAGGCGATCACGAAAGCCAGAATCCACTGGTAGAAAAACTTCACCCTGGCACGCATGCCACTGCCCTTGCGCTTGCCGCGAATGCCTTCCCAATCGTCTATTGCACCCAGAATGGCGTGGAGTAACAGGGTGCCCAGGGGCAGGAAAATCGAGCGCCCAATTACATCCAGGCCGACGATCGAAGCGCCATTCAACAAGAGCGTGATCAGGACGACGGGCAGGATAAAGAGAATGCCGCCCATCGTGGGGGTGCCCATTTTGGTAAAGTGCCTTTCGGGGCCTTCGATGCGGATGATCTTGCCGATCTTGAAGTGCCGCAGCGTGCGCAGAAGCGGTTCGCCCCAGATAACCGTCATCATAAAGCTGAAAACGACCAGCGCCAGCGCCAGGGACGATTGAATCATGCTTCTACCTCGACTTCCAATGCATTGACAATCCGATCCATGCGCATCCCGCGCGAACCCTTTACCAACACGGTATCGCGGTCGCTCAGGTTCTTTTGCAGGTATTTGATCGCTTGCTGGCTGTTCTCGAACTCTCGGACCCTGGCTGCGGGCATACCGGCGTTGCGTGCTGCCCTGGCGATGACCCGTGCGCGCTCGCCGACGGCTACCAACTCGCCGGCAACCTGGGCGGCGCGTACACCGACCATTTCGTGCCCTTGCTGTTCGTAAGGCCCAAGCTCCAACATATCGCCCAGCACGGCCACCTTACGGCCGTCCAACTCGTCGAGCAGGTTGAGCGCCGCCAGCGTGGACTCTGGTGATGCGTTGTAAGTATCGTCGAGCAGCAGCGCGCCGGCCGGCGTGCGTACGGCCACCAGCCGCAGCTGCATCATGCTGGATCGCAGGCCCGTGACGATCTCCTGCCAGCCTAATCCGTCGATCAGGCCGGTTGCGGCCGCCCGTAAGGCCGTGTGCACCGAATGGCGCCCGATCATGGGCACGCGCAGGTGCAGGATCTCGCGGCGAAAATGCAACCGGAAGCCGATCCCCTCCAGTCCCAACCCTTCTACCTCGTCGGCCCATAAATCGGCCTCGGAATCCAACCCATAAAAGAAGACCTGGGCCTGCGTTTTTTCGGCCATCTGGCGCACCAATGGATCGTCGTAGTTCAACACGGCCCATCCGTCTGCGGGCAGGGCCTGTACCAGTTCGGTCTTGCCGCGGGCGATTTCCTCGATGGAGCCTGCCCGCGATGCATGGACTGCGCCAATATTGGTGACGATGCCGATATGCGGCTTCGCCAACTCGCACAGCAGGGCAATCTCGCCCGGTACGTAGAAACCCATTTCGAGCACCGCCCGTTGGTAGCCTTCACCCAAACTGAGCAAAGTCAACGGCAAGCCGATTTCGTTGTTCAGGTTGCCGGGGTTTTTTAAGGTGCGGTAGCGCTGGCCGATCACTTCGGCGACCAGTTCTTTCGTGGTCGACTTTCCCACGCTGCCGGTAATGCCAATCACCGAAAGTGTCAGCTTCTGCCGCCAAAACCTCGCCACTTTTTGCAGCGCGAGCAGGCTGCTTTCAACCAACAGGCAAAGCGGCTGCTCCGATTCGAATGTCGTGTCAGACGAAAAGCCCTGGCGCAGGTCGATCACCAGCAGGTCGGCTGCTACCTCATGTTCGATGATGGCTGCTACAGCGCCTCGCTGGAAGGCTTGCCCGACATAGTTGTGGCCGTCGGCGCGCTCGCCCACCAGGGCCACGAACAGCGCGCCCGGAATGGCCTGGCGCGAGTCGATAGTGGCTTCGGTCAGCACGATTTCAGCCCCGTGTGGGCGAACGTCGGTCAGTGCCTGGAAAACGTCAGCGAGAGTCAGCATAAGAGAGCGTTGGTTTACTGTCCATTCACCATTTGTTGGCGAATGTTGTCCGGAGGAATATCCATCAAAACGACGAGCTGCCGAACCACATCTGCAAACACGGGCGAGGCTACTTCGGAGCCCCACACGGAAGACGTCGGCTTTTCGAGCCAGACATAGACCAAAAACTGCGGATCATCGGCCGGGCCCCAACCGACGAACGATGTATTGGTCAGGTCACTGTCGTACGCCCCGGTCGGGCCGGCAATCGACCCCGTGCCGGTTTTTCCGGCCACGCGATAGCCCTCCACCAGGGCGTTCGAAGCTTCTTCTTCCAGTGAAATGGCGAGCATTTCGGTCAGCGTGCGCGCGGTCTCGGGCGAAATGGGACGGCCCAGCACACGTGGCGGGATGGTGTACTGCTGGCCGCGGTCAACGTAGGCCATGACCACGTGTGGGGCCATGATCTCGCCGTCGTTGGCCGCAGCAGAAATGGCCGTGGCAAGCTGCAAGGGGGTTACGGCCACCCCTTGACCGTATGAATTTGTACCCAATTCCACTTCATACCAGTTGCTGTCGCCAGGAATCTTCAAGCTGCCGGGAACTTCACCGTCTAAATCGATGCCGGTCAGCCGGCCGATGCCAAAGCTTTGCATGTAACGGTAAAAATTGTCGTTGCCGAGTTGGGTGGCAACCCAGGTCAGGCAGACGTTGAGCGAGTGTTGCATACAACCGGTCATGGTCTGTTCGCCCCAGGCGCCCCAGTTCCAGTTGTGGATGAAGAAGCCGCCGATCTCGAAAGAGCCGGTGTCCATGAAGGTCGTTTCAGGTGTCACCACGCCGCTGTCGAGGGCCGCCGCCATCGTCAGGACTTTAAAGACCGACCCGGGTTCGTAGTCGCGGCTGACGCTGCGGTTGAATGGTGTGCTGCCCGGGAAAACCTCGCCATATTCCCAATAGCTGTTCAAATCGAGACGGGGTGTTGAGGCCATACCCATCACCTCGCCGCTACGTGGATCGATGATGACGATTGTGCCGCCCTGGGCGCCGCTGTTATCTACGGCCCGGTCGAGGGTCTTTTCTGCCATCGCCTGAATCTCGCGGTCGATGGTCAACACCAGGGTTGCGCCGTCGGGAATATCGGGCAGGTTTTCGGCTTTGGTAGGATCGGTGGGCATCGGCAGAGTCTGCGGTTCGCCGGCGAGCAACGCATTATAGCGCGCCTCGATGCCGAAGAAACCCTCGCCTTGCCGATTGACGAATCCCAAAATATTTGAGGCCAACTCTTTTTCGGGGTAGGTGCGCATCAGGTGTGGGCGGATGATCAGGCCCTTCAGGGTAGGCACTTTCTGTCCGTCTTTGGCATTCTGGTAGAGCTGTTCGTACTCTTTTTGCCACTTGATGATCTCTTGCACTTCTTCCGGTGTGACAAAGTCGGCAATGACGGTGTAAACCGTGCGGCTGGTCGGTTCGGTGCTGGCTGCAGTGAATACCTGGCTGTAGTAATCGGCGTGGTTGTACTCCGGGTGGCCGCTCAAAATCTTACTCAGTGTAAAGGCGATCGTCTCTGGGTTGCGGCCTGGGGTCTGCAAATCGACACCGACTTCGTAAACGGTTTTGTTGCCGGCCAGCACGCGGCCCCAGCGGTCGAGAATTTCACCCCGCGCCGGGTAGAATGTATGCAGTTCCTCGGCATATAATTCCCCTCGGGCGCGCAATTTTGCTGCCTCGGGGCTGGTTTGCAGGTGAATCATTTGAACGACAATCGCCACTGCAACAGTGGCGAAGGCTAACTGTATGATAAAGTATCGAGGATTGAACGTTGCTCTCATGGCCGTGCTCCTTGTACCAGTTCGAGCGTTTCCAGATAGCGTTCATTCAGCCAGGTGAGCATCGATTCAGGAACCGGCGGGGCCGTCGGGTAGTTTACGGTGCCCGGCCCCGGCGGCGGGGCCAGTTGGGCCACCTGGCGAGGAATATAGCCCGGCACTTGTAAGTACAGTATCGTCGCGGTATCGATCAGTTCGAAGCCCAGCTTTTCAGCCCGTGCCCGCATCACTTCTTCGGATGTGAGATAAGCCAGGCGAGTTTCGAGGTCGCGGTTGATCTGGCGTAATTCCTCGATGCTGAGCAGATCGTCTTCCGATCTGTTGATCAACGAAGTCAGTGAATAAGAGCCGCTGCGTACCTGAAGCGCTTGAATCTCACGGCCGGTGGCCGCTGCGCGGGTGGTGACATCCAGATAGAGGGCGGCAACCGTCCACAGCAGCACCAGGGCCAGCGAAAAAGCTCCGATGAATTGGAGTTGCTTCCGCCAGGTGGCCTGGGCGTAGGTGTGTTGGAGGTTCTGTAAGTAGTTCATAGGACATCCTGTTGCGAGACTTTCTTGAACAGGTTTGCAAGAGTTGTGCCAGTGCGCTAAGGCTTTCTAACCCACGGGCCCTTTGCAAAAAACGTAGAACAAAAGCAAGGTTAGGGCTCCGAAACTCGTTGTGCAACGCGCAGTTTTGCGCTGCGTGCGCGGGGATTCTGTTCGATTTCCGCCGCCTGCGCCGCAATGGGATGGCGGGTGATTTCTTTCAGGCTGGCTTTGTGACCGCAAGTGCAGACGGGTTGCCGTGGCGGGCAGAGGCAATCTTGGCTTTCCCGGCGCAGGAATTGCTTGACGAGGCGATCCTCGAGTGAGTGGAAGGCAATCACAGCCAGGCGTCCACCAGGAGCGAGTGCTTCGACGGCCTGAGGCAGCACCCGTTGAATGGCGTCCAGTTCTTCGTTGACGGCAATGCGCAGCGCCTGAAAGGTGCGCGTGGCCGGGTGCATCCCCGGCCGCCCGCTGCCGGTCGCGCGGGCGACGACTGCTGCCAACTGGCCGGTGGTGTCGATGGGGCGGTTGGCGACGATAGCACGAGCGACCTGGTAGGCGCGGCGCTCTTCCCCATACTGGTAAAGAATGTCGGCCAGTTCGTTCTCTGGCAGCGTATTCACCAGGTGTGCGGCCGTTACCGGGTTGTTGGGGCTGAAGCGCATATCGAGCGGCGCATCGGTCTGAAACGAAAAGCCACGCTCGCGGGTGTCCAACTGCATCGAGGAAACGCCCAGGTCGAGGAGGATGCCATCCACCGTATCCCAGGCCAGCGAATGCAGTTGTTCTTTCAGGCTGGTGTACGAGGCCTGACGGAGGATGGCCCGTTCGCCAAAGGGCGCCAGCCGTTCCTGCGCCATGGCAAGTGCTTGTGGATCGAGGTCCAACCCCAGGAGTTTTCCATCCGGCTGGCTGGCATCCAGGATACCCCACGCATGCCCCCCTGCGCCCAACGTTCCATCGACGTAACGCCTCTCGCTTTGCGGTTGCAAAGCCTGTATAATTTCGTGGTAAAGAACCGATAGATGAGACATCGCCGGCCGTCAAACCAGCCGTACCGTGGCAACTTGCTGCTCGTTGCTGTGGGTGGAAATCTTCAGGTTGGCGAAGCGTTCGGCGTTGGCGGCCGGATCGTCGAGTTGCTCCATCTGCTGCATCCAGCGCTCGGGCGCCCAAATCTCGAAGTGGTCGCCCATGCCGGCGAGGACGACTTCGTTTTCGAGGCCGGCACTTTCACGCAGGAAATCAGGGATCAAGATGCGCCCGGCGCGATCGGTCTCGATAAAGTCGGCATTGGAGAAGAGCAGCCGTTTAAGCTGCCGGGCAGCCTGATCGGTAACGCTCGTTTCACTGGCCTGGCGCGTGATGGTGTGGAAGGTGGCCGCTGTGTAAACGATCAGGTTTCCGTCGAACCCACGCGTGACATACGCTCCCTCTGCCAGCATCTCGCGATAACGAGAAGGGATGGTCAAGCGATTTTTGCTGTCCAGGCTGTGACGGTACTGACCTAGAAACATTTGTTCTAACCTTGCCTTTAACGAACGAACGCCGGTTGTCCGGCGATCACACTCACAACTCCTATTTTATACCACTTCAACCCACTTCGACCCACTTACACACACATTTTATACGAAATCGGAGTGAAAAGCAAGCAAAATTGATTAAATAGGACTAAAATCCTACCGCCCTTACGTTTTTGTGTTTCGATATTCACCGAAAGGAACTCCCTTATGCCCGAAGGCTCCACTGCTTATCGCTCCCTATTCGCCGGCCTGGACGTGCCAACACCTTTGCTGGACGGGTCTTGCCATCCTTACATTAATCTGGATAACGCCGCTTCGACGCCTCCACTCGCAGCCGTCGGGCAGGCGGTGAATGCCTTTTTGGCCTATTACAGCAGCGTCCATCGCGGTACGGGCTTCAAGAGCCAGCTTTGCACGCACGCTTTCGAGCAGGCGCGGGCGATTGTGTTGGCTTTCCTGGGGGCCGATCCTGCAACCCATGTCTGCATCTTTGGCAAAAATACGACCGAAGCGGTCAATAAGTTGGCGCGGCGTTTCCCATTCGACCCCAAGCGCAATGTCGTCCTTACCAGCAGTATGGAGCATCATTCGAACGACCTGCCCTGGCGGGCCGCTGCATACACGGTGCACGTCGGCCTGCTGCCGGATGGTCGCCTGGACGAAGCCGACTTCGACGCACAATTGGAAAAATATGCCGGGCACGTGGCCCTGGTGGCGATCACGGGCGCCAGCAATGTGACCGGATATCTCAATCCGATCCACCGCCTGGCCGAGAAGGCCCACCGCGCCGGTGCGATGATTTTTGCCGACTGCGCCCAACTGGCGCCGCACCGCGCCGTCTCTATGCTGGCGCTGGATGATCCGGCGCACCTCGATTTTGTCGCTATCTCCGGCCACAAGCTGTACGCACCCTACGGGACCGGCGCCCTGGTCGGCCGGCGTGACGTGCTCGAACAAGGCGAACCCGACGACCGCGGCGGCGGGACGGTGGAAATTGTGACCCTTGAGGATGTTACCTGGGCCGGCCCACCCGAGAAAGATGAGGCAGGCAGCCCTAACACGGTGGGCGCGATTGCCCTGGCCGCGGCCATCCGCCAGCTTGAAGCCATCGGGATGGCTGCGGTGGCCCAGCACGAAGCCGCGCTGACGGCCTATGCGCTCGAACGCCTGCCCCAAGTATCCGGCATACGCGTTTTGGGAAGCGCCAACCCGGCAGATGCGGCCGGGCGTTTGGGCGTAATTCCCTTCCACATCGATGGAATCTCCCACTTTTTGGTGGCGGCGGTGCTGGGCCATGAATTCGGCATCGGCGTGCGCAGCGGCTGTTTCTGCGCCCATCCCTATATCCTCAAACTGCTGGGGCTGACTGACGCCGAAGCGCGTGGGGTACGCGACCGCATGTTGGCCGGTGATCGCTCGGATATGCCCGGCCTGGTGCGCGCTTCGTTCGGCCTGTATAACACCTCCGGCGAGGTCGATGCCCTGGTCGATGCCCTGGCGCGCATTTCCCGCCGCGAATATGCCGGGCAGTATGTCCAGGAGAAAGCATCCGGGGAATACCACCCGCTCGGTTGGAAACCGGACTTCGAGCGCTATTTTGCTCTCTAGCAGCCTGTCGGGGAAGACTTCGAAGTCTTCACGTGGGTCTCTCCGACACCCTGCTAGCGGTCTGTCGGAGACCCCGCTGTGGGCAGCTTGACCAGTCTTGCAATGCAAGTTTCACGGCCTTATGGTTTGTTTTTTACCAGGGTCGGTGCTTTCGCCGAGCTTTGACGGCCAGGCTGGCGTTTTACCGACCCCAATCCGGTTGTTGCATCTCGTTTTGGCGCTTTCCAGCCATGATATACTTGGGTTTCGGAGTCACTCCATGTGGAAATCACCGGTTGCCCAATTCCTGGCTGTGTTGGTGGCCATCCTGTTATTCGTGTCGCTTGGCCCGGAAGAAAAGTCGCTCGGTTCGAACGTACGCATCGTTTACTTGCACGGGGCCTGGGTGTTGACGGCGCTGGCGGCCTTTCTGGTGTCCGGTGGGACCGGCCTGGCCGCTTTGTTTACGCGGCGTGAGCGATACCATTACCTCTCGCGAACGCTGGGGTATACCGGCCTGGTGTTTTGGGTTACCTATTTGCCGCTTTCGTTGTGGGCCATGCAGGCCAACTGGAATGGGTTGTTTCTGGCCGAACCGCGTATGCGGACCGCCTTCGTTTTTGCCGTCACGGGGCTGCTCTTGCAGGCGGGGCTGGCACTGCTCGACCGCCCGGCGCTTGTTTCGGCTGCCAACGTGGCTTACATTGCCGTTCTGCTTTTCGTATTGAGCCGCGTCGACAGCGTGATGCATCCCCCACCTTCTCCGATTTTTAACTCCGGCAATGCACTGCTGCAATTCTACTTCATTGCCCTCAACCTGCTCACCTGGGCAGCCGCCTTGCAGGTGGCGCGCTGGCTTCATGGGTGTGGAACCAAAGCGGCAGTATAAAACGTTACGCTTCTTGCTATGAAAATTAAACTCTCTCTCTTCGCTTTTATTCTTGCCACAGGGGCTTTATCGCTCGCAGGCCTATGCTTTCCCGCGCTTGCGGCGCCACCTGCTCAGTATACCTTCTTCCCAACCCCCACACCCGGTGCGGATGGGCGCATCCTCTACATCGTCCAGGAAAACGACAGCATCTGGCGTATCGCCGCGATCTTCAATATCTCCCTGGATCGTCTGTACGATATCAATAATTGGACCGAAACGCACACTATCAAGCCTGGCGATGAAGTTTTTCTGGGGATTGGCGGCCCCTCGGCGGTCACGCCAACGGCCGGCCCCAGCCCGACACCGAGGCCCGTCACGCCAACGGTGACCCCCGAACCCGGTTGGGGTGTGTTGTGCGTGGTTTTGTACGACGATCAGAACGGCAATTCGACGCGGGAAGAAGAAGAGCCGGCTCTGGAGGATGGCGCGATCAGCGTCGTCGAACGAAACGGCCGCGAATCGCGCACCGCCAAGACTGAAGCGTACGACGATACCTCGATCTGTAACTTCGATGAGGACTATGGTTGGCCCATTTCAACCGGTTACGTCATTTTCAGCGATACGATTGAGGGCGAGTACAACATCAGCGTGGCCCTGCCCGATGGGTACAACGCAACAACCGTTACAGACCGGTCTGTTTTGCTGAAAGCCGGTGACAAAACCTATGTCGCTTTTGGCGCACAGGCCAACGCCGAAACCGCCGTGGAAGTTATCCAGGTTTTGCCGGACCCCGAAAGGCGCAAGCCATCGCCGTTGATCGTGGTGGCAGGGGTGTTGTTCTTGCTGGGTGGTCTGGGCCTGGGCGTGTATGCTTTCTTGCTGCGCAAGCCGGGGTAACGTGCTATTCCAGGATGTGCCGGTAAACCGGGCAGGCGTGAAACAGCATTTTTTGGCAGGCCTCGGGTAAATCGGGCGCGTGGGGAATCTTGAGGCGGGCCAGCAAACGCGCCAGGTGGCACAAGGGCAAACCCATTACGTTGGCGTAACAACCATGGATCTGTGCCACGGGACGAAACCCTGCGTGTTGGATGGCGTACGCTCCTGCCTTATCGAGCGGATCGCCGGTGGCTACGTAGGCGCGGATTTCTTCATCACTGTAATCGCGCATCGACACTTCGGTTTCCCCAACTTCTGTGTACAGCTTTCCTTGATAAAAAACGGCCACCGCCGTATAGACCCAATGCGAACGGCCGCGCAACTGCGTCAGCATAGCGAAGGCCTCAGCGGTATCGTTTGGTTTGCCCAAGATGGCATCGCCGTCGGCCACGGTAGTATCTGCGGCAACTACCAAGGTGCCTTCACGCTCCTTTTGCCCCACAGCGCGTGCCTTTTCAACGGCCAGGCGCAAAGTGTACGCGTATGGTTTTTCGGCAGGGTGCGGGGTTTCGTCGATATTGGCCGGCTGAACGGTGAATTGCCATCCTCCCAATGCCAACAGCTGTTTTCGACGGGGAGAATTGGACGCCAGGATCATCACTTGCATGTATATCTCCAATAAAAAAAGAGGTCTCCCACCTTTGGTGGGAAATATCCCATATTTAGGCGCGACTGGATGCGAAGCACTCAATCGCACGTCCCGTTGAAAACGGGAGAGCCAAAAAAGATTGCTGATTGTACACGAAAACTGCCTGTTACGTTTAAAGCTGTTTTGCGACATACGTAGAGCCGCCTTTGTGCTCACAAGAGCAGATGAAAAAGGGCAAGGCAGGCCACGTTACGCACAGATATCGGGGCTTGCTATATGTGTGAAGGATGTAAAAAGTGAAGCGGTTATTTGGTATCGCTCTTTGCCTGCTCCTCTCCACCTGTAATTCACGGCTGTCCATCACCCAGCAAGATCGTATGGGCGATGCGGAAAACGCCTGCCTGGCAACGTCATACGAGGCCAGTAAAACATCGCTGTACTACGACACGGGCAGAACGTGGGCTGTTGGCTATGCAGATTTCAATCGTGACGGTCTTGAAGATGTTTTGATGGGCTATGTAAGCCGAACTGGTGAAGCAACTCCCATAAAAATGTTCCTGCAACAGCCAGGCGGTGAACTGATAGAGGACAGTTCTCTATTGCCGCCGGTGGTGCCGGGAACCATCCATGCAAGAAAGGTGGCTATCGGAGACTTCAATAAAGATGGCACTCCCGATGCCTTCATTGTGGACCATGGCTATGATCAACCGCCGTTCCCTGGGGCAAAACCTGTCTTGCTCATAAGCAAGGAAGGCAAATTCGAGGAACGAACTATCTCACGGGTCCCTGGCGGTTTCCAACACGCAGCAAGCGCTGCGGACCTGACCGGTGACGGCAGCATCGATATCTTCGTCACGGATACAGACAACGGTGCCTTTTTGCTGGTGAATGACGGAACCGGCAACTTCACGGTAACTCGCCGCGGCGTTCCCCGCATCAAACAGGGGTACTACACAGTAGAGGTTATCGATGTCGATGATGATGGCTACTGTGACCTGTTGGTTGGTGGTCACGAGCATGAGTGGGCAGCAACTCGCATCTACTGGGGAAATGCCTCATACAAGTATACTATTTGGCGCAGCACAGCCGTTCCTCGAGATGTAAATTACCCGATCGTACTGGATGTCGATGCCGAGGATCTCAACGGAGATGGGGTTCGCGAGATCGTCACCACGCGAACGAAGTCATCTCCGTTCTACGAAGGGTACTATTTCCAGGTCGTCGAGCAACGAAATCGCAAGTTGCAGGATGTCTCCGATAGAATTGCGCCCAACAAAGTCGAATGGGAGGGAGCTTCGTCGCCCTGGGTGCCCTGGATTGTACTTCGTGATTTCAATGAGGATGGGTATAGAGATATCGTGGTGCCCAATAAAGGGACTTCGCTCGTGTACCTCAATGACGGGCAGGGTGTCTTCACGAAAGCAAGATAGCCTTCACATCACTCCTTTGCCTTATGCGTTTCCAAATGATACCCCTCCCGAAAGATGACCTGTTACGTTTTGTAAAGTTATTACGACATACTTACAGTACAACGTTTTCGTCGAAAACAACCTGCAGGAATAACCTCATGAACGATCCGCTTTCGCTTCTTGCATCTGCGCCCGTGGCCACGATGGCAGCAGATGAGGTTCAAACCGATCAGCAGCTTGCCGAACGAGCCTGCAACGATGCAACTGCCTTCGCCGAGCTGTACCAGCGGCATCTGCCGCGCATCTATCGCTACCACCTGGCGCGCTGTGGTGATGTGCAGGATGCGCAAGACCTGACCGCACAAACGTTTCTGACCGCTTTCGAGCAGATCGGCACCTTCCGCGGCCGGAGCAGTTTTCTCGGCTGGCTGTTTGGTATTGCCAGCCACAAAGTGGCCGATCACTTCCGGCGGCGCAAAGGCCACGTGCCGCTGGAAGAAGCCCTTGAAGTGCCCCACCCCGATCCGCTGCCCGAAGAGCGAGTGAGTCTTAACCTCCAGTTAGCGCAAATCGGGCGGGCCATCCGGCATATCTCGCCAGATCGTGCCGAGGCGCTGGGGTTGCGGCTGGTGGCCGGCTTGAGCGCAGCAGAAGCCGGCCGTGTGATGGGAAAGAGCGAAGCAGCCGTAAAGATGTTGGTACACCGCGGCCTGCAAGAGCTGCAAAAAATGCTCCACGTACAATGAGAGGTAACCCGATGAATGACAATCATCATCTCAATCCCGACGAATTGGATGCTTACCTGACGGCCCGCCAGCAAGGGCAGAATCCAGACCTGTCGGTTGCCTCTGCCCCGCAAGAAATCAGGCTGGCGGAACAAATCATCCAGTTTGCCGAGGCCGCCCAGCCCGACGCCGACTTTGCTGCTGCCCTGGAGGTGCAACTGACCGCCAGGCAGCAGCGTCCCGGCGGACGGCAACGGCAGCCTGCCGGCTTTTCTGAAAGGACAACCACCATGTTTCGTCGTATGTTATTTCCCCTGGCAGGCGCAGCCGTGCTGCTCCTGTTGGCGGTCTTCGTTTTGCCAAAATTTAGCGCACAGCCGCTTGAACCCCTGCCTGCTCTTGCCGGCAGAGAAACCGACCCAAAAAGTGTATACAACGCAGCGCCCGTGGCTGCTGTTGACCGGCAAGCCAACCCCGAAAGTATGCCCAATGCAGCGCCCATGGCTGCTGCCAGCGGGCAAACTGCTTTCGATGCGGCCGGCGGCGTTCACGGCCTGTACGTGACCGGCACTTTCTCCGGCACCGAATTCATCTTGCAAGCCCAGCTACCCGGCATGGCTGAAAGAATCAACGTTTACCGGCAGACTGCTGGTGAACCAATGACGCTCGAAGCTTTTCGCAATCTGGCCAAGCGCTTCGGCCTGCAGGGGACCATTTACACCGAGGCGATGCAGGTGCCTATCTTGTACGATACGCCCGAGGACATGCCCGATCTGCCGGACCTGCCTGTCTCGTACATCCTCTTCGATGGCACCCGCCAGTTGAGCGGCGGCGATTGGGGTGGCGTGGGCTATTACGATCGTGGCGTGGCACTTTTCACGCAACCCGGTGAAGCACCCGCAGCCGGCCAGATCATCGCTGCTGCAGAGACCTTCCTTCGAGACCGTAGTTTGTTGAACTTTGCCTACCGTGCCGAGTTGAACCCTTACCAGTTCGATATGGTCAGCTTTTACCGCATCATCGATGACAAACCGGTGACAACGGCTGAGATCGAGGTCCAGGTTGGCCAGGGTGGCCAGGTTGTTTCTGTGTACTACAATCTGTTCGACATCCAGTCAACCGGTGAGTACCCGATCCGTTCGGCCCAGGAAACCTGGGATGCGCTTCTGGCAGATGACTTCTCCTGGGAGCAGATGAGCTTCTGGACCTATGCAACCCCGCCTCCCCCGGACCCGGCTTATCCGGTCTACCAGGGTTGGCAGCCGCAGTATCACCCGGGGGAAACCGCCGAACTGCTCGGTTATCCGACGGTATACCAGCCCGCCGAGGGTGAAGCCGGCCCCGTACGTGTGGCGCTCGGTGAACTGGAACTTTTACTCTCCGATGCCGACCGGCAGACGCTCAGCGGGTTGACCGATCGGCAGTTACACGTCAGCGGCCAGGTCGCCCAAAACGAACGCGGCGGGTTGGTGTTGCAGGTATCCGCCTGGCAGGAAAGCAATGCTGCGCCGTTTAGCTTTACAGGCACGATCCAGCGCGAGGGTGAAGGTGCACGCTTCCTGCGTTCGGATGGCGTCACGTTCTGGCTGCCGCACGTTCCTGCCACCTTGGCCGACGGTTTGCAGGTTAGCTGTTACGGTTGGGAAACCGGCCGGCAGGAGAACGGCCTCACCGTCATGGCATGGAACTACATCCAGTCGCCCCCCATGGAAGAAGCCAAAAGCGAGCCGGGCTTCGGCATGGACGATAGCGGCGGCGGTTCGGGCGACGCAACGGTGCCGGGTGTGGAGATGGTGATCGCTTCACCCGCCGTAACCGGCAGCGCGGGCATCGAAACGCCGGCGCAGGCTGCCCCCGATCGGATTCTTCCGGAGGAATTGCCCATGCCACCCAACTTCTCACCGGGCAATGCAGCCGAGGCCGTGGAAGGCCAGCTTTACGCTACCGTGTTCGAAAATGAAGATGGCAGCTTCACCTACTCGATCCAATTGGGTGAGATGCCGCTCGACGGCCAGGGTTGGTATGCCGAACTGAGCGGTTCCCAACTCGAGGCTCTTGCGCAGTTCGATCGCCAGTGGGTACGTGTTTGGGGCCGCTACAGTGAAAACGAGTGGCCGGTGATCGAGGTCGAGCGCTTCGAAGCCGTCGAGCCTTCCCGCACGGTCCAGGCCTGGCTGGGCCGGGTCAGCACCGAGACTATCGACGGCCAGACCGTGAACGTGCTGGTCACAATCCCCGATCAGCAGCGCCTGGTGATTGCTTCGAGCGTTCGCTGGCCCGATGCTTACCTCTATACCCCGTACGAGACGGATCGCCAGACGATCTTCGAGGGCGTGTTACGTAGCGAAACCCTTGGCGGTTACCCGGTGATCGAGGATATCAATTGGGTTAACAATGAGGCCATCGATCAGATGAGCAGCGCCGGCGAGTACACGCTCCCGGTCCGTCCCGAAGTCATCGCTTACATCCCTCCTCCGCCGCTGCTGCCGGGCAAGGCATACGTCGACCAGGTGGAATTGGCCTATTCCGTTACTTACAGCTATGACGAGGCCACCGGCGCCGGTCTCCAGTTCGTCCAGCCCGTGTGGCGCTTCACCGGCCACACCGATGACGGCACCCGATTCGTGATCTTGATGCAGGCAGTAGACGCGGAATACATACAACCCTGATTGAAACGGACCGGTGGCGAGGGAGCGCCGCCGGTCCCGTTTCAGCATTCTTACGATGCGCCGTAACGGTGCTCCTGCTTCTATCGGATGTCGGAGCACCGTTATTTGTTATAAGTGGGTCTTCCGGTTCGGTTTTTTCCTGTGTGCTGCGAAGCAGCCACACAAGTAAGACAGTCAGGAGGTTGTGAGCGTGCCAGGCAACCAGGTTGCAGCACGCTCACAACCCCCAAATGCGGCTCCTTTCACGGCGAAGCCGGGAGAGCCTTATAAGTTTTGAATCCCGTGCCAGGTGTGCAGGGTGATGAACGCTATCGAGATCAAGGCATAGGGCCAGGAATGTGCCAGCAGAGCGATGCCCAAAAGGGGCAGGAAAGGCGTCAGGCGCGGGGCCAGCAGGCCGGCAGGACCGGTGCTCCAGGGAGCGGTGGGCGCCAGCAGCAGCGGCAGCCAGGATGCAAAGTAGATCAGCGTTCCAGCAATGTAGATGGCCAGACCGGCCCGGTTCCATGGATCTTTCATTTGCAACGGAAACAGCAGCGGCAGCCCAAAAACGATGCAGCGGGTGAGATTTTCGGTTGCCAGCAGCCATGGGGGCGAGTGGGCATCTGATGTGATCGCCTCCTGGGTGAGTTTTGGTCCCAGGATGGCGTTCCAGGCCAACAAGGGAACCAGCAGCCAAAAACAGTTCAACAAAAGCTTTTGCCAGTTCATGCATTTACCGTTTTCTTTTTCGAAGCCTGTTGCCCAACCACACGGCCGGGATGAGCAGCCCACCGCTCAACAGCACCAGCAGTTTGGCAATGGCCGGGAAGCCCAATTTGACGGTGAAGTCCATCGGGGTATCACCAAACAGCGACGCGTCGGCCTCGCCGGTGCCGTAGAAACTGGTCAGCAAGCGTTCGGCTGCTGAAGGGTTAATGTTCCAGAAATCGTTGACGTGCCCCATTTCAGAGAGCGTCACCAGACGGCCGTTTCGCAGCGAGGGCAGCAGCTGGTCGCGGCCGTTTTCGAGCGGGGTGGAGAAATCCATGCTGCCGTTGATCAGCAGCGTTTGCACCTCGGACGGGTGTACCTGGGAATAGGCTGCGGGCAGGAATGTGATCGGCCAGGCGGCCGCACCAGGTCCCCAGATCAGCAGACTGCCCGGAGAACCGAGCACCGTTTCTCCTCTCTGCAACGTGGCGGTGTAGTCGCGCATCGGATCGTAGTCGATGGTCCCTTTGCTCAACAGGTCGCCCCAGGTGAAAATGTTGGGCATGATCCGGTCGTAGGCCAACGACATCAATGCCAGCCCGCTGGTGTCACCTTTTTCCGCCGCCAGGTAGGCGTCGAAAACCAGCGGTGAAGTGCTGCGATGATAGAGCAAGACAAAGGCGAGTATTTCAACCTTGCCGCGGTCGATGGGTATCCCCAACCACTGCCGCGGCATGTTGCGGGATACGCGCTGCATGCTGACGTAGAGATCGGGTGTCCGTTGGCTACAGGCGGCGTCTTTTTTGCAGAGCGCGGAGACGTACTGCAACTGCTCGTCAATGATTTGGGGCTCCCATACGAAACGCCCTGGCGGGTTGACGCCGATCATGGCCGAACGCAGCAGGCGCTGTGGGTGAAGGTAGGCGTAGACTTGAGCGACACGTGTGCCATAGCTCTCACTGAGCAAGTTGATGCGTTCATAACCCAGCGCCAGGCGCGCCGCCTCCATGTCGGCGACCACCTCCGGGATGGTGTAACCGGCCAGGTCAACCCCTTCCGCTTGCAGACGCGCGGCGCAAGCTTGCAGTGCGGCGCGCATGGCGTCCATAGATGTGGCGCTGAAAATGTCACGGCCATCTCCGGTAGATGCCTTGTTCATTTCAGGGCAGTGTAGGACGACCGATCCATCGGCGCCGCGATAGCCAACGATTACCACGTCGTGTTCGGCCAGCAGTGCATCGCCGGGCTTGAAGCCCATATTGCTGGACCCAGGCCCGCCCGCCAGGTAGAAGATCGGTTCGGCAGGGTTGGCCGAGGCCGAACGGATGCGTTTGACCGGGATGGCAATCAGTCGGGTGGCGGGGTTGGCGCGGTTTTCTGGCACGATCAATATACCGGTTTCGGCCTGATACGTCATCGTTTTGGTTTTATAAACGCCAGGGGAAACGGCAAAATCTCCGGCTTTTGCCCCGGGGGGAACGAGCATCTCTTGATGCTGCCTGGATCGCACCCCAAACCACACGACGACGCACACAACCAAGATCAGCAAAACGATAAAAATAAAAAACTTGCTACTCATTTGATAATCTCCACAATTTCCCGAACGAGTTGCTCGGGTTCATCAAAAAACGGATCGTGCGCTGAATTTTCGAACCAGATCAGGTGCTTCCCGGCGGGAGCGACCAACTGGTCAACGTAGCGAGCGACGATCTGCCCTGGCGCGTTGTAGTCATGACGGCCCACGAAGAAATAAACCGGTACGTGTAACTGCGTGTACGTTTCGAAAAAATCGACTCGCATGACTTCCGGCCAAAGCGCCTGGAGCGCGTGGGTACTGGCGAACGGCCAGCGCGCGAAATCATACAGCGAATATTCCGGCGCCCGTAACATCATCCAGGCTTCATGAAGGTAGCTGTTTGCCGTATGATAGACGCCGCCGAATTGCAACAGCCATTTGCGCTCGGTGCTGAGCTGGCGCGGCCAATCGGCGTTTCGATAGGTCGGATCGATTCCGGCCAGTTCGGCAATAGCCCGTTCATTTTTTGCTTCATGCGCTCTTACCTGAACGTATTCCAGCGAGAGTTTTTCGGCTTCTACCAGCGAGACCTCCTGGCTGACGCTGATATAGGCATACAGGTCATCTGGATACCGGGCGGCCAATTCCAGGCCGACGATCGTGCCCCATGAAAAGCCGAGCAGATAAATCTTCTCAACACCGAAGCGGGCTTTGAGATATCCGACCAACTCATGAGCGTCGGAAACGATCTGGTCGATCGAAAGGCTTGCGTAATCGAAACCAAAGCCGGCTGATTTGCCCGCCCCGCGCTGATCCCAGTTGACGACCACGAAATGTTCTTCCAATGCCGGCGTCTGCACGCGCAGCTTGGCCAGATTGGCGCTGCCCGGCCCGCCATGCAGAAAGAGCAGCACGGGTTTGCCGGCGTCCAGGCTGCGGATGGAAACCCACTGCGCCACACCGCCAAGCTCGACTGTTTGTAACTGGTTGATGCCATTGGCTGATTGGAGCGACGCTGGCCCGGCATAAAAGATCGCTGCCACCAAAACGGCCAAAATCAGTATCCAGGCAATCATACGAAGTTTCCTTTTCGAGCACATAATTTAGTCGACGAATGGGCGGGCAAAACGCTGTTCGTAGACACCGTTTCGTTTGAGCATATCGTCGAAATAGCCATGGGCGATCGGCAGGCGCAGGAAAACCTTGAAGACCGGCCCAAAAATTACAGGGAAAGCTTCTGGTTTGGCAATCGCTCGCAGAGTCTTCGGGCCAAAAGGATTGCCAGCCGCCAACCCGGCGCCCAACGATTGCAGGTTGTTGAACAGGTTGCGGTTCATCTCCGGCGGCATGATGCGTGTGCCTTCACCGTTGCCTTTGACCACCGTTCCCAGGTAGGGCGAACCCAGGCGGGCGGCCAGCTTTTCGAGGTAACGTTCCACGTAACGTGAGTGCAATCCTTCGGGAAAGCCCGATTGCACCAAAAAGCCCAGGGGCGGGTTGCCTGGCCGCCCAACGAAAGGTTCGAGCGCCTCGATAAAATGTTTGACGGTGCCGGGCATTGAATCCGTGTAGAGCGGGAAGCCCAGGATGGCACATTCGGCACCGGCAAAAGCCTGGGCCATTTGCTCGGTTTCCTTCATGCGTATGAGGTGATAGGTTTCCACCGATTTGCCCAAATCGGGCTTTTCAAAGCCTTTGGCAATTTCGCCGAGCATGATCGGTGTGTTGCCTTTGCTGCCGCGCGGCGAGCCGTTGAAGAGGGTCAGGCGGGCAGGCGGCTGGATGGCTGCGCCCACCGTAGCCGCCAGGCGCTGCGGCAACGGCAGCGGGGCGGATTTGTGGTGGGCGATACGTTTGGCAATCTCGGCAACCGGCGTCTCGGTCGTCAGGGAAAATTCGAGGCGGCTTTTGAAGTTGATGGCCGTGCGGCAGTGGATGTCGCGCACGATCTGCAAATCACCATCGTCGGTCGTGGCTTCTTTTTCGAGCAGCAGGCCGACACGCGGATAATGCGCATAGCGTTTGAGGTGATGCGCCTCGCCGTAGGCCACTTCCATGTAGGGGTGGATCAACGGCAGGTGCTTGTCCAGCGCCATTTTGAGCAACTCGCCGGGAAAGCCCATCTTGAGTGGGGCGGCCCACAGGACGAAATCGGCGTTGATGACGGCGCGATCCATTTCGATGGACGCATCGTGTGACGAACATTGCCCGGGCGTTTTGACCCAGCAACCCCAGCAGCCGATGCAGTGATGCAGGGCGATATCGCGCAAGTCGAGTTGCGTTACGGCATGTCCGGATGCTGTCAGGGTGCTACCCAGCTGCGCCAGATAGGCATCCAAAATCCCCGCACGGGGGTTGCCGTTGAGGATGGTAATTTTCATGAGAAACTCCTTTCCGTGCGCACAAAGGCGCGTCGAACAAACACCGTGTGTCACCACACGATGCAAGACCTTACCGGTATGCCGGTACGTTGGGGGTCAGTGAAGAAGCGCTGCCAGTTGGCCGGCCCAACTGCGAATTGCATCCCAATTGCGCTTCTCGCCGGGCTGGGCCTGGATGATGGCCATGACGAACAGCGCCTGCCACCACTTCAGGCGGTACATGTCCAGGCGCCCGCCAAAAATGCCCACGCTGACCGGCTTGGCCTGCGGTGCGGCCTTGAGAATCGGGCGCACGTAGTTGCCCACAGTGGTGTAACGCTCCTTGAAGCTGAGGCGGCCGGGCTGCTTGGGCGCCTGGGGCAACGCTGGGTCTACGGTAATGGCAGTGCCATCTACCTGCGTTTCGCCGCTTTGCGTCAGGCTGATGCAGGTGACGAATAGCGCCACGGGCACCTTGCTCAAGGACTGCTGGTGCTTTTTGAGAAAAGCCGTCGCGGCGCGATGCCAGCCCATGATCATCGGCGCGCCGAGCACCACGGCGGCATAGCCCGCCAGGGTCGTGACTCTTTCCAGCGGCAGGACATCCACCTGGGCGCCGCTTTTTTCGATCTCTTCGCCGATGGCGCGGGCGACATCGGCCGTGGTGCCACTGTTCGTGGCGTATGTAACAAGAACTTTGTTCATTGTCGGACTCCTAAGTGGCTGTCTGAAAAGTGCACCGGCAGGTGCGACGCACTTCCATGAGGGGAGATAATGCCTGCGTCTCGTCGGCAAAGTACGTCGCACCTTACTTTTCAGACAGCTTCTAAAAATAAAACCGCCGGTCAGCAAAGCCAACGCTCGTTAGAAAGGCCAGAACCCGCAGCAATATTTTCCTACCAATCGATATTGGCCAGTAAATCGGCCAAGCCAGTACGGTCAAGGTCCGTGCCGTTTGCCAGCACAGCGATGCCTAACTTGTGCTGTGGATAGAGGCGCATGGTTGCGGCAAAACCTGGCCCACCGCCATCATGCGCTACGTAACCCTGTCCAACGGCCCAGCCCAGGCCGCAACCATCGAGCGCAGGGGTATTCGTCATCAAAGATACCGATTGCGGCGTCAGGATCGAAACGCCATCCAATGTGCCCTGGTTGAGATAAGCCAGCATCAAGCGCGCCAGATCAGAGGCCGGGCCGATCAGGCCGGTGGAGGGTGTGACGTCGATATATACGCGCTCGAACCAGAAAAGTTTTGCCTGCCGCTCACGAATCAATGTGCTGGTATCTACCAAAAACGGCAGCAAAGGTGTGTAAAAGTGAACCACCGGCAGGCTACCTGCGGCTTCGTGATCGCTCATTGCCGACGAATAGACGAAACCGGTCCGTGACATCCCCAGCGGTTGCAGGATGTTCTCGACAAGGTAGCTTTCGTATAACTGCCCACTGACGGCCTCGATGACCGCCCCGAGCACCATGTAATTCAGGTTCGAGTAAATGGCTTTTTCACCGGGCAAGAATTTCAGTTTGTTGTACTGCGGCAGGAACTTGCGCACCAATTCGGTCTGGTTGCGTCCGGCGTCGTCGGTATGCGTCCAGCCGATGATGGCCGGGACGACATCCGGCAGCCCGGAGCTGTGTTGCAGCAGGTGACGCAGGGTGATTGCCGCACGATCTCCATCTTTTGATGGGTAAACCACTTCGAACCAGGGTAGATACTTGACCACTGTATCATCGAGTGTGAGCAGGCCCCTCTCTTGAAGCTGCAAGATGGCAATTGCGGTGGGGATTTTGGTCACCGACCACCAGTGATAGACCGTGTCGGGCGTGGCAGCGGTTTGATGCGGCCCGTCGGCGTAGCCAAAGGCACGGTTGTAAACGATCTGCCCATCTTTGACCACCACCAGAGAGAGCCCGGGCGGGTTGCCCGATGCTACCAGCTGGTTGAGATAGGCTTCCAAGTCGGCCCGGTTGATCCCTTGTTTGGGTATGGCCGGCGCGTGTGGGGCAAAAGCATACAGGCCCAACCCGGTGAAAACCGACACCAACACAATAACCAGAAACACATTGCGTAACTTTTTCATGGTGTTACTTCCCGGCACGGAAGGCGTAACGAATGGCCTTCTTCGAGCAATTATCCACGCAGGTGCCACACAAGATGCATTCGGGATGTTCCATTTGTTCGATCTGGACCATCGCATTTACGTCCAGACTCATCGGGCAGTTGCTAGTGCATTTTTTGCAATCGCTGCAAGCCCCGGCCTCGGCGACCAGGCGCAGCGACGGCCAGCCGATGCGACTGCGAATCCAGCGTCCAATCATCATGAACGGCGCCATCCAGCAGATGGTATGGCAGCCGGCGCGGCGGCCAAAGATCATCGCCAGGCCGGCAAACAGGCCGATCACAAAGTAATAGATGATGTAAGCGATGAAAATCGGCCGGTCAGGCGAACCTGCTACCGAGATGCCACCCTGGGTGTGCATAAACGCATCCACATGCTGATAACCGCCCGCACGAATCGTCAGCACAGCGATCAGGCTAATCCACGGAACCCAGATCGCCCATTTGATCCAGTCGGCGCGCCGAGGGTTGAGCGCCTTGTTGTTGATCGGCTCGACAATCTCCTGCATGCCGCCTGCGGGGCAAACCCACCCACACCACAAGCGGCCCAAGAAAAGCGATGCGAAGAACATCAAGCCGAAAACGATCAGGCTACCGTTGGCAATCCCCTGTGCGGCAGCATCGACGATTACATAAGGCGAAAAGAAGTTCATCGTGATCGGAAAAGACAAGAAGGCAACGATGACCAGTGCTTTGCGGATGCGCTGACGAAGTGGGATCTGACGTAACATAACCACTCTCCCGTCTCTACGCCGGTGGGACCTGGCCGTTTTTAATGCGTTCGATGACGCGTTCTGCCCAGGCCAGATTGGCGCGCATATTGCTGATCCCGTTTTCGAGCGTCAGCATCCAAAAGAAGTATTCGCGTGGCGAATCGATCTCTTGGCGGTACGCCTGGATTTGCCCTTCGACCTGATCGTAGCCGGCCAGAAAGGTGCGCATCATGGCCGCGAAGCCTTCGAACTTCGCCAGCACTTCTTCGTCCGAAAGCTGCCCGGCGAAGAAGACCTGGACGAGCGGGGCGCTGCGCGGTTCGTCCATCGGCGGCGCCGCAGCCAGCCAATTGAGCAGTTCGACGCGCCCGGCCTCGGTGATGCGATACTCCTTGCGGTTGGGCCGATCGCTTTGCTCGATGACTTCCATTTCCGCCAGGCCCTGCGCCGCCAGCCGGTTGAGCGTGCGATAAATCTGTGCCTGATCGGCGGGCCAAAAATGGCGTACGGATGTATCGAACATTTTTTTTAGGTCGTAACCTGAGAACGGGTGATAGTTGAGAAAGCCCAGGATGGCATGATCCAGCGACATATTCGATCCTTCTAGTGTTAGACTCGTATATTATGCGATTAGTCATATAATATACGAGTCTTGCAGTCTTGTCAAGCGGATCATCGAGACCGCCTCACGCAAGCGCTGGCGGGAGCGGGGAGACCGTACCTCTAACCTCCAACCTGCAAACCCTGCTTGCGCGGGCGTATGGTGAATTTTTCAATCTCCCGGCAAGCGAGCGGCAGCGTTTTGCGTAAACAACTGCGCCATCCAGTCTCATGGTCTTCTTAAAGTCAGGACGCGGGTCAAGGCGGGCAACGCGAGCACTTAAGAAAAGCCTGCCCAGCCTCACCGGGTGAGGCTGGGAGCATGATGTGCTGCGGCTGCCTGTTAAGGCACGTTCGAAACGTCCCCCGATCCCGAAATGGACTGGCTCAAGCGGGGCGAACCGGTATAGCGTAAGTTCCCGCTGCCGATAATGTTGACATCCAGATCGTCGCGGACGTGAATCTCACCGTCCCCAGAGCCTGCAATCAGGACACTGGCGTTTTCGCTTTGCAAGTTGCGCCCCCAAAAGCTGCCCGATCCGGTAATCTTGACGGTTTGATCGGTCACTTCGCCTTCCAGCGAGCACTCGCCTGAACCGCTGATCGTGGTGGTCAGGGCTTTCGACGTGAGCGAGTCGACCTCGATCTCGCCCGATCCGGTGATGTTGACGGAGATATCGTCAGTCTCGATCTGCTCCAGCCGGATATTGCCGGAGCCGAGCACGGTCAGCGCCATTCCCTTCACCTCGAGAAGCGTGTCGGCGTACACATCTCCCGACCCGGCAACCGTGATGGCTTCGAGGTCGGTGACGGTGATGTAGAACTTGAGCGGCCGGGTCGGTTGCAGGGCGAGCATGGCATACTCTTCTTTCGTGCCGAGGACGAGCGTGTCGCCATGGACTTCGGTCTTGAGGTAACGCATCAGGTTGTCTTCAGCTTCGATCTTCAGGGAAATTTCTTCTCCTTGGGTCAAGATGACTTCGCCGATGCCTGCCAGCATGATCTTGTCGAAGTCGCCGACCGAACGCTCTTCGTCGATCACACGACCGGAACCGCGCACCATGCCGCAGGCGGAGAGCGACAGGGCCAGGAGCAGGATAAGGGGAAAAACGAACAACTTTTTCATGGGAATTTCCTTTCTTGAGTGCTTTTTACTACGCAGGATTCGGTGTCAGGGTTACCTGATTTTTCGGCAGTGTTTGCTTTGCCTGCGTAGATACTACCTTGCGGCGGCGTTGCCTTAAGGTGCCGCGTAAACGTTGTTGCAGAATCAATGTCGTATTAGGTGTGGGATGTGGCGCGTGGCAGCAAGCTGCCGGCCAGCAAGACCAGGCCGATCACGATGATCATGGCCGGGCCGCTCAGTTGGAAGAACCAGCCACCGATGGCAAACAACGAAGTCATGCCCAGGAAGGCTATGGCTGCGAAGCCGCAGAATAAGGCGCCGATGATGGCGACGGCGCTGGAACGCGTCGCCGCAGCAATCAGCAGAAAACACAGCCCCAACGCCAACGGCTCCACCGTCCACAGCACCGACCACCAGCCCCATAATCCGGTGATATTGCAGAAAGCCAGCACCACGGCGTTGACGCCGATTAAGATGGCAGGGATGCCGAACCAGACGATGCGGGTGAAGATGGCTGCCAGCAGGAAGCCGGCTGCGACCGAAATTACAACCGCCGGCCACAGCCAGGCCCAGGCATCCCACCAGTTGAAAACGCTGTTGATCAACAGAATGCTGCCGGTCGTCAGGAGAGGTGCGCCGGGAATGAACAGGACACCCAGGCCGCGTGTACGGAAGCCGACGATGGGCGCCAGCATAAGCAAGCCGCCGATGCCGACGACGATCAGCGGCCACAGCCGCCAGAACTGCCACCAGTAGAACGGGGCGATTTCCAGCCACGAGAAGGCGAAGTTGCCGACCATGCACAGCGCCCCAAAAGCGATCAGGGCAATACCGAAGAGAAGAGAAAGCGTACGTTGCATATGGACCTCCAGAAATTGACGCGTCGAACCAGGCCCGGGGAAGGTGTCTCCGGGCAGGATCGTTGCCAGAGTTTCAAACTACCAATTGGATGAGAATGGGTTGATAAAGCTAATGATGCTCAACCAGGCCACCGCGAACATGTTGGCGGCCGCTGCGAAAAGGCTGAGCGCAGCCAGTCCGTATCCGAGCAGTTGTACGGTGTGTGCGCCAGACTCGCCACGCTGTGCCAACGACAGCCCGCCTGCAATCGATGCACCGACGATCAGCGGCATCGCCGGCCAGCAAAACGTCCACAAGGACCACAGGCCTGTGATGGCGTAAAAAGCCATCACAATCCCGGTGCCGGCGACGATACCGGCCGGAATAAGCAAGATGCCTTTGCGGCTGGCAGCCATTAACAGTGAGAGCAGCAGGCCTGCCAGCAGGATTTCGATGGGCCAGCCGTTGCCGAAGACGCGTCCGTTGCCGGTACCTGCGGCAAGCCAGATGGCGCAAAGGTTCGCCAACACGAGCACCCCGGCGCCGATCATGGCAGCCCTGGCAACGCTCCACTGCGGCAGCGGTACGGTTTGCGGCTGGGCCACCCAGCCGGGTAGCTCTTCCTGCACTCGGGTTAACCTTGACGCCAGGGCGGTCGAGGCTGCAATCACCACAGTGGGTAAGCCGGGCGCCACGTCGGGGTTGTTTGCAGTGGGTGGATGCGCTGCCACGACGCCGTCAAGCCCGGCATCGCCGGCTGAACTGACGTGCTGCGATAGGCGTGGGTCGGTGTTGTCGTCGGCGAAGCGACGATCGGTGATGTGTTCGCGTTCTTCACCCGAAAAGACTGCGCCATCCGGCAGGCTTGCAGCCGGTACAGGTGCCAAGATGGCGAAATCGTCCACGGGGGCAACGCCGGTGTCTTCTGTTGCGGCACGGATCGCCTGGGCCATTTCGTGGGCCTGCTGGTAGCGGTCATCGGGATTCTTGGCCAGCGCCTTTAGAGCCACGCGCTCGAAGGCTTCGGGAATGGCCGGGTTGATTTGGCGCGGCAGCGGCAGCGGGTCGTTGAGGTGCTTCATCAAAATCGCCAGCGGCGTGTCGGCGTCGAAGGGGGGGCGACCGGTGAGCATTTCGTAGAAGACGATGCCGAGCGAATACAAGTCGCTGCGCGGATCGCAGCGGTTTTCGAGGCCCTGTTCCGGCGCCATATAACTGAGCGTGCCCATTAACGCCCCGGAGATGGTGTACTGCGTACCGCCGACGATCTGGGCGATGCCGAAATCGCTGAGCACGGCCTGCCCGCGGCGGTTGAGTAAGATATTGGCAGGCTTGATGTCGCGATGGATGATGCCTTCTTCGTGGGCGTAGCCCAGGCCGTTGAGCACATCCAGCATGACACGCGCGGTTTCTCCGAGCGGCATACGTTCTGCGTGCGCCCGGTAGGCGTTTTGGCGGGCCTTCAGCGTGTCTCCCTCGAGCAGTTCCATCACGATGTAGTAGTGGTTGTCCTGCACATCGGCGTCGAAGACCTGCACGATGTTGGGATGGCGCAGGGCGGCCACGGAACGGGCTTCGCGTTGGAAGCGAGCCAGGAATTCCGTCTCTTCCACGAGGTCGGAGCGCAAGACCTTGACCGCCACGTAGCGATCTAGTTGCGGGTGGTAGGCCCGGTAGACTTGCGCCATGCCGCCGCGCCCGAGCGGTTCGAGCAGGCGATACTTGCCGAGATTTTGGCCTTCAAGGGAAGTGGGAGTCATGGGAAATCCTGTTGCATAAGACGTAATTCGTGATGCGTTGATGTGCAAATGATACCATTCCCCCGAAATTCTTACCTATCATCCAGCTAACAATCGGCTATAGGGCTTCTGTCGTCGATCTCACTTCTGGCAAGCGCCTGGGAGGCTGGCGGTGCTGTGCAGAAGCAGTGCAGCCTTGCGTGCAAGGTTTGGGCTGTTCCGCTTATGCAGGTTCGGACGTGGGATGTTGCTTACTCGTCGAATAAGTAAGTTGCCTCTGCGTAGTAACGGATGGCGCGGTGGGCGCTTTTCTCTTGCAGCCAGCTTTGCAGGCGGGCGTTTTTGGTTTCGAGCGCTTCGCTGCCGTTGAAGCATTCGAGCGGGTAGTTCAGGCGCATTGCCCGTCCCTGGATCAGGTGCCGTGTCAGGCCGGCCGGCAGGAGCACGCCGTCACGCGTGAGCATGAGCACCTCGGCGGGGTCGTAAACCGGGAAGATGACCAGCGCCGTCAACGTCGGATAGAGGTGGCAGGCGGCATCGAGATTGTCGGCCACGGCGCGGAACAACGTACAGCGGTGGTGGTAGGCCAGCACCATCTGGCTCAGCAGGGTGGTTTGGGTATGCAAATCGTGCGTTTCGGTCTCGACGCCGAAGATGCGGCCATCACGGCACAAAACGTAGGCCAGCAGATCCCGGTGCGCCAGGCGCGCCCGTGCGTCGAGCAATTGCATGGCCGGGAAGGATAAGCCACGCGTTTCCTGCAAAATGGACAGAAAATTGTCCACATCCAGATCGGCGATGACGTGATGCCAGGTATACAGGCTGACCTGCGGCGGCTCGTAACCGACCACTTGCGCCAGGATGTGCTCGTAACCCATCTGGCGGAAGACAGTCACACGGTTGGCACCATCGAGGACGACAAAGCGCGGATCGTCCTCGCCAAAGGGTGAAACGACCGGCGGGTTACGCAGCACGCCATCCGCCTGGATGCGTTTGATCAGCGGTGCAGAACGCTGCGGGTCCTGGTACTCGTGCTCTTCCAGCAGTTCAAGTGGAAGGATGCGCAGATCGGGGATTTCGGAAGATGGAAGGGAGGCAGGGGACATAGGGAGAAATAGGGACTACACTTGGGCATCTTGGATTGTCAGACAACTTTAGTATATCCGATAAGTCCTTCGCTTGTAAATCGGTCCCTACTGTATCCTTTTCGCCGAACAGAACGGCGGTGTCGGCATATTTTTTCGTAAGCGTTACTCGGGGACGGCTAACTTGTACCCCAAGCCACGCATCGTCAGTAGCAGTTTGGGATTGTTGGGGTCGCTTTCGATCTTCGTACGCAGGCGGCGCACCAGATTTTCGATCTGGTAATCGTAGATGCCGCTGCTCGACTCATATTCCGTCCAGACGGCTGCGCCGATCTCTTCTTTCGAGCAGATCTGGCCGCGGTTTTTGTAAAGGTAAGAAAGTAGGATGAATTCCTTCGGCGCCAACGTCACCGGCGAACGGTTGACGCGCACCACCCCGGCGGGGAGGTCCACTTCCAGTTCGGGGAGCGGGTTTTCGACCACGGTGGTATCGGGGTCGTGGAAGATAAACTGTACGTCGCCGATCGCAATGCAATCGCCATCCCGTAACTCGCTTGGAGCCATCACGCGTTCCCGGTTGAGCAGCGTGCCGTTGGTGCTGCCCAGGTCTTCCAGGAAGACCTTGCGCCCCTCACGGCGGAGGCGGGCGTGCTCGCGCGAGGCGCGCTTGTCGACGATCACGATTTCGTTTTCCACTGCCCGGCCGATGTGGGTAACGGCCTGGATCAACGGATGCATTTTTCCGGCAGGATCGAGGAGGTAGGGGCAGGGGTCTGAGGGTGATTTTGATGACATCTTGATTTTACCTTCCTGAATCAGGCCAATGAAAACGGTGGACTCACTTCACCCAATCTGCTCGACGCGGTTGGCGAAGCGCTCACTCCCCATCCAAAAATCAACTTCTACGTTTGTTCCCCATAAGAAGGCGGCATGGAGGGTGCGTTTGACCTTAACGATGGTAGGGGTCGCCACGTTTTACAAGCATCTTCCCGGTGCCGGCGGCTTCGCGGGCCCGTTGTTGGGCCTGTTCGTTTTGCCTCAAGTAACCGGCTGCAATTTCACGCACGACGGCAGAAGCACTGCGGCCGTGTTGTCTGCCAGGCGCGGCCAGGGCGCTATCTTGAGAAGATACCCCTGTATCTTACACTTGTTTGGCGGAGCGTACAAGGAAGGAGACGCTCAATCGGTTTTTTGCCGCCGCCTCAGGGCATCGGCAATCAACAATCCAAACCCACCCGCGAAGAACAGTGCCAGTCCAAACAGCAAAACATCTTCGGGTCTTCCGGGTTTAGCGTGAAGAGTCCCTTTCCCGGCGAAGCCGGAAGAGCCTGGGTTGTTTAAGTTGGCTTTTCCGCCTTTGGCGGGAAAGCTCTCAAATCCGGGTATTCATCCCATTGAAAACGAGAGAGCCTTTAAATTTTATCTTAGGCCAACCCTGATGGCAACGAGATACAAAGCGGCTGATTTGCTTGACAGCCATGCATAACAGGTTTATACTTCTATATGTAATAAACATATAAAGGAGAATAACAAATATGTGTGCCGAGCACGAAGAGAAAAGCAAAGAATGCCATTGCAAAGTCGAGCGCGTACCGAACTTCGCCCAGCCACGTTTATTACTCGAGTTGGCCAAAAAGCCGGCGCATGGCTATGAGTTGATCGAAAATCTTGGGCAGGAAGGCAGCGTATCTCCCGATCCAGGCAACTTTTACCGCATGCTGCGTGCGTTTGAAGAAGATGGTCTGGTTTGCTCTACTTGGGATACGCAAAACACAGGCCCGGCGCGACGCATCTACGAGTTAACCGACCTGGGATTGGAATTTTTGCACGCCTGGGCGGTAACGATCCATCAAACCCAACAATCGTTGGAGCGATTCATGTCCGACTACCGGACGCTATTTCCCAAATAAGGAGAAAAAGATATGTGTAAAGATTGTGGTTGTCAATCAGGCCATGCATGCGCCTGCGGCAGCACTTGCGAGTGCGGCTGTGGAAATTGCGGCAGCAGCTGCGGTCGCAACGGGCACTTCGAGCGCCGCTTTCAGACGAAGGCCGAACAAATCGCCGAGTTGGAAGCCTACCTTGGCGGGTTGAAACTGGAAGTCCAGGCGGTAGAAGAACACCTGGCCGATTTACGCAAGTAAGCGGGATTATCCAGAAATCGAAAAAGACCCGAAAGGTTTTGAAAACCTTTCGGGTCTTTTGTTCGATTAACCAACCACGTTGACCAGCTTGCCGGGCACGTAAATCACCTTCTTGGGTGAACGCCCTTCGAGGAATTTCTGCACGGTCTCGTTGGCCAGGGCGGCCGCCTGGGCGTCAACTTCGGCGATGCCGGCAGGAACGACCAACCGGTCGCGCACTTTGCCGTTGACCTGCAAGACCAGCGTGATCTCGTCTTCGACCGTCGCGGCTTCGTCCACCTGGGGCCAGGCCTGCGTGTGGATGGAGTAGGGCTTGCCTGCCGCGGCCCACAGTTCTTCGGCGATGTGCGGGGTGATGGGGGCCATCAGGCGTAGGTAAACGTCCAATGCTTCTTTCCATTCGGGCGAGCCGACGGCGCCCGCCTCGCGTCCCTTGTACAGTTCGTTCAACAGTTCCATCAGGCCAGAGACGATCGTGTTGAACTCGAAGCGCTCGAAATCGGCGTTGATGCGCTTGATCGCCTGATGGACCTTGCGGCGCAGGATTTTCAAAGTTTCCGGCGAAGCCGACGGTTTGCCGCCGGAGACGGTTTCGAGCACCAGCGACCAGCTGCGCCGCAGCCAGCGCACGACGCCGACGATGTTTTCGGTGCTCCACGGGCCGCCTTCCGACCACTGGTAGCCGAACATCAAGTAGGCGCGCACGGTGTCGGCTCCGTACTGGTGCACCTGGGCATCGGGATCGATCACGTTGCCGCGGCTCTTGCTCATGCGTTGGCCGTCCGGCCCTAAAATCTGGCCCTGGTTGCGCAGTTGCAGCATCGGCTCGTGGCCTTCCAGCGCGCCGATGTCACGGAACGCCTTATGGAAGAAACGCGTGTAGATCAGATGCATGGTGGCGTGTTCGGCGCCACCGGTGTAGGTATCCACCGGCATCCAGTAATCGTACTCTTTAGGGTCGAAGGGCCCCTGGTCGTAATTCGGGCTGAGGTAGCGCAGATGATACCACGACGAGCACATGAAGGTGTCCATCGTATCGGTGTCGCGCTCGGCGGGCTTGCCGCAGATCGGGCAGACCGTTTTGCTCCAGGTGGGGTGCAGTTTGAGCGGGCTTTGGCCAGTGGGCAGCCATTCCACGTCTTCGGGCAGGGCGACGGGTAGTTGATCGTCGGGGACGGGCACTTGGCCGTGCTCGGGGCAGTAGACGATCGGGATCGGTGCGCCCCAGTAGCGCTGGCGGCTGATCAGCCAGTCACGCAGGCGGTAGTTGATGGTGCCTTTGCCGAAGCCTTTCGCTTCTAGCCAGGCAGTGACGCGTTTCTTGGCCTCGCTGCCCGGCGTGCCGGTGAACTCGCCAGAGTGGATCATGTCGCCGTATTCGGCGTGAAAGAGCACGTCGCGGTAAAACGGCAGGCTGTTGACCATTTCCATCGTCGTGCGGTTGTGGCCGACCGGTGGGTAGATGGCTTTGCAGCGCGCCAGGATGGCCTGGTCGGACGCGGCGGAATCCAGTTCCATTACGCCATCGCCGAAGACGAACAACCAGCGCCCGCCGACGACCTCGTTCCAGTTGCCCGCTTTCAGGTTCTGCTGCATCAAAGCCACGTAAGGATCGACCTGCTCGGCTTTCAAGGTGACATACAGGCCTTCCCCCGCGTCTCCGACAGGCGCGGCGTAGAACTCGATGCCGGCGGCTTGCAGCTTTTCGGCGAAGCCGGCTTCTACCGAAGCGGGGAAAACCAGGCTCTTGCTGATACCGTCGGGGCGCTCGATCACCGGGATGATTGGCAGGCCGAATTTGATGGCGAAGGCAAAGTCGCGCTCGTCGTGGGCGGGGACGGCCATGATGGCCCCGGTGCCGTAGGTCATCAGGACGTAATCGGCGATCCAGATCGGGATTTTTGTTCCGTTGACGGGATTGATGGCATAAGCGCCGATGAAGACGCCGCTCTTTTCTTTCTCGGTCGATTCGCGATCGATATCGGTCTGGCGGGTAGCTTCGGCTACGTAGGTTTCGACGATGTCTTTGCGTTCGGCTGCCGTCAACCTGGCGACCAGTGGGTGCTCGGGGGCCAGCACCATGAACGTTGCCCCCCACAGCGTGTCGGGACGGGTGGTGAAGACTTCGATGGGCAAAGTTCCGACCTGGCTTCCATCGGCAGCGGGGGACACGGCCTGGAAGGTAACGGAAGCGCCTTCCGAACGCCCGATCCAGTTCGTCTGCATGGCCTTGACTTTGTCGGGCCAGTCGATGCCGTCGAAGTGCAGTAGCTCTTCGGCGTATCGGGTCGTGCGGAAGTACCACTGGTCCAGGTCCTTTTTGATCACGGGCGTCTTGCAGCGTTCGCAATGGCGGTCTTCGCCCCAGACCTGTTCGCGCGCCAGGGTGGTGTTGCACTTGGGGCACCAATCCACCGGCGAGAACTTGCGGTAGGCCATACCGGTCTTGAACAGTTGGATGAAGAACCATTGCGTCCACTTGTAGAATTGCGGGTCGCAGGAGATGGCTTCGCGGCGCCAATCGAACATGGCGCCCATCGAGCGCAGTTGCTTGCGCATGTTTTCGATGTTTTTGTAGGTGCGGATCATGGGGTGGACGCCGTCTCTGATGGCCGCGTTTTCGGCGGGCAGGCCAAAGGCATCGAAACCCATCGGAAAGAGCACGTTATAGCCGCGCATTCGCATCCAGCGAGCGCGTGCGTCCGAGGGTGTCATTGCGTACCAGTGGCCGATGTGTAGATCGCCGGACGGGTAGGGCAGCATCGTCAGCGCGTAGTGTTTGGGTTTGCGCTCATCGATATCCGAGTGGTATAGGCCGTCGGCTTCCCAACGGGCCTGCCATTTCGGTTCGATTTCGCCAGGGTTGTAAGGAGGAATATCGTTCATCGAAAAACTCCGTTCGCAGGTTGGAAGGTTGCAGGTTCGAGGGGGCGCGGGGAATGAATGGGATGAAGTGCGCCTGGGTTGAGATGAATAAGGAGAAAGATTAATGCCCCCGGGGGGCAAGCAAGGGGCGAAGGCATGACGCAAGCGCCAGAACTGCATACCCCCGTTCCTGGCGGCGTCCGATAGGAAAGACTGTGGAAACAGGTAAAGAATTCATCATCACACCGCAAAACATGAAGAAGTGGTGGCGATTATACCCCAGAAACGGGCATTGACGACCGATCAACCGGCTTTCGCGGACAGCATAACCGTACCGGTAGGGGCGGACCCGCTACCCACGGGTTCGCCCCCGGCAGATGCCTGAGAGTTTTGCATTGACCGGTGTCGAGGCCTTAGCCGCTTTTTTTATCGAGCAGGATTTCCCGCGCCGTTGCGGCCTGGGTGGGCATATCGGCCCAGGCGCCTTCGATGGACAGGCGTTTGTCGTAGCCGGCTTCCGCCAGCGCCCGCAAGAAGGGGGCGAAATCACAGGCTTCGGCGCCGGGGGCCAGGCGTTGGGTGTAGGTGGCAATGTGGGCGTGTTCCAGCCAGGGGCCGGCCGCAACGATGTCGGCCAGTGGCTCGTTCTCCCTGGCCCAGTGATAGCCGTCGACCAGCAGGCGGAAGGCAGGTTGGTCGACGTCCTTGACGTATTGCAGCCCTTCGGCCACGCTGTTCAGCACGTTGGTTTCGCTGCGGTTGAGCGGCTCGACGGCGATTTTCACGCCGTGCCGTTCTGCCAGGGGAGCGACCATGCGCCCGAAAGCGATCAACTGATCGTAGGCCCGCTCACGTGCAAATCCATCGGGGATTTTGCGCGCCCCGCCGGAGCCGAAGACGATCGCTTGCAGGCCCACCTGCGCCGCGCGCACCATCACGGTCTCGACGTAGCGTTGCAACCGGGCGAAATCCACTTCGGGGCCGGTGATTTTCAAGTGCCCCGGCACGAAGACATTGGCCGCCAGGCAGGGCAGGCCGCAGGCGCGCAACTGCTGCAAGATCGGCGCAAAGTCCGCCTCGGGCGCTTCACCGATCAAATGAGAAGCGACGTTGATTTCGATGTAGTCATAGCCGGCGGCCGCAGCCACCGGCGCGATTTCCGGGCCGCCACATATACCGAGTTGCATAAGAACCTCCGAAGGGATGTGTGAAAGGTGATGCGTGAAACGTGATGCGTGATGCGAGCGGCAACATTTCGCGCTTTAAAGCATTTTTACTGAATGGGAAGTGAAATTGGTTTGCCGCAGCGCGCCGATTCATAGATCGCCAGCACGATTTCCAGCGACCTGCGGCCATCCTGGCCGGTGACGAAGGGTTGGCGAGCTTGGCGAATTGCCTCGATGAAGTCGGCGATCTGGCGGCGATGGGAATGATGCCAGATGTCTTTGCTGGTGGTGCCGACGATCAGGCGATCGGCGTGGCGGGGGCGCTCGTAGCGCTCGCCACAGCGCAATTGCCATTCTTTGACCTGATCGTTCTCGATGACCACCCCGCCGTCGGCGCCGAAAACTTCCAGGCGGGCGCAAAAGCCGGGGTAAGCGATCGTCATCCCTTCGATCACCCCCAGCGCGCCCGATGCAAACTTGAGCGTGGCGACGGCGATGTCTTCTACCTCGATGCGTTCGTGAGCCAGCGCTGCCGTGCGGGCGTACACTTCTTCTACCGGGCCCATGACGTACTGCAACAGATCGACGTAGTGAATGGACTGGTTGATCAGGGCGCCACCGCCGTCCATGGCCCAGGTGCCGCGCCAGTCGCCCGAATCGTAATAGCTTTGGGCGCGGTACCATTGGGTATACGAACCGCCAAAATTGAGCCGGCCGAGCTTGCCATCGGCGATGGCTTGCTTCAAATCCATCACGGCGAAATCGAAACGGTGCTGCGAAATCACGCCGAGCCTGACGCCTGCCTTTTCGCAAGCTGCGATCAAGGCATCGGCCTTGGCCAGGCTGACGTCCATTGGCTTCTCGACGAGCACGTGCTTGCCGGCCTGGGCAGCCAGCACGCCGATGTCGGCATGCAGGCCCGATGGCGTGGTAACGATGACGGCGTCGAGTGCAGGATGATCGAGCAGTTTATGGATATTGGCATAAACGTCCGCCGGGTAGGTTTCGGCCAGCTTGTGGGCTTTTTCCGGCACGATGTCGCATACGGCGGTAAGCTGTGCGTCATCGAGTTCTGCCAGGCAGCGCGCGTGGCACGCCGCAATCACACCGCAGCCAACGATAGCAAAGTTGAGCGCTTTTTTCACAGACAATCCTTTTGTTTTTCTACTTTTTCTACTGGAAGAACGCTACTACAAGAAGACCTTTTCTCACCGTCTTTTCCGCTTTCATGGTGGTGAACCGGTGTTGGATTCGGCCTCATCGTCTTGCTGACCGGCAATGCCTTTCTCTGGCGGTACCGATTCAACTTCCAGGGTATGGGTATCGGCACGGTAGTGGCCGCGCAGGTCGTCACGGACGGTCCCTGCCCAGAGCGAGATGCCCGAAAAGTACCCCGCCCGCCCGATCAGGTGAGCGGCCACGGGGGCCGTCAGCATCAGAAAAATGACGATGGCCAGCGAACGCGTGTAGATGCCGAAATCGGAAAAAAAGATCGCCCCGCCCAGCACGATCAATCCGGCTCCGAGCGTGCCAGCTTTGGCCGTGGCCGACATGCGCAGGAACAGATCCGGCATGCGCAGCAGGCCGACCCCGGCCAGGAACATCAGAAATGCTCCCGCCAGCATGAGCAGCATGATCACCGCTTCGCGCAGCATCAAACCCTCCTTTCGAGGTAGTAGGCAAAGGCCACCGTTCCCAGGAAGGTGATCAGCGTCAGGATGATGGCGACATCCAAAAAGGCAGGCTGGTTGAAACGTACGGAATAGACCACGATGAAACCGACGGCAACCACGCTGATCAAATCCAGCGCGATCACCCGGTCGGGCAGCGAAGGCCCACGCGCCAGGCGGATGAAGGCAAAGACCATGCTGGCCGCCAGCAGCGCCAGGATAATCGGCCACAGCAGTTCTGTCATGGCTCGAACAACTCCTTGACCCGGCGTTCGTAGCCTTCGATCACCTGGCGCCGGAACTGGGCCACATCTTCCAGCCAGACGGTGTGGATGTAGAGCATGCGCCGGTCGCTCGAAATGTCGAGGGTGAGGGTGCCGGGCGTCAATGTGATCAGGTTGGTCAGCAGGATGATGGCCGTTTCGCTGCGCAGGGTAAGCGGTACAGCCACCACGGCCGGGCGCAGGTTCATTTTTGGCGAAAGGATGGTGACGGCCAGGCGCAGGTTGGCGCGCAGCATATCGAAGAGAAAATACACGGCCAGGTCGACGAGACGCGGCATCTGGGTAAAGTAGCGCCGTGTGCCCCATAGGGGCGAGAAAAGCCACAGTACCAGGTAACCCAGCCCGAAGCCGAAGGCAAAATCGATTGGTTGGAAATTGCCCGTCAAGGCCACCCAGGCCAACGCCAGCAGCAGGTTGAGCAGCAGCAGGTTCACGGCTGGCCTCCGGGAAGCGGCTGCCCGATGACGGCCTGGATGTAGCTGTTTGGGTCGTTCAACTGCGCCGCCGCTTCGGCAGACAAGGCCAGGATGGGTTCAGCCAACAGCCCGGCGGCCAGCGAAAGCGCCACCAGTCCGATCGCCCCGGCCCACATCCAGGCCGAAACCTGCCGCAGCGGTACGGTAGGGGTGGCCGGGTGTTCTTTCCAGAAGGCTTCGTTCCATACCTTGGTCATCGAATAAAGCGTCATCACGCTGACGCCCAGGCCCACCGCCACGATCCAGTAGCTTTGCTGGTCGAAGCCGGCCACGATCAACGCCAGCTTGGCAAAAAAGCCCGACAGTGGGGGCAGCCCGGCCAGGGAAAGCGCCGGCAGGAGAAAGAGCAGCGCCACGCCCAGGCGGGCGGCGTACAGCCCGCCCAGCGCTTTCAGGTTGAACGAACCCTGCATCTGCGCGACGATGCCGGCGACCAGGAAAAGCGCCGTCTTTGCCAGGATGACGTGAACGGTGAAATAAATGCCGGCGGCCAACGCCATCGGGCTATACAGCCCCAGTGCCATCAACAGGTAACCGATCTGGCTGACGATGTGGAAGGAAAGCAGGCGCCGCAGGTCGGTCTGCGCTGCGGCGCCAAAGACGCCGACGACCATGGTCAAGCCGGCCAGCGTGAGCAGCAGGGCATGGGTGAACTGCACGCCGGGGGCAAAGATCAGCGTGAAGACCCGGAAGAGGGCATACACACCCACCTTGGTCAACAGTCCGGAGAACAGTGCCGTTACCGTCACCGGCGGCGTGTGATAGGAAGCCGGCAGCCAGAAAAACAGCGGAAAAATGGCCGATTTGATGCCAAAGGCCACCAGGTAGAGCACCGCCAGCAACGTGGTTTCGCCGTTTGCTTGCAGGGCGGCCAGGCGCAGGGCCAGGTCGGCCATGTTGAGCGTGCCGGCCAAGTTGTAGGTCAGGCCGATGGCCGAGAGGAAAAGCGTGGAAGAGAGCAGGTTGAGGATGACGTACTTGAGCGCCCCTTCGAGTTGGGCGCGTTCGCCGCCGAGGGCGATCAACACGAAGGAAGACATCAACATCACCTCGAACCATACGTAGAGGTTGAACAGATCGCCGGTCGTAAAGGCTCCGTTGGCACCGGCCAGCAGAAAGAAAAACAAGGGTGTATAGCCGGCGCGCAGCCGGCGCTCATCGATGCCGGCCTGCCCGTAAACGGCCACCGCCAGGGCCACCAGTGCAGACACCGCAACCATGATGGCGCTGAACAGATCGATCACCAGGCTGATGCCGAAGGGCGCCGGCCAGTTGCCGGCCTGCATGACCTGCAGGCCCTGCTGGCGCACGTGCAACAGCAGCCAGAAGGCGACCACGGCCATTCCGGCGCTGCCCAACAGCGAAAGGGCACGCTGTACGCTGAGCCGCTCCCAGGTAAGCAGGGCGATCACGCCGAACGACAAGGGTAACAGGACGGGCAGCGCAATCACGTTGCGGTCTCCGCGGGCGTCGTGGGGGCTTCCTGGTGCAGGTCGGCGTCGAGGCACTCTTCCGCACTGACCAGCTCCGGCTCTTCACAAGGTATGTCGGTGTTGTGCATAACCTCTACGTCATCGCTGCCGTTTGCCTGGTAGACCTGGCGCAGCAGGGTGACGGCAAAAGCGGTTACGCCAAAGCTGATCACGATCGCCGTCAAAATCAGGGCCTGCGGCACCGGGTCGGCGTACACATCGGGTGGACGTTGGCTGTCGGCAGCCAGCAGCGGCGGGCTGGCAGGGATCAGCACGGCTGAATTGAACAGCAGCAGGTTGACGGCATATCCCAACAGCAGCAGGCCGACCAGAATCTTGACCAGGCTGCGCCGCAGGATCATATAAATTCCCGCTGCAAACAGGGCGCCTGCGGTAACGGCTAACAGAAACGTCACCTTATTCCTCCGCCAGGGTCAACAACATCCACAGCACCACACCGATTACCAGAAAGTATACACCGATGTCGAACAGCAGCGGTGTGCCGACCTTGCCGATGACCGGCAGGGGAGTCTTGAGCCACACACCGGTCATCAAGGGCGCGCCGTTCCACATGGGAATGATGCCGCTGGCCAATGCTGCCAGCAGCCCCAGGCCGATCCATGTCAGCGGCGGCGCGGGCAGCAAGCGCCGCAGCGCTTCGGGTGTATTGGCAATGGCATACAGCATGAAAGCGCTGGAAGCGACCAGCCCGCCCACAAACCCGCCGCCGATTTCGTTGTGCCCGCGCAGCAGGAGAAACACCGAGAAGATCAACATCAACGGCATTAGATAGCGGGCGGCCAGGGGCAGGAGGAAAGAGCGCTGCATCGGAGCTTATCCTGCTTTCGTCTTGCGTCCGACGCCCAGGCGGATCAGCGTGTACACGCCTACGGCAGCGATTGCCAACACGCTGATCTCACCTAGCGTATCGAGACCGCGAAAGTCGACCAAAATCACGTTGACGATATTGCGCCCGTTGGCGAGGGGCAGGCTGTTCTCGGCAAAATATTGCGCCAGATGCTTTTCGGCGCTGTGTGTCGAAACGATCAGCATCAACAGGGTCATCAAGAGGCCGCCTGCCAGGGCCACCACCGCATCCATCAGGTAGGTACGGCGGCTGCTCAGGCGGCTGAAGCGTGGCAGGCGATAGATGACCAGCACGAACAGGATCACCGTCAGGGTTTCGATGGCGAACTGCACCATGGCCAGGTCGGGGGCGCTGTAGAGCAGGAAGAGCAGGGCAATGCTGAAGCCGATCGAGCCGAGCAGGGCAATTGCGGCCAGGCGTGAGCGGGCACGCGTCACCAGTAGGGCTGCCGTCAGGATGATGCCGATCAGGATCATGTCGTAAAAGCGCGGTGGGTTGCCCGGGTCGAATGGGACCGGCACGCGCCACAGCCATGCCGTGACCATGGAGAGACCGAGCGTGAAAACAACGATCACCAGCACGTAGTGACGCAGGTGCCCGCTTTGCAGCCACTCAGTTTGGCGGGCGGCAAGCGATGTGACGGCGTGCAAGCTGCGCGGGTAGAGTGCCGCCGGGCCAAGTGGGCTTAACCGCTGCCAGGCTACCGTCGCCGCCGGCTGCCAACGCCGCCGCCCGAAGAGCAAGGCCACGCCCACCAGCAGTGTGACGGCGCTCAGGCCAAGCATTGGCGTGAGGCCGTGCCAGAGCGAAAGTTTGACCTTCACCGCCGTCTGCGCCACGGCCTGCGCGGCCGGCGCGATCAGCCAGTCGCCTGCCCACTGCGGGAAGACGCCGAAAACGAGGCCGGCTGCCGCCAACAGCAGCGGCGGCAGCCACAGGGCCGGCGGGCCTTCGTGCGGGTGCCGTTCCCCGGTGGGCCGGCCCCAAAACGGCATGGCACCCACCCAGCCGGCTACGGCCACCATGGCCGCGTTGGCGATCAGCCCCAGGCCGGCAGCGAGCAGCGGCCGGGAAGCCGCCAGCGTGGTTTCGTAGAACAGTTCTTTGCTGATGAAGCCGAAAAACGGGGGCAGGCCGGCCATCGAGAGCGCCGCCAGCCCGGCGGCGGCAGCCGTAAACGGCATGGCGCGCCCCAGGCCGCCCAATTCGGTAACGTCGCGGCAGTGAACGGCGTGATCGATGCCGCCGACAACCAGGAAAAGCGCTCCTTTATACAGGGCGTGCGCGGTCAGGAAAACCATGGCCGTCTTCACGGCCAATGAGCCGGGCGATGCGAGCAGCAGAGTCAGCCCGCCGAGAGAAGCCACCGTGGTGTAGGCGAGCAGGCGTTTGAGATCGGTTTGGGCAAGCGCCAACAGCGCTCCGCCTGCCAGCGTAATCAGGCCAACCGCCGTCAACGCCGGCGTCCACAGGTCCAGCCCGCTCAACACGGGATAGAGCCGCGCCAGCAGATAGATGCCGGCCTTGACCATCGTCGCTGAGTGCAGATAGGCGCTGACCGGGGCCGGCGCCTCCATCGCATTGGGCAACCAGAAGTGGAAGGGGAACTGCGCCGACTTGGACATGGCGCCCAGCAGGATCAAGAGAAAGGCCGCCGGGGCGAGCGGGTGCGCTTGGACTGCGCCGGCGCGCAATACCCAATCGGCTATCTCGAACGAACCGCCGATCTGCGCCAGCAGGACCAACCCTGCCAGCAGGACCAGCCCGCCCGACCCGGTGACGAGCAGCGCCTGCCAGGCCGCAGCGCGTGCCTCGGGCTTGTGATGTTCGAAGCCGATTAGAAAGAACGAAGAAATGCTGGTCAGTTCCCAAAAAACGAACAGCAGCAAGGCATTACCGCTCCATACGACCCCCAACATGGCAACCATGAAAAGCAGAACCAGGCTGTAAAAACGCCCCAGCCCGGGATGATCGTGCAGGTAGGCGCTGCCATAAAACACGACCAAGGCCCCAATCGCTGAGATGAGCAAAGCCATCAACAAACCCAGGCCGTCCAGGGTAAACGTGAGCGCCAGGCCCAGGCTGGTTACCCAAGGCCACGTCACCGTATACACCCTGCCGGCGGTCACCGCCGGAGCGGCCAGGCAAAGCTGCACAAGCACCGCCAGCGGGTACAACGCCAGGATGGGGGCGGTAAGACGCGGCAGGCTGCGATGAATCACAGGGACCAGTGCAGCCAGGAGGACTCCCGTCGTCAGGGTCAGGGCAAGCAGAGTGATGGGTGCATTCATCGGCAGGGCCTCAAGCTGCCCAATCATACCACGCTGAAAAGGTGTCGTGCAGTTTGTGCCCGCTTTCCGTGTAACGTGACACTACTACTATCCGTCGAGGGCGAAGCCATGGCTTTGCCCTCGACGGATACTTTCGCGCTATCCCCGCTGCTTTGACGATGAACGGGCTATGGCAAGCGGCTCAGCAATTTCTTCAACGCGCTAGCCGCCACCCCGAAAAGTTCTGGACCACCGCCGGGCAGGCTGTGCGCCAGATGGGGTTCGATGGAAGCGAAACCTTCGAAGCCATCCTGGTGTAACGCTGCCAGGATTTCGGGCAGTTTGCCCTCGCCTTCGCCCGCCGGGGTGACGCCGCCATCTTGGTAACGGGCGTCTTTGATGTGCAAGTAAACGGTGTGCTTGCGCAGCAGGTTGAAGGCGTGTGGGTATGTCTCGACCTGGCACTGCACGAAGTTAGCGGGGTCGAAGGTCGCTTTGACATAATCGCAAGCGAGCGTTTCGAGCAGGTCGAGGCAGCGTTCGGCCGTGTCGCCGTAGATGTCTTTTTCGTTTTCGTGCAGCAGGATCAGCCCGGAGCCTTTGCTGGCTTCGACAAAGCTCGTCCAGCGCTTCAATACTTCGTCGCGATAACTGGCCGGGTCGTCGCCGTGGGGGATGAAGAAACTGAACATGCGGATGTACTTTGTCTCCAGGGCGTGTGCCACCTCGATCGTTTGCTTGAAGCGTTCCAGGTGGGGACCGAAATCGTCTTTGATCCCGATCTTGCCGATCGGCGAACCGACGGCCGAGACGGCCATGCCGGCGTCCACCAGCTTTTTGTGAGCGGCTCTGACTTCGGGCAGGGGATAGTCGATGATGCCGCGGCCTTCCATGCTGCGAAACTCGAGGAAGTGCACGTCATTGGCCAGCATGACCCCGATTTGCTCGTCGAGGTGGGGAGAAATCTCGTCACCAAAGGCGGAAAGGATGAATTGAGACATGGGAAGCTCCTGTGTTATGCCCACTTGGGGGATGTATCCGGGTCCCATGCGGATGGAACCACAGAATAGCCCTCGTCCATCGCAGCGATGGCCTGCATCTCTACGGGAGAGAGTTCGAAGTCGAAGATTGCGGCGTTTTCGAGGATGCGCTCGCGGCGTACCGATTTGGGAATGATGACGACTTCGTGTTGCAAGGCCCAACGCAGAGCCACCTGGGCGGCCGTCTTGCCGTACTGTTGGCCGATGGCGGCCAGGCGCTCGTCGTCGGCGCGTTTGCCGCGCGCCAGCGTGCTGTAGGCTTCGACGACGATGCCTTTGGCGCGGCAGTAGTCGACCAGCTGCGGGCGCTGATGGAAGGGACTGAGTTCGATCTGGTTGACAGCCGGGACGATGTCGGTCTGTGCCAGCAGCTCGTCCAGGTGGCGGATGGTGAAGTTGCTGACGCCGATGGCGCGGGTTTTGCCGGTTTCGAGCAATTGGGTGAGCGCCCGGTAGGTCTCGTTGCGTAGCCCGGTGACCGGCCAGTGGACGAGATACAAATCCAGGTAATCCATGCCCAGGCGCTTCAGCGAGGCATCGCAGGCTTGCAGCGTGGTATCGTAGCCCTGATCGTCGTTCCACACTTTGGTGGTGACGAAAACTTCCTGGCGTGGCACGCCGCTGTCGCGCACGGCCTTGCCGACGTCTTCCTCATTGCGGTAGATGCGGGCGGTGTCGATGTGTCGGTAGCCGGCCTCGATCGCCCAGCGCACAGCGTTTTGGGTGGCTTCACCCACCTCGGAGAGAAAAGTTCCCAGGCCGAGCCGCGGCATGGGAACTCCGTTGTTAAGGGTTACGGTTGATGAGATGGTAAGAGACATGGGAACTCCTCAAGGGCTGCTCGTTCTGCGAACAACCGTGAATGGTTTACCGATCCTCCAATCATACCAAAGCATGGCTACGAATAACGTGTTTCCTCCTGTACGCACCACATCAGCCAGCGCATGCGTTCGATCGTCGTCCCGGCGGCAAGCGAACCGGCGGTGGCGATCACCAGGCCGCCGGTAGCGCCGGCCTTCTCGAAGTCGGCGTGCACACGCTGGCGTACTTCTTCATCGGTGCCGTTACGTAGCAAGAACGGCGGCATCTGGCCGTTGATGAGTGCGTCAGGCATCTTCTCGCGGATCAGGCCGGCGTCTACGTCGGGGCCGTAGTTGACGCTGTTGATGCCCAGGGCGCGCTGCTCGTCGAGCAGATGGCCCATGCTGCTGTCGGAATGCTGATAGCGGTGGCCGCCGGGGAGCGGAGAGAATTCGTCCAGCACGGCTTGCAGCACGGGGACGCAATAGGTGCGGTACAGTTTGCGGTTGAAGAGGGCGCAGTTGTCGTCGGTAATCCACCACGAGGCGGCGTCGAAGCCGCTGAAGGCGCGCAGCGTGCGGTTGAGTTCGATCATCTTGCGGGCCAAGATGTCGCTGAAGCGGGCCATCAGATCGGGGTAATCGTACATCCACAAGAAAACCCTTTCGGGGTGCAGCACCGAGGTCATGATCGTCGCCGGGCCGCGGCTGCCGGTGCCGAGGGCGGGCAGGGGTTTGCCGGCAGCCTTGCGGGCTTCCCACTCGGCGCGGTAGCCGGCGGGCAAGGCCCATTCGTTCATGTCGGTGGCTTCAGCGCTGTCGAGGATGCGGGCAAACGTGTCGGGATCGTCGGTCACGTGTTGCAGCCAGGGCGTGCCGCCCTCGGTGTAGGCGAACTCGCTGCCGAACAGATTTTCGATGCGCCTGGGGCTGTTTTCCCAGGTATCTTCGTCGAAGAAGGCCTTACCTACCCCCTCCAGGGTGAGCGCATTGGCCTGGCGGTGCAAACGGTCGCGATAAGCTTTGTCGTGATAGTAGCGCAGCGTCGACTCGATGGGCAACAGTTCGAACAACCAGTGATCGTCAGGTGAAAAACTGACGGCGCAGCGTGGCTTGTCGGTGGTGAAGGCCAGGCAGGCGTCGTTTTCACGCCAGAAATCGGATAAGGAAAGGGTGAAGGATGAGGAAGTGGGCATGGTTTGAGATGAGAAGCGTGGGCGCCGGTCGATTGGTGGCTCAAGGATTTGAGATTGCAACCAGCGGCATCAGGAAGTGGGTCAGGTGCTTTGGCGGACGATCAATTCCGGTGCCAGGAGAAGGGTTTGCAGCGTTCTGCCCGATTCGTTGAGGGCGTCCAGCAAAACCTGTGCGGCCCAACGGCCGAGTTCGTCGCGCTGAACGCGGCAGGTGGTCAATGCGGGTGTGACCAGGGCGGCCAGGTAAATGTCGTCGTAACCGGTGATGGCCAATTCGCCGGGGACGCGGCGCCCCATGGTGGCGGCGGCCTGCAGCGCCCCGACGGCGACCAGATCGTTGTAGCAGACCAGGGCGGTAAGCGCCGGGTTTTCGCTGAGCAGTTGTTGCGCTGCCTGGCGCCCTCCTTCTACCGATGGGGCGCACGGGCGCTGCCAGGCGGAATTCCAGGGCAATGCAGCCGCAGCCAGAGCCGTGCGCTGGCCTTCGAGTCTTTTGTGGCCGCTGAAAGAGTTGTGCGGCCCGCTCAGGAAGCCAATCGCACGGTGGCCGCGCGCCAGCAAGTGTTCGGTCAGCAACCGTCCACCGGCCACGTCGTCGATGCAGACCGATCCTGCCAGGGCCGACGTTTTCTCCAACGTGCGGTTTACCATAACGGCTGCCGGATAGTGGGCCAGGGCCGCAACCAGATCGCTGTCTTGCTGCCGCGAACTGCACAGGAGAATGCCGTCCACCCATTTTTCGGCCAGCAGTTGCAGCAGATCGGACTCGCGGCGGGTATCTTCTTCCGTGTTGCACAGCAACAGGCTGTAGCCTTGCTGGAAGGCAACCTGCTCTGCGCCGCGAATCACGTCAGGGAAAAAGGGGTTCGAGACGTCCGGTACAATCAGGCCGATCGTACCCGTACGCTGCGTGACCAGCGAGCGCGCAATGCCGCTGGGCCTGTAGCCGAGGCGCTCGATGATGGACTCGATGTGGGCGCGGGTCTCGGCGCCAACGCCATCTTTATGGTTGACGACGCGCGAAACGGTCATCAAAGAAACACCCGCTTCGCGGGCAACATCGGCAAGGGTGGGGCGGGAAGGAGTCATATTTGTCGATCGAAATAACGTTAGCGCTAACGCAATTATAGGGAGGAAGAAACGAAATGTCAATGTCAGAATTTGACCGTATAATGAAACACAGAGGATTTTCTACATTCGATGGATGGGACGATCCATCTTTCGAGTTAAGCGGGAAGCTTTGCAAACACTCGAGGTCTGGAAGGATGGTTCAAAAAGTGTCAGCTTTGCACAAGCGCTTGAAGGCCTGGTTGGGTACGTCTATTTTATCGGGAAATGAGTTGGTGAACTACCAATTTTCGCTGATGAATTCATTGATTCTCAGTTTGTTTTTTGTTTTGGCGGTGGCCATACTGCTTACTTCCCTCATGCCTTCAATCAGAACGCCGTCGCTCTCCATTGTCATTGGCTATACGTTGGTGCTGGTGGTGATTTCCAAGCTGCGCCTCAACCGGGGGCATCTTAACGGCGTGAAGCTGCTTCTTACGGCCATCCTCTGGTTTAACAGCACGCTCCTGGTGCTTTTTGCCGGCGGCCTTTCGAATGTGACCACGATTTATTACGTTTTGACGACCGTTTTCACCACCCTGCTCTTTGGCCGGCGGGGCGCACTCACCGTTTTTGCGGTGACTGCCCTGGTTACCCTGGCGATGGCCGTTGCCGTATCGTGGGGATGGACGCCGGAAAGTGTCTTTCTCGTGTCGCCGTTGAACAGTTGGTTGATCCTGGTGTTTGGGCTGGTGCTGATTCTGATCACGCTGAGCATGGCCATCGAGAGCCGTAACCGCGTTTTGGTAGCCTTGAGCGAAAGCGAAGAAAAATACCGCGCTCTTTTCGACGCGGGATCGGACGCACTGTTGCTGGTGTCGCAGGCCGATGGCGAAATCGTCGACATCAACCAGGCGGCTTTGAAACTCTACGGTTACGACCGCAGCGAGATGCTCGGCAAAGCCTTGTCCGAAATCTTTGCCGAGCCGCAAGAGGCGTATCAGGCGCTGCAAGACCTGCAATCACATATTCCGCTGCGTTATCACCGCCATAAGGATGGCAGCGTTTTCCCGGCGGAGATCAATATCGGTACGTTTTCGCTGAACGGAAAGACGATGTGTATCGGAGCCGTGCGCGATATCCGTATGCGCCTGGAAGCGAAACAGCGCGAACGCAGCATCTCACAGGGCCTGGCTGGCATCATCGCTGCCGCCGACGAACTGATGCGCTGCGACAGCCTGGATAAAGTTTACAAGCGTGCCGTGGAACAGGGGCGTGAAAAGCTTGGCCTGGAGCGTTGTGCCTTGTACCTGTATGATGCCCGCACACAGCGCATGCAGGGGACCTACGGCACGGATTCCCAGGGAAATATCGTCGACGAATCGGCTGCCTCGTGGACATCGGATTTCTCGCGCGAGATGGAAACCAGCGTGAAAAAAACCTGGATGTTCAATGAGGGAGAGTACAAAACCTTGCAAGGGGATCAGTATCGCACTTTTGGGCGTGGCTGGGTGGCTGAAACGGTCTTACGCCTGGGCCGCGAATCGCTGGGTTTGTTTGTCAACGATACGGCCTTGAGTCACAAACCGGTCGATTACTTGCAGCAGGAAATGGTCGCTATTTATGCTTCGCTGCTCGAAAACATGATCAGGCAGAAGCGAACCGAAGCTGCCTTGCGAGATGCTACTGTCAACTTGATGGCTTCTGAAGAACGCTACCGGCAGGCGATTGAGGCGGCCGGCGCCGTTCCGTACGTTCAAGATTACACTACCCATACCTTCATCTTTATGGGCGAGAATATTTTCCAGCTCACCGGTTATTCGGCAGAGGAAATGACACCGGCCCTCTGGAACACGTTGGTTGAAGAAGCGCTCCCGGGCAGCGAAACGGGCCGGGCGAACGAAGACACCCTCGCCCGGCCGGATAGCCCGGATACGTTGTGGCATAAGCAGTGCGACTATCACATTCATACCCGCTTCGGCGAGTTGCGTTGGGTAATGAACAGCGCCATCGAGATTTTCGACGAGCAGGGCCTGGCACGCGGATCGATTGGAATTTTGCAGGATGTTACCGAGCGTAAAAACGTCGAGGCCGAAAGAGAAAAGTTGATCGAAGAACTGGAAGCCAAAAACGCCGAACTGGAGCGCTTTACCTACACCGTTTCACACGATCTCAAGGCTCCCTTGATTACGATTCAGGGCTTTCTTGGTTATCTCGAAAAAGACGCCATACAAGGCAACATGGAACGCCTGCATTCAGATATGCTCCGTATCACCGAAGCTACCGTACGTATGCAGCAGCTTCTCAACGATTTGCTGGAACTGTCGCGCATCGGGCGCATGGCTAATCCGCCGGAACACGTGCCCTTTGACCTGATCGTGAAGGATGCGTTGGCCCTGGTGCAGGGCAGGCTGGCGCGCGCCCATGTGGAAACCAGGGTGCGTGAACCGCTGCCTCGCGTCTACGGCGACGCAGCGCGCCTGGTCGAAGTGGTGCAAAACCTGATCGATAATGCCGCAAAATTTATGGAAGAGCAGCACAGTCCTTTCATTGAAGTCGGCTGGCAGGGGATGGACGAGCATGGCTATCACACCTTTTACGTGCGCGATAACGGTATCGGCATCCCGGTGCAGTATCACGAAAGGGTTTTTGGCCTGTTCAATAAGCTCGATCCCAAAAGTGAAGGCACCGGCGTTGGCCTGGCGCTGGTCAAGCGAATTATCGAAGTACACGGCGGCAAAATCTGGATCGAATCGGATGGTTTGAAGACCGGTTCAACCTTTTACTTTACACTTCCCGGAAACCCGTGAGGTAGCACATGGAAAGAAAATCGCATGCCTGGCAAGGTGACTTGAAGTGGTCTACCATGCAGGCGATTCTTGAAGCGAGCAACGAATTGATCCGCTGCAACGACTTGGATACGCTTTGCCGGCGTACGGTCGAACTGGCGCGTGAACGGCTGGGTGTCGAGCGCTGCTCGTTGTTTCTGCTCGACACCCACACAGGCATCATTCATGGCACGTACGGAACCGATATGCAGCGCCGGACGGTTGGCGAGTATCACCTTCAGTGGCGCTACGATCAACTCGACCGATCGCTCCTTATCGATACCGATGCCTTGTGGCATATCAACTACGGCGAAAAAGGACACGAACAGGATCGGCAACCCGATCGAGATTGGGTCGCTTACACCTGGATGAAGCAAAGAGACGATCTGGTGGCGCTGTTTTGCAACGACACGGCCATCAGCGGCGCACCGGTCGATGGCGCCTGCCAGCAGGCGATCGCCGTATACTGCTCGATGGTTTACGGCATCATTCGCCGCATACAGAGCGATGTGGCCCAGCGTGAAAGTGAATCGCTCTTCGAAGCCATTTTCAATGCCGTGACCGAGGCGGTATTCGTACACGATAAAGAAACCGGCAAGATTGTTTTGGTCAACCGGGAAGCCAGCGAGATGTTTGGTTACGCAACCGATGAACTGCTCCAGGCTGCCTTAGGAGATTTGAGCGCCGGAACGCCGCCTTATTCTCATAAAGAAGCCCTGAAACGCATTCGCAGTGCTGCCAATGGCGATAAACAGTTGTTCGAATGGCGCGCCCGTCACCGTTCGGGCAGGCTGTTCTGGGTTGAAATCAGCATGGGCGTGGCTTTCATCGGCAACGCAGAACGCGTCCTGGTTACCGTGCGAGATATCGACGAGCGCAAACGCTACGAACAGACGCGTAACGCCATGTACCAGATTGCTGCGACATCCCTTGCCGCCGAGAGCCTGGACGATTTTTACCCGCAAATTCACGAAATCATCGGCCAGTTGATGCCTGCGAAGAATTTCTTCATTGCCCTGTACGATGCCGAGAGCGATTTGCTTGACGTCCCCTACTACGTCGATCAATATGACCCCAAGCCGCAACCGCGGCATCCTGAACGCGGTTTAACCAGCCACGTCTTGCGCACGGGCCAACCGCTTTTGCTCAAAATGGAAGAGCACCTTCGTGTGAAGGAGACGCACGCGATCGAATCGCTGGGTACACCGGCCGTTGATTGGTTGGGAGTGCCGTTGATTGCCGCACAGGGTACCCTGGGTGTAATGGCCGTGCAAACGTATGAAAAGAGCGAGCGCCTGACGGAAGCCGACTGTGAAGTGCTGGTGTTCGTCTCCAGCCAGGTAGCGATGACCGTTCAGCGTAAGCGCGCCGAAGCGTACCAGCAAAAGCTTGCCAACGGCCTGCGCTCGGTCGTCGAAGCCGCCGATGAATTGCTTCAGGCCGAAAGTCTCGACGACCTGTACCGGCGGGCGGTCGAACTGGGACGTAAAAAAGTTGGCCTGGAGCGCTGTAGCCTGTTCCTGCTGGATCAAAACCGGGCCTACCTGGTCGGTACGTACGGTACCGATGCCCAGGGAAACACCACCGATGAGCGTGCCGGGCGCATGCCCACGAGCGATACACCCGAGATCTTTGCCCGCCGGGAACAACTGTACGTTTTCCTTTCCGGCGCCGAACGGCGGCGGCGCGGTTATTGGCAGGCCGATCGGCTTATCGACATGGGCCCCGGTTGGATTGTCGCCACACCGATTTACAGCGCCATGCGCCCACTGGGCGTGCTGTACAACGACTCGGCCATCAGCAACGCTCCCTTTGATCTTGCCCTGCAAGAAATCACAGCAATTTATTGTTCGATACTGGGGAATATTCTCGATCGCAAGCAGCTTGAAGCCTTCGAAAAACACTCGATGCAGCGCCTGAACAGTGTGGTGAAAATCACTGATGAGCTGATCGCCTGCACAGACCCAGACGTCTTTTACCGCAAGGCCGTTGAACTGGCCCGCGAGAAACTGGGAATCGAGCGCTGTGCGATTTTTCTGTTCGATCCCGAAGCCAATACCATGCGTGGGACTTACGGAACCGATCTGTTGGGACAAACGACCGACGAACATGGTAGCCACTGGCAGGTATCTTTCAGCAGGGAAGATGAAACCGAACGGGGAACCTGGCTGTTCAAAGACCTGCCGTGGATCATCGAAGAGCAACCTTACACTTACCAGAACGGCGCGGATAAGGTGGTCTGTGGCCGGGGCTGGGTGGCACACACCGCCATCTATTTTGGCAACCAAAGGCTTGGCACGTTTGCCAACGACACCGCAATCAGCCATGCACCGCCCGATGGGATGCTCCAGGAAACGATTCGCATCTACTGCTCGCTGCTCGGCAGCCTGATCCAGCGCCTGCAAAGCGAACACGAACGGCAAAGCCTAATCGGCGAGTTGAGCGCCAAAAACGCCGAACTGGAACGCTTTACCTATACCGTGTCGCACGACCTCAAGGCGCCCCTGATCACCATTCGCGGCTTTCTTGGTTTTCTGGCGAAAGACGCCGCGTCGGGCAATTTCAATCGTTTGAACCAGGACGTGAACCGGATTACCCGAGCCACAGAAAAGATGGAACAACTGCTCGATGACCTGCTCCAGCTTTCGCGGGTGGGGCGTATCATCGCGCCTCCTCAGACAGTGCCCTTTGGCGAAATTGTCAACGACGCACTCGACTTGCTGCGTGGGGTGCTCGCGCGCAGCAAGGTGATCGTGAAGGTGATGCCCGACATGCCCACCGTATACGGAGATCGCGTGCGCCTGGTCGAAGTGCTCCAAAACCTGATCGAAAATGCGATCAAGTTCATGGGAGAGCAGACCGATCCCTGTATTGACATCGGCTTCTCTCAGGACGGCGAAGGTGCGCCCGTTTTCTACGTTCGAGACAATGGCATCGGGATCGAACCGCGCTATCACGAACGCATTTTTGGCTTGTTCGACAAACTCGACGCACAGAGCGAGGGCACCGGCATTGGCCTGGCCCTGGTGCGGCGGATCGTTGAAATGCACGGCGGGCGCATCTGGGTCGAATCCGAAGGAAAAGGGTGCGGATCGACGTTCCGCTTTTCCCTGGGGCCAGCTTGAACAGGGCGGCCATCGTGAAGACAACAAGGGCCTTTCCGGTGACCCGGAAGAGTCTGCTTTTTCTAGATGATATGGGCCAGATAGACGGCGAAAAATGGATGAACCCTATTGGCAAGCAAAACAGGAACGCGGTAAAATTTATCGATCGGTTTTCACTTTCAGCAGAAAATTGTATCTCCTCAGAAAGTAGGGGGAGCGTGGGGTGTTATGTGCGTGCCAGACAACCAGGTTGCAGCACGCACATAACACCCCACACCCCGCATTATTGAGAAGATACAGAAAATTAATCGTTAGCGTTGACGAGGCTTGTTTTGGGCATTTTGTAGGAGGAGTGCAATGATCAACGAACCTGTTTTTGTGATGTTGGTAGAAGACAATGTCGATCATGCCGAGTTGATCATTCGTACGCTCTCAGAGCATCGCGTCGCGAACAAAATCCGTCACTTTCTGGATGGGCAAAGCGCGTTGGATTACTTGCTTCGCCAGGGAGAGTTTAGCGATCCGGCCAAAAGCCCCCGTCCGCATATTATCCTGCTCGACTTGCGCTTGCCACGGGTAGATGGCCTGGAAGTTCTCAAGGCGATCAAAGGGTCGGATGCATTACAGTATATCCCCGTCATCGTGCTCACCACCTCGGAAGGTGAACGTGATGTCGCCCGTGCCTACATCAATCACGCCAACAGTTACCTGGTCAAGCCGGTTGGTTTCGAGGAGTTCAACAAACTGATGGAAGACCTGGGCTTTTATTGGTTAGAGTGGAATACGACGCCGCACGTGCCGCCATCTCACAAGTGAACGGCTCCCACGGCTTCGGCGGGAAACCCTTTTTGCGCGGGCGATGAAAACTGTATGACTGAGGAAACTGTCACTATTTTGTTGGTAGAGGACGAAGAAGCACACGCCGAATTGATCGAACGCTCGTTTGAGTACCGCGGGGACGCGGCTGTGCTGCACATCGCATCGTCGCTGGCTGACGCCCGCCGCCTGCTGCGTGAGCTGCCTGCCCCACCTGCTCTGATTATCGCCGACTGGCGTCTCCCCGACGGCGATGGCCTGGAGCTGCTCACGCACTCCCAGCCCGCGCAGGCAAATAACTTACCCACACCCATTGTCATTATGACCAGCCAGGGGAATGAGCGCGTCGCCGTAGAAGCTCTCAAAGCCGGCGCGCTGGACTACGTCGTTAAATCGCAAGAGACGTTGATCGATATGCCGCATATTGCCGAACGGGCCTTGCGCGAATGGCATATCACGGCCGAACACGAACGTATTACCGAGGCCCTGCGCGTGAGCGAAGCCCAGTTCCGCTTGTTGGCCGAAAACTCCACCGATATGATCACCCGACACAACCTGGATGGCACGTACCTGTACGTATCCCCCGCTTGCCGTGGCCTGCTCGGTTACGAACCCGACGAACTGATCGGCCTGTCCCTTTTCGATTTCATTCATCCCGAAGATCGTGCGCAGTCCAGGCAGAAATTTCAGTCCCTGTCGGGTGCGCGTGTCTTGCACGGGATTCTGATGCGCATCCGCCGCAAAGACGGGCAATACATTTGGGTAGAAACCAACAGCAGGGCCATGCGCGATCCCGAAGCGGGCGCGCTTGAGGTCCATAGTTCGTCCCGTGATATTACCGGGCGGGTCAAGGCCGAGCAGGAGTTGCGCGCTAGCGAGGATCGTTTCCGTTCGCTGGTTCAAAATTCAGACGACTTAATCCATGTCGTCGACGTCGACGGCCGCATCGTTTACGAAAGTCCATCCGTCTCGCGCATCACCGGTTACCCAGCCGGTTATATGTTAGGCAAAGCACCGTTCGACTTTATCCATCCCGAGGATCGCGCCGCCATCGGTTACGATCTGTTGCGCGTGATCGAGCAAACCGAACAAAATACCCCTCTGGAACTGCGCTTCCATCGCGCGGACGGCGAATGGATTTACCTCGAAATCCTCGGTTCGAACTTGCTCGAGCACCCGGGGATTCGCGGCATTGTGCTGACCTCCCGCAATATCACACAGCGCAAACACTCCGAAATGGCTCTGAAGCAGGCGCACGAACGCCTGGCAGCCGCTTACGACGATACAATCTTGGGGTGGTCGCGCGCGCTGGATTTGCGTGATAAGGAGACTGAAGGCCACACCCTGCGCGTCACCGAAGTGATGATGAAGTTGGCTGATGCTTTCGATTTCTCCGCAGAGATGCTGCATCACGTCCGGCGCGGGGCTTTGTTGCACGATATTGGCAAGATGGGGGTCCCGGATGAAATTTTGCAAAAGCCCGACAAGTTAACCGGCATCGAATGGGAGATCATGCGGCGGCACCCCGAGTATGCCTACCAGATGCTTTCTGATATCGAATACCTGCGTCCGGCGCTCAATATTCCCTACTTTCACCACGAACGCTGGGATGGAACCGGTTATCCGCAGGGGCTAAAAGGCGAAGAAATCCCTCTCGAAGCCCGCCTTTTCTCTGTTGTAGACGTGTGGGATGCGCTTTCTTTCGACCGGCCTTATCGGAAGGCCTGGCCGCAAGAGAAAGTGATCGCTTACCTCAAAGACCAGTGCAACAAACAGTTCGATATGCAGGTCGTCGAAGTCTTTATCGAGCTTTTACCGACACTGTCTGTAGAAAGCCCGGTTTCCTCCTGACCCGCATCAAGCGGTACGGCCCTGACTCGACTCCAAGTTCTCTCCGGCCGCACAAAGCCTGGCGTACTCGTGCATGCCAGGCTTTGTGCGGCGGAAGGGATTCCGCGCCAGGTTATCAGGCAAAGCGCTCGTTGGCGCCGCTACACGGTGTCATCCAGTTCCCGGCCTTGTTCTTCGTACATGCGGCGGCGGGCGGCTTTATCGTTGCGCAGTTCCTGGTGGGCGTAGGTGGCTACATCGAAAGCAATTTTGCGTGGCACCACGATCACGCCATCGCCGTCGGCGACGACCACGTCACCCGGATAGACCGTCACACCGCCAACGGCTACGGGAATATCCATGGCGTCGAACTGTACGCGCCCCTGCACCATGCCCTGCGAAATGAACTTCGACCAGAAGGGGATTTTTTGCAAGATGACTTCGTCAGTGTCGCGCAGGCCGCCGCCATTGGTCACGAAGCCGCGTACCCCTACTTTCCATGCTTCGAGCGTATTGTTCGAGCCGCACAGGCCAACATCCACCCCGCTGACGTCCAGGACGATAAAGTCTCCGGGTTGAATCTCTTTCATCCATGGATACGTGCAGACGGTGTTGTAGTACCAACCCTGCCATTCGGTGTATTCTTCGGGCGTCTTGTAAGGCACCGGCCCGGCAAAAGGCAGATAACGGGCAGTACGGGCGACCCCGATGGCGCGCGTGCGCCACAGCGGGCGAATATCCGGTGACATGGAGCCGTAATGATGCATCATGTTCCAATCCATGCCATCGCGGACGTCGGCCACGCGTAAATCGTTGTAGAGCTCGAGCAGTTTTTTGGTTTCCTGATCCATTGCCTTCTCCTTTGGCCCTTCCCAAGTCTTGTTGAGTATTGTCGCTTCTCGAAACGTAGGGAACGTGGGTGGTTTGCAGGCCACCTTACCCTGATCGACGAGAAGACAGGGCCTAACCTATACGTTCAATGCAGAAAAAGCGCAGAAATAAGAGCAGGGTTAGGACCGCGCCGTTTATGCGGGTTAGGGTACCTAAGTTTACCTGACGGTGGCGGTCTCGGATGCTTACAGAAATGTAATGGGCCGCAAATTTTACGATTCCATGGCATCCATCACCGCTACGGCGGCAATATTGACAATGTCGGCCACTTCGTCACCGGTTTGTAACACGTGAATCGGTGCGCCCACGCCGAGCAAGATCGGCCCAATCGCAGTAGCGCCACCCAGCCGGGCAAGTAACTTGTAGGCAACATTGGCCGATTCCAGCGACGGGAAGACCAGCACGTTGGCGTCTTTCACGCGGCTGAAAGGATAGCGTTCCTCGATTATCCCCGGCACCACGGCCGTATCGGCTTGCATTTCGCCGTCGACGGCCAGATTGGCATCCTTGAGACGCAAGATTTCGACCGCTTTTCTGACCTTGTCGCTCAAGGGATGCGGTGTGCTGCCGAAGTTGGAGAAGGACAGCATGGCCACGCGCGGTTCCAAACCCAGCTTTTTGGCAAAATTGGCCGCCAGGAAGCCGATTTCGGCCAGATCCTCGGCGGTGGGATCGATGTTGACGGTGGCATCGGTAAACAGGTAGACGCGATTCTGGATAATCATGATATACAAACCGGCTACCTTGCTGGCCCCCGGTGCGGTGTGGTGAATCTGTAATGCCGGGCGAATTACCTCGGGGTAGTCATGGGTCAGGCCGGAGACCAGGCAGTCGGCGTCTCCCATTTTGACCATCATCGGGCCGAAAATACTGGGGTCAAGCAACTGCCTGGCAGCGGTTTTGAGCGTCATACCCTTGCGTTGGCGGAGTTCGTAGTAAGCCTGCGCATATTCCGCACACCGTGGAAAGGCTGCGGGATCGACAACCTGGGGGCAGCAGTCCAGCCCGAGGAGTTGAATTTTGCCTTCAATCACATCCGGCCGCCCTACCAGGATCGGAATACCGATGCCCTCGTCTTCCACCAATGCCGCGGCGCGAATGATCTTGGCTTCTTCGCCTTCGGCGAAAACGATCCGCTTTTTGGCGGGGGCGCTCTGGGCTTTGTGCATGATGTAATAACGTACCTGCTGGCCCATCCCTTGCCGGTAGGCAAGCTGCTCGCGGTATTCGTCGATGTCGACTTTCTTGCGTGCAACGCCGGTTTCCATGGCGCTTTTGGCCACGGCGGGCGCTTCCCACAGCAGCACGCGCGGATCGAGCGGCTTGGGGATGATGTAGTCCTCGCCGAATTTCAGGCTGTCCACGCCGTAGGCGCGTAAAACGCTGTCGGGCACGTCTTCTTTTGCCAGTCTGGCCAGCGCCATAGCGGCAGCCACTTTCATTTCTTCGTTGATGGCACGGGCACGCACATCCAGCGCCCCGCGGAAGATGAAGGGGAAGCCGAGAACGTTATTGATCTGGTTGGGATAGTCCGAACGTCCGGTAGCGATGATGGCATCGGAACGGGTTTCACGTGCCAGTTCGTACTTGATCTCGGGATCTGGGTTGGACATGGCAAAGATCAGTGGCCGTTCAGCCATCGTCTTGACCATGGCAGGCGTCAAAATATCGGCAACAGACAGCCCGTAGAAAACATCGGCGCCACGCATGGCATCGGCCAATGTACGTGCGTCGGTTTCATGAGCCAGCCGTTCCTTGTACTTGTTCATGTTTTCGGCCCGGCCTTTGTAGACCACGCCTTTGGTGTCCACCAGGGTGATGTTCTCACGGGTAACGCCCAGGCGGATCATCAACTCTGAACACGAAATAGCCGCCGCACCCGCCCCCGAAACAACCACCTTCACCTCGGCGAGCTGCTTGCCGATAATTTCAAGGGCATTCATCAACGCTGCACCGGAAATAATCGCCGTACCGTGCTGGTCGTCGTGGAAAACGGGGATATCGAGAGCGGCTTTGAGTGTCTCTTCGATGTAGAAGCATTCGGGGGCTTTGATATCCTCCAGGTTGATGCCACCGAATGTGGGGGCAATGGCCTTGGCAACCTGGATGACCACTTCCGGGTCGTGGCTGTCTACCTCGATATCGAACACGTCCACATCCGCAAAGCGCTTGAACAGTACGCCCTTCCCTTCCATCACGGGCTTGCCGGCCAGCGCCCCGCGGTCACCCAAGCCCAAGATGGCGGTCCCGTTGGAAAGCACGGCAACCAGGTTACCTTTGGACGTGTACTCGTAGGCGGTTTCGGGGTCTTTCTCAATTTCGAGCACCGGTTGCGCGACACCCGGCGTGTAGGCAAGGCTCAGATCGCGTTGGGTATCCATCGGCTTGGTCGGAACGACCGAGATTTTGCCAGGTTTTCCCCCCAGGTGGTGATATTCCAGGGCATCTTCGCGAGTAATCTTAATCATAAGCGTCACTCCTTTCTTCCAGCAGTGTAGCACCCTGCTGGGAGCGTGTCAATTGGATGGGTGACATGCTTTTGTCACAGATCGGTTATACTAACCTCATCACTTTCCAATGAGATCCTTTATGACAACTCGCGTATTCTGGCGACTGGCTCAATGGGTGACTCTTCCCGTGCTGTACGGATTTGCCGCGCTGTTTAGCGAGTGGTTGACCATTTCGGACGGTGCCGTTGCCTCGCTATGGATTCCGCCCGGACTTGCCCTGGCCGCACTTTTACTGGGAGGGCGGCAGGTGTGTCCGGGGATTTTGCTCGGAATGATCGCCTTTTACACTTTGCGCGGCCTTTCGCTTCCGACGGCCGTTCTTTCGATCGCCGCTGAAGTGATGGAAATCTTTCTGGCTGCTGCGCTTATCCAGCGCTGGCCCGGTTCGAAACTTTGCCTGAAACATCCCCATAACACACTCAAATTCGTGGCTGTCGTAGCGCTGTCCTGCCTCGCGGGCACGGCCTTCCTGGCGCTTGGCGCACTTTCCGGCGCAAGCGCTGCCTTCGGATGGTCGGCGCACGCAAACGGCATGATCCTGGCTACGCCGTTGCTGCTCGCAATGCGCCCGCTGTCAGGAAAGTTGCGCCTTGAGGCGGTCTTGCTCGTGGCGTGCGCTGCCGCTGCTACCGGCGTCATTTTTTGCGGTTGTCTGCCCGGCGGATTGGCCGCTTCGCTGCCTTATCTTCTGGTGTTGTTCTTGTTGTGGCCGGCGTTGCGCCTCGATCAGGCAACCACGCACTTAACGGCACTGGCGATCCTTGTCATTGCCCTCGCTGCGACACGCCTCGGCCACGGGCCTTTGGCTGCGTTGGGCGTTGCCGAGCGCTTGACGGCCGTGCAGCTTTTCGGTTCCGTCATGGCCCTGTGCGCTTTGTTGCTGGGTTCGCTTGTGTCGAAGCCAGCCGATAGCTTGACCGCCGCCAGGCAGACGCCAGACGATGCGGTGGCAAGCACCCACCACCTGCTCGATCAGTTGAATGCCAGCGAAGCGCGTTGGCGGGCCATTTTGGAAAACGCCCCCATGACGATTACCATGACCGACCTGGACGGCCGGATCCTGGCGCTCAGCCGTTCGTTTTCCGCACACAAGCCGGTGGACGCCCTGATCGGCGAAGATTTTTACGCTTACCTGCCGCCCGAAAATCAGGCGCGCGTGCGCAATGTTACCGCCACCGTCGTTCAAAGCGGCCAACCCGCTTATTTCGATATGGCCTTCGTCCGGCCAGATGGCAGCCGGAGTTGGTTTGCCAACCACATCGTGCCGGTGGCGCAGGATGGCGGCCTAAGCGCTTTGATTTACCTGGCCACGGATATCACGGAACGAAAAATTGCCGAACAGGCTTCGCGTACCAACGAAGAACGCCTGCGCGCCATCATCGACGCAGCCCCTTTTGGCGCTCACTCGTACGAGTTGTTTGCTGACGGGCAACTCATCTTTTCCGGCTACAACCTGGCGGCTGAGCAAATCCTGGGCATCACGCATGCATCGGTTGTCGGGAAAACCATCGAAGAAGCCTTCCCGGGCCTGGTTGGTACACCGCTTCCCGCTGTTTACCGCCGCGTGGCTGCCCATGGCGAGCGCTATCATAATGAGCAGATTGTCTATCACGAGAGCCAGGTTGAAGGCGTTTTCGAAGTCCATGCGTTTCAAACCAGCCCCCATCACATGACCGTCTTCTTTCGCGACGTGACCGAACGCAAGAAAGCCGACGAGCAGATTCGGCAGATGACCGAGGAACTCGAGCTGCGCGTGCGCCAGCGTACGTCCGAGTTGGAAGCGACGAACCACAAATTGGAGACGATCAACCTGGAACTGGAATCGCTCTCGTACACCGTATCGCACGATTTACGTTCCCCCTTGCGTGCCATCGACGGCTATTCCCATATTGTGATGGACGAATATGGCGCCGAACTGCCCGCAGACGCCCTTCGCCGTATGAAGGCAATCCGCAGCAATGCACAGCAAATGGGCCAGTTGATCGATGATCTATTGACGTTCGTGCACCTCGGCCGGCAGACGTTGGCGCTGCGGCAGGTGCATATGCAGGCTTTGGTAGAACAAGCGCTGATTGCCCTGGAAGATGAACTCGTTACCCGTCAAATCGAGGTCGCGATCGGAGAGTTGCCGGCCTGCACCGGAGACCCATCCCTCTTGCGCCAGGTGTGGTTGAATTTGATTTCGAATGCGGTCAAATTCACCCGTCACCGCCAGCTTGCAAGGATCGAGATCGCTTCAGAACAGTGCAATGGCGAAACGATCTATCTCGTGCGCGACAACGGTACAGGATTCGATATGCAGTACGCAGACAAGCTGTTTGGAATGTTCCAGCGCCTGCATGTCCAGGAACAATATGAAGGGACCGGCGTGGGGTTGGCGATCGTCGAACGGATTATCCGCAAGCATGGGGGCCGCATCTGGACCAGAGCGCAACCAGACGAGGGCGCTACCTTTTACTTCGTGGTTTCTTGAGAGGTTGCTATGGCAAAACCGTTACGGGTATTGTTTTTGGAAGATCGCGTTGAAGATGCTGAATTACTTTTGTTTACCCTGCAAAGCGCCGACTTCAACTGTACGTGGCAGCGTGTAGATACGCAGCAAGGTTACCTCGCAGCCTTGGAAGAAGAGCCTTGGCACATTATCCTGGCCGACTACGACTTACCCCAGTTCAATGCCTTGCGGGCCTTGCGTTTGCTACAGGAACGCAACCTGGATATTCCTTTCGTGGTTGTCACGGGCAGTTTCGAAGAGGTCGCTATCGAATGTATGAAGGCCGGCGCTTCTGACTATTTGCTCAAAGACCGCCTTGGCCGCCTGGTCCCTGCGGTCGAACGTGCCCTGCAAGAGAAGCGCCTGCGCGATGAAAAACGCCAGGCGGAAGAGTCTTTACGCGAAAGTGAAGCACGCTTCCGCTTGCTGGCCGAAAATGCTACCGATATGATCTCGCGACACTCTCCCGAAGGGTATTACCTGTACGTTTCTCCGGCCGGCCAAACCTTGTTGGGTTACCAACCTGAAGAAATGTTAGGGTGCTCAGCCTACGACTTTATCCATCCCGAGGACATGCCGGCGGTTATTCGCTCTCACGCGCTTGTTTTGAGCCGGCCGGTTACGCCCACGGTGGTCTATCGCTTTCGTTCGAAGCAGGGCAGTTACGTGTGGTTTGAATCGGTTTCCCGTGCCATTCTCGATCCCCAAACCGACGCTGTCCTGGAGATTCAGGTAACCTCGCGCGATATCACCCAGCGCAGGAAAATGGAAGACGAACTGCACGAAAGCGAGCAGCGCCTGCGTACGGTGGTCACGAACGTCCCCATCATTCTCTTCGCAACCGACCGGCAGGGTTTGCTCACCTTTCTGGATGGCAAAGGCCTCGATCTGGTAGGGACGCAACCCGGCGGGCTTATCGGCCGTTCGGTTTTCGATCTGTGCCGCGATCTACCGGAGATCATCCGGTGTGTACGTTCCGCCTTGGCCGGTACGGCATTCGTAGAGACCATAGAAGCAGGCTCCATTTCTTTCGAGACGTGGTTTTCGTCAATCCGGGATGTCGATGACCAGGTGATCGGTGTCATCGGGGTTGCCATGGACGTGACGGAACGCCGCAAGGCCGCCATGGAGCTGCAATGCGCCCATCGAAACCTGGCCGAAGCATACGACGCGACCATTAAAGGCTGGTCGCGTGCCATGGACTATCGTGACCGCGAGACCGAAGGCCACACCGAACGCGTAGCTGCGATGACGCTGCAACTGGCCTGCGCCATGGGCATTCCGGACGAGAAGCTGGTTCACATTCAACGCGGCGCGCTGCTGCACGACATGGGCAAGATGGCAATCCCCGATGCCATTTTGCACAAGCCCGGCCCGCTGAACGAGGACGAGTGGCGCATCATGCGCAAGCATCCCGAGTATGCTGTCGAGATGCTTGCACACATCGAATACCTGCGCCCGGCGCTCAAAATTCCCCAGTATCACCACGAAAAGTGGGATGGCAGCGGTTACCCGCTTGGCCTGAAAGGCGAAGAGATTCCCATCGAAGCACGCATTTTTGCCATCGTCGACGTCTGGGATGCCCTGGCCTACGATCGGGTTTACCACCCGGCCTGGCCGCGCGAGAAGTTGATCGCGCACATCCGTACAGAAAGCGGCCGCCATTTCGACCCACTGGTGGTGGAAAGCTTCCTGCGCTTGTTCGTAGGCAAGTGATGCATCGCTACCGATGCCGCCTGGCTAACTCGTCGACGATTTCATCCAGTGCGATGTTTTTGGCTGCCAGCAGGACCAGTGTGTGGTAGAACAGATCGGCAGATTCTTCGATCAATCGCTCCCGGCTTTGCGCCAGGGCGGCCACGATCACTTCGGTGGCTTCCTCACCCACTTTTTGGCTGATCTTGGCCTCACCTTTAGCGAACAAACTTGCCGTGTACGAACTCTCAGGGGAAGCTTCCCGGCGCGAGCAAATAACTTCGTATAGCTGTTGCAGCGAGAAATGCTGCGGATCGTCCGGTAACGCACGTGCGACGTGCACTTCTCCATGTTCATCGATTTTCAATTCATTGCACATCTTCGATCACCTTCTCGAGTCTAAAATCGGGCAGCGACAGCGCCACCAACGAGGGCAGGCCTAGCTTTTGCCAGAGCGGAAAGGCCCCTGCACCGGTTGCGTGGGCCACGCACAGGCTGATCACCGTTCCATGGGCGACGACGGCCAGATTCTGTTCCTGGTGTTCGGCCAACAGGCCGTCGAGCGCTCTGCAAAAGCGGCGCTGTGCCTGGCGGGCCGTCTCTGCGCCGAAGACCAGTTCGTCCGGGCGGCGGAAAAACTCTGCAATCTGCCTATGGAAGTCTGGCTGGGAGAGCAGCCCTGGCTGCGGGCGTTCGTGCTCGTGCAGGTTTCCGGCCGTGCCCCACGGGACGTTCAGTTGTTCGGCGACCAGCCGCCCGGTTTCGCTTGCCTTAGGTTCACGGCTGCTGATGACCCGGTGCGGTGTGTAAACGGCCACCCGCTGTGCCAGTGGACCGCAACGCTGCCGGCCTGCCTCGCTCAAAACCCACTGCGCCGCGGGCTTGTTCGCATCTACCACCGGCAATGAATGTTTAATCAAGATGAGCCAGTTCACCGGTCACCCCTTTACGTCGCTGCTTGTCCGGCTACCCGGCGTACCTTGACCCCACGTTCGGCCAGGTAGGCCTTGATTTCCCCCACAGTATAAGTTCCGTAGTGCAGCATCGAAGCGATCAGGGCTGCATCGGCTTTCCCTTCGGTCAGGACATCGTAGAGGTGCCCCGGATTCCCGCCACCCCCCGATGCGATCACCGGAATGCCTACCACCTCAGCGATCCTGCGCGTCAGGCGCAGTTCATAGCCTTCTTTGGTGCCATCCGCATCGATCGAGTTTACCACGAGTTCTCCGGCACCCAGTTCCTCACCGCGCCTGGCCCATTGGACGGCATCCAGGCCCATCGGCGTGCGACCGCCGTTGATGACGATCTCGTATCCCGAAGGGACTTCCGGCGTGGGTGTCACACGCAGCACGTCCATCGAAAGCACCACGGCCTGCGCCCCAAAGGCCTGCGACGCCTCGTGGATCAGTTCGGGCCGCTTGACTGCTGCCGAATTGACGTTAATCTTTTCGGCCCCGGCCAGCAGCACCTTGGCGCAATCTTCCACCGTACGCAGCCCGCCGCCCACCGAAAAGGGGATGAAAACCTGCGCCGCCACGCTGCTGACCACGTCCAGCATGATATTGCGGTTGTCGCTGGATGCGGTGATGTCGTAAAAGACCAGCTCGTCCAGGCCCTGTTCGTAGTACTTTCTTGCCTGCACCACCGGGTCGCCGATGTCTTGTGTGTCGACAAACTTGACCGATTTCGCCAGTTTACCCTGGCGCACGTCGAGGCAGGAAATGATGCGTTTGCTTAACATAACGATTCCTAATATTATGGCTTCCAAACAGCAAAATTTTGCAGTAACTTCAAGCCGATCTCGCCGCTTTTTTCGGGGTGGAATTGGGTGGCGAAGAGGTTGGCGTGGCCGATCGCTGCCGGAAAAGTAACTTCATATTCGCTGGTAGCGAAGATGTCTTCGGCGCGGGCTGGCTGCGGGTAGTAGGCGTGGACGAAATAGAATTCGTCGCCGGGCCGAAGGTCTTTGAGCACGAAATGCCCGCGTTCCGGGCTGACGGCGTTCCAACCCATGTGGGGGATTTTTAGCGCCGAGTCGTTCAAAACAAAACGCGGGCACGTTCCGGGGATGAGAGCCAGGCAGGGAGTGTCCCCTTCTTCGGAATGTGCCAGCACGACCTGCGATCCCAGGCAAATTCCCAGGATCGGGGTCCCATCGACGAAGGCTTCTTGCAGCGCCTCATCCAGGCCGCGTGCCTCGAGCACACTCATCGCCGTAGCGGCATGGCCCACGCCGGGGAAGACGATCCGTTCTGCCCGGCTAACGGTGTGCGGGTCGGCGGTGATCTGGTTCTCGATTTTGAGATAGTCGAGGGCGCGCTTGACCGATGTGAGATTTCCGGCCTTGTAATCAACGATCGCGATCATAAAGAACTCCTTGTTGGTACGTGATGCATAGCACATAAAGCGGGCGCGACGCGCTCCTCGCGCTTCTGCAAGTCCATCACGGCTCAATCTTCACCCATGGCGCAAAACAACGCCGGCAGGCTGACCTTGCCCTCGTACAGCGCCCGTCCGACGATTGCACCCGCCAGCCCGGCCCGCCGGACGCGTTGCACGTCTTCGACGGTCGAGACACCTCCTGATGCCACCACCTGCAGCCCGGTAGCCGCCTGCAGCGCAACGGCGCTCTCCACATTGACGCCGCTGCTGACACCGTCGCGCTTGACATCCGTCAACACGCACCAGGCCAGTCCTTGCCGGCGTAAACGCTGCCCGATTTCGAGCACGCCCAGGGCGGTCGTCTCCTGCCAGCCTTTGACGGCCACGTGCCCGTCGCGCGCCCCGATGTCTCCGGCAATTTTATCGGAGCCGTAGCTGGCGAGGGCCCAATCCACCAAGGCCGGATTCTGGATGGCCGCCGTACCCAGGAAGACGCGCGCCACCCCCATTTCCAACGGCCTGCGCAGCGTCGCTTCATCACGGATGCCGCCGCCGAACTCCACCTTTAAACCCACGGCCAGAATTTGTTCGAGGGCCTGGAGGTTGGCACGCGAGTCTTCGTCGAACGCGCCGCTCAGGTTGATCACATGCAGCCACTCGGCACCTTCGGCCTGCCAGCGTTCGGCCCAGTAGCGTGGTTCGTCGCCGTACGTCGTCTGGCGCGCCGGATCGCCCTGGGCCAGCCGCACCACTTTGCCCTGTCGCAGGTCGATGGCGGGGAAGATGGTGAAGGGGGAGGATGGCGAGAAGCCTGTATCCATCATTCGCTCAACTGGCGTGCAATTTGCGCACAGTGAACGGCATCGTGCGCTGCGATGTGCAGCACGTAACTAAAAATGGTAATTTGTCCGGCTTCGAGGTGGTTCCCAGGGCGCTCCCAACTCTCGGTGGGCAGCGCTTCCAGAATGGCGACGTATTGCTGCCGAGAGCGGATGAAGGCAAACAGCGCCGCATGCATGTCCTCGGCGGTGTAGTTGCGCGTAACCGCCAACTGCTCCTGATCGAACGGGATCAGGTCGGGGTTCTCCTGGTCGCGCATCAGGGTGACCCGTTGGATTGAAAACTCTTCCGTATCCCGCAAGTGGCACAACACCTCGGCTACCGACCAACCTTCGTCGCCGCCTTTGGCCGACCGGGCTTCCTCCTGGCTGACACCGGTCAGCAGGGCGGTCAACGTGTCAGGTGTGGCCCGCAGGGCGTTGATCAGGTCTTGGTGTACGTTGTACATGAGGTCCTCCAATGGTTGATTTTTGGGTCAGCAATTGCCGGGCAATTCGCCGGCGGCCCAAGAACGGTGGGGGTGGCAGGAAGAGCGGGCAGGATACCCGCCGTCCCAGGGGGCCAGGTGCGACGTGCTTTGCCGGTTAGAAACAGGCGTCATCTGTCCTTATGAAAGTGCGTCGCACCTGGCGGCGGCACTTTTCAGGCAGTTGCTAATACCCGAGATGGCAAACTACAAGCTGCCCTTGGTCGATGGAATCACGCCTGCCCGCCGGGCATCGATCTGCGTGGCGGCGTCGAGCGCCCGGCCGAGGGCCTTGAAGAGCGCCTCCGCTTTGTGATGATCGTCGCGTCCGTAAAGCACCCGTGCATGCAGGTTGATGCGCGCCGCCGCTGCAAAACTCTCGAAGAAGTGCTCGAACAGGCTCGTGGCGATGCCGCCGACGGCAGGCGTACGCCATTTGACTTGTATCACCGTGTAAGGACGGCCCGACAGGTCGAGTGCGACGAAGGCCAGGGCTTCGTCCATTGGCACGTAGGCGTGGGCCGTACGGACGATGCCTTTCTTGTCGCCCCACGCCTCGGCGAAGGCCTGTCCCAGCACGATGGCTACGTCCTCGACCGTATGGTGCTCATCGACATGCAGGTCGCCGCCAGCCTTGACCGCCAGGTCGAAAAGCCCGTGCACGGCGATATGGGTCAGCATGTGGTCGAGAAAGCCGATGCCGGTGGCAATTTCGTGCTTGCCCGAACCGTCCAGGTCGAGCGAAAGGCCGACCTCGGTCTCGTTGGTCTTGCGGGAAAGGGAAGATGTACGTTTCATGATCGCTTATCCAGAATGCGTGATGGCTGAACGATGCATCGCCTTTCCGCCGTCACGCATCGCCCAATGCCGGCAGCGGCCACCAGTCATCGCACTGTTGCCGTGTAAACGAAGGCGAGCAGGCGCTCAGGTAGGTGAGCGCCGTGCCGCCGGTATTTTCCAGGCCGTGCTCGGCCCAGGATGGGATGAAGATGCAGTCGCCGGCGCGTACTTCCTGGCGTTCACCCGCCACCGTCATGATGCCCGAACCGGCCAGGATGGTGTAGGTCTGTTCCGGTTCGTGTTTGTGGATGTTTTGAAAGCCGTTCGGTTCCATTTCGACGAGCGTCACCGAGAGCTTTTCGGCACCGCAAGTACGCTCGGAGACCAACAGGTACGAGGTAATGCCATCGCGGGTATAACGCGGGGATGAAGAACGGGTAAGGATATCCATGTTTGCTCCTGTCACGGTCTGTTTTTTAAGGCTTCCAACAATCTGTCGGTATCTTCGGGTGTGCCCACGCTAATGCGGACGTGATCGCGCAGCCGCGGCGCTTCGAAATAACGGATCAGAATTCCATATTCGCACAGATAATCTTTGAGCGCTCGGCCCGGTGCCGTCTCCTCATCCCCCCAACCGCCAGGAATGCGACACAGGATGAAATTCGAGCTTGTCGGGTAAGGTTGCAGGGAGGGGATGGCGCTCAAGCCTGCCAACAGGCGCTCTCTTTCTCGCATCAAGTCGTTGACAGTGTCTGCGAGATAGTCGGCGTCTTCGAGCGAAGCAATCGCCGCCGCGCTGGCGGCCACGCTGACGTTGTAAGGCTGCTTGGCCTTCCACAGGGTTGGCATCAGCCACTGCGGGAAGGCGCCGTAGCCCACACGCAACCCGGCCAGCCCGGCCCACTTGCTGAAGGTGCGCATCACGATCAGGTTGTTGCGTTCGGGGACCTGCCGGAGCCTGGTTCCGCCTTCGCCCAGCCGTCCCTGTCCGGTGAACTCGATGTAGGCCTCATCGAGCACGACGAGCGTGGGCAGTTCCAGCAGTGCGTCGATCGTTTCGGGCGCAGGCAGCGAACCATCGGGGTTATTGGGCGTGGGCAGGAAGAAGGCCTTCGGGCGGTAAGTTTCCACGGCCTTGCGGATGGCCTCCAAATCCAGCGAAAAATCCTCCCGCCGCGGCGCTTCCACCACCTGCCCGGCATTCAGGCGCGTGTGCGTCGCGTACATCTCGAACGTCGGCGGGCAAACCAGGACCTTTTCGCCCGGTTCGACCAACACACGGATCGATAAATCGATCAACTCATCTACACCCGCCCCCGCCAGCAAGTATTCTGCCGGCACACCGCTGAACGCTGCCAGCGCCGCCCGCAGGCTGCGGCTTTCGGGATCGGGGTAAACGTGTGCGTACTGGAGTTCCGCCAGGGCCTGGCGCACGCGTGGCGATGGCCCGTAGGGGTTCTCGTTGGCGTCAAGCTTGACGATCGCCTCCGGGACACAGCCGAGCCGCGCCGAAAGCACTTCCAAAGGCTCGACGGGTTTATATGCGGAAAGCATCGCCAGGTGCGAACGAATCTTCATGCTCGTAAAGCCGCCAACAGTGCATCGGTGTGCTCGGGTTTCCCGACCGAAATACGGATGTGCTCGCGCAAACGCGGTGAGTCGAAATACCGGATCATCAGACCGCGTTCGATCAGGTGATTTTTGAGCGCCTGTCCCGGCGACGTGTTTTCGTCTCCCCATCCGCCGGTGATGCGGCACAGGATGAAGTTGGATTTGCTCGGGTAAGGTTTTAGAAAAGAAACTTCCGACAACGACTCGGCCAGCCGTTCACGTTCCTGCGCCATCCGGTTAACGATTCCAGCGAGATAGTCGGCGTCTTCGAGCGAAGCAATCGCCGCCGCGCTGGCGGCCACGCTGACGTTGTAAGGCTGCTTGGCCTTCCACAGGGTTGGCATCAGCCACTGCGGGAAGGCGCCGTAGCCCACACGCAACCCGGCCAGCCCGGCCCACTTGCTGAAGGTGCGCATCACGATCAGGTTGTTGCGTTCGGGGACCTGCCGGAGCCTGGTTCCGCCTTCGCCCAGCCGTCCCTGTCCGGTGAACTCGATGTAGGCCTCATCGAGCACGACGAGCGTGGGCAGTTCCAGCAGTGCGTCGATCGTTTCGGGCGCAGGCAGCGAACCATCGGGGTTATTGGGCGTGGGCAGGAAGAAGGCCTTCGGGCGGTAAGTTTCCACGGCCTTGCGGATGGCCTCCAAATCCAGCGAAAAATCCTCCCGCCGCGGCGCTTCCACCACCTGCCCGGCATTCAGGCGCGTGTCGAAGGCATACATGCCAAACGTCGGTGGGCAGATGAGTGCTTTTTCACCCGGTTCGAGCAGCACGCGCAGCAGCAGATCGAGCAGTTCGTCTACACCCGCCCCCGCCAGCAAGTATTCTGCCGGCACACCGCTGAACGCTGCCAGCGCCGCCCGCAGGCTGCGGCTTTCAGGATCGGGGTAAACGTGTGCGTACTGGAGTTCCGCCAGGGCCTGGCGCACGCGTGGCGATGGCCCGTAGGGGTTCTCGTTGGCGTCGAGCTTGACGATCGTCTCGGCGGCGCGCCCCATGCGCGCCGAAAGCACTTCGAATGGCTCGATGGGTGTGTAAGGGGGAAGTGATGTCAGGTGAGAACGAGGTTGCATGGATCGATCCCTTTATGCCGCTGTACGTTCTTCGGCTGCCCCTGCGTGCCCGTCCAGCCCTTCGGCGTGGGCAAGCAGCGCAGCAGCCGGAGCGATTTGTGCCGTTGTGGCTGCGTCGAGGGCGATCAAGCTGGTCAGGCGCACGAAATCCCAGACGTTGACCGGCGACGAGAAGCGCGCGCTGCCGGCCGTGGGCATGATATGGCTCGGCCCGGCGACGTAATCGCCCAGCACCTCGAAAGAATGTTCGCCGACGAAAATGCCGCCCGCATGGTGAATCTCCGGCACCCACGCCCAGGGTTCGCGCACTGACAGGCACAGGTGCTCGGGTGCGTAGGCATCGGCCAGGCGCACGGCTTCGGCCACGTCATCCGTCAGCACGATTCCCGACCCGGCCTCGAAGGTTTGCGTGATGATGGCTGCCCGCGCAAGTTTCTCGATGCGGCGGGCGATCTCGGCCTGGACCGCTTTTGCCAGGCTTCCCGAAGGGGTCAGCAGGACGGCCGAGGCCAGCACGTCGTGCTCTGCCTGCGCCAGCAGATCGGCGGCCACCCAGGCCGGGTTGGCCGCCTCGTCGGCGACGACGACGGTCTCGGTTGGGCCGGGCAGGCTTTCAATTCCCACCGTCCCGAAGACCAGTTTCTTGGCCAGCACGACGTAAATATTGCCCGGCCCAACGATTTTGTCTACTTTCGGAATGCTTTCCGTGCCGTATGCCAGGGCGGCCACGGCCTGCGCCCCACCTACCTGGTATACGGCGCTCACCCCGGCGATGTCGGCGGCGACGAGCACGATCGCTGCCGGGTTGGGCGGTGTGCAGACGATAATTTCTTTCACCCCGGCCACTTTTGCCGGGATGGCGGCGTGCAGCAGCGAAGATGGCAGGGGGGCGGTGCCGCCGGGCACGTACACACCCACCCGGTCGAGCGGGCTGACGATCTGCCCCAGCGTGCCGCCAAGCTCGTGCGTGATCCACGAAGTCAGGGGCTGCTTGCGGTGGAAGGCTTCCACGCGTGCCGCAGCCACCCGCAGGGCTTCGATCGCGTCTGTAGGGACTTGCATATAGGCAGCCTTAATCGCTTCCGCAGAGATGCGAAACGCCGCCAGTTCGGCCCGGTCGAACCTGGCGCTGTACTCGCGTAGGGCTGCGTCGCCGCGGCTGCGCACGTCGGCCAGGATGGCGGCCACCCGTTCCAGGTAGGCCAAATCTTCGATAATCGGCTTGCGTTCGAGCCACGATTTTTCACGGATTTTCATCGGTTCCTCCACCACCGCAAGGGCATTTCCTTTGCCTTACGCCTGTGCTTTTGCTTGCAACTTCAAGTTCTCCAACATCGCCTTGTAGCGCGGCGGCTCTTCCTCGAAGATGTACGTCACGGGCGTCACGATCACGCCGCTGCCGCCCACCGCGCGCAAGGCGCGTACGGCCGGGATCACTTCCACTTTGCGCACCACGATGCTGACGGAGCAGTAGGGTTCGCCGTCGCGGGTGAAGATGGGGGCGATCGTCGGCCCTTGCAGGCCGCTCAATTCGGCGCGGGCGAAGAGCGCCTGAGCAATTGTCGCCGGCGAATCGCCGCGCATATTGGCGATCACCAGGTAGTTCTCCTCCGCACGCAGGTGCGCTTCGATGTACTCGAGCATTTGCGAAATCAGCTTGAGGGCGGTGGGGTTGGTTTGCAGCTCGGCGCGGTTAGCGATCAACACGGCTTGCGAGTGCAAAATGTACCCATCTGCTAACGGGCGCAGGCGGTTGTCGCGCAGCGTTTGCCCTGATGCGATCAGATCGCAAATCATGTCTGCGTACCCGATGGCCGGGGCGACTTCGAGCGTGCCCTCCGCTTCGACTAGCGTGTAGCCGTGTATCTTTTGCGCTTCGAGAAAACGCTTGGTGAGCTTGAGAAAATGCGTAGCGACGCGCAGCGGCTGCGCCTGGCTGGCCGCATACCGGCGCAGTTCTTCTATCGTCTGAACAGGCCAGGCTTCCGGGATGGCAAGACCCAACGAACACTGCCCGAACCCCAACGCATCGTGTACGACGATGATCTCGCCGTTGTCGCCGCGGCGCTCTTCGACGACATCCAGCCCGCTGATGCCGAAATCGACCGAGCCATCCCGCACGCTAACGACGATATCCGTCGGGCGCTGGAAGATGACCCGCAGGCCGGGCAGATCGGGCAGGCTGGCTTCATACTGCCGCGGGTTGGGGCGGTAAACTTTCAAGCCGCAACGTTCCAAAAAACTGAGTGCATCCTCGGCCAGGCGGCCTTTGGACGGAAGGGATAGGCGAATGGGACGGGGCATAGGGCGATTATTCCTTTACGAAGAAAACAAAACCCCCCGGCCTGAACCGGGGGGCAAAAAGGCTTGTCATAGACAACAAACCCGACACCGGTCAGGCGGAGGGCAGGTTGTCATGATGAGGGGTGCAAACGTTGAAGTTCATAACGGCTGCGAGTTTATCACGCACAAAAAACAGCGTCAACGCACATTTTGCACAAGGTTGAGCGGGCGGTGACTAGAAATCTTCACCAAGCCCCAACAGGCCGGTAACCAGCTTGGGCGGCTTGGAGCGCTCTTCGTCTTTACCAAACTTGATCACGTCGCCGTTGTCGGTGACGGCTTCCACTGCCAGACCCAACGACTGAAGCTCTTTGACCAGCACCCGGAACGAAGCGGGGATGCTCGGCTCTTCGATCGGCTCGCCCTTGACGATCGCCTCGTACGTCTTCACACGGCCCTGGACGTCGTCCGATTTGACCGTGAGCATCTCCTGCAAAATGTAAGCGGCGCCGTACGCTTCCAGCGCCCAAACTTCCATTTCGCCGAAGCGCTGGCCGCCAAACTGCGCCTTACCGCCCAACGGTTGCTGCGAGACGAGACTGTACGGGCCGGTCGAACGTGCATGAACCTTGTCTTCGACCAGGTGGTGCAGCTTGAGCATCGTCATCACGCCGACGGTTACCGGGCGATCGTAAGGATCGCCGGTCTTGCCGTCGCGCAGGTATTGCTTACCCAGGGTTGGCACGGGGTGTCCGATCATCAGTGAGACTTGTTCGGCCTTCGACATCAGGCCTTCGTCGGCCAGCTCGGATGTATCTTCGCCCATCGTCTCTAGCCACAGGCGTACGCAGGTGCGGATGGCGTTGGCGTCTTGCTGCTCGCGCTGCGCAGGGGAAAGCGGGGTTGCTTCGAGGCTGGCAATCTGATCGGGGTCAAGCCCCTGGTCGCGCAGCCATTCACGCATGGCTGCCTGGCGGGCATAACGCTGATCGGAAACCAACTGGTACACGTCGTAACCGCGTTCACCCAACCAGGCTTCCATGTACAGCAGGCGTACTTCGTTGTCGTCTTGCAGGCTTTCGGGGTCGTATTCTTCCTGCTTGATCCCCGCCCAGGCCAGTTCGGCCGTGTGCTTCCATGCCTGATCGGAAAGCCAGGAACGAGCCAGTTCGGCTTCGATTTCGTCTTCACGGGCGCCATCGAAGACGGGCGTGATAGCGCGAAAACCGAGGCGCATCGAGGCCCAGCCGAGGTGTGTTTCCATCACCTGGCCCAGGTTCATACGGCCGGGCACCCCCGTGGGGTTGAGGATGATGTCGACGGGCGTACCGTCGTCGAGGAAGGGCATGTCCTCGACCGAAACGACACGTGAAACCACACCCTTGTTCCCATGGCGGCCGGCCATCTTGTCGCCGGCGGTAATCTTGCGGCGTTGTGCTACTGAGACGCGTACCATCATATCGACACCCGCCGAAAGATCGGCGTTGTCCTCACGGGTGAAGACTTTCACATCCACCACTTTGCCGCGTTCACCGTGTGGCATGCGCAGAGAAGTGTCTTTCACGTCGCGTGATTTTTCACCGAAGATGGCACGCAGCAGGCGCTCTTCAGGGGTCAGTTCCTTCTCGCCCTTGGGCGAAATCTTGCCGACCAAGATGTCGTTCGGCCCGACTTCGGCGCCGATGCGGATGATGCCGCGTTCGTCGAGGTCTTTGATGGCGTCGTCACCTACGTTGGGAATATCGCGCGTGATTTCCTCAGGGCCGAGACGGGTGTCGCGCGATTCCACTTCGTACTTTTCGATATGCACGGATGTGAACTTGTCATCCTGCACCAGGCGCTCGGAGATCACGATGGCGTCCTCGAAGTTGGCGCCTTCCCAAGAGAGGAAGGCCACCACGACATTTTGGCCCAGCGCCAGTTCGCCGCTCTCGGTCGAAGATGAGTCGGCGATCACGTCACCCTTATGGACGATCTGGCTCTTGACCACCGCCGGGCGTTGGTCGATGCACGTGCTCTGGTTCGAGCGCTGGTATTTGCGTAGTTGGTAGGTGTGAATCTGCCCCTCGCTGTTGCGGATAGCGATTGAACTACCCGTCACGGAGATGACTTCACCGTTCTCCTCGGCGATCACGACCTGGCCCGAGTCCATCGCTGCGTGATATTCCATCCCGGTCGAGACCTGGGGAATGTCAGGGCGCAGCAAGGGTACGGCCTGGGCCTGCATATTCGAGCCCATCAAGGCCCGGTTGGCGTCGTCGTGCTCGAGGAAGGGGATCAATGCCGCCGAAATACCGACGACCTGGTGTGGCGCAACGTCCATGTAGTTGACGTTCTCGGGGGTGGCAAAGTCGAAGCCGGAGTGATAACGCACCGAAACGCGCCCGCGCACGAATTCGTTATCATCGGTCAACGGGGCGTTCGCCTGGGCGATCACGAAGCGATCTTCGGTATCGGCAGAGAGGTACTCGATTTCATCGGTGACGAAAGGCGTGATCAGTACTTCACCATTGCTGCGCAGGCGCTTGATCTGCTCGAGCGCTTCCGGCGTGACGCGGTCACCTTCGCTGGCGATCGTCTGGCCGGTTGCTTCGTCGACGAGGTTCTCGCGCAGCGAGCGGCCTGCCAGGCGTTCGTCGCTCACTTTGAGCGACTTGCGCACGCGGCGATAGGGGGTTTCGATGAAGCCGTACTCATTCACCCGGGCAAAGGACGAAAGGCGGCCGATCAACCCGATGTTTGGGCCTTCCGGTGTTTCGATCGGGCAGATGCGCCCGTAGTGCGAATGGTGCACGTCACGCACGTCGAAACCGGCGCGCTCGCGGCGCAGGCCACCTGGGCCGAGGGCCGAGAGCGTGCGCTTGTGGCGCAGTTCGGCCAGCGGGTTGGTTTGATCCATGAATTGGGAGAGCTGGCTCGAACCGAAGAACTCGCGCAACGCCGCCACGACCGGGCGAATGTTGATCAAGGTGATCGGTGAGAGCTGATCCTGGTCACGGATCGACATGCGTTCCTTGATCACGCGTTCCATGCGGCGCAAGCCGATGCGCAGCTTGTTCTGGATCAACTCGCCGACCGTCTTGGCGCGGCGGTTGCCCAGGTGATCGATGTCATCGGCGGCCTGGGTACCATTGTTGATGGCGATCATGCGGCGCAGCAGGCCGATGATGTCCCACTTGGTGATGGTACGGTGCGTGATCGGGATGCGCTCGTGCAACTCCAGTTTCTGGTTAAGCTTGTAGCGCCCGACGCGTTCGAGGTCGTAGTGGCGCTGGTCGAAAAGCTGTTCTTCCAGGAATTCGCGGGCGTTATCCAGCGTTGCCGGGTCACCCGGTCGCATGCGCTTGAAGAATTCCAGGATGGCGGCTTCACCGATCGTCAGCCCGCCGCTCAAATCCCATTCCGGTTCCTGGTAGAACGAGGAAGCGATATACATACGATCGGGGTTATTGTCGACGTCGGCGAACAGGCCGAGAATCTCTTCATCCGAGCCGGTTTTGATGGGTGAATCGGATGTGCCGTCGTTGACGGCGGCCAGCGCGCGCAGGAAGATCGTGACCGGCACGGTGCGTTTGCGGTTGAAGCGCAGCGTGAGGTAATCGGTCTTGCGGGTCTCGAATTCCATCCAGGCGCCGCGATCGGGGATCAGCTTGGCGTGGGCCAGCGGGCGGCCGGTTGCTCGGTCGACCGGAGCCTCGAAGTATACGCCCGGCGAGCGGATCAGTTGGGAAACGACGACACGTTCCGTTCCATTGATGATGAACGTGCCTTTTTCAGTCATTTCGGGGAAATCGCCCAGGAAAATGTCTTGCTTGATCGGTTCGGGGACATCGGCCCCGGCCAAGAGCACCGAAACGTAAAGTGGGCTGGCGTACGTCAGGTCACGTTCGACGCACTCTTCCAGGTTGTGCTTGGGTTCGCCGAACCAGTACGTCAACTTCCACTGTTCCGCTTCAGGCGTGCGGCTGGGGAAGTAGAGCTTCATTCCTTTGTTGTAAGACTCGATGGGAGATATCTCGTGAAAAAGGTCAGCCAGTCCCTCTTTTTTAAGGCGTTCAAACGATTCAATTTGTACTTCGATCAGATCAGGCAGGGGGAGTTGAACACGAATCCGGGCATACGATTTACTGGGGAGGGAAGATGCCATAAAATTTCTCCTAGGAGGGTCAATCTGCTGAGTACCAACCTGGTGTTATTCCGGCAAACAGACAGCAAAAGCGTGCGGAGTAAACTTACCCCGCACGATCGGCGACGAAAGATCTGAAACAAATAAATTTCACGCAGGAATCCCAACACCTGGACTGACACGCGACGAAAGAACATTATACCGAACCCCCGCGAATGGGTCAAGGCGCGTAGATTAGGAAATTCTCACGAAACAGGAGGTTGAAGACGCCAACCGGCGTCTTCGACCTCCTGGCCTCAACCGTAGATGCCGTGCTTTTTAAGCAGTGCCAACAACTTTTGTTCGTCGAAATTGGCAAACACGTCGCCGTTGATGTTGAAGGTTGGAGAGGTGCGGTTGCCGTTGTTCCACTTCATCACTTGTTCGGCGGCAGCCGGCACGGCGTTGATGTCTACTTCGGCGTAGGGGATGCCGCGTTCGTTGAGCCAAAGCCGCGCCCGGCGGCAGCCGGGACACCAGCTGGTGCAGTAGAGCACCACACCGCCGTGTGGCAGCTCGTCTGAAGGGGCTTCGGCTTGCTTTTCTTTCGGCTCGTTGGCGGCTGCTATCGGATCGATACGCCGCAGTTCGTCCAACAGCACTTCATTCTCTGGCTGTTGGTCAATATCGTGAATGTCAATGTACTGAATCACGCCATGTCGATCGATAGCGAAGAGTGCGCGCTCGCTGTAGCCTTCCGAGCGCAGAACATCGTATTGTTGGGCCACGCCGCCATGAGGCCAGAAATCACTTAACAGCGGGTACGTAATCCCACCAAAAGTTTCGGCCCACGCTTGCAAGCAAGGAACAGAGTCAACGGAGATGCCCAGGACCTGGGCATTCAATCCCGCAAACTTGGCCTTATCGGCCTCGTAAGACGGGATCTGGCCCGTTCATATCGGCGTCCAGGCCAACGGAAAGAAGGCCAGCACCACGTTCTTGCCGCGGTAGTCGCTCAGCCGGACCTTTGTATCCAGGTGACTGGGCAGGACAAAGTCGGGAGCAAGGTCACCAACCTTGAGTTTCGTCATAGACACACCTCCTTGATCTTCACGCGTGTATACTTTGATTTTACCTGATTAATCTTTTTCCTGGGTTTGGATTGTGTTGGCGCATCCCCACGAAACTGTCGATCACGACTCTTTGTTCGACGCAATGGCTGCCCGCGCCAGTGCATCCACGCGTTCGTTGTCGCGGTGATTGGCATGTCCCCGCACCCAATGCCAGCAAACCTGGTGTTGCTGGATGAGGCGATCGAGCGCTTGCCACAGGTCGGCGTTGGCCAGCGCACCTTCTTTGCGTCTCCACCCGCGTGCCCGCCAACCGGGCAGCCACTCGGTGATGCCCCGCTTCAGATACTGCGAGTCGGTATATACATCCACCTGGCAGGGCTGTTTCAGCGCCTGCAGGGCCTGCAACGCGGCGGTGAGTTCCATGCGGTTGTTGGTCGTCTCGGCCTCGCCACCGCTCAACGTTTTTTCGTGTTCGCCAAAGCGCAGCAAGGCTCCCCAGCCGCCCGGGCCGGGGTTGCCGCTGCATGCGCCATCGGTGTAGATTACGACGTGAGGTAGGGCCATATTCAACGGTACTGTACGCTGGCCTCGACGGCCAATTGATCGAGTCTCTTGAGCACTTCGGAGATGTCTTCGGCGGCAAAACCGGGGGCGTACAACTGTTCGATGGCGTCGCTCAATGTCCAGCGCACCATCGCCCAGGATGCATCCGATGGCTCGCTGCGGGCATCGAATACCAGGGACACCGCCTGCTCCCACTGTGGGTTGGCGCGGGCATAGCTTCTGAGCTGTTCCAGCGTGGAGACGCGTGTTGGGTAGCCTCCCTCGGCAGCGATACGCCGCGCCTGGCTTTCAGGCGAGATCAACCACCGGGCAAAGAGCCAGGCAGCCAATTGGCGTACCGGGGTCGATTGCAATACGTTCAATCCAGGCCCGCGTACGACGACAACCGACTCGCTGCTCGCACCGGGATAGGAAATGACCTGCCACACATCCGCGTTTTCGGTTTCCCACATGGCTTGAAGTTGCCCTGCAATGGCTCCTGTCGTAGCGGTGATGAACAGCGCTTTGCGTTCGGCAAACTCCAGGTTCGGTTGGGCGTAGGCCGATTGCCATGCGCAGCCATCGTCGCCCAGCTTCTTCAGAAACGCCAGGGCCTGGCTTGCTTCGGGTGAACTGAAGGCGTACCGCCCGTTGGGATCGAGCAGGGAAGCCTCAAAGGCCAGCAGCCAGGCCGTCAGCGTGGATGGATCGCTAGAGATGATCCAGCCGCCCGTGCCGTTGTTTTCGGCGCGTTGATCTTTGTTGTTCGCGGCAGCCGCGGCGCAGGCCTGGCGTTCGAATTCACGGGCAGTTGTGGGCGGTTTCGAGAAGCCAAGTTCTTTGGCCCAGGTGGTATTGTAGAATAGCACCAGCCCGTCACGATGAAAAGGCACGCCGTAGCGCTTTCTGCTGCGGGCGTCGACATCCTGCCACCAGAAGACGGGGTAAAAATCGGCCTTTTCTTCGTCCGTCAGGCCCCAAATGGGATCGTCGACGTAGTCCGCCAGGTCCAGCAGCTTGCGCCCTTCACTATCCCAGCGGGCAGCCTGATAGTTGTAACCGGTGAGCAAATCGGGCAGTTGATCCTGCTGCCGCGTGCTGTCGAGCGTTTCGGCCAGTTCGCCGTAGCCGGCAAAGGCCTGCGCCGTGACCTTGATCCCCCAGGCATTGGTGCTGTTGAACGTATCCACCATTAAGCCGATTTCGTCCGATGGCGAACCTACATACCAGAAGCGGATCGCCTGGCCTTGCAGATCGGCTTTGTTGACGCCCAGATTGCTGAAAGGTGTGGCGGTCGCGGTAGGATCGTTGCCCCAGGGTGGCGTGTTGGGAAGAAAGGTCTGCGTGGGCTGCGGGCGGGCCGTCGTGCTCGCTTCACCGGGCTGTTGTGCTCGCGTGGGGGCTGTCTGCGAATTGCACCCGGCCAAAAAGAGCCAAAACAGCAAAACTGCGATAAGATAGAAAAAAGATATCCGTTTCAAGCCGAACTCCAGTTGGTTCATTATACCAATGCCTGATTTAACCGCCGATTTAATTCCTCGCCTGAAAGATCATTCGCTGATTGGTTTGCCTCTCAAACCAGAAGATGGCTTTCTCCTGCCGCGCTACGACGGCCAGAGCATCCTGAACCTGCCCTCGACGGTGTGTTCTTTGTTGGGTGTGCCGGCGTTAGGCGCGCCGCCCCTGCTCTCGGATATTCTCATCCCCTTGGGAAGCGACGGCGCGCAGCTGACCTGCCGGCGGGTAGTTCTAATTTTGATGGATGCCCTGGCCCTGCATCGTTTCCGGCAGTGGATGATCGACGGTACGGCGCCGCTGTGGGCCAGGCTGGTGGAAGATGGGGTGCTGGCCCCGCTGACTTCCGTGGTGCCCAGCACCACTGCAACCGCCTTGACCACATTATGGACGGGCCGCTCGCCGGCCGAACACGCCACCGTCGGCTATGAGCTCTGGTTGAAAGAATATGGCGTGCTGACCAATATGATCACCCATGCCCCGGCGTCTTTCCAGGGGGAGGTGGGTACGCTGGCAAAGGCCGGCTTCGAGCCGGAGACTTTCTTGCAACCCTACATTCCCCTGGGCACGCACCTGGCCCACCATGGCGTCAAAACGTATGCGTTTCAGCCGACCAACATCGCCCGCTCGGGCCTTTCACAAATGCTGTTTCGCGATGTGGAAGTGCAGCCCTTCAATACCGTTTCCGAAATGTGGATTAACGTACGCATGCTGCTCGAAAGCCGCCCGCGCGAGCGCTTCTTTGCCTGGGTTTACTGGGGTCTGGTCGATCACTTTTCCCATTATTACGGCCCCGATGACGAGCGCCCGGCGGCAGAGTTCGCCGCCTTCACGCACGCATTGCAGCACCAACTCTTGAGTCGCTTGAGTTTGCAGGCCCGCCAGGAGACGCTGCTGCTGTTGACGGCCGATCATGGCGCGCTGGAAACCCCCAAATCCCTTCATAACGACCTGTCCAATCATCCCAGGCTGATGGATGCCCTGCACATGGTCCCGAGTGGGGAAGGGCGCCTCCCCTATCTTTTCATCAAGCGCGGGCAAAATAAGACCGTGACGGAGTACATCCAGCAGTATTGGCCTAACCAGTTCTTGATGTTCGAACCGACGACGCTGGTCAAAGCCGGCCTGTTCGGGCCTGGAAAGTTACGCCCGCAGCTATACGATCGCCTGGGCGATATGGTCGTGATCCCGAAAGGTAACGCTTACTGGTGGTGGGCCAACAAGGAAAACAAGCTTTTAGGCCGTCACGGTGGGTTGGCTCCCGAAGAGATGCTCGTGCCCTTGGCCGGTTTGCGACTGGACTAAGAACGTCGCGCTAACCCATTCCCTGTGTGTGATAATCGTATACTTCGTTGATGCTGGAGACCAGGTCGTTGAGACGGTTGACCTGTTCCTGGATATCACCGGTAATGCGCTGAGAACGCCCGCTGTCGGCGTCCTGGGCTTCGATGAGCTGCACCTGGCTGTTGATGGTTGCCAGCGCGGCCAGGCTTTGCGCCAGTTGCAGTTCGGCCTGTTTCATGCGCGTTTCCAATGCCTGAATCGCTTCCAACTGTTGGCTTTTGCTCTCGATCAGGCGCTCGAACTCTTGCTGGAAGGCTTCATTGCTTTCTTTTTGCCGGCGTAGCCGCAGGGATTGAAGTTCCTTGGGCACGCTTTCCTTTTCGCGGGCGATCAGCGTGTCACGGCGGTAGGCATCCAGGCGCAAGGCCAGTTGGTAGATGTTGACGATCCAATCGTGAAGCTGGTTTGCCGTGTCCTCGGGCCGATCCCACAGCAGGCTCTTGTGCTGCTGGCGAACGCGGGCCTCGATACGGCGCTGGTACTCCAGCGCCGTATCGACGTCCTGGCGCAACTCCACCTGCTTGATCTGGCGCAAGTCGAACTGGCCCTGGAATTCGCTCAGCAGCAGTTGGGCGTTGGCGCGTTCGTTTTTTAAGCTCGTCACAAAAACCGCCGTCACGCCGGTCCCCGCTAAGACGAGCCAACCCCACCAGGGCCACCAGGGAAACGGCCTTGGCAGCAGCCAGGTAAGCAGAATCCCGCCGGCGATCAGCACGGCGTTTTCCCAGCGGAACAAGGCGTATTGGACAACGATGCTTTTCGCTTGTCCGTTTTGCGTGGGCCTGGTGGGGGGCATCAGGGTTCCTTATTGTTTGCCCAGGCGCTGCTTGCGTTCGGCCAACTGGGCGTTTACCTTGTCGTCATCGAGCACACGGCTGATCTGTTCGTCGAGGCTGGCTGAGCGCATTTCGACGGCGGCGTTGGCCTTGTCCAGGCGGGAGTAGATGCCCTGGGCTAATTTGCTGACGTCGCTGTCGCCGGAGCCCATCAGGTCGTCGAGGCTCTTCATGCTCTTGACCACGATCTCTTTGCTCTTGGCCAGCTCGAGCAGCGATTGCAGTTCGACGCGCTGCTGCTTCATGGTAGCCAGGCGGGCTTCCAGCTTGACTTTGGCATCGAGCAGTTTCTTGTATTCGTCTTCCATGCGCACCAACTGCGTCTTGTACGTCTCAATCAACTGGTTGGTGCTGTTCAGCCGGCTTTGGGTCGCCATGGCTGCGGACTCGTTGCCTTCAACCAGGAAGGCATCCACTGCTTTATCGAGCTGGACGGCTTTGTCTTCGTGCTCGTCGAGCTTGCGCTTGATGGATTTGATCTCACCACCGACGGTTGCGGCTGCATCTCCCAGGTTTTCGAGCTGATCTTCCACCTGGCGGATGTACTGGTCCACCACGGCCAGATTATTGCTCTTCAGGGCCTGGTCGACCAGGGCATGCAGGTTTGCGGAAATCAATGTAGAAACTTTTTCAAGCAGGGTAGCCATGGTTTTCTCCTTATTTTTGTTGGCTATGAATATTGTACCGTTTTGTAGGTCTCTACGTAAATGGATTTTTCCAGTTGCGGGTCAGCGCCCAATGCCCACGCTGCCGCCAAACGCCGCCGACATTTCCTGATAGATGGCGGCGATGCTGGCCTCGGAGCCAAGGTAGAAATTGCCGTTGGCGCTGGTTGCCAGCTTTTCCAGTTGCCCCTCGTCGGCATCACTACCGTAGGCAATGGTAAACACCGTGGTATCGTGTGCCGCTGCGGTCTGGAAGAGTGTGTTGTTGAATGAGAAGCCGTCACTGGCGGTGTCTTTGCCATCGGAGAGCAGGACGATGGCGTTGGTGTTTTGAGAAGACAGGTGATTGCCGATCACCTGCGAGGCCATCCCCAGCGAGTCGTACAGCGGCGTGCCGCCGTTTGCCGTCAGGTTGCGGATGATGTTGTCGATGGTGGCCCGGTTGGGGCCAACTTCCAGGTATTCGATTTCGACGACCGGCACCCCAGCCTGGTAGATGATCAGGGTCAGGTAGTCTTTGTCGCCCATCTGTTCGGCAAACTGCAAGGCGGCCGCACGCACGCTCTCGATCTTCTTCCCTTGCATGCTGCCCGACGTGTCGATGACCATCACCAGATTGACGTTTTTGCGGGCGCCCTGCCACAGAGCTTGAACGGCGTACAGGTTTTCGCTGCTGGGAGAATTGAAAACGATGGCCGGTTCGCTGGTTTTGACCCCGTGAGCTGCATCGAGCGGCGCAGCCAGGAGGATACCCGCACGGACGGGGCGTAGCCCGTTGGAGACGGCCAGATTTTGGGCGTCTTCCCCGAGCAAGTGCTCGCGGAAAGCGCGTGCTGCTACCTGCGTGGTGGCATCGGCACTGCCGTTGATGCAGGCCGGGTGTGTGGCCACGAAGGTGCCTTCGAAAGGATAGATCGGCACGATAGATACATCGTCACCGGTATAGCGCAGGACGGTGCTCTCGTACATCACCGCTGCGCCGAGGTAACCCACCCCGCGTTGCTGCATCGTCTGGCCGAGAAGATCGGTATCGGTGGCGAAAGACGACACGGCGCTCTCGAAGACGCCCACCGAAGCCTGCACGATGGGTTGTTGGATTTCTTCCGCCGTGACCGGGTCCGTTTTCGACAGCGCCGCTTGCACGACGGCCAGCAGTGTGCTGGCTCCGGTGTGCGATAGCCCCGGGTGCGTATGACTCAGCCGCAGGCGATCGCCAAACTGCCCGCCGCTGTAGTACTGCCACGCTGAAGGGTCCGCCGCCAGGCTTCCGATGTCGAGCCAGCCGAGCGAGCGGCCGGGCCAACCTAATGCCTCAGCCACCGTGCGCCAGATAGCGATCACCAACGGGCTTTGCGCCGTGCTGGTGCAGTCGCTTTGAAAGGCCGGCTGTCCTTTCTCGGCCAGGATGCTGACCCAGGCCGGATCGTCCGGCATCCACAGTGCGGGGGCCCCACCGGCGGCCAGCACCGTCACGCCCTGCCCGGCTTCCATGACCTGTACCTCGACCGCGATCACGCGCCCATCCGGCGTTTTTGTGCGGCCGTTGTTGAACGCTTCGGCGGCGGCCTGCACCCAGGGTGCGGCGCCGGGGTTGGCGATCACCTCGATCGTGTATGTGTTTCCCGGTAGCCCCAGGCCGCAGGCCAGGGTAGATGTAACGAGCAAGCTCAAAGCCAGTAGGATGCGATTGAACGCTTTCATGGCAGCCTCCTAGCGGCCCACCGTGATCAGGGTCATTTCGACGTAGCGGTCTTCGGCCTGTTTTTCGGCGTCCTCGGTCTCCCGGTGATCGAGCGGGGGCAGGGTAGCCTGGACGATGAAGCGGGCGGGGTCGATGCCCTGGGATGCAAGGTAGTCGACCACGCTTTGGGCGCGCGCCTCGGCGAAGTCGAGGATTTCCTGCTCGGTGTAAGTTCCCGCAGGTCCCGGCCAGGCCGACGACCCGGTGACTTGCAAGTACAGGCCGACGCTTTGCGAGAGCGTTGGCAAGACGCATTCATCGAGGATGCGGCGCGATTCGAGCGTCAGCGTGGTCGATTCGGGCAGGAAGGCGAAACGGCGGCAGGGCAGCACGGCCAGCGTGACGGCGTCTTCGGGGTCGATGCCGGCTAGCTCGACCTGTGCGGTCAGCGAGAAGCTGTCGTTGATCGGGTTGCCGTTGGCTTTCAAACCGGCCTGCGAGGCCGAGTTGGCGACGAAGGATGGGTTGATCAGATCGCTGGCGTTATCGTTGGGCACCAATGCCCCGGTGGCGGCCCAAACGCGCCGGGCGATCTCCAGGCGGTTGATAATGGGGGTAGGGTCGCGCATGACGAAGGCGTTATCGCCCAGGTCGGCCTGGGCCACGTTTTGCAGCCACGAACGGAGATCGTCGCCGGCGCTGTCGGGGTAAACGAAACTCCAGTCGTTGTGCCCCCACTCGGCCACCTGGCGGGCGGCGCCGTTGAAATCTTCCACCTGGGCCTTGAGCGTGTCGAACCAGGCATCGTGAAAGGCCTGCACCTGATCGGGGCGGTTGCCGATGGCCTGGCGTGAGGTAACGAGTACGTCCATCACGATGCGCATTTCACCGGAACTGAGCAGCGCCGTGCCGCCGCCGGTTTGCGCTTCGTAAATGTCGGGTTCCCAGCCCGAAACGGCATCGGCCTGTCCCTGGTTGAAGGCTTCGACTGCCTCGGCAACGCTGTCTTTGGGCACCAGCGTGACGTCGAAACGCGGGTTCAGCCGGGCGATGGACAACGCATAGTAGACAAAGTACTCACCGACGCTGCCGCGTGAGAAAGCGATGCGTTTGCCTTTGAGATCGTTGATCGTGGGCACCCCGCGCACCCAGAGCTGATCGGCGCCGGCGCTTTCATCCACAATGGCCGTAATGATCCCGGCGCTGGACAGCGATACCGAGTCAAGCGTGGTCAGCAGGCAGTCCCAGTTGCCGGCGTTGAGCAGGGCGGTGCGCTGCTCTTCCGAGACATCGTAGGCAGAATCGCCGTCGAGTGCGAAGGGCACGATCCCCAGGTGAAAGCCGTGGGCGACGTCTTTGCCAGAAACTTGCATCTGCTGCAAGACGAAATAGGAACCGAAGGCGTCGGCCCCGCAGACGTAGGTGGGCAAATCATCGCTGCCGGGTTGGTAGCCGGAAGCGTAGATCGGCTCCGGCGATGAGAGATCGACCGGTTGGGCCGTTTTTCCGGAAGGCTGAAGCGCTGTGGCCGGTGTCGGTGTGGCATTGGCTTGCGTCAGCAGGCGGCTGATCATCGAGTAAGCCACACCACAGCCTGCGATCAGTACGGCCAGGCCGACAACGGCGAAGAAAATCAGGCGAGTGCGGTCAAGTTGTTTCATGGTTGTCTCCTCATGACGAGTTTACAGGCGAAACCCCAGGTTGGCCAGCAGGCGGGCGGCGTCCTGGCCGGGAACGGCCCGAAAGCGATACGTTCCATCGAGGTTTTGGTCAACGATTAATTCTTCCGCCTCGGGGACGACGCAGTGTTTCACACCGCCAATGCCTCCCAGGATCTCCTGATAAGCACCGATGCTGAAGAAGCCGACGTACAGATCGCGCGTTTCCACCGGTAGATAAAGCGGTGCGGTGCTCTTGTGCTGCGGGTAAATGTCATCGCTATCACAGGTGATGCCGCCCAGTTGTACGCGCCGAAAGGGTTGATCGAGATGGGTCACCGGCAGGACGATGAAGTGTTCGCCCAGCGCCCACGTATCCGGAAAGGAACTCATGATCGAACCGTTGATGATATACCAGGGATAGGTCGAACGGTTTTCTTTGACCTCAACTACCTTGAACAGGTGTGCACCGTGTTCGGAAACGGTGTAGCGCCCCATTTCACCCATCACATCCGGTGGCGGAACCTGGAAACGGGCGCAGACCTGCGCCAACGTGTCGAGCAGACGCCGTGCGAAGGCCCGGTAGTCGAAGTCGAAATCCAGCGTCATCTGTGCCGGTACACCGCCGCCAAAGTTGAAAACGTTCAAGCCGGGATGGCGCCGGCGCAGCCGGGCGTAAAGTTCGATCGGTGGAGTCAGGCGGGCAACAAAATCTTCTCCGTTGGCGATCTGGCTGCCGACCATGGCGTGATACATCGTCAAGGTCAGGTTTTCCGATGCGGCAATCCGTTCGGCAGCCTGCCAGAGATCATCCGTCGTCATGCCAAAGCGTGAGTTGGCCGCTTCCATTTCGGCGGCGTTGGTGTGGTGGCCGTAACTCTTCTGGCGCAGACCCACCTCGAAGGCCAGGCCAGATTCGAGCAGGGGAGGCAGTTCGCTCAGGTCGTCGACTACGGGAAAAATGTTGCCGTAATCGCGTTGAAGCTGCACGATCGCGTCGGCATAGCCTGTCCCGGCAGGTTTGAAACCGTTGCAGAGCACCTTTTGCCGGCGCGTCAGGCTGCCCGTTTCCAACAGGCGGCGCACGATGGCGACGTCCATCACGGTCGAAATTTCATAGTTCACGCCGGTACGCGCGACCGTCTGCACCACTTCCTCGGCCATGTTCACTTTCGACGGGTACGTGTAGATGAACTGCCCCGGATAGCCGATTTCGGCGATGGCGTCGGCAAAGGCCTGCTGCAGCGCACGGATTTTTTTGCGGATCAACGGCAAGTAGACGATTTCGAGTGGGCTGGAGAACGTGCGGCCGGCGCCCTGGTCCTGCCTGTCGCCCAGGAGCAACTGCGCCAGGTCCAGGCCTTCCAGATACAGCCGGCCCTGCCTGGCCTCCAAAAAGCCGGTAAACGGGTGGTTAGGGATGGGCGTTTCCTGTTCCCAACCAATCACAGGGTGAGACATTGTTGAACTCCCAAACAACGACGCATGGTTGACGGGTTAAGGGCCTCCGGGCCTTGTTTGAAGGGTTCTTTCCTGGCAAGCCCGGCAGCGTGTGCGTTAATTTTACTGTGCGCGGCGTTTCATGGATAGTCTACGGAGATTTTGTTTAAAAGTTCATGAGAAAGTGAACGGAATTCCCGAAGGTGATTGACTTATGCCGCTCTCTCTTGTAAACTTAAACTACTCCGATGGGGAGTAGCTGCCCGCATTGCGGGACAGGCAGCCGTCAAGACGGAAAGAGATTTCCCGGCTGTTTGATGGAAAAGCAAGACCATCGCTTGTCGAGCGATGGTCTTTTTCGTTTACACACGTTATACACAGGAGGTTTTGTGAAAGCATCGCTTGTATTCTTGTTGTTCGATAGTGTCGTGTTCCTGGCCTATCTCTTGCTGTGGGTCAGGCACGCGTTTCGGAAAGCTTTCGGCAGCGTAAAACACGACCCGGGCACGTGGGCTTTGCCGAAATAAAAGTTGTGCAGGTCATACCAGCTTGCTCAAAAGGAGTTCCCGATGGACAATCGTTCGATGCGTTCTTCTCGTGTGCCCCTTCTGCGGCGGTTATGGAAACCCTCGCTGGCAACCGGTGCGAGTGGCGTTGCGGTTGCTCTCTGGATAGAAGAAGCCATTGCGTTTGCTGAAGAAATTTTGGCCATGCTCGCGCTAACCTTCATGGCAGGCGTAATTTATTTTCTTAATCTCTTTATGTTCAAATCTCGCATGCCGCAGCGTGAGGATAAAGAAAATTCGCCTCTTCTCAAAAAGTGAAGCAGAAGTGGGGTGTTTTGGCCGTGCGAAGCACGGCCAAAACACCCCACTTCTGCTTTTCTGAGAAGTTTAAGGAAGTTCAAAAATTCAAATGGTGGAGGAGAAGTCATTAAGTCTTATGGAAACAAAATCCTGGCATACGTTAAATCGTGAGGATGTCTTGGCACAGTTGCGCAGCCAACCCGCAGGGTTGCCGGCAGCCGAGGCCGAAGCCCGTTTAAGGCAGTATGGTCCCAACGAACTACAGGCTGCCCGCCGCATTTCCCCCTGGGAAATCTTGCTCGAGCAGTTCAAAAACGTGCTCATCTTAATCTTGTTGGGCGCAACGGTGCTCTCGTTGTTCCTAGGGCACGGCGTCGAATCGGTCGTCATCGCCGTCATCGTCCTCTTTGCCGTGGGCCTGGGTTTCGTGCAGGAATACCGCGCCGAACGGGCCATCGAAGCGCTGCGCCAGATGGCGGCTCCCACGGCCACCGTTCTGCGCGATAGTGTAGAGGTCGAAGTGGCCGCAAGCGGCCTGGTGCCGGGCGATGTCATCTTGCTGCATACGGGCGACCGTGTTCCGGCAGATGTGCGCCTGATCGAGACGGTCAACCTTCAGGTGGAAGAAGCTGCCCTGACGGGCGAATCGCTGCCGGTCGAAAAGCACGTACACGCCCTCGAAAACCCGGAACTCAGCGTGGGTGATCGCAAGAACATGGCTTACGCCGGCACGGCTGTCACGTACGGGCGTGGAAAAGGCGTGGCCGTCGCAACGGGCATGCAGACCGAGTTCGGCAAGATCGCCCAACTGCTGCAAACGGTCGAAAGCGGTAAAACGCCCTTGCAGCAGAACTTGGATAGAGTCGGTACGGTGCTGGCGCGCGCTGCGTTCGTCGTCGTCGCCATCATCGTCGTGCTGGGGCTGATGCGCGGCCAGCCGTTCATCGAAATGCTGATTTTTGGCATTGCCCTGGCCGTAGCCGTGGTTCCCGAAGCTTTGCCGGCGGTGGTGACCATTTCGCTGGCAATTGGCGTGCAGAAAATGGTCAAGCGCAACGCCCTCATCCGCCGTTTGCCCGCCGTGGAAACGCTCGGCAGCACGTCAGTGATCTGCTCTGACAAGACCGGGACGTTGACCAAAGATGAAATGACCATCCGCAAGATTTTTACCGCCGGTCAGATGTTTCATGTCTCAGGTGCCGGGTATGAGCCGGAAGGCCAGTTTGCGGCCAACGGCGATGCATTCACAAGCCCGACGCCTGCCCTTCAGCAAACGCTGCTTGCCGCAGCCCTGTCTTCAGATACCCGCCTGGTGAAGCTCCCCACGGGCGGTTGGGACATCAAGGGAGACCCAACCGAGGGCGCCCTGGTGGTTGCTGCGGCCAAAGCCGGGATGCAAAAGGAAACGCTGGAGGCCAGCTACCCGCGCGTGCACGAAATCCCCTTCTCTTCCGAAACGAAGCGCATGACCACCCTGCACGAAAACGGAGACGGGGTCGTGGCCTATGCCAAGGGCGCGCCGGAAGTGATCTTGGAAGGCTGTGACTTCGTGCTAACCGAAGGCGGCCCCAGGCCCTTGGATGCTGACGGCCGCGCTCATATCCTGGCGCAGGCGCAGGACATGGCCGGCGACGCTCTGCGTGTGCTGGGCGTGGCGACCAAGCCGGACGCGACACCGGAAACCGCCGAACGCGGAATGACCTTTTTGGGGCTGGCCGGCATGATCGACCCACCTCGCCTGGAAGCCAAAGAAGCGATTAGCGTGTGCGCCCAGGCAGGCATCCGCCCGGTGATGATCACGGGCGATCACCCCGTCACCGCACAGGCAATCGCGCGTGAGTTGGGACTATTGCGCAACGGCGGGCGCGTGGTGACGGGGGTAGAACTGGAAGAAATGTCTGACGAACACTTGGGGCGCGAGGTAGAAAATATCAGCGTCTATGCGCGTGTGTCGCCGTCGCACAAACTGCGCGTGGTTACCGCCTGGCAGGCGCGCGGGCACATTGCGGCCATGACAGGCGATGGCGTGAACGACGCCCCGGCGCTCAAGAAGGCTGATATTGGCATCGCCATGGGCATTACCGGCACCGATGTGACCAAAGAAGCCGCCGCCATGACCCTGACGGACGACAACTTCGCCTCGATCGTGGCTGCCGTAGAAGAGGGCCGCGGCGTTTTCGGCAATATCAAGAAATACTTGATGTATCTGCTCTCATCGAACATCGGCGAGATCGGCCTGATGGCCGGTTCGGCGCTGCTGGGGTTGCCTTTGCCTTTGACCGCCGTACAAATCCTCTACGTCAACCTGGCGACCGATGGCCTGCCGGCCCTGGCGCTTTCGGTGGACCCGCCCGAAACCGACCTGATGAAACGCAAGCCGCGCGACCCGCGCACGGGCATCTTCACCCGCCCGGTGGTCACGCTGATGGTTCTGGGCGGCCTCTGGTCGATGTTGATCAACCTGGGTTTGTTCGCCTGGGCGATCCATTCAGGGCGCAGCCAGGCCGAGGCGATGACGATGACCTTTGTCTCCCTGGTGCTGATCCAGTTTTTCAAGGCCTACAACTTCCGTTCTGACCGGCACTCGGTGTTGCAAAAGCCTTTTGCGAACAAATGGCTCAACCTGGCCGTGGGCTGGGAGATCGTTTTGCTGTTCCTGATCGTCTATTTGCCGTTCTTGCACGAGCCTTTCAGCACTTATGCTTTGCCCCTGGTCGATTGGCTAATCGTCGGTGGGCTTGCTGTGACGATCGTGCCTGTGTTAGAGATTGCCAAGTGGATGGAAAGAAGGGGCTGGTTTGGGGAGGTAGCGTAAAAGTGCTACGCAATGCTCATTAACGAATTCTGCCCCTTTCCCAAGGAAAGGGGCAGAATCGATAGTAACGTTTTAGCGGATGATGATCGGTGCGTAGATATAGAAGCGCACAGGTTCCAGCCGGTTCATCTGCTCGTCCAGGAAGGCGGTGACCCAGGCCAACGGGGCATTCCAGTTGATAGCTACCTCATTGGTGGAGTAGGAGTCCCGGTTGTCGAGATAGCAGTTCTGGTAGATGCAGCCGGCCAATTGCGAGGCAGCGACGCCATCCTGCAAGTTTGAGTTTGGCCCACCGGCAACGACGCCGGGCGGTGGCGGCGGGTAGATGCCTTCGTTGGCCCAGAAACGATGGTGCGGGTGCAGCAGCGGGTTTTCGCCGTAACCGCTGATATAGGACTTGCCCAACGGATTGCGGCCCAGCAGGTAATCCATCGCCTGGATCACGCCGTCGATGTACTTGGCGTCCTGGCTAAAGTCGTGGGCCAGCGCCATGATGATGGCGTTGTTCAGCATGGTGGCGTTGGAACCCCACACGTATCCGCCAGGCTGTCCGGGGGTCGTCGGCACGCCATAGCCTTCGTTCAAGGCAATGTTCAAGTAGACATCGCCGGCGGCCACGATGTTGTTGCGGGCCGTGATCACGTCGGTTGGCGCCAGGTCGTTGGGAACCAGGGCCAGGGAGATGGTGCCCAAGGCGGCCGTTTCGGGCCAACCCATGGAGTTCTGCCAGCCTTTGAATGCTTCCCCGGTCGGTAGTTGCAAGTAGATGGCCGATTCTTGCATGTATTCCAGGTAGGTTTCTTCGCCGGTGGTTACGTACAGTTCGGCGGCGGCCCAGTAGAACTCGTCGCTGACATCTCCGTCGGCATAGGTACCGCCGCCGTTCCCGTCGCTCGGGTCGGCGTAGCGGTCAGGGTTGGCGACGGCCGCCTCCCAGGCCTTCTCGGCGGCAGCCAGGCACTGCGCGGCGAATGTCGTGTCGTAACCTTGCCAGATGCGGGCGCACTGTGCGGCGGTGGCTGCCAGGTTGAGCGTGGCGGCCGTGCTCGGGGCATGCAAATAGCGGTTGGCCGTGTTTTCGGCGGGCGCCTGCGGTAGCGGACCCCAACCTTCATCGTGCATCTTGTGATGTGCCATGCCGGCCAGCGGGTAGCCATCGGGTACTTGCATCGCCAGCAGGAATTCCATCTCCCAGCGGGCTTCATCCAGGATGTCGGGAATCTCGTTGCCGCTCTCGGGGATGTTGAGCATACCGTCGCCCAGTGCAGTCTCTACGCCGTAGTACAGGTTGCGTTCGTACTCGTTCATCAATGTCCAGGCGGCGATGCCGCCGTTGACGACGTACTTGCCGTAGTCGCCGGCATCGTACCAGCCCTTGGAGACGTTGAGCGTATAGGTGTACGGGCAGGCGCTATCGCCGGGGCGGCAGCCTACGGCATCGTCTGCCGGGCCGGCTGCGCGCGTCCACTGCATATCGCCTGCAAAAGGCATGGTAATGGCGATGCCGCTGCGCACGTGATAGAAGTAGCGCAGGGCGTCTGTTTGCAGGCTGTCGTACAGATCGGGATCGACGCCGAAGGGATTGCTACGATCGTACTGGTTACGCTCGCGCAAGCTGATGTTGTCGATGCAAACCGTGAAGGGGGGCGTCCCGGTTGCCAGGTCGCCGCCGATATTGATGTCGAAGGTCACCTGGGCAGGCGGCTCGCCCGCCAGGCTGAAGGTGCCGGAGATGACTTGAGCCGTGCCGGTCAGCGTGAGCGGCTCGCTGGTGCTCCAAAACTCGGCCCAACTGCCTCCCACTTCGCCGATCTTGCTGCGCAGACGCGTCTCGCCGGTCGCCTGCGCTTCGAACGAAACGTCGTAGATCACGTCCTGTTCCAGGGAGAAACTGGCGAAGCTCATCCCAATGTCCCAGCGGTTCGTCCCGCCGGCGGTGACGGTCAAGCAGGTCCTGCCGTCGACGATGCCGTATGTGCCGGATGCCGGTGTGGTGAACCAGGCGTTCCACGGGTCGAGCGAACCGCTTTCGAAGTCGCTTTCGACCAGGATGTCGCCGGGTTTGGCTACCTCGAGGGTGTAGCCGGTGCCGGTGATGTCGTACTCGGAAAAATCGATGATGTGAACAGTGTCACCGGAGGCCTGGTCGGTCGACGTGAGCACGCTTGTGCCCGAGATAACCAGCGTTTGGGTGAAAACGTCCGTTTGGCCGGAAAATGCCACCGTCCCGTGCTGATCTTTCAATGTCCAATCGAGGGGGGTGCGCTGGTCGGTCCTGTAGGTGGCGTACTTGGCGCCATTCGGAAAGTATCCTTCCTGGTTGATGTTCAGCACGCTGGGCGTGGGTGTCGGTTCGATCGAGAAAGCCGGGTCTTCGAGGGAAACATTGTCGATGCAGACCATCGTGCCGGCCGGGACCCAGGGGCCGCCGATCTGGAACGTCATTTCGGCGTTGGTGTCGTCCCGATCGGCCGTAAAGGATGCCGTAACCGTTTGCAGGGTTTCGCTGATGGCGAAGCCCTGGTTGGTATAATAGTGGTTGTAGGGTGAGCCGTTGTGTTGAAGCAGAACCTGAACCGTGATCGGCGCAGAAGCGCGGATGTCGTAAGTAACCGTGTACGTGTGGTTTTCCTGCACGGCAACCGGCCGGCGGTAAACGGAGACGTTCCATGCATCGCTGCCGGGATTGGTTACCGTGACGCACAACTGCCCCGTTTCAACGGATGGTGTGGAATCGCCGCCCCAGTTGCCGATGTCCCAGCCGTCCATGTCGCTTTCGAAGGTCGAATGAAACAAAAAGTCGGCCCGAGCTGCCTGGGTGGGTGCAAGCAGGAGCAGCAGGAGCAGCATTCCTGCGGCGAGGAGTATCGGAATCACGATTTTGGATGAACGAAGTTTTTTCTCCATGACTTGGGTTCCTCATATGGGGTGGTTGGAAAGGACCGGTGGTGGCGCTTCTCCCACTGCGGGTGGAAGAGCCTGATTTTCCAGTTTACCGGGAATCGTTTTTACGGGGGGATACAAACAGGTATACTAAAGTTATGGCAGACGTTGACGAGTTCCTCACATTTGGGGCTTGGGTCAAGCGGCAGCGGAAGCAGATGGGCCTGCGGCAGGAAGATTTAGCCAGGCAGGTAAGCTGTTCGCTGATCATGATCAAGAAGATCGAGGCCGGCGACCGGCGGCCCTCCCGGCAGGTGACGGAGCTGTTGGCGCAACACTTGCAGGTTGCGCCAGCCGAGCGTGAGCGTTTCTTGCGCCTGGCGCGCACCGTCACCCCGGAACGGAGTGGCTTCTATGGCGTACCGGATGGCGCCTTGCCGTACGATCTGCCGCTTGCACTCACGCCGTTGATCGGGCGGAACGCTCACGTACAGGATGTTTGTGCGTTGTTGCGCGACGGGCAAGCACGCCTGGTCACTTTGACGGGGCCAGGTGGGGTCGGAAAGACCCGGCTTGGAGTGCAGATAGCCGCCAACCTGCATGATGCGTTCGCAGACGGTATCATTTTTGTCCCCCTGGCCGCCGTAAGCGCGCCGGAGCGTGTCTTACCAACCATCGCCCAGGCCGTCGGATTGCAACGCGCCGTTGACTCGCCCTCCATGGACAATATGCTGGATTATCTGCGTGAGCGTGAACTGCTGCTCTTTCTCGATAACTTCGAACAGGTTTTACCGGCTGCCGTCGATTTGTTGCGTTGTTTGCAGGTTGCCCCCAGGTTGCGGCTGTTGGTGACCAGCCGCGCCCGCTTGCAAATTACGGGCGAGTGGGAGGTCCGGGTCCCTCCCCTAGACCTGCCCGACTTGCAGGCCCTGCCTGCCGTAGACGAACTGGCTGAATACACGGCGGTGGCCCTGTTTGTGCAGCGCGCCCGCTCAGCCATTCCGGGGTTCGCGCTTACAGAACAAAACGCGCCGGCTGTTGCCGAAATCTGCGTGCGCCTGGATGGCGTGCCGTTGGCAATCGAGTTGGCCGCCTCGCGCTGTAAAGTGCTCAGCCCATCCGCTTTGCTGGCTGGTTTAAAAGGGATCGATTCGCTTTCCCCGCTCGATTTACTGGCCAGTGACGCACCGGACATTTCCCCGCGGCAGCACAATTTGCGCAAAACCATCGAGTGGAGTTTCAACCTGTTGCCCGCCGCGGAACAGATTCTCTTCTGCCGCCTGGGCGTCTTTGTGGGTAGTTTTTCGCTGGATGCAGCGCGCACGATTTGCGGTGGCTCCTTGTACGGGCCGGAAAGTTCTCCGCAGACAGCACTCGAGGTGATCGATGCCCTAATGGGGCTGGTCAATCAAAACATGCTCTCGCACCTGCCCGGTGAAGAGGATGCGCCGCGCTTTGTTTTGCTGGAATTGCTCAAAGAGTTCGCACTCGAGCGCCTGGCGCAAAAAGGTGCGTTGGATGATCTGCGCCGCCGCCATGCAGCATTTTTCCTGGTATGGGTCGATCGAGATGTCGTTCCTCACTTTCATGCGCAAGATCAGGCCTTGTGGCTGGACCGCCTGGAAGCCGAACACGATAACCTGCGTGCCGCCCTATCCTGGTGCCTGAAAGATTCGGCGAGTGCGGAAACGGGATTGCGCCTGGGTGTGCATCTGTGGGAGTTTTGGCTTGCGCGCGGGTATGTGCGTGAAGGATTGGATTGGTTGAAACGGTTGCTCCAGCTTCCTCAGGCCGGCGCGCCCACGCGCCTGCGTGCGCAACTCTTGAACGGCGCCGGCCTGCTGGCGTGGACAAAAGGGGAAGAAGGGGCGCAAGCCTGGTTGGACGAGAGCCTGGAACTTTGCCGACAGCTGGAAGACATCAGCGGCGTTGCCTGGGCGCTTAACCATTTGGGGCAGGTGGCCGCCTCACAGGCGGACTACGTTCGCGCCCGTACCCTGTTTGAAGAGAGTAAACGCCTGTTTCACCAGTTGGGAAAAACCTCGAATCTGGCGTGGGTTGTGAACAACCTGGGGAAGGTCTATCTCGACAGCGGCCAGGCCCGGGCACGGCCTGTGTTCGAAGAAGCGCTGCGTTTGTTCGAACAGGCCGGCGACCAGCGTGGCATCGCCTGGACCTTTTACCAATTCGGCCAGTTGAGTCTCAGTGAAATGGACACAGGTAACGCCTTTCGCTTGTTCGAGCAGTGCCGGGAGCTTTTCCACCGCATCGGCGATCGCAGAGGGCAGGCCTGGAGTACCTATCACCTGGGTTGTTTGTCCCTGGTCGAACACGCGTTCGACCGCGCTTACGATTACCTGAAGGAAAGTTGGAAGTATCTGGGCCATCTGAACTTTACCGAGGGCAGCGGCTGGGTAGTTTATTACCTGGGCCGCGCCAGCCAGGCCTGTGGCGATCTGCCTGAAGCGCTGGCGTTGTATGCTGCCTGTCTTCACAACTTTTCCAGGCAGAACGACCGTTGGGGGATGCCGCTGGCGTTGGTCGGCGCGGCCAGCGCCATTGCCGCCCTCGGCCGTTGGGCGCTCGCCGCCCAGTGGCTGGGCGCCGCCCGGGCGCTCCAGGCCGGGTTGTTCGGATACGTCAGCACGCGCTCGGAAGAAGACAACGCCCGCTTTCAGTTGGAAAGTGAAAGGTTTGTCAAAGAAAAGCTGGGGGAAACGGCTTTCGAAAAGATGTGGGTGCTGGGATACACCGCACCCGAACAGGCCATCTTGGCTGCCAAAACGGTAAAAGTCTGAATGTGTAGGGAAGGCGTCGCCGTATGAAGAGTGAAACCGATGCTTTTCTACATAAGGCCGCGAGAGCCAACAGGCTGCCGGCATACTGCTCAAGGATGATTATGCTGACTTTGCAGCATCACGCGCATACTACGCCATGTTCTCTGCAACGCAAGCGCTTTTGTTGGCGAAAGGTTTGTCACTCTCCAGCCATTCGGCAGCCCAATCAGCTTTTGAGAAAGAATTTGCCAAACCGGGGCTTGCTGATCGAAAACTGCACCGCTATCTTTTGGATGCCCCGGACGGGTGAAACGTCGGAGATTACGACGGGGGGATAAGCCCGGCGCCTGCTGATGAAATTCCCCGTGAACGGAAGAACTTCTGACCGAATAACACAAAACCCACCATACAAGGTGGGTTTTGTGTCACGCGGGTTTAGCGGGGAGAGTGGGATTCGAACCCACGGCTGAGTTTAACCCCAGCACTCACTTAGCAGGCGAGCCCAATCGGCCTCTCTGGCATCTCCCCAGTTGATAAGACGGCAGAGCCATCCGGTTAGCGGGGGCAATTCTACCATACAGGGGGGGAGAGTGCAACGATCTTTTTAGCAACATTTTTCAGTGAACGGTTGGTGATGTATAATCGCTCCGTAAAAAAACGGGTCGTACAACAATTGCGGAGGTCTTATGTCTTCTCAAAAACAAATTATTACCAGCGATCGGGCGCCGAAAGCCATTGGCCCCTATTCGGTGGCTGTTAAAACCGGCGGACTGGTGTTTACGGCCGGCCAGTTGGGGCTTGATCCCGAAACAGGCGCCCTGGTTGCCGGCGGCGTGGTTGCCGAGACGCGCCAGGCGCTTACCAATCTCCAGGCCGTGCTCGAGGCGTCGGGGGCATCGTTGGCGAGCGTGGTCAAGGCGACGGTCTTTTTGCGCGATATGGACGATTTCGCTGCGATGAACGGTGTGTACGCCACGTTCTTTACGGAAAACTTTCCTGCCCGCTCTGCCGTGCAGGTGGCGCGTTTGCCGAAAGATGGCGCCGTGGAAATTGAAGCCATTGCGCTCGCCGATTGAAGTTTTTGAAGCCTTAGCGCTCGCGTCCTTTACTGCCATAGCGGTTTCTCGATGCCTCAAGTCTCTGTCGTAATCCCCTGTTACAATGAGCGCGCCACGATTGGCTTGCTGCTCGGTGCGCTGGACAAACAGACGTTTGCACGCAGTGAAATGGAAGTGATTGTGGTCGACGGCCAGTCTACCGATGGCACCCTCGATGCCGTGGCCGAATTTCGAGCGCAGCATCCTCATTTGAACGTTCGTCTCGTAGCCAACCCGCAGCGCAGCATTCCGGCGGCGCTGAACCAGGGCATCCACGCCGCGCAGGGTACCTATATCGTTCGCCTGGATGCGCACTCGATGCCCGAACCCGAGTACGTGGCGCGTTGTGTGGCGGCGCTGGAAGCGGGCATGGGCGCAAACGTCGGTGGTGTCTGGCAGATTCGTCCGGGCGGCGACGGCGGCGTGGTGGCGCGTGCGATTGCTGCCGCTGCGGCGCATCCGCTGGGTGTTGGCGATGCCCGTTACCGCTACACGGAGACGGCCGCCGCCGTCGATACGGTGCCTTTTGGCGCCTTTCGGCGCGACCTGGTGATGAAAATCGGCGCTTTCGACGAGCGCCTGCTGACGAACGAGGATTACGAATTCAACGTGCGCGTCCGCCGGTCTGGCGGCACCGTTTGGCTCGATCCGGCCATTCGCTCGATCTACTTCGCCCGCGCCAGTTTCGGTGCCCTGGCGCGCCAGTATTGGCGTTATGGCTACTGGAAGGCGCGTATGCTGCGCCGCTATCCCGGCACGCTGCGCTGGCGCCAGGCATTGCCGCCGTTGTTTGTGCTGGGCCTGTTGATCTTGGCCGTGCTGGGAACAGGATTCCCGCCGGCAAGAGGAACCATGTTGGCCGTGTTGAGCGTCTATGCGCTCATCCTGATGGCGGTTGGTATGCAAGTCGCTTTCAAGCGGCGTGACTTTCCCCTGGCGTTTGGCGTCCCGATTGCGATCGCGACCATGCACCTGTGCTGGGGAACGGCGCTGTTATGGAGTACACTGACAGCATTTTTGCGCCGCGATCGTTAGAAGCTGTCTGAAAAACAAGGTGCGACGCACTTTGCTGGCTAGAAAGGCATCGTTTATCCTTATGGAAGTGCGTCGCCTCTGTCGGCGGCGCTTTTCAGGCAGTTTCTCAAATCCTGTTCGGAAAAGACATCACTCATGACTTCTTTCTCCTCTCCCAGTTCAAACCAACCCCGCTATTCTTTTCGCTTGCGCCCGCGTGAGCGGCGCCTGTTGTTGATCAGCATCGACTTGCTGATGGGGGTGCTGGCGCTCGTCGTCGCTTTGTACTACTGGGCCAGGGGCGATGAGTTCCTGGAGTTTTCACTGGAATTCTTGCAGCGCACGCCCGGCTGGATTTTCTTGCTGCCGCTCTTGTGGATGATCCTGCTGGTTGAGCTATACGATGAGCACCGCGCCACGCGCATGAGCGACACTTTGAAGGGGATTGCCGCAGCGGCCGTCATCGGGTTGGGGATCTACTTGTTGCTTTACTTTACGTCCGAACCGAAGTCGCTGCCGCGGCGTGGGGTGGCCGGTTTCATCGTGGCGGCGTCCTTGTTTACGTTGATGGGACGCTGGTTCTACATCCGTGTGTTTACCCGGCCGCAGTTCATGCGCCGCGTGTTGTTGGTGGGTGGTGGGGAGACGGGGACGATTCTGTTACAGATTGTCCGCAATACCTGGCCGCAGCCATACTATCTGGCGGGCATCATCGATGATGACGTTCAAAAGATCGGCAGGAAGATCGAAGGTTATCCGGTTTTCGGCGGCAGCAATAAACTCAAGGAGACGATCGAGCAGTATCAGATTACCGACCTGATCGTTGCCATCTCCGGCCAGATGCTGCCGGAGATGTTCAAGGCCTTGCTCGAAGCGCAGGAGATGGGGGTGGAGATTACGCGTATGCCGCTCGCTTACGAAGAAATCTTGGGCCGCGTCCCGATCCGTTACCTGGAAGCCGACTGGATTCTGCGTTACTTTGTCGACCAGGCCAGCGTCGGTGGGCTGTACGAACTCGCCAAGCGCCTGATCGACATTGTCGGCGCGTTGGTGGGGCTGTTCATGTTGATGTTCTTCTTCCCGCCGATTGCTCTGGCGATCGTGCTGGACAGCGGTTTCCCGATCTTTTACAGCCAGGTACGTTCCGGGCGTGGCGACCGGCGCTACAATATCTTCAAATTCCGCACGATGAAGCAAAACGCCGAAGCCGACGGCCAGCCGCAGTGGGCCGAGGAGAGCGATCCGCGTGCGACACGCGTGGGGCGTTTCTTGCGCAAGACGCACCTGGATGAGCTGCCGCAGTTCTTCAACGTCCTGCGCGGCGAGATGAGCCTGGTGGGGCCGCGCGCCGAACGGCCTGAACTGGTGGAGTTCTTCCAGAAGTCGGTGCCCTTTTATCGGGCGCGCCTGTTGGTCAAACCGGGAATTACCGGCTGGGCACAGGTCAATTTTGGTTACACGGCCACGGTGGATGAGACGATTGTCAAGCTCGAGTACGATTTGTACTACATCATGAACCGCAACCTGTTGATGGACATTTTGATCTTGCTGCGCACGCCCACCACCATCTTTGGGTTGAAAGGGCGATGAAGAAACGTTTCGCTTTTCCACCGTGGACGCTGCTGGCCGGCGACATTTTTCTGATCGTGGTTTCGGTGCTGGCCAGCTTCATCCTGCGCCTCAACTTCGGCACCCGCCTGGGAGATTTTCGCCAGCAAATTTTGGTCATGATCTTGCTGGCCGTGGTTTTCAAACCGTTGATTTACCACCGCTTTGGGTTGTACCGCCGCATTTGGGCCTACGCCAGCGTGCAGGATGCCAAGTTAATCGTCACAGCCGTCAGCATTTCTTCGGTGCTGATGTTCGCCTGTTTTGCCGTCATTCAATATTTCCAGATTTTCGAGGAGTTTCCGCGCGCCGTTGTGCCGATTGACTGGCTCTTTTCGCTGGTCTTTGTCGGTGGTTTGCGTTTTTCGCTGCGGCTGATGGCTGAAACGCGCTCCGCCGCCGGTTCTCCCAATGCCCGGCGGGTGATGATCGTCGGCGCGGGCAGCGCCGGGGCCTTGGTGGCGCGCGAGATGCAGAAGAATGCCCAAGGCAACCTGAGGCCGGCTTGCTTTGTGGATGACGACCCTGAGAAGCAAAAGTACGGCGTGCACGGTGTCAAGGTGGCCGGGACGCTCAAGGACCTGCCCCGCCTGGCCGATGCCTACCAGGTGGACGAGGTGATCATCGCCATCCCCAGCGCCCCGGGCCGCGTCATCCGCACGGTGACGGACTTGTGCCGTCAGAAGGGCTTGCCCTTCCGCATTATCCCCAGCCTGAACGAGTTGATCAGCGGCAAGGTTAGCGTCAACCGCCTGCGTGAAGTCGACATCACCGACTTGCTGCGGCGCGAACCCACCCGCACCGACGACAAGCTCGTCGGCAGCAGCTTGCAGGGCAAACGCGTGCTGCTCAGCGGTGCCGGCGGCTCGATCGGCCGCGAGCTGTGCCGCCAGGTGGCCGCCTGGCAGCCGGCGCAAATGGTCCTGCTCGGCCACGGTGAGAACAGCATTTTCGAGACCTTGCTGGATTTGCGCCAGGATTACGCTGCCATCCCCATGTACCCGGTGATTGCTGACGTGCGCGACCGGCCGCGCCTGGACCGTATCTTTGCCGCATACCGGCCGGAGGTCGTCTTCCATGCCGCCGCCCATAAGCACGTCGCTTTGATGGAAAGCAACGCGACCGAAGCCGTGACCAACAACGTGCTCGGCACACGTAACATGGTCGAATGCGCCCTGGCTAACGGCGTGCAGCGCATGGTGATGATCTCGACCGATAAGGCCGTTCATCCCACATCCGTGATGGGCGCCAGCAAACGCATGGCCGAGATGATCGTGCTCGACGCCGCCCGCCGTTCGGAATTGCCTTTTTCGGTGGTGCGCTTCGGCAACGTGCTCGGCAGCCGCGGCAGCATCATCCCGATCTTCAAACGCCAGATCGCCAACGGCGGGCCGGTCACTGTGACGCACCCCGACATGCAGCGTTATTTTATGACCATTCCCGAAGCCGTCCACCTCGTCTTGCAGGCTTCTGCCATGGGCCAGGGTGGAGAAGTCTTCGTGTTGAAGATGGGCGAACAGGTACGCATCCGTGACCTTGTCGAAGACCTGATCCGCCTGTCGGGCCTCGAGCCGGGCCGCGACATCGAAATCGTCTACACCGGCGCCAAGCCGGGCGAAAAGCTGCGCGAGGCCCTGTGGGACGACGACGCCAGCCTGGCAAACACCAGTCATCCCGACATTTTACGCCTGGCGACGGACGAACGCCTTGAAAGTGATGCCCTGCAGCAGGCAGTAAGCGCGCTGATCGACCTGGCGCAGCAAGGCGATGCCTCCGCCGTGTTACAGGCGCTCAACCGCTATGTGCCTCATGCTGCTCTTGACGATGGCAGCCACTTGCAGGCCGAAGGCGGGTATCGGGCTTCCGATTCGCTAATCTCCTGATCGCCATGACACCTTGGGAAACTTTCCTCGATTACCATCCCGATGCCCATATCTTGCAAACACCTGCCTGGGCAGAACTGAAGCGCGATTTCGGTTGGCAGGCCGAGCAGGTCATTGCCGGGCAGGCCGGGGCGCAGATTCTCTTTCGCCAACTGCCGCTGGGGCTGTGCTTCGCCTACATTCCACGTGGGCCGGTGGGCGAAGGCTGGGAAGAACTATGGCCTGCTGTCGATGCGGTTTGTCGCAAACACAGGGCGGTTTTCCTGAAAGTCGAACCCGATGTGTGGGAAACGCCCGATCGGCTTCTCTCGCTGCCGGCCGGTTTTCTCGCCACGCCGCATACCGTCCAGCCGCCGCGGACCCTCGTGGTCGACTTACGCGGCGATGAAAAGGCGGTTTTGGGGCGCATGAAGCAAAAGACGCGTTACAACATCGGCCTGGCGCAAAAGAAGGGGGTGGACGTGCGTCCCTCGCGCGACCTGGCGGCTTTCCAGCGTCTGATGGAATTGACCGGCCAGCGCGACGCCTTTGGCGTGCACAGCCTGGCCTACTACCAGCGGGCCTACCAGCTCTTCCAGCCGCGCTGCGCCTGTGAACTGCTGCTGGCCGAATATGACGGCGAGCCTTTGGGCGCGGTGCTGGTTTTTTGCCGCGGGGTGCGTGCCTGGTACTTCTACGGCGGCTCGTCGAACGTGCACCGCGAACGTATGCCCAACTACCTGCTGCAGTGGGAAGCCATGCGTTGGGCGCGCAGCCAGGGCTGCACCGAGTACGACCTGTGGGGCGTGCCCGATGCCGATGAGGAGACCCTCGAGGCACAGTTCTCCGGCCGTTCCGATGGCCTGTGGGGTGTCTATCGCTTCAAGCGTGGGTTTGGCGGTGAACTGCGGCGGGTCGTAGGGCCGTGGGAACGCATCTACAACCCGGTGTTGTACCGTTTTTATCGCTGGTGGGTGGTGCGGCGCGGGGGGTAGTGGTAACACCAGCTTTGTGTATAATGGATTAAGCCCATCACCTACAAGTTAAGGTTTTTGCAGGTTCGTCAAGGGCACTTTTTGACATTTTTAGCCACTTTTACTCGATGGATCTGCCAATTTTGGATGTTGCCAAGTAAGCTGTCTGGTTTAACTCGCTCTTCGTATGAGCGCGATGGTCATAAATTGGGCAGAATCGACTAAAGAGTGCTTTTGAAGCCGTAGAAATTGCTATCTTGACAGAATTCGGCGATCTTTAACTTGTGACAGATGGATTAAGCCGCTCTCTTGGTTGCAGGTTTATTGGCCTGGGAAATCGATCCTCATCCGTCGGCGTTGGCAGCGTTTTCGCTAAAATCTAGCTATTAAAGTCTATGGAACCGGTGTTCGGCTCTGTCCGTTAAAAACGGCAGACGTCCGAAAGCTTATCCGGTAATCCAAAAAAACGAGCTGGTTTCGCAACCATCAGACAATACTTTGTTGGTGATGCATCTAAGGAGGAGAGTCATGTCACGTTCGAAGTCTTCCCTGCTCTTTGCGAGCTTCCTGATTTGTTTTTTGATGGCATGCAGCGTATTAGGCAATAGCCCCGCGGCGACCGCTGTCCCGACACGAACCCTGCCTGTCAAACCCGATAACACCGAGACGGCGGTGGCCGGCCGGCCGGCCACCGCCGTTACCATTGCGGCAACAGACCGGCCCGCCGATTCTCCTACGTTTTCGCCCACCGCCGTTTCTCCGGCCACCGCTACACCAACGGTGGATCCCTTCCCAACTGTCAACCCATGGGATGGGGCCTTGCTCAACTGGATTCCGGCGGGCCGTTTCATCATGGGGGCCAACCCCGGCAGCACCGACTTTTGGGGCGCAGAAGCTCCGGCGCATACCGTCATGCTGGATGCGTTCGTTATGTACCGCCATGAAGTGACCAACGCCATGTATCAGGCCTGTGTCAAGGCAGCAGCCTGTTCCAGCCCGCGAACCTATAGTTCTCCCAGCGCCGGGCTGTACTTCACCAACAGCAGTTTCAACGATTATCCCGTGATTTACGTCACGCACGGAGAAGCGGCTGCCTATTGTGAGTGGGTCGGGGGCCGCTTGCCCAGCGAGGCGGAATGGGAGAAGGCGGCTCGCGGTGAGGATGGCCGCCTGTATCCCTGGGGCAACGATCCGCTCGACGAGACGCGTGCCAACTTCTGCGGCCAGGATTGCCCGCACGATTCGGCTAACGCCGATCTCGATGACGGTTACCCTGATCTGGCGCCGGTGGGCAGCTTCCCGGCGGGGGCCAGCCCGTACGGCGTGATGGATATGGCCGGGAACGTGCTCGAGTGGACGGCTGACTGGTACCAGGCCGATTACTACGCTGTCTCGCCCGCCGAGAATCCTGAAGGCCCGGCCAGCGGCAGCAAACACCCCATCCGTGGCGGCTCGTGGTTCAACGATCAGAGCGGCCTGCGCACGGCAGCGCGCGCCAGCATGAATTCTGGCGATGCCGCCGACACGCTCGGCTTCCGTTGTGCCCTGCCTGCGGATGTTTCCCAGTGGCGCGGTCTGCCTACCACGCCTACCCCGCGCCCGACGCCCGAAAACCTGCCTGCGTTCAACCCCATCGATCGCGCCGAACTGGCTTTCGTCCCGGCCGGCAAGTTCATGATGGGCGCTGACCCCGGCAGCCCGATGTTCTGGGGCGCCGAGGGCCCTGCGCACCTCGTCAACCTGGATGATTACCTGATTTACAAGACCGAAGTCACCAATGGTATGTATCTCTCCTGTGTCGATGCCGGCGTCTGTGCCGAGCCGGTTTCTACCACTTCACAGACGCGCCCAAAGTATTGGGGCGTGCCTCAATTTGCCGATTATCCGGTGATTTATGTCTCGCACACGGCTGCTTCGGCCTACTGCACATGGGCCGGCGGCCGCCTGCCGACCGAAGCCGAGTGGGAAAAGGCCGCCCGCGGCACCGATGGCCGCCTGTTCCCCTGGGGAGATGAGCGCATTGACTTTGACAAGGCCAACTTCTGCCTCGGCGACTGTATCCACATGTCCGAAGAAGATGCCAAGCAGCCCGGCAGTCCCGACACCGACAGGGTGGCATCGTACTCGGGCGTCAGCCCGTACGGTGTATACGACATGGCCGGAAACGTCGGTGAGTGGGTTGCTGACCGGTTCCGGGCCGATTATTACTCGGTCTCGCCTGGCGAAAACCCTACCGGCCCGGAAACTGGCGACCGGCGTGTTATCCGCGGCGGCTCATGGCTCAATGACCCCAGTGCACTGCGCACCGTGGCGCGTTCGAGCGAGGTGCCCTACAGCACTTTTAATACGGTTGGGTTCCGTTGTGTGATGGATGTTTCGACAGCAATGGAATTGCCGCAGCAGGTTGCCACGGCCACCGCGCCTGCACTTGCCGGACTGGCCGATCCTCATCTGGTGTTTGTAGCCGAGCGCGATGGCCGTCCGGCCGTGTATGCCATCAACCCCGATGGTTCGCAGCTGACTCGTTTGACACAGGTGGATGTCCCAGAGATGGTTGCTGACAGGACGCCGTTCTTTCTTTCGCCAGATGGCAAGCGGGTGGCCTTCTATTCAAATGATGACTCGGAAATTAGTAGTATATATGTAATGAATGTAGATGGCTCGCAGTTGACTGTGGTGAGAGAATTCGCACATTCATATGCCTTCTGGCCTGCCCTGGATGACGGTTGCAAAATTGCCTGGTCGCCGAATGGGGCATATCTCGCTTTTATGAATGGTATGAAGACAAACGATTGGGCTTTGCAGCTTGAACTCGTTGATCTCAAGAAAGGGAAAACATCCACCAGTACTTATACGTGGTCGGATCTCTATTATGATCCGTTTGCCTGTAATTCACTCGATTGGTCACCGGATAGCACACACTTGACTTTCAACGCCAGCCTTGCAAAGGATATTACATCTTCGGGCGATGGGTTCATAGTCAGTATAAGTTTGGAAGATCCGGCGGGGGACTCTTTGTCTGAAAACATGGAGTTAGATTTTATGTCGCCGGCTTCCTGGTCGCCGGATGGAAAGAGCATTGCTTATAGCCGCTCGGATGGTTCAGTTGTGTTGATCACCGAGCAGGGTGATATCAAGAAGAAGTTTAATGAATACCTTAGCGCTCCGACTTGGTCGCCAGGCGGCACCTTTTTGCTCAGCGCATGCCAGCCCGGACTGTGCCGTTTTGAGCCAGATGGAGAAGAATTGATTGTGATCGCTGCAAGCAATGTGAGTTTTTATGAGCCTTCATGGGTTGTATCACCAGATGGACAGATGATTGCGTATGTAGATAATGATAAAGATCTCTATATTCTCTCCAGCGATGGCAGTTGGAAAGAAACCCTGCTGCTCGAGAATGTGCTCTCTTACCCCATCTGGCAGACTTCTGCTCAAACTGTACGCTGAAAACTTGTATTGTCCAGCTGTTTGATATTATGGGACTGAATCAGCGACAAGGATGGTAAAAATGCTTCGCCCGAAACCTGTCCTATTCTTTGCCATTTTCTTCTACATCTCGTTGGCATGCAGCCTTTCAGGTGTACCTGGGACGACTGCATCGACTCTTGCGCCGACGATTGCCGAAGCCCCCTTGCAGGTATTGCTTCCCACGTCCGGCAGAATTGCTACAGCGACTGTGACCAAACTGTTGCCAACGGCCACACCTACCCTGACCCCCACGAATTCCCCCACCCCATCAGCTAGCGCATCGCCAACCCTGAAACCCACTTCAACCGAATCGCCTACCCTTGTTCCCTTAGGCGATCTGCGCCTGGTTTTCGTCGCCACGCCCGATGGCGAGGAAATGCCGGCCGTATACGCCATTAATCCCGATGGCACGGGGTTGACGCGCTTAACGCAGGTGAATGTTCCAGAGATGGTTGCTGGTAGGACGCAGTTCTTTCTTTCACCAGATGGAAAGCGAGTAGCTTTCTATGCGTACGATTATCCAAACAAGTTGTATGCCATGAATGTGGATGGTTCGCAGTTGAGCGTGATAAAGGAAGCCAGCCAGGGGTCATCAGACGATAAAAATTATTTGTGGCGTGCTCGGCATGACGATTGTAAGATTGCCTGGTCGCCTGATGGCACCCAACTTGCTTTTATGAGCAGCGACCAGGAGAATTGGGCTTTGCAGGTTGAGACCTTCAATCTCAGCAATGGGAAAATGTCTGTCTACACCTGGCCCGATCTCTATTACGATCCGTTTGCGTGTCATTCGATCAATTGGTCACCCGATGGGATGTTCCTGGCGTTCAATGCCAGCCTGGATGAAGGTCCAGATATATCTTCCTCGGATGGCCGTTTAATTAAATTGAGCCTGGCCGATGGCAAAGTTGAATTCTTGTCCGATGTTATGGGGATAATTTTCATGTCGCCGGCTTCCTGGTCACCGGATGGAAAAGTGATTGTTTACAGTCACGCGGATGGCACGATTGTGTTGGTCACGGGCCAAAGCAGTACGATAAAGAAATTCGACCAGTATATGGCCGCTCCGGCCTGGTCACCATCTGGCAGTTTTCTGCTCAGTAAATGCCAGTCCGGCCTGTGCCGTTTTGAATCAGACGGGGAAGTTTTGACCCCCATTGATGTAAAGGGTGTCTCTCACTACACTTCCTCATGGGTTTTGTCACCTGATGAACGGCTGATTGCCTATTTAGACGATCAAACCGGTGGTCTCTATCTTCTTCCCAGCGATGGCAGTGAGAAAGAAGTCTTGTTGGTCGAAAATGTGCTTTCTCACCCCATCTGGCAAACTTCTGCCCAGGCTGCGCTGCCGTCGGGTATTATCCAGCCTCCGCCTACCATCACGCCTACCCCGTTGCCAACCTTGCCAGCGGTTAGCACAGTGAAAACCCGCGTCGCTTTGGTGGACGGGATGGTGCAAGTTTATGTCCCGGCAGGTGAGTTCCTTATGGGTTCGGATCAAACCTTTACACTTTATGGGATAGAGATGGAAGATCATATGCCGGAGCATCTCGTTTATTTAGACGCTTATTGGACTGATCAAACTGAAGTGACCAATGCGCAATATAAGCTGTGTTTTGATGCCGGCGCTTGCACCCCTCTGGTTGACGATACGATGCTTAATGAGCCTTATTTCGCAGCAATGCCTGTCACATTGGTAGAGCGCGGCCAGGCAATTACTTATTGCCAATGGGCCGGGCGTCAGTTGCCAACCGAGGCGCAGTGGGAAAAAGCTGCCCGCGGCACCGATGGGCGCCGTTACCCATGGGGCAACCAAGAGCCTGACTCGACACTCATAGATCTTTGGGGTGGTGTCGATGTGGTTGGCAGATTTCCGGCGGGGGTCAGCCCTTATGGAGTTTTCGATATGCAGGGGAACGCAGAAGAATGGTTGGTCGATATACACACGGAAGATTACTACGGCCTGTCACCCTACAAGAATCCTCCCGGACCCACATTGCCGGCAGACGAAATGTTTCCTTGCTATGGTGTGCGCGGCGATGCCGTTTTGCGCACCTGCTATGAAGAAAACATGCACGCCAGCAGTATCGGATTTCGTTGTGTGCAAACTCCCTGATAGACAATATTTCTATCAACATAGTTTCCCCATGGAGGAGAACCATGTTTTGCCCAAAACATACTCTGTTTGCTGCCTTGCTTTTACTTTTACAAGCCTGCACCTCGACTCCTGTTACGCCAACGCACCGGCTCCGACCGCAGCAAGCGCGTCATCCGTGGCGGATCGTGGTATAACGATGCTTCGGCCATGCGCGTTGCCGCTCGCTCTAGCCTGAATCTGGCAGATGCTTATGACACCGTTGGATTCCGCTGCGTGTTACCATAGAGAACAATTACCCATGGAGGAGAACCATGTTGCGCCCAAAAATCACCCCATTCATTGTCCTTGTTCTGCTTTTACCGGCCTGCACCTTGCCTGCTGCCACACCAACCGCGCCGGCTCCGACCGCGGCCAACACCGCTACCCTGATGCCGATCCTTGCCGACAGCGCCACCCCGACGGCCGTCGAACCGCCGCCGACGAATACCCCCGCGCCGACGCAAACGCCCGCCGCTTCGGTCACGCCCTTGCCGACGGTCGACCCGTTCCCGACCGTCAACCCCTGGGATGGAGCGCTCGTTAACTGGATCCCGGCTGGCAGCTTCACGATGGGCGCCGACCCCGGCAGCACCGATTTCTGGGGGGCGGAGTACCCAGCGCATACGGTTACCTTGGATGCCTATGTCATGTATCGCAACGAGGTCACCAACGCCATGTACCAGGCGTGCGTCAAGGCAGGTGTTTGCCCAAACCCGAAGAAGTTCCAGGTAACGGGTGTGGTGGCCTATTTCTCGAACCCGACGTACGACAATTATCCTGTCGTCTACGTCACCTACGCCGATGCCATGACCTACTGCCAATGGGCTGGCGGCCGGTTGCCGACCGAAGCGCAGTGGGAGAAGGCCGCCCGTGGCACCGACGCCCGCTTGTATCCCTGGGGCAATGAACCGCTCGACGCTACACGCGCCAATTTTTGTGGGCCGGGCTGCCCGAATGCTCCCAACAGCACGGCGCAAAACGATGGCTTTTCTGGCCTGGCCCCGGTGGGTTACTTTCCGGCAGGAGCCAGCCCCTACGGTGTCAACGATATGGCCGGCAACGTGCTCGAATGGGTTTACGATTGGTTCCAATCCGACTATTATGGCCTTTCTCCAGCAGAGAATCCCTACGGCCCGACCGGCGGCAGCCAGTACGTGATTCGGGGTGGTTCGTGGTTCAACGACCAGAGCGCCTTACGCACCGTGGCGCGAGACAGCATGGTGCCGGATGGCGCCGAAGATATCATTGGGTTCCGTTGCGCGCTGCCGGCCGATGCTACGCAGTGGCGCAGCGCCCCGGCGACCGTTACCCCGCTGCCTGCGCCGCAAAACGTCCCGGCCACCAATGCGAAGGATGGCGCTAACCTGGTGCTGATCCCTGCCGGTGAGTTCATCATGGGCGCCGACAGTGGGAGCCTCGATTTCTGGGGCGCCGAAGCGCCCGCGCACGTGGTCGCGTTGGACTATTACCTGATCTATCAAAATGAAGTCACCAACGCCATGTACTTGAGTTGTGTCGAAGCGGGATCCTGTTCTGAGCCGGTCACAACCACGTCGCGCACGCGCCCGGAATATTTCGGCGCGGCCGGTTTTGCTGTTTATCCTGTGATCTCGGTTTCGTACGAGCAGGCTGCGTCTTATTGCCAGTGGGCCGGCGGCCGTTTGCCTACGGAAGCCGAATGGGAAAAGGCCGCTCGCGGCGAGGACGGCCGCCTGTACCCGTGGGGCAACGAAGCGCCCGACGAGACGCGCGTCAATTACTGCCCGGTGGGTTGCCCGAATATGCCCGAAGCAGAGGCCGCCCGGGAGGGCAGCCCCGACACGAAGCCAGTGGGCAGCTTCCCGGCAGGAGCCAGCCCGTATGGCGTGAACGATATGGCCGGCAACGTGCTCGAGTGGGTGGCCGACTGGTTCCAGGCCGATTACTATGCTACCTCGCCGCTGGCAAACCCGCCCGGCCCCATCCAAGGCGAGCGGCGCATTCTGCGCGGCGGCTCCTGGTATAGTGCGCCGAGCGCCCTGCGTTCGGCGGCGCGGGCTAGTGAAACACCTGAGCAGTCCTTCTGGACGGTCGGTTTCCGCTGTGTGGTGGATGTGGCCAAGCCATGACGCTTGTCTGGAATGATTTGATTTCACCCCTCCCCGGCGCCCACCTGTTGCAAACGGCGCAGTGGGCGCAGGTGAAGGCGCAGTATGGCTGGCAGGCATTTTATCTGCTTTGGGAGTCGGCTGATCAAGCGTGTTGCGTGATGCGTGAATCAGATATCACGCATCACGCAACACGTATCGTGTCTGCGGCCTGCCTCGTCCTCCAGCGCTCCATCCCGATCGGCGGCTTTGCTGCCCGCCTGAGCGTAATGTACGCGCCGAAAGGCCCGCTGCTCGATTGGGCCGACGCGGCCTTGCGCCGGCGTGTGTTTGCCGACCTCCACGATTTTGCCAGGCGCCAGGGGGCAATCTTTCTCAAGATCGACCCCGATTTGTTCCTGGGTACCGGTATCCCGGGCGGCCCTGACGAGCGGCCCAACCCCACCGGGCAAACCGTCCTGGCCGAGATGCGGGCCGGTGGTTGGCGTTTCTCTGCCGAACAGATTCAGTTCCGTAATACCGTCCTGATCGATCTGGCCCCTGCCGAAGATGAACTGCTGGCGAATATGAAGCAGAAGACGCGCTACAACATCCGCCTGGCAGAACGCAAGGGCGTCACGCTGCGGGCCGGTACGCCAGACGATGACGCCCTGCTCTATCGCATGTATGCAGAGACATCGGTGCGTGACGGTTTCGTGGTTCGGGACGATGCGTACTATCGGGCGGTCTTTCGGGCGTTTCGGGCCGCCATTCCCCAAATTGCCGGCCCAGCATCTTCGACACCTTATATGGAACCCCTGATCGCCGAAGTCGAGGGCGACCCGGTTGCCGCGGTGGTTATTTTCCGCTTTGCCGGGCGGGCCTGGTATCTTTACGGCATGTCACGCCAGGCGCATCGCGAGAAAATGCCCAACTATTTGCTTCAGTGGGAAGCCATGCGGCGTGCCAAAGCGGCCGGTTGCACGCTATACGACTTGTGGGGCGCGCCGGATGTTTTTGACGAGTCGGATGCGATGTGGGGGGTCTTTCGTTTCAAAGAAGGCCTGGGCGGTTCCGTGGCGCGCACATTGGGCGCCTGGGATTTACCCGTGCGTCCACTTTACTACCGGCTCTATACCCAAATTCTCCCCAAAATCCTGGATGTGATGCGCCGCCGCGGGAAAGAACAAACCCGGCAAGTGCTTGCCGGGTGACTCGCCGGGTGTGGCTGTCTAAAGCTGTTTTTCACTTTAGCCCCAATACCTCGTACACGGGCACGGGCTGTGTTTTTCCCTTGGCAATCACCGGCCCCACCTGTTGCGCAGCCACGTAGTCGGCTACCAAATGATAGGCGTAAGCGCTCATCAAAATCACGTTGGCCGGGGCGTTTTCCTGGATGCGTTTGGCCGTGTTGACGCTGTCACCGATGGCGGTGTATTCGATCTTGTTTTCCGTGCCGACCAGCCCCAGCACGGCGTCGCCGTAGTGAATGCCGACGCCAAAAGACAGATGGAACTCCGGCGGCAGCTTGGCGTGCAGAGCGCGAATGGCATCACGGATGCCGATGGCCGCCCGCACGGCGCGCAGGGCGTGGTCGGGTTGGGGCAGCGGGGCATTGAACAGGCCCATGACGGCATCTCCCATGAACTTGTCGATCATGCCGTCCTGGTCGAGGATGGCGTCTGCAGCGGCTGCCAAGTACTGGTTGAGGATCGACACGAGTTGTTCCGGGTTGAGGCGCTCGCTGAAGCTGGTGAAGCCGCGCACGTCGGCAAACAGGGTCGTGATCTGGGTACGTTTACCGCCCAGCTCTAGGTTGTTGAGATCGAGCTGCTCGATCACCTTGGGCGAAACCATGCGGCCGAACAGCCGGTTGCGCGCTTCCAGGCGTTTCTTTTCGGTCAGGTCGTCAAGCACGATGGCCACACCCTGGGTGGTATGCGTGCCGTCTTTGAGGGGAGAAAGATTCAGGCTAAGCGAGATATTGCCACGTGCAGGCATGTCGAATTCGTACTCTTTCCCCACCATGCTGCAATCGTCCATGCGTACCGTAGCCACATCCTGGCAGATGTCGGCTGCAATGGGCGGCAAGACAGACGCCAATTCTTTGCCCAACACTTCAGACTCCGAATGGCCCAAAATCCGCTGCGCAGCGGCGTTGCAGAGCATGATCTTGTCCTCAACATCGGCCGTGATCACGCCGCTGGCGATGGAGGCGAAGACGTTGTCCATCAGGCTCTTGAGGTCGATCACTTCGGCCAGCGTCTGGCGTACCGATTCGAAGAGACGGGCATTTTCGATGGCCACGGCGGCCTGGTTAGCAAAGGCCATCAGCAGGTCGCGCTCGGTCTCGGAAAAAATGCCGGCGCGGATGCGGTTGTCGGTATAGATGACCCCGGTGATGATACCTTTTAGTTTGAGGGGCACGCACAAAATCGAGCGCAGGTGGTGGGCGATGATGCTCTCCTGGCCACCAAAGCGGGGGTCTTCCTGGGCGTTGGTGGTGACGACCGGTTGGCCTTCGACGACCACGCGCTGGATCACCGTGCGGCTGATGGCAAACTCGGTCTCGTTGAGCGACTCCTGTTCCCAGTTACGGGCGATGCGCATCGTCAGCCCTTCATTGGCCGAAGCGCCGGCTTCACTCAGCATCAGGAAGCCGCGTTCGGCCCCGGTCAGGCGTACGATCGTATCCATCACGATGCGCAGTACTTCGTTCAACTCCAGGGAAGAATTGACAACCTGCCCGATGTCGGCCAGCGCACGCAGGTTCTGAAAGTCGGCATCGTAGCGGGCCATCTGGCGGCTCAGGCGTGCCAGGTTGCTGACGAGCTGATTCAGGTTGCTGGCAGTTTCGTTTTGTCCGTTGCGTTGCAGCACGGCGCGCGCCTGATCGTTGATGCGGGTCAGTTGGGCGATGTGCTGGTCGAGTTCATTCGAAATGGGGGAGATAGCGGATTTTTGTTCCACAGAAACGGCTCCAGCCAGGCGCAGTTCGCTGCGCGGCAACCACTCAACTTTTTTGCCAGAGGGGTTGGCGTAACCGGGCTTTCAAGGATTGCTTTTGAATGCGCTCGGCAGCCCAACGGGCAATGGCGGGGTGGGCAGTATGCTGGCTATAAGTGGCGGTTTGATATTCGGTCAATAACCTGCGGCACGATTCGTACGTCTCGGGCAGCAGTTCAGCGAGCTGTGTCAGGCGCTCGGCGGGCGTATCTTCTACCGCCGGAGGGTGTCCCAGGCGGACCAAGGCGCGGTTAACTTCAGCATAGGCCCGTTCGATGGGAGTCAGATCGGCCCAGATGGCCCAATCACGCAGGAATCCGGGTGGCCGCAAGCCGATCTTTTGCAGCCAGGCCACGAAACGTACGATGAAGGGTTTGCCGTTACGAATGCGCTCGACCCAACGGGAGAGCCATTTCGGGGGTTGTTTGCCTTGTTGTCGCAGGAACGCTTCCAATTTTACCAGCAATGTGCCATGCCAGACGATCAACGCCAGCAACGTGCCGCCGAGCAGGATCGCCGGTCCCCACGCCATCCACCAGGCGGGGCGAGTCTGTTTCTTTCGCAGGTCTTCCCATCGGTCGAACGGTTCAGGGGTCGGTTCTCCCTCGTCCATTACCGGGAGCTCACGCACAGGCTCGGCGTATCCCGGCACGATGTTGATGCTGCTGTCGCCCGAAGGCCGCACGATGGCGCTTTGAGAGACGGTGGGTTCGAATTCTACCCAGCCGATGCCTGGGAAGTAGACTTCGACCCAGGCATGTGCATCGCGCGAACGGACGGTGTACAGACCGGGCGCGGATGCGAGCGCCTGGATGCCTGCTTCGGGCGGCGGCAGATTCTCGTTCGGGTTGACCTGCCGCTGTCCCTGGGCATAGCCGACAACCAGGCGGGCCGGTACGCCCAGTGAGCGCAGCAAAACGATTTCGGCAGATGCATAGTAGTTACAAAAAGCTTCTTTGTGATCGAAGAGAATCCAGTCCAGCGGCTCCTGCCCGGCGGGCGGCTGTGGGATGACTTCGGTATAGGTCAGGTTCTCACGCAGATACAAGGTCACCGCCGCAGCGATATCGTAGGGAGTCTCCTGTCCTTCGGCGATTTGCCGCGCCAGCGCGTGCGTGCGTTCGGTGATGGTGTTGGGCAGTTGCAAATAGTGTTCGGCGATCCATGCCGGGTACTCGCTGCCCGCCTGGCGCAGTTGCAGGATGGTCACCGGGTAGTTCTGGGCCTTGATCTGGTAACCCTGGTTCGGGCGCACCAATTCGACAGGGCGAATGGCGGTAACGTCGACCAGCCTGCCCGCGTCTGCTTGCCCTTCGACCTCGATCGGGATATCGACGCGTGTAACCCGCGTGGGCGTGTAAAGCACCGACAGGCCTTTCGCTGGCTGGAAGGTGAACGACATCTCCGAACCCTTGATCGTGCTCGAAAACGGGATAGTACTATCCAGCGTTTGTAGCGTATCGGTGATGGTGGTCTGCCAGCCGCCGTTTTCGTAATAGTCGTATACTCTGTTGCGCCAGTAGAAGGGCAGGCTGGGGATAATGGCGCCCTTGACTTCGACCAGCATCGTGACGCGGTCGGTGAGCACGCCGCCACGGCCCAGTTCAAGATTGGGGCCAAAATCGTCTGTTTCCACGCTGACGGCTGTCCGAACGGACTCGAATAAGGGGCTGAGCACGTCGTTGATCTTGCGCACCGGGGTGCCCGCAGCGATCCATATTTTGTTTGCAATCGGGACGGACTTGGCGTAGGCGACCGGTGCGAACCATGCCAGTGACATCGTCACCAGGGTGAGAATGACGATGAAACGTGTCAGGTCGAAACCGACTTCCGGGGCCACAAAGACCTGCCGGCGTTTCCAGTCGCTCAGGCGTTGTAAGTAGGTCGTCCGCCCGATCAGCAAAAGAACAAACAGAAGAAACGAACCAAGGTACGAAGCTCCCACCAGCAGGCCGGGGCTGTTGCAGACATTCACTCCGTCGCTGTAGGGGCAGTTGTGGTAGAAGTGAATCACGAACAAGACGATCCCGGTTGGCAGAAACGCTTGCCAGGACGATCCGTGACGGCTCAGGCGATAACCGGCAGATGCGCTCAAGAGCCAAAACAAAACCGACATGAAAATGATGAAGATCACGCTGTCGGTAATCACGTCGCCTGTCGCAATTTGATGCAGTACGTTCTGGACGCGCTCTCCTACATGGAGGAAGCGTTCTGCCCAACTCAGGCTGCCGGGCGATTTCGAACTGATCTGCCAGGCAACGATGAACAGCCCGTAGGCCCACGCCAGCCCAAAAGATAACAGGCCCGAAAAGCGGCTGTATCCAAGCGCCAGGCCCAAAACGACTCCAAGCAGGGCGACCACTTGCACGACGGGCAGTTCCGGCGTCCATTTGGTTGCCGCCAGGCGTAAAACGGCGGTGAAGATTGCCAGCACCAGTAAAGCGGCCGCAAACCAATCCCACCAACGGGTGGTTAAGTCAGGAGAAGGTGTTTTCGATTTCATATGGGTTTTACCGCATTGAGTCTGAAAAGGTTCAGCGGACAATGACCAATCTTACTCTGGTGTGGGTGAGCCGTCAACGGCAAGCCGTTAGAACAAATGTTTGACTAAAACTATCTAATTTGTTAGAATTATGTCAAGGAGTAAATCTCATGCAAAAAAATTCCCCATGCCTATGGTTTGATGATCAAATAGATGCCTTGCTGCAAATGGACAAACTGCATATTGCGACGTTGAAACAGGCGTACGCCCAAGGTTGAGACCCGATGAGCACACACATTCAAAGTCAGTATTTCACGCAGGCGCTTTCTTCCTTGCTCGACGAAGCCTTTGAACACGTGCACGGTTACTTCCTCGATAAGGGAACCGCCATGTTCGAGACGCTGTCTACCGTTTCGGCGCAAGAAGCCTCCATTCCGGTCGGCGGCCGGTGCGCTACCCTGGCTGCACAGGTAAAACATGTCGCTTTTTACCTGGATGTGCTCGAGCGCGCGGTACGCACCGGCGTTTACGCAAGCGTGGACTGGGATGAAATCTGGCGTACCACGCAAGCTGTCGATCAGGCCGGGTGGGAAACGATCAAGCGCGGCCTCCGTGAAAGTTACGAACGTGTCAAAGCATTGATTCACGACACCGCCGATTGGCCCAGTGAAAGAGAAGTTGGCAGCGCCATCGCCATGATCGCACACACGGCCTACCACCTGGGTGAAATCCGGCAGGCGTTGTGTACGCTTAAATCGAGTAATCCAAGGAAGATTAAGCAGGACAATGGAGGATAGGCTATGAATACAAGCGCAAACGCTACATTTACAACGGCAAGTTGGGATGAGAAACCTTACATTGAAGTTGACGAAGGACAAAAGCTCACCCGCACCCATGCCACCTTTACTTATGAAGGTGCCCTCGAAGGAGAAGGCACGGTCGAGTACCTGATGGCTTATTGTCCAAACGGCCTGGGTAACTTTGTGGGCCTGGAGCGCATCGAAGGCAAACTTGGTGGCCGGCAAGGGAGTTTCGTCGTCCAGCACACCGGGACGTTCGATCCGAAATCCGTTACCACTTGCTGGGAGATCGTCCCAGGTTCGGGGACCGGCGAACTGAAAGGACTTTCAGGTCGCAGCACCTTCGTGTTGGAAGGACACGGTCCCTATCCGGTTATGATCGATTACTCGATAGGGTAGAAAGGAGCCATGATGAGCGGCGTTCGAGTTTTGGTCGGCACGCGTAAAGGTGCCTTCATTTTGACATCGGATACCGGGCGGCAAGCGTGGGAGATCAGTGGCCCTCACTTTGCCGGCTGGGAAATTTACCACATCAAGGGTTCGCCTGTCGACCCCAGCCGTTTGTATGCCTCGCAGTCCAGCGACTGGTTTGGGCAAGTGATCCATCGTTCCAACGATGGCGGCCAGACCTGGCAGCCGGTGGGCAACCAATTCATCTACGAGGGTGTTCCCGGTACGCACCAGTGGTACGACGGCACGCAGCATCCCTGGGAGTTTGCACGTGTCTGGTATCTGGAACCTTCTCTGAACGACCCCGACACCCTCTATGCTGGGGTGGAGGATGCGGCCCTGTTCCGTTCGAGCGATGGCGGGCAGACTTGGCAGGAACTCTCGGGCCTGCGCAGCGCCAAAGGCCATTTATGGCAGCCGGGCGCCGGGGGAATGTGCCTGCATACCATCTTGCAGGACCCGGGTAACCCCAAGCGCCTCTTCGTTGCCATTTCGGCTGCCGGGGCTTTCCGTACCGACGATGGGGGCCAGACCTGGCTGCCGGTAAACCAGGGACTCCGATCGGAGTGGGAACTTCCCGATGCCGATGCCGAGGTCGGCCACTGCGTCCACAACCTGGCCATGCACCCCTCCCGGCCGGGGGTGTTGTTCATGCAGAAACACTGGGATGTTATGCGCAGCGATAACGCCGGTGATCTGTGGTACGAAATCAGCGGCAACTTGCCGACCGACTTCGGTTTTCCGATTGCCGTTCACGGCCACGAACCGGAAACGATCTACGTGGTTCCCATCAAAAGCGACGCCGAGCACTTTCCACTGGATGGCAAGTTGCAGGTTTACCGCAGCCGTTCGGGCGGCAACGAGTGGGAAGCGCTGACGAAGGGACTGCCACAGCGCGACTGCTACGTCAACGTGCTGCGCAGCGCCATGGCCGTCGATACGCTCGACTCGTGTGGTGTCTACTTCGGCACGACCGGTGGGCAGGTGTATGCCTCGACCGATTCTGGCGATAGCTGGACGGCGATCGTCCACGATCTTCCCCCGGTGCTGTCTGTGGAGGTTCAAACCTTGTGATGATTCGAGTTTTGCTTCCAACCCATTTATGGCGGCTGGCAAGTGTGGGGCGTGAAGTGAGCATTCCGGTCGAGGATGAAGGCCCGGTCACGCTGCGTGCGGTGCTGGATTCGCTGGAATCCCGTTACCCGATGCTGCGCGGGACGATCCGCGACCACGTCACCAAAGAACGCCGCGACTTCGTTCGCTTTTTCGCCTGCGGAGAAGACTGGTCTCACGAGCCTGTGGATGCGCCGCTGCCGGAGGCTCTTGCCTCCGGCGCGGAACCTTTACGCATCGTCGGCGCGCTGGCCGGCGGATAAAGATGTCGGCGGGTGGCGATACCCGGTATAGCAATGCCCGGTGAAAGCCGCAATGCGTGGGGGCGTGCCCTTGCCTGGATGCGGTTTTTGCCGGGCTGCGTTTCAGCGCTACGGAAATTCAAACGGTTGGCAGCAAAGGGTAGGATGGTTTCATGCTCGCCGCCGTTCTTGGTTGAGCGATTGGCGCACGGTCCCACCCTTTTTCCGTTCACTGCTGGTAGTACTCGTGACCCCCAACCTTCACGGTCTGGGTCAAGGTCTCTCCTGGCTCCTTTTTGCGCAGTTCGATCAAGTTTAAAACGTCATATCCGCGCTTTTTTAAAAAACGGATGATGGCGTCGTTGTGCGGATCGACCCAGTTGTAGGGCGCATTTCCGCCCAGCTCTTTGGCCATCCGTTCTGCCACGTCATACAGTTGCGCTGCCACGCCTTTCCTTCTGAACGCTTCGGCCACGTAAAGCGATTCGACCCACAGGACGTCTTCGTCGATGCGGCAAACCATGTATCCGACAATCCCGAAAGGACTTTCCTCTGCTACATAGATCGGGAATCCCCGTTCGATGTAGTCGTCCAGTTCGGCCGCTGCCGCCGTTTTATCGCCCGTGGGCGAGTGGTTGCGCAGCCGCGCCAGCGCCATTCTGAATTCGCCGATCGCTTCGATGAGCGATGCGCGATCTGGTTCACCTGCTGGCCTGATGTTCAACTTACACATCCCGCTGTTGTGTGGCGTTTCCTTCCTCATTCCATCCCGTAAAACGCTTCGGGGTCGTAACCGAGGTAGGTGGCTGTCTGATCGTCGACCGGTGTGACTTCCAGCATCACGAGGTGGTTGCAGGGAATGGTCAAGGCCACTTCATATGTGCCGTTTTGCTCGAAGAGTTTGGCATCGGTCTGGCAAGGTTCGGCAGAGGCCTGCAACAGCTTCAACTGCTCCTTGTTCAGGCTGCGCGGCTTGCCAAGGTTATTCCAGGTCTTCAGCGGATTGGCGTGCGATCCGCCGACCTCCTTTTTCACAAGCAGCGCCTGCTTGCCCAGCGTTGGCAGCGAAAGCAGATAGTTTTCATCGGGAGACGACTTGTGATCGCGCCTGTCGTGCCCGTTCCAGCCGATAATGGTGTATTTGCCGGCATCTTTGGTAACGATCAGGTGCTCGTCGCGGTAGAGCAGTTCCTTCCCGGCCCGGGCGAAGAACTCGAAGGCGTAAAAAGTCGGCTTTTTGATCGCGTTCAGCGCGACCAGGCCGAAGCCGCCGTGAAAGACCGATTTCGGCACGTCCGCTTCTTCGAATACATCGCTGAACGTCCAGTAGGAGTAAGAATCCGCATATTCGCCGGCCTCGCTGAGGATGCGGGCAATGTACGGCGCATGGAAATCGGTGTCGTGCACCGGGCAAAGCGGCACGTACGAGCTGTTGAATTCCGTGATGTGCAGCGGCATCTTGGCGATGCGCGGGTAATCGGCCATGATCTGGCGCGTTTCTTTGAGTTCATCAATCATCGATGCCGGATCGTTTACGGTGTGGTAAATGTAATGGCCGCGGCGGGTCGGCGAGTTCGCTGTGTAGCAGTGGCGGGTGATAAAATCCAGCGGCGATTTGTTTTCGATACAGTGTTCGAAGAAGGCCCGCAGCCACTTTTCCGTCTCGACGCCGCAGATGGCCGGCCCGCCGACCTGAATGCGCTCGTCCACCTGCTTGACCGCCTGGGCCGAATAATCGTACAGCTTGAAATACTCCTCCATGGTTCCAGCCCAGAAGGGGATGTTCGGTTCGTTCCACACTTCGATCGGCCAGGTCACCACTTCCTCGCGGCCGTAGCGTTCGATGAGATGCTGCAACGTATTCTTGATCAGGTCGGCCCACTTTTCGTAAGACACGGGGGGCGTTACATTGCCTTTCCAGTAGAAGATCGTTTGTTCGCCCGTCTTCAGCTTTTCGGGCATGAATCCCAGTTCCAGAAATGGCCGGATGCCCTGTTCCAGATAGGAGTCGACGATTCGATCCAGGTAGGTAAAGTTGTAGAAAGGGTGTGTTTCCCCGTCCAACTCGTATTCACGGTAGATGCCAACGTCGTCGCAAAACAACCCGTGACCGCGGAGATAGCGGAAGTGGATGGCTTCCTGCACGATTTTCAAGTGATCGAGGTATTCTTTTTGGAGGGCCAGTCCCATGCGGCCGGTTCCGACGCAATACGTTGCATGGTTTTGAAAGGGTTTCCCCGACGAGCGAATTTCAAGCTTTTTGGTCATATTCAAAATACCTCTTTCAGGAGCATCGCCTGTTGGTTTTCCAGTTTACCGGTGAGACCGGTTTGGAATCTTCGCAAGATCCATCAGGCTTGGGTGCGAGAGGCATGCGAACCTCCGCTTGCTGCACGGCGGCCTATTTCGAGTAGCCGGGGTCTTCGACCGGGCCGGTTGTTGTGTTTGCCGGCGCCTCTGTGCCGCGGGATAGCGCAATCCCTAGCCGCGTGATCGCTGCCAGGTCCTCCTGAGAAAGCGTATCGGCCAGTTTGTGAAAGTCGCTGCGGCGATACGCCGTGTTCTCGGTTGCGTAACAACCAAGCCCATGCAACAACCTGCGGATGATGTGTGGATGGTTTGCCATGCATGTTCCTCCCGGCAGCGCTCCGCTATCGAGCCTGCGCGCCAGGATTATATCATCCACGGCAGTACGATATCGAGATCGCGGCTATAATAAACAAGAACTTGAATTAGAAGCTGACGGTAGGCGGAAACATTTTAAGTTAGCTGTTCGTTGCACACACCTTCAACAAAGTTGAAGAGCCATACCAAACATTTCTCGTCCCGCCATAGAACAAGGTGAAGCTTATGCCTCTATTCTCTATATTTCTGGCCGTGACTTTGGTTGCCGTTGTCGTCCTGTTGACGGCGATATCTTACGCCGTGTATCGAGTTCGCATAAAAGGCAAAGGCATAAAGGGGCTGGTTCTCGAAGATCTATTCATCTACGCACTCATGGTGGTTATTGGTCTAATCATCGGTGTTCCTTTCACCGTGAAAAGTTTCAGCTTCGAAGAAGTTCGAGTTATTTTCTTTTCAATGGTCACCGCAGCGGCTTTGTTGATACAAATTTATATAACCTTCCATAAACCCGACCCCGGTGAAACCATTCTTCTTGACTTAGGCGGTGTTGCATCGCCCGTGTGGTCCATATGGATAATGTTCTTTGGAAGTCTTTGCCTTATTCTGTTTGTCGCAATTACTCGCAACTGGAAAAATGGGGATATTCTGATAGGCGTAAGTTTTTTGTTTTCCACCTTAAGTATTTTGATCTATAGCAAAGAGAAACGCATCGTTACCCCAAAGGGGATTTGGCTCGGGCAGACTTACATCAAGTGGGAACAGATACGAACTTATGAATGGTTGAAAGTTCCAGGCAAAGACATCATGTTATTGAGTTTGAAGTCGCACTTTCCGTTATTCAATACGGTACGAATACGTGTAACACATGATGTCAAGGAACGCCTGGTCGAATTGATGGAACATCGAATCGGTGAAAAAACGAGTTGACCGTCGGCCTGGCTTTACGGCATCTCGAAGGTGGTCGATGCCGAAAACAGGCTTTCAATAAATTCATCTTGAGAAGACACCCGTATTTTTTATATACCAGGAGGTTAGGAAGATGTTTACCTTATTCAAGCATGTTTGCCAAAGCTTCGTTCGTATAGTTCACAAAGAGCCTAGCAGCCTGTCGGAGAAGACTTCGGAAGTCTCCGTGACCGCTTAAAAGCCGTGGTTTTCGAGCAATTTTGCCCTATTTTGTGCTCAAACTGCCCAGGTAGAGACTTCCGGAGTCTTAACGTGGGGTGACACCCTGCTAGCAATGCAGGCTGTGACGAAATAGCCATTACGATCAAGCAAAAGTGGCGAGGAAAAGGATCTGTCGCTACTTTTTTGTTATGTTTGCTACTGAGCGATGAGATACTGAGATCGGGGCTATAATGAAAGCAGGCAGGGAGTGTTTTTCCCCCCAGTGAGAGTTTCCTGCTAACAGTTGCAAGCGAATAAGGAAGGCGTTTTATACCAAAAAACTCCTTCTAACTACCCAGCACGGGGGGTTAGAAGGAAAAGTGCCCGCCATAGGTGGTTAGCCACATAAACCTTCCAGTCTGCTCAACAAAGCGTGCGCCTAACCACCTATTGAGTGGTTCGCGCCGCACCAAAAGCAGAAGAGGCCCTGGATTTTGCTTTTGGTGGTTTGCCGTGCCATAACCGGCGGCAATTGATGTGGATCGTAGGGCTTCTTCGGAACCGTATCATCAGAATGCTTTTCGCAAACCGGTTGGCTTTCATAATCCAATACGGAGGTTGTCTTGGCTGTAACTCCAAAAGTTGTCAAAAAGCTTGAAACCGATGAACCCACACTCAAGTTGGCGGTTCTTATTGATGCTGATAACGCTCAGGCTGCGATTATCGAGGGGCTACTCGCCGAGATCGCTACATATGGAGAAGCTACCGTAAAGAGAATTTATGGCGACTTCACATCGCAAGCAAGTACGCAATGGAAAAAGGTACTTCAAAAGTATGCGATAAAACCGATTCAGCAATTTGCCTACACAACGGGAAAGAATGCGACAGATAGTACACTCATTATTGATGCTATGGATCTTCTCTATACGCGCCGTTTTGACGGTTTTTGTCTTGTTTCAAGTGACAGCGACTTTACCGGACTTGCGCTTCGAATCCGAGAAGAAGGCCTAACGGTGTTGGGCTTTGGTGAACGAAAAACGCCAGAAGCATTTAAGAACGCGTGCCATAAGTTTATTTTCACTGAAGTGCTTCGCCCTGTGTCACCACAGAAGACTTCAGACAGCCCTACCCGTACACCCGTCACACAAACGCCGTCAGAGTCAAATGAGCTCGAATCACCACAAAAGGTGTCACCACTGCCCATTCCTAGAGAGTTCATTCTTGATGCACTTGGGAGTACCCAGTATGATGATTCGGGTTGGGTCAGCCTTGGCGCATTTGGCGGTTACCTCACTAAAATAAAACCAGATTTTGACCCACGTCTTTATGGTTTCAAGAAATTAAGCCATTTAGTGAAGGAAATGTCAGACGAACTTGAGATCGAAGAGCGGAAAACCGTAGGCTCATCAGCAAAGGCACTTTATATTCGTCACCGAGTAACTGCGTCTTAGTTTGCTTTGTAAATACGGCTTTTGAGCGGTCACGGAGACTTTCGAAGTCTTCTCCTCTCACACGCTCCTGGTACTTGTGGAAACACGAGCCTTGTTTCTTTGGCTGGGTGAAGGGCAAAGGAGACGAAAAACCGCCAGATATATGGTCGTCTGGCGGTTTCTGCGGAGTGAGAGGGATTCGAACCCCCGGTACCTTGCGGTACGACTGATTTCAAGTCAGTTGCCTTCGTCCACTCGGCCATCACTCCTGGACGGGGAAAATTCTACCATAAAATCGGGCGATCACCGCCGCCGCCGGCGGCGCCGGCCGCCTGAGGTGCGTTGGCCTTCTGCCGCTTCGGCGGTTTCCACTACAATCCCCGGTTCGAAGCCTTCTTCACCGGCCTCAGGCCCGTCGCCATTCTGCGGCAGCTCTGGCGCACCGCCCTCGGCCGCCTCGGGGACGCTTTCGGCAGTCGCCTGAACGGCAGCCGCCTGGCGCGGCCGGGCCGTAAAGATGCGGCTGATTACGCCGATACGGGTGTCGCGCAGAAGATTCTGGTAGAGTTCCGATGCCTGGCTTTTGTACTGCACCAACGGATCGCGCTGGGCGTACGATTCCAGGCTGATGGAGACCCGTAGGGCTTCCATCTGCGTCAGGTAGTCGACCCACAATTCGGTAATCACACCCAACAAAATCTGGCGGCAGGCTTCGGTGAAAATGCGCCGGCCCAACTCGGCGGCCACAACCTTCTGCTGCTCGCCGGTCAGGTTTCCCAGGGTTTGATTCTGGATTCCCTGGTAGGCAGTTTCGCCCAGGCGCTGGCGCAGGCTGTTTTGGGTGCGTTCGTCCAGTTCGGCGGGGGTCGCCGTGGAAAGGCGTTTGCACTCGTTTTCGCCCCAGTCGGCTTGCAGGGCCGCCTGGGTGGTTTCGAGGTGCTGCAAAATGTCGGCGCCCAACTCGGCCGCTTCACGTTGTTCGAGCAAGTGAGCGGCATAGTAAACATAATTCACCCGCGTCGTGAAAATCTGGATGCGGCGGTGCGTGCGCTTGTCGAAAGCGCCGCGCACGCCGGTGGCCATGCGCATCAACAGCTCGGTCAGCTGTGATTGGCTGTAACCGCCCGCTGCCGGAGCCTTGGCCAGCATGGTTTCGAGATCGTTCTGGATGGCCCCGTCCTTGCCGATCAGGCGCTGCCGGTTGTTCTCCAGCGTCTCTTCGAGCGTGTCGAGCACCCGCTCGTGAATGGCGTTCCAGGACAGGCCGGCCAGCTCGCCGATATCGAGATCGAGCGGCCCGCCCATGCGGCGGGCAATCGCCCACAGCAGGCGGCGCACGTTCTGCTCGGTGACTGTGGCTTGCAGCAACGGCATGAAGGCATTCTTGGCCTTGCGTGGGTTTTCTTCCAACAGGCGTACCTGCTCAGGGGTCAGGCGCACCGGCGCCCGCAGTGCGCCCGAGACGGCATCGTTCAGCGCTTTGGCGTTGCGCGGGCTTTCACTGCCTTCTTCATCTAGTCCCAGGCCTTCCAGCAGCATGTCCAGGGCGTCCTCGCGCTCGCGCTGCTGCTCTTTGATGCGATCTTGCGTTTGTTCGAGTTGCTGCTTGACCGTCTCGAGAATGTGATCGGCTTCACGATCTAGGGCCAGCCCGGCAAGCTCGAGCAGCGAGGCCTGCAACTGCTGACGGTTGGCGGCCGGCTTGCCTTTGAGTTGATCGAGCATCAGCCGAATCGTATAAGAAGGCCAGGAAACGCTGCCAACGGGCCGTGTGGGCTGTACCTGATCGAGCCAGGCGAGCAGCTTCCAGGGGCCTTCGGGGTCTTCGATCGTTTCGGCGGCGCGGCGGTTGATCTCGGTACGTAGCATTTCAGCCACGTCTTCACCGAGGTCGTCCTTGACGAAGATGCGATCGCGCATGGCATAGATGGCGGCGCGCTGTTTGTTGAGCACGTCGTCGTATTCGAGCAGGTGCTTGCGGACGTCGAAGTTGGCGCCTTCCACGCGGCTCTGCGAACTTTCGATTAACCTGCCGACGACGTTGAACTCCAATGGCATACTTTCGTCGATCTGGAAGCGCTGCATCAGGCTGTCGGCCTGCTGCCCCCCGAAGCGGATCATCAGCTCGTCTTGCATGGAAAGGTAAAAGCGCGAAGACCCGGGATCGCCCTGGCGGGCGGCGCGCCCGCGCAACTGGTTGTCGATGCGGCGCGAGTCGTGGCGTTCGGAGCCGATGATATGCAGGCCGCCAAGCCTTTTGACCGCTTCCATGTCATCCATCTGCTGCAAGAAGTCGCGCGCTTCGGCTTCGTACACGCCCAGGTCTTCCGGGGTGAGGCGCTTGATGGCCTGGCGGCGCTGTTCCATGCTCATTTCAAAGGCGTCTTCGTGGCCGGCTTTCTTGAGCATGCGGTTGAGCGTGACCAGGTGTTCTTCGGCCAATTCGCCGCCCAGCTTGATGTCGACGCCACGGCCGGCCATGTTGGTGGCGATGGTCACAGCGCCAAAAGCGCCTGCCCTGGCGATGATCTGCGATTCCTCGGTGTGCTTGCGGGCGTTGAGGACTTCGTGTGGGATGCCTGCCTGAAGTGCCTTGTCCAGGCGTTCTTTATCCGCAGAAGTCAATTCCAGGATGGTTAGCAAACGTTCCTGGTTGGCGGCGTCGTCGAGACTGAACGAGATTTCCAGGTCGCGCGCCATTTTGCGCATCATCGACACATCGAGCTTATCCAACGTTTCATCGAGCGGCACGAGTTCGTCGACGCGGCGGCCGTCCATTTCCTTGTTGTTCCGCGTGAACCATGCGTCACGCAGAAGCTGCACTTGTGCCAACCTGCGCAGGGGTTCGGCGCGCAGGCGGTTGGAAAGGCGCTCGGAAAGCTCCACCGACGTTGTGCCGACCAGGACGGGCCGCCCGTGAGCGTGGTTGCGCAGGATTTCGAGCGTTATCGCGCGAAATTTTCCCTCTGCCGTGCGGTAGATGACATCGGGATAGTCTTTGCGTCGGAAGAAAACAGCTTTCTTTTCTAGGTCCTCTTTGCGGGCATAGTAACTGTACTTGTAGCCGTCGGGGTCTTTCCCTTGCAACTCCACCAGCGGGGCGTTCGGACGCGATGCGGTGTATTCGAGATTGGTCGGGATGGGCAGCACTTCGAGTGAATAGATTTTGTGAAACTCTTCCGATTCCGTTACTGCCGTTCCCGACATGCCGGCCAGTTTTTGATACATACGGAAGTAATTCTGGATCGTGATCGTGGCGTAGGTCACATCTTCGGCCTCGACCTTGACGCCTTCCTTGGCCTCCACGGCCTGGTGCAGGCCATCTGACCAGCGGCGCCCGGGCATCTGGCGGCCGGTGAACTCATCGACGATGACGACTTTGCCGCCTTGGACGAGATATTCCTTGTTACGGTGGAAGAGATATTGGGCGCGCAGGGCCTGTTCCAGGTAACCGGCGATGCGTGCCTGCTGCGGGGTGATGTCTTCGGGGCGTTCGGGATCGCGCAGGGGCTCGCCAAGCAGCTCCTCGACGTGCACCTCGCCGATTTCGGTCAGATTCACATTGCGGTCCCGCTCGCTGACCTCGATATCCTCCGGGCGCAGTTGGCGCACGACCTGGGCCATGCGGTAGTATTCCTGCACGTCGTCCGAAGCCGGCCCGGAGATGATCAGCGGCGTGCGCGCTTCGTCGATCAGGACGTTGTCGACTTCGTCGATGATGGCGTAGTAGTGTCCGCGTTGCACCCGCTGCTCGAGGCTGTAGGTCATATTGTCGCGCAGGTAGTCGAAGCCGAATTCGCTGTTCGTGCCGTAAGTGATGTCGGCTGCGTAAGCCTCGCGCCGCGGGACGAGGCGCAACTGGTGCTGGTCCTCATGGGGAGACTCGCGCGTGAAATCGACCAGGAATGCTTTCTGGCCGTTTTCGGTACGCGACGCCATCTGCAGCAGGCCGATCGTCAGGCCGAGCTTTTGATAAATCTGCCCCATCCAACGGGCGTGATAGCGGGCCAGGTAGTCGTTGACGGTGATCAGGTGAATGCCGCGCCCGGTGAGGGCGTTCAGGTAAATTGGCAGCGTTCCAACGAGCGTTTTACCTTCGCCGGTGCGCATTTCGGCGATTTGCCCGAGGTGCAGGGCAACGCCGCCGATCATCTGTACGTCGTAGTGGCGTTGGCCGATCGTGCGTTTGGCGGCTTCGCGCACCGTCGCGAATGCATCGGGTAGAATTTCGAACAGAACGTCCTGTTCGGCCTTCTGGCGTTCTTTTTCCTCTTCGATGCCGTTGATGGCCTCTGCGATGCGGGCCTGGAATGCCGGTGTCTTGGCGCGGATGGCGTCGTCAGAAAGCTGTTCGTAAGTGGGTTCGAGTGCGTTGATCTGATCAACGATTTTGGCGTATTTTTCGACAGTCCGTTTGTGGGGGTCACCCCCCAGGACGCGGATGAAGTTTTTGAGCATAGGTTACCTCGCAAGGGGGCATTATAGCACATCGGCCTCGCGTCGCATTGAGAAAGAAGGTGTTATAACCGCTGAGGGCTACATCAATTCTTTCAGTTTCTGTGAGAACTGTTCCCGTTGAAACGAAAAGAATCCAATTTCCATAGCTTTTGTGGAGGTTCTTGTGTGTAAACGAATTGTTATTACCGGGATGGGCTGTATCAGCCCATTAGGAAATCAGGTGTCTATTTTATGGGAAAACTTACTGTCAGGCAAATCTGGCATAGGTCCCCTGACGCTCTTCGATGCCAGCGAGCATCCATGCAAGATTGCCGCCGAGGTCAAGGATTTCGATCCGTCGGCCTGGTTCGGCAGCCGTGAGGCCCGCCGGATGGACCGTTTTACTCAGTTTGGTGTCGCAGCGGCCCAACTAGCTTTACGTGATTCCGGCTTGAAAGTTACCGATGACAACCGCGATCGCGTTGGCGCCGTGATCGGTTCAGGCATCGGCGGGATGGGCACGCTCTTCGAGCAGATGAAGGTATATATGGAGCGCGGCGCGGCGCGCGTCAGCCCATTGTTGGTGCCGATGATGCTGCCGGATACCGCCGGCGGTATGCTGGCGATCTTCGAAGGGATGCGCGGCCCGAATGTCTCCGTTTCTGCGGCCTGCGCGACCGGTAACTATGCTATTGGCACCGCCGCTTCGATGATCCGTAATGGTGAAGCAGATGTCATCCTGGCCGGCGGCGCGGAGGCCGTGGTGACGCCAATCGCCCTGGCCGGCATGGCGAATATGACCGCGTTGACCCTGGCCTACGACGACGATCCCCAGCGCGCTTCGCGGCCCTTTGATCTGCATCGCGATGGTTTTGTGATGGGAGAAGGTGCAGCCGTGCTGGTTCTCGAAGCACTGGAACACGCCCGGGCGCGCGGCGCCAATATCCTGGCAGAAGTGCGTGGGTACGGTGCAACCAACGACGCCTACCACATCTCGGCCCCCGCAGAAAACGGCGAAGGCGCGGTGCGCTGTATGCAGATTGCCCTGAAAGATGCCGGACTCAATGTCAATGAAATCGGGTATATTAATGCGCACGGTACGAGCACCCAGCTCAACGATAAAAGCGAAACAGCGGCCATTAAGGCTGTCTTTGGTGAACGCGCCTATCAGGTGCCGATCTCATCGACGAAGTCGATGACCGGCCACTTGCTGGGCGCGGCGGGCGCGCTCGAAGCCGCGATCTGTGTACAGACTTTGTTGACCGGCGTGATAGCACCGACGATCAACTACGAAACGCCCGATCCAGATTGCGATCTCGACTACGTCCCCAACCAGCCTCGCCAATTGGCTGTCGATCATGTGCTTTCCAATTCCTTCGGTTTCGGCGGACATAATGCCTCGCTGATCCTGAGTAAATTTGTCCCCGCGGAGGTTTAGTGTCATGACGGATCATCCCGGCGTGGAAACGCCCCAAGTAGAAACGGCTGTCCCAGAAGAAAAGCCTGCATCCCAACCCAAGTCTGCCCCACGCCGATCGATGCCCTTTATTGGGCGCTATGCCCACGTGACCGGCTGGGGGATGGCGGTTCCTGAACGTGTGATGGACAACAACGAACTGGCGACCATCGTCGATACGACCGACGAGTGGATTGTGAGCCACACCGGTATCAAAGAGCGCCATGTCGCCGCCAGCGATCAGACCTCCGCTTCCCTGGCGGTCGATGCGGCCATCAAGGCGTTGGAGGTGGCAAATTTAAAGCCCACCGACCTCGACTTGATCGTCGTTTCTTCGGCCACGCCGGAACACCTCTTCCCGTCGACCGCCTGCCTGGTGCAGGATCGCCTGGGAGCCTCACAAGCGGGCGCCTACGATGTATTGGCGGCTTGCTCCGGTTTCGTGTATGCCCTGTATACTGCGGCGCAGTCGATTCGCACGGGCGCGCATCAAAATGTGTTGGTGATCGGCGCCGAGACGTTGACGCGTTTTGTCAACTGGCAAGATCGCAACACATGTATTCTGTTTGGCGACGGTGCGGGTGCTTTCGTGTTACAGGGGAGTGACGAACCGGGTGGGGTGCTTTCGGGGATTTTGCGCTCGGACGGTTCGGGTGGCGATGCACTTTCTATCCCGGCCGGAGGCAGCCACATGCCGGCTTCCTTCGAGACGGTCAGCAACGGCAGCCACTACATCCAGATGAACGGGCGTGAAGTTTTCCGTTTCGCCACGCGGGTGATGGCCAGCGCGACACGCTCCGCCATTCAGGCAGCCGGGCTGGCGTTCGAAGACATTGCCTGGATCGTGCCGCACCAGGCCAATATCCGCATCATCGAAAAGGCGATGCGCGATTTGAACGTTCCCATGGACCGTTGCGTGATCAATATCGATCGCTACGGGAACACTTCCACGGCTTCGATCCCGATCGCCATCTGTGAAGCCGTTGCCGATGGCCGCATCCAGCCGGGGGACTATTTGGTGCTGGTCGGCTTTGGCGGCGGCCTGACGTGGGGGTCGAGCGTGCTGCGTTGGAGCGGGCCGTTCCCCAGCAAGGGCCGGGTTAATCCATTGCGCTACCGGATGCTGGCGCGTGTGCGTTCGATGCTGTTGCGCGGCGTACGCCAGATCGAAGGCATGATCTGGGGACGCAAGTGAGGCGCATCCGTACAGCTCTTGTCCGACACGCCAGGGAAAGCTGGAAACAACGTACCGGTGGTGAATGCGCACTGGTACGTTACTTCAAAATCAGACAACCCCGGTATAGTTTGTTAGAGGGCTGTTAGAATTGGTCAAAACAGTTTGCGCGTTTGTGCGAAATGGTATAATCACCGCGCAAATTTAGTGTATTCGCATCTTTCAATGTCAAATGGATCTTCCGGGTTGAGCGTGAAGAGTTCCCGCGTTGGGGGGTTGTGAGCGTGCCAGGCAGACAGGCGGCAACACGCTCGCACCCTCCCATGCGGCTTTCTTTTACGGCCAAACCAGAAGAGCCTGCGGATTTGTGTTGACCTGCTTTAATTGGTGACGTTGAAAAGATGATCCGGAGGCCCTCGTGAATCCAGAACGTAGCCGTTCAACCATTTTTTATCTCATTTTGTTTGCCACAATTATCATCCTTGTGGTGTACAGCTTCCAAAATGCCGCGCCGCGTGAAGCGATCAGTATCAATAAAGTTGCCGCGGATATTCAAGGCGGTACGGTGGCAAGAATCGTCGAAGACGACAGTCGCCTGACGGTTATTTACCGTGACGAGACCGAAAAAGAATCCCATAAATCTCCCGAATCGAGCCTGGTGCAGCAGCTGAAAGAACTGGGCGTTACAGCCGAACAGTTGGCTTACACACAGGTCAAACTCGATATTAAACCCCCCAGCGCATGGTTAGGTATCGTGACGGCCCTGGGGTATATCCTCCCTTTCATCCTCTTGGGTGGCGTGTTTTGGTTCATTTTCCGCCAGGCGCAGGGCAGCAACAATGCTGCCATGTCGTTTGGCAAGAGCCGGGCGCGCATGTTCACCGGCGACCAGCCGACTGTCACGTTCGAAGACGTGGCCGGTGCGGATGAATCCAAGGAAGAGTTGAAAGAAGTGGTCGAATTCTTACGCGAACCCGAAAAGTTCATCTCCCTGGGCGCGCGCATCCCAAAGGGCGTTTTGCTGGTCGGCCCGCCGGGCACCGGCAAGACCCTGCTTGCCAAGGCTGTTTCTGGGGAGGCTGGCGTGCCTTTCTTTTCCATTTCGGGTTCCGAATTTGTCGAAATGTTTGTCGGTGTCGGCGCCTCACGCGTGCGTGACCTGTTCGAGCAGGCCAAGCGCCACAGCCCTTGTATCGTCTTCGTCGATGAAATCGATGCCGTCGGCCGCCAGCGTGGCGCCGGCTTGGGCGGCTCGCACGACGAGCGCGAGCAAACGCTCAACCAGATGCTGGTCGAGATGGATGGCTTCGACACGGATACGAACGTGATCATCGTTGCAGCGACCAACCGCCCCGATATCCTCGACCCGGCGCTGCTGCGCCCGGGGCGCTTCGACCGGCGCGTGGTGCTCGACCGGCCCGACATGAAGGGCCGCGAGGCCATCTTGAACGTGCACGTCAAGGGCAAGCCGCTCTCTCCCGATGTCGACCTGGCCGTGCTGGCGCGTACGACCCCAGGTTTCGTCGGTGCCGACCTGGAAAACCTCGTTAATGAGGGCGCCATCCTGGCTGCCCGCCGCAACAAGAAGAGCATCGGCCAAGGTGAACTGGAAGAAGCCATTGAACGCGTGATCATGGGGCCGGAACGCAAGAGCCGCCTGATCAGTGCCGAGGAAAAACGCATCGTCGCTTACCACGAAGCCGGTCACGCCGTGGTGATCAATGCCCTGCCCGAAGCCGATTCGGTGCAGAAGGTTTCCATCATCGCACGCGGCATGGCGGGCGGTTATACCCTCAACTTGCCGGAAGACGATCGCACGTTGATGGCCCGTAAGAAGCTGTTTGCCGATATGGTCGGCCTGTTGGGCGGCCGCGCCGCAGAAGAGATTGTTTTCGATGATATTACTTCGGGCGCTTCGAATGACCTCGAGCGGGTCACACGCATGGCGCGCACCATGGTCACCCGTCTGGGGATGTCGGACAGCCTCGGCCCGATCGTTTACGGCCAGAAGGAAGAGTTGATCTTCCTCGGCCGGGAAATCTCCGAGCAGCGCGATTATTCCGAAAGCGTCGCCCAACAGATCGATGGCGAGGTGCGCCGCATTGTCAACGAAGCGCACAACCGGGCGATCGAAATCCTGAACCAGTATCGCGACAAACTGGATGCCGTTGCCAGCCGGCTTCTCGAGGTGGAAACCATCTCGCGCGAAGAGTTCGAGTCTATCTTCCCGCCTCCTGCGCCCAAGAAGAGTGGTACGCCGCTTCCACAGGCCGCACGCTAAATCGGGAACTCTCGTAAATCCGCGAAACAGGTAAACAGGAGCACACCCTCGCCCTGTTTACCTGTTTCCTTATCTCTCTTCGACGTATGTTTTATTTCCTTCCTGATACGCCCGGTTTTTTATCCCTCGATGGCGAAGGCGCTCTCGATTTTCTTCAACGCCAGACGAGCAACGATTTGCTCCCACTGGCGCCCGGTCGCGTGATCCAGACGGTGCTGACCTCGCCGACCGGGCGTATTTTGGACGTGCTGACAGTTTTCAATCGCGGCGCATCGCTCGGCCTGATCACCTTACCGGGCCGCGCTCCGGCCACGCAGCGCTTTCTGAGAAGCCGGATTTTCTTTATGGATCGCGTGACGGTCAGCGATGAGCGTGCCAACTGGCTGCAGGTGGACGTGTATGACGCCCGCCTGCTGGCGCAGCTGAATCTGCCGCTGCCGCAGCGTGGAGAGATATGCCGGGCAGAAGCCGGTTGGGTTCTGGCGCATGGCGGCCTGCTCGAAGATGGTTTTCGTATCCTCGCGCCGGCAGATGGTGCCTTGCTCGATCGCCTGGCAACGATGGGAGCGGGCGCGTTGTCACCGCAGGCGCATGAGATTCGCCGGATCGAGCGCGGATATCCCGCGCATCGTGTTGAGTTAGCCGAAGCCTATACGCCACTTGAAGTAGGCCTGCATGCGCTCGTCGCCGAGAATAAGGGCTGCTACACCGGCCAGGAAGTTCTTGCCCGTCAAATCAATTACGGCAAGATCAGCCGCCATCTGGCCGGTGTTGCGTTAGCAGATGCGGTTTCCGTCGGTGCGGAAGTGCTCGTAGACGCCAGGCCGGTTGGCGAAATTACCTCGTTTGCCGTTTCGCCACGCTTTGGCCCGCTTGCCCTGGCCGTGCTGCGCCGCCCACACCACGAACCGGGCACGCAGGTGACGGTGGGCGTGCTGGCCGGACGGGTGGTGGCGTTGCCTGCCGGTCGGGAGTAGCCGATGTCTGAGAGTCACGCCGATCAAACCTATACCATCACACTGTTGCGTCACGGCGAGTCGATCGCCAATGCGCAGGGTTATCACCAGGGACAGTATGACTTTCCCCTCACCGAACGCGGCCTGCTTCAGGCGCAGGCAGTGGCCGAGCGCTGGAAAAAAGAGGCGAAGGTTTTCGATACCCTGATTGCCAGCCCGTTGGCGCGCGCCAGGCAAACGGCCGAGATCGTTGCGGACCGCCTGGGCCTGTCGATCGAGTTCGACCTCGACTGGATGGAACGCGATAGCGGCGTCCTTGCCGGCCTCAAGCATGAGGTCGCGCGCGAGCACTATCCTCGGCCAGCCTTCATCCCGCCACACCAGCGTATCGGCGAAACCGGCGAAAGCCAATGGGAGCTTTACCTGCGCGGGGGGAGAGCGCTCAGCAATCTTCTTTTTCGCCCGCCGGGGCGCTACCTGGTCGTTTCGCACGGTGGTTTGCTCAATATGGTGCTCTACGCCGCATTGGGAATCGCACCGCAGGCCAATTTCCAGGGAGCACGTTTTACGTTTGAAAACACTTCTTTTGCCGTCTTGCACTACAACCCGGCAATCCACGACTGGAACTGCGAGCGCATCAACGATCGACAGCATTGGGATGGCAAGTGACCGCAAGTATTCGTGAAGGATCGGCAAAAAGCCCATGAGCACAGGCGCAGCACAACCACTGCAAAGCGATCACCAACAGTATCTGGTGACTTTACTTCGCCACGGCGAATCGGAAGGCAACCTGGCAGGGGTCATCCAGGGGCAGATGGACTTACCCCTCACGCCTGGCGGCCGGCGGCAGGCCCAGGCCCTTGGAGAACGCTGGAAGGCCCAGGGCGTTGTCTTCGATTGGGTCATTGCCAGCCCCTTGCTGCGCGCCCGCCAGACGGCGGAAATCGTGGCAGATGCACTGGGCCTGGAAGTGGCCCTGGACCCGGTCTGGATCGAGCGCGGTTTTGGCCAGGGTGAAGGCCAGTCGCCTGATGTGCTACGGGCTGCCACGCCTGTTGCAGACTTTTACCACCCGTATCAACCGGTTGCCGAAGGCGCTGAAACCAGCATCGAAGTCTACCAGCGCGCCTTGCACGGGTTGTTGCATTTGATGCGCCGTCCGGCGGGGCGCTATCTGATCGTTTCGCACGGGGCCTTATTGAATATGATCAACTTTGCCATCATGGGCATCGCGCCGCAGGGTCACTACAACAGCCCGCGCTTTCGCTTCGGCAACACGGCCTACGCTACCTGGAGTTATCGTACCGACACGCGCCAGTGGTATTTGCTGGGTTTCGTCAATCCGGAAGAGTGGACGGCAAAAGAAGCGGTCGATAAGGTGTAAGGGAGGAAGGTGATCTATGGGAGCAGAAAGGTTGCAGGTGCTGGTATTTGGCGCCGGAGCGATCGGGACGTATATCGGCGGCAGCCTGGCCCTGCAGGGGCACCCGGCGACTTTCGTCGAGCGCCCGGATGTAGCCGAGTTCGTTCGCCAAAATGGAATGTGCATCACGCAAGAAGGCACGACGTCTACCATCCCCCGTGAGCGTTACGCAGTCGTCCCTTCGCTGGACGAGGCCGCTGCCCGTGGTCCCTTCGATGTGGCGCTCTTTGCGCTCAAGTCGTTCGATACGCCTGCCTTCGCCGCTGAGTTGGCTGCAACGCTTGGCAAACAGGCATCCGATCCCGCTGGGCATACGATCGATCATCTCTTGTGCCTGTCCAACGGCGTCGACAACGAAGCCATTCTTGCCGAAGCGCTTGGCGCCGGACGGGTGATCGCCGGCACGGTGACGACGGCCATCGGGCGGCGCGCGGCTGGAGATATTGTGGTTGAAAAGCTGCGCGGCCTGGGGGTGGCAGCGGGTGGCCCGCTTTCCGGGCGTCTGGCCGCTGCGATGGCGCAAGCCGGTTTGAATGCCCGGCTCTATGCCCGTGCAGCGGATATGAAATGGTCGAAGATGCTTACCAACCTGCTTGCCAATGCAACTTCTGCCATTCTGAATATGACGCCGGCCGAAGTCTTTGCCGACCCGCGTCTCTGCCACCTGGAGATGCTTCAACTGCGTGAAGCGTTGGCCGTCATGGCGAAGCTGGACATCAGGCCGGTCGATTTACCGCGCACGCCAGTGGCTTTGCTGGCCCTGGGCGTCCGTTTGCCGGTCAGGCTGGCGCGGCCATTTTTGGCGAAAGCGGTCGGCGGCGGGCGTGGGGCCAAGATGCCCTCGTTCCATATCGATCTGTATGCAGGCCGTACTGAGAGCGAAGTCGAGTATCTCAACGGAGCCGTCGTGCGCTATGGCGAGAAAGTAGGTGTGCCGACGCCCGTCAACCGCTTGCTGACAGAAACGCTGTGCGCATTGGCCCGTAAAACGATTCCGCTCGATACCTATGATCACCGCCCTGAGAAGCTGCTCGGTGCGTTGCACGAAAAGAGTTGAAGACCGGGCTGTGAAATCGAGCGCAACAGGCTGTTGCCGCGGGGGTGATTTTTCGCTATACTGGTATCGAGGCTGGCTTCTGGCTGCTTGAGAAAGGACTTCATATGGATGGATTGCGCTTACTGGTAACCCTGCTCCCGCTTTCTTTGACGGCGGGCATCAACTTGTATGCCACGGTCCTGATCGTCGGTTTGAGCATCAGCCAGGGTTGGGTACAAAACCCACCCGCCGGGCTGGAAGCGTTTGGCTCGCCGGTGGTCATCATTTTGGCCGGTGTACTGTACATCGTCGAGTTCGTTGCCGACAAGGTCCAGTTTGTGGACAACGCCTGGGACGCCGTGCATACGTTTATCCGCCCGGTCGGCGCAGCGTTGATGGGGATGGCTGCCTTGAGCCAGGTCGATCCGGTGGTCGCCATTGTCGGTGCCTTACTGGCGGGAGGAATTTCTCTGTTTGCGCACGGCGGCAAGGCAACCGCACGGGTAGCGATGAACGCTTCTTCGCCGCTCGAGAACGTTTCCAATATCGGAATCAGCCTGGCAGAAGATGCTTTCGTGGCCGTGCTGGCCTTCCTGGCGCTCAAGATGCCTTACCTGGCCGCCACGCTGGCGATCCTGGCGATCATCATCATCGCAATCGTCGTTCCACCTTTTTTGCGTTGGAGCTTCTTCACTCTCAAGGCTTTTGGTAACTGGGTGGTCGGCTTGTGGAATCAGGCCACACGCACGGATGTTGAGCCAGACCAGTTGCCTGCCGAGCATCTGGCCCTGCTGCATGAATATGCCCCCGATCTGGCCGTGCAGTGCAAAGCGCAAAACGTGCGCGGCGCGGATGGGTGCACTGGTTACCTGGCTTCGTGGGGAGACCGCCTGGTCTTTACATACAATAAGTGGTGGGCCAGCCATGCCTGGCATATCGAACAAACCCAGGTGAAAAACAGCAAGCTTTATCACCGGCCTTTGACGGAAATCCTCGAAATCACCTACGAAGACCCGCGCGGCAAGCTGCGCATTGCACGCTTTGTCTTTATGAAAGATCGTGTGCCCCTGGCCGAGCGCCTGGCAACCGGCTTACAGGCCGGTGGACTCGCGTAAGATTGGAGCGTATCGATGGCCCCCTCACATCCTCACACACTGCTCCTGCTGGGCGGCACCTGGCATAACTTTAATGCCTTTGCAAACTGGCTGACGCCGCTGCTGCAAGAGTTTGGCCACCAGGTAGATGGCAGCTATCACCCGGCGGCCTTGACGCACTTGAACGATAGCGGGTATGACCTGGTCGTGTTGTATACCTGCCTGTCACCGGCGCAGGAAGACGGTTCTCCGGCAGAAGTGGTGTTGGAAGACGAACATGCCGTTTTTTTGGCCGAATGGTTAGCCCGCGGTGGGCGGATGCTGGCCTTGCACGCGGCGACCGTATCATCGGCCACCAGTGCCGTCTTTCGTCATCTGGTGGGTGGCATATTCGTCGAGCATCCGCCCGCTTTTAGCTTCCAGGTATGCCCCGTGTATGGGGAACATCCGATTACGGCCGGCATCCAGGCTTTCAGCGTTTATGATGAGTTTTACTTCGAGCGTACCGAAGCAGATGTTCAGGTGCACATGCTTGCCGTGGATCGAGGAGCCGCTTACCCGATGGTGTGGAGCCGCACGGAAGGTGCGGGGCGTGTGGTCCATATCGCCATGGGCCACGATGAAGGTGTGTGGCGGCAGCCGCCCTACCGGCAGCTGGTCGTCCAGTCTGTGCAGTGGTTGTTACGAGAAGTGTAACGAGCGGCGGGTTGGCGGAACTTGCACAGCGTCAACAGGTTCAGGGCCGTGCCACTTGATGCGGGTTAGGATAGTGCAACGGCTTGAGCCGGTTGTGTTTATGGTCCGATAACATCATAAAAGAGTGGCAGGGCATCGACCGGTTCGTCTTGCCATTGGTGCGCTTGCAGTAAGGCCTGGCGAGCTTCTATCAGCCGGTTGGCGTTGTTCGCATGGATGGCGAACAGGGGTTGCCCGGCCTGTACGTAATCACCTACTTTGTGATGGACGATGATCCCGACAGCATGGTCGATTACTTCTCCTTTGCGTGTACGTCCTGCCCCGAGCAAAACGGCCGTTTCCCCAATGATTTGTGCATGAATCTGTGAAAGATACCCCGATTGTGGTGCGCTGACCACTTCAACGAGCCGCGCCGCTGGCAACCGGGCGGGGTCGTCTATGGCTGCTAAATCGCCTCCTTGTGCGCGAACCAGTTGGCGAAAACGCTCCCAGGCCTGGCCGGAGGCAATGGCCGTTTCCGCCATTTTGAAACCCGTGTCCAAGTCCTGCGTTTTTCCACCCAGCACGAGCATGTGTGCGGCGATGGTCAGGCAGTGCTTGCGAAAATCCTGCGGGATAGCCGGTGAAGTGTTCAATACGGCAATGGCTTCTTTCAATTCCAGCGCATTACCCACTGCGTATCCGAGGGGTTGATTCATATCCGAAAGTAAAGCCACCGCCTTACGGCCCGTCAAGTGCGCAATCTCGACCATTTGTGCTGCCAGTTCACGGGCTTCATCGACCGACTTCATGAAAGCGCCCAGGCCGCATTTAACGTCCAGCACAATGCCTTGTGCGCCAGCCGCGATTTTTTTGCTCATGACCGAAGACGCAATCAACGGGATCGAGGGTACCGTCCCGGTTACATCGCGCAAGGCGTAGAGCTTGCCATCGGCAGGCGCTAAATCGGCGGATTGGCCGGTAAGCACGAGGCCGATTTCGTCCAACTGGCGAAGAAACTCTTCTGTGCTTAGGTCCGTACGGAATCCGGGGATCGATTCCAGTTTATCGATCGTGCCACCGGAAAACCCCAGGCCACGCCCGGACATTTTCCCAACGGCCAGGCCACAGGCGGCCACGGTAGGCTCGACAACGAGAGTGGTTTTATCGCCAACGCCTCCGGTAGAGTGCTTGTCGATGGCGATGGGCACAACGCCTTTGAGATCGAGCACTTTGCCGGAATGCACCAAAGACATCGTCAAGGCGGCCGTTTCTGTGGCGGTCATGCCGTTGATTTGTACGGCCATGGCCCATGCAGAAGCCTGGTAATCGGGTATTTCACCCGCGTTGAACCCTTTGATGAAGAACTCAATCTCGGCAGGGGTGAGTTCTCGGTTGTCTCGTTTTTTGATAAGGATATCAAGTGTACGCATTTCGTTACTCCAGGTATGTTGAAAACACAGAGCGGAAAACCCTGCGATACTATTCTGCATTATAATCAGGGAAGGTTATTCGCGCATAATTTTCAGGAGAGGCCCCGATGAATGAAACGCTAGCCAAGGCATATGAACTCGAACGGGATGAAAAGCTCACACCGGTTTTCGTATACACGGACAATCTGTTTGTACGCGGCGAAGTGATTACGAAAGAAAGCATGCGGGTAAGTACCTGGCTTCGTACGGCCGCCATGCCGGAGTACGTTCACTTGCTCAAAGCCCAGGCGTTGATCTTTGGGGCGGGAACGCCGTTGTCTGCCAGCTTTCACGAAATGCTCATTCCAACGGCACATGTGCTTGCCTTTCACTTGCAGCCTCCTGCAAAGGACCCTATCGACTACGATGAAACCGAGCAAAACCGGAAAATGGAGCCTGCCACGCTCCTGATCGGTACCTTCCGAATTTTTGGGCACGTCCGTATGGCTGCCCAGCTGGACCTTGCAAAGAACCTGGACGTCAATCGAAGTATGTTTATGTCCTTTTACGATGCCGAAATCTCCAACCCTACGCTGGCCAATATGGGCGTCATTCGCGTGCCCATGCTGCTGGTTCGCCCGGCAGGCGTGAATTTCTGCCTCAAAACAGCTTAAGTCTTCCTGTTTGGAGAACAAGTTTCATCTGTACATCCGAAAACCGGAACGAATGAGGAGCGCTGTTCATTGCCGGGCCCGCAGGGCACTTTTTTTGCCGGAGGAGGGGGCCTTGCAGGTTGGGATTCTTTTAATGGGGAAGTCCCCAGGCAAATGATTCACTTCTCTTTTACACGCAAGGCATGTCGGCAATGGTACAAATGACTGATAGATTTTATCAAGCGTTCGTGCCTGAGACCCATACGCTCCGGCAGAACCGCAAGGTTCTGTGCAGAAAAAGTACGGCGCACAAATGCGCAATCAAGAGCCGGGGTTAGGGCCGTGCCGCTTTATGCGGGTTAGGGCCTAACCCAGACACTCCGTGCAGAAAAAGCACAGAAATAAGAGCTGGGTTAGGGCCGTGCCGCTTTATGCGGGTTAGGTGACAGCAACGGTTCGTTTCCTTGAGGTAAAGGTATGCCTGACATACAAGCAGCGGGGGAATTTGGAAGCCCGGCTTCAGCGCAAGATCGGTCCTCTGCTTCGGGTAAAGTGCTTACTATACCAGGTGGTCATGTGATCACAGACCCACACGGCATAATTCTCCAGGCCGACCAAAATGTGGCCACGTTGTTTTGCGTCGATGTGCCCGGCCTGATGGGGCGTTCTCTCTTGTCCTTCCTTGCGGCAGAGCAGGAAGATGCATTCGAACGCCTGTGCCAGCGTGCCCTTGCACGGCACGAAGCGGTCGATGAGATGCTGGCTTTGCGTTGCCCGGGCCAGCAGGAAACCCGCCCGGTGTCCGTTTCTGTCGTTGCGGTAACGCAATCGGGCCAGGCCGTTGCTTTGTCCTGGATTCTGGGCGATGCCGCATCTCACGTGTGGGTGGGGGTCTCGAAAATCGCTTTTGACCTGGCCGAAGCCAACCAACACTTGCAAATCGAGTTGGCCGAACGCCAAAAAGCCGAAGCAGCCGCGGCAAAGCGCGAAAGGGAATTGAGCGCCTTGCATAAAGCGACGACCGCCCTGCTCTCCACGCTCGACTTGCAGGCGCTCCTGGGGCAGATTCTCGATGCCGCCACCAGTGCGATTGCCGTTGCCGAGAAGGGAATGGTGCACTTGATCGCGCCGGATACCGGACAGTTGGAAATGCGGGCGGCGATTGGTTATAACGATCCGCGCATTCAAAAGATCAATTTCCCGGAAAGCGGTGGCTATGTCGCCCGGGCTGTGCAGGGGCGCAGGCCCTTGTTGATTCGTGATGTGCGACGTGAGCCAAGCGGGCGCGACGGCAAGTGTTTGGATGCACACCTCATTCCCTCGGTCATTGTGGCGCCTTTAATCCACCCCACAGGACAGGTGTTGGGCGCACTTTCGCTGGAGGCGCTGGAAGCAACTGCTTTTGACGAAGACGATTTGCGCCTGCTGGTGAGTTTTGCCGCCACGGCAACCACGGCCATTTACAACGCTCAACTGCACGCCGAAGTACAAAAGCTGGCTATTACCGACGCGCTGACCGGCTTGTATAACCGGCGAGGTTTTGAAGAGTTGGGGAAACGCGAACTGGAACGCCTGCGCCGGTTTGGCCACCCACTTTCTGCAATGATGGTCGATGTCGACTTCTTCAAGAAAGTCAACGACGCGTACGGGCACAAAGTGGGCGATCAGGTCATCCGGTCCGTTGCCAAACGCTTGACCGGCAGCCTGCGCGAGGTGGATATTATCGGGCGTTTTGGCGGTGACGAATTTACCGTGTTGCTGCCCGAGACAGATATGTTTACGGCGGCCAGCGTCGCTGATCGCACCCTGACCAGCGTCAGCGAACTGCCGATCGTGGTCGAGCAGCTCGCCCTGAATCTCACCGTCAGTATTGGGGTGGTAAAGGCAACGATGGAAACGCCCAGCCTGGATGTTCTGCTCGAACAGGCCGATCAGGCCATGTACGCCGCCAAGCAGGCCGGGCGCAACCAGGTTCAGATCCGTTAAGAAAACGTGCGGTAGCTTCTCAAAAAGGAAGGCAAAGTGGGCTTTTTGGACGAACTGCAAGCCGGTTGCCTGGCCCCCCATCGCTTTATTGAGAAGTTACAACGCGCCAGCTGTCAAGCAGGCGACTTATGGAGGAAGCTGCGGGCCGTCTGCCAGATCGAATCGAACATTGCCGCAGTCAGCCGTCCGGTTTGTGTATTTTGGCGGCTGGGATGGTAGGAAGCGATCAAGGTAAGCTGCGTCCCGAGGGGGAAAACAGCGCCGTGAGAAAACCGGTATTCTTTTTTGCGCGCTTCGTATAGTGAGAGTAGATTGTCAAAGGCAATGCTTCCCAGGGCAACCACGACGCGTAAGTTGGCCAGCAGAGCGATCTCTTGTTGCAGGTAAGGCAGGCAGGTAGCGATTTCCTGCGCCGTCGGCTTGTTGTCGGGAGGGGCGCAACGTCCCACGGCGCTGATGAACGCATCGTACAGTATCAGGCCGTCTGTGCGGTCGATTGCCGTGGGTTGGCTGGCAAAGCCGGCGCGGTAAAGCGCCGGGTACAGAAAGTCTCCCGAGCCGTCACCGGTAAACATGCGTCCGGTGCGGTTGGACCCATGGGCGCCGGGCGCCAGGCCAACGATCAACAGGCGCGCCTGTGGGTCGCCGAAGCCGGGCACCGGTTTGCCCCAATAGTCCCAGTCACGGTAAGCGCGTCGTTTCTCTCGTGCGACTTGTTCGCGCCAGGCCACCAGCCGGGGGCACTTGTGGCAGGCGACAATTTCTTCGCTCAGTTCGGTAAGGGCGTTCGTTGTGGACATTATCAGGGTTGGGGTTGCTCGCCCAGGGTCACGTTGACATCCATCGACTGCCCCTGGCGCACAAAAGTCACCTCGACGGTGTCGCCGGGGCGCGTGTTGATCTCCAGGTAAACGATATAGTCCTGGTAGGAGGTGATCGGGACGCCGTTGATGGCCGTAATCACATCGCCATCCACCGGCAGGCGCACGTTCCCCCAGTACATAATTTTTTCGCCGGCGCGCAGGCCGGCCTGCGCGGCCGGCGATGCAGGCGTTACCTCGACCAGCAGCAGCCCTTGTTCGGGCACGTCGATGCCGGCTCTCTTCAGCGCAGATGCACGTTGGCTGTCCAACTCGAAAAACCTGGCGCCCATCCAGGGATGGCGGTAGTAGCCAAATTGGATCAACTCGGGTACGACTTGTTTGACGGTGTTGGCCGGAATGGCGAAACCGATGCCGGCATTGGCCCCGCTGGGACTGAAAATCTGGCTGTTGACGCCGATCAGGCGGCCCTGCAGATCGAGCAGCGGCCCGCCTGAGTTGCCCGGGTTGATGGCGGCGTCGGTCTGGATGGCTTCGCCGATGTAGCGGCCGTCGGGGCTTTCGATCACGCGTCCCAGGCTGCTGACGACGCCAAACGTCAGGGTGCGATCCAACCCGAAGGGGTTACCGACGGCGACGACGAATTGTCCAACCCGCAGGGCATCGGAATCGGCCAGCGCCAACGGGCGGGAGGGGAACTGCTCGCGCGGGATTTCGAGTACGGCCAGGTCGGTGGATGGATCCGAGCCGACAACGTTGGCTTCAATGGTCGTTTCGTCCTCGAGCAAAACGAAAACCTGCTCGGCGCCTTCGATGACGTGATAGTTGGTGACGACATGGCCGGCGTCATCGTAAACGAAACCGGAACCTGTGCCTTCCTGCGGGATGGCGTTGAGGAAAAAATCGTAACCGACGCTGCGGGCGCGAATGTGAACGACCGAGCCGCTGACCAGGTCATATACGGCAGCCACCTGCGCTTCCAGCGTGCTGGCGTCTTCCTGAACCTCGGGGGCGATCACCACGGGGGCTGCCGCTGTGTAGGTGGGCAAAGTTCGAACGGTGGCTGTCGACCCGGGCAAACGCAGGCGATAAATGGCTGCCGCCATCCCAAAAACGACGCACAGGCACAGGCTCAAGAAAATGATCAAGGTAAAGACCGGGAGGAAACTCCTGGATGTGTGTTTGGTATCTGGATACATAAGGGAAAGACTTCATTTTTGTGAATGGATGAACATCGCATCGCCAAACGAATAAAAACGGTAACCTTTTTGGATGGCCGTTTGGTAGGCGTGCAAGATATTCTCCCGCCCGGCAAAGGCGCTGACCAGCATGATCAGCGTCGACTTGGGCAGGTGGAAGTTGGTGATCATGGCGTCCACCACCTTGAACGCGTAGCCCGGCAGGATGTAGATGGACGTCGGGCCGGAAAAAGGCGACAGGGCAAGCGGCTGTGCGGGTGAAAAAGCGCTTTCGAGCGTGCGGACGCTGGTGGTGCCGACGGCAACCACACGGCCCCCGCTGGCTTTCGTCTCGTTGACTTGATCGGCAGTTTCGGCCGGCAGTTCGCACCATTCGGTGTGAATCTGGTGCTGGCGCGGGTCGGTCTCGGTGACGGGGGCGAAGGTGTCCAGGCCAACGTGCAGGGTGACGCTGGCGAAGCGGACGCCCTGCGCCTCGAGGGAAGCGATCAGTGCCGGGGTAAAGTGCAGCCCGGCGGTGGGAGCGGCAGCCGAGCCGGGTATCCGGGCGTAGACGGTCTGGTAGCGTTCGGGGTTTTGCAGCGGGGTGTGAATGTAAGGAGGCAGTGGCGCTTGCCCCACGCGGCTCAGATGGCTTTCCACAGGCTCGGCAAAGCGCACCAGGCGGCGCGCACCCTCGAGCACGGCGGCGATTTCGACGTCCAGGCCATCCGCCAATGTCAGGCGTTTGCCTTCGACCAGCCCCTTGCCGCCGACCAATGCCTCCCAGGTGGTCAGGTCGTGGCGTCTGAGCAAGAGGATTTCGGCCTTGCCTCCACTGGCTTTGCGGGCATACAGGCGGGCCGGGATGACGCGCGTCTCGTTACGCACCAGCAAATCGCCTGGGCGCAAAAACGTTCCCAGCTGTTTGAAAACGGCGTCTTGCAGCGCCCCGCTGTGGCGGTCCATCACCAGCAGGCGGGATGAATCGCGTGGCTCAACGGGCGTTTGGGCGATGGCGGTCTGCGGGAGGTCGTAGTCGAAGTCGGATGTTTGCATGGCGGGGTAATTATACCGCCTGTGCCATCGTGCGCTTTGAGCCTGTCCCATATTTCCCACCCCTGCTGAGACATGCTGCATGGCAGTCGCGCCTGCCCGCCGGTAAGATCGAGATAGTTCGATCACTTTTCATCAGGAGGCATTTTTATGGACAGCACCCCCGCGATACAACCCGGCACCGCGATTCTGCCGCCTGCCGATTTCCCCGTCGATTGGCCCAGGCCTGAAGATTCCACCTTTCACTGGACGCGCGATTGCGAGCACAACCCGCATCCGATCACGCCCATGTTTGCCAGCTTCGCCGCACTGACGGCCGGCGCCGGGCGGGCGCTCACGGTGGAACCTTACCAGGAGGCCATTCTGGCGCGTGACGATCGGCAGTTCAACGGTTTCAACTACACGCGCGTGATCCTGTTCGACGGTTCGCCTGAAGAAATCGCCGCACGCGCCCGGCGCAACCGCGAGATCGTCGGGCGCATCAGCCTGCGCCTGCCGGAGATCTGGCAAAACGAGTGGAAGCCTGAATTGGAAGCCCTGCACGATTTCTGGCGCAATTTCGACCTCGCCGGGGCCACTTTTTCTGGCCTGGCGGCTCACCTCGAAACAAGCATCGCCAATGCCACCCGCCTGTACGAAATCCATTACCGGATGGGCCCGCCGATGTGGTTCGCTCTCGACGAATTCGAGCAGTTTTATTGCGACATCTTTCCGGATGCGACGCGTCTCGATGCGCACCGCCTGCTGCGCGGATTTTCCAACCAGACGCTGGCGATCAACCGCCACCTGTGGCAGCTCAGCCGCACGGCGCGGCGTTCGCCGGTGGTGCGCCTGCTGCTGTGTGAAATGTCGCCGGCGCGTGCCCGCACGGAACTCGAACGCATGCCCGAAGGACGCCACTTCTTGGGTGCATTGGATGCTTTTTTGCAGGCATTTGGCCATCGCAGCGACCTGTGGGATTGGGGATACCCGAGTTGGGCCGAAGACCCGGCACCGGTTTTCAGCACCTTGCGGGCTTACCTGTTGCAACCCGAACGCAACCTGGATGCGGCGCTGATGAAGACAACCGCCGACCGCCAGCAGGCCGTCGCCGAGGCACGCGCCGTTCTCGATAGTTATCCCGCACAGGTGATCGGCCAGTTCGAACGCCTGCTGCGGGCCGCCCAGGTCGCCCTGGCCCTGACCGAAGACCACACGTACTACATCGATTTCAACGGTTTCGGCTGGGTACGGCGTGTGATTGCCGAGTTGGGCCGGCGACTGGCCGGACAAAACCGCCTGAATCGCCCGGCCGACGTGTTCTATCTGACCATCGGCGAACTGCACAACATGACTTCCGATCGCGACCTCAACTTCGCCCGCCGTGCTGCCGATCGCGCCGCCGAGATTGCCCGCTGGCAAAACTTCCCGGCTCCGGCCGAGCTAGGCACCCGCCCGGCAGCGCCGCTGCGCATTTATTCCGCCGACGGGCGGCGCATGGCGCGCTACCTGGGGTGTTGGGTAGCAGGCGACGAGGCAGGCCAGGCAGGTTTCCTGGCGTATGACAACAACCCTGTACCGGTCGAAGCCTGCCAGGTTTTGCACGGCCAGCCGGGTTCCGGTGGCGTGGTACGCGGCCGGGCACGCGTGATCACCTCCCTGGCCGACGCCGATCGCCTGCAGGCCGGCGATATTCTCGTCACCACCACCACCGCACCACCCTGGACGCCGCTCTTCTTGACTGCGAGCGGCCTGGTGACGGACGCAGGCGGCCTGCTTTCACATGGTGCAGTGGTTGCCCGTGAGTTCCGGCTGCCGGCGGTTGTCGGGACCCGCATCGCTACCGCTGCTCTGCAGGATGGCGACTGGATCGAAGTCGATGGCAATGCAGGCCTGGTGCGGCTGCTGGCGTGACCGTTTCAGCGCCGGGAAAGGGATGGACTCATGGACATTGTCTGGCTTGGCAGTCCCCACGCTCACGACCCCTGCCGGGTAGGCGGCAAGGCTGCGAATCTGAGCCGCCTGGCTGCCTGCAACCCGGTGCCGCCCGGCTTTTGTCTCACGACAGGTTCGCCGCTGGTGTTGGGCTGTGACGCCGACTCCACCGGACATTCTGCGCCTCATCTTTCCGGGCGCAGAACGCCGGGCGCACTCCAGGGAAGCGCTGCATGGGCCGAACTGCTCTCGCAAGCTTATCTGGCCCTGGGAGAACGCTGCTGCGGCTTTCCGCCTGCGGTTGCCGTGCGCTCTTCTGCCGTCGACGAAGATGGGCAGCGGGCTTCCTTTGCCGGGCAGTACGAGAGTTACCTCAATATTTGTGGGTTGGAGGGCCTGCTGGCTGCCGTGCGGCGCTGCCTCAGTGCGGCTCGCTCGGAACGAGTGCAGCGCTACCGCCATATGCTGCTCGGGCCCGTCGAAACTTCCGGCATCTCGGAAGCCGGTTTTGTGCCTCGACAGGCCGGGCCGGCGATAGCGGTGCTGGTGCAGCAGTTCGTGCGCGCCGACATCTCGGCCGTCGTTTTTAGCGTGGACCCGATCGGGGGTGGCAAAGACTGCGTAACCATCAACGCGGCCTGGGGCCTGGGGGAAAGCCTGGTGGCCGGCCGCGTGACCCCCGACCTGTTCGTGGCCCGCAAAAGCGACGGCGTTTTGCTCGCCGGCCGGGTGGCCGACAAGGCCTGTATGAGCATTCCGGCCCTCAACGGCACGCGCTGCGTGGCCGTTCCGCGTCCCATGCGCCGCCAGCCGGCCCTGAACGACGTGCAAATCGCTGCGCTGGTGGCCCTGGCTTGCCGCCTCGAAACGCAGATGGGCTGGCCGGTGGATTTGGAGTGCTCGTTTGTAGGGAAGAAACTCTACCTGTTGCAGTGCCGGCCGGTTACGGCGCTAAAACCGGAAATGGTTGCGTTATAATCCCCCAGATAAGGACACAACGGATGGAAACGCACCCATGAAAATCACCTTCCTTGGCGGCGCCGATGAGGTTGGCGCCAGCAGCATTCTTGTCGAAATCGCCGGGCGGCGCCTGCTGGTGGATGCCGGCGTGCGCCCCTCGCCCAAGGCGCGTTGGGGGTTGGCGGGCGATCAACTGCCCAACCTGAGCCAGGTCGACCAGGCCGGCGGGCTGGACGCGATCCTGGTGACCCACGCCCACACCGATCACACCGGCGCGCTCGAACTGGTCGTCGAGCGCTATCCCGAGGTTCCCGTCTATGCCACGCCTGCCACCATTGCCCTGACGCGCGTCCTGCACGCCGATTCGCGCCGCATCATGCAATCGCGCCTGGACGAAGAAGGCGAACTGCCGCTCTTCGATGACCTGGCCGTCGAACGCCTGCTTTCGGCCTTCGAGCCTTTACCTTTTCACACCCGCCTGCCGCTGTCCGAGGGGCTGGCCGTGACCTTTTTCCCCGCCGGGCACATCGCCGGGGCGGCCATGCTCGCCATCGAGAGCGACGAAGGGCGCCTGTTGATCAGCGGCGACCTGGCGATTTCGCCCCAGCGCACCGTGGATGGGGCCAGGCTGCCCGCTTTCGAGCCGGACGTGTTGATCGTCGAGAGCACGTATGGTGGGCGCCTGCATGCCAACCGCGCCGTGCAGGAACGGAAGCTGGTGGAAGCCGTTGCACAAACGCTGGCAGGTGACGGCAAAGTGTTGATCCCGGCCTTTGCCCTCGGCCGCGCCCAGGAAGTGCTGCTGATCCTGCGCGAATTCCAGCGGCGCGGCGAACTGCCGGCTGCGCCGGTATGGGCCGATGGGATGGTGCGTGCCATCTGCCAGGCGTACAGCGGCTTTGCCGATGTGCTGCCACTGGCCCTGCAGGAAACCGGGGCGCAGTTCTTCGGCGGTAATATCCAGCCGGTGCAGCATAACCAGCAGCGTAACGCGCTGGTATGGGAAGCTGGCCCTGCTGTGATCGTTGCCAGTTCGGGCATGTTGGCCGGTGGGCCTTCGTTGAGCTACGCGCGTGCCCTGGCCGGGCAGCCGCAGCATGCCGTCCTGCTCACCGGCTACCAGGACGAAGAAGCCCCCGGCCGCCGCCTGCAAGAAGTGGCCGAACGCGGGCGCGGGACGATTCGCTTGGGCAAGGACCTGGTAGACGTGCAGTGTCGCCTGGGGACGTATTCGCTCTCCGCTCATGCTGACGAGGCGCAGCTGATCAGCCTGGTTGAGACGCTCAACCCCGGCAACGTCCTGCTGGTTCACGGCGACGAGGCTGCGCGCGCCAGCCTGGGCAAGGCCCTGCAGGCGCGCCAGCGCTCGGTGCAACTGCCGTCTGCCGGGCAGTCCTTTTCTTTCCGGTTCGAAATCCGCCGGCCGGGTAAGGCCAAGTCGGCGGCTGCTACCCGGCCGCTCGACCTGCCGGCCCTGTGGCGTGAGGTCACGACCGGTGCAGGCGGTTACTTTCACCGCAACGAACTGGCCGAGGCCTGGTGGGGCGAAGCTTCGGCCGCACAGTGCGAGACGCTCAACGCTGCCCTGGCCGGCGACGACCTGTACTTTGCCCCGGATGCCCGCCGCCCGGATATTTACCGCGCCCGCCCGCCGGCGCAGGTCGAGACGATGTTGCAGCGCCGGGCGCGCATGGCAGAACTGGCCGGCCTGCCCGGGCAGTGGGTGACGCTGCGCGCCGGCAACGAACGACGCCTGGCGCGCTGCACGGGAATCGCCAATGAGTATTTTTGGATCGAAAACGATGAAGGCGAAGCCGAACGGGCCTGGCCCGAAGACCTGCTGCAAGCCTGGGGCGAACACCCCCCTGAAACCGTAACCCTGGTAGCCCCACATGCGCCAATCGAGCCCAACCAGGCGCTGTCCATCGCCAACCAGCGTTTCCCGCCCGAGGCGCGCCTGCGCCGCACCGGTTACCGCCTGAACGACTACCAACTGCTGTTAACCTTCGATTTCCCCGATGTGGCGCAAACGCGTTACGCCGCCGAGATTGCGGCGCTGCAAAGTGCCACCGGTTGGGACGTTGCGCTTGCCCCCGAGGCCAACCAGTCGGCGCTCTTTGCCATGGTCGGCGAAGTGCTGCCCCAGCGCTGGCGTGTAGCCAAGGGTCCGGCGCTACACCGAATGGAACGCCGCGTGACGGCCACCGTCCATGCCCCCGGCCCCGATTCTGCCCTCGAACGCGCCGTCTGCCAGCGCTATCTTGAAGAAACCGGCTTCGAACTGGCCTTAACAGTAGTCGCCGCGCCGTCGTTTTCGCAGGCTGCCCCTCCTGCGGCGCTGCCTGAGGCTGCCGAGCCGCTCGAGATCAACGCGGCCTACGCCGCAATCAAGGCGGCACTCGATGGGTCCACGCTTTACCGCACCAGCCTGAAAGGCGGCGAGATCGTGCTGTCCTTCATTTCTCCCCAGGTCGGTGTGCGCTACCAGGCGCAAATCGATCAACTTTCCCGCCAGGTAGGTTGGCCGCTGGCGATCTCGTCGCAGCCCAACCAGAACGCCATCCTGGACTGTGCCCGGCGCATCTTGCAAGCCGCCGGGCAGCAGATCGCCAAGGGGCCGAGCATCTACCTCGAACGTGCTGTGGTCGCCGTGACGCTGCCGGCTTCCCCCGACAACGATGCGCTTGCCGCCATCGGCGAACAGTTCACTGCCGAAAGCGGCTATACCCTGGCGGTCAACGTTCCGCCGTCCGGTGCGCCCGCGGCGCAAGCCCCCGCCCCGCAGGCCGTGGAAAACGTCGTCGCCATCCCGCTGGGCTTGATCCGCCTCAGTCGTCACCAGCAAACGTTGGCCATCGACCCGCTCAAGCTGGAAAAGGCCGCCGAACGCGCCCGCCGTCTGGGCCAGATTCGACCGCCGGTCCAGGTGCGCCGCCTGCGCGACGATTATTTGCTGTTGGATGGCCTCTACCGCCTGGAGGCGGCGCGACGTTTAGGGTGGGAGAAGATCGATGCGCTGGTGGAATAATTTCACCCCCATATTCTTCTCATTTCCTCCCCAACCAACGCAGGGCCAGGTTGAGCAGCACCGTCAGCACGATGGAAAGCAGGATCGAGGTGGCGATCGGGATGAAGCACGAAAAATTCTCGCGCACGATGCGGATATCGCCCGGCAGGCGGCCCAGCGGCAGGTTGATGCGGCCGGCCAGGTAGATCAGCCCGCCGATGATGAGGAAAGCGATGCCGAGAAGGATGAAGAGACGGGCGAGGGAAGGCATGGGATAGGAAAAGGAAGCTTTTCGCTTGTGCTTATAAGAGCCGCGGCTGCCCGTTGTTTTCCACATATGGCAGTCTGAGGTGATCGTAGGCCAGCTTGGTGGCCACGCGGCCCTGGGATGTGCGCTCGAGAAAACCGAGTTGCAGCAGGTAAGGCTCGACGACATCCATGATGGTGTCTTGTTCTTCGCTGACCGAAGCGGCAATCGTGCTCAGGCCGACGGGGCCGCCGCGGTACTTTTCGATGATCGTTTTCAGCACGCGCACATCCATCTCATCCAGGCCGAGCGGGTCGACGTTGAGCAGATCGAGGGCCTGGGCAGCCATCTCTTGCGTGATCAGCCCGTCGCCGCGTACCTGGGCGTAGTCGCGCACGCGGCGCAGCAGGCGCAGGGCGACGCGCGGGGTGCCGCGGCCGCGGCGGGCGACCTCGTCCACGCCGGTGGTTTCGGCTTTTGCGCCCAGTACCCTGACGGCGCGCGTGACGATCTGGTGCATGGCGGCCAGGTCGTAGTAGTCGAGGTGGTAGATGGCGCCAAAACGAGCGCGCAGTGGGGCGGTCAGCAGCGCCAGGCGCGTGGTGGCGCCTATTACGCTGAAGCGCGGCAGCTTGAGACGGATCGAGCGCGCCGACGGTCCTTTGCCGATGATGATGTCGAGGGCGAAATCTTCCATCGCCGGGTAAAGCACTTCTTCCACGGCGCGCCCAAGGCGGTGGATTTCGTCGATAAACAGGATATCGCCTGCTCGCAGATTCGTAAGAATGGCCGCCAGATCGCCGGCGCGTTCGATGGCAGGCCCGGCGGTGATCTTGATGTTGACGCCCATCTCGTTGGCCAGGCAATGCGCCAAGGTTGTTTTTCCTAACCCAGGGGGGCCATAAAATAACGTGTGGTCGAGCGCCTCGCCGCGCTGCTGGGCGGCGGCGATTAGGATGCTCAGGTTCTCCTTCACGCGATCCTGACCGATCAGTTCGTTGAGCTTTTGCGGGCGAATCGACTGGTCGAGGCGGGCTTCTTCGCCTTGCGCTTCGGGGTTGACGACGCGCGGTTTCTGGGGGGCGGGGGTATCGGTCATAGAAAGATTATAAACGATCTCAGTCCGCCAGCCGCTTTGCCCGCCTGGCTTCACGTTTTAAGAGCTGGCGTTCGTCGTCGTAGCTAAGCTTCTCGAGCGCTTTCTCGAGCGGCATCCAGCGCACTTCACTAACCTCGTCGGGCGTATCGGGGGTCAGGCGCGATTTGGCGTTTCCTGCTGCGGGCCGCATATTCCAGAACAGGACGATCTTCGGGGCACCGTTGACACGATAGAACACCACGCCGGCAAATTCGCCCAGGCGCACGCGGCAGCCGGTTTCCTCGCTTACTTCACGCAAGGCGGCGTTTTCCCAACGCTCGTTGCGCTTGAGCTTGCCCTTGGGCAGCGCCCAGTCGTCGTAGCGCGCCCGGCGGATCAACAGGACTTCGAAATCTTGGCCGTTTTTGCGCCAGACGATGCCGCCGGCGGCGCGAATGGGTTGGGTGGAAGCGTTTGCCATGTAACGATTATACCGTGATGTGCGACGTCTGAATCGTGAGAGGAGAAACACCAGTTACGCATCACGCATCACGTTTCACGGTTTATAATTACCCCATACTTGTTTCCCAGGAGTTCTCCATGTCCAATATCTTTCCTTCCCCCCATCCGCTGGTCGCGCACAAGCTTTCGCTCCTGCGCGAGCGTTCGACGGAACCCAAAAAGTTTCGTGAGTTGGTGCGCGAGATCGCCGCACTGCTGACCTATGAAGCGACGCTCGACCTGGTCACGCAGCCCAGAGACGTGCAGACCCCGCTGGCGTCGATGACCGGCGCGGAGGTGCAGGCCAAGATCGGGTTGGTGCCGATCTTGCGGGCGGGCCTCGGCATGGTGGAAGGCGTGTGGGAATTGATGCCCTCGGCGGAAGTCTGGCACATCGGCCTCTACCGCGACGAGCGTACGCTGCAACCGGTGCAGTACTACAACAAGCTGCCGATTGAGCCTACCGTCACCGTCTGCCTAATTCTCGATCCGATGCTGGCAACCGGTGGTTCCGCCGTGGCGACGGTGGACATCCTGAAAAAGTGGGGGGCGAAGACGATCAAGTTCGTCGGCTTGATCGGCGCACCGGAAGGCATCGCTGCCTTACAGAAAGCACACCCCGACGTGCCGATTCACCTGGCGGCAGTCGACGAACGACTCAACGAACGCGGCTACATCATGCCCGGCCTGGGCGATGCCGGCGACCGGCAGTTCGGCACCGGATAGTTACTTCCCCTTTTCCCCAACGATCATACCGATCACCCGGCGCCAGGCTGTGCCTTCGGCGCCGATTTTTTCGTCGCGGAAGCGGTAGTCGTTCTTGCGGATGAATTCGGCCAGTTCCTGGCGCAAGCTGCTCAACTGCGCCTGGCTGATATCCGCCAGGTTTTCGTAGCCGCGTGTGCTGCTGACGCGCTCGAAAACCTGTCCCAGGTGCGGCAGGCACAGGCCGGGACCGGCGCGGAAGGCCTGGCAGAAGGCCTCGTCGCTCAACGCGTCGGCGAAGACATCGACCGTCAGGCGGGTCGTTGTGTCGCGTTCGGCGCAGACGGGGCAGGGCTTGCTCGGGCGCAGGGCGGCGGCTACGGCGTTCCCGTGCGCACCCCGGCGCGGGAACATCCCCTTCAGGCGCGCCTGCCAGCCTCGTCGTTTGCGCAAATCCCGGTCGGCCTGTGCGGCTTCTTTGGCGGTGAAGTTGAGCACGTCGTGATAGATGATGGCCGTGCCGAGCGCGTCGCCGATCCCACCGTCCAGCAGCAGCCAGGCGTGATCGAAGCAGAAAGCGCGCGTGTGGCGCAGTTCGAGCCGGGTTTCGGGGTCGTTGACGTTTTCATAGAACAGGCTTTTGAGATACCCGCGTACGTTGCCCGCCACAAAACGGCAGATCGGGCAGCCCGGCTCGGCGCAGAAACGGATCAGTTCGTGGTAGGTGTGGGTTTTGTCCATGCGTTCGGTTATTCCCCGCCGGTTTGGCCTTTGCGCAGTACCCACAGGAAAAACGGTGCGCCGGCCAGGGCGGTGATGATGCCGACGGGTAACTCTTGTGGGGCCATGATGGTGCGGGCAAGCAGATCGGCCAGCAGCAGCACGCTGGCCCCGTTCAGGATCGAGAGTGGGATCAGGCGGCGGTAATCGGCCGCCCACAGCAAGCGGACGATGTGCGGGACGATCAGCCCGACGAAGCCGATGATACCGGCGAAGGCCACGGCGGCCGAGGTTGCCAGTGAGGCGGCGATGATGATGATCAGCCGGCGCTGTTGTACGGCCAGGCCCAACTGCCGGGCCTGTTCTTCACCGAATTGTAGCACATTCAGGGCGTGCCCCTGGGTCAGCAGCAGGCCCAGCCCAACGACGATGTAAGGCAACCCGGCAATGACGGGGTTCCAACCGCTGAGCGCGCCGCCGCCCATCAGCCAGGCGACGGCGCGGTGCAGTTCTCCCTGCGAACGCAGCATGAGAAACGAGGTGATTGCCGTGGCAAACGCGCTCACCGCCACGCCCGCCAGGATCAACGTGGTGTTGGGCGCAAGCGTGCCACGCTGCGCCAGTGCATAAACCAGCCCCACGGTGAGCAGCGCACCGATGAAAGCAGCCCCCGGAACGGCGTACATGCTGAGCGCAGCGTTGGCCCAGTGCCGGGTGACATCTGTTACCGGCCCGGTGGCTGCGGGGAATACCGACATGGCCAGCACGGCCCCCAGTCCGGCGCCCGAGGCCACCCCGATCAGATAAGGGTCGGCCAGCGGATTGCGAAACAATCCCTGGTAGGCAGCGCCGCTTCCCGCCAGGGCAGCGCCCGTCAGGAGCATCAGGACGGTATGCGGCAGGCGTAGCTTGAACAAGATTGCCTCGAAAGTGGCCGTCCAGCCGGCCGGGGCGGCCAGCCCCAGGCCGCGCGCCAGCATAGCCTGGGTAAGCAGGCCGGGTGGAATCACCACCGCGCCGACGGCAATGCTGAGCAGCAGGGCCACGGCAAGCAGGGTGATGGTGATCAGGTAGGGGCGGGTGGAGGGCAAGGGAATGGGTGACAGGGTGATAAGATGGGTGGCAGGCGTTGCTTCACCTGCCTTGTCTTTTTACTCAAATGCTTCCGGATGCAGCAGCTTCGCCAGCATTTCCAGTGCGTCCACCAGGCGCGGGCCGGGGCGGCTGGTCAGGTTGTCGTCGAAGGGGAAGATATTGCCGTTTTCCACGGCTGCAATGGCTTCCCAGCCGGCGCGGGCTGCGACCATTTCGGCGGTCGTGCCGTAGTTGGAGTCGCCCAGGATAATGATTTCGGGGTTCATTTCGACCAGCTTCTCCGTCGAGATCGTCGCCCACTGCGTATCCAACGCGCCGGCCACGTTGATACCGCCGGCCATCGTGATCAGGGTGTCGACGAAGGTGCCCGGGCCGCTAGTGTAGGGTGCGTTGGGGTCGGTGGCGTCGAGTTCGTAGAAGACGGTGGGCGCATACGAGAGCGGGGCCACCTTTTCGGTTACGGCTGCCACGCGGGCCTTGAGATCGTCGATCAAGGCTTCGGCCTCGCCGGTGCGGCCGGTGAGCTGCGCAACGGTCCGCAGGTTGGCGTACATCTCCTCCAGCGTGACCGGGTTCGGCAGGGAAAAGACGGTCAGGCCGACATCCTGCAAGGCTTTCACTTGTTCAGGAGTGTTGATGTTGGCGGCGAGCACCAGGTCAGGTTCGAGCGCGACAATGGCCTCGACGTTGAGATCGCCGAAAGATCCGCCGATGTCGGCGACTGCCTTGGCTGCCTCGGGATAGTCGGAAAACATGTCTCGCCCGATGACCTGCGCCCCGGCGCCGATGGCGAACAGGATTTCGGTGTTGGAGGGGGCCAGCGAGACGATCTTTTGGGCCGGGCCGGCCAGGGTGACCTTGTTGCCCTGGCTATCGGTCAGGGTGATGGCGCCGTCGGCCGGCGCTGCGGCTGCTTCGGTTGCGGTGACTGCTGTGGGGGCTTCCGTTGATGCTGCGGCTGCCGTGGGAGCCAGGGTAGCCGTGAGGATGGCGGGTGTGGCGCAGGCGGACAGCAGCAGCGCCAGCGCTGCCAGGAACAGGATCGGTTTGCGGAACATGGGAAATTCTCTCCTAAATGGGTGGAATATATTTCAACAGGCTGTTTGCCGCTTTGTGTGTGAAAGCGTGGCTCTTGAATGGCTTTGGTTCTTTCGCCTGTCAACGGGAAATTGCCTTCACGTTGAAAACGCGAGGCCATAATGTTAAAGAAAAACGCCCTGCCGTTCAGACAGGGGCGGGAGGGCCTGGCACGCCAAGCTGGCCAGCGTTCCCACCTCCTTTCTGCGAGGAATGTGGCGAACTCAGCGGAAGCGGGCGACCTGGCTCGATGCAGGTACCGGTCTGCGGGTTGGCCGACCGGCCGATCTTACAGTTGCGCGACAGCGCCGGACTCTGAACGAACGGGGTTGTTCGTCACCACCGGCTTCGCCTGAACTGCCTCCGGTCGTTGGCCCTCCGTGACTGGCACGCAGGGGGTTGGGACCTCGAGCAGTTCAGCCTGCTCCATCCGGGGAGCAAGGCACTTTCGCTGATTCATCGGTTAAGCAGCAGATATTGTAAATGCCGGGGAAGCCGGCGTCAAGCAACTTCGCGAGAATGGCGCGAATTTTAAGCCAAGCGTCGCGTTATTGTCGAACCTGCGTGCTATAATCATTTCACCTATTTACCCGTTTCCTCGTTCCGTCTGGCGGTCGTTTCCCTATGTCTTTCGCTCACCTCCACGTTCACTCCGAATACTCCCTGCTCGACGGCTTCAGCAATATCAAGAAGCTGGTCAAGCGCGCCGTCGAGATGGGCATGCCGGCCATCGCGTTGACCGATCACGGCACGATGTTTGGCGTGATGGACTTCTACAACGCGGCCAAAGCAGCCGGGATCAAGCCGATTTTGGGGGTGGAATCGTACATGGCGGCGCGCGGCATGAAGGACAAGGAGGCGCAGTACGATAAACGTTCCTCGCACGTGCTTTTGCTGGCTGAAAACCAGGTGGGCTACCAGAACCTGCTCAAAATCGCCAGTACGGCCCAATTGGACGGCTTTTACTACTACCCGCGTATCGATCACGATTTCCTGGCCGCTCATTCGGAAGGGGTGATTTGCACCTCGGGCTGTATGTCGGCCGAAGTGCCCCGTATGATTTCCCAGGGCAACCTGGACGCCGCCCGCAAGCAGCTCGACTGGTATTACGACATTTTCGGGAAGGACCGTTTTTTCTTCGAGTTGCAGGTTCACAACCTTAAAGAGCTTGACGAGATCAACAAGAACCTGCTGCTGCTGGGTAAGCGTTACGAAGCGCGTTTTGTCGCCACCAATGACGTCCACTACATCAACGAAGAGGACTCGCGTTTTCAAGATATCCTGCTTGCCATCCAGATGGGTAAGCTGCTTTCCGACCCCGATCGCATGCGCATGACCGATTCGAGCTACTACCTGCGCTCGCCTGAGGAAATGACGCGCCTGTTTGCCGATGTGCCCGAAGCGATCAGCAACACGCTGCTGATCGCCGAGCGCTGCAACGTCAACCTCGACTTCCAGGGCTATCACCTGCCCAACTTTACCGTCCCGCCAGACTGCGACGCCGAGAGCTACCTGCGCTCGTTGTGCGAGGAAGGCTTGCGCCAGAAGTACGGCGCACGCGCCGACGAGGCCGTCTACCAGGAGCGGCTGGATTACGAACTGGGCGTGATCCATACCATGGGCTTCGACACGTATTTCCTGATCGTGTGGGATTTATGTACGTATGCCCGCAGCCGGGACATCTGGTATAACGCGCGTGGCTCGGCAGCCGGGTCGATCGTCGCTTACTGCCTCGACATCACTCGCGTCGATCCGATTTCTCACGGCCTGATCTTCGAACGCTTCCTCAACCCCGGGCGTATTTCGATGCCCGACATCGACCTCGACTTCCGCGACGACCGCCGCTCGGAGATGCTTTCTTACTGCGCCCAAAAGTACGGCGATGACAAAGTGGCGGCGATCATCACCTTTGGCACATTGGGGGCCAAGGCGGCCATTCGTGACGTCGGCCGGGTGATGGATATCCCCCTGCCCGAAGTCGACCGCGTCGCCAAGCTGATCCCGGCCATCCCCGGCAAGCCGATCACCGTCATGCAGGCCCTGGAAGAAGTGCCCGACCTGAAGCAGCTCTATGAGTCCCAGGGCTTCCTCAAGGAACTGATCGACACGGCTTCCAAGATGGAAGGCGTGGTGCGCAATGCCGGCACGCACGCCGCCGGCGTCGTGATCGCCGACAAGCCCGTCGTCGAGTACCTGCCGCTGCACCGCCCGACCAGCGGGTCGGGAGATGACTCACCGATCAAGGCCGTCACGCAGTTCGAAATGAACATCCTGGATGGGTTGGGGATGCTCAAGGTCGATTTTTTGGGCCTGGCAACGCTCACCATCATGGCGCGTGCCTGCGATCTGATCAAGCAGCGCCACGGCATCGAGTTCAACCTCGACAACATCCCCGTCGACGACCCGGCAACTTACGAATTGCTCGGCCGCGGCGATACGCTGGGCGTCTTCCAGGTCGAAGGCAACGGTATGCGCCGCTGGCTGATGCAGATGAAGCCCAAGGAGCTTGCCAACGTGATCGCCATGGTGGCGCTCTTCCGCCCCGGCCCGATGGACTTCATCCCCGGCTACATCCGCCGCATGCACGGCGAGGAGCAGGTCGAATACCGCCACCCGCTGCTCGAGCCGATCTTCAAAGAGACCTACGGCTACCCGGTTTACCAGGAACAGCTCATGTTCGCCGCCGTGCAGCTTGCCGGTTATACCCAGTCGGAAGCCGATGACTTGCGCAAAGCCATCGCCAAGAAGATCAAGGACAAGCTGCTCAAGCACCGCGAGAAATTTGTCAAGGGGGCGAAGAAGATCGACATCCCCGAAGAAACCGCCGCGGCGATCTTCGATGATTGGGAAGAGTTCGCGCGCTATGGGTTCAACAAGTCGCATGCCGCCGATTACGGCATCATCGCCGTGCAGACGGGTTACCTGAAAGCGCATTACCCGGTCGAGTACATGACCGCCCTGATGTCGGTGACCAAAAACGAAACCGCTAAGGTAGCCATTTATGCCGCCGACTGCCGCCGCATGGGCATCGACGTGCTGCCGCCGGATGTCAACTCGAGCGGTTGGGATTTCACTATCGAAGATTGCCCCGCTGAAAAGGGCGAAGGCTGCCGCTCGGTGATCCGTTTTGGCCTGGGGGCGATCAAAAACGTAGGTGTTGGCCCGGTCGATGCGGTTGCCAAAGCACGCGCCGAGGGGGGGGGCTTCCACGACTTGAACGATTTCGCCCGCCGTGTCGACCTGCGCGCGGTCGGCAAGCGCGCCCTCGAAAGCATGGTCAAGGTGGGCGCGCTGGACCGTTTCGGCACCCGCCCGCAGCTCCTGGCCGGGCTGGATCAAATCGTTTCGGTCAGCAGCTCGCACTTCAAGGCCGCCGACAGCGGGCAGATGAGCCTCTTCGGCGCACACACCGGCGTGGTGGAAGACATTCACCTGCCGCCGGTGATGCAGGAAATCAGCCGGCGCGAAATTCTCAACTGGGAACGGGAGTTGATCGGCCTGTACGTTTCCGATCATCCGCTCAGCCCGGTGATGGAACAGATCAACCAGACGGTGAGCCATTTCTCCGGCCAGTTAGCCGATGCCGCCCACGGCGAACTGGTGCGCGTGGCCGGTATGGTCGTGCGCATTCGCAATCACCAGACCAAGACCGGCAAACAGATGGCCTTTGCCACCCTGGAAGACATCCAGGGCAATATCGAACTCGTCGTCTTCCCGCGCACCTGGGAGAAGTACCAATCCCTGATTCAGTTCGACCAAATCATCCTGGTGGATGGGAAGGTGGATAACCCCGACGGCGGCGAGCCGAAAATCCTGGTAGATACGGTCGGCACCGAATTCAAGTACGTGACCCCCTTGCAAACGACACCCTCACCGCTGGAACTGCCGCCCGATCCCTGGATGACGGAATCGGACGAAAGCCAGGTGAGCGAACTGCCGTGGCAGCGGGCAGAGCAGGCCCGTAAGGCTCCCGTGGAGCAGGCGAACGGTGACATGGCAGCGCCGCGAACGGGTGGCCCGGGCCAGGCTGCAAAGCCTGCCCCTTCACCGGCCCGCCAGGCAGCGTTCTCGCCGGCGGCTGAACCGGCTGCTTCTTCGGTTGTTGCGCCTGGGACAGCTGCTGCGCCAGCACGCTCGCCCTCGGCCCCTCAACAACCTGCGAGCCGCCCACCTGTGAGCGAGCAGTCACCCGCCGTTCAGCCCGCACCCAAAAAGGTCGCCGAACAGGATCTCGCGTACGATGACGGCGCACCGCCGCCCCCCGACAACTTCCCCGACGATTGGGGCGTAGCCGAAATGGTGCCCGATGGCTTCGTCATCGAAGGGGCGCGTACAGTGCCCCTGCCGGCCATGCCGCTGGCAGCCCGCCCGCAAGGCTTGGCAGATGCGGGTGAAGCCGATGCGCCGGACTGGCCGGCGCTTCCCCCGGCCGCCGAACCGGCTGCCGGGCTCGATGATGCGGGCGCTTCAACCGCACGTACCGACGCTGGTGTGCTTCCCTCCGGGCAAGATGCTGTGGCCGTCCAGCCGGCAGCGCAAAACCTGGTGCCCTACCTGCTCACACCGCAAACGGCTGCATCCGACGAAGAAATCCACATGCTGACGATCACCATGCGCAGTTGTGGCGATAAGGTACGCGATAACCTGAAGCTGCGCCAGGCCTTTGGAATCCTGTTTTCATACCCCGGCAACGATCGCTTTGCGTTCATGGTCTACGAACGCGGGCGTGGTTACCGTATTGAATTTCCCAACTTTACCACACGCCTGTGCCCCGAACTAACGGCGCGCCTGTATCAACTGGTGAACGCTGAAAACGTGCGCATCGAACCGCTGCTGCTGCACTAGCCGCCTGGACTGAAAAAGAAGAGCAGGAACGGAGTCAGGCAGCCGATTAAAATTGCCAGTACAATAATGGCGACGAGCACGTTGGCCAGGCAGTTTATCGATCGAGATGAATCGTTTGCGATCGCCGCCGGTTGTGCCGGTGCAAGGGGGGATGGACGGACGGCGCCCTCGTCGGCCAGGAGATTGCCCCAGGTTTGGGCCGCTTCCATCGCTTCAACGGCGTCTTTGGCTTCTTTGAGACCCACGTTTTTCTGTTCGCGGTAGCGTTTGATCGCTTCGAGCTTGTTGCCGCGGCGTACCAGGGCGACGATATCTTCTCCGGTGCCGACCGATGTGGTCCCGGCAAGTGCAGGCGTGAACGGGCGGCCGTCTGCCAGCGCTTCGACAGCTTCCTTTGCCTCCTTCAGGCCCACGCCGGTCAATTGGCGATAGCGTTTGATGGCTTCGATCTTGTTGCCGCTGCGGGCGATGGCAACGATCTCCTGGATGTGCGCCGGAGCGATGGCCTTGTTTGCCACTGGGGGTTCGGACGTGCTGCTGCGTAAGGCTTCGGGGACGATCACGGCGTTGTTGCAGTAAGGGCAGCGAATGGTGGTAGATGCACTGGCGCGCACATCCAGGGGCGCACCACAAGCGGGGCATTGAAAGGTTTCGGGCATCTTTTTCCCTGTAAAAATATAGAAAGCTTGAAAGAAACGGCCTGGTTTGAGTATAATCGAAATACGATGAAACACAAAATCTTTCACCCGCCCCGTTAAGTCCTAGCCGGCTTTCCGCGCCCCCGCGCACCGCCTCTTTCCTGGCAGCGTTTTTCGTTGTCTGTTGGAAACGTTCGTTTGTGTATCCCAAGGAAAGAGGTAAAAGTGTTTAAGCAAGCTTTTCTGAAGTTGAACCAGCGGTTTGTCGCGCGCCGCGCAATTCCCCTGACATTCATTTTTCTGCTGGTCGTCTTTTATGACGAATTCGTTTACGCCGTTGGCTACTCGGTGCTGCCGTCCCTGCGCGCCGATTTGGGGCTGAGCTATGTCCAGATCGGTCTGCTGCTCGGCCTGCCCGGGGTGGTAAACACGCTCATCGAACCGGTGCTGATGCTGCTCGGCGACACACCGCTGCGCAAGGTACTGGTGCTGGGTGGTGGTATGGCGATGGCCTTGGCGGCGTTCCTCGTTGCCGGGGCGCAGGCTTTTCCGCTCTTGCTGCTGGCCGAGATCCTGTCCTTCCCGGCCAGCGGCGCCTTCGTGACTCTGTCGCAGGCGACGCTGATGGATCTCCACCCGGGCCGCGAGGGACCGATGATGGCCCGCTGGTCGCTGTCCGGCTCGCTGGCAAACTTCGTTGCGCCGTTGGCCATGGCCGGCGGTTTCGCCCTAGGCTTGGGCTGGCGTTGGGCCTACCTGTGCCTGGGTGTGTGGGGGGGACTGTTGGCCTGGGCGGTTGCGAAGCGGCCGTTTCCTGCGTTAATGCGTAGCGAGCAGGCACAGCCAGGCGGGACGCCGGGGGCAGCCGCCGTGCTGGGTGAACTCTTGCGCGGCTTATGGGATGCCCTGCGTAACCCAAGCTTGCTGCGCTGGATTGTGCTGCTCGATTTGTCGAACCTCTTGCTCGATATCTTCACCGGTTACGCTGCGCTGTACTTCACCGACGTGGCCGGCCTGGGCGAAACGCAGGTGGCCCTGGTGCTCGGCCTGATGATGCTGGGCGGACTGGCCGCCGATGCCATCGTGATTCCTCTGTTGGAGAAGTTCAACGGGCGCCTGATCGTGCGCCTGTCGGCGGCTGTCGTGATCCCGCTTTATGTGGCGTTTCTGCTCGTGCCGTGGCCGAGCGCCAAGATCGTGTTGGTGCTGCTGGTCAAGCTCTGCACGTTGGGCTGGTATTCGGTGATGGAAGGTGAGTCTTTCGCCGCCGTACCGGGGCGCTCGGGCACGGTGAAGGCCATCGGTTCGCTGAGCGGCTTGCTGGTCGGTGCGTTGATCGGCTTCCTGGGCTGGTTTGCCGAACAGGCCGGTTTGCAGGCCATGATGTGGCTACTGTTGGCCGGGCCATTGGCGTTGCTGCTCTTCGTGCCGCGTCCGGTGGTAGAATCATAGAAAAATCTGGCAGGGTGACAAGGGGAAAAAGGTAAACACCGGCAAAACAGTCACCTTGTTACCCTGTCACCTTCGGAGGTACTATGCGAGACTTAGAAGAACCCATCATGGAACTGATTCGCCTGGCATCCACCAACTTGCCCCCTGATGTCGAAAAATCGCTGCACACGGCGCTCGAGCAAGAAGAACCCGGTTCGGCGGCGCGCGGCGCGTTGGAAACCATCCTGAAAAACGTCGATCTTTCGCGCAAAAACGGGACGCCCATCTGCCAGGATACGGGCACGCCGATTTTCTATGTCTACTATCCTGAGGGCATGAGCACGCGTAAACTGCGCCAGGTGATCGAAGAATGTGTGGCCGAAGCGACCAGGCAATCGATCCTGCGCCCAAACGCAGTGGACTCGTTGACGGAGAAGAATAGCGGCAACAACCTGGGTGGCGAGCATTTTCCATCGATCCATTTCGAAGAAGTCGATGGCGATACCTTGACCATCGAGTTGATGCTCAAGGGGGGTGGCTGCGAAAACGTAGGGGCGCAGTATTCGCTTCCCAACACGCAGCTGGAGGCCGGGCGCGATCTGGCCGGCGTACGCAAGGTGGTTCTCGATGCCGTACAAAAGGCGCAGGGACAGGGCTGCGCCCCCGGGATCTTGGGCGTGGCGGTTGGCGGCGACCGCGGCACGGGCTATGCGGCTTCCAAGCAGGTACTGTACCGCAAGGTCGACGACACGCATCCCGACGCCGAACTGGCCGAGATGGAGCAGCGCCTGACCGACGAAGCCAACGAAATGGGCATCGGCCCAATGGGCTTCGGTGGGAAAACGACCGTCCTGGGGACGAAGATCACCGCCATGCATCGCCTGCCTGCCAGTTTCTTCGTCACCGTATCCTACATGTGCTGGGCGTACCGGCGCAGGAAGATGACCGTGCAAGGCGACGAGGTCCGTTACGAGTGAGGAATGGAAACGATGAAATCTTTGAATTTACCCCTTTCCGATGACGAAATTCGTTCGTTGCAGGTCGGCGACCCCGTGGCGCTTTCGGGTGTGATGGTCACCGGGCGTGACCGCGTGCACAAATGGCTGATGGATACGTTCATCAAGAAAACGCGCCAGCCCGTCGATGACGATCTGGCTGTGTACGCTGCCATCAAGCCGCTGCTTGCCGGCAGCGTGATCTATCACTGCGGGCCGGTTGTGGCCGGGCTGGAAACACAAAACTACCGCTTCGTCGCTGCCGGGCCGACGACCAGCATCCGCGAGGAGCCTTACCAGGGCGCGGTGATGCAGCACTTCAACATCAAGGGCGTGATCGGCAAGGGCGGTATGGGGGCGAAGACCCTACAGGCTTGCCAGGAGGTGCCCGGAGTCTACCTGCACGCCATCGGCGGCGCAGCTTCTTTTATCGCACAGACGGTCAGGCGCGTGCTGGGCGTTCACAAGCTCGATTTTGGCGTTCCCGAGGCGATCTGGGTGATCGATGTCAAGGATTTCCCCGCCGTCGTGACCATGGACGCCCACGGCGGCAGTTTGCACGCCGATGTTGAGCAGCGTTCGAAGCTCGTGTTGGATAGGCTGATGGCCTCGGGTGAAGGAGGCTGAGTGATCCCTTTCGATCTGGAACTGCAAGACCTGGTGGCGCAATTTTTGACGTTTCTGCCGCGGCTGATTGCGGCCCTGGTGATCTTCGTCGTTACCTTGTTTTTAGCGGGGTTGATCGCCAAGGCCGTCCGGCGCGCCTTGATGCTTCGAAAGAGCGGCCATCATGCCGATGACTTGATCACCAAGATTGCGCAGGTCTCCATCCTCGTCTTCGGCACGGTGATTGCTTTACAGCAAATCGGCTTCAACGTTTCAGCTTTTTTGGCCGGCGTGGGGATTATTGGTTTTACGGTAGGTTTTGCCCTGCAAGATGTGAGCAAGAACTTCGTAGCCGGGCTGTTGTTGTACATCCAGCAGCCCTTCGGGGTTGGTGATGCGATCAAGGTGACCGGCTTCGCCGGCATCGTGCAGAAAATCAATTTGCGCGCCACCGAAATGCGTACCTTCGACGGCACCCTGGTGCTAATCCCCAATGCGGACGTCTTCAGCAACCCCATCACGAACTACAGCGCCTTGCCGACGCGGCGCATCGAGCTGATCGTTGGCGTGGCATATGATTCCGACCTGGAAGAAGTCAGCCGGGTCGTGCTGGAGACGGTGCGCAGTATCCCCGGTGTGTTGGACGACCCTGTTCCCGAGGTGATCTTCACCCACTTCGGCGCTTCTTCGATTGACTTCGCCCTCTATTTTTGGACCCAGCTCGATCAACTCGGGCTTTTTGTGGCCAAAAGCACGGCCATCATGCGCATCAAAACCGCTTTCGAGCAGGCCGGGATCGATATTCCCTACCCGGTTACCAGCGTCAAGCTGGTGCCGGGGGAGAACGGCCAGGGCCGGCCGCCATCACAAAACGCGTTGTGACGGCGGAACTCTACCTGGTCATTCTGCCCATCGTTTCCAGCAAAAACTGCCCGGTGTAGCTGGCTTCACTGGCGCATATTTCCTCCGGTGTCCCTTCGGCCACCAGCGTTCCGCCGCGATCGCCGCCTTCGGGGCCGAGATCGATCAGCCAGTCGGCCACCTTGATGATGTCAAGGTTGTGTTCGATGATGACGACGCTGTTGCCGCTGTCCACCAGCCGCTGCAGCACCTCGATCAGCTTGTGGACGTCGGCGGCGTGCAGCCCAACCGATGGCTCGTCAAGCACGTAGATCGTGCGCCCGGTGGCGCGCCGGCTGAGTTCCTTGGCAAGCTTGACACGCTGCGCCTCGCCACCCGAAAGCGTGGGGGCCGGCTGGCCCAGGCGGATGTACCCCAGGCCGACGTCGTTGAGCGTGCTGAGCTTGTTCGTCATGTTGGTGAAGGCGGAGAAGAACACCAGGGCTTCTTCCACCGTCAAATCCAACACTTCGGCGATGTTTTTCTCTTTGAAGCGCACTTGCAGGGTTTCACGGTTGAAGCGCGTCCCGTGGCACACATCGCAGGGCACGTAGACATCCGGCAGGAACTGCATCTCGATGCGCAGTTGTCCCTGGCCCTGGCAAGCCTCGCAGCGCCCGCCGTGGACGTTGAACGAGAAGCGGCCGGGCTTGTAGCCGCGCATCTTGCTTTCGGGCAGTTCGGCGAACAGCTTGCGGATCTCGTCGAACAGGCCGGTATAGGTGCCGGGATTCGAGCGCGGCGTGCGCCCGATAGGGGATTGGTCGATGTTGATGATCTTGTCGAGCAGTTCGATGCCCTCGATGCGCTCGTGTGCGCCCGGCTGGGTGTGTGCGCCGTGCAGCTGGCGCGCCAGCGTCTTGTAGAGAATGTCGATCATCAACGTCGATTTGCCCGAGCCTGAGACGCCGGTGATGCAGACCAGCTTGCCGAGGGGGATGGTCACGTCGATGTTTTTCAGGTTGTTTTCGTTCGCGCCGATGACCGTCAAGTGCTTGCCGTTTCCGGTGCGCCGCTTTTCGGGCACGGGCACACATTTGCGCCCCGAAAGGTAGGCGCCGGTCAGCGACTCAGGGTGCGCCAGGATGTGCGCGACCGTACCTTCGGCTACCACGCGCCCACCGTGCTCGCCGGCACCCGGCCCGAGGTCGAGAATCCAGTCGGCCGAACGGATGGTTTCGTCGTCGTGTTCGACGACCAGTACGGTGTTGCCCAGGTCGCGCAGGCCTTGCAGCGTGCGTAGCAGGCGGTTGTTGTCGCGCGGGTGCAGGCCGATGGAGGGTTCGTCCAAAACGTAGAGCACGCCCATCAGGCGCGAGCCGATCTGCGTCGCCAGGCGGATGCGCTGCGCCTCGCCGCCGGAAAGGGTGGCGGCGGAGCGTTGCAGGGTCAGGTAGTCGAGGCCGACGTCGACCAGAAAGCCGAGCCGCTCGCGGATTTCCTTCAGGATGCGTTCGGCAATCGCCTGCTGGCGCGGCGTCAGCGGGGTTTCGGTGCCGGCGAGTTTCTTGGCCCATTCGAGCGTGCGGCTGACGGGCCATTCGGTCAGCGCGACGATGTTGACGCCGTCGATGGTGATGGCGAGCGCCTCTTTGCGCAGGCGCTTACCCTGGCAGGTGGGGCAGATACGTTCGTTCATGAACTCCGAGATTTTCATGCGCGTGTACTCGGAGTTGGTTTCGTTGTAACGGCGTTGCAGGTTGGGGATGATCCCTTCGAACGCGTTCTGGAAAGTAGCCTGCCGTCCGTCCTTGTTCTGGTAGTGGATGGTGACGTTTTTGCCTTTCGTGCCGTACAGGATGATTTCGAGGTGCTCAGGAGACAGTTTGTTGATCGGCGTGTCGAGCTTGATGTGGTACTCGCGCGAGACTGCTTCGAGCAGTTGCCAATAGTAGCCGCCTTCCTCACGCGGCCCGCTCCATTCGGAAACGACGATGGCGCCTTCGCACAGCGAAAGATCGGGATCGGGGATCAGCAGATCGGGATCGATTTCGAGCTTGCCGCCCAGTCCCTGGCAGTCGGGGCAGGCGCCATGGGGGGTGTTGAAGGAAAAGGTGCGCGGTTCGATCTCGGGCAGGACGGAGCCGTGCTCGGGGCAAGCCAGGTGTTCGGAAAAATGATGATCGACGACGGCTGGTTGCTGCGCCGGCTCGCTTTGTTCTCGGCTGACGAGGTTTACGGTGAGATAGCCTTCGCCAAACTTCAGCGCCGTTTCCACCGAATCCGTCAGGCGCGAGCGGAAGGTTTGCGCTTCTTCGGCCGTGTCGGTATGGCGGATAACCAGGCGGTCGACGACGGCTTCGATGGTGTGGATTTTGTAGCGGTCCATCTCGATGGCCGTTTCGTCGTCGAGTTCGTGGACGACGCCGTCCACGCGGGCGCGTACGAAGCCGGCCTTGCGAATTTCCTCCAGCACGGCCTGGTGCGTGCCCTTGCGCCCGCGGATCACCGGGGCCAGCAGCAACAGGCGTGAGCCGTCGGGCAGGCGCTCGATGGCATCGACGATTTCCTGGGCGCTCTGCTTGCTGACTTGGCGCCCGCATGCGGGGCAGTGCGGCACGCCGGCGCGCGCATACAGCAGGCGCAGGTAGTCGTAGATCTCGGTTACGGTGCCGACGGTCGAGCGCGGGTTGTGCGATGCGCCCTTCTGGTCGATCGAGACAGCCGGCGACAGGCCCTCGATGTAGTCCACATCGGGTTTGTCCATCTGGCCGAGGAACTGGCGCGCATACGCCGAAAGGCTTTCGACGTAGCGCCGTTGTCCCTCGGCAAAGATGGTGTCGAATGCCAGCGACGACTTTCCCGACCCCGAGAGGCCGGTGATGACGACGAACTGGTCGCGGGGGATTTCAACGGTAATATTTTTCAGGTTGTGGGCGCGTGCGCCAACGACACGGATCGAATTTTGGGTCATAAGAAATTAAGGGGTTTTGCGTGAAAGGCCTCCCAGCGAAGCCGGAAGAGCCGAAATCAAGGTAAACGAGTAAATCGAGTAAACGTTGGATGCAACAGGGCATTATAGCACGGATGTTCAGGGATGACAGGGGGTGGTATGATTGTAGGGGCGAATACACGGGTTCGCTATGGAGGTACCAATGAAATTTGGCTTTGTCTTACCGCACGGCGACGCAAAAGTCGCTACCGAGTTTGCCCGTGAAGCTGAAGCGGCCGGTTGGGATGGCTTCTTCGTATGGGAGGCGGTGTGGAGTGTAGATGCCTGGGTCTGCCTGACGGCCGCGGCAATGGTCACCGACCGCATTCGCCTGGGGACGATGTTGACGCCGCTTTCGCGCATGCGTCCCTGGGAACTGGCCGGGAAAACGGCCACCGTCGATCACCTTTCTGGCGGGCGCGTCGTTCTCTCTGTGGGCTTGGGTGCGCCGGAGACGGGCTTTGCCGAGTTTGGTGAAGTGACCGACCGCAAGCTGCGCGCCGAACTGCTCGACGAGGGCTTGGATATCCTCACTGGGCTTTGGCAGGGACAGCCTTTCCGTTACACCGGCAAACACTACCAGATCAAGCCCCTGAACTTCCCGCACTTGCCGCCGGCGCCCATCCAGCAGCCGCGTATCCCGATTTGGATCGTTGGCGCGTGGCCGAGTCAGAAGTCGATGAAGCGCGCCGCCCGCTACGATGGCTTGCTGCCCGCCATGCTGGACAAGAAAGGCAAAGTACAGATGCGCCCTGCCACCCCCGGCGAAATCCGCCAGATCAAGGCCTGGCTGGATGAAAATCGCCCGGCGCGCACGCCTTTCGACATCGTGGTGGAAGGGAAGACGCCCGGTGGCCAGCCGGGCCAGGCTGCGGCGCAGGTGCTCCCGTACGCCGAGGCCGGGGCCACCTGGTGGATCGAGGCGCTGTGGGATGCGCCCGATCTCGAAAATGCCTTGGAACGTATCCGCCAGGGGCCGCCAATCTCGTGAAAACGGTTCCTTTTTCTTCGCAGTACCTTTCTCCCTTGACGGCGCTGGTCAACGGCCACATCGCTGCCGTGCCGCCCTGTTGGGCGCTGTGCGAGAGCCAGGTGGCCGCCGCACTGGCTGCGCCTGAGCCGTGGGCTAGGCACTATCCCGAGAACGCCGGCCCCGTGGAAAGCGAGACCCTGTGCGTGGCCGAAGACGATCTGCTTGCCGCAGCGCAACTGACCTTTGCCGATGGCGCGGCCGTCATCGGCTGGATCGTCGCATATCCCGGCGCACGGCCGGCTTTGCGCCGTTTGCTGGACGAGATACGCGAGCGAGCGCGGCGGCACGGCTGCCACACGCTCACGCTTGCCCGTTACGCTTTTGGCGTCGGCTGGCTGGGTATTCCGCTGGCATGGCCGCACTTAACCGGCGGACTGCAAGAAGCGGGCTTTGTGCCTTCGAAGCAGTGGGTGCTGATGGCCGGGCCGACCGACGTGCCGCCGGTGGTGCAGCCACCCGAACCGGCCGGCCTGCGCCTGGCCTGGCGGCACGACCCCGTGGCGTCAGAATGGCAGGTGGAAGCTTGTGTGCATGCAGCGCGCGTGGCCGACTGCGATGCCTGGGCAATTCCGCCTTATTTTGAGGGCTGCCCGGGCTTCCGGCAGTGGGTGACCGTCGAATGGGTGGGCGTCGAACAACCTTATCACCGCCGCGGTATAGGGTGTTGGATGCTCGGCGAGCACTTGCGTTACCTGTCCCGGCAGGGTTTCAGGCAGGCCATCTTGTGGACGGAAACCACCAACCTGCCCATGCAAGGCCTGGCTGAGAAAGCCGGTTTCAAACGTGGGCCGGTTTGCCAGGAGTTTTCTGCAATCCGGTTGGAGAATCCGCCGGAGGAAACGGGGTGAAAACAGTTCCGGCCCAGGAAGCGCCAGCAGGTATCCGGCGCTTCCTGGGCCGGGAGCGCATCAATTTCCGCGTGCTGCGTTGAAAAAGCCCACCAACGCGCCGATGCCTCCGAACAGCAGTGAGGCACGCCCATCTTCGCTGGTGATTTCGTATTCGATGAACACCTCGGCCACTTCGCGCACCGACGTGAGCCAATCGAGCTGCGCTTCTTTGATCCCCATCAGCGTGTAGTAGAGAAAATCGCCCATGGCGATGCTGAGCAGTGTTAAGGCAATGCAGGGGACCAGCATCAGGAGCGCAATGCCAATATTCATGCGCTTAAACCCGGACAGGGCCGCAATAGAAACCAGCAGGCCGATGACGATCGCTGCCCAGACATAGATCGTGTTGGTGAAGTAAGCGACCAATCCCCAGGCGGCTGCGCAGACGACCACGGCGATTGCGCTAAAAATGATGGATTTGATCAGCCCGGCGAGACATGACTGGGATTGTTCTGCGTTTTGCATGGCTTCCGCTTGCGTTGGAACAGGAGAAGGCTCGGTGGTCATGATGCCCTCTCATCCGGTGGGCGCCATTTGTTTGGCGAGTGTGTAGAACAGTGCGGCATTGGGAATCTGGCTGAAGGGATATTTGGCCCAGTTTCCCCATTTCCCCTGCCTGGAAATCGACAGCGTCCCATCTTCGAGCGTTACCTTCCCGACTTCGGCCCAGGGCAGCGATTTGTTTCCCTGGTAAATCCCGGATTGATCCAGGCTCAACACACCAAACTCGATGCGTTGCCCGGCCTGTATTTTGGCGAGGTAAGCGGGCATTTGCACGCTCGCCAGGCGTTCTTGAAAACCCTCGCACAATTGCTTGATCTTGCTCAAGCGGTTGTCCAGGACGATCACTTCTCCGCCTTTTTGCGTGACCGTGGCCAGGTAGGTGGTTCCGGCGGGAATGATGTAATAGTAGGTGTAACGAACGACGTGCAGGTAGAACCCCTCGACCTGGTCCAACGAAATCTGCCGCGTCCCCTTACGGTCGGTATATTCGATCCCGCCCTCGTACAAGTTTGCTGCCAGCGGCCAGTTACGCCAGGCCTGAAACAGGCGCAGGATGCCCATGATGAGAAAGATGATTCCGAGCGCCAGGGGCAAATAGCGTAAAAAGGGTGTGGCATCGAATACGGCTTGCGCTTCGCTGCCCAGGGTGCCCCAAAAGATGGTCAGGCCAAAATAGATTGCCGGGCCGAGAACGATCAGCACGACGCCGGCTAACAGCCCGCCCCATGTTTGTGCTCCTGAAACGGGATGCTTGCTGAGCAACCGGCCCAGTGCGGTGGGTGATGCTTCCATGATTTCTTCTCTCCTTAGAATTTGGAATGTGTAACCAATGAGCGGAAGTTTACCACAGCATTCGTCAGACAATTAAGGGTTTTCCTCCGAAAACGGCAGGCAACCTGGGCCAGTGTGATACAATCGCCAGGTTGTACAGAACCCATTACGCGAGGTCCCCCATGTCCTTTGAATCCGAACTCACCCGTTGGAAAGACTCTACCTATCAAAAAGCGGTTTCCCGCTTTCCCGAACGCAAATCCCAATTTGCGACGCCTTCCGGCATCTCCCTGGAGCCGGTGCTCGTTCCCACCGATCCGGACCCAGACTATATGGACCGGCTCGGTTTTCCGGGCGAGTACCCCTTCACGCGTGGCGTCCAGCCGACCATGTACCGCGGGCGTTTCTGGACGATGCGCCAGTATGCCGGCTTTGCCACGGCCGAAGAGTCCAACGCCCGTTACCGTTACCTGCTCCAACAGGGGCAAACCGGCCTCTCGGTAGCCTTCGATCTGCCGACGCAGATCGGCTATGACGCCGATGACCCGATGGCGCTCGGCGAAGTCGGCAAGGTCGGGGTCGCCATCTCCTCACTCGAGGACATGGAAACGCTCTTTCGTGAAATCCCACTCGATAAAGTCTCGACCTCGATGACGATCAACGCCCCGGCGGCCGTGCTGCTGGCGCTTTACATTGCCGTGGCGAAGAAACAGGGTGTGGAAACGACGCAACTGCGCGGCACGATTCAGAACGACATCCTCAAAGAATACATCGCCCGCGGCACCTACATTTTCCCGCCGGCGCCCTCCATGCGCCTGATCACGGACATCTTCCGCTACTGTAAAGACGCCGTGCCCAATTGGAACACAATCAGCATTTCCGGCTACCACATTCGTGAGGCCGGTTCGACCGCCGTACAAGAGGTGGCTTTTACGCTGGCCGATGCGGTGGCCTACGTCCAGGCGGCTCTCGATGCCGGACTGGATGTGGACGAATTCGCCGGGCAGCTCTCGTTTTTCTTCAACGCCCACAACAATTTCCTTGAAGAAGTTGCCAAGTTCCGTGCGGCGCGTCGTTTGTGGGCGCGGTTGATGAAAGATCGCTTTGGGGCCAAGAAGCCTTCCTCGTGGATGCTGCGCTTCCACACGCAAACCGGTGGGTCTACCCTGACGGCCCAGCAGCCCGAGAACAACGTCGTGCGCGTTACCCTGCAGGCGTTGGCCGCCGTGATGGGCGGTACGCAGTCCCTGCATACCAACAGCATGGACGAAGCGCTCTGGCTGCCCACCGAGAAGAGCGTGCGCGTGGCCCTGCGCACGCAACAGATCATCGCCAACGAGTCGGGCGTGGCTGATAGCGTGGACCCCCTGGCCGGTTCCTACGTCGTCGAACAGCTGACCGACGAGATCGAGCGCCGCGCCGAAGAGTACCTGCGTAAGATCGACGAAATGGGCGGGGCGCAGGTGGCGATCGAGAAAGGCTATATTCAGAGTGAGATTCAGGATGCCGCCTACCGTTACCAGCGGGCGGTCGAGAAGAAGGAAGAAATCGTGGTCGGCGTCAACCAGTTCCAGGTGGATGAAACGATGGAACTGGAGCGTCTGAAGATCGACCCGTCGATTGAGATCAATCAGGTGGCCAGGCTCAAGAAATTCAAGGCTGCCCGCGATGCTGCCCGGGTCGGCGACCTTTTGGCCCGCATCGAGACGGCTTCGCGTGGCCATGAAAACCTGCTGCCCTTGTTCGTGACCGCCGTCGAAGGCGGCTGTACGCTCGGCGAGATCTGCAACACCCTGCGCGGGGTTTGGGGGGAGTACCAGCCTTCGGTTTTTTGAGCGGCGCATACCGCCGCACGGCCGATTAAATCACAATCAGCCCCAGCAACATGCCCAGCCGCACGGCCTCCGTGCGGCTGTTTGCGCCCAGCTTGGCAAAGAGCGAAGAAATATGAAACTTCACCGTATGTTCGCTGATGCCGAGCCTGGCAGCAATCTGTTTGTTTGCCAGGCCTTGGGCGAGCAGCCCGAGCACTTCTCCTTCACGCGCGGTCAAAGGTTCTGCTAACACGCCCAGCCCGCGAACATTATCCTGCTTCGCCGCCCGGAACACCCGGGCCGCCAGGTGTACCGGGAGCACTACCAGCCCTTCGTGCAAGGCATGGATGCCGGCGGCCAGTTCTTCTGGCCCGGGGTCGGCCGGCAGGACACCCCACGTCCCCGTTTTGTCGATCAAGGCCTGCGCCAGTTCGGCGTCATCGCCGAGCAGCAAAACGGCCCGTGCACGGGAAAAACCCGTCGCTGCACTGAACCAGTCCATGGAAGCCGAGGCCACCAACAGGACATCGGCAACGAAGAGGCCGGCTGCCGGCCCGTCTGTGTCGGTGCTATCGATTTCTATGGGAGATGCGGCCTCTCCTACCACGGTGATGTCATTCAGGCCGCGCAGCATCTCGCGCAGCCCCGTGCGTAACATCAAACGCGGAGCCACGATCACGACGCGAATCGGCGCTTTTTCTTGAGCTTTCATGCCATATCAGTTCATCCTGCGCCGGACGGGTTGGCACTTCAGGCGCGACCCGGCCAGCGCGCGGGGTGGTGCAAGATCTTCATGCGCGAAAGCAGCGTTTCAACTGCGAAGTTCGATCGCCGGCCCCACAGATCTTGGCGGCCCGGTACACCGGTTTAGTGAGAGCCGATCGTAACGGTTCGCGTCACAGGCTGGCCGCCGCGCAGGATCGTCGCCGGCGCTTCCTTCCCGGCGACGTCGCCGTACAGGTAAGCCAGCAGATCCTCGTGGTCGCCGATCGCCTGATCGGCCATGCCGACCAGAATGTCGCCGACCATCAGGCCCGCTTGCAGGGCCGGGCTGTCTGATTCTAACCCAACCAGCAGCAAACCGCTGGCCTGTTCGCGTCCCAATGCCTGCTGGACGGTAGCGGGCAGCTCGACGACTTGCGAGCGAATGCCCAGGTGACCGCGTAAAATGCGCCCGTACTGCGCCAACGCCTCGGCGATCTGTTGGGCCACCCTTGCCGGGACGGTGATGATCGTATCGGTGCCGAAACCGGAAGTATTCAGCCCGAGCACCTGTCCCGCCGCATCGATCAGCGGCCCGCCGGAAAATCCTGGCAGCGGTTGGGCATCGGTACGATAATAGCGTTCCAGGCGTGTGCCGCGCCCGGTGCGTACCGGGCCACCGGTAGCGCTGATCACGCCGAGGCTGGCCTGGACCCCCTCCGGGGTCGGGCGGGCCAGCGCCAGGACGATCTGGCCCACGCGTGGCGCAGCGCCGGCAAACTCCGCCGGCACCGCTGTAGCTTGTTCGAGACGCAGCAGGGCCAGGTCCGAACCGGCATCGCGCCCGGCCACTGTGGCGCTTTGGCGGCTGCCATCGGGCAGCAGAATGGTGATATCGTCATCGCGTTCGACGGCATGGTTGGCCGTCAGCACCTGGTTAGGCTTCAGCGCGATGCCGCTGGCCGGAATGCGGTGACGGGCGTCGACCAAAACCGTCCACCGGCCGGCGCGCGCTGCAGCGTCGGCCAGCGCGTTCGAAAAGTCAAGTAAAGAAGGGTTTGTCATCGGTGTTCCTCTCGTGTTGGAGCAAATCTTGTTTTCATTATACGGCCCCTGCTCGCGAGGCGCACCGGACAAACGGGTGGGGAGCGACCTGGAAGAACGGGTAGGAAAAGTACAGGAATCGAAAGCGGGCAGCGCCCCACTGCTGCCCGCTTTCGATTCCTGTAGTATCCTATTCTTCCAGCTTGATCCCGCCGAGTTGGAGTTCTTTTAACAAGCTGGGGTTGATATTGCGATTGCGTAACTCGATAATTTGGTCGACGCTGAGGTGGCCACCGATCGTTTGACGCATTTCGCGTACGAAGCGTGCGCTGATTCCGTGGTTGTTGAGTTCGATGAGATCGTCGACACATAGATCATCCAGCCCGGCCTCGCGAATTTCGCGCACGAAACGCGGCGAGACGCCAAAGTTGCTCAATTCCACCAGTTGATCGTAGTCGAGGTCACCCAGCCCGGCCTGCTTCATCTCGGCGACAAAACGCGGCGAGACGCCATGGCTACCCAGTTCGACGAGCTGATCGCTATCAAGGTTCGACAGGCCCAGGGCGCGCATCTCTTTGATGTAATTGGGCGAAATGCCATGCGTGGCGAACTCGATCAGCTCGTCGAGGTCGAGATCGGCCAGGCCGAGGTGGTGCATCTCGGCGACAAAACGCGGCGAAACGCCGTGGCTGCCCAGTTCGACCAGGTCATCTACGCTCATCTCGTTAAAGCCCAACTGGCGCATCTCGGCGACAAACTTGGGGGAAACGCCGTGGCTACCCAGTTCGATCAGGTCGTCGAGATCGAGATCGTCGAAGCCCATCTGGCGTATCTCGGCGACGAACTTGGGCGAGATGCCGTGAATGCTCAACGCAACCAGCTCGTCTACTTCCAGGCCTGCGATGCCCAAGCTGCGCAGCTCGCGGACGAAATAAGGGGTTACGTTTTGCATCCGCAGATCGAGCCACTCGCTCAGGCCGTCCGGGCGAACGCCCAGGGCCAGCATCTCGCGAATGTATGCTGGGGTCACGTTGTGGCTCTGGAGTTCTTGCAGGTCGCTGACCGTCAGCCGTTCGACGCCGGCTTCGCGCAGTGCGGCGGCCAGGGATGAGCTTTCTTGCCCGCCTGCGTATGGCATGGGCGGGTAGGACGGGATTGGGGGAATCGGATGTCTATCGGGGATTTTTCCTTTTGGCCCGGCGGGCGGAACCGGGAAGCCGTCCAGCATTTCGGCGCCCGGTAGATCGGCTACGCTGGCGTCGAGCGCCTCGAAAAGTACCTCACCTTCTTCGGCGCTAATTTTGCCTTCGGCGATCAGATTCAAAACCATGAGACGTTCTTTGCTGAGATCCATTGTGGCTCCTTACTTCTTGCCCAGTTGGGTGAGCTGTTGGGCGGCCTCCTGGGCATTGATTTCGCCGCGCCCGAGGCGTTCCAGGATTTCCTGACGTTGGTTGGCGGGCGGCGTCTCGGCCTGTACGTGAAAGCCCATTTCGGCGATCACCTCATCTAGCTGGCGCCGGATGGCCCAGTACGATTCACCGGTTTCGCGCTCGATTTCCTTCACGTTGCCGCGGTTTTTGATGAAGGTCTCGAGAAACTGCAAGCTTGCCGGGGATAGGCGAAAAAACGGGCTGAGGTCGAAGCGCCCGACGACGCCCGTGCCGCAAGATGTACAGGTGAGCTGCGTTACGGCCAGGGGGGCCGCGCAGCTGGGACATTTTTGGGGTATGTTGGCCATGTCATCCTCCGTGAAATGATTATAGCATATTTGCGCATTAAGTCAAATATTTTGATTTTTTGTCAAATATTTTGATTTTTCATCGGATATTTTATGCGTGAGAAAGTGTTATTGCGTGCAAGCGCTTCTCCACTGCTCGCACCGCCTGTTCTCGTACACAGGATGTGCTTTTGTAGTAAAGTAAGTGTGGCTTCTCTGCCTCGAGTGGAAAATGGCCTCCCGTGTTGAAAGCGAGAGAAAGAACTCTGTAGGCATGAACAGGTCCTGATTCAATGGGAGCAAAGACATGACAAGCTTTACCGTTCTTGCAACCGGCTCGCGCGGTGATGTACAGCCTTTTGTGGCCCTGGCCTACGCGCTACAGCAAGCGGGTCATGCCGTGCGCGTTGTGACCAATGCGCATTTCGAAGCGTGGGTGTGCAATTACGGCCTGGCAGTGCGTACTGTCCAGTGGGATGCGCAGGCCAGCCTGCAAAGCCAACGCGGGCAGGAGATGGTCCAGTCTGGCGGCCTGCTGGATGGGCTGCGCTATGCGTTTCAGGAATCGCCGCGCATTTTTGCCGGGGTTCAGGAAGAAAGCTGGCAGGCCTGCCGCGACACTGAAAGGTTGATCTACAGCCTGCTTTCGCCGTGGGGGCAGCCGATTGCAGAGAAACTGGGCATTCCGGCCTGGATTGGGGTATTGCACCCGATGATTCCGACGCGTGCATTTCCCACGCAACTGGCCCCACGCGACCTGGGCCGCTTCAACCGCACCTCGCACGTTCTTGGTGAATGGGGCTTCTGGCTGATTCTGCGGCCGGCGTTCAACCGCTTCCGCCGCACGCTGGGGCTAGCCCCCATTCGCTTTCCGCATACCGTTTTCGATGCCATCCGCCGGCAGGGCAGCCCCTGGTTGTGCAGCCTCAGCCCGTCGGTTCTCCCGCACCCGGCCGACTGGCCGGAAAACGTCCACATGGCCGGCTACTGGTTCCTGCCGCCGCCGCCTGCCTGGACGCCCTCGCCCGAACTGGTGGCCTTCCTCGATTCCGGGCCACCGCCGGTCTACGTCGGTTTTGGCAGTATGGCCAACCAGGATGCAGGCACGGTAACGGCACAGGTGGTCGAGGCGCTGCACCAGGCCGGCCGGCGCGGCATCTTGAGCCGTGGTTGGGGTACGCTGGATGTATCGGCAAAGGGGGATGCAGGGATTTTTACCCTCGATGATGCGCCGCATGCGTGGCTGTTCCCCCAAATGGCCGCCGTTGTCCATCACGGCGGGGCGGGGACGACGGCCGCCGGGCTGCGCGCCGGCGTGCCGCAGGTGATTGTCCCGCACATGCAGGATCAGCCGTACTGGGGGCAGCAGGTTTACAGACTGGGCGTCGGGCCAAAGCCAATCCCGCGCCGCAAGCTGCACGCCGCACTGCTGACGGACGCCATCCGCGCTGCGGCCGGCGACGCCGTCCGCAGGCGAGCTGTGGCGTTGGGTGAGAAAATCCGCGGTGAAGACGGCGTCGGGCGGGCCATACAGATCATCACGGGCACAGCGTAGCGCTGCCTGTCCGTCCTCCCCGTAGTCTTACTCGGCCAGCACGGCGATCCGCCCGCTGGCCGAGCGGCCCCATAGGTTTTCGTCGTACATGGCGTAGACTTCAACCGGCGGGGTCACGAAGCTCCCCGGGCGGGTGGCGCGTGCCAGGTAAACGAACTCATACTTACCTTTGGCCATCTCGGTAACGAAGAAGCTCACCCGGCCGGCGTAGATTTCCTTGTAGTTGTAGCCGTAGTCCTCCCAGAAGAAGACCTCATCGTAATACCCTTCGGTGTTGAGGCCCATTTCGTGGCTGGTATTGTTGAGCTTTTCGTTGAGCGCTTCCAGTCCGCCGGGCAGGTGGTCCTCGAGAATGACGTAGAAGCCGTCTCGAGGCAGCGTGACCTGTAACCGCACCAACACAAGCTCGCCGGCCTGCACGTCGGTGAGCGGCTGTTTCGTCTTCGGGTCGAGATACTGGCGTTGGACTGCAATCACCCCGCTTGCCGGGATGTCGCTTTCAGGCAGGTAGATTTCTTGATCCAGGCGGTAGTACACGATGCCCTCTGCGCCAGGCTGCTTCACGCTCAGGTGATTGATGTTGGGTTGGAGGCTGCCGGACGGAATTTTAACCTTGAACGGCTCTTGTACGGCGATCGTAGCGGTCAAGAAAAGCGTGCCGTTGATCTCGATCTGTACGTCGGTTGGGCCTGCCTGCTCGTTGACGGTTTGCAAATGGTCGGTCAGTGCCAGGATGGCGTAGGCGGTTTCGTTGGTGGTGCCCCAACCGTCCGGCCGGCGTTGCTCCATCAGCCAGGCCACCGCGCCGGGTACCAAGGGGTTGCGGGGATCGATTTGCGTGAAGGCATCCAGCACCAGGGCCGTGCTGCGGGTGGTCGAGGCCATCGTCTTGGCTTCGTAGTAGCCATCGTAGCCCGGCTGCGCCCAATAGACCTGCCCGTTTTTCTGTGTGGCCGAGGTGGCCAGCGTTTGCAGGATGGCCTGCGCCGCCTCGGCGGCGCCCGCGGCGTGATAGGCCAACGCCAGTGCGGCCTGGCTGAAGGGGTCAAGTTCGAGCAACGAGGAGGCGTGCAGGTCTTCGATGGCAGCCAGACTCCCCTGGCCGGCTACGGCCATGCTGTACAGGGCGTAGGCGCGTGTACGGACGTCCATTTCATCAAGATGTGCTTGCAACCACTGGACGCCGCGCTGAATGACCTGCGCATCTACTTCGTAACCGGCCTCGGCGGTGACGGATAATCCAAAGACCACCCAGGCCGTCTGGTAATCGTGCGAGGCGTCGTCGTACCACCAGCCCCAGCCGCCGTCGTTATGCTGGTAGCCGTACAGCCGCTGCACGCTGGCCTGAATCAGGGGTTCGAGCTGCTGCTGGCGCGTATCTGCCGCGGCCAGCTTCTCGAAGGCGCGCCCGACGACGGCGTTGGGCAGGGCGCGGCTCATCGTCTGCTCGACGCAGCCGTATGGATAGCCGGTGAGATATTCCAGCCCTTCGAGCAGGCTGCCGGCCGGCGAGCGGCTCAGTTCCAGGGTCAGCGCCGAGCGTTCGAGCGCATCCGGCGGCATGACGATGGTGGCCGTGTAAGCCCCGGTAAAAGTCCCCACCTCGGCGAAGGATTCTGCCGCTGCCAGGGGCTGAATCGCCAGCGGCAGCTCGACGGCATCACCCACCGTCCAGGCGACGCGGCCCTTTTCTACGCGCGGTGCCTGGAAGGCCGCCACTGTGACATGGTGCTCGCCGGCGGCCAGCGCGTGAGCCTGCCAGGAGACGAGTTTGACTTCGTTTGCCGCCAGCGAAACCTGGATCAGCACCGTGCCGCTGATTTCCAGCCCGGCCTCGTCGGCCTGGATGCTGGTGAACAGATCCAAGGGGGCATCGCTGTAATTGTGGACGAAGGCTGAAAGCGTGACTGCATCGCCAACCGTGAGAACACGCGGCAGCTGCGGGCGCACGACCACCGCTTGCTGGGTGGTGATGTGGTGGGTCGCTTCGCCGACCAGTGTGCTTTTCGTTACTGCCCGCACGACGACGCGCCAGGTGGTCAGGCTGTCGGGCAGGTCTACCGTGACGGTGACGACGCCGTTTTTGTCGGTGGTCAGCGTGGGGAGCCAGAGGGCGGTGTCGGGGAAGTCGGCGCGTGGGCTGCTGCCGGGAATCTCATCCCCACCCCCGCCCCCTCCCCTCTCGGAAGGGCGGATGATGCGATAAGGCGCCATCGAGTTGTAGGTGTACACGCTTCGCTCGCGCTGCCCATAGAAATGTTCGAAAATCGGTGTGGTTAATTCCCCGCTCAGCGTGTAGATGGCTTCGTCTACGATGGCCAGCGAAAGTTCGGCTTCCACCGGTTCACCCTGGGCATTGGTGGCCGTCATGGTGAATGTGGCGGCCTGGCGCGGCAGGTAAACGGCCTGGTCCGAAGCGATGGAGACGTTCAGCGCCTTGTCGCTGGCGTCCACGTTCAATTCGACGCTGGCGCGGCGCAAGATGCTGTCGGACAGGGTTGGTTCCCAATACCAGTACTCGGCTTCCTCACCTTCTGTTGGGTAGCGCTCGACCGGCTGCCAGGCGTTGACGGTGACGAAGATATTGGGCGCATCTTCCGGGATGATTTCGACTTCGACGACGGTCAACGGGGGGGTAAGGGTGATCGGCTTCACACGGTTGACGCGCCCGCGCTCGAAGGTCAACATGGCCGGCCCGGCAAAAGTCGACTCGATTGTTAACTGAACGGTCTCGTAGGGCCTGGTTTCGGTTTGGGCGGCGCTGATCGCCAGCTCGCCCCGTGAGTGAAGCGTTTCCCAACTTTCGCCGGGTGAATAGGCATAAACGTAGCGGTTGTAGCTGAGCGCGTTGCCGCGCGCGTCTGTGCCGCTCAGGTTGAGCTTGTAGTAACCGTTCTGCGGCATCGTGATGGTGGCTTTCCCCAATCCGTCGGCGTCGGTCGTCAGCAGGGTTGGTGTGATCACTGGGCGGTCGTAGTGATAGGTTTTTCCGTTCCACTGGTACAGATTCAACGTCAGTTGTGTGCCGCTGATCGGTTCGCCGCCGATCGTGATGGCGCCGGCCGTGATCGAGAACGGTTGCCCACTCGGCTTCAGCGTCTGGCCGATATCCAGCTTGAGTTTCGCGGCTGTGTTGTAGACCTTGATCACGGTGTAGCCACTGGTGGCCTGGCCACTGCCATCTTCTACGGTGACTTCCAGTCCCCAGGTGCGGGTACTGGTATTGCTGTACCAGCCGTCTTCGTCGTAGCTACTGTACCAGTAATACTTGTCGTTTTCGTACTCGGCGGTCTCTAAAATGACGACTTGCCCGTCTTCATCGGTCCGGCCGGTATAGCGGACTTTGGAGCTATCCTGAAACCACCGCCAGTCTGTGGCGCAGGCCCCCGGCTGCCAACAATAACTTTTTTCCAGGCGGTACTGCTTCACCGTTACTTTTGCATCGGCCACCGGTTTGCCGAAGAAATAATCTGCCTGCACGGTAATGGTCAGTGGGTCCCCGGCCACATACTGCTCCGCATCGGTTGCAATGCTGACCTGGATTTCTGGTTTGCGATAGTCCTGTACCTTGAAACCCTGGCGAAAGCGCCTGTCACCGAGCACAGCCTCAACGTTGTAAGTGCCCGGCATGGCGCCATCGGCTAACCGAAAGGCGTCATGCACGCTGCCAAATTCGTTGGTTGCCAGTTCGAAGGTTTGAACGATATTGTCGCGGGCGTCACGGATGTGGATCGTGATGGGCGTTCCAGCTGGCAGCAAATCGTACTTCACATCTTGTTCGGCGCGCGTGACGGCCTTGAAGTAGACCACCTGGCCGGGGCGGTAGATCGGGCGGTCGGTGTACAGGTAGGCCCGGTAGAGTTGGGCCGCAGGATGCGTTCCCCTTCTTCCCCACCACCAGTAGGGCGAATAATCTCCCCACATGCCTTCTAGGCCGCTGAGCGTGAAGTCGTTCTCGGTAGTACGTGCCACCACCAACATGGGATGGTAACCATCCGGAAGGGTCGTACGGTAGATGCCGTCCACATCCGTCTTCCCGGTGCGAATCTGTTCCCCTTTGTCCGAGTATAAACGGACTTCCGTGTCGGGTACGCTTTCTCCATTGACGTTGCTGACCCAGGCGAGCAACTCATCGCCGGACCACTTCACCACCAGGTTATTTTCTGTCAGGACGACGAAAAGCTGGCCGAGCAGGGTGCCATCTGTCGCACTCATATCGAGCACGTAAAGCCCTGGGGCGGCATCGGCGGGGAGATACACCTCGGGAATGATGGCTCGCTCGTCCACTTGTTCCAATGTCCAAATCCAGCTTGCTGTCAGCTCGCCGTCTTCTGTGGCGATAACGGCATTGTGATTCTGGTACCAATAGCTGATGGCGTAGTGCTCGCGGTATTTTGCAATAAAGCCGGCCAGGTCGAAGCGGTACAGCGAGAAGCTGAATTGATCGCCTCCTTCGGTTTGGAACTGAATGGCGCGTGAGCCGTTGGCGTCGACGACCTGGATATTGGCACCCCACTGGCCAAAACCCGGCCTGAGATAGTCGGAATGTGTCTGAAAGCTGAGCGCGTAAGGTGCCGGCAGAAAGGGCTGCCCGTTTGCCGTGTGGGCTTCAGGCGAAATCGTGATCTGGTAGCGGGTGTTTGGGGCCAAGGGTTGCGACGGTTGGAAGAAGAGCGTACGTTTGTTCCAACGGAAGGTGCCATCAATTTTCGGTTCCATCGCAATGGCCGCCTCGACGCTGGCCTGATCGACCGGCAGGCGGAAGGTAATCTGGATTGGGTCCGTTAGTTTTTCGATCCAGAAAGATGGCTGCTGATCTTCGCCATTCAATTGGATCGGTACAGGAGGAACGAACTTTATAGCTTCCAGGTCCGGCAAGAGATTGCCATTCAGGTCGCGTAGCGTGTCGGTAAACGTCACTTCCTCGAGCGACCAGGCAGCGCTCCAGTCAGCGGGGGTGAACGTGAGGCCGCTCTTGCTGCGCCAGGCCACTGTCCCCGTCATCGGTGGGTTGAAATGCAGTGCCGCTTCGACACTGGATGAGTCCACCTCATGGCTGAAACGGATAGTTACCTGAAGGGTATCTCCAGCGCCGTCGACGGGAACTGCCACGGCAGAGAAAATTTTCGTTGCCACCTGCCAGGCGTAATCTTCACCCAACGGCACCCCATCCAGATCGGTTGCCTCACCTGCCAGGGTGAAGGCCAGCTGCAAACCGGGGGTGAGCACCTGCGTGCTGGTGATTGCCAGGGTGTTCTCCTGCCACGCCAGGGTGAGCGGGATGGCCGGCTGCACGGTCAGGGCTGCGGCGACGCTGGCGGGATCCATTGGGCGGTCGAAGGCCAGGCTGGCGTTGAGCTGGCGGGTGAGCAGCGTGCCGGCGGGGCTGTGCTTGAGCACCCGCGGGCCGTATGCGGCCACCAGGGTCCAGCGGGTCACGCCGTTCAGCGCTTCGCCGTTGGCCGTTTTCAGGCTGGGATGCGTGTAGACGTGATAAATCTGGCCGCCGTTCAGCGCTTTTTCAGGTTGGAAGGTCAGGGTGGTGGCGCCGTCGGACCAGGCGATCTCGCCATCCACCCAGGGAACGGTCAACAGTGCCGGTTCACCGCCGGTGCTGGTCGTGTTCATGGGAACGTTGAAGTGCAGCACGACGGGAGCAACCGGTGAAAAGTTTTGCCAATCCTGGGCGCTGTCTGCCGCGGCAAAGGGGCCGACCGGCGTTGGCGTGTCAGACGGCGTGGCCGTTGCGGAAGGTGTGCTGGTCGGCGTTTTGCTGGGGTTTTGCGTACGGGTTGGCGTGCGTGGTACGGTGGGCGTGATGCTGCGCGTCGGCCGGGCGGTGCGCGTATTCGCTGCATTGCCAACGGCGGCTGCCGGTCGGGATGAGAAGATCGCATAGGCGAGTAGAACGATAGAAACGATCAAAAGCGTGCTGCGGATCAACTTGCCATACATGTGTTCCTCCCAGTTGAACATCTTGTCTCCCCAATCACGCACGGAAATGGCCCGTTGAAAGGGGAAGCCGTATCGATTGTGCTACTTGGCCAGCACGGCAACCCGCCCGTTGGCCGAGCGGCCCCACAGGCTTTCGTTGTACATGGCGTAGATTTCGGCCGGCGGGGCCACGAAACTCCCCGGGCGGGTGGCGCGTACCAGGTAAACGAATTCGTATTCACCGGCGGCCATCTCGGTGATGAAGAAGCTCACCCGGTCTGCGCGAATTTCTTTGTTGTTGTAGCCGTAATCGCGCCAGTAGAAACGTTCGGCGCCTTCGCTGCCCGGGTAGGCCTGCACGTGGCCGCTGTTATTGAGCTTGTCGTTAAGGGCTTCCAGGCCGCCGGGTAAGCGGTCTTCCAGGATCATGTAATAGCCATCCTGCGGCAGGGTAACGAACAGGTGCACTTCCACCAAGTCACCGGCGGCAACCCGATCGCTGCCGTTTGCTGCGACGTACTCCCGCCGCACCGCGATCGTTCCTGCGGCCTCGACTTCCTGTTCGGCCAGGTACAGGCGTTGGTAGATGCGGTAGTAAACGTCGCCGCCGGCGCTGGTTTGCCTCAGGCGCAGGTGGTTGACGCCGCTTTGCAGCATCTCGAAAGGAATCTCGATGCTCTGTTGCGGCTGCCGCATGTCAAGCCCGGCGCTCAAAATCTGCTCGCCATTGAGTTCGACGGTCAGGTTCGTCATGCCCAGGGCCTGGCGTACGCCCAGCAGGTGGTCGCTGAGCGCCAGGATGGTGTAGGCGGTTTCGTTGGTGGTGCCCCAGCCCTGTGGCCGGCGCTGGGCCATCAGCCACTGCACGGCGCCAGGGATCAGTTTGCTCTGGGGGGTGATTTGTACGATGGCGTCTAGCACCAGGGCGGTGGTGCGTGTGGTGGACGCCAGGGTCTTGTGTTGGTAGCCTCCGTCTTCGCCGGGTTGCGGCCAGTAGCGCATCGTGCCTTCCGGCGTGGCCGCCGCAGCCAGCCGGTCGACGAGGATGTGCGCCCGCTCCCCGGCGCCCAGTTCATGATAGGCCAGCGCCAGCGCTGCCTGGCTGAACGGATCCAGCTCGGCCAACTGCGTGGCGTATATGTTTTCGGTGGCGGCAAGGTCGCCGTGCCTGGCGAGGGCCATGCTGTAGAGGGCGTAGGCAGCCGTGCGGGCGTCCATTTCATCCAGGCGCTGGTGCAGCCAGCCGGCCGCACGCGCCATCACGGCCGGGTCGACTTCGTACCCGGCGTCGGCAGTCACGGCCAGGCCGAAGAGCACCCAGGCGGTCTGATAGGCGTCGCTGGCGTCATCGTACCACCAGCCCCAACCGCCGTCGTTGTGCTGCTGGCCGTACAGGCGCTGCAATCCGGCCTGGACCAGCGGCAGGAGCGCTTCCTTCCGTCCCGGATCGATGTCGAACTGCTCGAAGGCGCGCCCGATGACGGCGTTTGGCAGGGCGCGGCTCATCGTCTGTTCGACGCAGCCGTAGGGGTAACCGGTGAGATATTCCAGCCCGTCCAGCAGGCTGCCGGCCACCGAGCGGCTCAAATCGACACGCACGACGCTCTGGCTGATGGCGTTGGTCGGCACCAGGATAGCGGCGTCGAGTGTCGTCTGGAAGGTGCCCAACTGCGTGGTGACGGCGGGTACGGCCAGCGGTTGAATGGTGAGCGGCAGTTGCACGGCATCGCCAACGATCCATGCGTGCTGCCCACCGGTTTCCAGGGTCGTCGACAGAAGGGCGCTGATCGACACCTGCGGTTCACCGGCCGCCAACATCCGCGCCTGCCAGTTGACCAACTGCACCGCGCCAGCCTCCAGCGAAATGCTTTGGGTCAGTGCGCCGGTGATCTCGATGCCGGGTTGGTTGATGGTGATGGTTGCCTGCACGTCGTGCGGCGCGTCGTCGTAATTGTGGACGAATGCCGAGAGTGTGACCTCGTCGCCAACGGCCAGCGTGCGTGGCAACTGTGGGCGTACGACGATCGCTTTTTGCGTGGTAATGGCGTGAGTCGCTTCACCGACCAGCGTGGTCTTCGTCACCGCCCGTACGACCACCCGCCAGGTAGTCAGGTTGTCGGGCAGCGCAACCTTGACGATGGCGACGCCGCTTTTGTTGGTGACGACTGCCGGGTACCAGGCGGCCACGTCGGGAAAATCGGCCCGGAAACTCGCGGCAATGTCTCCCTCGCCGCCGCCGCCCCGGCCGGCGTCGAAGGAACGAATGGAGCGGGAAGGGGCCATGGAATTGTAGGTATACACCGTATTGCTGCGTCGGCCGTAAAAGGCGTTGAAGATCGGTGGGGTCAGTTCACCGCTCAGGGTGTAAATTGCCTCGTCCACCAGCGCAACAGAAAGTTCCGCTTCCACCGGCCTGCCCTGGGCGTTGGTCACCGTCACGGTAAAGATGGCCGTCTGGCCGGGCGCGTAGCGTTCATTGTCGGACCGGATGGCGACATTGAGGGCTTTGCTGCTGGCGTCCACGCGCAGTTCGACGCTGGCCCGGTGCAGGGTGCTGTCGGCCTGGCTACTGTCCCAATAAAGATAATCTTCTGCTTCATCGTAATCTGCGGGCGGGTAACGATCGACCGCCTGCCAGGCGTTGACGGTGACGTAAATGTTGGGCGCGTCTTCGGGCAGGATGTCAACCTCGATGATCGTCAGCGGTGCGGTCAGGGTGACCGGCCGGGCGCGATGGACGCACCCGCGTTCAAAGGTGATCATCGCCGGGCCGCTGAAGGTCGATTCGATCATCAGGCGGGTCTTCGTATTGGGGCTTACCGCACTCTGGTCGGCACTGATCTTCAAGCCGTTTTGATGGTAGGCATTGGCCCAGGTGTCCCCCTGCTTGTAGACGAACAGGTAACGTTTCAGCGTAATTTCGTTGCCGCGCCCGTCTTGCCCGCTGGTGCGGAGTTCGTAGTAGCCGCTTTCTTCGATCGAGAGCGATGCCGTAGCCTGGCCGGCGGCATCGGTGGCCAGCGTGTGGGTTGCGATAACCCGTTTGAAGCTGTAATCTTCCGTGTCCCACTGGCGCACTTCCAACAGCAGGTCGCGCCCTTCGACCGGCGTGCCCTCGATAGCCGTAACCGTCAGGGTGGCATCGAAGGCCTTGCCGGGCGGTTTCAGCCAGCTTCCCACGTCCAGCCTGGCGATTTCCGCCGCCTGGTAAACCCTGATCACGGCAGCGCTGCTGACCGCTTGCCCGCTTTCGTCTTCCAGCGTGACTTCCACGCCCCAGGGCTGCGGCGAGTTTGTGCCGTACGTGGAATAGCTGCCGCCGTAATTGGGGAAGGTTGCCGTTGTGTAGGCGGTAAAGACGCCGTTTGCATCCGTCTGGCCTTCGGCAATCGTGCCATCGGGATACCAGGCCCACCCGGAGATACGGTAGCGCTTCACGACGACGTGGGCGTTCGTCACCGGTTGGCCGAAGAAGTAACTGGCGCTGACGGTGAGCGTGATCGCATCGCCGGCGACATACTGTGCGGCGTCGCTGTGAATGCCAATCTGCATGTCGGGCTTGCGGTAATCCTGTACTTTGAAGGTTTGGCTCGTGCTGTACCCGTTCAGCAGAACCTCCAACTTGTATTCGCCAAGCGCAGCGCCTTCGCTCAACTGGAATTCGCCGTTGACGGAGCCAAAGGCGTTTGCATTTTGTTCGAGGGTTTGCAGCACGTTGCCGCGTGGGTCGCAAATACGCAGGGTGACGGGGGTGCCGGCCGGCAGCGGGCTGTATTGGGCGTCCTGGTCGGCGCGTGCGATAGCTTTGAAGTAGACGGTCTGGCCCGGGCGGTAGATGGGCCGGTCAGTGTAGGGATAGGTTTTGTACGGCGCCGGCCCGCTGCGTGACCAGCCCCAGCCGTTTTGCAGGCCGCTGAGGGCGTAATCTTCGCCCGAACGGGCCACGACGAGCATCGCCTGCGCACCTGCCGGCAGGGTGGCGCGGTACAGGCCGTTGGCGTCTGCCTTTCCGCCGAGCAGCTTTGTGCCGTCCTGGCCGTACACCTGCATTTCAATATTGCCGGTGCTGGCGCCGTTGATGTCGCTGGCCCACACGAACAGTTCGCGGTCCGTCTTTTTCACGACCAACGTGTTGCGGGTGAGCACGACGAAAAGCTGGTCGAGCACGGTATCGCCGCCGTTCATGTTCAAAACGTAGAGGCCGGCCGGCGCATCGCCCGGCAGGGAAACCTCCGGGATGACGGCGCGCGCGTCCATGTGCTTGGGCGACCACTCCCAGTAGGCCGTTAGCTTGCCAGCTTCGGTGGGAATGACTTTTTTGCCGCTTTCGCGCCAATCGCCAAATTCGTAATTTCGGCGGTACAGGTCGATGAACGCTGCCAGATCGAACCGGTACAGCCTGAAGCTGAGCGGCCCATCGCCGGAATCCTGAAACTGGACGGCGCGTGCGCCGTCAGCATCGACAACTTGGATATTGGCCCCGCGCTCGCCGAAGTGGGTGCTATGCTGGACTCTGTCAAGCCGGTATACCAGTTGGTAGGTTTGCGACAGGATCGGACGCCCGTCTGCGCTTTTGATGGCCGTACCCAGGGTAACCGTGTAGGTTTGCCCGGCAAGCAACGCTTTCTCCGGCTGGAAGGAAAGCGTCTCATCGAACCAGCGCAAGGCGCCGGCTATGGGCGGGTCAATGCGAAAGCCCGCTTCCGCGCTGGCGCGATCGACAGGCACCAGGAAGTTGATGTCCAGCGGCAGAGTTGGGTCGCTTAATGCGATGGCCTCATCGGCAGGCGGGAAAATCGGCGCCGGCGGCAGGTAGCGGATGCTTTCCGGCTGCGGCAGTGGATGAGCCTGTCCATCGAGCAGTTGGCCCTCGAAGGAAATCTGGTAAGAAAACCAGGCAGCCGCCGGGTCTGCCGGAAGGACTTGCAGTTCGTTGCTTTTTGGCCAGCGGAGTGTAGCGCTCAGCGGCGGCGAGAAGCGGATGGCGTCGGCCACGCGGTCGGCGTCCATGGCGTGGCTGAAGCGCAGCACCATCTGCGGCCCCGAAGGCCCGGCGGACAGAGCTTCGTCCAGCTTGACGGTGAACGCCGGGGCTGAAACGTACCAGTGATAGGCCGTGACGATAGGCACCCCGGCGGCGTCGGTGGCGCTGCCGGCCAGGGTGAAGGCAAGCTGCTGCCCGGGGGCCAGGGGACGCATGACGGTAACGGCGAGATGCGTGTCGCCTTGCCAGGTCAGGCTGAGTGGGAGCGCCGGCTGCACGCTGAGCGCGGCCGTCACGCTTTGGCTGTTCATCGGGTGATCGAACGTCAAGGTTGTCGTTGGCCCCAGGTTCGCATCCGGCTGCGCCGCGGAGAGCCGGTGCGAGATGTGCGCCACGTCGCCGACGGTAAACGTCCAATCGCTAACGCCGGCCAATGCCTCGCCGTTTGCCGCAGTCAGCCTGGGGTTGATGTAGGCGTGATAGGCCTGGGCCGGTGTCAGCGGGGCGCTCGGTTGGAAGCTCAGGGTGGTTTTCTCGGCGTTCCAGGTAAGTTTCCCGTTGATCCAGGGAAAGATTAACAGCGCCGCCTCGCCGCCAATGCTGGCCGTATTCACTGGTGCGGAAAAGTGAACCTTGAATTCGGCAAGCGGTGAGAAGGATTCCAAATCCACTGTTTCATCCAGCCAGGCATAAGGCCCATTGGGTGTGGCGGTTGGCGTGGGTGACGTGTTTGGTGTTGGTTCGTTGATGCGTGTAGGCGTAGCGGTGCGCTTGCTGGCGGCGGCAGAAGCCCCGCCCGGCTTCAGGCCGAACAGCGCAAAGATCAGGCTGGCGAACAAGATCAGGTGGATGCTTTTTTTGAACATGTGGCCTCCCGCGGAAAGGTTTGAACGCCTGAAGGCGGCGCACCGTTGCCTGCTGTGGCCGGCCCGGCAATCGGATAGCACCCCTGACTGCCGGGCCGGAAGAAACGTTCCGGTTCTCTGTTGATCAGTTCGTTTTCAGTGCTTTCTCCAACGCCTCACGCAGCGAGCGCACCTCGACCACCTCGATCTCCCCCGGCCAGGGTTCGGCCTTGCGCAGGCGGCGCGGCACGATGGCAGTCTTGAAGCCCAGCTTGGCCGCCTCACGCAGGCGGGCGGGCATTTGGCCGACCAGGCGCAGTTCGCCCGAAAGGCCCACCTCACCGATCAGCACCGTGTCTGCGCGCACGGGGGCATCGCGCACCGAAGAGGCCACTGCCACCGCCATCGCCAGGTCGGCGGCAGGTTCTTCGATCTGGATGCCACCCACCACGTTGACGAAAACGTCCTGCTCGCCCAGGCGTACGCCCACCCGGCGGGTGAGCACGGCGGTGACCAACAGCAGGCGGTTCATGTCGACCCCGTTGGGGGTGCGGCGCGGGTTTCCGAAGGTCGTCGGGCTGGCCAGCCCCTGGACTTCGACCAGGATCGGGCGGGTGCCCTCCATGGTTACGGCAATTGCCGATCCGGGGGCATTGACCATGCGTTCAGCCAGGAAGGCCTCCGAGGGGTTGGTGATTTCTACCATGCCTTTTTCGCGCATTTCGAAAACCCCGACTTCGGACGTGGCCCCAAAGCGGTTCTTCACCCCGCGCAGCAGGCGGTACGACAAAAAGCGGTCGCCCTCGAGGTAGAGCACCGTGTCCACGATGTGTTCGAGCACACGTGGCCCGGCGATCGTGCCTTCTTTTGTGACGTGGCCGATCAGGAAGACGGCTATCCCGCTCGATTTCGCCAGCTCGCGCAGGCGAGAAGAACACTCGCGCACCTGGGAAACCGACCCGGCGGACGAGTCCATTTCGGGCAGGTAGGTGGTCTGGATCGAGTCGACGATCAGCAAGGTAGGTTTGATGGCGGCAATATGCTCGAACATGGCGGTCAGGTTGGTTTCGGTGACCAGGAAAAGCTCCCCTTTTGCGCTGCTCGGCGGCTCGCTCTGGCCGTGCAACCGGTTGGCGCGCATCTTGATCTGACGTTCCGACTCTTCACCGGAGATGTAGAGCACGGTATGCTGGCGGGCCATGTCCAGGGCAACTTGCAGCAGCAGGGTCGATTTACCGATCCCCGGGTCACCGCCGATCAGGACGATGGAACCGGGCACGATGCCGCCGCCCAGCACGCGGGCAAACTCGTCTATTGACAGGCGCAGGCGATCTTCGTCTTGCGAGTCGATCTCATGCAGGCGGCGCGGCGTCGAAGCGCCGAGCAACCCGGCCGGGGCCGCCTTTTTTGATGAGCTGCTGGCTGCCACGACTTCCTCGACCATGCTGTTCCACGAACCGCAGCCGGGGCACTTTCCCATGGCGCGGGCAGCAACGCGCCCGCATTGCTGGCAAACATATTGGGTATAAGTTTTTGGCATGTACGTATTATATCGAGTTTCTTGCCGAGAGCGCTCGCCAATGCCCCCCGGTCTCTTCAAGAAGCGCCCCCTCTTCCCACTGGGAAGAGGGGGCGCCTTCTGCTGCCCCCAAGCGTGAAAGGTTAAGGACTCTGCTTGTTTTTGTTCTTATCCTTATCCTTATCCTTTGGCGGTTTGCCGGGGGAGGATGAGTCGTCGTCATCCTCTTCGTCATCCTTGCCATTCCCGGGGGGCGAGCCTTTGTCCTTGTCCTTATCTTTGTCCTTGTCGCCGTCATCGTCCTTTGGCTTGCCGGCTTCGCCGGTCAGCTCTTTCTTGATGTTCCCCCAACCCATGCCGGCGGATTTCATGGCGAAGATCTCGGCCACGGGTACCCCTGTCTCTTCTTGCAGGCTGTAAGCCAGGTCGATCTCGCCGAAGCCAAAGCCCTGGCAGAACCAGCCCATGATCTCAGCATAGGATACGCCATACCGTTCGGCGAGCGTCTGCGCTTTGGGCTGCGGTTCTGCGCCGGTACAGTCAGCCGGCGGCGGCGTGACGGTTCCCGTGATGACGGGGGTCGGCGTGATCGTAACGGTGAGCGTAGCCGTCGGCGTGATCGTCAGCGCCGGTGTGGCGGTCAGCGTTGGCGTCAGCGGAAGGGTGGGCGTGACGGTGGGGGCCGGGGGCGTTTCGGCGGAAAGCTTTTCGATTTCGAGGGCCAGCCAGCGCCCGCCATCGAGCAGCAAGTAGGTGACCCGCACGGCATCGCCAATGTCGATGTCGCCATCGACTTCGGTGACTTCATTGACCAGGATCGTCGCCCCATTCACTACCCAACTTTCTTCTCCCATGGACTCGACCACGCCTGAGAACCGGAAGGTCAGATCCTCTTCTTCGGGCGCTGCCTGCACGAAATCGGCCACCCAGCCGTTTTCAAGAATGCGCCCGCGCGCCAGGACGACGTTGCCTACCTGCGGATCGCCCAGCACGAGGGTGTCGTCCGTCACCTCGAAGGAGACGCCGGCCATGGTCCACACCTCGCCTTCGATGCTGCTGAGCACGTCCAGGAGTGAAAACTGGTAGACCGGCTCGGCGGGCGCTTCGTCGGGTAAAGCGCGTGTGGCCTGCCCGGCCAGCACGGCGACGCTTTTGCCGACATTCTCGACCACCACTTCACCGGCGTCGACGGCAAAAGTGGCCTGCCCGCGTTCATCCACGGCCACGCTGAAGGTGGTACCGTGCACGCTGGCCTGGCCCGAAGGGGTGTTGACGATGAACTGGCTGTTTTTGCCATCGAAGGGAACCACGTGGTGGGTGCTGACGCCGGCGACCTGATCGAGCGTGACGCGCAACACACCACCCCAACGGCCGTTCACCTGCGTCAAAACGATTTCGGAATCCGGGCCGAGTGTCGTCTGGGTGCCTTCGTAGAAGGCAAACGTGGCCGAACTTTCGGGGCCGGTGCGAATCCGCCAGCCGCTGCCCAAACGGGCGCCCTGGCTGGCTTGCTGCCAGTTTGCCCCCGCCGGGGATACTTCTACACTTCCCGCAATTGCCTGGAAGGTGGCTGCACGAGCCTGCTGCGGGCCGTACAGCCAAAGCCCGACGGCTGCCAGGAACAGGCAGAGGGTGGTCAGGGCGACGGCCGCAAAACCGGACCCGATCAGCCAGGCGTTGAACGATCGACGCGAAAGTCCCGGCTCCTGGCGCTGCAACTCGTGCGAGGCCTGGTTCAGGCGTTGTTGCAAATTCTCGGCGTGTGTAGGCGTGGGCAGCGGGTGTGGCGTCTCGCGCACGGTTGCTGCCAGGTGGACCAGTGGGCGCAGTTCCGCCGCATCGGCCGGTAAATTGGCGCTGGCGCATTCGGCGGGCGCACCGTTTTCCAGTTCTGCCAAGCGTTGTTGTAGTTCGTGATCGAAATCGGTCGGTTGTGACTTGTGATTTACATCGGTCATGAGAACACCTCCAAATCTTTCAAATGCTCTTTGAGCGCCATCAGCCCGCGGCGTTGCAGGCCTTTGACGGCATCTTCGCTGCGATGGATCGCCTGTGCGGTCTCGGCCAGGTTCATCCCCAGCACGAAACGCATGACGATCACCTCGCGCTGTTCCTCGGCTATTTGCGCCAGCGCGGCCTGCAAACGTTCGCTGGTCAGGCTGCGTTCGACGATGCGCTCCAGGTTCGTTGGGGCAGGATGAGCTTCGGCCAATTGTGCGGTCGGGTGTGCCTGGCTGACCCGGAAGTGATCGATGGCAATATTGCGGGCGATGCGGAACAGCCAGGCCTGGAAGGGCGTCCCCTCCAGCCGGAACTCGCTCAGCGAGCGCACCATGCGCAGGAACACTTCCGATGTCAGGTCTTCAGCCGTTTGTTGATCGCCGACCCGGTAGTACAGATAACGAAAAATACGTTGGTGGTAGTGGCGATAGATAGCGCCGACCGGTTCGGCATGGCCCTGTTGGGCCTGTACGATCGTCTCGTTCGGAAGGGTTGGCAACATGATGGTTTCCATGCGAAATTCCATTCAATAGGTAGAACGAACGAATCGCAAAAAAGAGTCACCCCCGGCAAAAAATAGTACCAAAAGGCTATCTTCCCCCTTCAAAGCGCCTCATGCACGTTCAACCCGCACCCGGCGAATCAAAACAGGCCGCCGGTAGCAGATCCGGGCGGCCTGTTTGCAAAGGCAAAGGTTGTGTTGCGGTTAATCCATGTGCTGAATGATGGCGTCGCCGAATTCGGAGCACTTGAGCAGGGTAGCGCCGTCCATCAGGCGGTGAAAGTCGTAGGTGACGGTTTTGGCGGCGATGGCGCCTTCCACGCCTTTGATGATCAAATCGGCGGCTTCGCCCCACCCCATGTAGCGCAGCATCATCTCGCCGGAAAGGATCACCGAGCCGGGGTTGACCTGGTCTTTGTCGGCATACTTCGGCGCGGTGCCGTGGGTAGCCTCGAAGATGGCGTGGCCGCTGTCGTAGTTGATGTTTCCGCCCGGCGCGATACCGATGCCACCGACCTGGGCCGCCAGAGCGTCGGAAAGATAATCGCCGTTCAGGTTCATCGTCGCCAATACGTCGAAGTCGCGCGCCCGGGTAATCGTCTGCTGGAAGACGATGTCGGCGATCACGTCCTTGATCAGCAGTTTGCCGGCCTTCAGGGCGGCGTCCTGTTCGGCGTTGGCGGCATCTTCGCCCTGAGCAGATTTGGTGCGTTCCCATTGGGCCCAGGTGTAGACCTGGGCGCCGAATTCTTTTTCGGCCAGTTCGTAGCCCCAGTTACGGAAAGCGCCTTCGGTATATTTCATGATATTGCCCTTGTGAACGAGCGTCAGGTTACGGCGCTTGTTTTCGATGGCATAGCGGATGGCTGCCCGCACCAGGCGGTAGGTACCTTCGATCGAAACGGGCTTGACCCCCAGGCCGGCGCTGTCGGGGAAGCGGATTTTGGCGTATTCTTTGGGGAAGGCCTCTTGCAGGAGTTGCTTGAAGCGCAGGTTGTCTTCCGTGCCCTGCTCGAACTCGATCCCGGTGTAGATGTCTTCGGTGTTTTCACGGAAGATGACCATGTCCACGTATTCGGGGTGCTTGACCGGGGATGGCACGCCGTTGAAGTAGCGTACCGGGCGCAGGCACACGTACAGATCGAGCAGCTTGCGCAAGGCCACGTTCAAGGATCGGATTCCGCCGCCGATTGGGGTCGTCAGCGGGCCTTTGATGCCGACGAGAAATTCCTGGAAGGCGGCCACGGTTTCTTCGTGCAGCCACGTGTCGAACTTCTCGAAACATTTTTCACCGGCGTATACCTCCATCCAGTGGATTTTGCGTTTGCCGCCGTAGGCCTTGGCCACGGCCGCATCGAACACGTGCACCGAAGCGCGCCAGATGTCGCGTCCCGTGCCGTCGCCCTCGACGAAAGGCAGAATGGGATTGTCGGGAACCTGTAAGACACCGTTTTGGATGCCGATCTTCGCGCCCCCAGCAGGGACCTGAATAACTGTGTATGACATGGCTTTCCTCCGAAAGAACAGGGTGTTTGTGCAGGCGATTATAACAAAAGCCGGTAGAGAACTTGCAAATTGGGGGCGGGCGGCTATACTATCTTCATGCCGTAAATGGTGTGTGGGGTGTTTCGGGCAGGTGAAGCCCGCCCGAAACACCCCGCTCTCTCCTTATTTCTTTTTGAGAAGTTGCCTTCAATCCCTGATGAGGTCTCATGAAATCAAACAAGATATTTCTACGCGGGTTGTCCTTGGTTTTCGCAGGCGTGCTCTTGCTCGGTGGGGTGTTTCTGGCCGGCGGGCAGGGCAGCGATCGAAGCCTGTACTTGCCGGCGATCGTGCGAAACGCCCGCCAACCCAATGCCAATACCCAGGTGCGGCCCTACAACGAGCCGTTTCAGTATGGCCTCAACCCCGGTTATTACGGCAACGGCTGGGACGACAAGGGCGTTTACGGCCTGTGTTACGATGCCGGCTGCCGTTCGGCGCGCAACACCTTACCCGATTCCTTCCTGGCGCAGTGGGGCGATACCATCCGGGTGAACACGTTTGCTTACATCGTCGATAGCCTCGATTTCGCCGAGATTACCACCTTCCTCGGTTCGCCGCGTACCGAATGGCGCGATGCCACCGTCTACGACGGCCAGCAGAGCAAACTCTGGCAGGGTATGTACGAACCGATCTGGGATAACGGCGAGAACGGCACCCCGGTCAACGACGCCAACCGTTTTGCCGCCTACGTCTGGAAAGTTGTCTATAACTACGGCCCGTTCATCCGCTTTTACGAGATCGTCAACGAACCCGATTACACCTACTCGTCCTATGGTTGGGTCGAACCCGGTACGGCCGGCAGCTGGTGGGATAGCCCTCCGCAGCCGAAAGACCTGCCGAACCTGAACGCCCCCATCTACCCTTACATCCGCCTGCTGCGCATCGCCTATGAAGTCGTCCACCGGTACGACCCAGACGCTTACGTGACGCCGGGCGGCATTGGCTATGATTCTTTCCTGGATGCCCTGTTGCGTTACAGCGACAACCCGGCGGGCGGCGCCGTCACGAACGACTATCCGTTTACGGGCGGGGCTTACTTCGATGCCCTCAGCTTCCATATCTACCCACAGTACGGTACCCGTCACTGGGATGGCTCGCAGTGGGTCCCCGACCGCCACAGCGATAAGGCTGTTGAAGTCGTGCTCGATTCGTACCAACGCAAACTCGCCACGCTGGCCGCCCGCGGTTACGATGGCGTGACCTACCCCGAAAAAGTGCTGTTGATCACCGAAGTCAACGTGGCCCGCAAGCAAATCGGCGAGACGTTGGGTGGCGAAGAGCTGCAGCGCAACTTCACCATCAAAACGCTGGTTAAGGCGCAGCAGGCCGGCATCGTGCAGATTTATTGGTATATGACCGGGGAAGTCAAAAACGATGACGATGCCGGCGCCGAGTCGTACGATCTGATGGGTTTCTACGAGAACCTGAAGCGCGATACCCCCGGCAGCCAGAAAATGACTCCCCAGGGGATCGCCAACCGCACGACCTACCAGCAGCTTTACGGCTGGACGTACGATCCCACTGCAACCCAGGCACTCGGGTTGCCTGCCGGTGCGGACGGGGTGGCCTTTCGCCAGGGAGACGCCTTGCGCTACGTCCTGTGGGCGAAGACCACCCAGGATCGTAGCGAGGCCGCCGCTGTGACCATTGACCTGCCCGGCAGCTACGATGCCGTCGCCTGGAATGGCACGACCAGCGTGGTGAACGGAATGGGTTTACAGTTGTACGGTGCGCCGGTCTTTCTGACGCCGCGTTAGCGCTTTCGAGAAATTCCCACCCGCCGCAAAACGATCCCGCCCGCGCGGTGTACTTCGTCCACACCCAGCAACCAGGTGGCGAGCAGATATACTGCGCCGCCCAGGGCCACGCCGCCCAATGCCAGCAGCCAGGCCGGCATGGACAGCGACAACCAGGCCCACAGCATGCCGCCCATGGCCAGGGCCGCCAGCGCAGCCCGTGCCGTCAGCGCCAGCACCGAACGCCCGTGCAGTCCGTTCAGGCGCTGGCGCATCAAAACAATCAGTCCGGCGGCCTCGAGCGCCGTCGCCAGCGAGTTGGCCAGCGCCAACCCGCCGTGAGGCAGCCAGCCGATTTGCGCAAACCCCCGGGCGAAAGCCACGCTCAAAACGGCGTTTAACCCCATGGCCGCCGCGCCGACGAGCACCGGTGTTTTGGTATCGTGCAGGGCATAGAAGGCCCGCGCCAGAATCTCCACTACGCAGTGCCCCACCAGCCCGGCGGCGTACCACAGCAGCGCCCAGGCGACGATGTCGGTATCCTGCCGGTCGAAATTGCCGTATTGCAGCATCAGCGCCACGATGGCCTGCCGCAGCAGGATCAGCCCGAGCGCGGCAGGGAAGGCCAGCAGCAGGATGCCCCGCAAACTGGCCGCCAGCGAAGCGCGCACGTCGTCCAGTTTCCCCAGCGCATACTGCGCAGAAAGGGTCGGCAGCGCCGCCGTGGCTACGGCCTGGGCGATTACGGCCTGCGGCATGAGCATGATCATAAAGGCCCAGTTCAAGCCGATGATCGAACCCGCCGCCATGCGGGATGCCAGGTTGGCGTTAACCCAGAAATTGAGTTCCACCACCGCCACCCCAAACAGGCGCGGCAGCATCAGGCGGCCCACCGCTCGAACGGCGGGCAGTTTCAGGCCAAAAGAAGGTATGTAAGCGCCTTTCAGCCGCCACAGGCTGGGCAGCTGGCACAGCAAGTGCATGCTCGCCCCCAGCAGCACGCCCCAGGCCAGGCCCTCAACGCCCATGCGCGGGGCCAAGAAGAGCACGCCGAAGATCAATCCCAGGCGGTACATCGAGGGTGTCAGAGCGGGGATGAAGAAAACGCGGTGCGCGTTGAGAATGCCCATCACCAGCCCGCTCAGGCTGAAGACGACGGCCGAGGGCAGCATCAGGCGCATCAGGTGGATGGTTTGCGCTTCGAGCGCCGGGTCGGCGGCAAAACCCGGGGCCAGCAGATAGCGCACCAGCGGTTGCGCAAAGATGCCGGCCAGGACGGCGGCGAGGCTGACGCCCACGAACAGCAGGTTGGCGATTGCCGAGGCCAGTTTCCAGGCGGTTTGGCGTTCGTCACGCGTCAGTAACCCGGCGAATGTCGGGATGAACGCCGACCCCAAGGCCCCGGCGGCCATCAACTTGAAGAGCGTTTCGGGCACACGATTGGCAGCCGCAAAGACATCCATGGCGTGCCCTGCGCCGAAGGCTCTCGCCGAGAGCACGGTGAAAACCAGGTTGCTGATCTGGCTGAGCGCAAGGGCGATCATCACGGTCCCGGCGGAACGTGCGATCTGGCGGTTGGCGGCATGGGGCGATGTCATGGCAGGGCATTATAGCGGGCAGATGTGAAAATCAGCAAGGGCGCGATGGCTGAGTAGGTTCATAAGTTGTATCGAAATCAACCCGGGTTTCCTTCGACTGCGATATAATGCTTGTCTATGGAACCTAATCCCGAACCCACATCTTCTGAAACACCCTTGCCCATCGAAGCGCAAGCGGTGTCTTCCAACCTGGATGCGCCTGAACCCGTTTTGGCCGAACAGCCTGCGGACGAAAGCCAAAAGCCCGCTGGAGTCAAAGACAATCTGCTCATGTTCTTGCTGCCCCTGCTGACCTTCATCCTCGGCATCGCCATCGGTTATCTGGTGTGGGGGAAGCAGGGCGCCGATCCGCAGCAGGTCGAAGCGGCCGTGCAGGCCACGCTGGCTGCCGGGCCTTCCGGTGCAGCGCAGGGCGCCGATATTTCCCAGGCCCCGCCCCAAGACGTCAAACGCTACGACGTTCCCGTAGATGATGATTACGTCTATGGCTCGATGGACGCCGAGATTACCATCATCGAATTCAGCGATTTTCAGTGCCCTTACTGTCAAAAATGGTACGTCGAAGTCCTTCAACCCTTGCTGGAGATGTATCCCGGCCAGATTCGCTTCGTGTACCGTGACTTTCCCTTGTTCAACATTCATCCCGAAGCGCTCCCGGCTGCCATTGCCGCCAACTGCGCCGGCGAGCAGGGCAAGTACTATGAGTTTCACAACAGCCTGTTCGACGGGAAGTATGGCCTGAACGCCGACGCTTACACAAAGTATGCCAGCGACTTGAACCTGGACGGCGAGCAGTTTGCCGCCTGTGTCGAAACACAGAAATATAGCGATGAAGTCATGGCCGATTATGAATGGGCCACGACGTTAGGCATCCAATCGACGCCCACGTTCTTCATCAACGGGATCCCCCTGGTCGGCGCCCAGCCGCTGGAAACCTTCAAGATGGTCATCGATTGGGAACTGGAAGGCAAGCTGCCCAAGGGTGATTAAAATCGGTGAAATCTGCCGCCCGGTGAAAGAAAAACGACGTGTTTTGGCGCTTTGTTTTCCAAAATACGTCGTTTTTTAAGCCATAACGCCATTCTCCGCCGTGCTCGATTCATCCCAGAAAAACGTACGCCGTATCTATCTCTTCATGCGGGGTGGCCTGTCTTTCCTGCTGAACATGATTTTTATTGCCAGCTCGATCTACCAGATCACGACAGCCGGTTTAAGTCCCTTGCAGTTAGTTTTGGTGGGTACGGTGCTCGAAGCGTCGGTCTTTCTCTTCGAGATACCGACCGGGATCGTTGCTGACGTTTATAGCCGTAAACTGTCCATCTTGATCGGCTTTGCCTTGATTGGCCTCGGTTTTGTGCTCGAAGGCAGTTTTCCCTTCTTTCTCCCGATTCTGGTGGCGCAGGTGTTGTGGGGTGTAGGGTACACGTTTACCAGCGGGGCGACTCAGGCCTGGGTGACCGACGAGCTTGGGCCGGACGGCGAAGCTTTGACGGCGAAGCTTTTCTTGCGCGCCAGCCAGGTCAGCAGCCTGGCTGCCGTGGGCGGCATTGCGGCCGGCAGCCTGCTGGGCCTGCTGCGTATCAACCTGCCGATCGTATTGGGTGGGGCGCTCCTGGTTGCTTTGTCCCTGCTGCTTGCGGCATGGATGCCGGAAACCGGCTTTACCCCCACGCCCCAGGGCGAACGCAGTTCGTGGCAGCAGATGGGCCATATCTTTCGGCAGGGCATCGGGATGCTGCGCCGCCGCCCGGCGCTCGGCCGTATCCTGGCGATCGGTTTGTTCTACGGCCTGTACAGCGAAGGTTACGATCGCCTGAGCGCCAAGCTGATGCTCGATCACCTGGACTTCCCCGGCGGGTGGCCGCCGGTGGTCTGGTTCGGCGCCTTGCGCATCGTTTCGCTGCTGCTGGCCGTGGCAGCCGTCGAATGGGTCCGACGCCATGGAAAGCTCGAGCGACCGGGCCAATCGGCACACGCCATGTTTGCCGCCACGCTCGTTTTGGTGATTTGCTTGCTGGCTTTTGCGGTATCGCCGCTGTTTGGCGTCACCGCGCTGCTGATGACCGCCATCAGCGTTTGCCGCAGCGTGGCTGCCCCCCTTTACGATGCCTGGGTAAATCAAAAACTCGATTCGAACGTGCGCGCCACGGTCATTTCGATGAGCGGACAGGTAGATGCCTTCGGGCAAATTGCCGGCGGCCCCTTGGTGGGGGCGATCGGCAATTTGTCGGTACGCCTGGCGCTCGCTGTAACGGGCTTCATCCTGTCGCCGGCCCTGTGGTTGCTGCGGGGCAACCGCAGCGAGGCTTAAAGTAAAGACTCTCCGGGCCTTTGCAAAAAGCGCGGCGCACAAGTGCGCCAGTCAAGAATGTTTGAGGGCTGTGCCGCTTTATGCGGGTTAGGGCGGCAAAAAACGTCCCCCACCACCAGGCAGGGGACGTTCGCCGTTCGTGTCGTTGCCGGCAGAATAGCGGGCTTTTCGTTAAGGATAAGGTTGCTCTTGCGGTGTGCTGGTAGCCGAGGGCGCGGGGGCTTCGGTTGCGGTTGGCGCTTCGACGGTCGTTGTGCCTGTTCCCTGAGATGTCGCGGTCGGCGGCAGCGTCGGTGTCGCAGTGATGCTCGGTGTGGCGGTCACCGTTGCGGTTGTTGTCGGAAGCGGCGTGTTCACCAGCGGGGCAGCGAGCGTTTCGGCGGTGGCGGTGGGCGCCGCCGTTGCGACGGTTTTCCCGGCGTCGTCGGCGGTCTCCGGCGCGCCGGCCAATACCCAGGCCTCGATCATGGCGACCAGGTTTTCGGGCAGCGCCTTGGACGGCGGCATCGGCCCGGCCACGTCGCGGATCTCTTCCCGGTGGATCAGGCGCAGCAGCAGGCTGTCGAGATCGCCCGGGTAGATCGCCGGGCCGTTATCGCCGCTGTTGATGGCTTCGTCGTAGGTGAGGGTGATGTAGTTGTTATTGGTCTTCCCGGGACGGTGACACGAATCGCAGTAGCGCTTGAAGATCGGCTGGATATGCTTTTCCCAAGTGGGGATTTCACCGGGCGCTAACGTCGGAATGGCCCCGGCTTGGGCCGCTTCTTCGGGCAATTCGACCCGATCGTCCCAGGTATAGCGCATATACGTAACGATATACTCGACTTCCGCCGGGCTGAGGGGGCCGCCGTAAGCACTGCTGAAAGGCGGCATGCCCAGGTCTTGTTGGCCGTAGGCGATGACGTTGAACAAGGTTTCGTCCGTGCGCGTGTAGATGACGTCCTTGTGGCTGATCGGGCTGACGAAGGCGCCATCCAGCCCTTCCACGCCCTCGATCACGGTCACGTCACCATCTGCCCCGTGGCACTCGGCGCAGTGGATGGCGTACAGGTCCTGCCCCAAAATGACCTGTTCGCCAATGCTTCCGGCGATGGCAGTTTCCTCTTCCTGCGGTGGCGTCGAGCGCACGGCCATGACGGTCAGCGCCACGATCGCCAGCACGATGCTGGACATCATCCCAATGCCAAAGATGCGCTTTTTCCAGTAACGGAAAGGGCTGCGATCGTAAAAGGGCAGCAAAAGCAGGGCACCCACCAGCAAACCGGGAATGACGACCACACCGACCCATTCCAACTGGCCGGGGAAGTACTTCAGGAACTCGAACAGCCACAAGAAGTACCACTCCGGGCGAGGCACGTAGTTTGCGTCGCTGGGGTCGGCTTTCGGCTCGCCAGCCACGCCCATGAACGTTGCCAGGCTGACCAAAAGCAGGAAGATGGCGAAGGTGACCACCAGGTCTTTGTAGATGATATCGGGCCAGAACTTAACGCCCTTCTGCTTCTCCTGGGTGTACTTTTCGAGGTACTGTTTTTTGTGTTCTTCGTTCACGGCACGCTCCTAATCTTCTTCATGCGGCACAGAGGAGATGCCGAGGCGGATGACCAGATACAAATGAACTCCGATCGCCCCCGCGATCACCAGCGGAATCCACCAGATGTGGGCCGAGAAAAAGCGGATCAACGTCACGGCGCTGATATCCTCGCCGCCGCGCAGCACGCGCAGCAGGAACGGACCAATCCCCGGAACGACCCCGGCAATTTCGGTGCCAACCGTCGTGGCCCAGTAGGATTTTTGGTTCCACGGCAAGAGATAGCCGGTGAAGCCCATGCCCAAGGTTGCCAGCAGCAGCACTACGCCGGTGACCCAGGTCAGCTCGCGCGGATACTTGTAAGCGGCGAAGAAATACGTACGCAGCATGTGGGCGAAGACCACCAGCACCATCAACGTGGCGCCCCAGTGGTGCATGCCCCGGATCAGCCAGCCATAGGCCACGCCGTTCATGATGTATTGGATGCTGTCGTAAGCCGCTTCTGGAGACGGCACGTAGTACAGTGTCAGCAAGATTCCTGTCGCAGCCTGCATGACAAACAAAAACAGGCTGGCGCTGCCCAGCGTAAACCACCAGTTGACCTTCGGCACCTTGCGGTCGAGAACGGCGTTGTAGATACCGGTCAACCCCAGGCGCTCCTCGAGCCAGGCGAAAACGTTTTTGATCATGCCGGATCCTCCTCCGCAGGCGGCTCTTCTGCACCGTAATAGATTGACACCATCCCTTCTTCGTCTACCTTGATCGGATAAGAGTCGAGCGGCCGCGGCTGTGGCCCATCGATGATATTGCCTTCAACGTCAAAGAAACCCGCGTGGCACGGACAGGCATAGTATTGCTCTTCTTCTTTCCAACTCACCCGGCAGCCCAGGTGGGTGCAGATATTCGAGAGGGCCAATAACTGGTTGTCTTCTGTGATCAAGATGTATACCCCATACGTCGATACGGTTCTTTCCCAGCCATTGACCTTGGTGCGAGAAAAGGTGTAGAGCGTCGGTACGCCGACCGGAATCTGGTCGAACGATCCCAATGGAACCCATCCCTCAGATTCGCTGGTTTTCAGCGCCGGGCCGATCAAATAACCGAGGGCGGGCAAACCTACCACAAGGCCCATGACACCGCCGACGGCTGCCGAAACAGCCAACGTGAACTCGCGGCGGCTCAGGTGTTTTTTGGGCATGAAGTCCTCCTGAGAACGTGTAAAAATAGTGCCGGGAGTGCCGACGTAATTTTTACCGGTCCTTCAAAAATAGAGTAAGATAGGCCGATTTTACCCTGTTTGGAAATGGATTTCAAGCGAGTATAATTGCGGTGTTCCGTAGTGGTTTCGCCGGACTTATGAAAACAGTTTCTGCAAGGATGATATAGCAGTGGAAACATGGGAACTATCGAATCCTACCCCCTTTTACAGGAGGCTTTTATGTCTGTCGATGGAAAAGTTGGATTGAAAGGCCTGACCTATAAGGGTGGTTCACCGATGTGGTCGTGGGTGCTCCACCGGATCAGTGGGATCGGGCTGATCGTCTTTGTCGGTTTACACGTGGTGGCATCGTTTTTTACGCATGTGGTGCCCTCCGGGGGAGAAATGGCCATTCAGATCAATGCTGTATACGAGTCTTGGGGGGGGCAACTGTTTATCTATTTCTGCGCCATTTTTCATGGCTTGAACGGGGTGCGTATCGCGGTGACCGATTTCTGGCCGGCGCTGTTGCAGTATGAACGCGAGTTGATCTGGCTGGAGTGGTTGACTTTCATCCCGCTGTACGGGTTAGCCGCCTACTTCATCATCCGAAATGCCCTGGCCTTGGCAGGCGGGTAGGAGGTACGTATGAGTCGCTTGAACACCCGGAAACGTAATATCGAGCCATCCTGGAGTTTCGAATACGTCATGTGGATCTTTACCCGCATCTCTGGGCTGGCCTTGTTCGTTCTGGCAATTATCGGTGCGATTGGGGCTTTTTGGATGGGCGCACGTCACCAACTGGACCTCGAAGCCTTGTGGCGTTGGATGTTTATGCCCAATACTTTTCATGTTTCGAGCGCGGATATTCCCGATCTCGAACCCTGGGGAAGTGCCTGGTGGCAGACCGTACAACTGTTGGTGGTCTTTTTTGGGGTAACCCACGGTTTCAATGGCCTGCGTGTGGTCATTGAAGACTATATCGGCCACACACTCTGGATGGTCGTGCTGCGGTCGCTCATTTTCGTCGCTTGGCTGGCCCTGTTACTGGTTGCCACGTTTGTGATTTTCCAGGCATGAAGAAGGGCCTGGCAGGTTTCGGAGCCTTTCCGTGCCTAACCCATACACTCTGTGCAGAAAAAGCACGGCGCACAAAGTGCGCAATCAAGAGCAGGTTTGAGGCCGTTCCGCTTGATGCGGGTTAGGTTTTACGAGGAGTTTCTTGATGAATAAACACACCTTTGATGTGATCGTCGTCGGTGCCGGCGGCGCCGGCCTGATGGCGGCGCTTTATGCTTCGAAGACTGCTTCGACGGCGGTGATCAGCAAGCTCTACCCCACCCGCTCGCATACCGGCGCAGCCCAGGGTGGCGTTGGTGCAGCCCTGGGAAATATCGAAGAGGATCATCCTGATTGGCACGCCTTCGACACCGTCAAGGGCAGCGATTACCTCGGCGACCAGGATGCCATCGAATTCATGTGCAATGAAGCCATCGATGCCGTTTACGAACTGGAGCACTACGGCCTGCCTTTTTCGCGTACGCCGGACGGCAAGATCGATCAGCGCCCTTTCGGTGGCCACACCAATAACCTGACCAAAAAGCCCGTACGCCGCGCCTGTTATGCCGCCGATCGCACCGGGCACATGATTTTGCAGACGCTCTACCAGCAGTGCATCAAGAATCATGTCAACTTTTACGACGAGTTTCAGGTGCTCGATTTGCTGGTCGTCAACGGCGCCGCCGCAGGGGTGGTTGCCCTGGAACTGGCCACCGGCGAACTGCACGTCTTCCACGCCAAGGCCGTCATCTTTGCCACCGGGGGGCACGGGCGCATCTGGGAAGTGACCTCCAATGCTTATGCCTACAGCGGCGACGGTGCGGCCGTGGCCCTGCGGCGTGGCATTCCCCTGGAAGATATGGAGTTCTTCCAGTTCCACCCCACCGGCATCTATAAACTCGGTATCTTGATCACCGAAGGCGTACGCGGTGAAGGCGGCATCCTGTTCAACGACCAGGGCGAGCGTTTCATGGAAAAATACGCCCCGACCGTCAAGGACCTGGCCTCGCGCGACGTCGTCAGCCGGGCCATGTACACCGAAATGCGGGCCGGTCGCGGTATCGGCGGTAAGAATTTCTTTTACCTGGATGTTCGTCCCGATACGGTGAACCGCTACGCTGCCTTGGATGGCCGCAAACGGCCCGACGGTTCGCCCTACATCGTTACGGCCGACGAAATCATCGCCAAGCTGCCCGACATCGCCGATTTCTGCCGCGTGTATTTGGGTGTCGACCCGGTGACGCAGCCGATGCCCGTCCAACCTACCGCCCACTACACGATGGGCGGCATTCCAACCGATAAGCTCGGCCGGGTGGTGATCGACGATCAAAACACGGTAATGCCCGGTTTTTACGCCGCCGGCGAGGTGGCCTGTGTTTCCGTTCACGGTGCCAACCGCCTGGGGACCAATTCTCTGCTCGACCTGATTACCTTTGGCAAACATGCCGGCTTGAACGCCGCCGAGTTTGCCCAAGGCGCCGATTTGCAACCCCTGCCCGCTGACGCCGAAGATTTCACCCGTCAACAGATCGACCGTCTGTTCAGCAGCAACGGCAGCGAGCGGGTCCCCGATATCTCGAACGAAATGAAACGCATCATGTTCGAGCAGGTCGGTATCTTCCGCACGCAAGAGGGCATGCAGCAGGCGCTCGAAAAAGTCCGCCAGCTCAAGCAGCGCTATCGTGATGTGCGCGTCGAAGACCACGGCAAGGTCTTCAACACCGATTTGTTGAACGCCTGGGAGCTGGGAAACCTGCTCGATCTGGCCGAAGTCGTCACCGTCTGCGCACTCAACCGCACCGAAAGCCGCGGCGCACATGCCCGGGACGATTTTCCCACCCGCGATGACACCCACTGGCTCAAACACACCCTGGCGTGGGCTGAAAATGGCATCGTTCGCCTCGGTTACAAACCGGTGGTGATTACGAAGTACCAGCCGAAGGAAAGAGTTTACTAAATTCAAGACGCGAAGGCAGGGAATAGCTTTTTCGAATCACTGTTCCTGTTCCCTTTTCTCTTCAGCCGGGAGTACTCATGAAAATCTCACTCAAGCTTTATCGTTATAATCCTGAAGTAGACAAGAAACCGTATTATGCTTTTTACGATCTGGAATGCGAACCCACCGACCGGGTTCTGGACCTGCTCGAAACGGTCAAGGGCTATCATGATGGCACACTTGCCTACCGGCGCTCGTGCGCGCACGGGGTTTGCGGTTCCGATGCCATGCGCATCAACGGCGCCAACCGCCTGGCCTGCAAGACCCTGGTGCGCGACCTGAACTCGTCGAAGATCACCGTCGAACCCATCCTGGGACTACGCGTACTCAAGGATTTGATCGTCGATATGGAGCCATTTTTTGAAAGTTACCGCGCCGTGCTGCCGTTCCTGATCAACGACGAACCGGCGCCAAAAACTGAACGTCTCCAATCCCCCGAAAGCCGGGAGCGTTTCGATGATACGACCAAGTGCATCTTGTGCGCTTGTTGTACGACAGCCTGCCCGTCGTTCTGGGCCAACGACGAATACCTTGGCCCGGCGGCTTTTGTGGCTGCACACCGCTTTATCTTTGATGACCGTGATCGTGCCGCTGCGGACCGCCTCAAGATCATGAGCGATCGTTTTGGCGTTTATCGTTGCCACACCATCTTCAACTGTACGCTTGCCTGCCCGCGCGAAATTGAGATCACCAAGGCGATTGGTGAGATCAAGAATGTGATCGCAACGGGCAGTTTGAAGTAAGTCGGATATTCTTTATTCGATACTGGTTATTCGTTACGGTGGCCCGTGCCACGCGCCAAAGCCCGGCGCACGGATAGCAGGTAGCCGGATAGCGAATATCCCATCACATTCTGCGGAGATTTTGTATGAAACAAATTTGCGTTGTCGGTGTTGGCTATGTGGGGTTGGTTACCGCCGCCTGCTTTGCCGATCTGGGTAACCGGGTAATCGCCCTCGATATTAATCAGGAAAGAGTCGAAAACTTGAAAAAGGGCATCATGCCCATCTACGAGCCGGGGTTGGAAGAAGTCGTCGCACGCAACGTGCGCGCCGGGCGGCTTTCGTTTGCCTGTGACTATGGCGAGGCCTTGAATGGCACCGAGTTTGCTTTCATCGCCGTCGGCACGCCCTCCGGTGTCGATGGTGAGGCCGACCTGCGCTACGTCGAAGCGGCCGCTACGGCGATTGCCCAAAACATGAGCGCCCCGCTGATCATCATCAACAAATCCACCGTCCCTGTGGGCACCGGTGACTGGGTTGCCGACATTGTCACCCGCAGCCAGCAGCAGGCGATTCCCTTCTCGGTCGTTTCGTGCCCCGAATTTTTGCGTGAAGGTTCGGCCATCGCCGACTTCACCAATCCGCATCGCACCGTGTTGGGTTCGCTTGACCGTGATGCGGCCGAAAAGGTCGCCCAACTTCATTTGCCGCTCCGTGCGCCGATCGTCATTACCGATCTGCGCACTGCAGAAATGATCAAGTATGCCTCCAATGCTTTCCTGGCGACGAAAATTTCGTTTATCAACGAAATCGCCAATATCTGTGAAGCCCTCGGCGCAGACGTGAAGGAAGTGGCCGTGGGGATGGGATACGACGCGCGCATTGGCCGCGCCTTCCTGGAAGCCGGGCTTGGCTATGGTGGCTCCTGTTTCCCAAAGGATGTCAAGGCCCTGGCCTATATGGCGGCTGAAAAGGGGCGCCATCCCCAACTGCTGCGCGCCGTCATGGATATTAACGACGACCGTCGCCGCACGGCAGTCTTCCGCTTGCAAGAAATGATCGGCGACTTTCGCGGCAAGATGGTGGGCCTCCTGGGCCTTTCTTTCAAGCCTAACACCGACGATATGCGCGACGCGCCCGCCATTACGATTGCCAGCAAGCTGCTGGCCTCGGGCGCCCGTGTGCGCGGCTACGACCCCGTAGCGATGGAGATCGCCGCGCCGATGTTGCCCGACGTTCAAATGATGCCCGATCCCTACACGATGGCCGAAGGCGCCGATGCGCTGGTTGTCGTGACCGAGTGGAACGAGTTCAAGGCGCTCGACCTGGCGCGAATTCGTAGTTCGATGAAGTCGCCGACCATCCTGGACGGCCGCAATATTTACGATCCGCTTGTTATGGCGCAGTTAGGCTTCTGCTATTATGGCATGGGCCGTGGCCAGGGCAAGCTCTGAAACACGAATGCTTTCAACCGACAATTTCCGGCCCCACTGAGATATCCCATGAACAATTCTACCCCTCCCGTTTGTAACTATGATGGATCGGACTACCAGACCAGTTTTTGGGATGAAGGTGCGCGCGCGTATGAGGATGAAGCAGAAGCCGTTGCCTTGAAACGGCTTCTGCCCGCGCAAGGCTCCTTGCTGCTCGAAGTGGGCGCCGGAGCCGGACGTAACACGTCGCGTTATGGCGGTTTCGAGCGCATCGTCTTGCTGGATTATTCTTACACGCAATTGCAACAGGCACGTGAACGCCTGGGGGATAGCCAACGTTATGTGTACGTCGCCGCAAACGTATATTGCCTGCCGTTTATTCCCGGCCTGTTCGGAACGGCCACCATGATCCGTACACTGCACCACATGGCCGATCCGAAACTGGCGTTGAAGCAAATCCACCACGTGATGCGCCCGGATGGGGTTTTTATCCTGGAGTATGCCAACAAGCAAAATCTCAAAGCGATCTTGCGCTATCTTTTGCGGCGCCAGCCGTGGAGTCCGTTCAGTCACGATCCTGTGGAGTTTGCTCCGCTGAATTTCGACTTTCACCCCCAGGCAGTTTGCAATTGGCTAAAAGAAAGCGGCTTCACCATCGAACAGCAGTTGACCGTCTCCCACTTTCGCATGGACTGGCTGAAACGCCTGCTGCCAACACGCCTTCTGGTCAACCTGGACAGCCTGGCCCAGTGGACCGGCAACGCCTGGCAGCTTTCGCCGAGCGTTTTCGTGCGTTCGCATGCGGTTGGTGACACGCCGACCACTCCCTTGGAGGCGTTTTTCCGTTGCCCTGCTTGTGAATACTGGCCCCTGCTCGAAGCCGATGGCCTTTTGCCCTGCACGAACTGCGGCGCACAGTGGCAGTTCAAAGATGGCATCTACGACTTTCGTGAACCGGCCGCCGTATAATCAACGTTCACACCTGGTCTTTCGCGAGCCGGCGCCGTATGACAAACGCTCACGCATTGTCGCGTGTGAGGCACTTTTCTACCACCCAAAAGTGTGACAACCCCAGCAGGCGCAGGGGCGTGCGCTCCAAGCGCTGCAAGGCTGCCCGCAAAAACCGGCCTGCCCGCGGAAAGCGGGCAATGATATTGTCGTACGCGCCGAAGACGATCGTGCGTTCGACGATGCGTACCGGCAAGCCTGCAAAGAGCTTTGCCAGGTCTCGGCTTGTGTACACCCGCACGTGGGGGGCAAGGCGGTTGCGCCAGCGCCGCGGCAGGTAGTTGACCAGGGGAATATTGCCGAATCTGTACTTGCCCCACCAGTAAACCCCATGGGTTTCAAAGGGATAACCCCGGTTGGGCACAAAGACAACGATCAGCCCACCGGGTTTGAGCACCCGCACCATCTCGCAGACCGCGCCGCGGTCATCCTGCACGTGTTCGAGGACTTCATGGCTCAAAATGACCTCGAAGTGCGCCGCCGGGAACGGCAGGCCCTCACCGGCAGCATTGACGATATGTGCAGCATTCGCATGCGCCTCCCGCGCGCGCTCGAAATCGTATTCCAACCCGACAACCCGTCCGGCATGATGGGTGAGGTGCTCCACATACATTCCCACGCCGCAGCCATTTTCCAGCACATGGCCCCGGATGCGGCTCCCCGCAGTGCGTAGAATCATCTGCAAACGGCGTTCTTGCCCGTCGCGCCAGACATAGGATGGTTCACCGCGCAGGGCGGCTTTTGTCAGATCGCCCGGTTTCATCGCAAACGGTCAAGCCCCCAAGATAAGTTTCGAAAGCCATGCAGCAAGGAATTCATGCACACGATTATACTTGCTAATTTGGCGTTCCTATTCTCTCGCCGCCTCTCTCCCGCGTGCCACGTCGACACGTGCCAGGATGAGTCCACCGGCCACAAACAGAACAATCAGGCTCAGTATGGCCGGCCGCGTGCTGCCGAAGAAGATGCCTGCCAGCGCGAACATCAGTGGCCCGATCAGCGAGGCAAACTTTTCCATGACGCCAAACAGCCCAAAAAATTCACCGCTTTTAGATGCCGGTGAAAGGGCTGCGTACAGGCTGCGGCTGAGCGCTTGGCTGCCACCCTGGACGATAGAGACCATCCATGCCAACAACCAGAATTCGAGGATGGAGTGGATGAAGTAACCCCAAACGGCAATCACCGAATAAATCACCAAAGACAGCAAAATGCTGCGCTGCGTGTCGAGTTTCTCCGCCCAGGGTCGAAGCAACCGCGCCGACAGCATGGAGACTGCCAGCCCGGTTGCTTGCAAGGCTGCAATCAAACCGATGATCACCCCCAGGTTCCCTTGCGTGCTTGCAGGCAAAAAGCGGGCGCCGAAAGTGCCAGCCAGGGGGATGGTGAACAGGTTGAAAAGAATGAACGCCAGATACATCGGGCGGCGTTTTTCCCCGGGGCTGGGTAGCTTGCCGAAGATCAGGCTGTAGGGGATGCCGGCAAATTGCACCAGCAGCAGCGCCAGGATCAGGTCGGTGTCGCCCAGACCGAGCTCTGATCCATAAATGGCTGCCACGCCGATGATGGTACCGATCCCATCATTGTAAATCAAAAAAGCGAGCAGGTACTTGAACAGTTCACGATAGCGGCGAACGTCATGTATGGTCGCCCAAATGCGTTGGAAGCTGGCCGTGAAGATATTTTCACCGGCGCCAAGCTGTTCTGTGGCCGTTTTAGGCTCCGGCACACGCAGCAAAAGCGGCAGGGAGAAGATGGCCCACCAGATGGCCACGCTCAAGAACGACAGGCGCGCCCCCCAAGTCCCCGGTAGGAGTTGCAGCATGATCACGTTGATTACCAGCAGTAGGCCGCCTCCCAGGTAGCCCACGGCGAAACCGCGTGCGGATACCCGGTCTTGGTCCTCGGGCCGTGCAATGTGCGGTAGCAGCGAATCGTAAAAGGTCACCGAGCCATTGAAGCCGATGCGCCCCAGAATTGCAAGGATCGAAGCCAGCACCCAGTCTCCTGTTCCTACCAGCACTAGAAGCGCCGTGCTGAGAATGCCCAGGCTGGCGAAAGCGGCCAGGAAGCGCTTCTTCGAACGGCTGATATCCGATACTGTTCCGAGAATGGGCGAAAGAATGGCGACGATCAGCAGCGAAACACTCAACCCCGCGCTCCAGTACGACGTTGCCAGCGCCGGATTCGGCAGGGTAGCGCCGGCGACCTTGCTGAAATAGATGGGTAAGATTACGGCCAGAATCGTGGTTGCAAACGCCGAGTTGGCCCAGTCGTACATCGTCCATGCCCAGATGCGATGGCGGTATTCTTTTTCGTCGGTTGAAGTCATCGAGTCACCACTTTCATGTGGCGTAGCAGTGCGTTGAACGGAGACACAAGCACCACACGCCCAAGATCTGGACACGTTTAATCATGTTCTTAAGCGTTGTTGACACGCTTTTTATGTTGACGGGATATAATGCCCATGCTATTATCTATCCCATTATTTTAACTTTCAACTTTCAGTTTTGTTATTTTGAGGGTTGTAAAAAAAAACAGTTCCACCAAGAAACGGGCTTTTTTCGTATCGGCTGTGTGGAGTTGCCCTTTTGCAGGCCTCGGGAGTTTTTATGATGAGCGTTGAATTTGTCTTTCGCCTGATTGGTATGATCGTCTTTGCTATTGGGGGCGCTTATGCAGGGGCTTATAGCGGGACTGCTATTACAGGGGAGCCGCTTGGGTACGCTTTTATTTTTGGCCTGCTGGGAGCCCTCGTGGGTCTTGTTATGACCCCGTTCCTGACTACGCGGCCTGCCCGAGCGATACGGACTGCGTTGATGAAGCTCTCCGCACAGTCTCTGGCAGCGGGGATGTTTGGCCTGGTGGTTGGGTTAATGGTGGCTGCCCTGTTGTCTTTCCCGTTGTCGTTGCTGCCTTATCCTGTAGGGCAGATCGTGCCGTTTATTGGCGTGTTGATTTTTAGCTATTTTGGGGTTTCTGTCTTTGTCATGCGCCAGAACGATTTGTTCGCGTTGATTCGCAATATTCCTACCAGGCTGGCGCCTGCGGAAGAATCTGGTTCGCCGGCGCAACTTCCCACAAGAACGATTTTGTTGGATACGAGTGTCATTATCGATGGACGCATTGCCGATATTGCCAAGACAGGCTTTTTGGTTGGTTCGTTGTTGATCCCGCGTTTTGTGCTCAATGAACTGCAATATATTGCCGACTCGCCCGATAGCCTACGGCGCCAGCGTGGCCGCCGCGGGATGGAAGTGCTTGCCAGTCTGCAAAAGGATAGCACCATCCCTGTACGCATCAGCGACATCGACGTCGAGGGCGTGCGTGAAGTGGATGACAAGCTGGTGGTGCTTGCCCGCCAACTTCGTTGCCCAATTCTGACCAATGACTATAATCTAAATCGAGTCGCCGATTTACAGGGCGTAGCGGTGCTCAATGTCAATGAGTTGGCGAATGCCGTAAAACTCGTCCTTTTGCCGGGCGAGCAGTTGGTAGTCCAGTTGATTCAGGAGGGTAAGGAAATTGGCCAGGGTGTAGGTTATATGGATGATGGCACGATGGTGGTCGTCGAAGATGGGCGTGCAGCCTTGAACAAAGAAGTTTCTGTCACAGTCACAAAGGTTTTGCAAACGGCTGCTGGCCGGATGATTTTTGCCCGCATGGGCAGTTCCGAGTAGCTTTTTATTGTGGGTCCTCCGGGTTTAGCGTGAAGAGTTCCCGCATTTGGGGGCTGTGCGTGCGCTTCGCACACGCACAGCCCCCAAGTGCGGCCTCCTTTCCCGGCGGAGCCGGAAGAGCCTTTATTGTTGAATGCCAGGAGTAAACCAATGCCTATCAAGTTGTATAACACACTGACGCGCCGTAAAGAGGAGTTTGTCCCATTACAAGCGGGCACAGTGACCATGTACGTTTGTGGTCCTACGGTGTATAGCAAGGCCCACGTCGGGCATGCCATGTCGGCGCTGGTGTTTGACATCATCCGGCGTTACCTCCTTTACCGCGGTTATGAAGTTCGCCACGTGATGAACTACACCGATGTAGACGACAAGATTATCCAGCGCGCCAATCAGGAAGGCATCGAACCGGTTAAACTGGCCGAACGCTATATTGCTGAGTATCAACAGCATCTTGCCGATTTGAATATCCTGCCTGCCACCCTTTACCCGCGTGCTACCCAGGAAATTGGGCACATCATCCAGATGATCCGGGACCTGGGCGAAAACGACTTCGCTTACGAAGTCGATGGCGATGTCTACTTCCGCGTGGTGAAAGACGAAGATTACGGAAAACTCTCGGGCCGTAAAATTGAGGACATGCAGTCGGGTGTTCGTATTGGCGTCGATGCACGCAAGGAGAATCCGATGGATTTTGCCCTGTGGAAGGCCGCCAAACCCGGCGAGCCTGCCTGGGACAGTCCCTGGGGCCTCGGCCGGCCCGGCTGGCACATCGAGTGCTCTGCCATGAGCTTGCATCATCTCGGTGAACAGATCGACATCCATGGCGGCGGTAACGACCTGGTTTTCCCGCATCACGAGAACGAAATCGCCCAGACGGAAAGCCTCACCGGGAAATCTTTCGCCCGCTATTGGATTCATAACGGCATGATGCAGTTAGCGGGGCAGAAGATGTCGAAGTCGTTGGGAAATTTGATCACCATCGAAGAATTCCTCGCCGAGCATGAAGCAGATGCACTACGCATGATGATCCTGAACTCCGGATATCGCAATCCGTTGACCTTTGGTGACGATGTGATTGCCCAGGCCGAAACGGCCCTGGAGCGCCTGCGTAACGCTTTGCGGCCTGCGTCGTCGAATGGGCAGCCGTCTCCTGAGTTACAGGCCCAGGCCGACGCAACCCGCCAGGGCTTCGAAGCCTGTATGGACGATGATTTCAACGCGGCAGGGGCGTTGGGCCATTTGTTCGACCTGGTGCGCGTGATCAACCAGGCCAAAGACGGTGGTTTCGATGCGACCCTTGGCCAGGCCGTCTTGCGCGAGTTGATGGCGGTGCTTGGCCTGCGTGCAGAACGTATCGCTGCCGTGGGCGGGCAGGCGGACGCCTTCGTCGACCTCCTCATCGAAATCCGCCGTGAACTGCGCCAGCAAAAGCTGTGGGCGCTTTCCGATCGGGTGCGCGATCGCCTTAAGGAATTGGGGGTGATCCTGGAAGACAGCAAGGCCGGCACGAGCTGGCATTGGGAATAGCGTGAAAGAGTTCTTGTACTCTCGCAACGCAGTCTACGAAACCCTGCGCGCCCAACGGCGGCAGGGTTTTCAACTGTTGCTTGCTGACGGCGCACAGCCAAAGGGCCGGTTGAGCGAGATCATCCATTTGGCCAGGCAGTGCAAAATTGCTGTACGGAGTGTTCCGCGTCTCCAACTGGACAAAGTTCACCCGCAACATCAGGGCGTCGTCCTCGAAGCCAGCGGCTATCCTTATCGCGGGCTGGTTGACATTCTTGAGTTGGCCGTTCAACGCAACGAGCCGCCCTTTGTGCTTATCTTGGATGCCCTCCAAGATCCGCAAAATCTGGGCACCTTGTTACGCACCGCTGAAACGGTTGGTGTCCATGGTGTGGTCATCCCGCTCGCTCATACGGCGGAAGTTACCCCGGCTGTCGTCAACGCTTCATCGGGGGCCAGCGAACACTTGCTGGTTGCGCGTGCCAACTTGGCCCAAACGATTAAAACCTTGAAGGAAGAAGGCCTATGGATTGTCGGCCTGGAAGGCTCCGCCGAGGCTTGCCTGCCTTCGCAGGTGCGGCTGGATGGCGCCATCGGCCTGGTTGTCGGGTCCGAGGGCCAGGGAATGCGTCCCCTGGTGCGTTCTTCTTGTGATATCCTGCTGCGTCTGCCCATGCGCGGCAAGATCGAGTCGTTGAACGCTGCGGTAGCCGGTTCGATCGCCCTCTACCTGGCGTGGCAGTCACGCCATTTCGCGCAATGATGCGGAAAACTATTGACGTATACCTTGAATCCTGATAGACTTCCCCCCCGCTGGCAGTACAAGGAATTAGTCTTGCCGCTGTAATTTCCCTCTGGTATAATGCTCCCGCTTCGGGCCAGAACTTTAAAATCTTGCGCCGACGTAGCTCAATCGGCAGAGCAACCGCCTTGTAAGTGGTAGGTTACGGGTTCGATTCCCGTCGTCGGCTTCGTCGATGTTGGTTAGTCTATTTGTCAGTTGGTCTCATCCGTTCGTGATGGGGCCAAGTGACCAGTTGGCTAGGTAACTAGGCGATTGATAACTCGGGCAGGTATCCAAGTGGCCAAAGGGCGCTGACTGTAAATCAGTTCGACGACGTCGTTCGGGGGTTCGACTCCCTCCCTGCCCACTGAATTAGTTCAGGCAAGCTGAGCTAATCGCCCTCATAGCTCAGACGGTAGAGCACATTCTTGGTAAGAATGGGGTCATGGGTTCAAATCCCATTGAGGGCTTTTTGTACTGTAATCATCCATAGAACATTCATTCAAGGAGTGGATAAGATGGCCAAGCAAAAATTCGACCGCTCAAAGCCGCACATGAATGTGGGCACGATGGGTCACATTGACCACGGCAAGACCACGTTGACGGCAGCGATCACCAAGTGGTGTGGTTTCCGCGGGATGGCAGAATTCCGTGCGTACGATCAGATTGACAATGCGCCGGAAGAAA
>JBMOLU010000003.1:0-3046 GCA_049325275.1 Chloroflexota bacterium
TCGCTACATATACTGGATTTTCATGGATGATACTTCGTAGCCAAATATCAAAATCAAAATAACCAACAAACAGATAGTCGTTCACATGTGCCTCCCCCGTTCGTTATTTGCTAGGAAACCACGGGGCGTGTGGGAAAAGGAGAGAGAAAACCACACGCCCCGCGGTTCCGCGCCCGTCACACAGTCGGCACACCATCCAGGCGAGCGAACTGAGATTGGATCTGCACCAGGTTATAGAACAGGCCCTTCTGTTCCATCAATTCCTGGGGGGTGCCCATCTCGACGATCTGGCCACGCTCGAGCGAGACGATCCGGTCGGCGTTGTAAAGCGTGGAAAGGCGATGGGCAATAGCAATGGTGGTGCGCCCCTGCACCAGGGTTTCGAGCGCCTTCTGGATCTGGCGTTCGGTCTCCGTATCGACGGAAGAAGTCGCTTCATCGAGGATCAGAATTTTTGGATCGAGCAGGATGGCACGCGCAATGGAAATGCGCTGGCGCTCGCCGCCCGAAAGCCCCGTACCACCTTCCCCGACGATAGTGTCGTAGCCTTCGGGCAGGTTGACGATAAAGTCATGGGCGTTAGCGGCCTTGGCGGCGCGGATAATCTCCTCACGGCCGGCTTCCGGCTTGGCGTAGGCAATGTTCTGCGAGATGGTCCCGCTGAAGAGAAACGGCTGCTGTAAGACGATGCCGATATGGCGGCGCACGTCTTCGATGGCCATGTCGCGAATGTCGCAGCCGTCAATCTTTACCTCACCTTGCGTGGCATCGTAAAAGCGGCAGATCAGGTTGACGAGCGTGGTCTTACCTGCCCCGGAGGGGCCAACGATACCGATCAGCTCACCCGGTTGGATATGGAAGGACACATCTTTGATTACCGGAAAGTAAGGGTTGTAACCGAAGGTGACGTGGTTGAATTCGATGCGGCCCTCTGCTGCCGGGCGGTGCACCACTTGCGCTTTTTGCTGCACCTTCGGCACTTCGTCGAGAAATTCGAAGGTACGCTGCGAGATGGTGACGAAGCGGTTCATCGCCTGGCTGATCTGCGCCATATTGGAGAGCGGCCCGTAGAACATGCCCAGGTAAGAAAGAAAAGCCATCAGCGTACCGAGCGTGATGGTACCTTCCAGTACCGAACGCCCGCCGGCATACCAGATGATCAGCCCGCCGGCCCCGAAGGCGAAAGAAATTAGCGGGAAGAATTTACCCCAGGCCTGGTCGACCCGCAAGCGAGCGTCCAGGGAACCCTGGTTACGCTCGTGATAGCGTGCCTCTTCCTGGTCCTCCTGGGCGAAAGCCTTCACCACTTGAATGCCCGCCAGGAAGGTGTTCATCATCGAATTCAGGCGCCAGCGCGTGATCCAGTAACGCCGGAAATGTGGGTTCATACGCCGGTGGTAGGTAAACGTAGCCACCAAAACGAACGGCGCCGGAATCAAGACGAAGAAGCCCAACGAAGGCGCCATAGAAAACAGCACAGCCCCGATCCCGATCACCAGCACCGCGTAAAGCAAAAACTGCGACATCTGGTTGATCAGGCCCTGCAATTCTTCGGTATCGTGGTTGATACGCGTTAACAAACGCCCGGTCTCGTTCCGATCGAAGAAATCCTGCGAGAGCGTCTTCAGGTGTGCGAACATCTTCTCACGCACACCTGCCGCAAACGATGTGGAAATGCGGTTGGTCAACAGGGCATCGCTGATCGTGATGATCACGCGAACGACCTGGATCAGCAGCAAGGAGACCACCAGGCCGATCAGCCAGTCGGTATGTGTCTGGCGGGTCAAGACTTCGTCGATCAAGATGCGCGTCAGGTAAGGCGGCAGCAAATCAACCGTTACACCTAACAGCATCAAAAAGAGATGGACCGATCCGAGGCCCCAAAACGGCCTCGCCAGGAGCACCAAACGACGAAAGACCTGGCCCTTTTTAATGCAGTTCGGGCAAACCTTGAGGGATGAATCCAGCAGGCGCTTGCCACAAGACAGACAACGCTGTCCTTCGCCTTCGAAATCCGGTAGGGGCGGCGTACGGGTCGTTTTACACTGGCGCAAATAGTGGGCAACGAGCGCAAACTGCTCGGTAAGTTCGTTGGAAAAGTGCAGCAGGTTGTGAGAACGCCCCGCCACCACGACGCGCAGCAGGGCATTCCCTACCGCAGGCTCGACCTGGGCATCATCCACGTCCTCGAGCGCCGCCTGAAACCGCAGGTGGGCACTGCCCTTTTCCAGGGCAATGACCTGAAACTGCCCGCCATTGATCAGCAGCCACTGTTCGCCAAAAGCGCCATCTGGACCAAGATCGGTTTGCTGAGCGATCCGCAAGCCATCCGGCTGCCCACCATGATCGAGGTAACAAGTAAAGATATGCTGTGGCATCTCCCGTGCCAGCAAATTGGTTTGCGCACGCAGTGGGTGATCGAGTGACATAAAAGCTCCGGCAACAAAAAACCGCAGGGATGAAGAAAAATTCACCAGGACATCGGCTGGCGAAACTGCTTCAACGCCTGCGGGGTTAGTTGTCGGGCTCGAACTGAAGATTAGCTCTAGAAGGAACCCGGTTTGGGTTTCTTCACTCGCCCCGAAGTAGAGCGTCCCCCGCTCCAAAGATTCGGCGGTTCTGTTTGGTGCGATTATACGCCGTCTCTCGAAATCTGTAAAAATATTGCCCTTACAAAAAAGTTAGGGGGCTTGTGCACCTTCCCGGCAAAACGGAAACGTTGACTTAACAAAAACGGCCCCAGGGATGGGTGTTGCCCTGGGGCCTTGCAATCTCTCCGGCGGGTGGAGGAGGCACCCGCCTCGGCGTAATGCGCTCCTGCTTTCAGAAATGCATCACACCTGTCAACCTTCTTGAACAAATGCTTCATGTGGGCCGGCTCGGGCCGGCCCACATGAAAGGGAAAATGCATCGAACTAATCAGCGTTCCAGAGTTGGAGCAGCAGGTTGAGCTTGGTCTGGTCGACGGTGCCCCACGTGCCCCAGCCCGATTCGTTCGAACCCGGTTGGTAAGGCGTGGTGTAGAGGCCGCCGGTGTCGCCCGATT
>JBMOLU010000004.1:0-24128 GCA_049325275.1 Chloroflexota bacterium
TCAAAAGGCCTCCAGAAAAACTAATGTTTAGGCTCAATCCCAGATACTCAGACACATCTCGACATTTTTTGAAGTATTCAATGCCGTCAGTTTGAGATAATGCCACCTCAGAACCATCTTTCATCAAAAACACTGGCAAAGGATTGACACCATCGATCTCCTTACAAACTTGCTCCACTAAACATAGCCGCATAGAAACAAGTACAAGGCGATCATCAATACAGGAATATTGATTATGGTAGCCACGATAACAAGCTGTGCTCATTGTAGAAGGCACCATGCCAAAGCCCTGTGGGGATGGTAAACCATCTCCACTCACACCGATGAGCGCATATTCAGCATTCTGATAGTGAAGTCTATCTTGTATCTGGGCAGTCATAGAAATAACTCGAATTTACCATGATTATACAGTGGTCGCATTTTGTGCACTAACGGGAGGTAAAACAGGTAATTTTAGTGAGAGATTGAACCAATCACATCCAACCACGAACAAAAGGGCTAAAAAAAGTTGCTGAAATCGATTTTTTGTAGTTAAATGCGGTTGACTCAGTAGGGTGAGTCTGCCATTTGACTAGAGCAAGCAACCATCAGAGCTGCTTGTGTTGAACATTGTAACCCTTTCGTTTCTCAGGAGATGTGACAATGCAGAAAAACTACCGACAGATTTTGTTCAGGGATATTAGAACCTGCCTGATTCTTATGGCGCTCTTGACTGTCTTGCTTCTCATTGCACGAGCCACAAATGCGCTCCAGCAATGGATGCTGCTTATTGCCGGAGCCTTCGGTTATGCAATATTTATCCTGGCAATCGCCACACGTCTGGTTTTATTCCAGGTAGGCAAGGACCCGGAAGTTTATCGGCAATACTTCAGTTTGCCTATCACCCGGCTCAAAGAAAAGCGCGCTTCGATGGGTGGAGGGCGTCCTCGTGGCAGCTTGAAAGGCGGACGGTCAATCCATGATGATGATGTGCTAACTTTTCTGATTGAGGCACAGAAACGGCTGGATGAGGTAGGTTATGGGGCCTTTGTAGCTTATTGCGACCAAAAAGACGAGAATCCGTCCACGGTAAGTGGATGGCTCAAACGATACAAAAAAGAGATCGATCACGCGAGAAATTAGGTTTCTCGCGGAACTGCGCGAGAAACTATAGTTTCTCGCGTAAAAATCGGCAACAATCGAGGCAGGCCAAAACGGCCTGCCTTTTCTTTTTCCAGAAAGGATTACAGGCCATGCAAGACCATGACAAATTGTGGATTGTTCTGCCAACAAGAATCTGGCGCAAGTTATTCAGCCTGGCAATTCAGGCAAATATGTCAGCCAATGAATACCTTCAAACCATCATCGAGCAGGAAACACAAGAACAGGAAGAAATCGAAGCACCAGATTCTCCGCAAGATGATCAGCACTGAGGACGCCTAAACCATGCCAGCCCCCCAACTCTCCCCCGCCCAAATCCAAAGCTCGCTGCTGCAGCTTGCCGAAGCCCTGCAACCTGCCATCGGGCAGGACGGCAAGGTGGCGTTGTACGCAGCGCTGGCCCGGCGGCTGTCGGCCCTGGCCCACAAGCAACCGCCCTGGAGCTGGCGCTACATCCAGGGGGTGGGGTCGGGGCGCATCGCCCCCAGCCAGAAGCTGGCCCAGGCCGTCATCGCCCTGGGCGCCACCCTGGACGGCGTGCCGCCTGTGGCGGCCAACACCCAACCCGTCCAGGTCTACGCCGAAGCAGGCCGCGTCCGGCCCGGCTCGATCGTCCTGGCCGCCAGCAGGCCCTGCGCCAGGCCCGCCTGCCCGGTCAGCTTCGTGCCGGTGGTGCCCAGGCAGAGATATTGTTCGCACGAGTGTGCCCGCAAGGTACGCCGGGAACGCAAAGCAGAAAGGAAATCGCCATGTACCGAGACTTAAATGCGGTGAGCGCCCCGACCCACGAGGCGCCCACCACCAACCAGGAACGCAACAGGGGAAAGGAAACAAACAACCCTGTTGCGGGGGATTATATCACCGGCAGAAATATCGCAAAAGCGCACTTCTCCCCGCTCGAGCTGGCACTCTCGCTCGCCGCACAGGGCTTTGCCGTCCTTCCTTGCCGCGAAAAAGACGGCAGAAGCTACCAGAACAAAAAAGGCCAGACGATCACCCCGCCTGCCAAAAGCCCCTACTGGCACAAAGACGACCTGCCCAACGGCAAGGACAACGCCACCACCGACCCCGAGCAAATCAAGGCCTGGTGGGCCCGCTGGCCAGAAGCCCTGGCAGGCATCGCCTGCGCACCCTCCGGCCTGGTGGTGGTCGATATCGACCGCCACACCTGCGACGGCTTCGCAACCTGGCAGTCCCTGGTGGCAGCCAGGGGCGTGCCACCCCAGGGACCGGCGCAGTCCACCCGCGGCGGCGGCCTGCACCTGGTCTTCCGGCGGCCTGCAAACATCAAAGTGCGCGGGCGAACGGCCGCCCTGGGGCCGGGCGTCGACCTGCTGGTCAACGGCTACTTCTGCAGCGGTGCAGGCTACGCCTGGCAGGCGGGTTGTGATTTCACCGCTTCCCTGCCCGATCTGCCCGCCTGGATCGCCGAGCTGACCAACCAGTTCGAGAAGAGCTACTACGTGCCCCGCGAACACAGCGCCAGGCCGAAAGGCAACGGCACACGCCCCGGCGACGAGTACGCCCGCAGCCATTCCTGGCAGGAAATTCTCGGCCCGCACGGCTGGACGCTGGTGGGCAGCAAGGGCGAAGTCGATTACTGGCGCCGTCCCGGCAAGGAGCACGGCATCTCGGCCACCACCGGCTACAACGGGCAGGACACCTTTTTCTGCTTCACCACCAACGGCCAGCCTTTCGAAAGCTGGCAGGGGTACAAGAAGTTCACTGCCTACACCCTGCTCGAACACGGCGGCGATTTTCAGGCTGCCGCCCGGGCGGCGATGCTGGCGTGCGCTTCGCCCGCGATCCCCATCGAAGCACAGAGCGCCTCTGCCGCGCCCGAACCCGAAACCCCGGATTCGATCCCGGAAGAACTAGCCGGAGAGTGGATGGCCATCTCCGAAAAACTCTCCAAACACCTGCCCCCTTACATACTCTACCGCCGCGCCATCCACGCCGTCGAACGCTTGCGCGACGGCACCGACTATTTCAAACGCCTGTGCCACTTCGCCGCAAAAATCGACAAGGAAATCCTGCGCGATGACGGGCAGGTCAGCACCCGTGAATTGATCATCTCCGGCCGCCACGAAAACGGGCGCCGCTTTCCACCCGCCCGGATCAACGCAGAAGATTTCGTCGCCATGGGCTGGGTGATGAAGGAATGGGGGCCGTGCGCCATCGTCTGCGCCGGGTCGTCGACCAAGGACAAGCTGCGCGAAGCCATCCAGCAGCTCTCTGACGACATCGATAGCCAGACGATCTACACCCACACCGGCTGGCGTGAAGTGGACGGCAAACGCGTGTTCCTGACCACCGCCGGTGCGGTGGGGCTGCCCGGTGTGCCGGTCACGGTTGAGCTTCCCGACAAGCTGCGCCACTACGCCATCCCCACCAGCCTGGAGGGGGTCGATTTGTGCGAGGCCGTGCGGGCCAGCCTGCGCCTGTTGGACCTGGCGCCCAAGACGGTCACCTACCCGATCTATGCGGCCATGTTCCTGGCTCCCCTGGCAGAGCTGGCCCCGATCGATTTCGTCCTGTGGGTGCACGGGGAGACCGGCAGCCTCAAATCGAGCCTGGTTGCCCAATTCCTCAACCACTACGGCGAAGGATTTGCCTACGAACACATGCCCGATGGCTGGAATTCCACCTGGATGCTGCTGGAACGGCGCGCCTTTTTGCTCAAGGACGTCCCTTTTGTGATCGACGACTACTGCCCGCAGGCTTCCCACCAAGAAACCAAGGAACTGCACAAATCTGCCAGCAAATTGATCCGCAATATCGGCAACCAGACCCCACGCAACCGCCTGGATGCAGACACCAGCGAACGCACCGGTTTCCCGGCGCGTGGCCTGGTCATCGCTACGGCAGAGCTGCTGCCGCCGGGCGGCGAATCCAACACCGGACGAACGTTCATGGTCAAGATGAGGAAGATCGGCAAGGACGATCAGCAAAGGCCGGAACTGGATATCGACATGCTGACGGAAACCCAACAAACCGGGTACAAGCAATTATTGGGTTACGCCATGTCCGGGTACCTGGCCTGGCTGGCCGGACGCTGGGAGGATTTGCGGGCCGAGTACCGGCAGCGTTTCACGGAGATCCGCACCCGGATGCGGGTCAAAGCCGTACACCTGCGCCACGCCGCGACAACGGCCCGCTTGCTGCTGGCGCTGAAGCTGGTGTTGACCTTTGCCCACGAATGCGGCGCCCTGACGCTCGAAGAAGCCAACGCCAGGTACGCCGAAGCGGAGGCGGCCATGTTGCAGCTGGCGGCCACACAGGATGAAAACATCCGCGAGGAACGCCCCACGTTGCACTTCATGAACGCCCTGGCGGCCTTGCTCCAGCAGGGAGACTACTACCTGGCCCGCAACGAAAACGATATCCGCTCGGACGCAAAGTGGCTCGGTTGGGTCACAGAGAAATATGTCTACCTGTTCTCCGATGTGGCCTACCATGCCGTGGTGACCTTCTACCGCGCCGAAGGCGATCACTTCAAGCTGCCCAAACGCGAGCTGTATGAAATGCTGGTCCTGGATCGTTACGTCCACCCCGGCAAAGAGCGCACGACCACGCCCGCCGACTTCGGCGGCAAGAATTACCGCGTCCTGCGTGTCTACCGCGAAAGGATGGAATGGTAGCCAGCCACGCCTTGTGTAAAAGTTAGCGCTTCTCTATTTTTTATGTGTAGTTTGTGTAGTTTTGGTAGGGCTGAGCTTGAATGCACGGAAATACACCCATTTCTATCAACCCTACACTTTCGCCCTACCACCCCATGTGTAGGGCTGGAAAAAAAATGGCGTTAGAGATGCTGTTAAGTATAGAAAGAACTTGAGCGTATCACCAGCCCTACCAAAACTACACATTAAATTAAATACATAGCCATATATTCACACAACTTTTATATGAAACTCATCGGCGACCAGCCCTACCAGAACCCTACCACAGCCCTACCAAAACGCCCTACCAGAAACGCTTCAATCCGCATTTGTTGGCCTTCCACGGCCATCATTGGCGTGATCGGCGGGCAATGGCGGCGCCTGGCCGATGGTCGCATCGAAGCCTCCTACACCCCCGACGAATTGGCCAGCGTGCTCTTCATCGCCGGTTACGACGTGACCGGCGAACAAATCCGATGCGAAGTCATCGAGAGAAAACAACCCATGACACCCAACCCGAAAGGAACCAACCCATGAACCCCTACTTTCCCCCTCCCCCCACGCTCCCCGCAGGCAGCAAGGTCTGGACCTACGTGCGCAGCACCACAGACCAGCAAGATGGCACTGCCGGGCAGCAAGCCGAAATCGAGCGCTTCTGCCAGCAATACGGCCTGGCGCTTACCCACGTTTTCGCCGATCACGGCAGTTCAGCAGCAGACAGGCCCGCACTTCGAGAGATGCTCGAGAAGTGTACCAACACCGCCCTGCGGCCTGGCGGCCTGCTGATTTGGGCCAGCCACCGCCTGGCACGCAACCTGAAAGAAGCGCTGCAAATTCAGCGCCGGTTGCAGCGCAGCGGCGTGATCGTTCACTCGCTGACCGATGCGGTGATCACAGGCGAGACCTTCGATGCCATCATCGACATCTGGCAGGAAGAGGCACGCGAGCAAGCGCAGCATGACGTGCGCCAGGCCATGCAGGCCCTGTTCGCACAGGGCTATTCCTTCGGCATGCCGCCACGTGGCTACCTGCGAGAGCAAGTCACGCTGGAGCTTGCAACCGGCATCCGCAACGTCTCCCGCTGGGTTCCCGACCCCGAAATCTGGGACCTGGTCAAGCAGGCCTGGCAGCTGCGGGCCGAAGGCCTGGGCTACGCCGAAATCCAGGCGGCCACAAAAGACCTGATCTACCAGTCCCGCAAGAACTGGACGGCCTTCTTCCGCAACAAGGCCTATCTCGGCGTGGGGGTGTGGGGCGAACTCGAAATCCCCAACCACCACCCGGCCGCCATCGATCAGGCCACCTGGGACGCCGTGCAAAAACACCACAAGACCTAAACCCTGTGATTCCCATCCATTCCTAACTTCTCCAATCCCATTGAGGTGCCCTATGTCTAGCGACTCGCTCACTTTCCAGCTCGAAGAAATATCCGGTAACCGTTACCCCGATCTACGTGCCGCCCAACGCCTGGCAGCCACGGAGCTGGCAGGCGCCCTGGCCACGACCATCCGCTCCATGCTGGCCGATGGCCTGCTGGCCGCGGAAGGTGGGCGAGTCGTTCTCACACCAGGAAAGGAATTCGCCAATGCCTGATTACATCCCCCCACCCGCCAGTTTGCCCCCTGGCAGCCTTGTTTGGAGTTATCTGCGTGATTCGGGCGGCATGGCCCAGGAGCAAAGCGTACCGCAGCAACGCGCAGAAATTGAAGCGTTCTGCAATCTTCACGGCCTGGTGCTGGCGCACGTCTTTGCCGATGTGGCCAAGAGCGGCGGCAGCGATATTGGCCGGGATGCATTTCAGGACATGATCGACCTGACCGGCGACGAAGACCTGCGCCCGGCCGGGCTGTTGATATGGAATTTCGCCCGTTTTGCCAGAGACCTGGAAGATTCGAGCTTCTACAAAGCCACTTTGAGAAAACGGGGCATGGTGATCCACAGCCTGACCGATCCCATTCCCGAAGGCACCTTTGGGCGAGTCATCGAAACCATCATCGACATCGCCAACGAAGAGAAGCGCCGGCAGACGGGCCGGGACGCCAAGCGAGCGCTGACCACCTTGGTCAAGCAGGGCTACAGCGCCGGCGGCTCCCCGCCGCGCGGCTACATTGCAGAAACCCACATCATCGGCAAACGCCGGGACGGCTCCAACCGCACCGCATCCAAGTGGGTGCCCGATCCGGCAACGGCCGACCTGGTGAAGCTGGCGTTTCAACTGCGGGCAGAGGGGCGAAGTTACACCGAGATTCAGGAAGCCACCAACAAGCGCCTGTACAACTCGATCAACTGTTTCGCCACCTTCTTCTCCAACGTCACCTACCTGGGGGTCGGCAAGTGCGGGGCGCTCGAAGTGCCCGACCATCACGAAGCCCTGATCGATGCCGAAACGTGGGCAAAGGTGCAGAAAATCCAGGAAGAAGCCCAGAAACCGACCCGGGGCAGCCTGATCCACCCGCGGCGCATCAGCAATCCTTCGCTCCTGTCGGGGATTGCCTTTTGCATCGAATGCGGGGCCGCAATGTACAAGGACAAGTCCAGCGGTTGGGCGTGCTACATCTGCGGGCGCAAGAAACGCCAGGGGCGGGACACTTGTCCCAGCCGCCAGGTCAACGCCGCCCTGGCAGATGCCGCCTTCGTGAATGCGGTGCTCACCCAGGTGCTGACCACCGACTTCGTGCTCGGGCTGCTGGGAGACGTGCGTGCGTTGGTCGCAGACACGTCGGTCATGGACCGGGAAATCGCCATCGCCAGGCGCAACCTTGCCGACGTGGAGCAATCGATCGGTGCACTCTTCGACATGATCGAGCTGAGCGGCGCTTCACGCCTGGCCGCCGAAAGGTTACGCCAGCGAGAAAGCGATCGTGACCGGCTTCGGGCGCAGCTGGCCCACCTGGAAGCCAAACGCCAGGCGGCCAACCTGGAGATCACGCCCGACGTGATTGCCCTGGCCCTGGCGGCCTGGCAAGGCGAGATCAAGAACTATCAAAAAGCGAATGACACCCGCTCGCTCAAGGCCTTTCTGGTGCGCTTTGTGCAGAAAGTGGAGTTGGGGTATAATTTCGCCAGAATTCATTACACTTACCCGATGAGCACCTTGCAAGTAACACGGAAAAGCCCCGCATCCCTTGGGGGCACCTCAATATAGACGTACTTTTACGGTAGAATTCACTGCAAAAATGCGTTCATACAAAAAGCGCTCCTGAAATCAGGGGCGCTTTTTGTTTTGGCAACAATTGGTACTATGTGATTGGCCGAAAGTCTTTTTACTAAAATGACCGGTCGGAATGGCCAATCACTCGAGCAATTGGCCGCTAACACACGCTTTTTTTGTTAAGTTATTTTCGGCCAATTGCATAACTCTGCCGAAGGACAACCTTATTTCATAAATCCTTCAAGCAGGTACAATTCATTGTGAAGCGACTCTGTCGGAAAACATGATACATTTATACGACTTGAAGGGGCAAACCGACTGGTTTACACCTTCGGGCTCTATGGCAATCGTACGTTTTCCAGATCAATTCAGTGTGGACAAGTGAGGTGCTTTATGAATACAAGAAAAGGCTCAAAATCCATTGCACTTGCTCTGTGCGTGCAAGTGATAATTCTGTTGGGATTAGTAAGCTGTCATTCACCAACCCTCGGTGATATCCCAGATACAGAAATTGTATATGTTGCATCCGAGGGGAAGCCAGGGCACGATTATCTTGATTATCTTGGCTTTGTTAACGCCGATGGATCAGGTTTAGGCACACAGGAAATGGGAGGCTATATCCGTTATCCAGCCTGGTACCAGGATACGGTCTTCTTTAGAGAGGGCATGGGGGCTCAAGCCTCGAAGTTATCGGCCTGGACATCAGGAAAACCGAAGCTTACCTGTAAAATGGAAGCTCAGTATCCTGTAAATTCCATTGGAGGGCAGTTGTTGCAGGAGTATACGGGGCTGATCATCAACCAAAACGGCTTTCGCATTGTTTTGTATGATGTCGATCAGTGTGAAGTAAAAAAGATCTATGTTGAGGTGCCCGAGATAGTCGGGCATATTGACAATTGGTTGCTTGGTGCCTCTTTGTCCCCAGACAAACGGAGCTTGCTTTACACCTATCAAACCGGGCAAGGCTGCGATGCGGACTATTCGATCCGCAAAATGGATTTGGAAACCGGAAATACGGTTGAAATCGGGAAAGGCCAGTATCCAGTTTGGTCACCGGATGGAGAAAAGATCGCTTTCTTTGGCTTGGATGGGATAGATGTCATGAACGCTGATGGCTCCCAGCGGCAGAATCTTCTTCTCTTATTCGATACTAAAAACAGCTCCTGCCCGTCAGTGTTACGGCTAAGCTGGTCTCCCGATGGGAAGTACATAGCCTATAATCGGTATGAAGATGCGAAAGCGCGCCCTAATCTGTATTTGCTGGAGATTGCGACCGGGAAAGAGGAATTGATCGCTACGGGAGCCATGGACCCTTTCTGGCGACAAAAGTGATCTTTTATCGAATGAAGGGCCTGGGTTAAGATGCCTTTTACATTGCTGAAAAATCACGCAAGAGCATGGTCACTCACGTCAGGAACGGCCATGGTGGTGACCGATTTGCACGGAGACTGGGAAGCCTACCGGCGCTATCGAGATCGCTTTGTGGATTTGCAGGCAAAGGGCAGCGTTGACTGCCTGATTTTCACCGGCGACTTGATTCATGCAGAAGCGGGGGAAGTCCCCGATCGCTCTGTGGATATCGTTCTGGATGTTTTGGATTTGCAGGCAAGGTTTGGCGACGCAGTTATCTATCTTTGCGGCAACCACGAGCTTCCCCACATCTATGGCTTCGGCCTGGGAAAAGGCAAGCAGGAATACACAGCCGCTTTCGAAGAGATGATGAGCCAGCGCAATACGCGTGCGGCTATCATCGGCTTGTTCATGAATTTGCCTTTCTACCTGCGTACGGCTTCCGGAGTGAGCTTATCGCACGCCGGCGCCATACCGTTGGAAAGCCTGCAACAAGCGCTGAAGTTGTTCAACTGGGATCACCAAAGCGTGCGCCGTGCAGCCCACAAGCAGTTGGAAGAAAGCGACAAGGCCGGCCTGCGAAAGGCGTATGCCCGGTTGAGCCAGGCAGAGACCTACAAAGATTTGGCAAAGCAGTATCTTTCTGTGGATGACGAGAACGACCCACGCTATGACGATTTGCTGGTCGGCTTCTTGGTGACGATGAACCGCGACTTCGAGCTTTTGCGTTCCGCCCTGTTTACGCGTTGTGAGCAAGAATATGGGGAAGAAAAGTATGCCGAAGCGCTTTCTGGCCTGCTGGGCTATTTATCGTTCGACAGCCTACCCCAAAGGATGTTGGTGACCGGGCACATGGCCATTCGGAACAGATACCAGGTAGTTTCCGGCCGGCAGTTGCGGTTTGCGAGCGGCCGGCATGCGGCTTTACCAGATGAGCGGCAGTATTTGCTGTTCGATGCGGGAAGACCCATCGAAAGTGTCGAAGCGCTATCGAAAGGGCTGCACCCAATCAGCGAACAACCGAGTAGAAGAGGCCAAGGTTAAACCAAGGACGTTCCTTAGAAGGCCAAAGCCGGCATTAGAGCGCAGTAATGACAAAGACAACAATCTAACGGAGGGACGATGACATCATCAGCTATGCCACTTCAACCAAACGACAGGATCGTTGTGAAGTACGATAGCGGCGCCTATTACGCAGATTATCCATCACAAACGATCCTGACAGCAAGCCGGGGAAGCACCGGTGGTATTGTCAGCATGGAAGAATTCAAGAGCGATTTTGTACGGCGATTAGGCGGGCAGCCACTCAGCCGCGAGCAGAAGCAAGCTTATATGGCGCATTTTGCCGTGGTCGAACAAGCCATGAATGCCGGCTTGCAATACCCGGTTCGCTTTGAAAAAGTGCAGCCCGCAGCAAACAAAAAGGACCTTTTGCTTTCCCGGCCAAAATCCATCCAGTTAGTCGACGGTGCAGCGGTCGAAAAAGCGGCGCATGAAAGTGGGAGCAATCCATCGGTAGGGTTGTTTCGCCAAGCTTCACCCGGCCAGGTGTCGAAAGAAAAGATAGTTTGGCCTGAGAGCGGCTTTCACGATCAGGCCAAATTCACAGACCTTGAGCTGGCAATGGTCATGTCGAATCAGGAGCCAGCGGCCGGGGAAGACATCGAATTTGTGTACTTGCGCTATCTCAGCACATTGCCACATCACAACCTCTGGTACCGGCTGAAGGAGGTGGTAGCTGAAGCGGCATACGATATCATCGACACCTTGCACTTTCCCAAGCAAAACCATGCGGGATATAGCTGGAAAGAGATCGCCGAAATGCTCGAGAACAACGATCCAAGAAAATCGTTGTGGTACACCAGTGCGCAACAGGAAGCTTTGGTCGTGGCCGCCCAGAATATCTATCGTATGGAAAAAGAGCGCGGTTCGAAAGCGATGCGGGAATACGTCGACCCGAACATCGTGCGCCAGCTACAAAAAACGCCCGGCATCTTTCCCGGGTTACTGGATATGCTAAAAAAGGGGAAACGGCGATAAATGGATCGCCTTCCGCTCTCACAGAACGGCAAACGGCAAAAAATCAGGATCGTCTGTCTTGCATCTACAGCGTACACCGTTGCCATCTCCGCATGGTTTATTACATGGGCCACAATCGGGGATGGGAACTGGTGGCTGGCCATCATCAATCGTATCGCCCCCTTCTTGTTTTTGCCAATTCCAATTCTGGCTATTCCGTTGGCAATCTCTCGGCATATCAAATGGGGACTGCCGCTATTCCTGCCGGCTGTGATTTTTTGTGTCCTCTATGCACCCTATTTATTCCCCCGCTTTGCGCCAGCCAACAGCCAACCTGATTTGAGCATCCTCTCTTTCAACGCCCTGTACCGTAACACAAACTACGATGCCGTTTCGGATATCGTCCTTGCCTACCGTCCTGATTTTGTAACTTTCCAGGAAATGCAACCGGAGATGATGACCGAATTGGAGCAACGCCTTGCCGGTATCTATCCGTATTCGATCATGGGAGATGAACATCCCTACGGGACAACAGCGATTTTCAGCCGCCATCCCGGCAAGGAAGCCTATGTGCTGGGCTTAACAACCGACCGCCCCGCGGTTGTTTTCCGGACAGAAGTCAGTGGAAAGGAGGTCACGGTTATTTCGGCCCATTTATTGGCCTACGGATTACAATGGGTCAAGCTGGCGGATATGCCCAAGGCAATCATGGAACGAACCGGCGCCCAAAACGGCCAGGCGAAGCGAATCCTGGAAGAAATTCAAAAGCAGGAGGGCGTCATCATTTTAGGATGCGACTGTAACAGCAAAGAGACATCCAGTTCATCCAGAATTTTGGCAGGCCAGTTATCGAACGCGGCGAGGGTAGCGGGCTGGTCTCTGAACGTTCCAAACATACCCAATGCAAAGCAGGACACCAATCTCCATCACATCGACTACATTTTCTATCGCGGCTGAATCCATCCCTTACAAGTACTGGCTATCGACGATCGTGCTGGCTCAGATCATGCCCCGCTCCTAGGGCTGTTTCGAATGGAAAAATGATCGCCAGGAGAACACCGCCCGTTCGTCGTTGGGTGGCAGCTATCCACCTGCCAAATCTACTTGCAAATCTATACGCAAAGCAGAAGCTTTAAAGCAAACAACTCCGGCAAAGCCGAGGTTGCTTGATCTAATCCACGACGTTACTTGCCATTCGAGCGCAAGTTCTTAGAAGCACTCCCCATAAAAAATCCATCTGTTCAACGCTTACGTTGTGCCTCCCCACGATAGCTTGCCAAAAGAGCTGTGCATCCATTTGGACAAAATGTACCCGGGTGTATCCATCCATTGCGCTCAACATTTTCTTTGTCGGGCAAGTTCGAGTTTCTCGCAAATTCTTGGATTTGTTCTTTCGTAGTAACGTGAGGAATTACAGCAAACAAAGGCTCTCCACATGTTTTGCACCGATTCCAATTTACCGCAACATTCACCTGGTAAGGAATATGATGGCGCTCAAGTATTTGACAGGCGCCTTCAAACCACTGATATTTGATTTTCAAGTAACGTGTGCGGCCTTCATCTTTTTCGATCAGGGGAGCAACTCCTTGCCACCACACTGGCCACTCGCGTAAATCCTTGTTGCCCTCAACAAAATCTTTCAGCGCATCCAGATAAGACGTACTCGCCTCGTACATGTTTCTATGTTTCACTCCCATTGGGATTTATCCGCCCAGAACAGCCCCTTCACGAAAGAAACAGCAAAGACCAGGAACAGGCCAACCGTCACAACCAGCGCTATGATGGGAGTCATCCGGGGATCCGTAATCCCCATGTACGAAACTTCTTCACCCAAAAGCAGAGTCGATAACGAGCAAACACCGCATAAGAGCCACACGAGAAGCATGACGCCGCAACAAAAGAAGTTGGTGAAAATATTGGCAGCTTTTTTCATTTTGCTCTTTCTTTCAGTGCATTCGAGTACTCTGCTGCTCTGAACTGAAAAGGACCAACGCCTTTATAGCTTTCTACATCACGCATTGTGCGATCGTAATCGTTTTCATATCCAAAACTTTTCCAAATATATCCTTCTGATATCTTCTCTATTTCGACGGTAATTGCTCCACATCCCATGTCACCACATTCTGGACAAATGTAAATCGGGTAACGAGTACTTCCAAGCACAGAAGGGCATTCCAGCAAAAGGCCACCCAAAAGGAGTCGTTCAAATTCTATTGGAAGCCATCCTAAACAACCAATGTAATCTCCGGTATTTATATAGTCGCTCATGCACTGCCCATCTATCATAAATTCAAGATAGTTCCGGTGGGTTTTCCCGCCGCCACCCACTCTGGTACGCCAAACTAATTCAAAAGTTGAGAATTTATCAATCATTGCTCTTGTCTCTGTATTCGCCATCATTTCTTACCACCTGAGCTGGTTTTTACAGGATAACCCGTTTTTGTTCTTTTTGCATAATCGAACGATATTTCCTGCCAACCAACGTATTAGACCATCCTTCATCATATACATAAAAATACTTTTGATGGGATAAGTATACGATTCCACATTCACCGCCCTCATTTTCCTTCAACTCAATTCTTTTAATTATCTCTGAAGAATATCTTGGGCCGTTCCACAAGTCATAGACCGAGAGGGACCATACTCAGGGCGTCCATGCTGCCAGATCGTGATCGACCTGATCCAGGTTCAACAAGCTCATTCCTTCGATTTGCCAGTTGGAGTCTGCCAGGGCGCTACCTCTCAATTCGAGCGCATATTGTGAAGCCTCGGGTGTCCAGCCGGCGCGGGCAAAGCCGAGGTAATATACTTTCCACCGGCCCTGTTTGGGGACAACCGCTATGGTTTTATCGACAAGCCCATTCAGCACATCGCGCCCGATGGGCTTTAGGGACCATTTACACTCACCGATTACAAGAGTCTTTTCCATCGAGTTGATCCCAACCACATCGATTTGGACGGAAGGTGAATCTGTTTTTCGATTCCAAAAGCTACCAACCTGGTCGGGCATGAAAGGGATCGCCATCTCTGCACCAGCGCGCAATGTCCATTCCTGGCACAATTCTTCCCAGGTGTGTGTTCCAATAAAATCCAAAAGATGGCGCTTGATTTCCTTCAACGCCTGGTCTTGCACCCCCAAGGCCAGTTGGGTTTGCCGGCGTGCCAAAAAGCGGAAATAAAAACGCAGGTAAGGATCAGCGATCACATGCCGGCCAGCCCGTGATGATGGTGGGGCGGTTATGGGAATATGGCGTTCTACGAATCCGGTTTCAACCAATCGCGTCAGATAAGGCGGCACGTGTTTTTCTTCCAGGCCGGTGTATGTGGCGATTTCCTTCGGCGTACGGTAGCCGTTGGCGATGGCGCGCAGGATGGCCACATAGTTGTGCGGCTCGGAGACAAAGTCTTGCAGCAGCAGGCGTGGTTCATCCTGTAACAGGTTGTTCGTCTGCAAAAACTGCCTGCGAATGTTCTGGTCAATGCTCACTTTCCCGTCGAAGCGTTCCCAATATGCCGGCACGCCGCCCAGCATGGCATAGAGTGCCACACGCTCATCGGCTTTATAAGCAGGAAAAAACTGGCTTGTGTTTGCAAAAGGCAAAGGAAAGAGCTTGAGCAACGCCGTTGCCCGGCCAAACAGCGGGGCCTGGTAAGAAAGCAAGTGCCTCTCCATCATACCCACGTGAGAGCCAGAAATTACCAGGAGCAGGTTGGTTGTTGCAAGCACGTGATCCCACAGGTTTTGCAAGACGCCCGCCAGGCTGGGATCGACAGCCAGCAGGTAAGTAAACTCATCAATGATCACCACCAGTCGTTCGTGTTCGGCCAGGCGTGCCAGTTGCTGAAAAGCTTGCTGCCATGAAGCGTAGGAAAATTCATCCGGTGAAGGGAAATGGGGATTGGCAAAGTTGTATAAAGCTTGCGAAAAAGAACGTAGCTGATCGTGAGCGGAGGTGGGTTCTGCTACCCAATACAGCGAACGAACTTGAATATTTTCCAGCCAATGCGTGAGCAGGCGTGTTTTCCCGATACGCCGCCGGCCGTACAAAATGAGCAATTCGGGGCGATCGGATGCCCATAACTGCTGGAGCAGTTGGGTTTCGGTTTGGCGCCCAATAAAGGGAGTGCGGTTCATGGTATTACTCCAAACTCTGACATAATTTCAATTAGTATAACGCAAATTATGCTAATTTCAAAACCCAGAGAAGAGCATTTATCCTTCACTAGAATTGACAATAGAACTGATGTTCATCTATAATGGAAAGAGGATGGGAGTACAATTCAAAGACTGGAAACCCGTATTTAATAGGGAGAGCAATGCGCCAGCACACTACCACAAGTTTAGAAACAGTGAACCCTCGCAACAAGATCATTGATATTTACCTTGAAGCCATTAGAAAAAGTTTGGATAACTCTCATCCAGCGATCAAACTAGTGAATTTTGGGACTGGCTCAGGCAAAACCCACCAATTCTTCCAGGCCGTAATCAAAGCCATTCAGGATAATCCGGGTGTTCAGATTATTGGCTTGTATGTTGCGCCGTTGCGAGAAAACCTGACTGTCCCACCATCCATTACCAGTAAAAATCCTGGTACCTCCCTGTACATCTTATATTCCGAAGAATGGAAAACGTCCGATGAATTCCTGAAGAAATACAACTGCTGGATTCCCGCCATTCGCGCAAACCAAAAGTTATGGGGTCAACTGAAAAAGAACGCTGGAGAACCCAAGGCCGGGGAAGCTGGGACGGTTCTTGCTAAGGCGAAGGTCGCCATTTCAGATTATGAGTTAATCAAGCGGCTCGGCGCTTCTGACAACGATGCGCTCAAAGCCAAGTTGCTTCAGGCGCAGCGGGACATCACTGGTTCCCTGGATAAGTTCCTGGAAATATTGATTAAAGCAGTCCCGAATGAAGACGCTTGGCCGGACGAGTGCTTGGAACTGGTCAAAATTTACTACCCTCTTTTCCTGCTGCGAGCAAAGTCCGGGATCTTGTTGATGACCTATAAGAAGTTTGAGACAGAGATCCCCTATTTTGTGGAAGACGGCGGCAAGCGCTGGATAAAGCGGAAGTCGCTTTTCGACGAATATGTGCGGGAATACTCATCCGAAACCTGCCGCTTCCTGATGGCATTTGACGAGCAGGAAGATGGCTACCAGATCATGCTGGAAGAGCAGATTGACATCATTTCCCCAAAGGCATTGGCTATAAATAACGCGCTGTCGTCCATCTACCGTGAGTTCGCCGTTTTGTTTACAGGCAGGAGCGAAGAAAACCGTACCTTTCTCCGCTTTTTGCGGAAAAATCCGGGGGCATTACGCGAGTGGATTGAATATTACGAAAAGGGGAAGGACATCGATGAATCTCTGCAAAGCCTGGCTGATATATTCCATCGGCTCACATATTTGGATGGCAATTCGCCCAACTTCCTGACCCAGACCGCCGCCATCGATGCGGGGATTGGTGCAGCATTTCGAAGCATCAACGCCGCTTTTGGAAATTTCGGCGAAGAACAACGAATACGGATAGATTTCGAGAGGCTGGCAAAAGTTCTAGCGGCATTCGAGAACAATCGCGCCCTGGTGATCCCGCATAAGCTCTATTCCAGGTACGCCGAAGATTTGATGAATATCTTCTCGTACAACAACCTGTATATCTACAACATCGATGTGCTGAAAAACCTGGCGATCCGGCGAAATAGCAGCGGGCACGTGCTGATCTACGAAATGGATGAAAACCGGCAGGATGAAGTGACCGTGGCCGAGTTGATCTATTCCATTCTGGCTGTCCGGCTGCAGATCGAGGCGGTCAGGAAACTGCTGGGGGTGGCTCTAGACGCGGACGATTCACAATCCCGCTCGCTCGATATCTGGTCCAGGCAGATTACTAGGTTGCAGAACGCCAACGAAAGCAGCCAGCCTCCGGCATCTATCCCTCAATATCTTGATCGGGTTTACGTGTACGAGAGGCTGAAGTCCATTATCAACATCATGGAGATCTCTCGGTATCAAAACCCGGAGAACAACCTGATTCACGCTCCGCTGCGAGAGGTGTCTATCGGCAGTACAGCGATTCTGACATCCCCGGAACACCGCATTCTGTCCATCTTGAAGCACACCCACAATATCATCTTCCTGGTCTCCGCAACTGGGGGCGTATATGGCGATCTGTCAACCAGTTTTGACATGCGGTATCTGGAAGATGAACTGCGAGAGGATGAAACGGGGCAGAGTTCCTTCGAGCCGATGCGGGACGGTGAGCTGGCCTTGAGCGAACAGATTCGTGCCTATCGCCGGCAAAACAGGACTATCAGCGTCGGTTTTTTCAACGATGATTTTTTATCCTTCCCCAATCAGCAAACACAGGAAGTTGTGGAAAGGTTTGAGAGGTCCGTACTAAGCACCTTCTTTGATGAGCAGAAAACAGAAGGGCGCTGGTTCGGGGCTTACAAGGTCCAGGAAATTCGGAATTTCATCCGGTTCCTGTTTTACCTGTTTGAAGACGACTCCGTTCATCAGATCATCGCTTTTACCCAAACCCTTACCTGGATACGGAAGCTGATCAACCATGCCGTTCGAGTCAACAATCTTCAATTCATCTTCCGAGCGATAGATGAGCATCCAAATATTTTCACCGTCGAAGTGCACCATGCTAAATACACCAGCTCGGTGCAAATCCGGCTAATTTTGTACGAGTCGCGGTTTAACACCCAATACCGGTCTGCTGGCAGAACTTACCAGGATGAGTTGGTGCAACGGGATGGAGAGAAAATCTTCTTTATTTCTGCCTACCAATCGGCAAGCAAGGGTTTGAACCCCACGATCCAGGTGAGTGATGGTGGCGACGAGGAAAAAGATTTTGATGCCATTGTGCTGCTGATGGACAAGTATTTCTCGGTTATGGGTCCGGGAACGGGGAAATCGAAAGACTCAGAGAAATCTACCACTCAGACGCACTTCATCTTGATGAAGAACCTGGTCAGATTGGGGAATACCACCATTGAAATCAAGGACTTCAACCAGTATCTATCCGACCCCGAGGCGAAGCAGTTCCGCGACTTGCAGCATCAGATTCTGTTGGGCAAAGGCATCCTGCAGTCAATTGGACGAACAGAGAGGCGAGATTACCCCGGCCAGACCATCAGGATTTTCATCAATGAAGAATCCCGTAAAAACCTGGTCAATTATTACCGCCATCTGCAGCGAAAAGAGCCGGATGAGGTTCGCAAGCTATCGGTAAATAACTATGAGGTTTTCGAACATGTCATGGAAGAAGAGCGCAAGCGCACAATTCAGGACTACGATAGCCATGTGTTTGCCGAAATTGATGCAACCGTGTCTTTCCAGAGTTTCCGTAAGATTATGCTGGATCAAATTGATAGGCTACACGAATACGCCGGTACTGCCGATATCGTCAAGCAATGGGAAATGCTGCGTGCCCCCTTGGTGTTCCAAGACCCCACCGCCTATCTCGAAATGCTGCACCAATCGGGATTATTTCCCGTCGATTTCGTGGACTCGCTTTTCTATCGAAGGGGAGATGAACAGCCAGAATTTACACCCTATTTATCCAGCGAGGAAGAAGATGGTCGAACCCATCAAATCATAAGCGACAGCCAGCACAGTGATAAGGTGTTCCCGTACTTGTCCCGGATGTATCCTGACTTTTTGAAAATTGGGGCAAAAGGCTTCGATGCGAATGGCGAGGAAATAGCTAGAGGCGACCTATCGACTGACCAAATCCAAACGATATACCGAAAGTTCATTCCAAACCCGGCGATATTTGCTGAATTTGTCCCTCGCCCACGCTTTTTCTATGATGTGTTGTACCCGTCCTTGACGGAGAATATTGTCGAGACCTGGATCAGGGACGTCATCTTCGATGGCAAAAGTTGGAAAGCTATCCAGTCCGCGTATGGGGTCAGACCCCTGACGGATTTCAGAACCTATCATAAACTCTTTGAAAGGTTTGACTTGTTTTATGTCAGGGGAAGTGCTCTGTACTGCATCGATGTAAAGGCGTGGAGTGAAGTATCCGGCTATCGCCTATCCCACAAAACGGTCGACAAAGCGATACAAAAGCTGGAGGAAATTCAGGCTGCTTATCCCAAATTTACCCGCGTCAGCGGCTTGCTCCTAAACCTGCACGCCCCCCTTGAAAAGCACCAGGAACTGGCTGCCGATTTATCTTCTGGGAATTTGTTTTACCTGGATGCCAACCATAACCCGGTCGAGTCCAACACATTGAGAGATTTCCTTATTCGGAGAGGTCAATAAAATGCTGAACCTGATCAATGAAAAATCGGATGTATCCCGTTCCAACCAGGTGAGAATCTTGGATACCCCTGAGGTGATTGCTGAAAAGCTGCGCCAGTATCTGCACGAAAAGGGAAAGGGCATTGATGTCTTTCCCGTCCGACGTTTACTCCAGGATCACGCACCAAATGAGGATTATATTGACCGCGACCGGCGTATCAGGAAAGAAGTAAAAAAACGCCTGGGCGCTTCAGGCCAGCCATTGGAGAATATGGATATCCAATATTTCCTGGCTGAATCCGGGGGAGAAAGTTATGCGTTCTTCCTGACATCCAACAGGAAGCACACAGGGTGGATCGATTTATTCAAAACCAGTGAGAAGAACCAGGAGAAAATAATCAACCTGGTTTTCAAGCTCCATCTGATCTCCCAAATGTTGCCTTTTGAAACGATCAATGGGTTCGAAGAACTGCTGATCATCCACAAAACCTTGGAAGGCAAGGGAAGCGGTGAACTCAAGGTGTGGGGCCACGAAATCTATGTTCACCTAAACAGATACCAGGTTCTCTCGATCAACCTTTCTCGGAAGTGCCGGTTGTTCGAGGATGACCATTTCCATACACTCGACGGGGACGGGCTGGGCAACGTGCTTCTAGCCCGCAGCGGAGGGAAAAGATACTCCTTTAAACGAAAACTGGACGGGCGCAAAAAGAACACGATTGATTTCATGCGCTTTGATTCACTCGAAAAATTCCGAACCACTCAACTCTATTATTATCAGAAGCTGATGGATGAGTTGGAAAGTTTTCTGTCTTATTGCGGGATCGGCTATACGCCCCCTATTTTTCAGGCAGACGCGTACCTGGAAAATCCGTTTGTCGACCAGGATGACATAGATACCGCCAGTGCTTTCAACTCCATGACAATCATCAACAATACGGGGGAAGATTTTTCCCCGGAAGAAATGGCATTTCTCCAGAATTTCTTTACTCATCAAGGGCTAGCAGAGGTTCAGATCGGATTTTCGGGACAGACCGTCAGCAAATATGAGCTGGTGACAGGGGAAAACGATGACGATGCCAGCTGGAAAATTATGGAAGCGATCCCTTGGAGTAGCGTGCAGCTGCATCAGGGCGAGAACTACCTCGTGTTCAATAAGATCCTGGATGAAGAGGAAGCCAGTTCGATGGCTTACCAGCGTCAGAAAGATGGCTTGTGGTTGCCATCCTCCGAAATTGAAGATGAAGACGTGGTAGATTTCTATTCAAACCTAAAACGGCGGTACACCTATGTTTCATCAGGAGCGTTCTTCTGCATGCAGGGGGTAAATGTAACCAGATTTACCGCCATCGCCGGGGAAGAGGTTAAAGAAATGGTTGTCATGCGTTACTCTCCGGAGAAAGTGAATGACCATGAATTGCAGTCCGAAGCCAGGCAATTCACGGACGGTCTCTACCTGGACGCGCCGGATATGATCCTGGCTTATTTACGGAAACAGACCGTTGCTGAAGCCTGGCACAAGTTTTGCCAGAAGCACAAGATAAAGGTGTCTGCCGAATTCAAGAAAATTCTGAGCGAGATGAAGATCAAGAGCTGGATTCGAGTCGGGTTGATTGACCCTACACTCGGGTTGCCGGTAGCCCCGCAACAGTTCCCAGAAAATACGTTCTGGTCGATCTATGTGAGCAGTCCCTGGCGTGGCGAAACGAAGGCCGTAGCAGTAAAGTTTCTGTTTAAGAATGGGCAGATCTTTATTCAGGAAATCATGACAGACCGCTCAGCCATTCAGCAGAAGTTCCGTTTCCTGCGAACATCTGCCCGTAAAACCAAGGATGGGGAATCAAAGCTGTTTGACAATCAGCAGTATTTCGCTGATGAAGAGGCTGGAATCTTCATTAACTGCTACACAGCCAGAGAGTTCACCCCGATTTTGATCGGCCGCCCGAATCTCATCGCAGATGTCGAAGCCGGGAACGTTAGGATTGACCGGACTACCAAGGGGGGCACCAGCAGTCGAATTCTCCCGCTGGTGATGTATTACAATCCGGAAACTGCGCCTATAAAGAGCATCCAGGATCGTATTTGCGTGGATTCAACGAACAAAACCTTCATTCAGTATTTTGTGCCACCCAAGATGGGGGTGAATAACCGGGTGAAACGGGCCTTCCGGGTTTATCACCTGTATGGGTATACCTATCAGGGAGTGCAGTTGACCACCCAACAGCTACTGAGCAACCCCATCGTCGCCCTACACTTCAATACGCTAACGCAGAATGTCCTGAAAATCGGGGAAAATAGCCAGTCATCCCTGTTGCAAAAAGTGGCCCGCGTGCTGGTGGAGAACTAGTATTACAGCGCAACGTAGCGGATTTGAGCTAAAAAGATAAAGGCATGGTATCTTTCTCCGACTATCGACCAAGATGGAAGGAGACGGAAACCATGCCAAGCGGAATTGTAACCGAAGTTCAGGTAATTGAAACGTGCCCAAAACCGATCTGTAATCTGTTGAGCAGCGATATTGAGCAATTTGCGAGCGAATTGGAAACCTACGGGGCGTTGTTTCGTTCGGCGTTTCGGCGGCGCGAGCAATAGGAAAAAGGGCAAACCCATTTGAGTGGTTTGTTGGGTGATAGCCAGCGCAAAAATACGGAGCGCATGGCACTGGCAATGGGTGAGAATGTGCGCAATTTGCAGCATTATGTCGGTCAAAGTCCGTGGAAGAAGGAACCGGTGGTGAAGATACATCAAGGGCTGGTGGCAGAAACGCTGAGCGAAGCGGATGGTGTTGGGCTGATTGACGAATCGGGTGTTGTCAAACAAGGGGAAGACTCGGTAGGCGTGGCCTCGCAGTATTGTGGTTCGGTTGGCAAGGTAGCGAATTCGCAAGTCGGTGTGCATCTGGGATATGTTAGCCGGAAAGGGTACACGTTATTGGATAGCCAATTGTTTATGCCCGAAGAGTGGTTTGGCGATGGACACGCCCAACGGCGTGATGCCTGTGGCGTGCCAGAAGACTTGGTTTTCCAAACAAAGCCGGAGATTGCCCTGAAACTACTGCAAGCTGCGATTACCCGCAACCAGGAACAGGCTCAACCCTTGATGTTTCGTTGGTTAGCGGCCGATGCGCTGTACGGCGATTCGCCTGCCTTCCGGGATGGTGTCGCTGATCTTGGCTTGTGGTACTACACCGAGATCAAGACCACCCTCCAGGTTTGGCTCGAACGACCTGAAGTCTACCTGCCAGACTGGAAAGGCCGCGGACGTCGCCCCAAGCGCCTGCGTTTGCGTCATCCCGAACAGAAGGCAACCACCGTTCAGCGTGTGGCATCCAAAATCCCTGCCGATGGCTGGGTACGAGCCACCATCAAAGAAGGCTCAAAAGGCCCCATCGTGTGCGACTTCACCTTTCTACGTGTCTACGAAAGCCGCAATCGACTGCCCGGTAACGAAATCTGGCTGATCATCCGCCGTAATCTCGATGACCCAACCGAACTCAAGTTCTATTTCAGCAATGCCCCAGCCAACTTCCCCTTGCTCGAACTCGTCCGCATTTGCGGTATGCGTTGGCCTATCGAAATCATCTTCAAAGAAGGCAAAGGCGAAATCGGCTTCGACCATTACGAAATGCGAAGTTGGTTGGGCTGGCACCATCATATGCTACTCGTATCCTTGGCTCATCACTTCCTGGTACGATTGCGCATCAAGTTCAGCGACAAAGCTCCTGCTCTGACCTTCAACCAGGTGTGCCTCTTACTCTCCAGTATTTTACCCAGACCCGTCTTTGATGCTGCCGCTGCTCTGCGCATGATCCAGTACTACCAAAAACGCAACTATGTCGCTTATATTTGCCACCGCAATGCCAAACTGCGGCAACTCGGCTTACTGGCTGCCATTGGCAATGTTGCGCTGTAATACTAGAGAGTACGTTTAATGGCCGAAACGCCGATTATTTTTTCGAGGTTTTCCCATTGGTCACTGAGGTTTTCTACGTCACAATCAAATACACATTCGTCAACTTGCACGCCTCGTTGGTACACCTGAATTTTTTGTCCATTTGTTAGGACATAGATTGGTGCATTCAAAGCAAAAGTATATGAACGTGCTTGGCCTTTTACATACTCATCTAGCTGTTGATTGGGTTCTTTCGCTTCTATAACAAAATTCACAACAAACTCGTTAGAATTTTTCCTTCCAACTACCCAATCTGCGGACCCTTTGTTTTGCTGTCTGCCAACCTGTATTGTCACTGGATAGCGCAAACAATACTCATTCGGCTTATAGCCCAAATAATCTAACAGCGGTTGAATAAACTTCACTTCAACTTCAATCTCATTGCGATAATTCATCTTTGGCAAAATTTGAATCCAGTGATTACGGAATTCTATTTTGGCATCGGTTTCCAGGCTGATCATCCGAGTATGCAGTTTTGACCTGCCTCGAAAAATATACCCAAGTAAAATGAGAGTCGAGCACCTGAAACACAAGGAGCAACGCTTTCATGAAACAAAGAAAACCGGAACAAATCGTCCAACTCTTGCACAAAGCCGATGAGG
>JBMOLU010000005.1:0-2847 GCA_049325275.1 Chloroflexota bacterium
GTTCGAACCCCCTTCTTTCTTCCCCCAATCCCTTTGCGCATCTTCCAGGGGATGATATGCTCAGCGCAAACAACGGATGGATTGCTCCCGCCAGCGGCTTCTGTCCGGCAACACGGGCAGTCCCGGTTTGGAGCTGAAGGCGATTTTTGTGGTTGGGTCTGTGATCCCCACAGGGCTTGAAGTTGCCAAAAGAGCAGGGGAAGCAGCAAAATGAGTGTCAAAAGAAGCCAGAGTGATGCAATTTGTCTCACAGGAAGAATGCGCCTTTACAATAGAGATGGGCGCTATCCTATCATATGCCCGCTGAGTTATCCCCCACCGATTATGGCTGCATCAAGAAACTGCTTACCAGTACGACGGCGTTGGTCGCCTGTTGCGAGAAACGGACCCGCTCATGCACAGCCGCCAGACAACCTATGACTTGGCCGGGCAGCGCATCAATACCGTCGATGCCATGAACATCGTCACCCATTTCGAGTACGATGCTCTCGGCCGCCTGACCGCCGTGGTGGAAAACTATCTGCCGGGTGTCAACCCCACCAGCGAGATCAATGTTCGCACGGAGTACACCTACGATGTCGCCGGTAACCGCCGCACGATCAAGGATGCATTGCTGCACGTCACCAACTTTGGCTATGACGCCTTCGGCCGCATGACGCGCGAAGTCGATGCCTTGAGTCATACGACCTATTACACCTACACCGCTTCCGGCCAACAGGCGCAGAAAACCGATGCCAATGGTTTTACGACCAGCTACACCTACGATCGCCTGGGCCATCTCTTGCTGACCGATTACCCTGTGCCTGATGTCGATGTGCGTTCGCAGTACAACATCCTGGGCCAGCAGACGGTAATGACGGACAGCGTCGGTGTGACAAGCTGGGTCTATGATGGCCTGGGGCGCGCCCTAACCATCACAGATCCCTTCACCGGCACCGTGCAGTATCGTTACGATGCTGCCGGTAATCGTACATCCCTGATCTACCCCGATCTCAAAACGGTTACCTACACCTATGATGATGCCGGGCGATTGGAAACGGTGCGTGATTGGGATAACCTGGTTACAACCTATACCTACGACCGCGCCGGCCGCCTGTCGACCGAGAGCCTGCCGAATGGGGTAACCAAAACCTATACATACGACGACGCGGGACATCTGCTGTCTTTGGTGCATGCCCGTGGTTCTGAAACGCTTTCTTCGTTTGCTTATACTTATGACGCCAACGGAAACCGCCTGACGGCCAGCGAAAACACGCTGCGTCCGGTAGAAGGGCAGGATCTGCTCTTCGCCGATGGCTTCGAAGGCGGCGATTTCATGCTTTGGGGTGGGGGCAATCTCTTGAATGGCAAATTATCGGTTACGACCACAGCCGCCATCAGCGGTACGTATGGCATGCAGGCTGATATCACTTCCAATACGCCGATTTATGCCATAGATCCGACACCCAATGCTGAAACGCGCTACCGCACCCGCTTTTACTTCGATATCAGCGGATTGAGTATGGGCGACAACAAGCAGTTCAAGGTTTTCCAGGTATTCAACGCCAGTAGCAACGAACTGGCAGCTATCGAAATACGAAAATCTGCGGGCGATTACCAGGTACGTGCTGCCGTATCGACAGACACTGGCAGCTGGAGTTACACATCCTGGGTAACGATTGCATCTGGTATCCATGCCTTGGAACTGGATTGGCGGGCAGCATCAGGAATGAATGCCAATAACGGCGGAATTACCTTCTGGGTAGATGGCACGGAACAGGGCAACTATACCAATGTTGACAATGATACGCGCACGGTGGATAAAGTTTGGCTTGGCGCGCTTGGGAACATCGATGTCTTTACAAGGGGCACGCTTTCCTTCGACCTGTTCGAATCGCGCCAACAAAACTATATTGGTTTGGTCCCTGGTGTACAGATGCAGCCCTTACCGGTAAAGACCGATACTCTTTTTGGTGATGGCTTCGAGAGTGGCAACTTTACTGCCTGGAGTGCCAGTGTGGCGGACAGCGGAGACTTAAGCGTAAGCTCGGCGGCAGCAATCAGTGGCACGAACGGATTGCAGGCACTGTTGGACGATAACTTCAGCATCTACCTGACAGACTGGAAACCTTTCGAAGAGACAACCTATCGCGCCAGGTTTTACTTCGATCCCAACAGTATCCAGATGGTGCATGGCGATGTTCATTACATCTTTGTGGCATACAATCGTGATTCTCTGGCCGTGGCTCGTGTGGAACTACGCTTCTCTGCCGGTGATTACCAGGTACGTAGCGAGGCGGTCAACAATACCACTACCTGGAGTTCTACTCCTTGGGTAACGATCGCCGATGGGCCGCATGCCCTGGAGTTGAACTGGCAAGCAGCTACGTCTTCCGGCGCCAACAATGGTGTGCTCACCTTTTGGGTGGATGGCGTCCAGCAGGGCGTGTTTACCAATCTGGTCAACGAGACACGCAAGATAGATTACGTCCATTTAGGGGCGGTTTCGGGCATCGACCCGGGTACGCGTGGTATCTACTTCTTCGACCTGTTCGAGAGCCGCCGCACGAGCTACATTGGCCTGGTTCCCGGAGCACCGATTCAGCCCATGCCGGCCAAGACCGACGCTCTCTTCGCCGATAGCTTCGAGAGCGGTGACTTGAGCGCCTGGAGTACCAGCGTGATCGATGGTGGTGACCTGGCGGCGAGCGCTGCGGCAGCCATCGGCGGCAACAATGGCTTGCAAGCGGTGCTGGACGACAACGTCCTGATCTACGCCACCGACTGGCGGCCTTACGAAGAGACGCGTTACCGTGTGCGTTTCTACTTCGACCCGAACGGGATCGTCATGGCCAACAACGATGCCCA
>JBMOLU010000006.1:0-122331 GCA_049325275.1 Chloroflexota bacterium
TCGAGATGGTGATGCCTGGCGACAACGTGAACCTGGAAGTGGAGTTGATCATCCCGGTGGCGTTGGAGCAAGGCTCGAAGTTCGCTATTCGCGAAGGTGGCCTGACCGTGGGCGCCGGCGTGATCACCAAGATCATCAAGTAAGGTGTAGACATGGCTAAGCAGAAAATTCGCATCCGCCTCAAGGCTTACGATCATCGTGTGCTCGATCAATCGGCCAAACGCATTGTTGAAACGGCCGAACGAACTGGCGCCAGAATCATTGGCCCAGTACCCTTGCCAACTAAGATAGAACGGTATACAATACGACGCTCTACATTCATTGACAAGGACTCTCACGAGCACTTTGAGATCCGCACGCATAACCGTTTGATCGATGTGTTGGATCCTGATTCGAAGACCATTGATATGCTCATGCGCCTGAATCTTCCGGCGGGTGTGGATATCGAAATCAAAATTTAGTTATTCGAGAATACATCGAGAGATTCGAGAATAGTAAAGTCGTGCAGTTTATTTACTACACTCGAATCTCTTCGTGTGAGTCTCTCATACAGGCAGCGTAAGAGCCGCCTTCCCCGCGAGCGACCAATACCGGCTTTGCGGCAGGTTGGCAGACTGCGTTGCGGTCAGGGATGATGCAGCCAAGCCCAGGTTGACAGTCCCTCAAGAGCAATGCCTGGATTTGTGTGCGCAGATCAGTTTGTGCCGGCAAATCGAAAACTTGCTCCACTCTATCTGCAAGGAGAAAACTGAGATGTTAAAAGGGCTGATTGGTAAGAAAATCGGCATGACCCAGATTTTCGATGAGGCCGGTGCGTCTGTTCCCGTAACCTTGATCGAAGCTGGGCCTTGTTATGTCACCCAGGTTCGTTCGGCAGAGAAAGACGGTTACGCTGCTGTGCAACTGGGTTTTGGTGAGGTCAAGCCGAAGTCCCTCACCGGTGGTCAGTTAGGGCACCTCAAGCGCAATAGTCTTCCTCCATTGCGCTTTTTGCGTGAGTTCCGGGCAAAAGACGCCGAACTGCAAGAGGGTGACCAGCTGAGTGTGGACGTTTTTGCCATTGGCGAGCGTGTGGATGTGATCGGCACCAGCAAAGGGAAGGGTTTTGCCGGTGGCGTCAAGCGCTATCACTTCCGCGGCGGCCCCAAAACCCATGGCCAGTCCGATCGCCATCGTGCGCCTGGTTCACGCGGTTCGACAACCACGCCAGGCCGTGTATACAAAGGCGCCCGTGGGCCGGGTCACATGGGTGACGATCGTGTCACGGTACAGAACTTAAAGGTTGTCTTGGTGGATGCCGAGCGAAACCTGATCGGCGTGAATGGTGCAGTTCCCGGCGGGAAAAATGGCCTGGTTCTGATCAAGGAAGCGCGCAAGCAGTAAACCGGCAAGCTGGCTGGTTTTTGTAACTGGAGTAAAGCTGACATGGAAGTAGATGTCCTCAACATGCAAGGAGAAAAGGTGCGTACGGTCGAACTTTCGGCGCGTATCTTCGAAGCTCCTGTGAATATCGATTTGATGCACCAGGCTTACGTGCGCCAGATGGCAAACGCCCGCCTGGGGACTCATGAGACCAAGACGCGCGGTGAAGTTGCGGGTGGTGGTCGTAAGCCCTGGGGCCAGAAAGGCACCGGGCGTGCTCGCCAAGGTTCTACGCGTTCCGTTCAGTGGGTGGGTGGCGGCCGTGTGCATACCCCGCACTCGCGTGATCACAGCCTCAAGATGCCGCGCAAGATGCGCCGTGCCGCCCTGCGTTCGGCGCTGTCGGTCAAGGCCGCCGAGAATGCGATCGTCGTCCTGGAAGCCCTCGCCTTGAGTGAACCCAAAACCCGCTTGATGGCTCAGGCGCTCAACCGTCTGGTCGGTGATGCCAGCGCACTGGTTCTGCTTGCCAAGAAGGATCCTGCGGTGGAGCCGACGGTGCGTTCGGTCAATAACATTCCCGAAGCCAAGACTTTGTTGGCGCATTACCTGAATATCCGCGACCTGCTGCGCTACGACAAGTTGATCGTGCCATTGGAAGCGCTGGATGTTCTCAATTCCTACCTGGGATAACCGGAGGCACCCATGAGCACCCTGTATGACGTCCTCCGCCGGCCGTTGATTACTGAAAAGTCGAACTATCAGACGGGCTTGAACCAGTATGCGTTTGAAGTTGCCTCGGATGCAACCAAAACCCTGGTCAAAGATGCCGTGGAGACTGTGTTCAGTGTTAACGTGCTGCGGGTCAATGTGATTAACCTTCCTGCAAAACGTACTCGCCGCTGGCGCAGCCGCCGTGTTATGGTCCGCCGCAGCGCGTATAAGAAAGCGATTGTTACCCTGGCTGAGGGTCAGTCGATTGATATATTTGAAGGGGTGAGGTAATGGCCGTACGTACTTACAAGCCTGTCACGCCCAGCTTGCGCAACATGACAGGTTCTACCTTCGAAGAAATTACCAAGAGCAAGCCCGAACGTTCGTTGATTGTCGAACGTCGCAAACGGGGCGGTCGCAACAGCTACGGAAAAATCACGGTGCGCCATCAAGGCGGTGGTGTTCGTCGCAACCTCCGCATCGTCGATTTCAAGCGCAACAAGCTTGGTGTTCCGGCCCGTGTCGCTGCGATCGAATATGACCCAAACCGCACCGCCCGCCTGGCGCTGTTGTTTTACGCTGACGGCGAGAAGCGCTATATCGTTGCCCCGCTAGAACTTAAAGTCGGTGATACCGTGGTTTCTGGCCCGACCGCTGAGATTCGCCCCGGAAATCATTTGCCGATTTCCAACATTCCCGTCGGTACGTTGTTGCACAACATCGAGTTGAAAGAGGGCAAGGGCGGCCAGTTGGTCCGTTCAGCGGGTACGGCCGCACAATTATTGGCGAAGGAAGGCGACTACGCCCAGATTCGCCTGCCCTCCGGCGAGGTTCGTTTGGTGCGGCAGACGTGCTATGCGACGGTTGGTCAGGTTGGGAACACCGATCACAACAACATCAATATCGGTAAAGCAGGTCGCAAGCGCTTGATGGGAATTCGCCCGACGGTTCGTGGTTATGCGATGAGCCCGCGCGATCATCCACATGGTGGTGGTGAAGGCCGTCAGCCCGTCGGTAAGCCCGGGCCGCGTACGCCGTGGGGCAAGCCTGCCCGTGGTTATCGCACCCGCCGCAACAAGACGACGGATAAGTACATCGTCCGCCGCCGTGGGGCGAAGCGACGCTAATTAGTCCAGTCGTTGGCTGCTGCTGGCGAACCCGGTGAAGAATCGATGGTTGCCAGGCAGCTGGCGAGAAGACTAGGAGACTAGAAATATGGGACGTTCACTAAAAAAAGGGCCGTTTATCGCCCCTAAATTGCTCAAAAAAATTGAGGCCATGAATGAGCGCGGCGAGAAGAAGGTGATTCGCACCTGGAGCCGTGAGAGTACGATCTTCCCTCAGATGGTCGGTCATACGATTGCCGTGCATGATGGCCGCCGCCACGTGCCGATTTACGTCACCGAAAACATGGTTGGCCATCGGTTGGGCGAATTTGCGCCTACGCGTTTATTCCGCGGCCACCTGGCGGAAAAGAAAGTCAAGAAGTAAAGGTTGCGCCATGGCTACGGACATTCGAGCACAAATTCGTTTTACTTCCATTTCTGCGCAGAAAGCTCGCCTGGTAGTGGACCTGGTGCGGGGTAAAGGCGTGGTAGACGCCCTGAACGCCCTGAAGTTCAGTGCCAACCAGACGATTGCCCAGCCGGTTTACAAGACCGTTGCTTCTGCAATGGCCAACGCCGAAGAAAACTTCGGTGTCAGCCGTGATGATTTGTATGTCTATCGCATTTTCGCGGATGAAGCCCCCACTCGCAAATGGCGCCGTTTTGGTGCCCGCGGGCGTTTCAAGCCCTGGCTGCGTCGTTCATCCCACATCACCGTGATCTTGCGGGAACGCGAGTAAATTGTCGAGGAGATTTTTATGGGCCGTAAAGTTCATCCAATTGGTTTTCGGCTGAAGATCAACAAGACCTGGGAAGGCCGCTGGTTTGCGGAAGGCCAGGACTATGTCAACCAACTGCACCAAGATTTCGCCCTGCGCGAACTTGTGCGTGGCGAAGCCCCTCGGGCTGGCGTCTCTCGCATCGAAATCGAGCGTTTCCCCGGCAAGGTCAAGGTCGTTGTCCATACTGCCAAACCCGGCATTCTGATTGGCCGCAAGGGCGATAACGTCAAGAAGTTGCGCCAGAGCCTGGAAGCGATGGTTGGCAAGAAGATCGATCTCGAGATCAAAGAGATTAAGTCGCCCGACCTGGACGCTTTCCTGGTCGCGCACAACATTGCCGAGCAGATCGAGCGCCGCATCAGTTACCAACGCGCCATGAAGCGTGCCATCCAACAGGCCATGCGCCAGGGTGCGCAGGGCGTGCGCGTGGAAGTCGGCGGCCGCCTGAGCGGTGCAGAAATGGCACGCGTCGTCAATATGCGCGAAGGCCGGGTGCCTCGCCAGACGCTACGGGCCGATATTGATTACTGCCAGGCTGAAGCCCTGACCACGTATGGTCGCATTGGCGTCAAGGTCTGGATTTACCGTGGGGAAGCCGTCTCTGTGGGTGAAGAGAAGGTCGAGGCCACGGAGGGTGTGTACGTTAGTGAATAATCAGGAAGCAATGGTTGGCACCATGCCGGCCGTTGAGCACTGAGTACTGAGGTGTAATTATGTTGATGCCAAAGCGTGTTAAATACCGCAAGCAGATGCGCGGCCGGATGAAGGGCAAGGCCTTGCGCGGGGCGGAAGTGCACCTGGGCGACTACGGCCTGCAGGCCCTGGAACCCGGGTGGATTACGGCTCGCCAGATCGAGGCTGCACGCCGTGCGGTCGTCCATTCGCTGAAGCGCCGCGGGAAAGTTTGGATCCGTATCTTCCCCGATAAACCGATTACCCATCGCGCTGCCGAGAGCCGCATGGGGAAAGGCAAAGGGAACGTGGAGTTTTGGGTGGCCGTGGTTCGCCCGGGCCGCATCATGCTCGAAGTCGGCGGTGGCGTGCCTGAAGACGTTGCCCGCGAAGCCTTGCGCCTGGCGCAGTACAAGTTTGCCATGAAGACCAAGATCGTGGCCCGGCTCGATGCTGTTGGAGGCGAAGGATGAAACCGCAGGAAATTCGTGTCTTATCGAACGATGCAATTCAAGCGCGCTTGAGCGACGCCAAAGAGGAGTTGATGAAGCTGCGCTTCCGCCAGGCAACTGGTGGGTTGACTGACACCTCACGCATGCGGATTACTCGCCGTGAAGTGGCCCGCCTGATGACTATCCTGAAGGAACGGATGCAGGCGGAAAATGTGGAAGGTGCAAAATGAATAATCGGCGACGCTTGATTGGTGTGGTCACCAGCAACAAAATGCAGAATACGGTGGTTGTGGAAGTCAAACGCACTTTTCGCCATCCGTTGTACAACAAAGTCGTTCACAGCCGCGAGCGCATGATGGCGCATGATGTCTTGGGTTGCCAGATTGGCGATCAGGTGCAAATTGTAGAAAGCAAGCCCATCTCGAAAAACAAGCATTGGGTTGTGCAGAGCATCCTGCGCCACGACATCAGCGCGGCAGATACCACAAGCGCGGAGGCCTGATCATGATTCAGCAGGAGACTATTCTCAAAGTGGCTGACAATACCGGCGCCCGCGAGTTGCTGGTGATTCAGGTAAAGGGCGGTTCGCGGCGTCGTTACGGTTACGTGGGCGACACGGTCGTTGCAACGGTCAAGTCTGCGGCTCCGCAAGGATCTGTCAAGAAGAGCGATATCGTGCGTGCCGTTGTCGTACGTTGTGCCAAGGAATGGCGCCGTGACGATGGTTCCTATATCCGCTTCGACGACAATGCGGCCGTGATCCTGGATACCGACGGCCAGAATCCCAAGGGTACGCGCATTTTTGGCCCGGTGGCTCGTGAATTGCGCGAAAAAGGGTTCATGAAGATCGTTTCATTGGCCCCCGAAGTGCTGTAGAACTCGTTCGAAGGCCACAGGAGCTTTAAGTCATGAAGGTAAAGATTCGTAAAGGCGATACCGTTGAGGTGATCAGCGGTGGCCGCGAAGATAAAGGGAAGCGCGGCGAAGTTTTAAAAGTTCTTCCTGAAGAGAACGGCATTGTTGTTCAGGGTATCAACATTCGCAAGAAACATCAGCGCCAGGTGCAAACCCAGGGACGCAATTTGCGCCCGGGAATCATCGAGTTCGAAGCGCCGGTGAGCATTTCGAATGTCATGGTGATTTGCCCAAAGTGCGACAAACCAGTGCGTGTGCGGGTGCAGCGTGATGAGGCCGGTCAGGCCCAGCGGCTGTGCAGGAAGTGCAACACAGCACTTGATTAAAGCTGCCAGCGATCCGCCGTTGTGATCTGGTGTGGAGCGTAAAAATGACTCATTTTCTCAAAGAACGTTATCAGAAAGAATTGGTGCCAGCCCTGGAGAAAGAATTGGGCCTGGAGAATGTCATGCGCATTCCGCGCATCACCAAGGTTGTGGTGAACGTTGGTGTGGGCGAGGCTCTGGACAATGCCAAGGCCTTGGATGCTGCCGTCGGCGACTTGACGACCATCACCGGCCAAAAGCCCGTGGTTACCAAGGCCCGGCAGAGCATTGCGAATTTCAAGCTGCGCGAAGGGCGTGCCATTGGCGTCAAAGTTACCTTGCGGGGTGACCGCATGTGGGACTTCCTCGATCGCTTGATGAATATTGCCTTGCCGCGTGTACGCGACTTTCGTGGGATTTCGCCGGATGGTTTCGATGGCCGCGGGAACTACAACCTGGGCCTGCGCGAACAACTGGTTTTCCCCGAGATTGAATACGATAAGATTGACAAGCTGCGTGGGCTTGAAGTTGCCATTGTCACCACTGCGCAGACCGATGACGAAGCCCGGCTATTGCTGCAAATGCTTGGTATGCCGTTTCGAAAGGATGGATAAGCATGGCGAAAAAATGCATGGAGTATCGCGAAATGCGGCGGAAGTATCCCACCCGGGTACGTAACCGCTGCAAGATTTGTGGCAGGCCGCGGGGCTATATGCGTCGCTTTGGGCTGTGTCGTATTTGCTTCCGCGAGCAAGCTTTGGAAGGCAAAATTCCTGGCGTCGTCAAGTCGTCCTGGTAGTCTGGACGGAGGTAGTAGAGCATGTCCGTTACTGATCCTATTGCTGATATGCTGACCCGCATCCGCAACGCGGTGCTGGTCGGTCACACGAATGTAGCTTTGCCGAGTTCCAAGCTCAAGGTTGCGATTGCCAAAATCTTGAAAGAAGAAGGCTACATCGTTGGTTACGAAGTGGTGGATGGGACCCCATCACAGAATAAAATGTTGCGTATTCGCCTGAAGTACGTGGGTGAGCGCCGCGAGCGTCGCCCTGTGATTACCGGTTTGCAGCGCATTAGCCGCCCCGGGAATCGCGTTTACGCCGGGAAAACAGAAATCCCGTGGGTACTGTCGGGCATGGGAATCGCCATTGTGTCCACTCCTAAAGGCGTGATGACGGGCCAGCGCGCCCGCCAGCTCGGGGTGGGCGGCGAAATCCTCTGCAAAATCTGGTAAAAGGATTGCGCGTGTTGATCGTTGACTGGAAAGATTTGTCGGCAGTTGGCTGTCAACAAGCATCAATCGTAGGAGGTTCATTGTGTCTCGTATAGGTCGCATGCCAGTCGCAGTACCAGCGGGTGTCCAGGTTCAGGTGGAGGGCAGCACGGTTCGTGTCAAAGGCCCCAAGGGTGAACTGGAACAGTCTTTCCCGCCCGAAATGCAAATTTCGCTCGAAGAAGGCGTTCTCACCGTACTGCGTCCGTCGGATGCACGCACGCATCGCGCTTTGCATGGCATGACCCGGGCTTTGATCAATAACATGGTCACCGGTGTCAACGCTGGTTTTGAAAAGGTTCTGGAAGTCAACGGCGTCGGTTACCGCGCCGAAATGGACGGCAAGAAACTGGTCCTGTATGTGGGCTATTCTCACCCGGTGGTGATGGATCCGCCCGAGGGGATCAACTTCGAAACCGATCCGAAAACACGCCAGATCAAGATAAAAGGTTACGATAAGCAAGCCGTCGGCCAGGTGGCCGCAAATGTTCGTTCGGTCCGCCCGGTGGAGCCGTATCACGAAAAGGGTATCAAGTACCTGGGTGAGAAGGTCCGCCGCAAGGCCGGTAAGACAGGCAAGGGATAAGCTATGGCAACATCACGTTCTTTAGCACGTATCAATCGGCATCGGCGGATTCGCAAGAAGGTTTCGGGGACCCCAGAGCGTCCTCGCTTGAGCGTTTTCCGTGGCCTGACCCACATCTATGCCCAGGTAATCGACGACGAAGCAGGGAATACCCTCGCTTCTGCCTCTTCTTTGGATGGCCAACTGCGGGCGCAAATGGCAGGTCTCAACAAGACCGATCAGGCCAAGCTGATCGGCAAGGTGGTTGCAGAGCGTGCCCAGGCAAAGGGTATCCAAAAAGTGGTCTTCGACCGCGGGGGGTACCGCTATCTCGGCCGTGTTAAGGCACTCGCCGACGCCGCCCGCGAAGGTGGCCTGGAATTCTAGTTCCTTGGGAAGGCGTTTCCCGGGCAGATGGAGTAAAACATGTCGGATTATCAGGTCCAACAAGAATTTGAACAAGAATTTGACGAGCGCGTGATCGAAATCGCTCGTGTTGCCAAAGTGGTCAAGGGCGGCCGCCGCTTCAACTTCCGTGTGGCCGTCGTAACCGGTGACAACCGTGGCAGCATTGGCGTCGGGGTCGGAAAGGCGAATGCTGTGCCTGACGCGATGCGCAAGGCCAGCGAACGCGCCCGGCGCAACATGCGCAAAGTGTCTACGTTTGGCACAACCATCCCGCACGAAGTGTTGGGAAAGGTCGCAGGCGCCCGCGTCATGCTCAAACCGGCCTCTGCCGGGACCGGCGTGATCGCCGGTGGTGGTGTGCGCGCCGTGTTGGAAGTCGTCGGTATTTCAGACATCCTGACGAAATCGTTGGGCAGCAACAACGTTTTGAACGTGGTTTTTGCGACGATTGACGCCCTGGAGCAGTTGAAGTCCCCACAGGAAGAAGCTGCCCGGCGTGGGAAATCTCCGAAGGATGTAGTTCCTTATTGGGAGCGGAAGAAGAATGGCTAAGACCGCTGAATCTCAAGAAAAAGTTTTGCGTATTAAGCTGGTGAAAAGCGCGATTGGCTATTCCCAGCGCCATAAGGCGACCGTCCGTGCGCTCGGTTTGCGCCGGATGAATCAGGTGGTGGAGCATGTCGACTCGCCGACGCTGCGCGGCATGCTGTACCTCGTTGACCGCCTGGTCGAGGTAGAAGAACTATGAAACTGCACGATCTGAAACCACAAGAAGGTTCGCGCAAGAAGCGCAAACGCGTCGGCCAGGGTATTGCTGCCGGTCAGGGCCGCACGGCCGGACGCGGCCAGAAAGGCCAAAACTCCCGCTCGGGCGGTGGGACGCGTCTTTATCATCAAGGTGGCAACCTGCCTTTTTTCCGCCGCTTGCCCTTCGTTCGCGGCCAAGGCTTTACCCCACCGAATCGCGTCGAATATAACGAAGTCAACCTAGATCAACTGGCCGATTTTCCTGCGGGCAGCGAGATCACGCCCGACGCCCTTTCTCAGGCACACTTGCTGCGTGATCCACGCAACCCGGTGGTTATTCTCGGGCGAGGCGAAATTCGGGTGGCTGTCAAACTGAACGCTCACCGTGTCAGCAAATCGGCTCAGAGCAAAATCGAAGCCGCCGGTGGCAGCGTCCACATCATCGAAGGCTGAAAGGTCAGCAGGCCAACCGGTCTTCGACAGAACAACGAGGAACTCTCATGAAGCGATCTTCCTGGCGTTACCTTTGGACGGCACACGACATCCGTCGCAAACTGCTCATCACCTTGTTGTTGATGGCCATCTATCGGCTCGCCGCGCACGTGCCCGTGCCGGGCGCAAACCGTGAGGCCCTGGCAAGCTTGTTGAGCGGAGCGGGTGCGGGTGGGCAGGCCGCAGGGACGTTGGTCGGTATTCTGGACCTGCTTTCCGGTGGCACGGTGTCCAACTTCTCTGTGCTGGCGATGGGCGTGTACCCGTACATCACGGCGCAGATTATCCTCCAATTGCTGGCGCCCATTATCCCTGCCTGGCAGCGGCGTATGGAAGAAGACCCGCGCGCTTGGCAAAAGTGGATGGAAAAGTGGACACTCATCCTGACTATCCCGATGGCGGCCTTGCAAGCAATTGGGCAGATTAACATCTTCTCCACCATGGCCGGAGCGCCGGTGATCGGCGGTTTTGGCCTGTTTGAGTCCGAATGGCTGTTCTCGTGGACGGTCGTTCTCAGTATGACTGCCGGTACGATGTTCGGCATCTGGCTGGGTGAGTTGATCTCGGAGTACGGCATTCGGAACCAGGGTCTGTCGTTGCTGATCTTTGCAGGCATCGTTGCCCAGATCCCCGGAAACATTCAACGTATCCTGGTCGGGGCTGCCAACAGTTGGTTCCTGGCTTTGGTGCTGTTGCTCGTCGTGATTGTGTTGGTAATCTTCTTAATTGTGATCGTCCAGCAGGGCCGTCGCAATATCCCGGTGATGTACCCCGGTCGCCGTGTCGGGCGCGGAACTTCGATGCCGGTCAAGGGCACCTTGCCCTTGATGGTCAACATGGCAGGCATGATCCCGCTGATCTTTGCACAGTCTCTGCTGACCTTTCCGTCCATCATCGCCAGCTTTGGTACCAACAGCACGATTCAATGGGTCAAGGACCTTTCCACCAACGTGTATGTCACTTTCAGCGGCGGCAATAATATCTACTGGCTGCTGTATTTCTTGATGGTGGTCTTTTTCACCTTCTTCTACACGGATGTGCTCTTCCAGCAGCAAAACTACGGTGAGAACCTGAAGAAGATGGGCGCGCAAATCCCCGGTGTGGCGCGCGGTGCCCCGACGCAGCGCTATCTCAACCGTGTGCTGCGCCGCATTACCTTGCCGGGTGCGCTGTTCCTGGGCTTCATCGCCGTTTTGCCGGTGTTGGTGACGGGCCTGCTTTCGCTGGTTGGCATCGATATGGGAGACGGATCTGGTTTGTTGCTGGTGACCTCCTCCGGGCTTCTCATTGTGACGGGTGTCGTGCGCGATACCTTCCAGAACATCGACGCCGAGTTGAAGCTGCGCGGTTACGATGACGCTCGCCTGGTGCGCTAAGGAGCCAAGATGAGTACAGCAAGAAGCTATATCGTGTTGCTTGGCCCTCCCGGCGCCGGAAAAGGAACGCAGGCGCAGTTGATCGCTGAAAAACTGGCGCTGCCGCATATTTCCTCCGGCGACATCTTTCGGGAAAATCTGAAGAATCAGACCGAGTTGGGCAAGATGGCGAAAACGTTCATGGATAAGGGCGAACTTGTCCCGGACGATCTGACGATCTCCATGATCCGCGAACGCCTTGCCCGTCCCGATTGCGCCAACGGCGCTTTGTTGGATGGTTTTCCGCGCACGCCAGCCCAGGCGGCTGCCCTATCAGAGATGTTGGCCGGTTTCGACGGAAAAGTTACTGCGGTGCCCTACATCAACGTGCCTGAATCCGTCCTGATCGAACGCCTTACCGGGCGCTGGACTTGCCGGGCGCAGGGGCATGTTTACCACGAAAAGTACAATCCTCCCAAGGTCGCCGGTGTTTGCGATGAAGATGGGTCCGAGTTGTACCAACGTGACGACGATAAAGCCGAAACGGTCACCCGCCGCATTCGTGTCTACCTCGAACAGACCCAACCCCTGATCGATTACTATCGCCAGGAAGGGCTGCTGCGCGAAGTGGACGGTACGCAGTCCATCGAGAAGGTTTCGGCAGCGTTGTTGGCTGTCCTGGTGTAGCGAACAGCCGGAAGTAAAGTACGTTCACATGAGTTGGGAGCATAACGTCGTTATCAAAAGCGCGCAGGAATTAAGCATCATGCGCGAGGCAGGCCGGATCAATGCCCGTGCCCTGGCGGCCGTCCGTGAAGCTGCCCAGCCAGGCGTGACAACCGCCGAGCTTGACGACCTTGCTACCGAGATTATTCGAAAGGCCGGCGGCGTCCCGACGTTCAAAAACTACCCCGGTCCTTATCCTTATCCGGCAACGATCTGTGCCAGTGTTAATGAAGAACTGGTGCACGGCATCCCGGGTAAGCGTAAGTTGCGTTCGGGCGACATTCTCTCGGTCGATTGCGGTACCACCTTCGAAGGTTTCGTAGGCGATGCTGCATTCACGGTGGGGATTGGTGAGATTTCGGCGCAGGCCCGACGGCTGCTGGAAGCGACCGAGCAGGCCTTGTATGAAGGCATACGCATGATGGTGCCCGGGAAAAAGACAGGTGATGTCTCTTCCGCCATCCAGCGGTGCGCCGAAGGTGCTGGCTTTTATGTCACCCGGGAGTACACCGGGCATGGCGTGGGACGTCACATGCACGAAGGTCCCCAGGTGCCGAATTATGGCACGCCTGGACGCGGTTTGGTGTTACGTGCGGGCATGACCATCGCCATTGAACCGATGTTGTTGGCCGGCACCGAAAAGACGCGGGTACTGCCCGATCGCTGGACGGTCATTTCGGCCGATCGTTCGTTGACCGCTCATTTTGAACACAGCATTGCTGTCACCGATGGCGAGCCGCTAATCCTGACATTACCGTAGGAATTTTCCCGAGAGGCTGGACGGATAGCGTAACCACAGGTATAATCGCAACTTCGTGAAACGGTTCCACGATCGGCCGTGGTTGCGAGCCTTGATTAAGGAGTATGGCATCATGAAAGTAACTTCGTCTATCAAAAAGCGCTGTGCGAAGTGCAAGTATGTTCGCCGCAAAGGGCGCTTGTTTATCATTTGTGAAAATCCGAAACATAAGCAACGACAGGGATAGCAAACTATGGCACGTATTGAAGGCGTTGACCTGCCTCGCAATAAGCGAGTTGAAGTTGGTTTGACTTATATTTATGGAATCGGGCGTACCCGTTCCAGCGAGATTCTGACGGCTACCGGTGTCAGCCCAGATTCACGCATCAAGGACCTGACCGAAGCGGAAGTCAATCTGCTGCGTGAATATATCTCGACACACTTTACGGTTGAGGGTGATTTACGCCGTGAGGGTCAGATGAGTATCAAACGTTTGGTCGAGATCGGTTGTTATCGTGGCCTGCGGCACCGCCGCAGCTTGCCCGCACGCGGCCAGCGTACCCGCACCAATGCACGTTCCCGCAAAGGTCCGAAGAAGACGGTTGCCGGGCGCGGTCGGCGACGCGGCGCAACCAAGAAGTAGAAGTGAGGAGTTATGGCTCAGAGTTCAAGTTCTTCACGCCGGAAGGGCGCAAAGAAAGTTCGAAAGACCGTTTCCAGCGGGCAGGTGCATGTTGCAGCCACCTTCAACAACACCATCGTCACCGTTACGGACATGGACGGCAATACGTTGGCCTGGAGCAGTGCCGGTTCGGTTGGCTTCAAAGGCTCCCGCAAGAGCACGCCTTTTGCCGCCCGCCTGGCTTCTGAGGCTGCGGTCAAGGCAGCCATGTCGATGGGTTTGTCTGAGGTTCAACTCTTCGTCAAGGGTCCCGGCCCGGGACGTGAAAATGCTATTCGGGCAGTGCAGTCTTTAGGGATCAGGGTCACGTCGATCACGGATCTGACGCCCGTGCCGCACAACGGTTGCCGGCCGCCAAAGAAGCGCCGTGTGTAATTTGTTGTTGAAGAGGAAAGAGTTTTATGGCGAAATATAATGGGCCTGTTTGTAGACTATGCCGCCGGGAAGGCGAAAAGCTTTTCCTGAAGGGTTCGCGTTGTTATTCCCCCAAGTGCTCCGTTGAGCGCCGTGCGTATGCTCCCGGGCAACATGGCAAGAGTTCTCAGTTCTCCCGCAAGCGCGAATCCGATTATCAACGCCAGTTGCGTGCCAAGCAGAAGGCTCGCCGTATTTATGGAATGTTGGAACGCCAGTTCCATCGTTTCTATGCGGCTTCCTTGAAGCGTCGCGGCATGACCGGTTTGAATCTCTTGCAGTTGATTGAATCCCGTTTGGATAACGTCGTTTACCGCCTGGGGTATGCCGAAAGCCGCCCGCAGGCTCGTCAGATGGTTACCCACGGTCACTTTACGGTCAACGGCCACCGAACGGATGTCCCGTCGGTGATCCTTAGCATCGGGGATACTGTCGCCGTACGCGAGGGTTCGTTGAAGCGTGAGTTCTTCAAGGTTCTGCCTGATGTTGCCGAAACCCGCACTGTGCCAGCATGGTTATCCCGTGACCTGAAAGGGCTTTCTGGTACCGTCACGCGTTTACCGGAACGTTCGGAAATCGATGGCAACTTGGCCGAGCAGTCGATTGTTGAATACTACTCTCGCTAGGTTGAAGGTTGATAGTGGGTGTTGAGGGTTGCCCTCGATGGTGGCAACCTTCAACGTGTCACAGGTGGCCTTCGGCCCGAAAGAGGTGAACAATGATTGGCTTGATGAATATGGTCACACCCAAGATCGAGCGCGAAGCAGAAGCACGCAATTACGGAAAGTTCGTGATTGGCCCGCTTGAGCGTGGTTATGGGATTACCTTGGGCAATGCATTGCGCCGGGTGCTGCTCTCTTCACTGGAAGGGACGGCGGTTACCTCGATGCGTGTTGCAGATGTGCCGCATGAATTTAGTGACATCCCCGGTGTACGGGAAGATGTTATTCGTGTGATGTTGCAGGTCAAGCAGTTACGCTTGAAACTGTACGATGTCGATACGGCTCGCTTGCACCTGGAAGTGCGCGGGAGCGGTACGGTTACCGCGGCGGACATTGTTACGCCACCCGAAGTTGAGATCGTTAACCCCGATCTGTATTTGTTCACCGTGGACGATCCCAACGCCAATCTCGAAATCGAAATGGCTGTGGAGCGTGGCCGCGGTTATTCCCCGGCCGATGAACGCACGGCACGCTTGCCGATTGGTGAACTGCCTGTGGACGCCATCTTTACGCCCGTGCGGCGCGTCAACTGGGAAGTCGGTTATGCGCGCGTCGGCCAGAGCACCAATTACGACAGGCTGCTCATGGAAGTCTGGACAGACGGCACGGTTTCACCCGAAGATGCACTCAGCACCAGCGCACGGGTTTTGATTGAGCATTTGCGCCACCTGGCTGGCGTCAGCGAAGAATCGTTGACAGCGATCGTCCCCGAAGTTGAAGAGACCAGCCGCCTGACCAGTGAGATGATCGAAACCCCCATCGAAAATCTCGATCTTTCGGTGCGGGTGTTCAACTCGCTCAAGCGGACCGGCATTACGACGGTGGGCGAGGTGCTCGATCTGCTCGAGAAGGGCGAAGAGGCGATGATGTCCATTCGCAATTTTGGCGAGAAGAGCCTGGATGAATTACGCCAGAAGATGGTCGAAAAGGGCTATCTTCAAGAAGAAGGCGAAAACCAAGCGGAGTAACGGAAGATGCGACACCAAATTTCAGGATACCGACTCGGCCGCAGTAAAGATGAGAGAATCGCACTGCGCCGCAACTTAGTCAATCAGTTATTCGAGCACGAGCGTATTCGCACTACACGCACGAAGGCTGAGGCCATTCGTGGGCAGGCAGAGCGCTTGATCACCCTGGCGAAGAACGGCAACGGCGAAGGCGATGCGAAAATGGTGCACGCCCGCCGCCTGGCCGCCTCTCGCATGAGCAACCCCGACATGGTGCGGAAACTCTTCGATGATATTGCCCCACGCTATGCCGATCGCCCCGGTGGTTACACCCGGATGATCAAACTCGGCCCTCGCGTTGGCGATGCAGCCGAAATGGTGATGCTGGAGTTGGTCGAAGATTAGTTTGGAAAGCTGAGAACAGCCCGTCAGGACCGTTTTTCGACAATCACAATTGGCTTGCGGACTGCAACTTCCTGTTCTCTGGAATGGAACGTTACCAAGTTATTCTCGCCTACGATGGCAAACCCTTTCAGGGCTTCCAACGCCAGGGAAGTTCTCCCGGTGAAGTCCTGACGGTGCAGGGTGTTTTCGAGGCGGCGCTGCGCAAACTGGGCTGGCAGGGAACTTCAATCCTCGCCGCAGGTCGTACCGATACCGGTGTACACGCAACCGGCCAGGTCGTTACTTTCGATCTGGACTGGAGGCACTCTGTAGACGACCTTTGGAAAGCGCTCAACGCTCACTTGCCTCCCGATCTTGGGGTGCAGCAAGTGCAAGTGGTCCCTCCAGGTTTCCACCCCCGTTTTGACGCAGTTGCCCGCAGTTATCGATACACGATCTATCACCAACCGGCGCGCAATCCCCTGCGGGAGCGCTACGCCTGGCGGGTGTGGCCACCGGTTGAAGTTGCCCATCTTCGACAGGCCGCCGCTTTATTGTGCGGCACGCACGATTTCGCTGCATTTGGCACCCCGCCCCGGGCCGCTGGCAGTACGTGGCGTACCGTGCAACAGGCTGCGTGGCAAGATGAAGGTGATCAGTGCAGATTTTCTGTTACGGCGGATGCGTTTCTGTATCACATGGTTCGCCGGATGGTTTACGTCCAGGTAGCGGTGGCGCAGGGGCGGCTTGAACTGTCTGCACTGTTACAGGCGCTCGACGCTCCTTTCGAAGCAACGGCAAGCCTTCCACCCGGTCTGGCGCCGCCGCATGGGTTGGTGCTGGCGAACGTGCAGTATTTGCCGGGTTGGTACAGGGCGAGAAGAAACTTGGAAGATCAAGAAGTTCAATTTGAGCAAGAAGCGTAATTCTTGCACAATGGAGAAGTGACCGTGCAAAAGAGCTTTTACCCCAAAGCCGATGATATCAACCCGGAATGGATGCTGGTAGATGCCGGTGGCCAGAATTTGGGCCGTGTGGCAACCAAGATTGCTACGCTGCTCCTGGGCAAGCACAAGCCCACCTTTACCCCAGGCACCGACTGCGGCGATATCGTCGTCGTTATCAATGCCGGCAATATTCGTGTGACCGGGAAGAAGATGGAAGAAAAAACGTATTACCGCCACTCGCTCTATCCGGGTGGCCAGAGTTCGATCATCTTGCGCCATCAGTTGGAGCGCCATCCCGATCGGGTTATCCGCAGTGCGGTGTGGGGAATGCTCCCACACAATAAGCGTGGTCGCCAGTTGATCAAGCGCTTGAAGGTCTACGCCGGGCCTGAGCATCCGCACCAGGCACAGCAGCCGAAAGAAGTTGCATAGCAAGGAGCACTTATGTCTGTTCAGTATTATGAAGGTATCGGCCGTCGCAAAGAGAGCAGCGCCCGCGTGCGCATTGCGAGTGGTTCGGGTCAGTTTATCGTCAACGAAAAGTCGCTGCAAGAGTACTTCACCCGTATTGGTGATGCCGAAGCGATCCAATCCGTTTTAGCAGCTGCCGGAGAAGGCCAGGGTCAGCTCGATGTGACCGTGGTCGTGAAAGGTGGCGGCGTCACCGGCCAGACCGGCGCGGTGCAAATGGGGCTGGCGCGCGCTTTGCAGTTGATGAACCCCGAATTGCATGTTGCCATGCGCAGGGGAGGCTTCCTGACACGAGATGCACGCGTCAAAGAGCGCAAGAAGCCCGGCCTCAAACGTGCCCGTAAGGCTCCGACCTACACCAAGCGTTAAATTTCCTGTTTCCATAACCTCCGTGTTGCGTATTGCGTATCAGTTTTGATGGCGTAATACGCAATGCGTGTTTAAGTGAATGCCATGCATTTGATTGAGCCAGTTCTTTCTTTGTTACATGTCGATCCGCCAGAGCAGATCACTTTACTCGATGCCGCCGCGCTTGTACGGCAACACGTTCCAACCTTTCCCCCAGACGTGCCTGCATTGATAGGCGGCTTTGCCGACGCCGAACGTTTGGCACAAACGGTGACAGTGTTGTTGACGGTCTATCCACCCGATCACCAGGTCACCCTGGCCTGGGAAAAGGAAGCGGCAACCTGTCCCCTGGGAGATTTGGCCGCCCACACATTGGATGGAATGCCAGAATGGTTGTACGTGCCTGGATTGGCACCGTTTGCTTCATTTGAGTCTTTTCAGGAAGTCGTCGCACATTTGCGTGCGCCGGAAGGGTGCCCATGGGATCGCGAGCAAACACACGCTTCGCTGCGCACATATTTGCTCGAAGAGACGTATGAGACGCTTAGCGCTCTGGACGCAAACGATCCGGTCGCAATGTGTGAAGAATTCGGTGATCTGCTGCTGCAAATTGTCCTGCACGCGCAGATCGCAGCCGAAGCGGATGAGTTTCACATGAGCGATGTCTTGCGCACCGTCAGTGAGAAACTGGTCCGGCGCCATCCGCATGTCTTTGGCAGTGTCCAGGTGGATGGCGTTCATACGGTTTTGCAGAACTGGGAAGCGCTCAAAGCCGCAGAGCGTGAATCGAACGGCGAAACCGAAAAGGGTTTGTTGGATGGAATTCCGCTTGCACTTCCGGCGTTGGTGCAGGCCCTGGAGTACCAAAAGCGTGCCGCCCGCGTGGGTTTCGACTGGCCTGATGTGGATGGCATTTTAGACAAGGTTTGCGAAGAAGCCGCCGAGGTGCGCCGCGCGCCAGACGACGCCCGGCGCGCGGCGGAAATCGGTGATTTGCTATTTGCCGTGGTCAATCTGGCACGCTTTTTCCGCGTGGATGCAGAAGGCATGCTGCGCGAAACAAACGCACGTTTTCGAAGGCGCTTCAAGTACATCGAGCGCGTGGCCAGGCAGAGCGGAAAAGTGGTTTCCGATCTGAGCCTGCAAGAGATGGATGCAATTTGGGAAACTGCAAAGGCGGAAGAATCGGCAAAGTAGAAAAGCACCGGGCCGGATACCATCCGGCCCGGTGCTTTTCGCACTGTGGCGCGATCGGGTTTCTGATTACTGGTTGAGAAGTTTGCTTTCCAGGCTCTTGATCTTTTCGCGCTGTTCGTACATGATGACGCGAATGACGTCGCCAATGGAAACGACCCCCAATATCTTCTCGTCCTTGTCGTCTGCGATCACCGGTAAGTGGCGGATACGTTTGTTGGTCATCAGTTCCATGCACTCGTGAACTGTTTGGGATGGATGAATCGTAATGACGTGATCGGACATGATCTCTCGCACCAAGGTGCCGCGGGATGTTTTTCCTTCCAAGATCACCTTGCGGGCGTAGTCGCGTTCTGAGATGATCCCGATCAGTTGTTCGCCCTGCGTTACCAGCAGGGCGCCGACGCGCTTTTCTGCCATGATGCGTAGCGCTTCGAACACGGTTTCATCGGGGCCAATCGTCCAAACGTCGTTTCCTTTTGTCTCAAGAACGTGTCGTACTGTGCTGCTCATCGGAACCTCCTTAAAACAGTCGCTGTTGTTGGTAAAATTATACTCGTTTCCCGGTCTCCTGCGAGCCGTGGTTTTATCGAACTACCTGGTTTACGGTTCCTTCTGAAAACGGAAGGGCCGCATCGACGAATTCGGAGCGTTATCATGAAATCGTATCGTAAAGAACTCTGGTTCCATATCCCTTCTCGCCGGGGGTTTGTCAATATCACTGCCGAAGTGGAGGCCTGCCTGCGAGAAAGTGGTATTCGTGAAGGGCTTGTACTGGTAAACGCTATGCACATCACCGCTTCGGTCTTCATTAATGATGACGAGCATGGCCTGCACCAGGACTATGAAGAATGGTTGGAAAAGCTGGCCCCTCACGAACCCATCGGCCGTTACCGTCACAACAATACCGGTGAAGACAATGCCGATGCGCATTTGAAGCGCCAGGTGATGGGACGTGAAGTCGTGGTCGCCATCACCGATGGCCGTCTGGATTTTGGCACCTGGGAGCAGATTTTTTACGGCGAGTTCGATGGCCGGCGGCGAAAGCGAGTGCTGGTCAAAATCATTGGGGATTAAGCCCTTTGGGCAGCTTCCGTTCGGCTTCCTGGTGAATCTCTTGCAGGTTGCAACCTTTGCGGCCGGTGGCCTGGCTGATGGCAAAGACCAACGCCGGCCCCTGGTAGAATTCGTTGTTGAGGCGTACCAGGTTGTCGATCCGTTCGATCGCTCGATCGGCTGCATTCTCATCCGTTTGGGGAAGAATCACCGCAAACTGGTGCCCGCTCGTACGGGCGACAATATCCTCACTGCGGAAAGCAGCTTTGAGCACTTCACCGGCGCGGCACAGCAGGCTGTTGCCGGTGCTCGTTCCGAGGCGGTTGTTGATATCTTTCAGGCCGAGCAGCTCGGCAAGCACGATCGTGACGGGAAAGCGCCGGCTGTTTTCCAGGCGTGAGAGTTCCTCTTCGTAACAGTAACGATTGTGCAGGCTGGTAAGCGGATCGTGGTGGGTGAGAAACTTCAAGTGATCTTCGGCGCGCTTGCGGGCGGTAATGTCGGTAACGGCTACCAGGATGTGAGAGAAGTTTTCTTCACATCCCGGTAGGACTACCCAGCGCATACTGACATCCATGGGTTCGCCTGAAAGGGTGTAACAAATGCCCTCGCGTTCATATTCGAAGCGCTGGTTCCACAAATCGACCAGTTCTTCCTGGAAGTGCCGTACCAGTTCGTCGCGGAAAATCACCACGCGATTTTGAATTAGCTGTTCCTTCGAGTGTGCCAGGAAAAGCTCGATGGACTTGCGGTTGACGTCGAGTACGCGAATGCTGTGCATACAGTCGCTGAGCACGTCGGCGTTTTGTTCCAGGTATTCGTCCAGATCGGTGACGCCGCGTGACTTTAACTCGTCGAAGAATATTTTGATCTGGCCGTAATCCATTTCCCAGAGCGAAATCGGGGTGTACTCGAACAGGCTGCGACAGAAAGCCGCTTCTATCGCCCAGCTTTTTGCAGCGTTTGCATCCGACACGGCCACCTCCTTCATTAATTGGGAAAGACGTTTCCTGCTCGAACGATGCCTGCTTCGGGCACATCTCCTTTGATGGTTGCCCCATTTCCAATCCGTGCTCTGGCGCCGACGATAACGTTCAGGTTGATCGTGACCCCCATGCCGATCAACGAACGTTCGCCAATCTTTACGCCGCCGGCCAAAATTGCGCCTGGCGACAGATTGGCGTAGTCACCGATTTGGCAATCGTGTGAAAGAATCGCACCGGTGTTGACGATGGCGCCATAACCCACCTGCACATCGCTCCCTACGTAGGCGTGTGGAAACACCTGGACGCCGGGCGAGAGCCTGGCAGATGCTTCTATAAAAGCAGTGGGATGGACCAGCGCCGGGCAGGCAAAGCCCGCCTCGGCCAACTGGTGAAAAACCTTGATGCGGGTCTGGAGATTGCTGATGCCGCCGATCGCGTTGACGGCCAGGCGTACGCCTTTTGCATACATCTCGGGAAGAGCGCTCGAGCCGCCCAAGACCGGCACGCCCATGATGCGCTCGCCTACCGTGCGCCCGTCATCGATAATTCCGGCGATCTGGTAAGCGCCCAGTGTACGCAGCAAATCGATCAGTGCTTTGCCGTGCCCGCCACCGCCGTAAACGAGGATGGCTGTGGCGGCAAAGGGGGGAGCCAGGAGCGAAGCTCGTTCTGGGTGGTTGTGTTGTGAAGGCGGCCCGGTTTGCCCGACCAGCGAACGGATTGTTTTTTCGGTGATCAACGGGCCGATGGGTAACTGGGTTAAGTCGATGTTGTGCTGCTGTGCCAGTGCCAGTGCCGGTTGCGAAATGCGCAACCCCGGCGGATTTACAGGCATACGTGCACCGCTGGCGACCTGCTCAGCTTGCGGAGGCTGCCAGTCGGCGGACGATGCAATGTAGCCCAATACGTCACCGGCACGCACGCTGTCTCCTGCCGCAAATTGCAGGCCGATCACGTAACCGCTTGCTTCTGCGATGATATCGGCCGTGGCTTTGGTGGTTTCGAGCGTAAAGACCAGATCCCCTGTCGCAATCGCCTGTCCTTCACCGACGTGAAGGGCCACCAGGATGCCATCTGGCTCGTTGGGGTTGAGAAGTGGGATCGTGATAGCGTGTTCCATGGACTGTTTGAGCTTTCTACTCTTTTATACCATCATTCTCGCTGCTTGCACAATTTGCTCGACGCCCGGTAGGGCGGCCTGCTCCAACGCTCCTGAGGCCGGCACGGGCAGTTCGCAGGCTGCAACACGTCGGGCAGCTTTCAGACGGCCTCCCATGCTTTCGCTGGCACGCGCCAGCACTTCGGCGCCCCATCCCAGGCGGCATGTGCCTTCTTCCACGCTGAGGAGATTTTCCGTGGAAGGCAAAAGGTCACAGGCAGTCAGTTCGGTCGGGATGAGCAGCTCGGCAAAGATTTCGTGCTCGTACCCCAGGCGCAACACGGCCTGGCGCGCAAGTTCGGCCATGTAGCCGTACGCAGCGATAGAGATCGTTGGGGCAGGCGCACCGCGCAGGGTAAGGCGGCAGGGCTGCCGCACGGTGGTTTCACCTGCCGGCGACAGGTCGAACTCGGCCAGGCTGGTTTCGTCGTGAAGGGGCAGCAAATAGAGCAGCTTGTTTTCGACGAACAGAACCGGGTCTTCCGTCTCCAGGATGGTGCGGTAGAGCACGCCGCCCGGATCGTGGAAGTTGTTGGCGGCAATGACCCGCAGCCCCGGCACGCCGAGAAACAGCTTTTCGAGTGTCTGCGAATGGGTTGGCCCGTAACCACGCCGCCCTCCCATGGGGGTGCGGACAACCATTGGAACACGTATGGGCGCATGTGTTTCCAGGCCATCACCGTACATCCAACGGAACTTGGCCGCATGGTTGATGAGTTGGTCGGCGATCAAGGTGACGAAATCGCCGAACATGATCTCGACGATGGGGCGTAAGCCGCGCAGCGCCATGCCGCTTGCCACACCGACGATGCCGGCCTCCGAAATGGGCGTGGCCAGGACGCGTTCGGGGTATGCCGTCGACAGGCCGTGGGTCACTTTGAAGGCGCCGCCGTAGGGATCAAGAACGTCTTCACCGAGCAAAAGGACGCTTCCGTCGGCGGCAAATGCCCGGTGGAGGGCGGTGTTGAGCGAGGCGAGAACAGTAGAAGGAGACAAGGGAAACGGGATCAGGGGATTGGGGGTTCGGGAATTTGGGGGTAAGGATCGTCGAGTGCTTGTTGGAAGGCTGCCTGGAGCGACGCGTCGATGTCTTGTTCGATGGTGGCGCGTTCAGCCGCCTGGACGCGATGCGCATGGATGGACAATGGATCGCGTTGCTGGCGCATGGCGGCGACCATCTCGGGTGGGCGTGTATCGTCACCTTTCGAATGGGGCCCGAAACGGCAGGTATGCAGGATCAGCGCACGCGGGCTGCTCTGGGTGCGTACGCTTTGCAGGCCGGTTTGTGCTGCTGCGGCAATTTCGAGTACATCGGAGGTATCCAGTTCGTCGGCGGGGATGCCAAAAGCCCGGAAGCGGGCCTCCATCTCGCCGGCCAGGGCCATCTGGCAAGGCGTGGTTTGGGCGATACGGTTGTCTTCGACCACGTAAAGGACCGGCGCCTGCCAGCGTGCGGCCAGGTTGAGCGCTTCGTACACGACCCCTTCTCCCAGGGTACCGTCACCGAGAAAGCAGACCGCCAGTGCGCCGGTTCCTTTGCACTTTTCCGCCAGGGCCATGCCGGTTGCTACCGGCACGATGCCTCCCTGGATACCGTTGGAATAGAAATTGCGCCACTGTAAGTGCTGCGATCCACCCCGCCCACCGCATACGCCGGTGGCTTTGCCCATCAACTCGGCAAAGAGCGCATGTGGGCTGCCACCGTAGGCCAGGAAGTGCCCGTGCCCGCGGTGGTTGCTGAAGATGATGTCGCTTTTTCTCAAGTGGTGGACGATTCCCACTGCGTTTGCTTCTTGGCCCAGGCAGGTGTGTGTGGTGCCGAAGAAAACGCCGCGCGCAAAGTTTTCGAGCACCATTTCCTCGAAGCGGCGGATCAGGTAAAGAGAGCGGTACAAGGCTGGCATGGGAAACAGGACGTTTATACAAGGAATAACAAGGCCACGCCGCCAATAGCCACCAACGTGCCGAACACGGCGCCCCATCCAAAACGTTCTTTGAATAAGAAATAACTGACCGGCAGCAAAATTACCGGCGGCAGGGCCATCAGCGTGCTGGCGACACCTACGTTGGCGTGTTGGACGGCGTAGAGCGAGAACGATACCCCAATGAACGGGCCGCAAATCGCCCCACCGAGGGTGAACAGGTTCGCCCGCGGCTGCCGGCGCACTTGTTCTACGGTGTATTTTATCTGACCCTGGAAGAGTGTGATCGTCCACAGCGAAAAAGTAGCCACCAGCATGCGGATGACGTTGCCGGAGACGGCAGGGAAATCGTTCGCCAGGCCCTTTTTCGAGAGCACCAGGCCCAGCGCCTGCCCGGCTGCGGCGCCAAGTCCGAACAGGATGCCACGCATGTAGTTGGGGTTGGGGTTTGCTTTGTTGCGCCCGTTTCCTTCCCAGACCACCCAGGCAATGCCACCCAGCGTGAGCAGGATGCCGAGCCATTCGATGCCGCGCAGCGTTTCACCCAGCAAGAACCAGGCGGAGAGCGCACCGATCACCGGGTTAAGGCTCATCATCAGCATGGTGATGCGCGGCCCGACCCATAAATAGGCCTGGAACAGGAAAATATCGCCCAGCACCAGCCCAATAAACCCGGACAGGCCCAACCAGAACCACGGCCCCCAGCCGGCGTCCCAAGGAATGGCCGCGCCATACAGATACCAGTTGGTTGCCATTAACAAAAGCCACGCCATCACCAACCGCACGCGGTTGACGATCAGCGAACCGTAAACTTTCCCGCCGAGTGTAAAAAAGATAGAAGACCCCGCCCAGAAAAACGAAGTGAGCAAGGCAGAAAATTCGCCGAGGTAGTTTTGCAAAGCGGGTGACCTTTCGTCGAAACCTTATTCGGGATGCGATATTCGATGCGTTCCTGTCGCCATCGTTTCTGTCCCCATGAACTCCGCTGCTGTAGCGTGCCCTTCCTGGCTGATGCCTTCCCGTTTGAGCACTTTCCACGCCGTAAGCAGTAAGATTTTTACGTCGAGCGCCAAGGAGCGGTGATCGACGTACCATACGTCGAAGGCGAACTTTTCCTCCCACGAGATAGCGTTGCGTCCATTGACCTGCGCCCAGCCGGTGATACCGGGCAGCACATCGTGGCGGCGCGCCTGCTCGCGCGAGTAGCGCGCGAGATATTGGGTCAGCAGCGGGCGCGGGCCTACCAGGCTCATCTCGCCGCGCAGCACGTTGAAAATTTCAGGCAATTCATCGAGGCTGGTAGCACGTAAAAACCTGCCAAAGCCTGTCAGGCGTTGGGTGTCGGGCAACAGGTTGCCTTGCGCATCGCGGGCGTCGGTCATGCTGCGAAACTTGTACAGGCGAAAGAGCTTTCCTTTGTACCCTGGCCTGACTTGCGAGAAAAGCACCGGTTGCCCATGAAAGAACCGCACTAGCAAGGCCAGTCCGAGCAGCAGCGGCGAAATCAAAACCAGCCCCGGGATTGTCAGGGCGAGATCGAATAACCTTTTGGAGAGCATGAAGGCGATTGTACCAAAAATGTTCGCATTCTGTGCTCTATCGACTGCGATGCCCTACCGGCCAAATTCGATTGCCAGGCGCCCAATCCCTTGATCGACACGCAACGTAATGACCGGCAGGTCCGCTGCGTCACCGCGATAGCGATATTCATCGTGCGCCGTTTCCTCGAAGCCGGGGGGCAGGGAGAGGTTGGCAATGCCGGTGTCGGCGATGACGATCACGGCGACATCTTCAGGAATGACGAGTACCGTCTCGCCGATGGCGCCTTCCACACTCGCATCGAAGGTAGCTGCCGGTAACATGATCTCGCTGCGGCCGATGCCGACGTCTACGTTAAGCGCCTCGAGGTCCAGTTCACGTAGATCGAGATCGGCCGTTCCGACGCCGATCGATACCTTCAGATCGAGCGGGGTGGTGGTCGCAAAGTCGACCTCCCAGTCGGGCAGGGATGCCTGGTTGAGCGGGTTGACCACGGTTTGCCCGGTGAGGGCCAGGTTGAAGCGGGCGGTGCTGCCGCTGGCTGTCATGGTGCGCACGATGGACGAGCCTTTACGGTAATTAATTATCCCTTCGACCAGGTTAGCGCTGTCCGACAGGGAACCAATGTCCAGCGATCCAACGGCCGGCTGGAGTTCAGCTTCCAGCAGAGCGACCTTGTTTTCCGGTTTCCAGTGAATCGTTTCGCTTTCGCCGGGGGTAATGGCCCCGCCAACAGCCAACACACCGACAACGATGGCGCCTAGCAGGATGACGGCCAGCACGGACCCCCAAACGGAACGATTCCCAAACACCAGGTCCAGGCCCCAGGCGATCAGCATGACAGGCCACAACTGAAAGATTAGATCCCAACTGTTCCAGGTGAGGATATTGAAGTTGCTCAGTAGAAAGACCGTCCCGATACCGATAAAGAATACCGGTCCGGCCACACCGTGCCGGTCAAACAGGCTGTCCAGGCCGATCCAGATCAGCAGTACGGGCCAGCATTTCCACAGTAAATTCCAGATATTGTCATTGAGAACGTTCAGGTTTTGCAGCAGCAGCAGCAAGCCCACGGTGATCAGGACCAGGGGGAAGAACAATCCCGGCCGATGCCGGCGACGTCGGGTTTCCGTTTCGTTCATGAAATTTTCTCCTTTCTATAACCTGCGTGAGCGAAGCAACAGGAACGTGCCGCCGAGAACCAGCAGCAGCGCCCAGACCAGCTTCCAGTCCAACCAGCCTAGTAAGACCGGATTTAGATTGCGCAGCAGTTCGATCACGCCAAAGACGATCAGGGTGACGCCGATGTATACGACGGTGTGGGGATGAGGGCGGCTGACAGCCTGGCGAAGTTCATCACTCATCACACGCGCTTTTTCGGCCATTTCGTTCACGGCTTCGTTGGCGGTCGTGCTCAACGTTGGGCTAGGCCCACAATCTTCACGCGGGATGATGGCCCACAAGATGATGTAGATCCAGAAGCCAAGCCCGTTGGCAAGGGTGAGCAGGACGAAGAAGGCGCGTACGAAAGCAGGATTGACGTCGAGGTATTTTGCCAGGCCGCTGCATACCCCGGCAATCATGACATCGTTTTTGCAACGAGAGAGTTTGCGGTCCACTGTTCTATCTCCTTAGCGCCCGTACGAGCAGTACGACGCCGAGCAGGATGATCAGGGATGCGCTCAGGTAGGGCATCAGGTCGGCGCTGAAAGCCAGCATGGAAAGGCCGATCAATAGCAGGACAACGCTGGGGATGTAGGCCCATGTCATTTTGCCGCTGGGGGTCGGTAAGACGGCCACAAGCAGAAAGGTCAGCCCCAGCCCGATGAAAAAGGCTGCGCCGCTGTGCGTGTCGCTGGCGTTCACGGAATCAAGCCCGGCCACGCCGCCAAGCGTCATCAGCACGCCGCCGGGGATGATGGCCCACCAGTGTTCGCGGCGCACCAGGTAGACCGCCCAAAAGCTCAGGCCCATGCCGCCTAGAAAGACCGGCCCTCCCCAGGTGCTGGCAGCTCCCGGCAGGAAGATATCCATCAAAATCAGGACCGCTAACGAGACCAGGATAAACCCCGGAATCAGCGCCCACCACTGTTCCCGGTTACCGAGATAAGTGGATAAGAACAACAGGCCAAAAAAGGCGATGGCGACGCCGATGAATAAGCTGCCGGCGGGCAAAACACCAAGGTTTTGCAGCAGGAACAAGACGCCTGCCAAAACGAGAACAACCCCCCAAAAGGTTGTCGACCCAAACCACTTGAGTTTCATCATAACCTCCGGATCAATTCTTGTTTCAAGTTCCACAGGGCTTCGCTCAGTGAAACGTGATAGATGTGTGGATTCATGATACGCCGTACGCCGGGGTCGAGCCGCTCCACGTCGGCCTGCCGGCGGCTGCGTAGGTCATCGAGGCCGGGTTGACCCGCTGCCCCTTTGCCGTTCTGCAGCACATCGACCAGCAGCGGCTCGATTTCCGAAACATCTTGTTGCTGCAGCGTGCGCACCTTGGTGTGATCGCTGGGATGGCGCAGCACCAGGCGTTCGGCCTGCCGCGGGTCTTCCTGTTCGACGGTCAGCAGGTCTGCCGTAGCTTTACCGCGCCGGTCATAGATGCGCCAGGCGCGTTTATGACCGGGGTTGGGCGTTTTCGAGGGCGATTCTGAGATTTTGATCGCCGGTTGCCATGCGTCGTGGTGATAGACTGCCACCAACTTGTATACACCGCCCAGCGCCGGGTCGCCCCACGACGTCAGCAGGCGGGTGCCGACGCCGTAGACCAGGCGTTTTATCAGTGCACTGGGGTCGACCCCGTAACGGGGCGCTTCTTCACCGATCTGGGTCACGATCTGCCAGATGACGAGCTCATCCAGGTTGTTGGACAGGACGATCGATGTGTGCGGGAAGCCGGCGGTGTCGAGCATCCGGGCGGCCTGAATGCTCAGGAAGGCCAGATCGCCCGAATCGAGACGGATGCCCACCGGCTCGTGCCCGCGCCGGCGCAGTTCCTCGAAGACGCGAATGGCGTTTGGTACGCCGCTTTCCAGGGTGTCGATCGTGTCGACCAGCAGCAGACAGTCGTCGGGATAGAGGCCGGCGTATGCCCGGAAGGCATCCAACTCGCTCTGCCCGGTGGCAGTGAATAACTGGACCATGCTGTGCGCATGTGTGCCCTTCGGCAGGAGCCCCATGACGTGTGACAGGCCGACGTTGGACGAGTAATCGGCGCCGCCGATCAGGGCGGCGCGGGCGCCGGCATTGGCGCCGCGGTCATGTCCACGCCGTAGGCCGAATTCCAGCATGAGCTGGGCGCGGCCGATTTCGCGGATGCGGGCGGCCTTGGTGGCGATCAAAATCTGGTAGTTGAGCTGGTTGAGCAGCGCTGTCTCGAGAATTTGCGCCATCGCCAACGGGCCGCGTACCACCGTCAGCGGTTCGTTGGGATGGACCACGCGCCCTTCAGGAATGGCCTGGATGTTCATGCTGCCGAAGTTGCCATTTTCCAACAACCATTGCAGAAAATCTTCTTGAAACATGGCTTGGCCGCTGCGAGTTTTTTGCTCTCGCAAGCAGGCAATGTCTTCGGGGCGGAAGTGAGTTTCATCCATCCAATCCAGCAGCCATCCCATACCGGCGTTGACGCAGTACCCGGCGCGGTGCAGGCCGTAATCGGGATAATCGCGGAAATAGTGTTCGAACTGTACCGGTTTCTCTTGTAATCCCAGGCGGTAGTACAGTTGCGCCATGCTCAACTGATACTGATCGGTGAACAGAATACCTTCTGCGGTCGTGCGGTCTTTTTCTTTCATGCGCTTTGCGATCCAGGTGTGTATGCCTTTCGGTGTGTACCGTACAGGGTTCGTAACACTTTACTGGACATCCACCGAGCCAACACCGGTCTGGATATCGATGTCGGCTTTGTTGGCGGCGGTTTCGTAGTCGATGGATTGGTTGATCTCGCCGGAACGGGGGAAACGTGCGGTATTGATATTGAAAGATGCCAGCCCACCGCTGGTGCGAATGCGGGCGGCCACGTTCTCGGGCACGTGGATGCTGACCGAGGCGGCGCCGGATTCGACGGATAGGCGGGTGAAACCGGCGTTGTCGGGCAGGCGAATGACCGATGAACTGGCGCCGGTTTGCAGGTGCACTTCTTCGACCTGCAAGTGGGTAAGATCGAAGTTGTTTTCGCCGGCACCGGTGTTGAACTCGAGTGAAAGCGGGACTTGCCGGTTGAGTGCAACGTCCCAATCGATCGTGTAGCCCGCGCCGCCAAACCACGGAATCGAAGCGGGCGGCACGCTGAGGGTGGCTTCGAGTTGATCGCCATGGCGCCGCGTGCCCACATCGATGCCGCCGCCGAATTCGCCCTTGAGCAGTTCGCCGGTTTCGTCGCCGGCCCTAACCGTCAGGCGGCCGGCGCCATGCTTGAAGACGACACGGCCGTGGTTTGCACCGTCCAGCGCTACTTCGGCGCTTTGGCTGCCGGCGTGCCAGAAAAGCCGCCCGACGATCAGCCAGATGCCCAGCAGAATCAAGAAAGTTGGCCAGAAAATGTTCCAGATATCGATGTTGCGAAAGAAGCCCATCGAGTTGAGCAGCAGAACAGCGCCCCCGATGATCAAGACAAAACCCCAAAAAAGATTCCCTCGTCGCATGGTTCTTTCTCCTTTTCCTTGCAGAATGCAAAGCCTATACGTTCATACGTCTCAAGAAGGGGATGGTTGCTGTAAACGGCTGTTTCACAACGGCCACCCAGGTACTTTAAACATGATAACACCGCTTATCAGCGGGTGTACTGGCCGAGAGTCTTGTTTTGGAGATGTTTTATCGCCATTCTGATGGCGAATGCTCGACTTCTATGAGATGGTACGGCTTACCCGAGTGCACTCCAGACTTCCAGCTTGGTGTTGACGCGGCGGATCACGTCGTCGGTGAACTCGGCAGTCGTGCATTGGCCGCCCAGGTCGGCCGTTTTGGTGCCCTCGTAGATGGCTTCGAAAACCGATTCGTAAATGGCGCGTGAGGCCCGGTTGGCTTCCGGGGAACCGAAGTAGGTCAGCAAAGCCGCTCCGGCCAGGATCATGGCCATCGGGTTGGCGATGTTCTTGCCTTGCAGGGCAGGCGCAGTGCCGTGTGGCGCCTCGGCCATGACCGTTTTGACGACCGTGTTGGTTTCATCGAAAGCCAGTACGAGTGACTCGGAGCCGGCGATCGTGCCGAACATTTGCAGGACGAGATCGGAGAGCAGATCGCCATCGCGGTTGAGTGAGGGGATTACCATGCCATCGCCGGCCGAAGTCAGCAGCAGGGCCAGTGTGGCGTCGATAAGCTGAGGCTCGTAGCGTATGCTGGGGTGGCGATGGTGGGCGGCGTCCATTTCTTCTTTGAACATGCCTTCGTAAACGGGACTGACGGTGTACTTCGGCCCGCCAAAAACCTTGGCGCCCACTTTTTGCGCGTATTGGAAGGCAAACTCGGCCACGGCCCGGCAGGTGGAACGCGAGATTTTTTCGGTGCGGTAAGCGATTTCGTCGTCGCCGGCTGTTTCGCGCCATTCCTTGGCGTTGTAGGCATCGTCTACGGCCATGCGCACGACAGCGATCGGTGCGTGCACGCCTGCCACGGGGCGCACGCCGGGGATGCGCCGCCCGGTACGCAAGATGACCTTTCCGTTGATGGCTTCCCGCAGGATGGCATTCGGCGAGCCGACGTCACCCTTGGTTTCCGGCGTGATCGTGGCCGCCTTGATCGACAGGCCGCTTTTGACCATGGCTTCTGCGGCATCGCAAACGACCTGGTTTTTGGTGGCGCGCCGGTTTTCGAGCGAGAGATCGAAACGAACAAATTCGGTCGGTACGCGGGTATTTTCGGAGGAAAGAACGCGCAGGCTCTCTTCAAGAAGCTCCTGCCCGGTTTGGTCACCTTCGAGGACGATGATGGTTTTTGTGGGGGGCATGATTCACCTTCTCAAACTGATAATCTGGATAATTTATGTCCCTGATGGAACATGTTGATTATAATTGAGCTTTGGTATACTTCAGGGCTATGAAGTATCTAATTTGGGACTTTGATGGCACATTGGGCACGCGCCCGGGTGGTTGGTCGGGAATGTTGGCTGAGATGCTACGTGATGCCACCGGTTTGGCTGTGACGGCGGAAGACATGCGCCCCTACACAGCCGGAGGGTATACCTGGTCTAACCCTGAACGCCCCCACGTGGAGCTGAATACCTCTGAGAAGTGGTGGGACACGCTCCATGATGGCTTCGTGCAGGCCTTTCGCGCCAACGGCGCAGATGAACTGCTGGCCGTTCGCCTGGCGCGTCAGGTGCGGGAAGTTTACCCGCAGGCGGGGCGCTTCCGCCTGTACGAGGATACGCTGGCGACGCTGGATGCGTTGGCCGAACAAGGCTGGATTCACCTGATCCTGTCCAACCACGTTCCTGAGTTCCGCCGCATTGCCGCAGCCCTCGATCTGACGCACCGCATGCGCCACATCTTCAACTCGGCCGAAACCGGCTACGAGAAACCACACCCGGAAGCGTACCGCCTGGCGCTCGAGGCAATCCCCGATGCCGAAACTATCTGGATGATCGGTGACAACCCGGTAGCTGACGTGCAGGGCGCCGAAGCGGCCGGCATCCCGGCCATCCTGGTGCGCACGCCGTGCAAAGGTGTGGCGCGTTTCAGCCCAGACCTGGCCGGTGTGGCCGGCTTTTTGTCGTAAGTGGATTCTCGGGGATGGTGGGCAAAAGGCCTGCCAGCCCATAACAAGATGAATTTCCCATTTTCAACGGGATGAATATCTAGGACATTTCCCGCCAAAGGCGGAAGACCCATGAACTTCTTTGCTGTTTGCGCCCCCGGTTTGGAACCTTATCTGGCCCAGGAGATGAAGCAACTAGGCTTAACCGTTGCCGCTTCTGGCGATGACTTTGGCGGCGTGGCCTTCACCGGCGAGTTGCTCGATCTCTACCGGGCAAATTTATGGTTGCGCAGCGCCAGCCGGATACAGGCACAGGTTGGTATGGATTTCGTAGCCGACAGCTTTGCGCGCTTGCATCAAAAGGCCGCACAACTGCCATGGGAACGCTATCTGCTGCCTGGGCAGGCCGTGGGCGTTCATGCCACCAGCCAGGGGTCCCGCCTGAGCATGAAGCGCGACATTGCCCGGCACGTGAGGCGAGCAATCGAAGCGCGCCTGGGAAGCGCACCGAGCGAGGATGCAGCCAACGTGGAAGCGCAGCAATCGATCGTTGTCCGTCTTGTGAACGATCGCTGCGTTATCCGTATGGATTCTTCCGGCGAGCACCTGCACCGGCGAGGGTATAAGCTGGCGGTGGCAAAGGCCCCACTGCGAGAGACCTTGGCTGCGGGGATGCTGCTGGCTTCGGGTTGGGATAGGCGCACTCCCATGCTCGACCCGTTTTGCGGTTCGGGGACGATCCCGATTGAGGCGGCCTTGATGGGGTTAAACATCGCGCCGGGAAGAAAGCGCCGTTTTCAATTTCAACGATGGCCGGGTTACGACCAAGCAGCCTGGGATAAACTCCTCCAGGAGGCAGAGTCTCGACGCGGTACGGCACCACTGAAGATTTACGCTTCCGATCGCGATGCCGGTGCGGTTGAGATGGCGCAGGCCAATGCCCTGCGGGCCGGGGTGGCCGAATTTGTCGAGTTTTCGCACCGGGCGGTTTCATCGTTAGCCCCGCCGGCGGGGCCGGGCTGGGTGGCGACCAATCCACCGTATGGCGAGCGCATCAGCGCCGGTAAAGACTTGCGCAACCTGTATGCTCGTTTCGGCGACGTGCTGCGGGCGCACTGCATCGATTGGCGTGTCGCCATCTTGTGCGGCGATGAAGCCCTGCTGCGCCAGACGCGCTTGCGCTTCGAGCGCAAGGTTGCGTTGGAAAATGGGGGTATCGATGTGCTTCTTGCGTGTGGACGCGTGGCGCGGCTTGCAAAACTGTAAGGCATCATTCCGAGTTTGCGAAAGCGCTTACATTACAATTGGAAGCGGCCTTCCCCTCTAATAGGATACATGGCTCTTTCGCTTTTGGCGGGAAGAAAGTTCTTCGTAACAAAAACCTGAAAGAACTACATTTTTTAGGAGAACATCATGCAGTACAAACCTTATGGAAAAACCGGTTTCATGGCTTCTATTTTGGGCTTTGGCGCCATGCGCCTGCCGGCCAACGATGGCCAGATTGACCCTGCATTGGGCGCCCCCATTCTGCGGCGCGGCCTGGACCTAGGGATCAACTACATCGACACGGCCCACGTCTATGGCAAGGGTTTCAGCGAAGTGGCCGTCGGCCAGGCCATCCAGGGCTACGATCGGGACAAGCTTTTTATCGTCACCAAAGTGCCTGCCGGATCCGAAGAGGACGCACAGGCGGATACCTGGCGGCAGAAGCTCGATCTGAGCCTGGAACGGCTGGGGACGCATATCGATCTCATTCTCTTTCATGGCCTGCGCTGGAATGCTTATGAAACCTTGTTCGGCCGTGCGGATATGGCGTTAGCTGCGGCGCGGAAGGCGCAGGACGAAGGGCTGGTGCGCCACATCGGTTTTTCGTCCCACGATACCACCGAGAATATCATCAAGTTGATCGACACGGAGCTCTTTGCCGGGGTGCTGATGCAGTACAACTACCTCGACCGTCACAATGAGCCGGCCATCGCCCGTGCTGCCGAAAAGGGCATGGGCGTGACGATCATGGGCCCGGTGGCCGGCGGCCGGCTGGCGCTGCCGGATGGCCTGGCGATCGATAGCGAAGGCTTGCTCGAAATGAAGACCCCCGAAGTGGCCTTGCGCTTCGTGTGGAGCAACCCGGGTGTGAACATTGCGCTTTCCGGGATGAACACCATCGAACAAGTCGAAGAAAACGTCGCATCTGCCAATCGCCTGGGTGCCCTGGATGACGCCGAAAATGCAGCCGTGCTGGCATTGATGGAACGCAGCCAGAAATTGGCCGACCTGTACTGCACGGGTTGCGAATACTGCATGCCGTGCCCGAACGATGTCCACATTGCCGAGAACTTCCGTTATATGAACTGGTACAAGGTTTGGGGCATGGAGCAGCAGGCGCGCGAGGCCTACGCCCGCCTGGGCAGCGATGATGCCTGGGGCCCGTGGTACCCGGGTGGCAAAATCGTTGGCCTGAAAGCCGATGCCTGTACGGAATGCGGTGAGTGCCTGTCGAAGTGCCCGCAGGACATTCCCATTCCCGATCAACTGCGCGAGGTGGTAGACTCCTTGGGGACGGCCGCATAGTGCACGGCGTTCGCACAAGGAAGGATGTGCGCGACGATGACAATATAACTGGCTTTTGCCCGCTTGGCCTTTTCCTGCCAGGTGCGACGCACTTTCATAAAGGTAGATAACGCCTGTTTCTAGCCGACAAAGTGCGTCGCACCTTACTTTGCTCCAAAATAGCGCCTTATTTGTGATTGATAAGCCTGGTAGGTCTTGCCGTACCGTTGGCTCAAAAATTGTTCCTCTTGCAAAATCTGGTAATGTAATCCTACGACAACCAACAGTGCAGCCAACAGAAAAAACACGTGCCCATTGAGCAGAAAGGTGCCGACGAAGTAGAGATCGATGAACAGAAAAATGGGGTTACGAGAAAACGCAAAGGCTCCATGGGTTACCAGTTGGCCAGGCTTTCGTTTGTCGATCCCAACCCGCCACCAATCGCTGTCACCACGAGCAGCGATACTGCGAACCGGATGATCCACATGTCTGGTTCTCCTTACCGGGTGACAATAACGGTCACCAGGACATTCATATTCCAGTACCAACGCGGGTCGTTTTGATCCAGGCGGATGCGAACCGTGTAGGTCATATCACCCTGATATTTTTCACCGTAGCCGCGGATCGATTCGACCTTGCCGCTAAAGTTCTCGCCGCTGAGGGCATCTACGCTGATCTTGGCCGTTGCGCCGGCCTGGATGTCCACAACACCGTTTTCGGTGAGATCGGTCGTCTCGACATACCAGGCGCTGGTGTCGGCCAAGGCGCCCACCCATTGGCCCGGCGCGGCAATCTCGCCCACTTCCAGGTCCCAGGCCAGCAAAATACCATCCCACGGCGCGATGATTTCCAGTGCCCGCAGGCCTTCTTCGGTTGCCGAGAGGGTGGCTTGTGCGGCCTTCAAACGGGCGTCGAGCAGTTCGCTCAGGTCGGGGTCGGGGCCGCCGGCGAGTTTGTCCAGTTCCAGGCGGGCCGTTTCGAGGCGGGTGATGGCGGCCAGCAGGACGGTGCGCTTTTCGGTCTGGCTGCCCTCTTGAGGGTTTTCGTAGTCGTTACGCAGGGCCTGGTAGGCGTTGGCGCGGCGGGTTTGTTCGCGCTGCAAGTCTTTCCCGGCTTGCAGGCGGGTGGGGGCGTCGGCGGGTTGATCGGCTTCTTCGTCGGCCTGTTTTTGTGCCTGGCGTACGGCGGCCTCGGCGGCGAGGTAGTCGCCCAGGGCTGTGTCGAAGGCGCTCGGGTTGGCGGCCGTCTTGCCGTTCCAGCCACGTTCGGCGTCATCGTAGGCCTTTTGGGCGGCTTCCAGTTCGGCAGAAGCCAGCGCCAGGGCCAGCAGCGCGTTCTCATCCAGGTTTTGCATTGCCTGGCGGGTTTCGATGATTTCGAGTTGGGCGGCGGCCTGTTGCGCCAGCAGCGCCGCGCTGCCTTCCAAGCGGGCCAAGGCCTGGCCCTGGCGCACGTGCTGCCCTTCGGAAACTGTGACTTCTGCCACACGCCCGCCGTTGACGAAAGACAAGCCGATATGCTTGCCGGGCACCAGCTGCCCTTCGGCAATCACGGTCTCCGAAGAGACATCGCTAGCGGGGTCGCTCACCGCTGCCGGGGCCGCCTGGGCCGTGTTTGCGCAGGCAGAGACCAGCAGCGAGAAGAGCAGCAAGAGGGTGCATAAAATAGTTTGGTTTTTCATCAGACACCTCAATTCTTTAATCGTATCGAATTCACACATCACGTATCACGCATTCCATTACTCGTAACTAAGCACTTCCCGCACCGTCAGGCGAACGGCGTTGAGGGCCGGCAGGCTGCTGGCGATGACTGCCAGGAGGGTCACCAGGGCCAGCCACAGCAGCGCACCCGGTAAGGCATAGGTGTAGGCCAGCGCCGTGTCGAGGAAGGCATAACCGATCAGGTTGCAAAACAGGGCCGTCAGCGGAAGGGCCAGAACCAGGCTGAGGACCCAACTCATCGCACCCACGGCAACACCTTCGGCGATCACGATGCGGAACACCGAGGCGTTCGAGCCGCCGAAGGCCCGCAGCACGCCGATTTCACGCGCCCGCTCGATCACGTTCAGGCTCATCGTGCCCATCAACCCCAGCCCGCCGACGAAGGCCAGCAGCACGACCATCACCATGAGCAGCGCGACGATGATGCCAAAGGCGGCGTCGATCTCGGCGCGTTCGTCCGTCATTTGCAGCACGGAACTGACGCCGATGCCGGCCTGGTCGAATCGATCTTCAAGGGCGGCTGCGACGGCTGCTTTCTGCATAGCGCTTGCATCGGGTGAGGCCAGCACAACGGCCATGTCGGCGCGGTGGGGCTTGTGTGCCAGGCTGGCATAACTATCGTAAGGGATGTAGACCATGTAGCCGACGGTCTGGTTGCCCATAGCCTGCATCACACCGGCGATGTGAAAAACTTCCTCATCGCCGTTGATCTTGAGGACAATGTCCCCGCCGAGCGCCAGGTCCGGTTCTGCATTGAGCAATCCGGCGCCAACGACAACCGCACGCGTGTCGGCCGACTCGAGCCAACGCCCGGCAAGGATGGTCGGTGAAAGGTACGTACTGTCAGGCGGTACCCCAAACAGGAAGATGTTATTGCTCTCGCTGCCATCCGGGCGGACGCGGCGCGTCAGTTCGTTGCCCCAGCCTTCCACACCGGCCACGCCAGCCACCTTCGCGGCTTCTTGCTGCAGGCGTTCGATGCGATAGGGGCGATTCAGATCGACCCAAAAATCGTATTGCCAGAAGGAGATCATCTCATCTACGGTGGTTTGTAGCGATGCGTGCAGGTTGAGCACGGTGATAAAGCTGCCGCCGGCCAGGGCCAACATAACCAGCGAGAAGAGCAAACGGCTACGGCGGCGGAAGGGATTGCGCAGGGCGAGCAGGGCGGGACGGGTCAGGCCGGGCAGGCGGCGCAAGAGGCGGTCGACGTGCAACATGCCACGCCACACCTGGCTGGAGCCATATTCGCTGAGCGCCTGCGCCGGCGGGGTGCGCGCGCCTGCGGCGATTGGGACGAGGGCCACGAACAGCGGCGTCAGCAGCCCGACTGCCAGCGAGCGCGCCAGTGCCTGCCAGGGGAAGTTCGCCATCCGGACATCGAAGTTCATCATGTCGGCCACGAACGCCACCAGGGCCTGCGCCCCGGCGACGCTCAATGGTAACCCGAGCAGGGTGCCCAGCAGGCTGAGAACCAGGATCATGCCCAGGTAGATGCCGGCCACCTGGCGCGCCCGCCCACCCACGGCCTTGAGTACGCCGATTTGGCGGGTTTGCTGGGCGAGCAGCGCCGTGATGGTATTGATCACCAGGAAGGCACTCAGCAACAAGATCAGTGCCCCCAGCAGCGTCAGCAGCAGGATGATGGTGTCGGCGATGTAACCGAGCGGGTAGCTGCCAGCTTGCGGCTGGTAGGTGGGGTATACGATCAATTCGGCGCCTTCGAGATGGTCTTCGATTTCCGCCGTCATCTGGCGCATGTAGGCGCGGTCGGTGATGTCGCCGTCCAGGCGCACGTAGAGCTCGTTGAAGCCGCGTTCCTGGCCGAGCCAGTCGAGCGTCTCCTCGGTAATGTAGGCGTAGACGGTGCCTTCGAGGACCGGCGGCATGTGATACAGGTCGTGCCCGATGGCGCTGATGCGCACGGTCCGCTGGCGGCCGTCGCCGGTCTTGAGGGTGATCGGCTGGCCTTCTTGCAGGCCAAGGTATGCCAACGAGCCGCGCTCCATGGCGACGGTTCCTTTGGCAGGTGGCCACTGCCCGCTGACGTGAGCGATCTTGTAGACCTGTTGATCGTCGAAATCGGGCATGGCGAAGAGGAACAGGTCGCGCCACCGGTCTTGCGCCGCATCCTGAAGCAGGCGCACGGGCAAGTTCCGGCGGCCTTCGACTGCCGCCACGCCCGGCAGGTTGGCGATGCTTGCGACGGTTTCCTGTTCGAAGAGACTTGTGGTGAAGACGACGTGCGCCGGGTCGATTGCGGCGTAACGCCGGGGCAGTTCGTCTTCGAGCACGATCTGCGTGGCGCTGATGGCTCCGATGGCGAAGACGCCCACGGTGATGGTCAGCACGATCAAGATCATGCGCGTGCGGTTGAGCCACAAATCGCGTAAGACCTTGCGCCAACGAGGAGGCAGAGAAAACAAGTGTTTCATCATCAATCTCTCAGGATGCCGCTGAATCTGCCAGTACCAGCCCATCGGCAATCTGGATCAGGCGTGTAGCGCGCTGGGCGAGATCAGGGTCATGGGTAACCATGAGAACGGTTTTTCCTTTTTGCACCAGGCGCTCAAAGAGCGTCACCACGGCGTCGGCAGTGCGTGAATCCAGGTTGCCGGTCGGTTCGTCGGCAACGATCAGGGGCGGATCGTTGGCCAGGGCACGGGCGATTGCGACACGCTGCTGTTGCCCGCCTGACAGGTTGGCCGGCAGTTTGCCGGCCTGTTCCTCAATTTCGACTTCGGCGAGCAGTTCCAGCGCCCGTTTCTGTCGTTCGCCGTTACGGAAGCAGCCGCTCAAATCCATCGGCAGCATCACGTTTTCGACAGCCGTCAGCGTGGGCAGCAGTTGGAAAAATTGGAAGACCACACCCACCGAGCGCCCGCGCCAGACCGCCAACTGGCCTTCGTTGAGAGCGTGCACCGGCGCATTGGCGACCCACAACTCGCCATCCGATGGGTGATCGATGCCGGTGATCATATTGATCAGCGTGCTCTTCCCGCTTCCCGATTTGCCCACCACGGCCACGAATTCGCCTTCATTGATGTGCAGGTCAATCCCTTTCAGTGCCAGGCACGGCCCGGCATCCGATTGGTACGTTTTGGTGACGCCGCGAATGTTGATCAACGCGTCAGAAATGTTGGCTGTGGCAGACGAATTTCGCTTAAACATACTTTTCCTCGATCTTAAAATTCTCGCCTCACATATCATGCATCACGAAACAACATGATCGGTGATGCCTTAAGCTTATCCCGCCAGCCCCCTTCCGTCATGACTCTTAAGTGCCAGAAAAGTATCATTGGTGTGGATATGCTACAATGCAGGGTATGGAGAGCGCTCACCTGGATGGCTACTTGATAACCAAGCTCATCCGCCCGCAGATTCGCAGCCGGCGGGTGGCGCGTCCACGCCTGCTGGAGCGCCTGGGAGAAGCTGCTCGCATCCCCTTAACGACAGTTTGTGCTCCTGCCGGGTACGGAAAGACCACGCTGCTCGTCGAGTGGATGGCCACCTGCCCATTACCCGCATCCTGGCTGACTTTGAGCGCCGAAGATGGTGATCTTGCCCGTTTTTTGCACTATTTCATCCTGGCTTTACAGCGCCTGGAGGCGAGCCTGGGCAAATCGGCGCAGGCAGTGCTGAATTTGCCCGATCGCGAGATGAGCAGCACCGCCCTGCGCTTACTGATCAACGATATCGCCGGCATGGCGCAGGAATCTTTGCTGGTGCTGGACGATTATCATTGGATCGATGCGCCGGCCGTTCATGAAGCCCTGGCGTACCTGGTTGAGAATCTGCCGCAAAACTTGCATCTCGTTATTGCCAGCCGTACCGAGCCGCCGCTCAACCTTCCCCGCCTGCGGGCGCGTGCGGCCGTGCTCGAGCTGCGCCTTGCCGACCTGAGCTTTCAACCTCAGGAGGGTGAAGCATTCATCAACGATGTCATGGGTCTGGGAATGCCTCCGGCGGCCTGCGCGCAACTTATCCGGCAAACGGAGGGATGGCCGGCTGGCTTGCAACTGGCGGCGCTTTCGCTCCAAAGAGACATGCCATCGTGGTGGGGCGACACACGTTCGCCCCACCACGACGGCGATCTTCAAGCCGGCGCCGGCCAGCACGATATTTTCGAATTCCTGGCCGAAGAAGTACTGCGCCGGCAGCCGCCCGATGTACAGCGTTTTTTGCTGCACACGTCGATTTTGGATTCGCTGACCGGTCCGTTGTGCGATGCCCTGACGGCTCCATTGGCCACGGCATCGGATGGCGCTGCCAGCCTGGAAATGCTCGAACACGCCAGCCTGTTTACGCAGGCCCTGGATGGCGAACATCGCTGGTATCGCTATCACGCCCTGTTTGCCGATTTCTTGCGCACCCGCCTGCAAACTTGCCAGCCGGAACTCGTGCCCCGGCTGCATTGCAAGGCGGCCCGCTGGCTGGCCGCTTACGGCGACTTCGATGCGGCCTACTCGCATGCCCTGGCGGCTGATGAATTGGAACTGGCCGCCGACCTGATCGAGCAGTGCGCGGAGACTCTGGAACGGCACGGCGAAATTACCACGCTTTCTCGCTGGCTCTCCCCTTTGCCCAAGGAACTGGTCGCCCGCCGCCCACGGCTGAGCCTGGCGCACGCCTGGATTGCGTTGATCGGCCTGGATGTGAAGCTGGCGCAATCTTTCCTCGCGCAGGCCGAGGCGGCTCTCCCTCTGCAGGCCGCCACCGGCAACGATGCAACGCAGCGCGTGGTGGCCGGTGAATTGCTGGCGGCACGCGCCATGCTAGCCAGCCTGTCGGGGCAAGTTCCCGAAGCGCTCAGGTATATCGATGCTGCGTTGGCATGCCTTCCTGCCGATCAGGGTTTTCTGATCAGCGTGCTTAAATTCAACCTGGGTTTCCCGACGTTTCTGTCCGGAGATTTTCGGCAGGGGGTACAAGCCCTGGAGGATGCCGTACAGGCCGCAGAAAAATCCCACACACCGTTTATTGCCTTACTGGCGCTGCGCTTGAGCGGTGAAGGTTATCTTTTGATGGGCCGGCTCTCACAGGCCGCGTACGCTTTCCGGCGGGCCGTTGCCCTGGTTGAGCAGGAGTGGGGGAAGGAATCGCCGCTGATGGGCGTTGCCTGGCTGGGACTCGGTGAGGTTTGCCGCCAGCGCAATCAACTCGAGCAGGCTGCCCGGTACCTCGAAGAAGGGATTGACCTGTGTGGCTTATGGATGCCTTCGGTGGCTATAGACGGTTATTTGTGGCTGTCATCTTTGCAGCAGGCCAGGGGACAAAGCGCAGCCGCACAGGTCACCATCCAGCGCGCACGCCAAATCAGCGAGGGGCGTGGTTATTCAATGCTGGACGAATGGTTCGTGCACTTCGCTACCCTGCGCTTGAACATCATCCAGGGATACCTGGATGAAGCGCAGCATTGGGTTCACGAAGCCGGCCTGGATCAAGACCCGCTGGCCGGCCTGGAAGAACGTTATGCACAACACCCCGCTTATTTCCGCCAGTTGATCGGTTACATCCTGGCGCGGTTGTGGCTGGTGTTAGGCCGGCAGAAGAACGTTCCTGGCGCACTGCATCAGGCGCGTCAGATGCTCGTTCACATGTTGCCGTTGAGTGAAACCGGCGGCGCGTATGGGATTTCGATCGAGGGCCGGCTTTTGCTGGCGCAGGTAGAAGCTGCCCTGGGAAATGAATCGCCAGCCCAGGATGCCCTCCACCGCGCGCTCGAACTGGCCGCACCGGAACGGCCCATACGCGTGTTTCTGGATGAAGGCGAAGCGGTGAAGCAGTTGCTGTGCGACAGGCGCCGTTTCGACTTGCCGGCGCCGGAACGGGCTTATATCGACGAACTGCTTACTGCGTGGGGATGCGGCACCCTTTCTGCGCCGCCTGCTGCCGTGCCCGGCGGCTTGATCGAAGCGCTTACCTTTCGCGAAACCGAAGTTCTAACCCTGATCGCTGCGGGCCATTCGAACCAGGAGATCGCCGCCGAACTGGTGCTTTCGCTCCACACGGTGAAGCGGCATGTTTCTTCTATCATGCAAAAGCTTGGTGCAAAAAACCGCACGGAGGCCGTGCTCGTGGCGCGGCAGTTCAATCTGCTGCCGTGATTTTTTGGTGAGGAGTTTTTATGGATATGCCAAAATCGCAGGTGACCCTGCCTTCCAGCCGCTGGGACATCCTCTGGTATTTGCTGGCCGGTTATGTTTTGTACGTTGCGCTGATCACGGCCTTTACGGCCACGGGGGTAATCTCCACGCAGGTGTGGATAATTTTGCAGCCTGCCCTGCTGTTGATCTGCCTGTTCGGGGCAACCTGGCTGGTGGGGGAGCGGCGCAGGCGCTTTACCTGGGCCGATTTGGGCCTGATCCCGTTTCGTTGGCAGCGTGCGTGGTTGAGATGGGTGATCGTGGCCAGCGTGCTCCTGACACTCTATAGCTTACTGATGGCATTGTTGATCACCTGGATTCGCCACGGGAATATCTCCGGGCTGGCCGATATCGGCGCGCCGCTCGGCCTGGCCGCCTGGAGTAACCTTGCTTTGCTCTGGTTGGGCACGGCTTTTTTGGCCCCACTTGCCGAAGAAATCTTCTTCCGGGGCGCCGTTTATGCCTGGTTCGAGCAACGGTTTGGCCCCTGGCCGGCAATCGTGGGTAGTGCGGCGATGTTTGCCATCACGCGGGCCACATTTTTCGATACCAGCAGCCCTTTCAGTGCGCTGCAAAGCCTCGGGCTTGGTCTGGTATTGGCCTGGCTGATGCGCAAGACGCGTTCTCTTTGGGTGCCCATCGCCGTTCACATCCTGGTGCGCAGCCTGTCACTTTTCGTGCCTATGTTTTTGGGAAGTTGGTTCTAACGGAAAACTTCTCCGTCCAGGCTGCGTAGAATGAAGCAGCAAACGAGAAAAAATCCCTGGAGGTGAAATATGTTCGACGATCACGATGGATGCCTGTCTGGCATTCTCAAACTGTTCATGTTGGGCTGGTTGTTCGACTGGTTGCAGGACAACTTTGGTTTCGGCAAAGGCTGCTCTTGCTCCGGTTGCGGCTGTGGGGTGATTTTGTGGGTGCTCTTCATCATGTTTTTCTGCTGGATCGTCCTGGGCACCGATTGGTTGCAGTTTAGCTTCTGAATTGGCCGAGGCATTCCACGCTGCCGGGTTGGCAGTTCAAAGACAGGCGTGCACAGCGCACGCTTGTCTTTTTAAAGAAGTTTTGGGGTTGTGCTTAAAGGGTTTCGGCTCTTCCGCCTTTGGCGGGAAATGCCCCAAATCTGGGTATCCCTCTCGTTGAAAACGGGAGAGCCATGGCTTCTTTTCCCCACGAAGCGGGAAGATCCAAAACGTTTATCCAACCTTCAACTTCGGGGCTGGTTGATAGAGTATAATGAGTCGTCGATTTAGGGGCTTGTGTGGCGATGACCGCAAGCCCAGCGAAAGGTGTATTGATGACCATACAGTTGATTTTCGAGTTTGTCGTTGGCATTGCGCTGATCATCATCGTACATGAGTTGGGGCACTTTATTGCTTGCCGGCTGCTCAATGTTGAAGTAGAAGAGTTCGGCCTGGGATTGCCGCCGCGTGCCGTGACGCTCTTCGAAGCGCAAGGTACGAAATTTACCTTGAACTGGCTGCCGCTGGGCGGTTTTGTGCGCCCGAAAGGTGAAAACGATCCTGATGTGGAAGGCGGCCTGGCGGCTGCCCCGGCCTGGGTACGGATTGTAGTGTATGCAGCCGGTGGCTTTATGAACATCGTCACGGCGATCTTGCTCTTCGCACTGATTATTTCCATCATCGGAAAGCCCGATCCGGCGCGCCTGGATGTGGTTGAGATCACATCGGTCGCAGCCGGCTCGCCCGCCGAAGCGGCCGGTATCCAACCCCAAGATATTCTTGTTTCCATCAACGGGCAGGCGATGACCAGCGCCGAAGCGGTACAGGAAGTGATCGGCGCTAACCTGGGCCAAGAGATTACCATCGTTTACGGGCGTGGCGAGCAGCGCTATGAAGCAACAGCCGTGCCTCGCACGGAGCCTCCGCCAAACCAGGGCGCGCTAGGCATCGTGATGGGCACGCCCACCGTGCAGGTCGGCGTTTTCGAGTCTTTGCAAGGCGGCGTGCAGGCCATTGGCGCCTATATCCGGGCGCTGTCGGGAATGCTGGGCCGTCTGGTGAGCGGACAGGCTTCCCCCGGCGAGGCGCGCGTGGTCGGCTTCAAAGGGATGTACGATATGTATCGCACCGTGCGGGTGGATGCGCCTCTGCCCGGCCTGCCGCCCATCGTCGATACCTTGAATTTCTTCGCTTCGCTGTCTGTCTGGCTCGGGTTGATCAACTTGGTGCCGATCCCGGCGCTGGATGGCGGCCGCATCCTGCTCATCTTGCCCGAGTTGATCTTCCGGCGGCGAGTTCCGGCAAAGGTCGAGGCGGTGATGATCGGTGTCAGTTTTTTGATCTTGATCGCGCTGATGTTGTTTGTCAACCTGAGAGACTTTATTACCCCTGCTCAGATTCCGTAAAAAGCCATGACTTCCTCCACACAAATCCCTTTTGATAGCCTGATTGCTGCTTTGCTCGATGAGAGCAAGCCCCTTGCGCCGCGTTACCTGAATCGGTTGTCCGACATCAATCCTGCCGAGCAGGCGCAGCTTGAGGCCACCTGGGCACAAATCCCTGCCTGGAGACGGCAGGCGCTGCTCGAAGATCTCGAGGACTTGACGACCAGCGACCTGGTGCTTTCCTTCGAAGCCGTGGGCCAGACTGCCTTGCACGACGAAGAACCTGTTGTTCGGAAGCTGGCCGTGCACATGTTGCGCGAGTACGAAAATCCCAAACTGATCCCCGTGTATCTCGATCAGGTCGAGAACGATCCCGATGCGGAAGTGCGCGCCAGTATTGCTTCAGCACTTGGCAGCTACGTTTACCTGGGTGAGCTGGAAAAGATCCCCGCAACCACCGCCCGGAAGATAGAAGATCGTCTGCTCGCCATCACGCAAGGCGCCGATGTCCCGCTCGTGCGGCGGCGTGCGCTTGAAGCCCTGGGGTATTCGAGCCGCCAGGAGGTGCCTGCGTTGATTGAAAAAGCCTACCAGGCCGGGCAGCGGGAGTGGTTGGTTTCTGCTTTGTTTGCCATGGGACGCTCGGCGAACGAAACCTGGGGCGGGAAGGTGCTGCGTATGCTCGATCACGATGCGCCGACCGTGCGGGCAGAAGCCGTGGTGGCTGCCGGCGAACTGGGCCTGAAGGAGGCTGCGCCGCAATTGATCAGGATGGTCGATGACGATGACGATCGTGTGCGTACAGCGGTGGTCTGGTCGCTCTCACAAATCGGCGGCGAGAATGTGCGTAAACTTTTGGAAGATTTGCTCGATCAGGTCGAAGACGAGGATGAGGTTGAGTTCCTCGAGGAGGCCCTGGAGAACCTGTCTTTCACAGAGGACGAGCAGTTTCTGCTGTTCGATATCGATGACTTCGAAGACGATCAAGCATAGCGGCTTTCGTTCGGTGGGGTATCTGTGTGCCTCATTGTATGGGAAAGCCGGCGCGTAGGGAAGGGTTGGGCCTTTGACCGAACTGCTGCTGCTGTTTCTCAATAATCTGCTGCCGATCTTCATCATTGCCGGCATTGGGTATACGGTGGGACGTTTGATGAACATCCCGCCGCGCAATTTTTCGGTAATTACCTATTATGTCTTCAACCCTTGCCTGGTTATCAGCATTTTCATCAAAAACCAGTTGCAAAGCGGCGACGTATTGCGCATGATGGCTTATGCGTTGGCCGTTTTCACGGCTTGCGCGCTGGTGGCCTGGCTTTTGGGGAAATTCCTTCGCCTCGAGCGCCGTTTATTGGCTGCCGTCGTGTTGACCTCCATGCTGATGAACACCGGCAACCTGGGCATTCCCGTCAATTTGTTCGCCTTTGGCGAGACGGCCATGGCTTTGGCGAGCATTTACTTCGTGACCAATTTTGTCTTTGCCAATACGGCCGGGGTCATGGTGGCTTCGCTAGGGGCGGCCAGCCCGCGCACGGCCCTGGTGAATCTCCTCAAAGTTCCCACAACCTATGCGATGATCCTGGCGATGATTGTCGTGCAGATGGGTTGGAAGCTGCCGCTGCCCATCGAGCGGGCTGTCGATTTGCTGGGGAACGCGGCCGTGCCTTCTATGTTGGTTCTACTGGGCTTGCAGCTCCAGAACGCCCGCTGGACGGGGCAGAATCTGGCCCTGGGCTTGGTTACCTCAACGCGCTTGTTGATCGCGCCGCTGATTGCGGTGGCGCTTGTTCCCCTGTTTGGCTTGCAGGGTGTGGCTCGTCAGACGGGTATCCTCGAATCGGCAATGCCGACTGCGGTGGTCTCTACCGTCTTGTCCAGCGAATACGACGTCGAGCCTGCCTTTGTGTCAACGGCTATTTTTGTAACCACGCTGCTCAGCCCGTTGACATTGACGCCTTTACTGTACCTTTTGGGAGCATAAGGATGTATCGCCTGCTAACCCTTTGGTTATGCGTGAGTCTGGTCGTTTTTGGGCATTCCACTGGTGGCGCGCGTGCGGCGGCAAACGTCCAGTTCGAGCGTAACGAAGTGACGTACACGTTTGGCGGCCAGGCCGCCTTTCACGTTTACGTCCAGGCAGGACTGGCCGTTCAATCCGTTCAGGCTTTCTATCGTTACGAAGGCATTCCTGAAACCTATCCTGCGGAGGCTGAGTTTAGTGAAGATGGAAAGATCAGTTTCCTGCTCGATGCACGTGCAGCCGCTATCCCCGCCTTTGCGGAGGTCGATTACTGGTTTTTCGTCACGCTGGAAGATGGCAGTACCGCCACCAGCCCCACCTACACGTTCGAATACTTCGACAATCGCTTCAACTGGCAGACGCCGCTCGAGGCGCTTCCCCTGCGCGTTCACTGGTACAGCAGCGATCCGGCCTACGGGCAGATTTTGGTGGATATTGCTCACCAGGGGCTGGACAAGATCAACCGGCTGATCGGCGTGCTTCCTTCGCAGGCCATCGATGTCTACGTGTACGAAAACGCCCTCGACATGCAATCTACCCTGCGCATAGCCAGTGTAAAGTGGATCGCCGGGCATGCCGATCCGTGGTTGAATGTGGTGGTTGTTTCTTTGCCGCCGGGTCCGGATCAATTGATGTTGGCCCGCCAGCGCATTCCACACGAGTTGATGCATATTCTGCTCTACCAGCACCTCGCCGAAGGCTATGAAAACCTGCCGACCTGGCTAAACGAGGGCCTGGCTTCGATGGCTGAACTGCAAAACAACCCGGATTATGTCACCATTTTGCAAAAAGCCCACGAGCAGTCGCTGTATTTGCCGATCAGCGGTTTGTGTAAAGGCTTTCCGTTGGAAGCTTCGAACGCTTTTCTTTCGTATGCCGAGGCGGAACTATTTACTCGTTATTTGTACGAACAGTACGGTGCGGCGAAAATGCAGGCGCTGATTGCCGCTTATGCCGATGGGTTGGCCTGTGAACGCGCCCCTGAATTGGTGTTCGGGAAGTCGTTGGCCCAGTTAGAAAGTGGGTGGCAGGAGATGTTGTTTGGGCAGGATATCCTGGCTGCCGGGTTGAGCGATGTCTGGCCCTGGTTGGCCCTGCTGGTTGTTGTTCTGGTGACGCCGGTGGTATCGATCTTGATCTACCCCGTCAAGCGTGGGAGAAAACAATGAATCATAAAAGTGAAAAAATACGCCTTCACGCAATCGTCCGTGGGACGGTACAGGGTGTGGGCTTTCGGATGTTTGTTGTCGACGTTGCACAACGCCTGAGCCTTACGGGCTGGGTGCGCAACCGTTGGGACGATACGGTCGAAGTGACCGCCGAGGGTGAAAAGCCGGGCCTGGAAGCGCTGGTTGAAGCCTTATCCCGGGGCCCGCGTATGGCGGCCGTTGACAAGGTCGATGTGGAATGGCTGCCGGCAACGGGGGAATACAAACAATTTTGGATCACCCAAATGTATTGATCCTTGATCTGTCGAGCGTTCATCGAAATGTATTGATCCGTCAAGCGTTCATCGAAATGTATTGATCCGTCGAGCACCCAGGCGTGCCGATCAGAGCCTATCCTGCCAAAAACGCCACCAGGTATTCGTTGAGGCCGTTGGGTTATCGCAACGGGCGTTATGCGCCGCACCCGGGATCACCGATACTGGCAGTTCGGCTTACGTTTTGTCCAGGCCGTGGATACCTGTTGATGGCAGCCATATCGCGGCCGCCTTTCGGCAACAAAAAGTGGCTGCGAGGTTGCCAGCTGATCTTACGGATCAAATCCCAGCCCGCGCTCGCGCAGCGAGACGTAGCGTCCTTGCCCAATGACGAGATGATCGAGTACGTCGATGTCGAGCAGCCTGCCGGCCTGGACGATGGCGCGTGTTACGGCAACATCGTCGGGACTGGGCGTTGGATCACCTGAAGGGTGGTTGTGCAGCACGATCAGCGCCGGGGCGTTTTGGCGGATGGCGGCGCGGAATAGTTCACCGACCCGCACCTGAGATGAGTTGACCGAGCCACGATAGACGTGGCTGATATTCAACACGCGGTTCCGTGTATCCATGAGGATGACCCGCATTTCTTCTTGCTCGAGGGCGCTCATTTCGTACTGTACCAACGCCGCTGCGTCTGCCGGGCTGTTGATCGCCGCGCGTTCGTCGGGGCTTTCCAGGCGCAGGCGATTGCCAAGCTCGATCGCTGCTTTGATCTGGGCGCTCTTGGCCTTACCCAAGCCATGCTGGGCGCACATCTCGTCGAACGGCGCGCGGTGCAGTCCAGCCAGCCCGCCAAAAGTGTTCAGCAGGCGTTGGCCCACCTGGACGACGTTTTCGCCCTTGACACCCACGCGCAGCAGGATAGCGATCAACTCGGCGCTGGTCAGCGACTGCGCGCCCAGGCGCGCCAGGCGCTCACGCGGGCGGTCGCAAGCTGCCAGGTCGGCGATGCGGTACTTTTGTGATATGGGTTCGTCCATCTTTTTCCTTTCCCAAGTATAATCAAGCGCATTGGAGTTTCTTATGCCTGTGGATGCAACCAATCTGAGTAACCTTTTTCTGGCCCTCACCGCGTGGGGGGCAGCCTTCCTGATCGCATTGTGGATCGGCCTGATCGTATGGACGTATCGTGACATCCGTGCCCGTACGCGGGATTCTTTTTTGCGTGTGTTGGCTGCCGTTTTGGTCTTGCTGCTTTTTATCCCGGGCGTCGTCGTCTATTTGCTCTTGCGCCCGCCGCGCACGCTGGAAGATGAATACCAACAAACGCTGGAGGAAGAAGCCTTGCTTCAGGCTGTGGAAGACAGCCCTCTGTGCCCGGGCTGTGGGCGGCGGGTGAAAGAGTTATGGATTGTCTGCCCGAGCTGCCACACAAAACTGAAAAAGCCCTGCCATGCGTGTGGCAAATTAATGGAACTGCCCTGGAATTTGTGCCCCTACTGCGGTGCCCCGACGCCAGGGATGCGCCGTGAGGGGATGACGATGGATGAAGCGTTGCGCACTTTACCGGTCACAGCCGAGACGGCGGATGGAGATGGAGAGGCAGCGGTATAAAGGCCGGATGCTGACGTACGACCCGCAACGGTTAGATGATTTCTCGTGTTTGTAAAACGTCCAGTCCAATTATAAAAGAAAACCCGACCACTTCAAGGTCGGGTTTTCTTTTCAGATGCGCCGTCCGGCACGTTCTTCATGCGAAACGACGACCAGGGTTTGCGCCATGTCTTCGATCTCCTGGATTTCTCCTGTTCCTTCGGGTAGGGAGATGCCCAAGGAGAGAATGGCCCGGTCGGCGCTCCAGTGAATGCGCTCGCGCCCCAACTCGTCGAGCAAGCCACTACGCCCCATGAGACTTTCCACGCGCGGTTGTAAACCAGCCAGCAGCAGGTTTCCGCCCCCTTTGCGTTGGCGCTGCCAGATTTCACGCAGCACCTCGATTCCGGTCGCGTCGATCAAAGGCACGCCGCGCAGCGAAAAGATCAGGCTGGCGTCCGCAGCGTCGCTGGCTTCCACTTCTTCAGTCAATTTGCGTGCCGCAGCAAAGAACAACGGGCCGCTTAAGTAGTAGACCTGGATGGCGTGTTCCGGATGAATGAACTTGTGCCCGTTGGCGTTCAGGCGTTCTACATCTACCGCCTGGTGCACGACGCGCAGGTCGCTCATCTGCGCCATGAAGATCAGCGTGCTGATGCCGAAACCGATCACGATGGCTTGAGTCAGATCGAGCAAAACGGTGCAAACCAGGGTGATCAGGAATGCGGCGATGGCGTGCTTGAGCTTTTTGCCGAAGTAAAAGCGGATGGCGTGCCATTCGTTCATGCGCCAGGCAGTGATCAGCAGCACGCCTGCCAGGGCAGCCAGCGGCACGCGTCCGATCAGCGGGGCAAACAACAAAGCTGCCAGCAGCAGTGTTACACCGTGCAAAACTGAAGACAGCCGGGTGACGCCACCGCTTTTGATGTTGACGCTGGTGCGGGCGATGGCTGCTGTGGCGGGTACACCACCCAAGAAAGGCACCAGCACGTTGCCAAGCCCTTGGGCTACCAGTTCCACGCTGTTGTGCAGGCGGATACCGGTCATATTGCCTGCCACGGCCCCACATAAGAGGCTTTCGATGGCTCCCAATGCGGCGATGGACATAGCCGGGACGAACAACTGGCCGAGCGTTTGCCCGTTAATATCGGTAAAGTGCAGGCGATGATCCAGCAGGATGTTGCGCGGAACGGCGCCGATGGTAGGAATGTCCCAGTGGAACAACGCCACCGCCAGTGTGGCGATCACGATCCCGGCCAGCGAACCTGGAATGCGCTGCGTGGATTTAAAGCGTGGCCACACAACCATGACCACCATGACCAGCAACGTGACGAGGATGGCGTTCGGATTGGGTGCGAGGCCGGCTTCCGCGTAACAGGCCAGCTTTTCGATCACGTTTTCTGCAGCAGGTGTTTTGATCCCCAGCGCACTATCGATCTGCCCGAAGGCGATGATGATGGCGATGCCGCTGGTAAAGCCTGAGATCACCGGCGCAGGGATCAGCGATACGACTTTTCCCAGGCGCAAGACGCCCAAAACGATCAGGATAAGCCCGGCGATCACACCGGTGATCCAGACGCCTTGCAGGCCGTAGCGGGTGGCCAGGACGATCAGGACGGCCGACATTGCGCCGGTGGGTCCAGAAATCTGGTAAGGGGCGCCGCCTAACAGCCCGATGACGATCCCGGACAGGATAGCCGTCACCAGGCCGGCCGCCGCGTCGGCCCCAGAAGCGACACCGAAAGCGAGCGCCAGCGGAAGGGCCACAGCAGCCACGGTCAGGCTGGCAAGAAAATCTTTTTGGAGGGTTGCCAGGTCGTAGTGAGAAAATTCCCGCCTCAAGAGTTGAAGGTATTCGGTAAACAAGTTCATAGTGCGGCATCCGGCCGCAGAAAGATTGCCAGACGTGTTTGCCCGCCGCCCTTTGCGTGCGCCGGGCCACACGAAACATCCCCCTCCCTTCTAACGTGGCTGAAGGGAGGGGGATGAAAAACGAAAACTCGCGAGCTTAGCGTTTGATATTGATGGCGTCCCAGCCGCCAAATTTGGCGCTGTCGCCGAGCAGGGCTTCGATGCGCAGCAACTGGTTGTACTTGGCGACACGGTCCGAACGGGCCGGCGCACCGGTCTTGATCTGGCCCATGTTCATCGCCACCGACAGGTCGGCGATCGTGCTGTCTTCGGTCTCGCCCGAACGGTGCGAGGTGACGGCGCGCCAGCCGGCGCGCTGGCAGGCGTCTACGGCTTCCATGGTTTCGGTCAGGGAGCCGATCTGGTTGACTTTGACCAGCAGGGCATTGGCGGCCTTTTCCTGGATGGCGCGGCGCACGCGGGCCGGGTTGGTGACGAGCAGGTCGTCGCCGACGATTTGCAGGCGGTCGCCCAGTTCGCTGACGAGCAGCTTCCAGCTGTCCCAGTCGTCCTGCGCCAGGCCGTCTTCGATCGAGACGATCGGATACTGGTTGACCCAGTTCTTCCAGAATTCGACCATTTCGGGGCCGGTCAGTTTCTTCCCTTCCTTGCGCAGGTTGTAGGTTTTGGTTTCCTCGTCGTACAGTTCGGAAGCCGCGGGGTCGAGGGCGATGGCGACGTCAGCGCCAACGCCGGCCTTGAAACCGGCCTTGTCGATGGCTTCGAGGATTACTTCGACGGCCTCGACGTTTGCCTTGAGCGCCGGGGCGTAGCCGCCTTCGTCGCCGACCAGGGTGGTATACCCGCGGGCCTTGAGCACCGACTTGAGGGCGTGGTAGATTTCTGCGCCCCAACGCACGCACTCGGAGAACGACGGCGCGCCAAAGGGCATCACCATGAACTCTTGCGCATCGGTCGACTGCCAACCGGTGTGTGCGCCGCCGTTGAGGATGTTCATCATTGGTACGGGCAACACGTGGGCGTAGACGCCGCCCAGGTATGAGTAGAGCGGCAGGCCGAGCGACTCGGCTGCGGCCTTGGCAACAGCCAGGCTGGTGCCGAGGATGGCGTTGGCGCCCAGCTTGGATTTGTTGGGGGTGCCGTCCAGTTCCAGCATGGCGGCGTCGATGGCGCGTTGTTCGGTCGCATCCCAGCCAAGCAACAGATCGGCGATCTCGTTGTTGACGTTGTCGACGGCCTTGCTGACGCCCTTGCCCAGGTAGCGGCCTTTGTCGCCGTCGCGCAGTTCGAGCGCTTCATGGACGCCGGTGGAAGCGCCGGAGGGCACCGCAGCCCGCCCGATGCTGCCGTCGGAGAGAACGACTTCCACCTCAACGGTGGGGTTGCCGCGCGAATCGAGGATTTCGAGCGCGCTGATGTCTTCAATATAGCTATCCATTTTTTGACCTCGCAAACGATATTTTGGTGAGCTTCCCCACCAATTGATACGCTAAAAAAACCGGCGCTATTGTACCGCGAAGGCGGAAAGGTTGGAGGGTTGAAGCCGGACATTCATCCCTGGACTGCGGCGGTGCCGTCGATTTTGGCTGCCGCCATCTCTTTGATGGCCTTGACGAACGCCGCAAACAGCGGGTGAGGACGGTTGGGGCGGGATAGGAATTCGGGATGGAACTGGGTAGCAAGCATGAAGGGGTGGTCGCGCAACTCGGCGATTTCTACCAGGCGACTGTCCGGTGAAAGCCCGGAAAAAAGCATTCCCTGTTCTTGCATACTTTCCCGGAAGGTGTTGTTGAACTCGAAACGGTGACGGTGGCGTTCCTGAACATCGCTTCGGCCGTAGGCTTCGGCAGCTTTGCTGCCTGCAAGCAGATGGCAGGGATACAGCCCCAGGCGCATCGTTCCACCCATGTCTGCAATGTCGCGCTGATCGGGCATCAGGTCGATCACCGGGTAGCCGGTGGATGGATCGAACTCTGACGAATTGGCGTCATCGTATCCCAGCACATTGCGGGCGAACTCAATGACCATCATTTGCAGGCCCAGGCACAGGCCCAGGTAGGGAATGTTGTGCTCGCGGGCATAACGGGCGGCCTGCACTTTGCCCTCGATGCCGCGGCTGCCAAACCCGCCGGGCACCAGGATGCCGTCGGCCGCGCGTACGGTTTCCCAACCTCGGCCCTTTTCCAACTCGACCGAGTGCACCCAGTCGATCTCGACCTTCACCCCCAGCGCCAGGCCGGCGTGGTGCAAGGCCTCGCGCACGCTCATGTAGGCGTCGTGTAATTCGACGTACTTGCCGACCAGGGCCACGCGCACTTCGGGGCGTTGGCTGCGTTCCTCGGCAACCAGGTTTTCCCATTCGCCCCAGTTGGGCGTTGCGCGGGCCGTTAAGCCGAGCCGTTGAAGCAGGTATTCGGCAACCCCCATCCGTTCGAGAATCAACGGTACTTCGTATAGCACATCAGTTGTCACCATGGGAATGACGGCGCGCTTTTCCACATCGCAGAACAGGGCAATTTTCTCGCGCAGGTCTTCAGCCACGGCAAAATCGGAACGCGCTACGATGACGTTGGGTGAGATACCCAGCGAGCGCAGTTCGCGTACCGAGTGTTGGGTGGGTTTCGTTTTGAGCTCATTCGTAGCCCCAATATGCGGCAGCCAGGTCACGTGAATGTAGAGCGTGTTTGCCGGGCCGGCGTCCGAGCGCATCTGGCGCAGGGCCTCCAGGAAAGGTTGCGATTCGATGTCGCCGACCGTGCCGCCGACTTCCACCAGTACGACTTCTGCCCCGGTCGTTTTAGCCACCAGGCCGATGCGGCGCTTGATTTCGTTGGTGATGTGTGGGATGACCTGGATCGTCCCGCCGAGATAGTCACCGCGGCGCTCCTTGGCGATCACTTCATTGTATACCTGGCCGGTGGTGATATTGCACACCCGGTTGAGGCTGTTGTCGATGAAACGTTCGTAGTGGCCGAGGTCCAGGTCGGTCTCTGCACCGTCGTCGAGCACATACACTTCGCCGTGCTGGTAGGGGCTCATCGTGCCGGGGTCCACATTCAGGTAAGGGTCCAGCTTTTGGATGGCAACCTGAATGCCGCGCGCTTTGAACAGGCGTCCGATTGCCGCGGCGGTGACGCCTTTGCCCACAGAGCTGACTACACCGCCGGTGAAGAAAATATACTTTGTGTCCAAACCTACCTCCAGGTTTTTGGGTAAAGATGTCCTGAGCTTATACAAAGGAAGTGGGGAGGCTGACAGGGCGGCCTCCCCACGGTGGTTTGTTACTTAGATGTTTGGATGTGGTGGAATTTTCATCCCACCACCTTTGCCAGGTCTTCCGATGCCCGGCGCATTTCAAGGAATACCAGGCCCACCTTGGCCTGCTCCCGTGCGAGCACGGTCAGCACGGCCTCCTGTCCAACGGCGGTTAAAATCACAAAACCATTTTTACCCCGGATGTAAACCTGTTCCAGCGTTCCGCGCCCCAACTCCATGGAAATGCGTTCGCCCAGGCTGAGCATGGCCGCCGACATGGCAGACACCCGGTCCTCTTCAACCTCGGCAGGTAGCGCCGAGGCCATGATCAAGCCATCTACCGATACAACGGCTGATGCTTCAATATCTGGGGATGCGGCCTGCATGGCGCGCAACCGTTCTACCATCATTTCTGTGCGTGACTTGGCCATAGGTTTGCCCGTAGAGAGTTAGAAGTGTATAGAGAAGCTTGAAAATATGGATTGGTGTGTTGTTTCAATCAATGGAATCGCGAATTCCAACATGTTATCGTAACGAGTTTACCATAATTTTTACGGAGTTGGGAAAACAACTCGGCGACCTTACACTCTTGTCTGGTTGAACAAATCATGGGCAGCCTGGATGCACTCCGATGAACCGACCAGGGTTAAAACGTCGCCATACTCAAGGGCCGTGTTACCGTGGGGCACCAACAGCTCGCCGCTGCGGCGTAGCGCCAGGATCAGTGCGTCGCCGGGCAGATTCAACTGGCGCAAGGTCTTGCCGATGCAAGGCATATCGCGCACCTCGACTTCCAGCACTTCTTTGTTGTCGTCGGCGCGTGTGAGCAGGCTATAAAGCGCCGGGTTACGCGCCAGCAGCACCAGCAAGTTCGCTCGATCGAGGGCCGGGTTCATCGTCGTGACGCCGAGCACTTTGAAACGGGACAGGTCTTTCGGTGTCGAGACCTGTGTGATGACATTGTCGATGCCAAAGCGGCCGCGCGCCAACTGGCAGATGGCGTAGTTCTTCTCTGTGTCGTTGAAAGTGCTGACCAACGTGGCGGTTTTTTCGAGGTAAATATTCAGTTTCGCTTCCAGGGCCGGCGGCAGATGGTCGATCCCGTTGACGGTTTCCAGGCCTAACTGGCGGGCGCGTGTCAGGCGTTCATCGTTATCATCCAGCACGACGACGTGCTCACGGTGTGCCTTCAAGTTACGCGCCACTTCCAGGCCCAGTTCACCGGCGCCGGCCACCATGACCCACTGCTTTTCGTTTTTCGTTTCTCCCGGCAGCAGACGCAAAAACGCCAGCGGGGCCAGCGAGACGGTCAGCAGGGCCACCAGAATGATGGCTGCGTTGACCGATTCGGTGATAACACCCAGGCGCAGCCCGATGGCCGAAGCGGCAATGATCAACGACAGGCGCGCCGAAAGCAGCGCCCCCGCAGCAAATGTCTCACGCCAGGAAAAGGCCAGGCGGTAAAGAAGCGCCGGGACAATCTTGACGATGAGTGCCGCCAAAAGCAGCAGCGGGACCAGCAGCAGGCTTTGCGGTGAAGCGAAGAGGGCTTCTAAGTTGAAACTGACCCCTACCATGATGAAAAAGATTGGGATAAAGAAACCGAAGCCGATGGCTTCCAGGCGGTGCGTCAGCTCGACCTCTTCATTCGTGCGCAGCAGCGCAATCATTGCGCCGGCCAGGAAACTGCCCAGGATGATCTCTGTGCCGACGGCCTGCGAGAGAACGACAAAAAGCAGCATGGCGCTGAAGGCAGCACGCACCTTGATCTGTGAAGTGGCGTGGCTGAGTTCTTCGATGATGCGGCCCATGCCCGGCACCCGTCTGGAGAACAGCGACATGACGCGGTAAAGGAAAAAGAAAACCACGAACAGGATACCGACCAGCAGCACGTCGGGTGTCAACCCGACGGAAAGCACCGCCACCAGCACGGTGATCAGTAGCATGGTAGCGAAATCGGCGATCAGGGCCGAGATCAGCAGGCTTTGGCCGTACTGGCCGTGGCTCAGGCCGCGTTCTTTCAGCACGGGCAGCACCACACCCAGTGAAGTTGTCGAAAGGATCAGGGCCATCATCCCTGGGTTGTTAACCAAACCGGCCATGGAGAAGCCAAAGCTGAAGAGCGTCGCCAGCACAAGCGTGCTCAAGAAACTGAGCACGCCTAACGGCAAGGGTTGCGCCAACCCTTTGCGCGTGCCGTTTTTCTTCGTCCCGGAGGGTGCTAAGTTCGAGAAATCGATCTCCATACCCGAAAGGAACATCAGAAAAACAAAGCCAAACTCGGCCAGCAGCTCCAGGATGTGATCGTCATGCGGCACGAGGTTGAAACCGCTCCGTCCGACCAAAATGCCGGCCAAAATCTCACCGACGACGACCGGCAAGCGCAGCTTCTTGAAGCGGCTTACGAAGATGGGTACAGCAAAAGAGAGCAGCACCACCAGCAAAAGTGGAAAAAAATTATTTTCTGGCATAAGGCAAAAAAGTTTTAGCTCTTCCGGCTTCGATGGGAAAGCCTTTCACGCAAAACCGGAAGGCCCAATCTTTCTGTTGTTTGTCCCCTTAAAACACCCTGTAGCCTGCGGCAGGCCACGGAGAACGCTGGACAACTGTCCTTTCTCAGAAACTGTCTGAAAAGTGTTGCCGGCAGGTGCGACGCACTTCCATAAAAATAGATGGCGCCTGTTTCTCGTCGACAAAGTGCGTCGCACCTTACTTTTCGAACAGCTTCTTAGGGGGTGGGGGTGGCGGTGGGCAGGTGATAGTAGCGGCGAATGGTTACTTCGTCCAGCGTGACTTCAGGGCTGATATTGCCTGAAAAGCTTATGATCATGCCTGAAAAGTCTACCAGCATTTTGCGGTCCAGTTCAATGGCCGTTTCGGCGGGGATGTTCAACAAGATCACGGTGCCGCCGGCGAAGGGAGCTTTCAAAATGACGGTACCGTCACCGGTGACGTTATCGACCTGGGCCGTCCAGCTGACGCTCTTTCCTGGCAACGAAGCGACGTACTCGGCCTTTTGCAGGTCGGTCATGGCCTTGTACAGGGCGATGAACTGGTTGAGGGTTTCGTGAATCACGCCGCTTGGTTCGACCGTCGATGCGATGGTTGGTTCGTTGGGCAGCAGGGCGCGTGTTGGGGTTGGGGTTCCGGTGGGGGAGGCGCTGGGCGTGGGTGTTGCGCTTGCCCGTTCGGTCGGCTTGGGGGTCGTGGTAACCTCGATAGGAACGATCTTGGTGATTTCTTTGACCTTCGTGACCTCGACAATTTTGGTGACTTCTCCCTGCGCAGGCGTGATGGCAGCCACGGTCTCGGCGACGACCGTTTCGATGACGGACGTCGTTACCGGTCCACCGCAGGCGAACAGTTGAGAGAACAGGATGACGGACAGCAAGGTGATGACGGCTTTCGCGATGGATGCGTTTTTCATGAATAGCTCCTGGTTTGGATCAGGTAGTGCAAGGATAATATTTCGATACGCTTAACGCTTTCAGGATCCGCTCCGGCGTCAATGGGAACGTGGTAAACCAGACGCCCGTGGCATCGTGCAAGGCGGCGACGATCGCCGGCACCAGGGGCAGATAAGGCATTTCACCCATGCCGCGTGCACCCCAAGGGCCGAGCGGATCGGCGTATTCGAGAATGACCGACTGTACTCGTTCGGGAATATCCAGAACGGTAGGGATAAGATAGGTGGAAAGTTGATCGGTGCGAACGTGCCCGTTTTGGGTGATGAAATTTTCCAGGATGGCATAGCCGGCGGCTTGAACGATCGCGCCCTCGATTTGTCCCTGTACCTGCTGCGGATTCACGGCCCGGCCAACGTCATTGGCGCAGATCACATCGAGCAGGCGAATGTGGCCGGTTTGCGTGTCCACTTCCAGGTGCACGGCCTCGGCCACGTAACCGTAGGCGAAGTTCGGTTCGGCGCGTCCGGTTTCGGGGTCGAAGGGTGTCGTGCGGGGTGGGCGGTATTGGTAGGTGGCGACGGCGGGACGTTCCTCAGCATCCCACTTTTCCAGGGCCAGTGTACAGGCGCCCTGGATGCTGTTGCCGGCCATGAAGGTCAGGCGCGAGGCCGAAGCGCTGCCGGAATCGCCGGTGACGGCCGTATCGGAAACGATCATTTCGATCTTTTCCAGAGGCAGGCCCAACGCCTCGGCGGCCATTTGGGCCATGACCGTATGGGCGCCCTGGCCGCAGTCGGCGCCGGCGTGGTAGACCACCGCACGTTCGATCTGGCCACTTCCGTATAGGGCAACGCTGGCCGTGCTTTGCTCGGGTGCGCCAAAAGAAAAGCCGACGTTTTTGAAGGCGGCGGCGAATCCGGTGCCGCGTTTGCAGGCTTGCGGGTCGATGAAGCTTCCCGTAGGTGGCGGGGTTTCTTGGCGCTTGCCGCTTTCTTCCCGCAGGCGTTCGATGACCTTGCCGATGCTGACGCCTTTGGGCAGCGGCGTGCCCACCGAGAGCAGGGCGCCTTCTCGCAGCACGTTTTTCAGGCGAATTTCCAGCGGGTCAAGTCCGAGGGCTTCGGCCAGGCGGTTCATCTGCGTTTCGGCGGCGAAGGCCCCTTGCGGGCCACCGAAGCCGCGAAAGGCCCCGGTGACAATGTTGTTCGTGTAGACAGTGTAGCTGTCCACGCGTACGTTCGGGATTTCGTAAGGCCCGGTGCACATCAGGGTGGCATTGCCGAGTACTTTGGTGGATGTGTAGGCGTAAGCGCCGGCGTCGGCGATTAGATCGGCTTCGGCGGCCAGCAGCTTGCCGGTTTTGTCGGCGCCCCACCGGGTACGGATGATGTAGGGGTGGCGCTTGTGATGGCCGAGGATCGATTCCTGGCGATTCCAGATGATTTTGACCGGGCGCGGCAGGCCGCGTTGGTGCAAACGCCAGGCGGCGAGAGCCAGTACGATCTGGATCGACATGTCTTCGCGTCCCCCGAACGCTCCGCCGATCGCCGGGTAGATCACGCGCACCCGTTCGCGCGGCAGGTCTAAGGCGTGGGCGATCTGTTCCTGATCTTCGTGCGTCCACTGTCCCGCCACGATCACGGTCACGCGGCCTGCTTCGTCGATATAGCCCAGCCCGGCTTCGGGTTGCAGATAGGCGTGCTCCTGGTAAGGAGTGCGGTACTCGCCCTCGACGATCGCCTCGCACTGGGCGAAAGCAGCTTGTACGTCGCCCTTGCGGATGCGGTAGTGACGCAGCACGTTCGAATCACGCTCCGGATGGACTCGCGGCGCCTCGGGCTGCATGGCAAGCTCGACGTCGCTGACGATGGGCAGGTCTTCGTAATCCACACGGATCAGATCGCACCCGCGTGCAGCAATTGCTTCATCTTCCGCGACCACCAGCGCTACCTGATCGCCTTCGAAACGCACGCGATCGGTGTAAGGCTTGCTCGATCCCGGCCCGCACAACACGGGTTGATCGAAATAGCCCAGGCCGTATTCATTGACGGGCACATCTTTGGCGGTGAAGACGGCGAGCACGCCCGGCAGCGCTTCGGCCGCCGACGTTTCGATCGCTTTGACGATGGCGTGCGGCCGTCCGGCGAACAGGATTTTCATGTATGCCTGATCCGGCAGGTCGATGTCACCCGGGTACCTGGTTGCGCCGGTGACTTTGCCGTAGGCGTCGATTCGGGGGATTGACTTTCCAAGCGTGGACATGGGAGTTTGGGAAATCGGTAAGCGGACGAAAAGTGCGAACTGCGTAATTATACAGCCATCTTGCGATGCACGAAGAGCACAAATTTCACACGCAAGATATGAAAGTGCGCTACACTCATCATGCGTAGCCGATTCCGCAACCAAGGCGGTGAAAACGCCAGGGTGCAGTGTTTGGGCGGACGAAATGAATCTTGATGGTCATACGATAGAGATAAGGAGAATCCCTATGGCAACGTATCTTCCCGAGCCTTTTCGCATCAAAATGGTCGAGTCGATTCAATTGATCCCGCCGGAAGCGCGCCAGTCAGCTCTCCAGGAGGCTGGTTACAATGTCTTTGCCCTGCGCGCAGAAGATGTCTTCATCGATTTGCTGACCGATTCGGGCACCGGGGCGATGAGCGACAGCCAATGGGCGGCGCTGATGCAGGGCGATGAAAGCTACGCCGGGGCGCGCTCTTACTATCGCCTGGCCGATGCGGTGAAGGCCATCTTCGGCTTTCGCTTTTTCGTGCCTACCCACCAGGGGCGCGCTGCCGAGAACATCCTCAGCGCCCTCCTGGTAAAGGAAGGCCAGTTCGTGCCCTCGAACATGCATTTCGATACGACCTACGCCAATATCCGGGCACGCGGCGGGCGGCCGGCCAACCTGGTGATCGATGCGGCCGACGACCCCACGTTGTACCATCCGTTCAAGGGAAATATGGATATCGAGAAACTGCGTGCGTTTATCCGTGAGGTGGGGCGTGAGCGTATCCCCTTTGGCATGATCACGGTGACGAACAACGCCGGCGGCGGCCAACCGGTCTCGCTGGAAAACTTGCGCCAGGTGGCGGCTGTGTATGGCGAGGCCGAAATTCCCTTCATTATTGACGCCTGCCGCTTTGCCGAGAATGCTTACTTTATCAAGCAGCGTGAGCCTGGCTGCGAAAACAAGAGTGTTTTGGAAATTGCCGGCGAGATGTTTTCGCTGGCCGATGGCGCCACGATGAGCGCCAAGAAAGACGCCATTGTCAATATCGGTGGGCTGTTGATGTTGAACGATGAGCGTTTACACCAGCAGGTTTGTAACGAATTGATCCTGCGGGAGGGATTTCCCACGTACGGCGGCCTTGCTGGCCGCGATCTGGATGCTATGGCTTGCGGCCTGTGGGAAGGCGTCGACGAGGCTTATCTGCACTATCGCCTGGGCCAGACGGCTTACCTGGCCGATCGTCTCCTGGCGGCCGGTATCCCTATCGTCGAGCCGCCGGGTGGGCACGCCGTTTACGTGGATGCGCGCCGCCTGCTGCCACACATTGCGCAGGCGGCATTCCCGGGACAGGCGTTGGCTGTGGAACTATACCGGCAGGGTGGCATCCGGGCGGTGGAAATCGGTTCGGTGATGTTCGCCCACCCCAGCCCCGAGACGGGGGTGATGGTTTACCCGGCGCTGGAGCTGGTGCGTCTGGCGATTCCCCGCCGCGTGTATACGCAGAGTCACCTGGATTATGTCGTCGAGACGTTGATCCAGATTGCCGAAGTGCGGGAGCGCATTCGCGGCTACCGCTTCAGCTACGCGCCCAAACTGCTGCGGCACTTCACGGCTCGTTTTGAGCCGCTGGCAGGGTAAAGTAGAACGTCGTCCCGCAGCCGTTACCGATCGACGAGATCCAGATCGTCCCTCCGTGAACTTCGATAATGCGCTTGACGAGGGCCAGGCCGATGCCGGTGCCCTCGCCGCGTGCGTCGAGTTTCTCGAACAGGCCAAAAACCTTTTGATGGAACTGCGGTTCGATGCCGATGCCGTTGTCGCGCACGAAAAATACCGGCATGCCTTTCACCGTACTTTCCTGGAAGCCGATTTCGATGGTCGGGTTGCTTTGTTCGCCCATAAACTTGAGCGCGTTTTCTACCAGGTTTTGCACCACCTCGACCAGGCGTGCCCGATCGCCTTGAATGGTGGGCATCTCCTCGATGACCTTGACCTGTGTCCCATGGGCGCTGATCGGCCCTGCCAGCAGGGACAGCGCTTCGCTGACGATCGTGCCGAAGGGAATTTTCACCGGTTCGTTGACAAGCCGGCCGATGCGGGAGAGTTCGAGCAAATCGTTGAGCAACTTCTGCATTTTTACGGCAGAAAGGATGATCCGTTCCACGTCTTGCCGGGCGCGGTCGATATTGTCGGTTTGCAAGTCACGTTGGACAAAATCGGCAAAGCCACGGATCGTAATCAGGGGGCTTTTGAGGTCGTGGGAAACGGTGTACGTAAAGCGTTCCAGTTCGGCGTTTTTGGCTTCCAGTTCGGCAATCAACGCTTTCCGTTCTACTTCGGTCCGCTTGCGTTCGATGGCGTTTGCTACCTGGGTGGAGACGAATATCAGCACGTCTTTGTCTGCTTCGGAAAGGCGCTCTTCTTCGATGTAGGTTTGCACGACCATCACGCCGATCGTGCCGCGGCTCGTTTTGAGCGGAACGCCCAACCAATCGATCATGCGTTTCAGGATGATTTCCACGTGCCCACTGCGTTCCAATTCCGAAAACTCACTGGGGGCGATCAAAAGCGGCTTGCCGGTGCGCAGCACGTATGCGGCCAGGCCCCTGCCGGGTTCGTACGGCGGCCAACTCTTGCGGTAGTCGTCGGCCAGGTAGGGCGTGGTGATCAGGTTTTCCGCTTCATCGTAGAGCGAAATGTAAAAGTTGCGGGCGTGCATCAATTCACGGATGATCTTATGGATGGAGATATAGAGTTCGGTGAGATTTTGCGAGGTGTGTGCGGCTTCGGAAATTCGGTAAATAGCTTTTTCGATCAGGTCGGCGCGCTGATGTTCGACGATTTCCCCTTGCAGTTTTTGGTTGGTCTGGTCCAGCGCCTCTTGCTTTCTCTGTTCTTGCTGCACCGTCTGGCGGATGTTTTCGGCCAGCACAAACGATACGATGGCTGTGATGCCCAGGATGATGGTCGCCATGGCCAGGTCGCTGGCTAAAGCGCTGGAGGATCTGCCGAAGTTGGCGATCGATCCGTTCAATTGTCCTACGGTAACACCGGCCAGGGCGACGAGTGCCATGGTGACGATCGACAAGTAGCTGCGGCGTTCGAGAAGCATACTGGCGGCCAAAATCAGCACCGGATACACCAATATGGCGATATCCTGTAATCCGTTGCCGCATATGACGAGCGTCGTTGCCGTAACCAGCATGGACAGCAAGGAGATGTATCCGGCGAGTTGCATACGCCCCCGGCGTATCAATCCGAAGCAAAGAGCTACAGGGACGATGCTGGCGCCAAGAATGAGCGCAGCCGACACACGCTTTGTCGCAAGGTGGAACAGACTGACGGGAATAACGGTGACGATGAAGATGCTCAGGATATGATGCAGGCTGCGCGCGGTTCCACTGTCATCCCAGTCACCCTGTAAAATGTTGAGGTGATGTAGCCTCCGCCGTAGTTTTACCATTGGATTTTTTTCCTCGCAGGCTCTCCGCCAGCCATAATCGCCCACGCAATGTACGCCAGAGGCCTAACGCCCTGGTGCCCTCGTCGCTTGCGACCGGATGCTCGCTGTATGCGGCATGAATGTAGAGCCGCGTTAGCTGCGCAACCGCATCGTTGGCTTGTGCCAGATACTTTTCGACTCGCGTACGCCCCGGCAGATGCATCCCTACGGCCCAAAGCGAAGCCTGTAAACGAACGGCGAATTCGCTGGGGGTGGCGCCTTCCAAACCCGGGCCTGCCAGGTGCTGCCCGCTGCGGCGCATACGCCGGTATACGGCGAAAATCGCTTCGTGGGGCGGTTTACGTGACCACCACCAGGTTTCGAGGATGCGTGCCAGGAACACCCCTTGTACGCTCAGCGCGCACAGGCACAAGAGGCTGACCAGCGCCAGTGTCGCATATGCCTTCAGGCGAGTTGCCAACTTTTCCGCAGCTTGCTGCGGGGGAGTGGGCAGTGCGCTGTCTGGCAGCGCCGCTTGTACGTCTTCGTCTCGCGGGATAGTGGGCTGGATGGCCGTCGGTTCAAATGCAACCCAACCGATTCCGTTAAAGAATACTTCTACCCAGGCATGGTAGTCGTCTTCGAGAACGACGTACTGCCGCCGGTAGGGGTCGTAGCTGCCGGGGGCGTAGCCGATGACCATGCGAGCCGGTAGCCCGGCGGCGCGCGCCAGCACGACCATGCTGGTGGCGTAGTAATCGCAAAAGCCGGTTTGCAGATCGAAAAGGAAATAATCGACCACGTCGCGGCCGTGCGGTGGTGCGGAAACCTCGAGCGAGTAGGGAATTTTCCTTAAAAAGCTCTCGATAGCCATGGCTGTGTCGTAAGCGGTATCGGCGTTCGCCGTGATCGACACTGCCAGTTCGCGCACTCGGAAAGGCAGCTCGTCGGGCAGTTGCAGGTAATTTTGCAGGATGCGATTGGGATAGTCTTGCGGTGCAGCACGTAACTGGACGGCGCCCACATTGGGCAGAAGTGAAATCGCTTCGTAAGGGCCGTCGGCAACCAGTACCCCCAGGGCGTCGGCTGTGTAAAAATCGCCCGGCGCGGCCCGCCAGGATACCCGGTAAGGTTGATCGGCGCTCTGTAAGAAGCCCGTTACAACGAGCGCGCCGCCAAGTGGCTGTACGGCGTTTACCTTTTGGCGTACGACTTTATGGTACGCCGGCAAGGTATCGAAAATGGGCTGGTCGGGCACATAACTGGCGTCATTGGTTGCGCTGGATTGCCAACCGGAGCCATTATAGTGATCGTACGTGATGATGCGCCAGTAATAGCGCGGTGCGTCGGCTGATTCCGCGAGACTCTCGTAGGGAAGCGGTGCATAGGCCGGTTCGATCACTTCGATTTGTAGCACGATGTTTTGCGTTAACGTCGGCCCGCCGCCCAGTTGGTGGGTGCGTTGCAGGCCGGCCGGACGCACGGAGCCTTGCGCCGTTGGCTGCGGCCTGGCTTGCAGACCGAGGGCTTCTTCGACGGGAGGGTTGGCCGGGTAGGCCCACCGGTGGATAAACTCCGTCACCGTCCGAATGGAAAGCACCGGTACGAACAGGCCAACTGCCAGCAGCGCGCACACCAGCGCGCCGGCAGCCACCGCCAGGTCTATGCGGATGTCTTCAGCATAGTCGACACGATGCTGCTCCCAGCGTTCCTCATGCTGGTGGTAGCGTGCCAGCGCCATCAAAAGCATGGCGATACCGACTGCCGCAACCAGTGTATGGTGATCCAGGCCCTGGTAATTGAGCGTAGCGGCCAGCAGTCCAATGCCGGGGACGGTGGCCAGCAAGGGATTGCGGCGGCGGCGTATAGCCCAACCGGCCCAAGCGGCAAGCAGCCAGAGCACAAAGAGCCAGAAAACGGCCAGCGCGAGTGGATCGTTGACCGGCGCACGCTGCACGAATCCCGTTCCCCACTGGAACAGGCGCTGCCCAACGCGCCCGCTTTCCTCAAAGAGTAACTGTCCGGCCAGCGAGATGGGTTGCCAGTCTGGCGGCGTTTCGTGCCAGCGCAAGACCTGGGGCAGAAGCGCCGGTGCCTTCCCGATCCAGTTCAACAGGTGTGGGGCCAGTTTTCCGCCCTGGCATATCGTCCACACCATGCCGGCCAGTGTGCCGATGGGTAACGCCGCCCAGCCTGGGAGCCGGGAAGCCGCAAGCCGCCATCCCAGGAACGTGCCCGCGGCTGCGGAGACAAACAAGGCAGGCGCTTCGATTGCACTGTGAATTCTGGGCGATTCGGCAAGCCCGTATGCGATGCAGCCAATAGCCAGCAGGAGCAAAGCCAGCTGCAAACCGGTACGAGAGAACAGAATCCGTCGGGCGAAGTCCATGAGTTTGGGAATTTATGCCTTTGCAACTTGACCGAGTTGCCTGGTCGAGGTTATAGTAATTAGGTAAGCGAAGAAACAGGAACCTTATGCCCGCCATACCCCCGGATATTCAAGCGATCCAAGAGCAATTGCATGAAAGCCAGGTTCTCCTCGAAATCAGCCAACGGCTGGCAGGCACGACGGAGCTTTCTACCATTCTACAACAAATTGTAGACGCTGCGGTCATGCTGATTAAGCGTGCCGAGCGTTCGGTGATCCATGTCCTGGATGAGAAAAACGCTTTGCTCGATGCCGTAACCGTTGCCGGCCGTGATCGGCGCTCGATTGTGCGTCCGCTTACATTCAACCCCGGGCAGGGGCTGGCTGGCCTGGCCTTGCAAGAAGGGCTCACAATTCGCGTGGGAAACGTCTATGAAGACCGGCGTTTTGTGCCCGGCCCTGATACCGACCAGCGCATTTACTCGTTGATGGTTGCGCCGGTAATTACGGCGGACCGTAAATTGGGCGTTTTGAGCGTTCACAGCAGTAGCGTCGATGCTTTTACCGAACGCGACGAGCGTTTGTTGACCATGCTGGGGGTCAGTGCGGCCCTGACTTTGGACAAGGCCCAGATGTTGCAAACCACGCGTGCGCGCCTGGACGAAGTCAACGCACTCTACCGGATTGTGCAGGGTTTGCTGGAGTGTTTCGACGTCGAGAACGCATTGAAACAGGTTGTTCAACCGCTGCACGAATATTTTGGCTATTCTCACGTGCATGCCTTTTTGCGGGATAAAAACAGTGGCGATGCCATCCTGGGGTATGGGTCCGGCGAAATCGGTGCACAGTTGTTGGCACAGCGCTACCGCATTCCGGCCGGCCAGGGCATTGTCGGGCACGTTTTCGAAACCGGCCAGCCTTTCGTCACCAATGATGCCAACGTGGTACCGTTCCGCTTCCACAACCCGCTGCTACCCAATACCACCGCCGAACTGGCCGTGCCGATTCGCAGCGGCAACCGTGTGCTGGGCGTGCTCGACCTGCAATACCGGCCCCCAAAAACCTTTCAAGATGACGACCTGCGCCTGATGGTTACGGTGGCCAACCAGTTGGGCATGGTGATCGAGAAGCTCGCCATCAACGCCGATTTACAGGCGGCCTTGCACCACGAGCAGTCGGCGCGGGCGCAGTTGGTGCAATCGGAAAAGCTGGCAGCGTTGGGGCGTATCGTGGCGACGGTGGTGCACGAACTCAACAACCCCCTCCAGGCGATTCAGAACGCCCTTTACCTGGTCAAGACGTCGGAAGGCCTGGATGAGCAGGCGCGTGACGATTTGCACATCGCCCTCGATGAAACCACCCGCATGGCCGAAATCATCGCCCGTTTGCGTGATACTTACCGGCCCGCCTCCCGCGAAGAATTCCACCTCGAATCGTTGAACGTCATCATTCAAGACGTGCGTAAGCTGATCAACGCCCATCTGGAGCGCAACCACATCGAGTTTAATTTTCAGGCCGATACGGCCCTGCCCATGGTGCCGCTGATTCGCGATCAGATCAAGCAGGTGATTCTCAATATGTGCCTGAATGCTGTAGAAGCCATGCGCAGCGGCGGCACTCTAATCGTACGCACACGCTTCGAAGCCAAGAAGAGCCGGGTATGTTTTTCGGTGACCGACAGCGGGGATGGGATACCCGAAAGCATCTTGCCCCATATTTTCGATCCGTTTGTGACCACGAAGGAGATGGGCACCGGCCTGGGGCTCGCCATTTCATACGACATCGTCCAACGACATCACGGCCAGTTCGACGTAGAAAGCAAGGTCGGTAAGGGCAGCACCTTTACCGTCTGGCTGCCGATGGAGCGGTAGCCGGGTCGCAAGCGTGTTTGCGCGTCCTCAGTATAATTACTGTATGATGGGTAGCGAAAGCCTGATGAGTGGCCGTATTCTGGTGATCGACGACGAAGAGATGCTGCGCCGTACGCTGGCGCGTGTGTTACATAGGGCGGGTTACGATGTCGCCATGGCCGGGGATGGGCACGAAGCGCTTCGCTTGCTGCGGGAAAATAGTTTCGATCTGGTATACCTGGATATCCGTTTGCCTGGAATGGATGGGCTGCAAATCCTGCGGGGGATCCGCCAGGACGATGCTCGCCTGCCCGTGGTCTTGCTCACCGCCTACGGCTCGTTGCAGACTGCGTTGGAAGCCTTGCGCCTTGGGGCAACCGATTACTTGCTCAAACCGGTCGATCCGGAAGTCTTAGTTGCCCGCACGCGCATCATTTTGGATGAGCTGGCAGTCGAACGGCGCATGCAAGAGATTCGCAAGCAGATCGCCACGCTGCAGCAGGAGCTGCGTTCATTGGAAATGCGCCACAGCAGCGATGCAAACGCACAAGAGATCACACCGGCGCCGGAAGATCGTTTCCTCAAGCGGGGGGCTTTGATCCTGGATTTGCAGGCCCGGCGCGCCACGCTGCGAGAGCGGGTGCTGCCTTTGTCGCCGGCGGCGTTCGACTATCTGCTCGTTTTGGCCCGCCACGCTCCAGACGTCGTCAGTTACCAGGCGCTGGTGATGGAGGCGCAGGGTTATCAAACCCATCTCGTTGAAGCGCGTGAATTGGCCAAGTGGCACATTCATGCTTTGCGGCAGGCCCTGGAGGATTCACCTTCTCAATCCTATCACCTGCTCAATGTGCGTGGGGTGGGTTACCGCCTGGTATTGGATACGTGACGCAGCTACCCTTTTGCCAACTTTTGCCAACTTTTTCTTACGAAGACAAACTTTATAAAACCGATCCTCACCCATAATAGAAAGCATGGATGAGAATAGCACACAATCCCCAAAGACCGCGCGCGTCTTGATCGTGGACGATCATCCCAACACGGCCTCCATGCTGGCGCGCGTGCTCAAGAAACTGGAAACGCCAGCCGATGTGCTCACCGCCAACAGTGGCGAAGAAGCGCTGCAATTGATCGGCGACCGCAACCTCGACGTCTTGATCACCGACTTCATCATGCCCGGCATGAGCGGCCTTGAGTTGATTGAAAAGCTCAAGCGAGAAGACCGTGAAGCCGGGCACGTGATCTTGATGACGGCGTACGACATCCCCGGCCTGGTGATGACCACGCGGCAGTTGAAGGTGCAGGACTACCTGGTGAAACCGGTAGATCCGGAGAAGATTCGCGACATCGTCGATAAAGTACTGAAGCAAATCTACCCGCCCCAGGCCAGCGAGGAAACGGCGGCCCCCGAAGCTCCGCCGAAGATTCTCATCGCTGACGATAACCCCGACAATATCCGCTTGTTGGCCGTGCGTTTGCAAAGCGAGGGCTATAGCTTTATCACGGCAGCCGATGGCGTGGAAACGCTGGCAAAAGTGGAATCTGAAAAACCGGATCTGGTTTTGCTGGATGTCAACATGCCCCGAAAGGACGGTTTCGAGGTCCTTACCGAGATGCGCGCCAACCCTGAAGTCGCTCACCTGCCCGTAATCGTCATCACCGCCGCGCGTATCGGCATCAAAGACGTGCGCGAGGGCCTGACGCTTGGCGCCGATGACTACATCACCAAGCCTTTCGACTGGCGTGAGCTTTCGGCGCGTATTCGTACCAAATTGCGCGTCAAACGCGCCGAAGATGCCTTGCGCCAGCGCAGCAAGAACCTGAGCGTGCTGCCCGAAATCAGCCTCGATCTGGGAGAACGCCTCGATGTCGATGGCCTGACAAAGAGCATTCTGGCGCGCACCGTTGGCGCACTGGATGCGCATAACGGCTACCTTTTTGTTTTCCAGCCCAACGGGCAACTGACTTTTCAGATTCACCAGGTGCAAGTGCCATCCCCGTGGACTGTTGAAGAAGCGCGTTCACGTTTCGTTTCCGAAGGGATTGTCTCTCACGTGATTTCCAGCCGGCAGGGACAGATCATCGAAAGCACAGCGGCCTACCAGGAATGGCCGCATGATGAAACCACAGGCGAGCAGTCGGCAATTGTCGTGCCGATGTTGGGTCGCCGTGAAGTTTTGGGTGTCATGGTGCTGGTGCACCAGACGGTGGGTTACTTCAAGGCCGAGCACCTGACCCTGGTGCAGGCCATCGCAAGCCAGGCGGCTTTGGCCGTCGAGAACGCACAGCTGTATGCATCCGAGCGCAAACGGGTCAACGAACTGGTGGCTCTCAACCAGCTCATCCGAGACATCAACCGCTTCACGCGTTCCTCCGAACTGGTCGAGCGGCTGCCTTTCATGATGCGAGACGTCTTCGGCTACCCGGCGGTTGCGCTGTGGTTGGTAGAAAACGGTAAGCTCGCATTGCGGACCCTGGCGGGAACGGAGCACGCCCCCCGCCAGAGCATTTTGGAAATCGCTCCGCAGCAGGCTGCCGCTACCGGCCAACCGGCGCAAATTTCCGGCGCCATCGAGGAGCGCAATGGCGAGCGCGCCGAGGGAGGGCAGCCGCCGCTGCAATCTTCGATTGCCGTGCCGCTCTTCTGGAATGGAAGAACACGCGGGGTGCTCTCCATGCACAGCCAGAAGGCCGGCGCCTTCCAGGAGAGCGACCGCGTCGTGCTCGAGACCATGGCGGCCCAAATCACATCGGCTTTCGAACGCATCCAGCTCTTCGAATCCGTCGAGCAGGAACAACGTCGCCTAGCTGCCGTGTTACGCAGTGCGGCAGATGCACTGCTCGTTTTGGATGATGAAGGCAACGTCCGCCTGGCCAATCCTGCCGCCGATCGCCTGTTCACGGATGTTTCGGTGCGTGTGGGCCAGCCGCTGCCTGCCGGGCGCGGCTATGACGGTTTAATCGATATGCTGGACGCTGCCCGCCACGAGCGTGAAGTTACTTCTCGCGAGATACCATGGCCCGACAAGCGTAACTTTTCGGTGCAGATCACGCCGATCGAAGATGGCGGCCAGGTGGCAATTTTGCACGATGTCAGCCACTTCAAGAAGATCGATCAGATTAAAAACGAGTTCCTGGCCACGGCGACGCACGACTTGAAAAACCCGATCTTTGCCGTGTTGGGTTACAGCGATTTGCTGGTCAAGGCCGGGCCGTTGACTCCCATGCAACTCGACTTTGTCAGCCGCATCCGCAATTCGTCGGTGCAAATGCAGGACCTGGTTCTCAACTTGCTCGAAGTGGCCCGGATGGACATGGGGACGGAACTCAAGTTGGAAACCTTCGACTTGAACGAGATATTGCAAAACGCAACCGAGGAGTTCGCACCCCAGGCTGAACTGCGCCAGCACCAATTGGTCGTAAATCTCAGCGAGCAACCCCTGCAGGTGTTGGGTGACCGCATGCGCCTGATGCAGGCGGCGCGCAATTTGCTCGGCAACGCGCTCAAGTACACGCCCAACGGCGGTAAGGTCACGGTATACAGCGATTTGAAGGATGGTAAGGCCAATGCTTACTTCAACGACACGGGCATTGGCATATCGGAAGATGATCTCAATCACTTATTCGAAAAGTTCTACCGGGTGCACAGCGAAGCCACGCAAGATATCGAAGGCAATGGCCTGGGCCTGGCAATTGTCAAAGCAATTGTCGAGCAGCACCGGGGCCAGATGTACGTCGAAAGTACCCTGGGCCAGGGCAGCTGTTTTCACTTTAGCTTGCCGCTGGCGTTGGCATAAGAAGCTGTCTGAAAAGTAAGCTGCACGCATTTGGCCGGCGAGGAACAGGCGTTATCTCCCCTTATGGAAATGCGTCGCATCCGTTGATTAAGTTTTTGTGCGGCAACGTACATGAGTTGCTGCGCTGCAAGATAAGGTACGAGGAAACCCGATGCAAACCCCTAAAGAGTCACAGACAAGCTTGAATGCGGTTCAAACACGGCGTGCCTTCAACATTTCGATCGGTACGGGCATAGTGCTGTTGATTATCATGGCGCTTTTTGTCTATCTCGCCTGGGGAGAGCCGCCTGGCCCTTCGGATGTCCGCATTTTGGCCTTCGCCATCTCTGCGGCCAGTTTCGTGAGCGCCTGGTTGTCGCGCCGCGGCAAGGCGCTCTATGGGATGTATTTGATCCTGATCGCGCTGTACCTGGCCGTGTTGACGGCTGTTTTTACGTATGCCTCCGTGGGGTTTGCGTCCGGGGCGATCACCTTGGTGCTGACATTCGTGATCACTTCGGCCGTTTTCCCGCCTCGCCATGCCAACGTGATGAACGCCATCGCCTTGGGGATTATCGCCCTGTGTGTGTTACTGGACGTTTTCGACCGGCAGCTACCCATCGAACGTATTCGCTCCGGCGATCCACGCCCGTCTTGGTTTGCCGCGGGCATCTTCCTGACCATTTACGGCGTGTTGGTAGCCAGGCAGTTCGGCGGTTACACCCTGCGTACCAAGCTGATCATCATGATGGTGACGATCACGTTTTTGGCTTCGGTGGTCCTGACTTTCTTCGGCGTCACCACGGCTACGGGCATGTATACCGAAAACGTGGGCCGCGGGCTTGCCGCCGATGCGGAGGCGCACGGCTATCAGCTTGGCAGCCTGCTCGAGGAACAGGTCAAAGTCTTGTCCACGCTTTCTTTCAACGAGTTGCTGCAGCAGGCGGCCGAGGAGCAGAATGCTTCCTATGGCGGCGCCCGGCTGTCAGAAATTGTTGCCCAAATCGAAAAGCTCGACCAGGCCTGGATTGCAGCCGCTGACACAGATGACACCGTTCAGGAGCGTTTGCGTAATCCGGCGGCATTGGATTTGAAAGAGTTCAATCAAGCGTTCACCACGCACTCGGAGGTTTTCATAACGGACCGCTACGGTGCGTTGGTTGCTGCAACCGACCGCACCTCCGACTATAACCAGTCCGATGAGAGCTGGTGGCAGGCCGCTTACGCAGAAGGAAAAGGCGGCAGTTATATCAGCAGTTCGCCCGAGTTCGATGAGAGCGTGGGCGAATACACGATCTTCTTCGCCCTGCCGCTGCGCAACCGCGAGACGGGGGAGGTGATCGGCGTCTTACGTTCCACCTATTCCTTGCGTGAAATGATCGCCTTTTTGGAGACGACGAAGGTCGGCGAGACCGGTGAGGCGGACGTGATCTTCCCCGGCAACCCGCCTGCGCACCTGCATGGCGGTCACTATGAAGATCTCGACCCGGCGTCGTGGGAGCAGTTGTCGGCCTTGGCGGTCGAGCCTTACACCCAGGCAACGTACGAAGGTATGCCGCTCGTGATGGCCTTTTCCGGGTTGAAAACGGTGGAGGCCGATTCGGCGATCGGTAAGCTAGACTGGCTGGTGGTGATGCACCAGACCGAGTTGGAAGCGCTTGGCCCGGTATATGAACAAACCAGCGGTACGCTGCTGGCCTCGGTCCTGATCATCGTGCTGGCCTCTGGCCTGGCAGCCGGGGTGGCGCAAGTTTTGGTGGTGCCGATTACGCGTTTGACAGAAGTGGCCGAAAAGGTTGGGTCTGGCGACCTGGATGCACGTGCGCAGGTGACCACCGGTGACGAGGTTGGCCGCCTGGCGACAACCTTCAACGGCATGGCCGAACAGCTTCAGGCCACGTTGCAGGGCCTGGAGCAGCGTGTGGCCGACCGCACGCGGGCTCTTGAAACCGCTTCTGTGGTCAGCCGCCGCATTTCGACCCTCCTCGATCAACGCCAACTGGTCAACGTGGTGGTCGAACAGGTGCAAGGCTCGTTCGACTACTATCACGCTCACATCTACTTGTACGATGATAAGAAAGAGAACCTGTTGATGGCCGGCGGCACCGGTGAAGCCGGCCAGGTTATGCTCGAGCGCGGGCACAAGGTGCCGCGCGGGCGTGGCCTCGTGGGGCGCGCTGCCGATACCAATATGCCCGTGTTGGTGGCGGACGTTTTGCAAGTCGATGGCTGGCTGCCGAACCCGCTTTTGCCGAACACGCGCGCGGAGTTGGCCGTGCCGATTTCGATCGGCGATAATGTGCTGGGCGTTCTGGACGTGCAAGACAATGCCGTCGGCGGCCTCTCCCAGACCGATGTGGACCTGCTTCAGGCGATTGCCGGCCAGGTAGCCATTGCCCTGCAGAATGCGCGTGCTTACCAGTTAGCCCAACGCCAGGCCGACCGTGAGGCGTTGATCGGCAATATCGGCCAGCAAATCCAAAGCACGACTTCCATCCGTGACGCGCTCAAAGTGGCTGCCCGGGAGTTGGGGCGGGCCTTAGGTACGGAGGTCGGCGTGCAGTTGAAGCACTCGGATGAGCGCACGAAGGGTGCTGGCCCACAAACCGGTGGCGCACAGAATTGATGATGCAGGATTTCGGAGAAGCTCAAATGAACGATACGAAATCGCCTTTTTCCTTGAAACCAGAAATTCGCCAGCGTAACGCAATCCGCGTCGGGTGGTTCATTACAGTTCTCGGTGGGCTGTTGATTTTGTGGGGTATTTACTCCTTTCTAAGTGAGCCAAACGCAACCCGCATCCTCTACCTGGTCTTTTACGTGCTTCTCATTTTGATCGGCTTGATGGCAGTCTGGTTGGGCCGCCGTGGGCATCCGGATGCCGGCTCGTTGAGCGTCATCTCGTTCTTGTTATTCATCGTGCTTGCCATCGGGAGCATCTTGATCGGCCAGGGCCTGGTCTTTTTGCTCTTGAGCGTCTCGATGGTTTCAGTGATTTCGATCCTGGCGCTGGCGCCGCGCTACCAACCCTACACGATCCTGGCCAGCATCCTGGCCGGCCTGTTCGTGCTTTTTTTCGACCTCTACGTTGCGGCCGACTGGCGGCGCCCAGCGCTTTCGGATACCTCGACGGCCATCCTCGGTGGCGTCATCATTCTTTTCTACATCGCCTTCCTGGCCACGCAGTTACGCAACTTCTCCCTGCGCACCAAGCTGGTGCTATCCTTCTTATTCGTCTGCCTGGCAGCGGTCAGCGTGGTTTCCGGCTTGACCAACGTGGTCAGCCGCCAGGAAATTGCCGACGTTTCCAATAACGCTTTGCTGGTTGGCGCCGTACAGACGGGGGCCTTGCTCGATACATTTATCGAAACCAACCTGAACAGCCTGCGCGTCGAAGCGCAGAATCCCGATATCGTAGATTTGCTCGAACTGCCTGCCGGCGAGCGCGCCGGGAGTGCTGCGGCCCAGGAAGTTGCCGTGATCGTCGAAGGTTATCGCAGCCGTGACGGCAATATTTCATCTTATGCGTTGCTCGATTTAGAGGGTGTCAGTATCCTGGATACCAACCCGGCCGGTACTGGCCGGGTACACGCCAGTGAGCCGTACTTCCGGGAGGCGATACGCACCGGGCAGGCGTACGTTTCGCCCGTACTCTTTGACGCGTATTCGACGGAACCGGGACTCTACTTTAGCGCTCCCGTGTTCGGTGATTCGGGCGAGATCCGGGGTGTGTTGTTTCTGCGGTACCGGGCGGCCGTTTTGCAGAAAATCATCGTCGATGCATCCAATCTGGCCGCCGTCCACCAGTCTTTCGCCGTACTGCTCGACGAGTATGGCATCCGTCTGGCGCACGGTCTTTCGGACAGCAACCTGTTCAAAACGGTGATTCCGTTGCGCGCCGCCGAGCTTGCTGACTTGCAGGCCGGCGGGCGCTTGCCCGACCTCCCCGCCGAGCAGTTGGCGACCGATCTGCCGGAGTTTGCCGCCGGCCTGGCGGGTGCAGAGAGCGAGTCATTCTTCTACACGCCGTTGAATGCGCTCAACGGCAAGCCGGCCTATGGGGCCGTGTATCGCCTGGCGCACCAAAACTGGTCCGTGGTTTTCTTTCAACCTGCGGATATCTATTTACGCCCGATCACCGGCCAGACGCGCATGATTACCCTGCTGGGTGTGGCCGTCGCCTTTTTGGTAACGCTGGCCGCCGTCGGTGTGTCGCAGTGGCTTTCTGGCCCGATCGTCCACCTGACGGGCGTGGCCGAAAAGGTCAGCGCCGGAGACCTGACTGCCCAGGCCAACGTGTACTCGGCCGACGAAGTCGGCCGCCTGGCGACGGTCTTCAATACGATGACGGCGCAGCTTGCCGAAACGATTGGCACGTTGGAACAGCGTGTGGCAGAGCGCACGCGCGCCCTGGAAATATCCAGTGAAGTCAGCCGCCGTCTTTCGACGATTCTCGATCGGCAGCAACTCGTGCGGGAGGTCGTCGAACAGTTACAGTCGGCGTTTGGCTACTATCATGCCCATATTTACCTGTTCGACACCGAACAACAAAACTTGGTGATGGTGGGCGGCACCGGCGAGGCCGGGCAGGCCATGCTGGCGCGGGGCCATAAAATTCCGAAAGGCCGTGGCCTGGTGGGTCGCGCTGCCGATACCAACGGCGTCGTTCTCGTTCCCGACGTATCGCAAGCAGAAAACTGGCTGCCGAACCCGCTTCTGCCCGATACGAAAGCCGAGGTGGCCGTGCCGATCGCCGTTGGCACCAGCGTTTTGGGCGTGCTCGACGTACAGCACAATGTGCTTGACGGTTTGGGGCGGCAGGATGCCGATCTGATCCAGGCCATTGCCAACCAGGTCGCCATCGCTGTGCAGAATGCACTTTCTTACGAGCAGAGCCGTTCGCAGGCTGAGTTCGAAGCGCTGGTCAACACCATTGGGCAAAAGATTCAGCGTGCCACCAGCGTGGAAGACGTCCTTCAGACCGCCGTTCGCGAAATTGGCATTGCACTCGATGCGCACCACGTACGTGCCACCATTCAACCCGGCCGTGCCGGGCACCACGATACAGACGCTTGAGGCGCTGTTTGCCAGCGATAGGAGAAAAATCTCATGCAAACTGTCAAAGAGTTTCCTTACCTGAAAGTCATGTGGGATGAAGAAACCCGTTCGATGATCTCGCAATGGTATGGCGGCCATATCGGGCGCAATATCAAAGAAGGCCTGGATGTGGCCCTGGAAGAATATAAGAAGAAGCTGCCCGGTGCGCAGTGGATCGGCGATACGACCGACATCGGCGTGATCGGCCTGGAAGAACAGGCCTGGATCGACAAAGATTGGTTCCCGCGCTTCCTGGCAACGGAAGTCCAGTTCATGGCCGTTGTGCAACCCAAGAGCGCCGTAGCCAAGATGATGGTCGATCAAATTGTCTCCAAAGTGCCGGGCACGCGCCTCACCATTTTCAACTGCGCCTCGCTTGAGGAAGCGCGTGCCTGGATGATGAAGCAAAAGTTTTAAGCTTTCTATCCCTGGCATTGAGATTTCCGTTCCTTACTTGCGGCGAGAAAGAAACAAGATGAAGTCGATTTCAGTTGAAAGCGCTTTGCAACAACCAGAGGAGTTGCACCATGTCTAGTATTTGGAAATTCCTGCAAGCCCCCGTTTTCGATGACGAAGAGAAGACCCGCCGGGCGGCGTTGTTGCATGTTGTTTTGCTGGCGAACGCAGCAGGGGGAATCCTCATCTCTGCAATCGGTGTGGCTGTATTCTTGGCCACAAAATTGACCACCGAACTGTTGAATGCATCCATTGCTTTACTCTCTTTGGTTCTGGTGATCTTTCTGCAATTCCTGATGCGCCGCGGTCATGTGACCGTCGCTGCCGCCGCACTGATTGCCTTTGTTGGCCTTAGCACCATGATTGGCCTGTTCTTTCAGGGCACCATTCGTTCTGCCGGTGTGATATTTCTACCTGCGGTGGTGATCATGGCAATGCTCTTGATTGGCCGCAGAACGGGTGTGTTTGTCGCTGCCCTGATGGCCGTTCTGGGCTTGGCGCTGATCTTTGGCGAACAGCAGAACCTTTTACCAGAGCCGGGCACACAGGCGTCGCTTGCTTCGATCGGTTATGTCCTGGCGGGTATCTTCCTGGTGACGTTCCTCCTTCATCTTTCGCTCAAACAATTGGATGTTGCCATTGAAGACTCCAGGCGTAGGGAAACTGAAACACGTTCCCTGGCGACGTCTCTCGAGCAGCGCGTCAGCGAGCGCACGGCGGTCATGGAGCAAACCAACCTGTATCTTGCGCTGGCGACCGAGGTCGGCCAGAATGTGGCCCAGGTGCGCGACTTGAACGTCATGCTGCGCGACGCGGCTGAAATCATCCGCGCTTTCTTCGGGATGTATTACGTGCAGGTCTACCTGGCCAACCCGGCTCAGACGGAGTTGATCTTGCAGTTTGGCACAGGCAGTGTCGGTGCCGAGTTACTTTCCCGCCGCCATCGCCTGCCGCTAGATGAGACCTCCATCAATGGCCGCGCCGCTGTGACCAAACGTTCCGTGGTCATTGCCGACACGCTCGAGAGCGCCATCTTTCGTCCGAACCCGCTTTTGCCCAATACACGCTCCGAAATGGCCGTGCCGCTCTTGATCGGCGATCAACTGATTGGTGTTTTGGACATGCAAAGCGAGCAGCCGAACGCCTTGAGCGAAAATGCCTTGATTGCTTTCGAGCCGCTTTCCGGGCAGCTTGCTATCGCCGTCCAGAATGCACGCCTGATTGCCGAAGCGCAGCAGGCGCGCAAGGAACTCGAAGCGCTCACATACCGCCTGACGCACACTGGCTGGGACGAGTATTTGGACGCCATTCACAGGCCCGAGAAAACCGGTTTCGTCTATGAAGAAAACCAGGTCGTCCCGCTGACCGCTGCAAAGATTGAGCCTGCTTCCAAGGCGCCCGCCGTTGCGGCCGACGTAGCGATTGGTGGCGAGGTGCTGGGAACCCTGGCCGTTGAAAGTGACAAACCGCTGCAGAATACACGTTCGGCCGAACTCCTTCAAAGTGTTGCACGGCAGGTAGCCCAGCAGATCGAGAACCTGCGCCTGCTGGATAGCGCCGACCGCTACCGCGCCGAAGCGGAAGATGCCTTACGCCGCCTGACGCGCGAAGGCTGGCAGGCGGCACGAGAAGCCAGTGTCGAACCGGGTTATCTGTATCGAGATTACGAAGTTTATCCGATTCCGCAGATCGATGCACAAGGTGAGGGTTTTCAGATCTTCCCGTTGATGGTGCGTAACGAGCCTATCGGTGAGGTTGGCATTGCAGAGAAGGAAGAATTTGCAGAAGAAGATAAAGATTTGCTCGCCACCGTCATGCAGCAGTTGAGCACCCACCTCGAAGGACTGCGCCTGGCTCGCCAGACGGAATTGGCCCTGGTCGAAACCGAAGAACTCTACGCAGCCAGTGCCCGCATCGGGCGGGCGACCACAATGAATGATTTGTTACGTGCCCTTGTCGAATCGACAGACCTGGCGCGTTTTGAGAGCGCTGTTCTATCTTTGTTCGACCGCCCTTGGAATGAAACCCGTCCAGAATGGGCCAAGATCGTCGGTTTGTGGGAGAAAAACAGGCCGGTTGATGAAGCATTCTTGGGCACCGAAACTTCCATCGGCCTTGTTCCTATCACCTATCTTGCCCAACGAGAACGCCCGGTGTTCGTTCGTGATGCCCCCCAAGACGCCCGCCTTACGGACGATGAACTCCGCGCCCAAATGCGCAACGTCGGGAAGCATGTCGCCATTCTTCCCCTCGTGGTTGCCGAACAGTGGATTGGCTGGGTAACGGTCTCTTCCAATGAAGACGTGGACCTTGCGCCAGACGAGTTGCGCCAGCTTGAGACATTGGTAGGCCAGGCGGCTGCGGTGGTACAAAACATGCGGCTCTACGAACAAACCCAGATAGCCCTGGCCCAAACCGAAACGCTGTACGAAATCGGCCGTCTGCTCAACAATGCCAACAACGTCGATGAGATTTTGGAAGCCGTCAGCCTGCCCGCCCGCCAGCAGGATTGTCGCGAAGCGACGTTGATCTATTTCGATCTCGACGAAAACAACCAGCCCGACACCATGACCGTGATGGCGGTATGGAGCAGCGACGGCCGCGAGGCGCTGCCGGCCGGCGCTCACATGCAGCTTGCCAACTCGCCTTTCGCCGTATTGCTCAATTCAGGGCCGGGCGGCTTGCTTTTGTTTCACGACATTCTCGATACCGGGCAATTGCCGGCAGAATTCAGAGAGTCCATGGCTGGATCGGGCAGCCGCGCCATGGCCGTGATCCCGCTCGTGCAGGCTGGGCGTTGGTTAGGTGTGGTTTTGTTCCGTTGGGCCGACGTGCATGTTTTCAGCCAGGTTGAAAGCGACATTTACGGCGCCCTGACCGGCCTCGCCGCTCCGGCCGTCCAAAGCCGCCGCCTGCTCATCCAGGCGCAAAGCCGTGCCCAACGCGAACAGGCGCTACGCCAGATCACCAGCGCCGTGCGTGCCTCCACCGATCCGGCAACCATTATGCGCACGGCCGTGCGAGAAATCGGCACGATTCTAGGGCGGAAGGCCCTTATTCGTATGGACCGGCCGGATATGCTCGAACAAGCAGCCGGCGATGAGAACGGCCAGGCAGGCATGGCAACAACTGTACAAGACCTTGGCGCGACGTAGTTTGGAGATAACGCATGGATAACTCATCTCAGAACCCAGATAGTCTTGAGCCACTCTTTAAGGAACGCCAAATTCTCGATGCTTCACCCACCGGGACACTGATCACGCGCATCAGCGATGGCACCATTCTGTTTGCCAACCGCGCCATTGGCAAACTGCTGGGCACCAACGATATTGCCTCGCTGGTGGGTACCCCCGTTCCCAATTTTTACTGGGATGCGGACGAGCGCAAGGTCGTCCTCGAAAACTTCGCTGCGCAAGGCTTTTTGGAAAACTATGAAATGCGCGCCCGCCGCCTGGATGGCAGCATGTTTTGGGTGGCTATTTCCTTGCAGCCGTTTCACTTCGAGGGCGAGCAGGTCATCCTTTCGACGATCTTGGATATCACCCAACGTAAACAGGCGGAACAGCAGCTCCTCGACAGCGAGCAGCGAATGCGTGCGCTCTTAACAGCTATCCCGCAGCCCGTTTTGGTCACCAGCCTTGCAGATGGCACGGTGCTGTATGCGAACCAGCAAATCGCTGACTTGACCGGCATACCGTTCGAGCAGATTGTTGGCAGGCGTACGCCCGATTTTTACCACGACCCGGCCGACCGCCTCCGTTTTGTCGAAGCGCTACAAAAAGATGGCTGTGTCCGCAGTGCTGAAATCGAAATCAAACGCCTGGATGGTTCCCTGGTGTGGGTTGAAATCAATATCGAGATGACCAGTTACCAGGGGATGCCGGCCACCGTCTGTATCCTCGAAGACATCTCTGAACGTAAACGTTCGGAAAGCCTGTTGGCACAACGCATCGTCACCCTGACCAGCCCAGAGGAGGAAATCGGGAACCTGCGTTTTGAAGATTTGTTCGATATCGACCAAATTCAAGCGATTCAAGATGCTTTTGCTGCTGCAACCGGGGTTGCCTCGATCATCACCGACGTAGACGGGAAGCCGATCACCACACCGAGCAATTTCTGCTACTTGTGCGAGCATATCATTCGCAAGACCGAGAAGGGGTTGGCGAACTGTTACCACTCGGATGCCGTGCTCGGCCGCTTGAATCCAGACGGCCCGATTTTGCAGCCCTGCTTGAGCGGCGGGCTTTGGGATGGCGGCGCCAGTATCCAGGTAGGAGACCGGCACGTCGCCAACTGGCTGATCGGGCAAGTACTCGATGACACGATCGATGAAGAAGCCATGCTTTCGTACGGCAAGGAAATCGGCGCCGACGACGAGGAATTTCGGCGGGCGTTGCAGGATGTCACCCGCATGTCCAGAGAGCAGTTTGCCAGGGTAGGGCAGGCGCTGTTTTTGATTGCCGGGCAGTTATCCAATCTGGCCGTACAAAACGTCCAGCAGGCGCGCCACATTGCCGAACGAAAGAAGCTGGAAGAGCAGATCCAGCAGTCTTTGGCACGGCGCAGCGAGCAGCTCCAGATGAGCACCAACGTGGCCCAGCAAATTGCTTCCGCCACCCAGTTGGACGAGCTGTTCAGGCGCATCGTCGACCTGACGAAAGAACAGTTCGGCTATTATCACACCCAGTTGCTGCGTTACGACGCCTCGCAGGAAGCCATCGTGCTGGTCGTAGGTTATGGCGAAACCGGCCAAAAAATGCTGGCGATGGGCCACAAGCTGCTCATGGGCGCCGGCCTGATCGGCACCGCTGCGGCCACCGGCCAGACCATTTTGCGCCCCGACCTGGCTGCCGGAGATCCCGATTGGAAGCCCAATCCCTTGCTGCCGGAAACCAAAGGCGAAATCGCCATCCCGATCAAATGGCAGGATACCGTCCTGGGCGTGCTCGATGTGCAGAGCAGCCAGGCCGGCGCGCTGACCGACGAAGATCGCTTGCTCTTGGAGGGTCTGTGCGGCCAGATCGCCATCGCCATCCACAATGCAGAGTTGGTCGAGGCCGTGCGTGAAGGCGAACAACGCTATCAGCAAATCCTGGACGCGATTACCGATATGGTGCTGGTAAAAGGCCCGAAGTCGTCCATCGTTTGGGCCAACAGGGCTTTTCGCGATTACTACGGCATGACCAACGAGCAACTGCGCGGGCTGCTCGACGCGCCGATTGTCGAACCGGATTACACGCTCCAGTACGTCAAAGACGATGCATATGTTTTCGAAAGCGGCGAGGTTTTGCAGATCGCTGAAGAGCCGGTGACGCGCCATGATGGCATCGTGCGGCCTTTCGAAACAGTTAAATCGCCCATTCGCGATCTGGACGGGAATATCGTCATGACGGTGGGCGTCTCACGCGATATCACCGAGCGCAAACAGGAGCGCGAGCGCATCGAGAAACTTGTAGAAGAGCGCACAGCCCAACTGAATGAAAACCAGCGCCTCCTCCAGACCGTACTCGATAACTTCCCCGGCATCGTTTTCTGGAAGACACGTGAGTCGGTCTACCTGGGTTGTAACCGCGCCTTTGCCTTGGGAGCGGGCCTCACATCGCCGGTGGAAATCGTAGGCAAGAGCGATTACGACCTGCCCTGGGCCAAAACCGAAGCGGACGCTTACCGGGCGGACGACCTCGCCGTGATGGAAAGCGGCCAGGCCAGGCTGCACATCGTCGAAACGCAGTACCAGGCGGATGGCAAGGTCGTCTGGTTCGATACCAGCAAGGTGCCTCTGTCCGACGCGAGCGGCGAGATCATCGGAATCCTGGGGATTTCCAGCGACGTCAGCGACCGCATGCGCGCCGAGGAGGCCATGCGAGCCTCCAGAGAGCAGCTTTTCAACATCATCGACTTCTTGCCCGATGCCACGTTCGTCATCGATAAAAACCGCAAGGTGATTGCCTGGAACCGGGCCATCGAGGAGATGACGGGTATCCCGAAGGACGAAATCATGGGGAAAGGCGACTATGCCTATGCGGCGCCGTTCTACGGTGATGCACGCCCAATTCTGATCGATTTTGCCCTCGAGCCAGGGCAAAACGTTCACGAACGTTACGACGAAGTGGGATGGAGCGAAAGCATCCTGGCCGGCGAAGTCTACGTTCCCAGCGTATACGGTGGGCGCGGCGCTTACCTTTATGCAACAGCCTCTCCCCTCTATGACGCTGATGGAAATATCATCGGTGCCGTTGAGGCCATTCGCGATATTACCGAACGTAAGAAAATGGAAGTATCCATGCAAGAGAATGAGGCCCGCTTCCGTGCTCTATTTGAAAAATCGGCCGATGCCATCTTGCTTCTGGAAGATGGTGTCTTTACCGACTGTAATCAGGCCACGGTTGAAATGATGCGAGCCGCTGACAAAACCCAATTTCTGTCACTTTCTCCAGCCTCTCTGTCTCCTGAATATCAACCGGACAGGCGCTTATCGTCTGAAAAGGCTGACGAGATGATCCAAACCGCCCTAAAGAAGGGTGTTCATCGTTTCGAGTGGGTTCATCGTCGCACAGATGGTTCCGATTTCTCGGCCGAAGTTTTGTTGGCCCCTATCCTTTTAGGTGAACGACAGGTGCTTTACTCTGTTTGGCGTGACATTACCGAGCGCAAGCAGGCAGAATCCCAACTCCAGCAGGAAAAAACATTCTCGGATACGGCGATCAACAGCTTGCCGGGTGTTTTCTATATGTTTGGTACAGACGGAAAATTCGTTCGCTGGAATGCAAACATGGAAAAAGTAACCGGTTATTCGGGAGAAGAGCTCGCCAGGATGGTCGCGATCGAGTGTTTTGTCGAGGAGGACCGTGCACTCGTGTTGAGCAGAATCCAGGAAGTGTTTACCGAAGGCGCCTCCAGCGTGGAAGCCAGTATGCAGACGAAAGACGGCGACCTGGTCCCGTATTTCCTGACCGGACGGCAGGTGCTGATCGACGAGAACCCCTACCTGATTGGTGTAGGCATCGATGTTACCGAGCGGAAATACCTGGAAGCCAGGCTTCAGCAAACGTTGCAGCGCCGCGGTTACCAGGTTCAGCTCAGCACCGAGATCGCGCAAGAAGTTGCTTCCGCTTCCGACCTGGGCGCGCTCTTCGAGCAGGTCGTCACGTTGATCAAAGAACGCCTGGGATACTACCACGCCCAGATCTTGCGTTACGACCCCATGCAAGACACCGTGGCATTGGTTGCCGGTTATGGCGAGATCGGTGCACAAATGCTGGCCCTCAACCACCGCATGCCGATGGGACGCGGCCTGATCGGCCTGGCGGCTGCCCAGGGCGAGACGGTGCTGCGGCCGATCCTCGAGGACGATCCGAACTGGCAGCCCAACCCCTTGCTGCCCCATACGCGCGGCGAAATCGCCGTTCCCATCAAGCTGGGCGAGCAGGTGTTGGGTGTGCTGGACGTGCAAAGCGACCAGGCCGGCACGTTGACGGAAGACGATCGCCTTTTGCTCGAGGGCTTGTGCGGGCAGATCGCCGTCGCGATCGAGCAAACCCGCCTGCGCAGCGAAATGGCCGAGCGCCTCGATGAGATCAACGTCCTCTACCGCACGATGAGCCGTGAAGGCTGGGACACCTTCCGCCAGACGGCAACCTTGCCGCCGGGTTTCCAGTTCGATCAAAGCGGTATCCGTCCTTTGGACGGTACGGTTGCCCTCGATAGCCAGCAGCTTTCCACGGCGCCGTTGGCCATGCCCGGCGGCATGTCGATTGGTATGTTAGGGCTGCTGGACGATCCAAGCCGCCCGTTGACCCGTGAAGATCGGGCTTTCTTGCAGCAGGTTTCCGAGCAGGTGGCCCTGGCGCTGGAGAGCGCCAGGCTGTTTGCGCAGACGCAGTACACCCTCGGCGAGACCGAAACGCTCTATGAGACCAGCACCCGGCTCAATACGGCCACCGAATACGGCGAAATCCTCGATATCTTGCGCCAAAACACCTTGTTGGGCCACGATTCGCAAAACGTCAGCATGAACGTCTTCGATCACCCCTGGACTCCGAGCGACATGCCCGAATGGATCGAGGTCCTGGCGCGTTGGAGTACCTTGCCGGCCAGCGCCGTCTCGGATCGTTATCCCCTTTCGGCTTTTCCGTCGGCCAGAGAGCTGCTGCATTCCAATGCCCCGACGATTATCGAAGACATCGTCAACGATCCCAGGTTGGACGCAAACGCACGCGCCTTATACGCACAGCGTTATGGTGCAAAGAGCACTATTTTTGTCCCGCTGGTGGTTGGTGGTTTGTGGATCGGTTACTTCAACGCCATTTACCAACAGCCTGCACGCTTCCCCGATAGCGACGTGCGCCGCCTGGTCGCCTTGAGCGCTCAAGCTGCGGTCGTGATCAACAACCGGCGCTTGTTCGAGGAAACTCAATCCCGGGCCAACCGCGAGCGCATCTTGCGTGAAGTCACTACCCGGGTACGCGCCTCGGTAGATGCCGACGCGATTTTGCGTACGGCGGTACGTGAACTGGGCGATGTGCTAAAGCGCGAAACGTTCGTGCAAATTGGCGTGCCGCGTGCTGTTTCCTCGGCCCAGTCTTCCGATGGTGGCCAGTCGTTTTAGTGCCTACCCTATGCGCTGTGCAGAAAAAGTACGGCGCACAAGTGCGCAATCAAGAACCAGGTTAGGGCCGTGCCGCTTTATACAGGTTAGGAGGTAGCAATAATGACCGATTCGATGCCCTTTAGCCCCGAAGAAATGTTTCGCCGCAGTGAGAAGTTGCTGAGGATGATTGCGGCAAACGTTTCTGGCTTTACTTTTGTTCTCGACAGCCAGGGCGTCTTTCGGATGATAGAAGGCCGCAGCCTGGCGACGTGGGGCTGGAAAGCTGCCCAGATGAACGGCGCTTCTGCTTTCGATGTGTATCAGGATGCCCCGGCGATGGTCGAAAGCATCCGCCGCGTCCTGGCTGGCGAAGAGCATACCGCCCGCATTGCCCTCGATCCGTTGACGTTCGACGCCCACTTCGTGCCGATGCTCGAAGACGATGGCGCCGTTTCAGGCGCATTGGGCATGGCTACCGACATCACCGCTTACGAGCAGGCGCAGCAGCAGGCGCAACAATCGCTTGAACGGCGCAGCGAGCAGATACGTACCAGCACCGATATCGCCCACCAGATCGCCGCCGCCGCCAGTTTGAACGAGCTTTTTCAACGTGTGGTTACGCTCACAAAGGAACGCTTCGGCTATTATCACACGCAGCTTCTGCGCTATGACCCCGGCCAGGACGCGGTTGTCCTGGTTGCCGGCTACGGCAAGACGGGTGCAAAGATGCTAAAAGCGGGGCACCGGCTGCCGGCGGGCGTCGGGTTGATCGGCACGGCTGCCGCAACGGGTGAGACGGTCGTGATCCCTGATCTGGCCGGGGACCCCAACTGGCAGTCCCACCCCTTGCTGCCGGATACCCGGGGCGAAGTTGCCGTGCCGATTAAGTGGCAGGATGAGGTGTTGGGCGTGTTGGACGTCCAGGTCGATCGGGCGAACTGTATTACCGGTGAGGATACCCTCATGCTGGAAGGCCTGTGTGGGCAGATCGCCATTGCCATTCACAGCGCCGGCCTGCTCGACGAAACGCTTCTCTTTCGCCAGGTTGCCGAACAGGCCGGCCAAGGTGTGGGGATTGCCAACCTGGATGCTACCTTGCGTTATGCCAACCAAAGCCTGGCGAGGTTGTTCGGGGCGAATACCTACCAGGATATTGCCGGCGAAAAACTGACCAACTTTTACCCACCCGAAGAACAGGAACGCATCAACGGCGAGATATTGCCGCAAGTCATGGAAACCGGCTCCTGGACAGGGGAGATCACGGTATGTTCGGTAACCGGTGAAAACCAGATTCCCACCATCAATAACGTCTTCCTCGTGCGCGATACCGAAGGCAATCCACGCTACCTGGCGAACGTCGTCAGCGATGTCAGCATACTGCGCCAGGCCGAGCGCGCCATCGATACGTTGGCCAAAGACCGCGCCACCATCGAACGTTTGCGTGCCGTGGTGAGCGCCGGTTATGAGTTGATGCGTGTTCCCGATTTGGATAGCCTTTACCGGCAGATGATCGAAGTTGCGCACGCCCGCTTGGGCGTTGAGCGCTGCGGGTTGTTTGTTCTCGACGAGGCTGGCGAGTACTTGATCGGCACCTACGGTACCGATGACCACGGAAACACGATCGATCAGCGTGCGGAGGCCAACCGCGTTCCTGTAACCAACGAACTGGAGCGCAGCCTGCTGGATTCTGCCTCTGAGCGCTTGTGGTCGGTCTTTCACAAAGAGCGCATCCTCATCCGGGATGGCAAACCGCAAGGGATGGGGGAAGGCTGGAATGCGGCAACCGTGTTGCGGGGGCCGACAGGACCGCGCGGTATTTTGTACAACGATGCCGCCATCAGCAATGCCCCGTACGACGAAACCATGCAGGAAACCATTGCGCTGTATTGCAGCGTGGTTGCCAACATCATCGAGAACAAGCGCTTGGTGGAGGATATTCGCCGGTCGCTGGCCGAACAAGACATGGAAAGAGCGTTTTCCGACGCCGTGATCAACAGTTTGCCGGGTATTTTCTATTTGATTAATCCGGCCAGAAAGATCGTGCGCTGGAACAAAAATTACGAAGACCTGTACGGCCGCTCACCCGACGGTATCGATGCCTTTGAAGTAGTTGTCGAAGACGAGCGCGAGTTGCTGGCCGCGGCCATCATGCAGCTCAAGAAAGATGGCAGCTCGCAGGCAGAAGTCCGTCTGGTCGACGCGAAGAGAAATAAAATCCCGTACTTTTTGCAGGGAAAGGCGCTGGAAATAGGCGGTAGTACCTATATTGTCGGAACGGGCACCGACATCACCGAGCGCAAGCAACTGGAAGCCCAAATTCAACAGTCACTCGTGCGCCGCGGCCGCCAGGTGCAGCTTTCGACGCAGATCGCACAAAATATCGCTTCTGCCGCCAGCCTGGATGAACTCTACCGGCAGGTGGTGTCCGACGTGAAGGAGCAGTTCGGTTACTATCACGTGCAACTGCTGCGCTATGATTCGAACCTCGACGCCGTTACCCTGGTTGTGGGTTACGGTGAAATCGGGCGTAAAATGCTGGCTGCCGATCACAGGCTGCCTATGGGCACGGGCCTGATCGGCACGGCGGCATCCACCGGGGAGACGATGCTGCGCCCCGACCTGACCGATGATCCCAACTGGCACCCTAATCCCTTGCTGCCGGAGACCAAAGGCGAAATTGCCGTGCCGATCAAGTTGGGCGAACAGGTAATGGGGGTGCTCGATGTACAAAGCAACCGGGTTGGCGCATTGGGCGTCGAAGACCGGCAGCTTCTCGAAGGCCTGTGTGGGCAAATTGCCGTTGCCATCAACCAGACCCGCCTGCGTGCCGAAATGGAAGAGCGCCTCGAAGAACTCAACACCCTCTACCGCACCGTTTCCGGGCAGGGTTGGCAGGCCTTTCAGGAAACCGGGGAATTCGAGCGCAGCTATTCCTTCGACCGTTCGGAAGTCAAGCCTGCCGAAGTAGACTGGGCCGGTGATCTGGCGCAGGTTTTCGAACAGGCGCGCATCACCCGCGTGCAAAGAGAGCGGCCCGCAACGGTGGCCCCACTGATGGTGCGCGGCGGAAGCGTTATCGGGGCGCTAGGGGTCGCTGATGACCCGGAAAACCCCCTCTCTGAAGATGAAATGATCCTGCTGGAACAGGTCTCCGAGCAACTGGCGTTGGCCCTCGACAGCGCTCGCCTGTTCTCGCAGACGCAGGCTTCGCTGGCCGAAACGCAATCGCTCTATCGTTTCAACGAAGCTATCAGCAGTGAAATGGAATTGGATGCCGTTTACCAGGTTGTGGCCCGCTTGCTGGGCACCGAACTCGGCTTTTCTGGTTCTTGGGTGGCGGTTTACGACCCGGAGAACCAGCTCTTACGCGGTGCGGCCGGCGCCAATATGCCCGAAGAGCGGATTTTCGCCAGCCTTCCTGTGGGTGCGCAAACGCCCGCCACGCTGGCTGCACAAGTGCGCCGCGTCGTGATCGTCAACGATCCCGGCCGCGACGAACGCATGACGGACATTCCCGCCGACGTTCGGGCGAAGATGGGCAAGGCGCTTGCCATGCCGGTCACGATTGGGCAGGAACTGTTCGGCGTGATCTCCGTAACCCGGCCGGATGACGCTGCCGACTTTGGCGCACGCGAGGAACGTCTCTTGCAGGCCATCGCCACGCAGATGGCTATCGCAGCCCAGCGCGCCCAGTTGTTTGCCCAGACGCAGGCTGCGCTCGAAGAGACTCGCCGCCGCACCCAGGAGATGGCCGTGCTCAACGAAATGGGCCGTGTGCTTACCTCCCTGCGGGATGTCGAAGCGATTGCCGACGTCATCCACCAGTACACCTCCCGGCTGATGGAAGCGGAAACTTTCTTCGTCGCCCTCTACGATGAAGCGTCCAAGATGATCGCTTTCCCCTTGCTGATCGATCTGGGCAAGCGCATCAGCATCTCGCCCCAGCAGCTTACTGGTGGGTTCACCGAATACATCGTCCGCACCAAGCAGCCGCTCTTGATCAGCGACCACGTCCGTGAGCAGATGGAAGAGCTGGGCATCGAGAACATCGAACTGGGCGAAGCTTCCCCGACGAAGTCGTGGATGGGCGTGCCGATGATTTATGGCGATCAGGTCATCGGCGTCATTTCCGTGCAAAGCCCTACCAAAGAAGGCCTCTACAAAGAATTCGACCGCGACCTGCTCACCTCGATTGCCAGCCAGGCGGCGATCTCCATCGAAAACGCCCGCATCTTCGAACGCACGCAGCGCCAGGCTGAGTATGAAGCCCTGATCAACACTATCAGCCAGCGTATCCAAAGCACAACCAGCGTAGAGAACGCCCTGCAAGTGGCCGTGCGGGAATTGGGCCGTGCCCTGGGCGCCTCACGAGCCAGTGTACAGTTAGGCGTTGCCAAACGCAAGGCCTGATCCGGTAGAAAACATGGAAACGTCCCTGGCACTCGAAGCAGATGACATAATCGTCGAAGAAAGCGACTTGCCCGTCTCATCCTCGTCCGCTGACGCGCACGAAGCCCACCCGGCGACCGTACGCCGCTCAGGCCCGTACGTGCTCGCTTTCAGCCACCAGAAAGGCGGCGTCGCTAAAACGACCTCGTCGGCGGCGCTGGCAGCCATATTGGCCGCCGCAGGTTATCGCGTTCTTGCCGTAGACCTCGACCCCACGGCGAACTTGACGGCCAGCTTTGGAATCAACCCGGCTCGTGTCCGTCATTCGGCGGCCGACATCTTGCTGGGCAACGAAGCTATCCCGGATATCAGTGTACGCACCCAGGTGCGCGGCCTGGATTTGCTGCCATCGAATACCGATATGACCCTGGTGGCGCGTTTTCTGTATCTGCGGCCGCGTTTCGAATACCTCCTGCGGGCAGCCCTGGCCCAGGAAGCGGCGGTATCTCTGTACGATTACGTGCTCGTCGATTGCCCCCCGGCGCTGGCCTCGCTGGCGACCACGGCGCTCACGGCAGCCAACCTGGTCGTGATCCCTATCCAATGCGAGTATTATTCTTTACAGGCCCTGGATGCCATGTTCAAAAGCATTCAACGTATACGCACCCAAACCAATCCTTACCTGTGTTTCCGTTTGCTGGTTGTCATGTTCGATGCGCGTGGTTCGCTTCATAAGAAGGTTTTCGAAATGATCCAAAAGCGCTACCAGGGTGCGCTGTTCGAAACGGTAATTGGCTTCGATACGAAGTTGCGCGAAGCCCAACTCGCGGGCATTCCCATCCCTGTTTTTGCTCCTCATGCTCGCGCTACCCAACAATATCAACTGTTGGTGCAGGAATTGACCGCCTATGTCGAAAAGCAAAGCAATCCGTAACCGGCTTGAAGAAATCTTCTCTGGGTCTGAGCCTGTTTCACCGGAACCGCTCCAGCCGCAGGCGCCGCCCAAAGACGAACTGCAAGACTACACGTACCTGGATGCCGCCATGATCCTCGATCGCGATCTGGCGCGTGTGGTCGAGATCGGCCGCGCCCTTTCGCAGCTCAACGACCTCGATACGCTGGTTCGCCAGGCCGCCGGGATGGTCTGCCAGCAATTTGGCCTGTACAGCGTCCAGATTTACATGCTGGAGCCTTCTCAGGCGCTGACGCTGGCTGCCGTGGCCGGAGTCGCCAGCCGGGATATCAGCCGGCGCGATCGCCACCACTCGATGGATTCGCATTCTGCTGTGGGGATCGTTCTCGCAACCGGACAACCCGTGATCGTCCACGAAACCCGGTCGAGCGACATCTTTACCCCCGATCCGCTGTTGCCCGATACCTGTTGCGAGTTCGCCCTGCCTTTGCGCGCTGCCCAGCGTGTTTTCGGTGTGCTCGATCTCTACCTGGCCGAACGCTACAGCTACTTTTCCGGGCGTCAAACTGTTTTCGAAGTGCTCGCCTGCCGCATTGCGGCCGCCATCGAGAAACTCGTCGCCGATACCTTGAAGATGGGTCCCCGGACGACGCTGGCTCCAGATGGCACGACCAGACGCCTGGCACACGTACGCCTGGGCTGGGATGACTTCCTCGATGCCATTCATCGGAAAGACTACGTCGGTTATGCTTATGAAGATGGGGAAAATGAAACCATCGCAGAACTGGTAAAGCCCCTGGCAGCTTCCCCAGGCCAGATGTCGCTCTCGGTCCCTTTGATGTTAAGCGGAGAAAGCATCGGCTCTTTGGATTTGGAACGCACTTCCGATGGCAGCATTCCCTCGGGTGCAGCTTCCTGGTCGAAAGAAGAGAGCACGCTGGTGCACGCCATTGCCGATCGCATCGCCCGGCATCTCGATAACCTGCGCTTGCTTTCCCAGGCGGAACGTTACCGCACCGAAGCGGAAGAAGCCGCACGCCGCCTGACGCGCGAAGGTTGGGAAAACTACATGCAGTCTGTCACCGAGGCCCCCGCCGGTTTCGTGTACGATCTCGATGAAGTCAAGCCGCTCGACGATGTCGAGGTGCTGCCTTTGGATGAGCCGGAAGACGACCAGCCGCATCACTTTTCCACGCAGGAGCTGCGCGTGCGTGATGAAACCATCGGCGAAGTTGCCCTGGCCGATATTGCTGAAAACGACCCCGTCGCCGCCAGTATCCTCTCTGTGGTCTCCGATCGGTTGAGTACGCATATCGAAAACCTGCGCCTGCTTGAAGAGACAGAACGCAGCCGCCAGCAGTTGGATAAGCGCGCCGCCGAACTGGAAACGGTGGCACGTGTGAGCACGGCGGCGGCCACCATTCTCTCACCGCAAGAGTTGTTGCAGTCCGTGGTGGACCTGACCAAATACAGCTTCAACCTGTACCATGTCCACGTGTACATGCTCAGTGCGGACAAGGAAGCTTTGGTCCTGCGCGCTGGTGCCGGGAAGACGGGACACCGCATGGTCGAGGAAGGCGAGGCGCTGCCCCTGCTCAACGGCAAGTCCGTCGTGGTGCGCACGGCCCTCTCCCGGAAGGGGGTCATCATCAACGATGTGCGGGAAGACCCCGATTTCCTGACGCATCCTGCCCTGCCGGATGCCCTGAGCGAGCTGGCGGTCCCCATGGTCGTCGGCGATCAGTTGCTGGGGGTCTTCGACGTGCTGGCCAGCGTCACCCAGCGCTTTACCGAAGATGATATGCGCACCTTCACCACGCTTGCTTCGCAGGTCTCCGTTGCCCTGCGGAATGCCGAGTTGTACGCCGAGCAGATGGCGGCGGTCGTCCGTTTACGCGAACTGGATCACCTCAAAAACTCCTTCCTGGCCAATATGAGTCACGAGCTGCGTACCCCGCTCAACTCCATTTTGGGCTTTGCCCAGGTGATCCTGGAGGGCCTAGATGGCCCCTTGACGGACGACATGACGAACGACCTCGGGTTGATCGAAAAGAACGGTAACCACCTGCTCAGCCTGATCAACGAGATTCTCGACATGGCCAAGATCGAAGCCGGGCGCATGAGCCTCAGCCCTGAGCCGGTCAACCTGGCGGACTTGCTCAACGACGTCATCCAGACGTCTGGGTCACTCATTCGCGAACGCAACCTGTACCTGGCCCTGCAGAACGAAGAGAACGCCAATATCACCCTCTTGCTCGACTACACCCGTATGCGCCAGGTGTTCCTCAACGTCATCGGCAATGCCAGCAAATTTACCGATCAGGGTGGTATCACGGTGTCGGTGGAACGTTACGCCAACAAATTGCATGTCCTCGTCCAGGATACCGGCATCGGTATTCCGCCGGACAAGTTGGAAATGATCTTTGAAGCCTTCAGCCAGGTCGATACATCGACGACGCGCAAGGCCGGCGGCACCGGTCTTGGCCTGCCCATCAGCCGCCGCTTGGTCGAAATGCACGGTGGGCGCTTGTGGGCTGAAAGCGCCGGCATTCCTGGCGAAGGTTCGTCCTTCATCGTCGAATTGCCCGTAAACCCGGTTGGCAAGGTGTAGTACAATTCAATCCTATGGCAAAACCCTTATTCCTGGAATGTGTCGAATGCGGCCACCAGCAGGCCTACGTGCCGTTGACGCCCACCGTTTGCGAAAAGTGTCAATCGGGTTGGGTCGAGGCGAAGTATGATTACGTTGCCTTCAAGCGCGAGCTGCTACGTGGGTTACCCGGCAAACCTCATAATTTGTTTCGTTATGCCGATGTGCTGCCGCTGGAATCGTCGGCCGCCTCTGACAGCGAATGTGCCGTTGGGTGGACGCCAATGCGCCTCTCGCGTAACTACGCCAACTCGCTCGGGCATCATCCGCTATACATCAAAGACGAGCGTTACAGCCCCACCAACTCGTTCAAAGACCGCCAGGCGGCCGTCTCTGTTGCAGCCTTGCTCGAGGCAGACGTCCACGAGATGGTGATTGCCTCCACGGGAAATGCCGCCGTGGCCTACGCGGCGGCCTGTGCGCAGGCAGGGATCAAGCTTTGGGTCTTTATGACCAGCATGGTGCCGCCCGAGAAGCTGCGCGAAGTGGCGCTGTATGGCGCTGAAGTCGTTAAAGTCTCCGGCACATACGATCAAACGAAGCAAATCGCTTCCGAATTCGCCAAGCGGCGTGGCCTCTCGCTCGATCGGGGGGCCACCAGCCTTTCGGCGCGCGAGGCGATGAAAACCATTGCCTATGAGATTATCGAACAGCTCGACTGGTGTTCGCCCGATTGGTACATTCAGGCGGTAAGCGGCGGCCTCGGCCCGATGGGTGTCTATCACGGTTTTCAGGAATTGTTCGAGATGGGCTTGATCGACAAAATTCCCAAGCTGGCCGTCATCCAAACGGACGGTTGCTCTCCGATGGTCAGGGCCTTCAAGGCCGGGAAAAGCGTGGCCGAACCGGTGATCCCGGAGACGCGTATCGCCATCCTGTCCACGGGTGATCCTGGCAAGACCTATACCTACCTGTGGAAGTTGATCGAGCAGTATGGCGGCACGATGGAGAGCGTCTCCGATGCCAGGGCCTTCGCAGCCATGCGTCTGCTTGCCAAATCTGATGGCCTGTCTGTCGAACCGGCCACAGCGGTGGCCTTTGGCGGCCTGGAAGACATGGTGCAAAAAGGCGTGATTGCTTCGGGCGAGACGGTGGTCATCAATTGCACCGGCCACACCTTCCCGGTTGAAAAACACGTCTTGGGCGATCAGGTCAGCGTCGATCTGGAACTGGAAACCGAAAGGCCTGTCGAAAAAGACACCTCCCGCTTGCGCGAAGGTTTGTCGGCCGCGCTCGAACGCCTTGACGAACGCACCACCACAGTCTTGATCATCGACGACAATCCCGATGATGCCCATCTCGTCCGCCGTATCCTGGAAGCGCGCAAGACGTACCGTGTCTTCCACTCTTCCGATCCATGGGATGGTCTGAGCCAGGCGCGGCAGCGGCGGCCCGACCTGATCATTCTCGATATGATGATGCCTGGCCTGGATGGTATTGGCGTGCTGGAAGAACTCAAGCTGGACAGGCGCACCGAACACATTCCCGTGATCGTTGTCAGCGCCAAAGACATCAGCCGTGAGGATCGCGAGCGCTTTGTCGGCCAGGTGGCCGGTATCTATCAGAAAGGTTCTTTGCCGCCAAGGGCTTTTGCCGATCAGGTCGTGGAAGTATTGGAGCAAAAAACAACACAAAGCAGTAAAGGAGAGTCCTGATGCCTCATAAAATTCTATACATAGAGGACAATCCTGACAACCGACAGCTTGTCAAGCGTGCCCTGGAAGCCCGGGGGTACGTTTTTTTGGGAGCCGTGAATGGGTTGGAAGGCCTGGATATGGTCCGTGATGAACGCCCCGATATTGTACTGCTCGATATCAACCTGCCCGACATCGATGGCTACGAAGTCGCTCGCCGCCTGCGCGCTATCGACGACCCGTACGTCATGAGTGTACCGGTGATTGCCATTACCGCCAACGCACTCAAAGGGGATGCAGAAAAGGCCCTGGCCTCAGGCTGCAACGTCTATATGTCCAAGCCGATCAATATCCGTGAGTTATGGGCCAGGGTGGAAACGTTTTTACCCGGCGGCGCATAGCCTATGTCTTACCTGACAGCCCTCTTCTGTAACGACTGTGGCCGGCTGTACGATCCCAACCAAATCCAAACCTTCTGCCCGGACTGCCAGTCGCCGTTGTTGGCACAGTATGATTTAGAAGCCGCTTGTCAACATTTGGACCGCGATGAGTTCCGCTTGCGCAGTCCGGGGATGTGGCGCTGGCACGAACTCCTGCCGGTGCATGCGCCTGAAAACATGCTCACGCTGGGGGAAGGCGACGCGCCCTTGCTGCGCTTACCGCGCCTGGGCGAACTGCTCAGCCTGACGAACCTTTACGTCAAAGAAGAAGGCCGCAACCCGACCGGCTCGTTTAAAGCACGCGGGCTTTCAGCAGCGATTTCGAAGGCCAAAGAGCTGGGCGTCAAGCGGGTGATCATCCCGACAGCCGGCAATGCCGGTGGGGCCATGGCCGCCTATGCTGCCCGCGGCGGCATGGAGGCGTACATCTTCATGCCCAAAGATACACCGAGCGCCAACGTCGAAGAAAGCCGCATTGCGGGTGCCACGGTGATGTTGATCGATGGGCTGATCAACGAAGCAGCCGGCATGGCCGGCGAGAAGGCGCGTGCGGAAGGTTGGTTCGACGTTTCTACATTCAAAGAGCCCTATCGCTGCGAAGGCAAGAAGATCATGGGCTACGAACTGGCCGAGTCTTTCGGCTGGGAATTGCCCGACGTGATCATTTATCCCACCGGCGGCGGCACCGGCCTGGTCGGCATGTGGAAGGCGTTCGAGGAAATGGCGGCCATGGGTTGGTTGGAGAGCGAGCACCGCCCACGCATGGTGGCCGTACAGGCCGAAGGCTGCGCACCGGTGGTCAAAGCCTACGAAAACGGCTCGGCTTTTTGCGATTTCTGGATCGGCGCCCACACGCTTGCTTCAGGGCTGCGCGTGCCCAAGAGCTTCGCCGATCACATCATCTTGAAGGACATCCACGAGAGTAACGGCTGTGCAGTGGCCGTGACCGACGAAGCCATTGTCGAGTCGCAGCACCGCCTGGCCGCCATGGAAGGCATCTTCGCCGCCCCCGAAGGCGCTGCCACGCTGGCCGCCCTCGAGGAATTGATCCGCAGCGGTTGGGTCCAATTCGACGAGAAAATTGTACTCTTCAATACCGGTACGGGGCTGAAATATCTCAAGCCGTAAGTCTACTTGCGAAAATGCTTAGGAACGGGGATTGAATAACCGTCCGAAACATGCCCATTTTCAGGCATAGATACTGGACTCTGATTTAATCCGCGTTCCTTAGGGCGCAGGCCTGATCCGCACGGCCACGTCTCTTACAAAATCCGGCACGTCGATCGCCAACTCGCCCGCCTTCACGCTGGCCTTGCTCGGCGTTTGCCAGGCCCCACTTTGTGGGTCGTACCATTCGACGAGGTAGTCGCCGTCCGGCAGGGCGGTTGTGGTCAGCGTCAGCCCCTCCAGCGCATCCAACTGGTATTCCCAGGTTGCCGGATCGGCCTTTTCGTAGCGCACTTTTTTGTCGCGTTCCGTTTGGGCGCTGTAAGCCTCATATTTTTTGTTCCGCACCCAAGCCAGCACGCTTTCCTCACTGTGCAAAGCAAGCAAGATGGTGTTGGCGCTGTCCGAAACCGAGATTTTCCCGGGGCCAAGGGGAGTGTACTGCGCTAGATCGATTTCCCGAATAAAACGGTGCAGGGCGCCAAAGTGCCACCACAGATCGAGCGGCTCGATATAGGAGTCCCACCACCAATACATGGCCGGGCTGGCAAACTGGTTGAAGGTGGCCGCCCACAGCCCATTGTGTAGATGAATGCCTGTTTCGTCGAAGGAGTTCTCGTCTTCGATGCCCGTATCGTAGCCAAACTCACCGAACACAACCGGCTTGCCCGGTACGATAGTCTGCCGATAACGCTTGAAGATCATCCCAAAGTCCGTCGCCGGATCGACCGATGTGTAGGTATGGTGCTGGAGAAAATCCAGTTCCGGCAGATTGAAAACCTCTGGATGGACTCCGCCGGCCGTGCTGGTGCTGACCAGGTGGCCGTAGGGGTCGTACTGCTGTAAGTAGGCGGTCATTTCTTGCGTCCAGGGGGCCATGTCTGTGTCCTGGATAGACGTCCAGTTATATTCATTCCACCATTCCCAGGCCAGCAGGTTGGGGGCGTATCCCCAGCGCGCAGCAATGTAACGTACGCGGCGTTTGAACATTTCTTTCGCTTCGGCGTTTGTGGCGAAGCAGGTTGGCTTATCGCACATGCCGCCGTTGACGGTGTTGTATGGGTTGTTGGCCCACTCAGGATTGGTGCTGGCGCTGAAGGCTCCGTGGTTGATGAGCACCAGATCGATGTAAACACCGCGTTCGGCGGCAAGCTGGAAGAGCTGGTCGAGCATCCAGGCGCGATCCTGGCGGTTGGTGTAATCGCCCAGGCCGGTGTCGTTCCACTCGATACCGAAAGACCAGGAAGCCATCCAGACGCGGATCAGGTTGCCGCCGTTTGGGGCAAAGTGATCGAGCCACCGGCTGTAGTCGGCGTCGGGATCGTTTTGCCACCAGCCGATATTGAGGCCGATGGGGAAAAATGTCGTCCCGTCTTGGCGGGCCAGATAGCGTGAATCGGTGGGATGCAGGCGGATCAGGCTCAACGGTGCTTCATCTGGCTCGCCGACTTCGAATGTAATCGCCTCGCTTTGAAGGCCCCGGTTGACGGCTTCCGCCTGCGCCGTCCATTGCCCGGCCTGCGTCGGGTTCAGGCGCGCCTGCCAGCCGGCCTGGCCGCAGGCCCGGCGGCTTTGGGGATCGAAGCCTTGCATCCAGAAGGCAGGGATGGAAAACTGCGTGCCATCTGGCGCAGTGTAGTGCACCATCAGATCGATTTCGCCCGGGTCGTAGGGGTTGTCGACTGCGAAGCTGGTTTGCAGATCGAACTCGAGCAGGCGGCCGCGTACGGGCGTGGCGCCGGCCGGCAGGCGGATGGCAAGCGCCGCATCGCCGGGTGTCACGGCGGCATCGCCGGGGCAGGGGCCGGGCGTCGCCGTTGCCGCAACGGGCTGTACCGTCGCCGGCAGGCTGACCAGCGCGCCATCAGGCAGCAGGCGCAGGGTATCTACGTAAACGGTGCCGCTTGTCTTGGGCGTGATGAGGATGGCCACCCGCCTTACGTCTTTGCGGTTGGCCAGCGGCGCCGTGGGTTTCCAGTCCGTGGCGGCCGTCTGAAAGGTTTCGGCGTCGAGGTCGAACGTAAGCTGCATGGCGTCGGTGCGCGGCAGGACGGCGGGTGATGTGTGCCAGTACCAGTCCTCTCCGCTGCTGAGTGCAATCGCCACGGCGCCGGCGGCTTGCTGAGGATCGATTAGCGCGAAAGCCAGGTATCGATCGGCGCTCAAATCGAAGACGCCGTCGAGGAAGAAAATGGCGTTCGGTTTGTCGTTTTTCTCGAATTGCAGCGCCAACGCTTGCTCTCCTTGGGCGGCATATTCACGTGTGATGGCGGCCGCAAGTGCGCTGCTGTCGGGATAATCGGGTGGCAGGCCGGCCTGCCAGGACGTGTTGCCGGCCTCGAAATCGTCCAGGACCTTCCCGGCTGGTGAAGCGCTGCTGGTTGCGCTCGCGCTGGCCGTGGCGACAAGCTGTTCGGTGGGTGTGGCGCTCGCCGCCGGCGCAGCCGTGGGGGTTGGTGTCTGCGCTGCCGTACAGGCGCTCAGCAAGAAGAGTAGGCTCAGCAGAAGGTGGGCTTTTTTCATGGGTGCTCCGTGATACTGGCGGTTGTTTTCGCACCCAATCCTACCACTGCTGGAAAATCTTGCAAGTGGAAGCAGCGATTCCAAATCTGAAATCCGGTAACCTGCTTTGCCATGGGAACGATCCACGGCTGCGGCAAACTTCGATCGCTTGCCATACCGATCCGGCCGCAACTGGCCGGCGTGCTGCAAGCCGGTTCCAACCGGCACCGTTTGGTGCGACTACTCGAGATAGAGCGCGATCATGGACCAGATCATCGTTACCAGTACCAGGCATTGACGTACCCACAAGCGTACAGGAAATATCGAAAGCCCTATCACACCGATTAGGGGCAGCCACTTGATCGCCAGTCTGGCTTTTCCGCCGGGTAGATCGATTCGTTTCATGCTTTTTTTGCCTCGCACAAGATTGAGAATGGCGCGTATTATCACCATTCGGCATAAAGGCCGCCCAAAGAGAATGCGCAAACAGATTAAGAAAAAATAAGGGGAATCGGGCGTGGCGTTATAATACGCGCACCGGCACCGCACACGTTTACGCCTGCATACACCAATCACAGAGAAGAAGGAGCCTATTATGTACCGTGTTGGATACATCGGCCTCGGCCTGATGGGAAAATCGATTGCCCGCAACCTCCTCAAGGCCGGTTTTCCGGTCACCGTCCACAACCGCAGCCGCGCCGCCGTCGATGCGCTGGCTGCCGAGGGCGCTGCGGCCGCTTTCTCCCCTGCCGAAGTAGCCGCTCAGTCGGATATCGTTTTTACGAACCTGCCCGATTCTCCCGACGTGGAACAGGTCGCCCTCGGCCCGGGTGGCATCCTCGAAAGCGCCAGGCCGGGAATGATCTTCGTCGACAACTCGACGATCAAGCCGGCGACGGCCCGTCACATCGCCGGCGTGCTGGGCGAAAAAGGCGTCTTGTGCCTCGATGCGCCCGTCAGCGGCGGCGACATCGGCGCACGCGACGGCACGCTGGCGATCATGGTTGGCGGGCCGTCGGAAGCCGTCGAAAAAGTCATGCCCGTTTTCCAGGCCATGGGCAAGACCATCACACACGTGGGGGAGGCGGGGGCCGGGCAGATCGCCAAGGCCTGCAACCAAATTATGGTGGCCGCACAAATGGTAGCGATGGGCGAGCTATTGATCTTCGCCCGCAAGGCAGGCGCCGACCCGCAAAAGGTTGCCGCTGCCATTCGGGGCGGCGCAGCCCAGTGCTGGACGCTGGATGCCAAGCCGCCGCGCCTGTTTGCCGGCAATCGCGCGCCCGGCTTCAAAGCGTACATGCAGGCCAAGGATCTGAATATCGTTATGGAAACCGCCCGCCAGTACGGTATCCCCTTACCCTCTGCCGCGGTCGATGCGCAGCTGTTCAATGCCATGCTCCAAATGGACATGGCCGAACTCGATAACGCTGCTGTCATCGGCGTGATCGAAGCCCTGGCAGGTGTTACCTTATTGGAAGATTAATGGCTCTCCCGTTTTCAACGGGATGTGCGATTGAGTGCTTCGCAGCCAATCGCCCCGCAAATGCGGGAACTCTTCACGCTAAACCCGGAAGGCCCTTTAATTCGATGAAGATGCGTTTACAAAATTTTCTCTCCAAGACCTTCTGGCCGCTCTTGCGCGATTACGCCCTGATCTTCCTGGGCGCATTGCTCCAGGCGCTGGCCATCCGTCTGTTCCTCGTTCCGGCCGATCTGGTCAGCGGCGGTGTGAGCGGGATTGCCCAGATCGTCAACCACTTCACCGGTTGGCCGATTGGTTTGATGATCTTCCTGGGCAACCTGCCCATTTTCTTGATCGGTTGGCGTTACCTGGGCGGCGTGCGTTTTGCCCTGCGCACGGCCTTTGCCGTCATCGTCGTCTCGGTTTTGACCGACCTTCCCATTCCCTGGCTCCCCGAAAGCGGCATTACCCACGATCTGGTGTTGAATGCGCTCTACGGCGGGGTGGTCAGCGGGATAGGCTTTGGCCTGGTGTACCGCGGTCAGGGAACCAGCGGTGGCAGCGATATCCTGGCGCGTATTATCAACCACTGGCGCGGCGTTCCGATCTCGCAGAGTTACTTGTGGACCGATTCGATCGTTATGCTCCTCGGCGGCCTGACGTTCAGTTGGGAGAACGCCCTCTATGCCGTGCTCAACCTGTACGTCAGCGGCCTGGCTGCCGAAGCTGTGGTGGAAGGCGAAAACGTCGTCCGCACTGCCATGATCATCACCACGCAGCCGCAGGCTGTTGCCGACAAGATCATGCTCGAAATGGCGCGCGGCGTGACCCTGCTGCACGGGCAGGGCGCTTATACGCAAACAAACAAGGAAGTTCTGTACTGTGTGATCAGCCGCGCCGAAATCAACCAGCTCAAAACCTTCGTGCAAGAGGCCGACCCCGGCGCCTTCATGGTGATCGGTCACGCTTACGAGGCGCTGGGCGAAGGATTCCGAAAGCTGAAGACCTGATCGCGCACGATTTTCTGTGATGCTGCAACCTTTTCGAAGCCCGATGCGTAATAAGGGACAGACATGCACCGATGCTGGCCGACCACAGGCAGCATCATTGGCAAGACCGGTTCGTTCACAACCCGGCCGGGATCGGATGAACCGGTATTTTAGGAGCAAACACTGTGAATCACTCTGAGCCAGAATGGCTAGCGCAGGCTCTCAATGGCAGTGCAGAAGGGTTTACCCAGGTCGTCGAAGAATACCAGCGGCCTGTCTTCAACCTTTGTTATCGCATGCTTGGCGACCCCGATGAGGCAGAAGACGCTGCCCAGGAAACCTTCATGCGGGCGTATAACGGCCTGCGCAGCTACGATCGCCAACGTTCGTTCTCGACCTGGCTGCTTTCGATAGCAGCACACTATTGTATCGATCAAATCCGCCGCCGCCGACTGGTGATGCTTTCGATGGATCAAATCCCGACGCTGGATCCGCCCGATCCCATCCCGGGTCCCGAAGCGACAACCAGTTACCGCGAAGAGCAGCGCCGCATCCAGGCCTTGCTCAACACCCTCGGCCCGCAGGATCGGGCAGCGGTGATCATGCTCTATTGGTACGAGATGTCGTATGAAGAAATCGCCGAAACCTTGAGCCTCACGGTCAGCGCTGTCAAAAGCCGCTTGCATCGTGCCCGCCGTGAACTGGCCAGCCAGTGGCAAAACCACGTCCCGGTAGCTCCGGCGGAATCCAACCTTGAACACCCCCATCCGGCCGGAACATCCCCTTTACCGGTTGAAAGGAGACGCCATGGAGAACTCCGTACACCTGCCTTTTGAAGAATGGCTGCTCTCAGAACGCACGCTCTCGACCTATCAAGAGCAGGCCCTTGAAGAGCACCTGCAAACCTGCACCGCCTGTCAAGGCTTGAAGCAGTCATGGGGCCATGTCAACCATCTGTTTCGTGAAGCGCCGCAAGTCACTCCCAAGGTGAACTTTACGGCGCGCTGGGTCGAACGCCAGGCCGCCGCGCGCACGAGAAAACAACGTCGGCAGGCCTGGATTATTTTTGGCATTTTATCTGTCAATGCCGTCGTTTTTCTTGGCCTGCTTGCTATGCAGGCCTGGTCGCTGGTGAATTCGCCGGCGCAGTGGCTTTTGATCAAAATGTATTTCCTGACGCGTTACCTGAGCGTCGTAGGATTTGTTAATACAGTTATTCAGGCTATCTCAGAAACGACGCTAGCTTTCCCGCTGGTAGGATTGTTCTTCCTGGTAGGGGTAACTTCTTTCTTGAGCGTGGTGTGGTTCGTTGCTTACCGGCAGCTTACCTCTCAAACCCGGAGGGTCAAGTAACATGAAAACCTTGCAGAAACTCTTTGCACTGTTGCTGTTAAGCTTTTTCGCGCTGGCTTTCCCGGCCAGCGCTTTGGCTGCCGGCCCACAGGCCGACGGCAGGCCCGACAAAATCATCTTTGGCGGCAACTTCACCCTCGAAAGCGGCGACACGCTCGCCGAAGGCCTGGTCGTGTTCGGTGGCTCGGTGGTGATTGAAAAAAATGCTACGGTTTCGGGCGATATCGCCGTGATGGGGGGCGATCTGGACTGCGCAGGCCTCATCGAGGGCAATGTGCTGGTGATGGGCGGGGAGGTCAGCCTGGGCGAGACGGCCATCGTTGAAAGGGACGTCGTCACATTGGGCGGGACCTTCAACCGTGCGCCCGGCGCCCGAATCGAGGGCGATGTGGTTTCAGAAATGCCGGACGGCCTCAGGCTTTCCGTGGATGGCCCGCGCGTTTTTGTGCCATCGTTTACAGAAGAGTATCTCGACGGCGTGTACATGAACTACATTCCGCCGGTCTGGGGCGGCCTGTGGTTCCTGTGGGCGCCTTTCGCCATGCTAACCATGGCGGCGCTGGCGATGATTGTGGTCATGTTCTGGCCGAAGCCGATCGAACGGATTGCCGATGCTGCCGTCGCACAGCCGCTCATCGCCGGCGGCATGGGCCTGCTGACCGTGATCGTGCTACCCTTTGCGTTGGTCGTGATGGTTGTCTTCTGTGTCACGATTGTGGCAATCCCCATCGTGATCGTCGGCCTGGGTCTGGCAGCCTTGATGGGCTGGATAGCGATTGGCTTGGAATTGGGAAAGCGTATTGCCGTCGTCTTCAAGCAGGATTGGCACCCGGCGCTGGCTGCCGGCATCGGCGTTTTCTTGCTCACCCTGGTGGCAGCCGGCGTCGACCAGGCCTTTCGCCTGATCTGGTTGTCCTGCATCGGTTGGGTCGTTCCAACGGCGATCGGCCTGGTTGCGCTCGGCGCCGCCCTGCTGACACGTTTTGGCACGGTTGCATATCCGGCGCCGGCGTCCGCGGCAGGGAGAACCCTCGCGGAAGCTGAAACCGAAGTTGACGTTAATAGTAGTGATGAGGTAGACCCTGTGGTGGGAAGCCCCGAGGAAGCGATCGCGGAAACGGAAGCGGTTGAACCCGAAGAGTCCCCTGCTCCAAAGCGGCCTGCACGTAAGCCAAGAACGCCAAAAAGCGAGTAGACGTTTGCGCGACCCCTCGTAAGCAGCATTGCTGCGGCCCCTCACCGGGACGGTGAGGGGCTTTTTTCGTTTTCAATGGGATGGATAACCAGGTGTGGGGTGTGATTGGGTGCGAAGCACCCAGTCACACCCCACACCTGGGACATTTTCCGCCAAAGGTGGAAGAGCCGCTTTTATTTTTACGCAGTAAAACCAAAATGCTGCAAGGCCGTCTCATCGTCGCGCCAGTTCTTGGCCACCTTGACGCGCAGTTCCAGGAAGACTTTCCGCCCTGTCAGCGCTTCGATTTCCTTGCGTGCGCTGGCGCCGAGCAGTTTGATCATGCTGCCGCCCTGCCCGATGACAATGCCCTTGTGGCTCTCGCGTTCGACGAACAAGGTTGCTGCAATGTAAGCGGTGCCCTCGTCGCGATCTTTATATTCATCGATACGGATGGCGATGCCGTGAGGTACCTCCTCCCGCAGGTTGATCAATGCCGCCTCCCGGATCAGATCGGTGGCGATCTCGCGCTCGAAGAGATCGGTAACCTGGTCTTCGGGGTAGTAGGCTTCGCCCTCCGGTAAGCGGGCGAGGATGCGTTCGAGCAGGTCGCTGCAATGGTCGCCGCGCGCCGCCGAGATGGGAAAAACCTCGACGCCGGGGAGCAGCGCCTGGTAAGCCGCCGTGCTGCCGGCAAGCTCCTCCGGGGAGATCAGGTCGATCTTGTTCAAGACCAGCAGGGTGGCGCGCACGCGGTTGGTGGCCACGATCCAGTCGGCCAGCAGGCGATCTTCATCGTCCAGCGGTGCGCTGGCATCCACCAGCCACAAGATCAGGTCGGCATCGGTCAGCGTCTCGCGTGCCGCTTCGTTCATCTTTTGGCCCAGCTTGTGCTTGGGCTGGTGCACGCCGGGCGTGTCGATAAAGATGACCTGCGCTTCCGGGATGGTCAAGATGCCCAGCTGTTTGCGGCGGGTTGTTTGCGGCCGCGGTGAAACGGCAGCAATTTTTTGCTTGAGCAGGGCGTTCATCAACGTGGACTTTCCTACGTTGGGACGCCCCAAAACGGCGACAAAGCCGGAACGGAAACTCACGGTATTCCTCCTGCAATCTTCCCCGCGGTTTGGATGAGGGTGTTTCGCGCGTGCTTCGACACTCGAAACACCCTGTATCCCTTTTCTTTTGCCAAGATAGCCGAGCGATGCAACCTACGTGGTGTGCAGCTTGGCCACGGTGACGCCTTCGCCGCCTTCTTTGTCACCGCCGGTTTCGAAAGACTTGACGTGCGTGTGGCGATCCAGCGCCTGGCGCACCGCCACACGCAGTTTGCCGGTGCCTTTCCCGTGGATGATGCGTACCCAGGGAAGGCCCGCCAGGTAAGCGTTTTCGAGATAACGATCCAGTCGTTCCAGCGCCTCTTCGGCGGTCTGTCCACGCAAATCCAGCTCGAGGCCGGGTGAAGCGGCGGGCGTGGATTGGGTGGTAACGGTTGTGACGGGCGCGGCTTCGTCGGCCGGCTCACCGCTGACGGGATGTAAGTCTGCCAGCCGGGCGCGCACCCGCAGCATGCCCACCTGGACTTCGGCTTCGTCCTCGCCCAGGGCCGTGATCGTGCCCTTGGCATTGAGGGTGCGGACGTGCACTTTGCCGCCGAGAGCGATCGTCGCCGGTTTCACGCCGGTAGCCCGGGCCACCTTTTGGCGCTGCACGGGCGGGGCGGCGGCCGTGATCGGTTCGACGACTTTCTCTTCGATGGCCTGTGATTTTTCTTCCGCGAGTTTAATGGCTTCCAACGGCTGGCGGGCACGGCTCAGTTCACGGCGCAGGGCGGCGATCTCATCCTGTACAGATTCCATCTGCGCTTCGGCTTCCTTGCGCGTTTTTTCCAGGATGGCATAACGTTCTTCTTCGATCTTCTCCAGCCGGGCGGCCAGTTCGGCGCGCATCTTTTCGGCCTGGTAACGATCGCGGTCGGCGTTGCCGCGCGCCTTGCGGGCCGCATCGCGCTGGCGGTGGATTTCGTCCAGCAGGCTTTCGGCGCGCAGTTCGTCGGGGTCCAGCTCGCTGCGCGCGTCCTCGATGATCTCGTCGGGCAGACCGAGCCGTTTGGCGATGGCCAGGGCGTTCGAACGCCCCGGCAGGCCGATCGTTAGCCGGTATGTAGGCCGCAGGGTCTTGAGATCGAACTCCACACTGGCGTTGACGGTGCCGGGCGTACCGTGGGCGAATGCCTTCAACTCCGGATGGTGGGTGGTGACCAGGGTTGTAATGCCCTGAGCCAGCAGGTGCGAGAGCAGCGCCCGGGCTAACGCTGCGCCTTCCTGCGGGTCGGTGCCGGCGCCTAATTCGTCCAAGATGACGAGGGCGTGACGGTCGGCGCGTTTGAGGATGCGGATGATGTTCTTGACGTGCCCGGAAAAGGTCGAGAGCGACTGTTCGATGGATTGTTCGTCGCCGATATCGGCGTAAACGCTGCGGAAGATGCTCAGCGCCGACCCGGAATGCGCCGGAATGTGCAGGCCGCTTTGGGCCATCAACACCATCAGCCCCACCGTCTTGAGCGAGACGGTCTTCCCACCCGTATTGGGGCCGGTAACGACCAACACGAACGTGTGCGGGTCGAGTTCGACGTCGATCGGCACTACCGTGCTTTGATCGAGCAGGGGGTGGCGTGCTTCGGTCAGGTTGATGAAGGTGCCGGGGTGGCGGATGATGATTTTTGCTGGCTGGTTTTCGGCTTCTTCTGCGGGCCGGTTCTTTTCTTTCCCGGGGTGCTTTCCGGCGGTCTTGCCCAGTTCGCGCGGCTTTTCGATGGCTTTGAGCACGGGTGCCGTGGCGCGCAAATCCTCGGCATACTTGGCGCGCGCCAGGATGAAGTCGAGTTCGGCGATGACGTTGAGCATGTGCAGGAGCAGTTCGGCGTTATCGCCCACCTGCGCCGACAGTTCTGCCAGGATGCGCCGTTCTTCGTCGCGTTCGGCGAGTTGCAGCTCGCGGTATTCGTTGTTCAACTCCACCACGGCCAGGGGTTCGACGAACAGCGTGGCCCCCGATGCAGATTGATCGTGGACGATGGATTTGATGCGCCCTTTGAACTCGGCGCGCAGCGGAATCACGTAGCGGCCGTCTCGCTGGGTAATGATCGACTCTTGCAGCAGTGAAGAACTGCTCGAATCGGTGATCATGCGTTGCAGTTTCGCCATCAGGCGATCGTAGGCAATGCGCATATTGCGCCGGATTTGGGCCAGCTTGGGCGAAGCGCTGTCGAGAATCTGGCCGCGTTCGTCGAGCACGCGCGTGATCGAGTCGACCAGGCCGAGCGGTGGGGGCAGTTGCGCCGCCCAGCCGTACAGCAAAGGGAACTGGTGTTGCAGGTGCTCGAAGGTGCGGCTGAGCGTGCGCGCGGCGATCAACGTCGCCTTGACGTCGAGCAGATCGGCCGGTTGCAGCACGCCGCCGCGCACGGCCAACTCGACGGCAGTGCGGATGTCGCGTGCGCCACCGATGGTCATATCCGGCCGGGTGGTGAGGAACTGCACGGCTTCGGCCGTCTCGGCTTGCCACTGGTTCGCCTGTTCCAGGTGCGTGGTCGGGCGCAGCGCCAGGGCCTTGTCGCGGGAAGCCGAAAAGGCCGTGTATCCGGCCAGCCGTTCGAGAATTTTGAAATATTCAAGGGTTTGGAGTGTCTTGTCGTCCATAAAAATGACCGCTTCGTTGCAATGCCCGCCGGCGGTTTCCGGCAGCGGGGGGAGTGTACCACAAAGCCGGCAAAAGAAAACCCCTCCGGTGGACAGGAGGGGTGATGGAAACGTGTGAGCCGATAAGTTTGGCTTACGCTCTGGCCGATGGGATGCCTTACGGAAGCCACTGCTTGGGGTCGACCTTCCCCAGATTGCTGTTGATCATCTCGAAGTGCAGGTGCGGACCGGTCGAATTGCCCGTCGTTCCCATGGTACCGAGCGCCGAACCTTGATAGATGCTTTGCCCGCATTCGAGATAGTACGTGTCCAGGTGGGCATAGAGGCTTTGCCAGCCGTTGCCGTGATCGAGAATGATCAGGTTACCGTAGCCGCGATCGTTCCAGCCGGCGTACACGGCGACGCCCGCATCGATGGCATAGATCGGGACGCCCAGACCGCCGCCGATGTCCACCCCAAGGTGATTGGTGGCCGGCGAGTAGTCATAACCGGTTACCATGTGCAGGTCCGTCGGCCAGACGAAGGTGCCGTTCCCGACGGCGCCGTCCATGATCGTGCCGCAGTATCCCGGCCCGTAGCTCTTGGCCACCGCAGGGTTCTTACGGGTCAGGTTGAGTGGGCCGCTCCAACTGACGAACGAACGCCTGCCACCTGGGACCATCAGCATCGTGCCGGCCTCGATATTCGGTGCACGGTAGTCGCCCACTGTTGCCGGATCGAGGTGATTTCCCGGCCAATTGACGATGTCTTCAGCCTTGACGCCGTAGAACTCGGCCACACCGTTTAGCCCTTCACCAGCGGACCACTTATGGTAGACCCCATCGGTGGGCAGGATACGTAGCACAATGCCGGGCTGCATACGGTGCGGGTCGTCCCACAGCGTGTCCTGGTTGCCCCAGAAGATGGTCTCGGGTTGCAGGTTATAGATTTCGGCGATGCCGAAGATCGTATCGCCTTGCTGAACGGTGTAGGTGATGATCTCGGTACGCGGGCGGGTAGGAATGATGGTGTGCATCTGGGCATTGCGCGGGATGCCGGCGCCGAAAGAAAGGTTCAAATCCTGCAGGGGAGGCAGCGGTAGCTGGATGGTAACCATCTCCGCCAGGGGTGTTTCTGTGGGTGCAGAGGCGGCCAGGGCTTGTGCCGCTTCTCGATGCTGAAGGTTCAGGTAAAGGCTGCGCATGATCCAGATCGCCCCCAGCACGAGCGCAACAGAAAGCAGCTGCGTGCCGGTGCGGAAGGCCATTTCTCCCAGGCCGGCGCGCGAAAGGCCTTCCCATAAGGCCAACAGGCGGTTGTTTTGGGGCATCTCGACGAACGGATCGGCTGCGGGGTCTTGCTCGCTGCTTGCCGGCTTAGGCGATGCGTGCCGTGCTTCCTGCGGCGAACCTTCCCCCTTGATTTCAGGAAACTCATCAAAAACTTGATTATTTGGCATTTGGTAATCTCCATGAAGGGTTCGTGAAAAAATAAATTCCCGCCGGTCAACGGAAACCTGGGTGAACACGAGGGAAATTATTTATTTCTTACCCTGAAAACCTTTCACTTGCCATCATAACATCGGCGCAGGGCGAAGTCAAGTCGCGATGCGCCACTCTCAGCCAGGCTTAAGCTAGGACGCAGGCAAACTTCGGCCGGGAATCCGCAGGGGCGGACCTGCGTGTCCGCCCTCTGTGCGCGGACACGTGGCTTTGCCCCTACATAATCGAAAGATGTGGCGTTTGTCTGGCTGCGGTATAATTTTCACAGGGCTGTGTAGAAACGAACACATGCCATGAATCATATTTCAGGAGCTTGTATGACCGAGCAAAAAATTCGTGTGTTGGTTGCCAAACCCGGTCTGGACGGTCACGACCGGGGTGCAAAAGTGGTGGCGCGCGCTTTGCGCGATGCCGGCATGGAAGTAATTTATACCGGCCTGCGCCAGACACCTGAAATGGTGGCTGAGGCTGCATTGCAGGAAGATGTCGATGCAGTGGGCTTGTCGATCCTTTCTGGGGCGCACATGGCGTTGGTGCCACGTGTGCTTGAACTCTTGCGGGCCAACGGCCAGGCAGCGGTGAAGGTCTTCGTCGGCGGAATCATTCCCGACGAGGACGTCCCCGAGTTGAAGTCGCTTGGGGTAAGCGGTGTCTATGGTCCGGGTACGTCCACGGACGACATCGCACGCGATATTCGCTCGGCGATTGCGGATCGGCCGTTTTGACAGTGGTTTGTGATCGGATGACGCTGAGCGATTCCGTTCTGTCGGGGGACCGGCTTGCCCTTTCCCGCTTGCTGACGCAGGTGGAGAATGACACACCCGAGGGCCGGCAGGCTCTGGCAGGTTTGTTCCCCCATGCCGGCCGCGCCCATTTAATTGGCGTCACCGGCGCGCCGGGCACCGGGAAATCGTCGCTGGTCAGCCAACTGGCGCTTGCCTTCCGCCGGCCTGGCAACGGCCATAAGCCTTGCCGCGTGGCGGTGATTGCGGTCGATCCTTCCAGCCCCTTTACCGGCGGGGCCATTCTGGGCGACAGGGTGCGTATGCGGGAGCTTTCCGGCGACCCGGGTGTTTTTATCCGTTCGATGGCGGCGCGCGGTTCCCTGGGCGGCCTGTCGGTGGCGACGTCCGGCGTGGTGCAGGTCTTCGACGCCGCCGGCTATGACGTGATCTTGATCGAAACCGTCGGCGCGGGGCAGTCCGAAGTGGATATCGCCCGCCTGGCGCATACGACCATCGTCGTCGAAGCGCCCGGCCTGGGTGACGATATCCAGGCGATCAAGGCGGGCATCCTTGAAGTTGCCGACATCCTGGTGGTCAACAAAGCCGATCGACCGGGGGCCGACAACACGGCCCGCAGCCTACGGAACATGCTCGAACTGGCGCACCCGGTCGCGCACACGTTTCACCATCGTTGGGAAAGCGCATCCGAAGCTCAGCCAGATGCGGGCGCGCAGCCCTTCTGGCTGCCTCCGGTGCAGTTGACGGCTGCCACGCAGGGGACGGGCATTCGTGAACTGGTCGAGGCGATCGGCACGCACCGTGAGCACCTCGAACGCTCCGGCGAGTGGCGCCGCCGTGAGCGCCAGCGCCTGGAAAGCGAACTGGAAGGTTTACTTCACGAGACGCTCGTCGCACGCTGGCGGGCCGGTGTTTCGGACGAGCGCTACCATGCTTGTCTCGAGGCTCTGCTGGCGCGGCGTACATCGCCTTACGAGGCGGTCGAAATGCTGTTGAAAGATGAAATCAACTGACCCTGCGATCCCGTTATGCCTGAATTGCCTGAAGTCGAAACCATTGCCCGTAACCTGCGGCCGGTGATCGCCGGGCAGGAGATCACTGCGGCACAGTTGCTGTGGGCGCGTACGCTCGTCGAACCGGGTGTAGAAGCGTTCTTTTTGCGCGTAGCCAATAGGGTCGTGCGTGAAATCGGGCGGCGTGGGAAATATTTACTCTTTCATCTTGGGGAAGATACGCTTATCATTCATTTACGCATGAGCGGTGATTTGATCGTGCGCCCGGCGGGGGCGCCTCCCGCCAGGCATGATCGGTTGATCCTGACATTTGGCAAGCGTTGCCCTGCGGTGAGCCTGGCTTTCAACGATGCACGCAAGTTTGGGCGCGCCTGGCTGGTTTCAGATCCAAAGACGGTCTTGGGAGGTCTGGGGCCTGAGCCTTTGTCCGATACCTTCACGGCGGGCGAGTTTCACCGGCGCCTCCAGGCCCACCGGCGGCAGATCAAGCCGCTTTTGCTCGACCAGTCCTTCCTGGCGGGGATCGGCAATATCTATGCCGATGAGAGCCTGCATGCAGCCGGTATTCACCCGCTGACCGCTTCACAGGCCATCACACCGGCGCAGGCCGAGAAGCTCTGGCAAAGCCTGCGCGCTACCTTGAATGAAGGCATCCGCCGCAACGGTGCCAGCATCGATTGGGTATACCGCGGCGGCGATTTTCAGAACTATTTTCGGGTTTACCGGCGTACCGGCCAGCCGTGCCGCGCTTGTGGAACGAGCGTGGTCCGCATTGTCGTCGGGCAGCGCGGGACGCATTTTTGCCCGCAGTGCCAGCCCAAAAGTGCGTAACCCTGCGCCGGGCGGCCTGCCGGCAACGCAGAGCAGCGGCCTATCCGTGTGGCTGCTGAGACCTTTCCCTTACGGAGGCAACGATGGAATCGAATCCTGTAACTTTAATGGTTGTCCTGTTCGTTGGCTTGGCGATTGGTTATTTTTCTGCTTTTTTGTTACGCGCGCTTGCCAATGATGACCCGGCGGCGCGCAAGGGGAACGTGTTATTGAGCCGCAATAAAGAAAATTACCTGATCGTTGAAATGGAAGGCAAAGCGATCCCATCGGTCAAGGACCTGGATGACGAGCAGTATGTACGGCTAAAGAATATGGCCTCGGACCTGAACAAATGGCTGGGCCAGCCGGTTTCGGCAGCAGGGCCGTCTCAGGCGGTCAATGCGCCCGTGGCGGTGCCGTCCTTTTCCCTGCCGTCGCCGATTCTGTTTACCGCTTCTGGCGCCGGGCAGCCCCCCGCAAGCCCCGCCGCGCCAGCAAAGGCGTCCACCCCCGTTTCTACGCCCCTTCCCACCCCTGCGCTGCTTTCTCCGGCCGCTCCGCCGGATGCGGGAGCGGCCGAAAAGCCGCTCAAGTTCAGCATGAACCCGATGGATATGATCCAGACGGTGACAGACCGGGGCGGCAAACCAAAAGCCGCCGCCGCAATCAGCATCATCGCACAGGTAGACGCGATTTTGCAGGCCCGCATCCTGGGCACGCCGTTCGAAAAAAGCGGCATTCGCCTGATCGAAAAACCCGATCACACGATGGAAATTGAGGTCGGCTTGAACAAATATGACGGGATCGATGCCGTTCCTTCGGCCGATATCCGCAGTTTGATCCGTTCCTGTGTCAACGAGTGGACGTCCCTCTCGAACAAGTAACTTTCTGAGGAGATTTTGATGCCCCATCCCAAAACTGCCCCCTATGGCTCCTGGCTTTCACCGATCAAAGCCGACCTGCTGGCCTCCGCCGGCCTGCGCCTGGACCTGCCCGGGTATGCAGATAAGACCTGCTACTGGCTGGAAGGCCGGCCGCTCGAGAAGGGACGCGTGGCGATTGTGATGCGCAAACCCGATGGCGCAGTCACCGATGTTCTGCCGGATACGTTCAACGCACGCACCACCGTTCACGAGTACGGTGGCGGCGCTTACTTCGTGCACGGTTCGACCGTTTACTTTTCCAATTTTGCCGATCAGCGCCTCTACCGGGTCACGCCAGGAGAAGAGCCGGCTGCCATCACCCCGGAACCTGAAACGCCCTGGGGCCTGCGCTACGCCGACGGCCGCCTCAGCCCGGATGGCAAGTGGATCGTTTGCGTGCGCCAGCGCCATCACGATGCGTTGAACGCCGACAACGAACTGGTCGTCTTCCCGGCGGATGGTTCCGGGGATGTGCAGATTATCGCCCAGGGGTACGATTTTTACGCTGCCCCGCGTTTCAACCTCGACGGCAGACAGTTGGCCTGGCTTAGTTGGAAGCACCCCAACATGCCCTGGGATGGCACCGAGCTTTGGACGGCCGACTTTGACGCCCGGACGGGTACCCTGGCCACGCCCCGGCGCGTGGCCGGCAGTCCGGCGGAGTCGGTTGCCGAGCCACTGTGGGGGCCGGACGGCCGGCTCTATTTCATCTCCGACCGCAGCGGTTGGTGGAATCTGTACCGTTTCGATGGCCGTGTGCAGGCGCTTTTCCCGATGGAAGCCGAATTCTGCGGGCCACAGTGGGTCTTTGGCCTCTCTCACTACGCTTTCTTGCCGCAGGGTGCGGGCGGTTTTTCGATCGCCTGCCTGTACAGCCAGAACGGGATCGATCGCCTGGGGGTGCTTGCGCCCGAAGATGGCCGGTTACAGACACTCGCCCTCGACTACACTTCGCTCGGCGCGTTGGTCGCCGGGGACGGAATCTTGTATCTGATCGGCGCCGGCCCGACCGCAAGCCCGGCTTTGTTGGCGGTAGACCCGGGGAGCGGCGCGGCGACGGTCATCCGCAAAAGCGCTTCGCTGGAAATCGAACCCGGCTACGTTTCGTTGCCGCAGGCCATCGAGTTCCCCACCGAAAATGGCCTGACGGCGCATGCCCTGTTTTACCCGCCTGCCAACTGCGATTTTGCCGCCCCGGACGGCGAGAAACCGCCCCTGCTGGTGATCAGCCACGGTGGCCCGACGGCTGCCACGGCTGCCGTGCTTTCGCTCAGCATCCAATACTGGACCAGCCGCGGTTTTGGCGTGGTGGATGTCAACTACGGTGGTTCCACCGGGTACGGGCGCGCTTACCGGGAGCGTCTCAACGGCAACTGGGGCGTGGTGGACGTGCAGGATTGTATCAACGCCGCCAGGTACCTGGTTGCCCAGGGACTGGCGGATGCGAAGCGGGTGGCCGTGCGCGGTGGTTCGGCGGGCGGTTACACCACGCTCGTTGGCCTGACAATGTACGATTTCTTCGCCGCCGGGGCCAGTTACTATGGCATTGCCGACCTGGAGCCGTTTGCCAAAGACACGCACAAGTTCGAAAGCCGCTATCTCGATCGCCTGATCGGGCCTTATCCCGAAGCGCTGGAACTGTACCGCCAACGCTCGCCGATTCATTATGTCGAGCAGATCGCTTGCCCGATGATCCTGTTCCAGGGCCTGGAAGACAAGGTTGTCCCGCCCTCGCAGGCCGAGATCATGGTGCGGGCGTTGCAGGCAAAGGGCTTGCCTTACGCTTACGTCCCGTTTGCGGGTGAGCAGCACGGCTTCCGCAAGGCCGAAAGCATTCAGCGGGCTGCTGAAGCAGAATTGTATTTCTACTCGAAGGTATTTGGCTTCGAGTTGGCCGAAGCGGTGACGCCGCTGGAAATCGTTAACCTGGCATAACGAAAGGAGCACAACATGCCGTCCCCCATCAAACGAATTGCCATTTCCACCGGCGGCGGCGACGCCCCCGGCCTGAACGCCGTCATCCAGGCGGCGACCCTGGCGGCGCTCAATCGCGGGTGGGAAGTATACGGCATCCGTGACGGCTTCAACGGCCTGATGATGCCGGAACAGTACATCGAAGGCGGCCTGATTCGCCTGACGGCAGAGCGGGTGCAGAAGATCACGGCCTTGGGCGGTACGATTTTGGGCACCACCAATCGCGGCAACCCCCTGCATTACCCGGTCAAAGATTTCGACGGCAACATCAAAGAAATCGACCGTTCCGATGAGCTGATCGGCGCCTTTCAGTTGCATCAGATCGATGCGCTGATCTCCATCGGCGGCGACGGTTCGATGACGATTGCCAACGCCCTGGCCCAAAAAGGCTTGTGGGTGGTGGGCGTGCCCAAAACGATCGACAACGATCTCGACCAGACCGTGGTTACCTTTGGGTTCGACACGGCCGTTTCTTTCTCGACGGAGTGCCTCGACCGTTTGCACAGCACGGCCGCCTCGCACCAGCGTGTGCTCGTCGTCGAGGTCATGGGGCGCTACGCCGGTTGGATTGCGCTGGAAAGCGGCATTTCTGGTTCTGCCGATGCGATCCTCATCCCCGAGATTGCTTACGATTTGGACGTTGTGGCCAGGCACATTGAAAAAGACTGGCACCGTGGCGGCGATCACTACGCCATCGTCATCGTGGCAGAAGGGGCCAAACCCAAGGATGGCGCCGTTTCGGTGCTGAGCAAGGAAGTGGGACGCGCCGAGCGCCTGGGAGGCATCGGCCACAAGGTAGCCGCCGAATTGCAAGAACTGACCGGCCTCGAAACCCGCGTGGTCGTGCTCGGCCACCTGCTGCGCGGTGGTTCGCCCACCTCATTCGACCGCCTGGTCGCCTTGCGTTTTGGCGCTGCCGCCGTGCGCGCCCTCGAGGAAGGCCAGCGCGGCGTGATGGTGGCGCTCGCCCCGCCGGTGGTCCAGTACGTGCCGCTCGAGGCCGCCACCTGCCGTATGAAAACCGTCCCGCTCGATTCGGATGTCTTGTTGACGGCGCGGGATTTAGGCATTTGTTTTGGTGACGAATAGCGGATGCCTGCCTCACATCGCCTGACCATCGGCCAACTGGCGCAGCGCCTGGGTATTCGTACCTCGGCGCTGCGTTATTACGAACAGGAAGGCCTGCTGGCCCCCAGCGGGCGCAGCGAGGCCGGCTACCGTTTCTATGCGCCCGAGGCCGAGGACGTGGTGCGCTTCATCCAGCGGGCGCAGCAGTTGGGCTTCTCGCTCAGCGATATCCGTACGCTCTTGCAGGCCAGGCCCGGCGATGACGTGCTGCTGAAAGTCGCCCAGGATCGTTTCCTGGCGCTGGAGCGCCAGATCACCGGCCTGTTGATCCTGCGGCGCGAGCTGGAGCTTTTTCTGGCGGATTTCAACCACCTGCACCTGGCGAATGTACCGGCGCTGGCGGCTACCTTCGAGCAGCTTGGCGAGCGCCTGGCGCCGGCCGCTGCCGCCCAACCCGCCGCCGACGCCACCCTCGATTGGCTGCTGCGGCACACCGGTTGCAACCTGACGGTGTACGACACGCACACGCTGCTCGACGCCCTGCGCGGCCGGCACCTTCACATCTGGCAGGACGAGGGAGAAACGCGCATCCTGCTCGTCGGGCACGATGCGGCCGTCGAAGCTGCCCTGGGAGAACTGGCGCGTATCGAGGCCGCCTGCCACGCCCACCGCACGCCGCGCCTGGCGGTCACAGAAGACGGTTACCTGTTTACTGCGCAGGGGGAAAACGCCTTTTTGTTTGCGCGCCTGTTTTTGGCCCTGGGATAAGATGCCGTGTGGCGACAATCCTGTTTCCCTCTTGACCTTCAACCCGGCTTGAAGGTGTAAGATGGCGCTATGACAACCGCTTCTTCTCCACTTAAATTTCACATTACCGGTATGGACTGCGCCGACTGCGCCCTGACGCTCGAGAAGGGCGTCGCCGGCCTGCCCGGCGTCGAGCAGGCGCGCGTGAATTTTGCCGCCGCTACCCTCGAACTGCATGGCAGCCCCGATCGAACGGCCGTCGCCCGGCGCGTGCAGCAGTTAGGGTATCAGATCGCTTCCCCAGATGCGGAAAACGGCGCACGTTCCCAGGTACCTCTTGTCGCTGCCGGCGGGCGCGCGGGAATTTTCGCCCTGGCGAGCTTCCTGCTGAGCCGCCGCGAGACGCTCCTGGCCATCGTTGCCGCCTTCCTGGCCTTGCTGGCGTTGCCTTTCGATGCCTGGCTCGATGTCCCCTGGGCCGCCCCGGTGGCTTTGGCGCTGCACCTGCTCGTCGTTTTATTGGCGGGTTTGCCGATCGCCCGGCGTGGCCTGCGGGCTTTCGCCTTTACCCGCAAGGTGACGATCGATCTGCTGATGTCGATCGCTACAGTGGGCGCCTTGCTGATCGGCGAGACGGGCGAGGCAGCCACCGTGATCGTGCTCTTTGCCATCGGCGAAGCACTCGAGGGCTTTACGGCCGAACGGGCACGCGATTCATTGCGCGCTTTGCTGGCCCTGCGCCCCGAGCGGGCCACCGTGCTGCGCGCCTGTGTGGACTGCGCCGAGCACCTCGGCAAGGACGGCTATACCGGCGGCCCCTGTCCTTTTTGTGGCCTGCACGAAGTCACCTTACCCGTCGAGGCCGTCGCCGTCGGCGAGACGGTCCTGAGCAGGCCCGGCGAACGTATCCCGCTGGATGGGCGTGTGCTGGGCGGCGTCTCGGCCGTCAACCAGGCTCCGATCACGGGCGAATCGGTGCCGGTGGTCAAGAATCCCGGCGATGGCGTCTATGCCGGTTCGATCAACGGCGAGGGGGCCATCGAAATCGAGGTCGTACGCCCGGCCGCCGACTCGACCATCAGCCGGATCGTACGCCTGGTAGAGCAAGCGCAGGCGCAACGCGCCCCGGTGGAACGCTTCGTGGACCGCTTTGCCGCCTGGTACACGCCGATGGTGATCGTTGCCGCGCTGGCGCTGGCGATCGTTCCGCCGCTGTTGTTCGGCCGGCCGTTTTTCGATACGCTGGAAACGCACGGCTGGCTGTATCGCGCCCTGGCGCTGCTGATCGTGGCCTGCCCGTGCGCCCTGGTGATCTCCACCCCCGTCACCATGGTCAGCGCCCTGACCGGCCTGGCGCGGCGCGGCGTGCTCGTCAAGGGTGGGCAGTTCCTGGATGCCCTGGCGCGCGTTCGTACGTTTGCCTTCGACAAGACCGGTACGTTGACGCGCGGCCAGCCGGCCGTACGCCAACTGGCCTGCCGGGCCGGCGTCAGCTCCGACGATGTGATCGCTCTGGCGGCGGCCGTCGAGCGGCGCTCGGCACACCCGTTGGCGCAGGCGATTGTGGCCGAGGCCGAAGCGCGCCGGCTGAGTCACCGTTACGCAGCGGCCGAGGGTGTGCAGTCGCTGATGGGCAAGGGGGTGTATGGTGTGGTGGATGGCGCCACGGTGGTGGTGGGCAGCCACGCTTTGTTGCACGAGGCCAACGGCCGCTGCGCCGCACTGCACGAACAGATTCACGCGGCCGAGGCGGACGGGCAGACGGTGATGGTGGTAAGCCGCGATGACGATGTGCTTGGTTTTATCGGCGTCGCCGACGTGATTCGTCCAACATCTGCCTCAGCGCTGAGGCAGTTGAAGGCGCTTGACCCGCAGGTGCGTACGGTCATGCTGACCGGCGACAACCCGGCCGTGGCGGCCCGGATTGCCGCCGACCTTGGCGCCGTGGACGAGGTGCGGGCCTCGCTCTTGCCTGAAGACAAGGCCGGCGCCGTGCGCGCCTTGCAAGATGCGTCTGGCGCGCTGGCCATGGTCGGGGACGGCGTCAACGATGCGCCGGCGCTGGCAACAGCCACCGTCGGGATCGCTATGGGCGGGGCAGGCACGGCCCAGGCCATGGAAACCGCCGACCTGGTGCTGATGCAGGACAATCTTTTGCAACTGCCCGAAGCCGTGCGCACCAGCCGGCGGGCGATGGGCATCATCCGGCAGAACATCGCCTTCAGCCTGGCGATCAAGGCCGTCTTCCTGCTCCTGACCCTGCCGGGCTGGGCCACGTTGTGGATGGCCGTCTTTGCCGATATGGGCGCTTCGCTGCTGGTGACGGCCAACGGCCTGCGCGCCAGGCGATAGGGGTGATTCCTGCAAGCTGTGGCGCTTGTGTGATAAGATACGTTCTCCCGCGCCCGCCTGCTTTCATATGGAAGTGCTGCGAATGAATGATGGTTTCTCCGGTTTTTGCCGGTGAAGCCGCAAGAGCCATCGTAAACCAGAGGAGTTATGCCGATGAAGCGAGCCGTCATCTTATCGGTTTGTGTGCTGTTGTCGATCCTGGCCGTTGTGTGGCTGGGGCAGCCAAAAGTCGCCCAACCTGCCGGCCAACGCCGCGTGGACGCCGGGCAATCCGCCGGCGGCAAGGGACAGGTCCGTGCGCCGGAAATCGAAGGGCCGCTGGTCAGCGACCCGGTCTACCCCATCCGGAGCATCGCCGCCCGCGACCTGCCGGAGGCCGCATTCGAGCCGCGCCTGGAACGCGAAATCAATCCGCGCCAGAATCCGCTGCGCGATTTCGCCCCGAACCTCTTCGGGCAGCCCGGCCCGCTGGACCCGCTGTTGGGGCGTGGGCAGCCAAACAACCGCCCCGTTGCCACGCCGCTGTTCACTTTCGAGGGGGGTGACAACACCTGTGCATGTTCTCCGCCCGACACGGTTGGTGATGTCGGCCCCAACCATTACGTTCAGATGGTCAACGCGACCATTTTCAACGTCTACGACAAGGGCGGCAACGTGCTGCTGGCAAATCGTGATTTGAGCGGCCTGTGGTCCAGCGGCAATTGTGCGGCGAGCAGCGAGGGCGATCCGATCGTCGTGTACGACGGCCTGGCCGACCGCTGGCTGTTGGCCCAGTTCAGCACGGGCAACGGGGTTTGTGTGGCCGTCTCTCAGACGGCCGACCCGACGGGGGCCTACTATGGTTACGAATTTACCACCCCGAGCTTTCCGGATTATTTCAAGATCGGCGTCTGGCCGGACGCCTATTACATGAGCGCCAACGAAAACTCTTATTCGGCGCTGGCTTTGAATCGCACCAACATGTTGGCCGGGTTGCCGGCCTCGTCGATCCGTTTTGCCGGGCAGACCAACCTGCTGATGCCGGCCGATGTGGACGGCGCGACCCCGCCGCCGGCCAATGCAGCCGGCATCTTCTACACGTTCAAGGATAATTCCTATCATGGAGGCGTAGACCGCCTGGAACTGTTTGCCTTCCATGCCGACTGGACGACTCCGGCGAATTCGACGTTTGCGTTACAACAATCGCTCAGCCTGAGCAGTTTTACCTACACCGTTTGCGGTCCTTTCACGTTTGACTGCATTCCGCAAAGCGGCACTTCGCAAAAGCTGGATGCCGTTTCCGAGTGGCCGATGTGGCGCCTGGCCTACCGCAACTTTGGCGATCGCCAGGCGCTGGTGGGCAACTTCACCGTCGACGTCGGCTCCGACCGGGCCGGCATTCGCTGGTTCGAACTGCGCAATACCTCCGGCGTCTGGACGCTTCATCAAGAAGGCACCTACTCGTTTACCGACACGATACACCGCTGGATGGGCAGCATTGCCATGGATGGGGACGGCAACATGGCCCTGGGATATGCTCGCTCCGGCACCACGCTGAACCCATCGATTTACTACACCACCCGGCTGCAATCGGACGGCGCCGGGACCTTCGGCCCCGAAGAGCAGCTCTTCCCCGGCGGCGGTTCGCAGACCGGCAGCGACCGTTGGGGCGACTACAGCGCTTTGAGCGTCGACCCGGCCGACGACTGCACCTTCTGGTACACGCAAGAATACTACCCCTCGAATTCCAGCAACAACTGGAACACCCGCATCGGCGCCTTCAAAATCCCTTCCTGCGGCGAAACTTCGACCGATACCCCCACCCCGACGGCAACCGCCACGGCGACCCGAACGGGGACGCCAACGTTCACGGCAACGGTCACGCCGGCACCGTCGAATACACCCACGGCTACGGCAACCGCTACCGTTACGAGCACGCCGACATCGACGCACACGGCCACTGCAACGAGCACGCCAACCAGCACGGAGCACGTTCCGGCTTATGAGGTCTATCTTCCTCTTGTTGTAAAGCCGTAACTGCCTCGAGGGTTTTCCGGTTGGTGTAAGGAAACCTTGCGACAAAAGTATCTTGCGCAAGATAATACGCCAGCGCCGTACCAGGTCTATTCTTGTACCTGGTACGGCGCTTCTGATTCTTCAAGTCATCACGAACAAGGCTTGACCGTGCCGAAGACATCGGCAATGCCAGCCAGTGGGCCAGCGACACCCTGGCGCAGGTGGGTGAGGCTTTGTCTCACCCCGATCGAATCGCCCAACAAGCCTGGCAGCGCGCCGAAACGCTCTTCCACCAGGCGTCCACGCAGGTCAACCAATGGCTGGAAGAAACCGGCCAGCAGATCGGCCAGGCGCTCGCCGACCCGATGCAGACGCTCAACAAGGCCAACGCCTACCTGAACCGCAAGGTCGACGAACTGGGCGCCGACTTCCGCCACACCCTGCGCCTGGTCAGCCAGGGCAACTTCGCCGCCGCCTTGCAGACCAAAACCAGCCGCCTGATCATCGGCGGGACGCTGATCGCCGCTTCGTTCATGACCGGCGGCGCAGCCGGCGTGATCGGCGGGGCGATCTTCGGCGGCGTGCTCGATTATGGGATGCAGGTCGTTCAGAACGTCTTCGACCC
>JBMOLU010000007.1:0-2646 GCA_049325275.1 Chloroflexota bacterium
AACGTACGCCAGATCCTCCGCACTGGCCGCCGGTGGCAAGCGCTGAGCGCTTTCCTGGACGATCCGCGGCCAATCCGCATCCAGGCAGACCGTTTGCACACCCGCCACACCCTGCGCCGGCAGCAGGTGCTGCTGCGCCAGCAGCACGCGTGGGGCGGCGTCTGCCAGCATATAGGCCAGGCGTTCGGCCGGGTAATGCGGGTCGAGCGGCACGTACGTCCCGCCGGCCTTCAAGATACCCAGCAAGCCCACCACCATGTCCAACGAACGCTCGACCAAAATACCCACCAGGCTCTCCGCCCCAACGCCCAAAGCCTGCAAGTAATGCGCCAACTGGTTGGCGCGGGCGTCCAGCTCGCCGTAGCGCATCTCAACGCCGTCGAACACCAGCGCCACCGCCTGCGGCGTGCGCTCTGCCTGCGCTTCGAACAACTCGTGCAGGCAGGTTGCCTGTGGGAATTCGGCCCGGGTGGCGTTCCATTCCACCAGCAACCGTTGCCTTTCCGCCAGCGGCAGGGCTTCGATAACGTTCACCGGCGTGCCAGGGGCCGTTTCCAACGCCTGCACCAGGTGCGCCAACACCGTGCACACGTACCCGCAGACACGCTCCGCGGAGACCGGCGCACTTGCTTGCACCGCCAGGGTAAACCCTTCGCCCAGGTCGTCGACCGACAGCACCAGCGGGTAGTTGGTGCGCTCTTCCCCATCCACAATCTGCACGCCTTCCAACCCCTGCACGGCAGCGCCATCTTCCGACGAACCCGTGTGACGGTAGTTCAGCAGCGCTGAGAATAGTGGCACGGGCGGCTTGACCCCGCTGCAACGCTGCGCCAACGACAGAGAAGCATGTTCGTGACGCAGCAGGCGCATCAACAGGCTGTGCGTCTGGCGTGCGCTCTCCTGCACCCCCTGCGCACCCACCGGGATACGCACCGGCAGCGTGTTGATGAACATGCCCACCATGCGCCCGGCGCCCTCCCAACCCTGCATGCGGCCAAACAGCACCGTACCAAACACCACGTCCGGCCGCCCAGACACCATCGCCAGCACCCGCGCCCAGGCCAGGTGCAGCAAGCTGGCCACACTCACCCCCAGCCGGCGTGCCTCATTCCGCAGCCGGACGGCCAGTTCGCCGGACACTTCCAGGTGCGCTTCATCGACTTGCATACCGTCACCGCGCACGTCCAGCAGGCCGAAAGGCGCCGTCGGTTCGTCGACATCGGAAAGCATCTCACGGAAAAAGGCCTCGTGCGCCGCCGGCGAAACCCCCAGCCTGGCCTGCGCCACGAAGTTGCGGAAAGGCACCGCCGGCGGCAGGCCTTTCTCGCCACCTGCCAGCAGCACCCGTATCTCCGACACAATCACATCCAGCGTCGTGTGGTCGGCCACCAGGTGGTGGAAGACCAGTTGCAGCAGCCAGCGCCCCGCCGCCGCATCTTGCGCCACGAAGGCGCGCATCAGCGGCGCTTCGCGCACGTCCAACCGGTAGCGGTGCGGGTCGCAGCGCGCACGCAGTTCTTGCGACACAGCCCCTTCCAGGGCCACTTCTTCCACCAACAGCGGCGCACAGCGCAGCACCACCTGCACCGGCTCCCGCACAGACTCCCACAACACCGCCGTCCGCAAGATGTCGTGGCGCTCGATCACCCGCTGCAACGCCCACACAAACCCGTCCAGCCGTTCGCGGCTCTCGAAGGCAAACTGCACCGGCAGCACGTAGGGGTCGCCTTCACCGCTCACCAGATGGTGGAACAGAATCCCTTCCTGCAGCGGCGACAACGGGTAGATATCCTGCACGTTGCCCACGCCCCCGGCAACAGATTCCACAATGTGGGCGATCTCCTCACCCGTCAGCGTCACCAACGGCAGCATCTCCGGCGTGATCGCCCGGCACTCCGCCGGGATGCCATTAGCCGGCACGGCCACCTCATCTCGGCCGGCGTTCACCACTCCGGCCAGTTCCGCAATCGTCGGCTGCGCAAACAACGTGCGCACGTCGGTGTGCAGACCCGCCGCACGCATACGCTCGATCAAGGCAATCGCCAACAGCGAGTGCCCCCCCAGCCCAAAGAAATTGTCGTGGATACCCACGCGCTCCACCCCCAACACGCCTTCCCAGAGCGCCGCCAGCGTCGCCTCTTCGGCCGTACGCGGCGCCACGTAGTCGACTCCACTTTGCGGCGCATCCACCGATGGTAGCGCACGGCGGTCTACCTTACCGCTGGGCGTCAGCGGCAGCGTTTCCATGAAAACGTAGGCCGACGGCAGCATGTACTCCGGCAGGCGCTCCTTCAACGCCGCCCGTAGCGCGGCCGCATCCGGCATAGCCTCCCCCACCCCCACCAGGTACGCCACCAACCGCATCTCGCCCCCTTCCCCACGTGCCGCCACCACGCATTCCCGCACTCCTGCACAGGCGCCCAGGGCCACTTCGATCTCTCCCAGTTCGATGCGAAAGCCGCGCAGCTTCACCTGGTGGTCCAGCCGCCCCAGGTACACAATATTGCCGTCCGGCAGGTAGCGGCACAAATCGCCCGTCCGGTACAGCCGCTCGCCGCCCACCGCTCCAAACGGGTTCGGCACGAAACGCGCCGCCGTCAGTTCCGGCTGCCCGAAGTAGCCGCGCGCCAGCCCCACGCCCCCCAG
>JBMOLU010000008.1:0-19689 GCA_049325275.1 Chloroflexota bacterium
GCACTGGAACGGCAACATCCCCGCCAACGGCGGCTCGGTCAGCTTCGGCGTCCAGGGCACGCACGGCGGCACCAACACCACCCCCACCAACTTCGTCCTCAACGGCGTCGCCTGCAACGGCGGCACCCTCACCCCCACAACGCCGGCGCCCACCACCGCAGTCCCAACGACCGCCGTGCCACCTACAACAGCCGTCCCTACAACGGCCGTCCCAACGACGTCGACACCGGGCAACTGCCAGGTGGCCTATACGCCCAGCAATTGGAGTAACGGCTTCACCGCCGACGTCAAGATCACCAACAACGGTTCGAGCGCCATCCAGGGCTGGACGCTGACCTGGACATTCCCCGGCAACCAAAACGTTACCAGTATCTGGAATGCCACGCACGTCCAAAACGGTCAAAATGTCTCTGCGGTGAACGTCTCTTACAACGCCAACATTCCCGCCAGCGGCTCGGTCGCCTTTGGCTTCCAGGGAAGCTACAGCGGGACCAACGGCGAACCGGTTGCCTTTAGCCTGAACGGCAAAGCCTGTACAGTCGTCCCGTAAACGGCTGTGGAAAGACAGGGCTCGGGTTCGAGGCTTTCGCCGGGTCCTTCCTGCAGCCAAAGCAACATTTTTGCCGGCCACCGCAAATAACGAAACAAGGAACAGCCCGGGTGCAATCGCAAGCACCTGGGCTGTTACAATAGGTGTCACAACAACTTCATTTTCAAAAGGTGGCTGTTTCGCATGACAAAAACCGAATCCATTATCCGCCGAGACACCGCCTGGGCTGCACGTTTTCCCAGGCGTATCTTCGCGCGGCAAAAAGAAGCCTTTCTCCAAACCCTTGACGAAGAACTGCAAGGCATGGGATACCTCACCCAGCGGGTGAGGGTGAATACCCTGCTCACAAACCGCCTGCTGGTGACCACCTGTGCGCAACCGGAGGTGATCTTTACCGCCCACTACGACACACCCACGATCATGCCCTTCTGGCTGAACCCCTTTTTCCGCATCTTTGGGCATACGCAGCAAATTCCCATGATGATCGTACTGATCGTTGCGTTACAGGTTCCCAGCCTCGTGCTGGGCCTGATCGCCGCCCGCTTCCCTGCACTAGAATCGGCTACGGCGGCCGCCTTGGTGGCCTATTTTGTCATCCTGGGTGTGTCGTTGGTTACGGCTGCCATCCCCAACCCACACAACCGTGAGGACAATACCAGCGGCGTGATCGGCTTGATGGCGCTGGCCGAATGGGCTAAAGACAGGCCCGAGATCAAAGCAAGGGTGCAGTTTGCCTTTCTCGACAACGAAGAGTGGGGGATGATCGGGTCGGGTGCACTAAAGGACTGGTGGCGCAAGCAAAAACACCCTTACTCACAGGCGCAAATCATCAATCTCGACTGCATCTCGCGCGGCAAGGTACCGCTGATCGTTCACCACGGCAAAGACCAACTCGCCCGGCGGCTGCTGCCCTTCCTGCAAAAGCACCTGCCCGAGACCCGGCTGGTCAACATGGGCGTCATCCCGCTTTCCGACAACTACACCTTTCGCAAGCAGGGCGCCGTCGATATCACCTACACCGATGCGGCCTTGTTCCCGGGTGGTTACTACGTGCCCAAGATTCACGTCATCCAGGATAACGATCTTTCTGCCGAACGGCTGGCGGCCTGCGTCAGCGCGCTGACGGATTTCTTGCAGCAACCAGAAAGCGCTCAAAGGCGAGAAGGAGCATAGAGCGTATTCGTTTTTCGCTCATTGCACCAGCAACACCCGCGCCCAATTCGGCCACACATTGTCTACGCGCAAGCGCCCATCGCTGCACGGGAAGCGCTCGTCAGGGTTGAGCAAATCCACGGCGTGGTGTGCGCCATGAGCCGCAAGTGGAACATCAAAAGCGGCCGGCTGCTCCGAAGCGTTGAGCAGCACGACCACCTGCTGCCCATCCACCTGGCGGGCGAAGGCAAACTGCTCGTGTGCGACAAACAACTGGCGGTAATCGCCGCGCCGCAGGGCCGGCGTCTGGTGGCGTAAATGGGCCAGGCGTGAAATCGCGGCAACCAGATCGGGCAGCGGCCCGTTTTGGCGCACATCGGCCAGGTCGATGAACGGGCGTAGAGGACGGTCGCTGCCATTATTTCTCGTTCCGGCCAGCCCCCACTCGCTGCCGTAATAGATCGACGGCACACCCGGCATGGTGAAGAGCAAGCAATACAGGGGGTATAAATGGGCCGGTTTGGTCAAATTGCTGGCCACACGGTTGACGTCGTGATTGTCGGCAAAGGCATACAGCGGCAGACTGGTGTACAGGCCGCCATCACCGAACTGGCGGTTGAGCGCATAGGCGATTTCGAAATAGTTGGCATCCACCAGGCTCGAATACAACCCCTTGTAACACTCATAGTTGGTCACGGAATCGAGCGTCTGCGGGTTGGCCAGGCGGCGATAGTCACCGTGGACGATCTCTCCCATCAACCAGAAATCCGGACGGCGCGCCCGGCAGAAAGCCGCCAGGGCACGCAAGAAATCGGCGTCGATCACGTCGGCTGCGTCCAGGCGCAGGCCATCGACCGCAAACCTGTCCATCCACGAGGCCACCGCCCCGAACAAATGCTCGCGCACTGCCGGGTGCGACAGGTTGAGCTTGACCAGGTCATAGTGCCCGGCCCAGCCCTCGTAGCTGAACGCATCGCCGTACGGGCTGCGGCTGTCGAAACGCAGGTTGTAAAACCAGTCTTTATAAGGCGAATCCCAACCACGCGCCTGAACGTCATGGAAAGCCCAAAAATCGCGCCCCACGTGGTTGAACACCCCATCCAGCACCAGGCGGATGCCGTTGGCATGCAGGGCGGCACTTAAGTGAACGAGGGTTTCATCGGCGCCAAGCCGGCGATCGACGTGATAATAGTCGGCCGTATCGTATCCGTGGGCGGATGACTCGAACAACGGTCCCAGGTAGAGTGCATTCACCCCCAACGATTTCAAGTGCCCGATCCAGGCGTAAAGCTGTTCCAGGCGAGGCGCCGGGGGTGATGAAAAGTCATTGCGTTCGGGCGCGCCTGTCATCCCAAGCGGGTAAATGTGATAGAAGATTGAATCAAAGGACCAGTGAGACATCGAAACCTCCAGATAAGCATTGATGGTTCTCCCTTCACAAGGAAAGCCATTCTCGTTGAAGGGTAGAAACTGTTTCACACACGCGAATATACCGTTCGGTATACATCATCGGCAAAAAAGAGTCGCAGGCAAGCAGCCTACGACGTATACTGCCCAAGGGAATAAACTACGCTTTTCCTGCCGTCTCCAGCGGAGCTTGATAAATCAGGCGAAACCTGCTTGAAGCTGGTTTTATCCAACGTAATTTGACAGCCGGACATTCATGTCCGGGCGGGCCGAAACCGCAACTTATGCCCACTGAAGGATATCCGGCTGGAAAGTGGCATCCTACCCGGTAAGTTGCGGCCAGGACGGCCGCCTGCGGCCTGCCCCCGTGCACTTAAGAGAATATCCCGTGCATGAACTGGTGAACGGCTTGATACACCAAGGGGTCTTCCAACTCGGTATAACCGTTGAGCGCCATACCGATGTACGTGTTAATCATGCCCAAAAAGGTGGTTGCATAGGCCCGCTGGCGGCCTTTCATATTACCATGCTGGCTGGCCGCCTGCAAAAACATTTGCTCGATCACCAGATAACTCTTCTCGTTCCAGGGCGCCACGGCCTGAAAGGCTTCACTTTGCTGCGGCGTATACCATAGGGCCAACTGCATGCGGTAAAACGCACGGTGCCCCCTGGCATAGTCGAAAAATGCCCGGGCGATTTTCTCCAATGTCAACGGCAAGTCCCCGCGGTATTCGGCAGCCTGTGCAACCGCCTGGACCAGTGGGGTAAAGTGTTTTTCCAGCAAGGCGTCCAGCAGGCCACGCTTGCTGCCGAAATAATGATAGAGGGTTGGCTTGGTCACCCCGGAGGCTTCGACGATTTCTTGTACGCCGACAGCATCATAGCCGCGGGACGCAAAAAGCTGCAAAGCGTTTGCCAGGATGGTGGAGCGATTATCCATTCCCGCAGTATACCGAACGGTACACAAAATGTCAAGGCTTTTGCACTCACTTTATGAATCCTGGGACTTTGTCAAAGCCTGGCGCAGCCGGCAGACCCAATCCAGTTCGCGCTGGTAGTAGGTGAGCCAGTTTTCCTGAATCGCCTGCCAAAGCAGGGCTTCGCGCGGGGTCCTCGCCAGGGCGGGGTTGATATAAGCGTCGCGAGGCACGCCGGAGGGTGAAAGATTTTTTTGTTTTTCCTGGTGCTGCAACATAGCAACCTGCATGCGCATGTCTGTCTCGTAGGTTTCGAGTATGCCGTCCAACTCTCCGGCAGTGAGGGCATCGCTCCAGGCCAGTTGGATCAAGAAGGCATTCTTGATCTGGGGTAGTTCCGGTTGTGAAAGCACCCACTCTTTCAACACCGTTTTCCCGGCAGGAGTGATGGCGTAAATCTTACGTGATGGGCTGTCTTCTTGCAGTTCTACTTCTCTGCTCACCAAGCCTTCTTCGTGCAGCTTGATCAACGCTTTATAAATCTGATTGTTGTTCCCCGACCAATACAGGGCCGGTGAGCCCTCGAACATTTTCTTGATATCGTAACCGGTCAATGGATGCCAACTCAACAGGCCCAGGATGGCATTTTCGATAGACATAGGGTTTCACTCCTTCGCAACGATCAAACCAGACGGGTTATTCTTAACACAGGATAACACAATAACCGGCCCCCTGTCCATCCTGATGATATACTTGACCATGCGCCACGAAAGCCCACCTCTACCACATCCATCTCCGTGCCATCGTTTCCCATCTCCCTCAGACAATTTTTACAAACCGAAACCTGCCCTGCTGGCTGGCGTCGTTTCGACCTGTACTTATTCCGTGACGAACAGGTGGTCTTCTACGTGGGCCAATCACAGCTGGCGTTTGGGCGCGTCTGGCGGCACATCCACGATGGGTTCAAGGGACGCTCGGTGGTCGGGCGCTTTATCTTGTGCAACTGGCCGGCTTCGATGAGATTTACCATCGAATTCTTCAGTTCACAGGATGCACTTTTCGCCGAGGCCGCTCACGAGTTAAGCGCAGCCGAGCGGCTGTTGATCGAAAAGCATACCCCCTGCTTCAACGATGTGGGCAACCCATACCCGAGCATTCTGCCCGAACACTATGCGCCGGTCACGGCCAGGCCTGTCTGCTCACGCAGCTTGAAGAAGTTGATCCACGAAGCGGCGCACTCGCTGCGAGCGGAAGAACAAAAACGCCTGATGCGCGACACTTGACAAATTTTTTTATGCGCGATAATATGGGTGACTACCCACCCAAAATAAAGAGTGACCAACATGCCACGGATCAAACAAACCGAACGCCAGCATACCTTCGAGCAAACACGCCAACGCCTGCTGCTCGCTGCCGCCAACGAGTTTTCGCAGGCCGGCTACCTGGGGGCCAATATCAATGCCATCTCCATCGCCGCCGGCTACGCCAAGGGCACGGTTTACAATTACTTCCCCAGCAAGCAGGCCCTGCTGCTCGCCTTAATCGACGACACGGCTCAGCGGCACCTCGATTTCGTGCAGCAGCGCACGCTGGCAGAAAGCCAGCCCATACAACGGTTGAAATGCTTTTTCCAGGCAGGCTTCGAATTCGTGGCAAGCCACCTGCCGCAGGCACGCGTGATGCTCAACACCATCTACGGAGCAGACGAAACCCTTAAACAGCACGCCTTCGAAGCTTACCAGCCCCTGTTCCGGTTAATCGCCGAAGAGATTCTTGCCCCCGGCATGGCCCAAGGTGTGTTCCAGGATCTCGAACCCGGCAGGACCGCTACCCTGCTGATGACTGTTTACCTGGGAACAGCCTCGCACATCGACGCGCAAGGCCGCTTTTGGCTCGAAGCAGAGCAAGTGGCCAGGCTGGCTTTATACGGTATCTCGAAAACGCCAGGAGATTCAGGATGATCGAAATTATCCAAGAAAAGTGCTCTGCCTGCGGGCTTTGTGTCGATTTATGCCACGAAAGCTGCATCACCTTACAGGGCCGGCAAGTGCAAATCGATCGCACGGTTTGCAGTACGTGCACGCAGTGCGTGGCCGCCTGCCCCACGCGCGCACTGCATTGGAACCAAACGCCCCCGGAGAAGTTCGAACGAACGCGGCTGCCCACTACCGATCAGTTGGACGAGCTATTCAAAGAGCGCCGCAGCATCCGGAACTTTAAACGGGAAAAGATCGACCGGGCGTTACTGCAAGAGATCGCCGGCTACGGCGCTTATGCCCCCACGCACGCTTTCAGCCTGCGCGCCGTCCTGGTCGATGAAGAGTACCTGATCGCCATCCTCGACCAGACGATTGTAAATTACTGCCGCTGGATCTATCGTCTGGGCTATACCCCTCTGGGAAGTCTTCTGGCCTCTCTTTTTGGCTACGCCGATGAAATGAACAAAGCGCGACCCAAGCTGAAGGCCACGCTGGAACTCGGGCATGCCTTTCAAAGCATGCCGACGGCCTTTATTCTCATCGTTGGCGATAAGAAAGTGCCGCTCTCCGAAGCCAGCGCCCAATATGCACTGGCCAACATGATGTACTACGCCCAGGCCAAAGAAATCGGGACCTGCCTGTGGGCCAATGGGCCATTGTTCATCGACAAAAACCGCCGGGCACGCCAGGCGCTAGGGTTAACGAAAAACGAACGCATCTTTGGGGCCATGTACCTGGGTATTCCCGCTGTCCGCTTCAGCAATAAGGTGGCCGGCAAAGCGCTCCCCCTTCAATGGAACGGGACCAAAGCGAAATAACCAGACGACTTTAATAAAAAGCGAGGCTTCGCACTCACGATGGTGGCTTTGGCAGCTGGTAACGTTTTTACCGGCCACAGCGAATGCGACAGCCCCGGCTTCAAACTCTCCCCACAGGCTACAGCCGCTAACGCTTGTTCTGCTGCGCGCGTGGGGCGTGAGATATGTGGCGCACAGCACGCTGCGGTGAACGCGGCGGCACCCGGTGCACCCCGCGCTGCGCGGGCGCTTCCTGCGGCGGCGGTGCAGGGACGGTGTAGTCGAAGCCATCCACGATCTCACGCGGCAGCGATTGCTTCATAATCTTTTCCAACTGGCGCACCATGTCATCGTCGTCCGGCGTGATCAAGGTAAAGGCATCGCCACTTCGCTCGGCGCGGCCGGTACGCCCAATGCGATGAATATACGCATCAGCGGTGTCCGGCATGTCGAAATTGATGACATGGGAGATGCTGTCCACGTCCAGGCCACGGGCAGCAATATCGGTAGCCACCATGATCTGAAACTGGCCGCTGCGAAATCCACTGAGGGCATTCTGGCGCTGGCCCTGGGTACGATCGGAATGCAGGCTGGTCACCTTATAACCTTCGCGGGCCAGTTTGCGCGCCAGGCTCTGGGCACGGTGACGTGTGCGGGCAAAGATCAACACCGAATTCGTATCGGTGCGCTTAAGAATTTCAAATGTGAGCGCCGTTTTGAGGTGCCGCGGCACCGGATACAGGGCATGCGAAACGGTATGCGCCGGCCGGACGATCCCAACCGCAACCCGCTTCGGTATGCGCAGGGTTTCGGCGGCAAGTTTTTCCACGTCTGCGGGGAAAGTGGCCGAAAACAGCATCGTCTGCCGCGCGGCGGGCACAAGCTTGACGATGCGACGTACGTCCGGCAAAAAACCCATATCGAACATGCGGTCGGCCTCATCCAGCACCAGCACTTCTACACCGTCCAGGGGGGCAAAGCCCTGCGAGGCCAGATCGAGCAAACGCCCGGGGCAGGCCACCAGGATTTCGACGCCGCTTTTTAGCGCCTTGATCTGCGGCTCTGTGCCGACGCCGCCATAAACCGTCGCCGAACGGATATTCGTACCTGCGCTCAAGATTCGAATGTTGGTGTGGATTTGCTCGGCCAGCTCGCGCGTGGGGGTAACGATCAAGGCCCGCACGCGATTGCGTGGGCCGTGAAGCAGCTTTTGCAAAATAGGCAAAACGAACGTGGCCGTCTTGCCGGTGCCGGTCTGCGCTGTGCCGATCAGATCCTGGCCGGAAAGCGCCACGGGAATGGCCGCTTCCTGGATCGGCGTCGCCTCATGGTATCCGGCGCGATGAATTCCCGCCATCAGGCGGGGGTCGAGTTTGAACTGTGTAAAATTCACGTAAGCTTTTTTCCTGTTGTAGTGAAGCCTCCCAACGAGGCAGACAATCGATCTTCCCGGTCAAAAGAACGGAGATCCGACAACCACTGCGTGGCGTCTTCTGGCGCAATTTCCTTTGCCGCCATTTCCTCTACCGTTTTTTCGAGTCCAGCCAAAAGATTCAAAAATGGATAGTTGAGGAGGAGATTCCCGGGAGCGACCTGTACGTTTAACAACCCAAAACGCTTGAACAGCCCAGGCAATTGCCTTCCCATCCAGCCATTGCGGACTTTCCGGTCACACATGTAATTGACAATTTTCCTCGTCAGCGCGCGATTGGGGTGATCGATCAACAAAGTTTCCCAGTCTAGTTCGCCTACCAGTATAACACCACTTGGCTTGGTGATCCGGATCATTTCTTGCAAAGCAATGGCCGGATTTTCCAGGTGGTGGAATACAGCAATCGCCCGCGCCGCATCGAAGGTATTGTCAGCCAGCATCGTCAACCGGTGCGCATCTCCAACGTATAGCTCAACGGGGACACCAGCTTTGGCGACGCGTTTCTTGGCTTCATCGATGAGTTTCTCACTATAATCTGCGCCAACAACTTTGCCTTGCGGGCCAACGATGCGAGAAAGACAGAGCATCCCGCTTTCAGTTTCAACATCTCATAGGTCACTGCCCTTCGTTCTCACCCGGTTATGGATTCTGAGAACCAGGAAGGTCAACCAAGGGGAGGGATTCTTCTTATCGGCAAACGACCAAGCCTTCCAGGATTGGTACATCGAAGTAGCCGTATAACGCCCATCGGCGTCAGCCTGGGCCGCGAGGGTATCGAGCATGGCCTGCAAACGGGGATCGGCCCGGGCCGCAGGGAAACGGCTGAGCACATCGGCGACGTGTAAAATATTGTACCAGACGAAGGGATATTTGAGCTTGCGATAATCGCTCCCTGCGCCAAAGAGGTAAGGCTTGGCATGGGATGGATCGGCCCAGTGCGCAAGCAACATCTCGATCCCGGCCCGGGCAGCCGGGCTATCGAGCAGCGCCGGGACCTGAGCCAGCGCCTTGAGCGCATATACGTTGGCAATCGGACAAGGGTCCGTTTTTCTCCCGGGGCCGCGGAATCTCCCGAGAGTGGGGTCGCAAACACAGGGCCAACCGTTCTCCTGCGCCAGACTCGCCAGATGTGTGACGGCTTGCTGCACGTGCGCCTCGTCGCCAAGGCCAAAAGCCAGCAGGCCATACAACAACGTGGGCGCGTCGCACACGATCCACGTCCAACGATCCAGGCCATCACCGCCGAAAGCCTTGGGAATATTGACAACGCTCTGAAAGGCGCCTTCGGACGAGCGGTGGGCCAGGACTTTCTCAAGAATGGCATCCATGCCGGGGTCACCGGCCCGCAAGCCAAAATCGGCCAGCGTGCTGATGGCATAGATGGGATAGCCGGCGTCGTTGTGGCGTTTAAACGGCTGCTCCCCCCACGTACGCGCAGCCGCCATCAGGCCATGCACACCGGGGTGCTGCAACATCTCTTGTCGAGCGCCCACTACTTCGGGATCGTTAGCGGGACGATCCAGCAAGTCCAACAAAGTACGATAACGTGTCCAGGGTTCTGGTGAAGCCTGGAGCCAGTCGAGCACATTCATGATCAAAAGCCTCCTACCTAAATTTAACTTCCGTTAAAACTCTTCTTCATCTCACTCACCGTTTGCCAGCACGCGCAGCGCCCGCAGGGTCACCCAGGGGTTGGCCTGCTTTTTGGGGCCAAAATCCACCCAGGTCTTGCCGCAGTAATCATATTCCAACAGCCAGCGGCCCTGGGCGTCCTGCTTTTGGCGCACGGCTTCGAGGGCGTTCGCCAGGCGCGGATCACGGCCGTATCCCAACAAGACCAGCGCTTCGACGATTTGCAGCAAGTCAGTGACGTAAAACAGTGGGAAACCAAACTTCCACCAGTTGCCGCTGGGTTTGGCCGCATAGGGCGATGGGTAGGCCGCCGTGGCGGGATCGACGCTGAAGAGAAAATCCACACCCTGCTGGATGGCGCGTTCGATCAAAGGTGTGCGGCGCGCTTTGGGCCAGCGGGCGAAGGCCAGCATGACCTTGGCCGCGCCCCAGGCGCAGGGCTGTTTGTCGTTGGCGCCGCAGGCAAAGTTCGGCCCACACTTACCTGCGTAGTAACGCAAGGGGGTCCCTTTCTCGCCCAGGGGGGCCACACCTTCGCCGGTAACGCTGCGCGCCATCCACTCGTAAGCAAGCTCGATGCGTGGGTCGGTGCAGCCGAGCGACACCAACGCTTCACACAGGTTGCCGTGCAGGCAGTCTGCCGTACCAGAGGGCGCCCTACTGGCCGAAAATTGGCCGTACTGCGTCAGGCCGACATCGAGGAGATAGCGGCAGGCGCAACCGATACGTTCGTCCAGGGCAATGTCGGCGCCCAACTGTGCGAGCAGGATCAACGACCAGACGGTGGAAGTATACTTGGGGTAGTATCCCGGCCCAGGCTGCGACCAGTAGCCATCCGGGTGCATCTGTTCGAGCACCAGGGCGATAGGCCCGTGAAGGTGGGCCGCTTTTTGCGCAGCGATCCGTTCGGGATCGTCAGCGGGCAAACGCCGCAGATCGCGCAGTGCCAGGTAGCGCACACCCGGGTTGGCCGGGTCGAGCAACCAATCGGATAAGGTATTGTCAATCATAGACGATCACACGAGGTACATCCTGAACGGTAAAGTTGATCCACAGGCGAATGTCTTCCAGGCCTAACCCGCCCTGGTAAATGCCGCGTTCGGCGTTGGTGCGGGTGATGTCGTGGTAGAGCCTATCGGCATCGGCGGTAGCCACTTTTTCTACGCTGCCGTAACCGGCTTCGAGCAGCAAGCGGGCAAACTTCGGTCCGACCCACTTCATACGGGCCACATCCGTCAAGCGGGTCAGTTCGAGCAGCGCAGCGCATTCAATCCCGCTCCGCCCGGCAAGTTCTTGCCGGCTTTGAGGGGTCAACACGTGGGCGAAGAGCTGCCGGGTATTGCGAATGCCGAGCTGCGCCAACTTCTCGATCGCATCGAGTTCAACACCCGGAAAGTTCTTCAGATCGACCGGCTGCGGCTGGTAGCTGTTGACCTCGCGGCGCAAAATCGTCAGGTAATCAGCCGGCAGCCCCGTCTGCCGGGCAAAGGCTGCAAGGGCCGGCTTCGTCTTGAGCGCATCTTGCAGCTGCTGAAGGTTCTCAATGCCGTGCTGCCGCAAAAGTGCGAAACGCTGATCGATATTTTCGCCCAAAATCTTCTGGCTGGGAAGCAAGCGGGCGCTTTGCAACACATTTTTCAATTTTTCGAGCGTAAAAGCGCTCAAATCGAGGGTATAGGTGTCTTGCATGGAGTCTCCTGCTCAAACGAAATTTTTTGCAACCGCTGCCAGGCACCCTGCTCCTGTCCGGCGATCGCCTGTAGGGAATCGGCGCAGTCGCCCAGCGAAGCGACCGGGTGCGGCGCTTCGGAAACATCCTTCGCCCAGCCGGCAAACGCCTCCCACGCATCGCCGATCTGCTTGAACTCGGCAGCGCTTTCGGCCAGGCGTTCATCGCCGGTGAGCTGCGCGGCAGCGCCCAGGAAGCGGCCGAACATGTAGCGAAAGCACCCGCCGCCCGAGCCGCCCACCGGGCTGATGAAAATGTACGTATTGAATAATGCCCAACGGATTTCGTCAACGGTCATCTGCCCGGCCCAATGCGGAATGCGCTCGGCCGCCGTGCGGATACCCCGGACGCCCATATTACGGATCGGCGGTTCGAGCATCTGCGTTGCCTGCCCGGCGATCGCCAGGCGAATTTCTGCGGCCGTGGGCAGGCGAAAGCCGGCGAAATCGAAAGTCCACCAGGTATTTTTGGGCGGGAAGGGCTTGAAGGTCGAGCCGCGCGCTTTCTCCAGGTCTGGCATCGCAACCGGGTACACGCCGTCGCGTTCGGCGATCAACACCTGGCTGCTTTGCGCATCGTACCCACAAGCCACAACGGCGTGGCCGCCGAAATGATATTCTTCACCGCCGAAATCGAAGTAAGGCAGAAAACCCATGTCCACCTGGAGCATCACCGGTTGGGCGGCCTCCAGAAGTGCGAGCATGGACTGGCGGGCTCTGCGGGTGCTGGACGTGCTGTGCGCCTCGATCCGCACACCGGTACGCTGCCCGGCGATCGCTTCCATGCTCGGGCGTGGAGAAGCGCGCCCACCCAAAAAGGGCGGTTGGCCTTTGGCGTGCCAATACATGAAACCCACCCCTTCCCCAAGCCCGAGCAGCAGGTCTTCGCTGACATCGCAGCCGTGAAAGGCATAAACGTGGCGCATCGAACCGGTAACGCAGTGGTGTGTGGGGAGCAACGAAAAGCCGGTGAAAGGTTCAAGAGTCATGACAATTCCATCCTTTGTTTTGCCTGCTTGAGCACGCGCTTCAAGCGGGCCAGTTGTGCAGGCGTGGCGTTGCCGAGACGGGCTTCGAGCACGGCAACGAATTCGGCGGCGTTCGCCGCATCGACGGCAAGCAGCACTTTTTCGGCGTGCTGCGGGACTTCTTTGGGACGGCAGGTGCGCAGGTGCTCGAGCAAGAAAGGAAAAACGGCGCGGTTGCAGCCGGGATCGGCAGCTGCGATGCGGGCCAGCGCAAGCACACCGGCATCGACGGCGATCACCGAGCCTTTGCCCATCGCGTTCTGGATTTCGCCTACGTGCGGGTAAAGCTCGCCGGCGCAAAGCGCCGCCACGGTGGATAGTGCGATCATGCCGCCCCACACCAGGCGATTATTCTTGCTGCGCAGCAGTTTGAGAAAATCGCCCGCATAAGGCGCGATCAGTGCGGGGTTGCGATAGCCGATTTCATACAACACTTTGATACAATCATTGGCAACGGCGGGGTTTTTCTCCCACAGGTTTGCCGCCAACTCCTGAATGGCCGCCGGATCGGGTGAAACGGCCAGCCGCCCGGCAAGTTCCTGATTCGGAACCTCGCTATTCGTTTTTTGAGCACATGCAAGCTGTTCGAGAATGGACATCGCTCTCTCTCCAAAAAGAAACTGAAAGGCAGAACACTTATGACGACAATCATCCGCCTCGCCCGCCAAGACGATGCCACGCAAGTCCTGGGCATCTACGCACCCATCGTCGAGAAGCTGGCTACGTCTTTCGAACTCGAACCGCCGGACGCCGCAGAAATGCAACAGCGAATTGGCGAAACCCTGGTGCAGTGGCCCTGGCTGGTGTGTGAAAGGGCCGGCGCTGTTTTAGGGTACGCCTACGCCAGCCAACACCGTGCCCGGCCGGCTTACCGGTGGTCTGTGGACGTGTCGGTGTACATCCATGCAGACGCCAGGCGCATGGGGCTGGGTCGCGCCCTGTACACCTCGCTGTTCGAGATTCTCTCCCTGCAAGGCTACTTCAACGCCTACGCCGGGATCGCCCTGCCCAACCCTGGCAGCGTCGGGCTGCACGAGGCGCTTGGCTTCAAAGCGGTGGGCGTCTATCATCAGGTGGGGTACAAACTGGGCGCCTGGCACGACGTAGGCTGGTGGCAACTGGCGCTGCAACCAAAAGCCCCGGCCCCCGAGGCCCCTAAAGGACTGGCGGACGTGCAACAAGCCGGAGGCTGGAAAGCTGCATTCGCTGCCGGGGAAGCGCTTCTCAAGGCTTAGCGGCCTGACATACGTTCTTGCAGAACCGCACGGTGCACAAGTGCGCAATCAAAAGCGAGGCCAGGGCCAACCCTGTTTAGATAGGGCACAACGCACTTGTCCACAGGCCAAAAACCACTTGGAAATGCCGAAGTGCGTTGCGCCTTGATCCGTTACCGAAACAGTATTGGGGCTAGAGCCCTTCCGCTTGATGCGGGTTCGAATGGAAAAGTACGGCCGGCGGGATTTCCGATCCGATCAAATGCGAGCGGGAAGCCGCACCGGATCAGGCCGCTGCACTTTTCAGCGCCTTGCGCATTTCTGCACGCGCCCAGTGGTAGTGGCTGCCGGTGTTGGAGGCAAGATAGGCGATCAGGGCATTTTTGTTCATCCAGGGATACAGGCCCGGCGTAACCAGGGTTTCCTCGGAAAGCGATTCGATCAGCGCCAGGGTTCGGGTGTGCGAATCCCAGAAGGCGTGGACGATTTCGTCCAGCGGCCGGTGACGATAGCGTTCGTAGATCGCCTGGTTGAGGGCAGGCAACTGATTCCACTTGTATCCTTCGGCAGGTACGGCGGGTGTTTCACCGCGCAAACCGGCTTCGTACCAGCGAAAGAACATCTGCTGCCATTCGTACAGGTGGGCCAGGACATCTTTGACCGACCATTCGCCGGATTCACCGGCTTGCTCCATTTGGACCGGATTCAGGTCCGATAGAAGCTGCTGTAGGGCTTGCGCTTCTTTTTGCGCTTCGGCGATCAGCTGGGATTTGGTGTGCGGACGAGGCATGGGTACTCCTGAGTCATTGTGTTTTTAATTTCCACGCCCGGATGGCTTCTTGCAAGCTGGCCCCGGGGTGGGTTTTGAAATAGTCACGAATATGCCGGTTGTATTCAAACTGCGGGGCGATCTCACGCTCGACAGGTGGCTGCTCCTGAGCCGACTGCCAGCACAAGATGACTTCTTCCAACGTTTTACCGCAGCCGTGGTGGATCAGATCGCGCATCGTAGCGTCGAAGTGAAAGCGCGGGCCGATCTCCTGCTCGAAAAAGGCGCGCAGCGCTTGCGAACAACGCCAACCGGCGCCGACCTGCATGCTGCGAGTGAAGTGCGTGGGCATGGCGCCCGCCTGCGCCCTGGGGGATACTTCGGCAGACGGCTTCTCACCGGCAAGAAAGCCGGCGATGCGCTCAGCCAAAGCCTGCTTGGCGCCGCCGCTAGGTAAGTGATTCTGGCGGCAGAAGGCGATCAACTCCGCTTTGAGCCAATAGCAGCGGGCGAACTCGGCAGGATCGAGCTGGTTGGTAAGGGATGGCCTGGGCATGAGTTAGCAAGGAAAGCAGGGCCAAAAATCACTTTACACCCAGGAATGCGGCAACAACTTCGGCAAACTTCTCCGGTTGTTGCTCGAACGAGAAGTGGCCGGTGTCTTCGATGACGACGAATTGGGCATTGGGAAAGAGATCGGCATACTGGCGGCTGGCCGCTTCGGATTGCAGGTCTTCTTCGCCATGAATCACCAACACGGGTGCGGTGACCGCTTCGAGCGCAGGGCGGTAGTCGTGGCGCTGCCCCATGCTGACGTACATACCCCACGACATCCAGCCCCCGGGTTCGCCGCGCGCAACCAGTTCTCCCGGCTCGATACCGGCAACGGGCAGATAGTACTCACCGAAGCGGGCGTTCATCACCACCAGGTCGGCCTCCGAACGGGAGAAGAGCGCATTGAAATCGAAATACTCGGCCATAAAGGCATCGTACGCGGCCAGTTGATCCTGCGGCAAACCGGTACGCACCGCATCGAAGAGATCGGCTTCTTCCTGCGGCATGACCAGGGTGGTTGCCGGCGAGACCAGGATCAGCGCTTCGATGCGTTCGGGAAACTCGGCCGCGTAAAGCGATGCCAGGAATCCACCCCACGAGTGGCCAATCAGGATCAGTTTCTCATCACCCAGGATCTGGCGGATGCGTTCGATGTCCGCAAGCTGCGCCCCCAGGCCGAGCGCCTGGTCGAGATGCTTCATGTTTTCGTAAGTGTTTGGTGACTCGAAGCGATCCACCGGACGGGTCGACTTGCCGGAACCGCGCTGGTCATAATATTGGAAACGGTATGCGCCGGCCAGCGGCGCCAGCCCGACCAGCGGCTGGCGAAAGGGCACACCCGGCCCACCGTGGACAATCAGCACGTTACGGCCTTCGCCGTGCGCGAAATGGTACAGCCGGACGTCGGATTCTACCTGCCAGTAGTCCGCGTCCCCCGTCTGGGCTGGCGGAGTGAGAGGATAACGGATGTTTTTCCCTTCACGTACCATCCCCGGCCGGTACATGGGCTGGCCCATCAAATACCAAAAGCCTGTGGCCACGATGCCTACCAACACGATAGTTGTAACGATGACGGTTAAAGCGAACTTCTTTTTCATATTTCAAGATGCTCCTGTGTCTCATGATACGTATTGCCCAATATATCCTAACGGGCCTCACCCTGCTCTTGATTTGCGCACTTGTGCACCGTGCTTTTTCTGCACAACGCGTATGGGTTAGGCACTAAAGACGCTGCGGGTTCTTCGTTACCGTAAAACGCATGATCGCCTTCAAATTTTCCGGCTTCGTCTTACGGATGTCATTCAGATAGATATCGTGAGCGCTGCGTACAGGGATGCAGTAGCCTTGTTGTTCTGCATGGGCTGCCATGCGCTCCATGGCTGCATCCATGCCCTCGTAAGGCCCAACGTGCAGGAACTGCACACACATTCCTTCCATGAAAGTTTCGAAACGTATCTGATCGAGCAAGGCAGCATCCACCTTGGACTGCACCTTCTGGCGAGCCTCGGCTACCCAATCAAGCGTCACCATTTCCGGCTGCATCAGCATCATCGTCCAGGCAAATTCTTTCTTTTCCCGGTCGACGCGCCAGCGTACTTCCATCGGCATGACATGAAAGTCGACATCGCAGGCCAGGCGGATCAGCCATTTGAGCGTATAGGCCAGGGGGAAGAGCACGCCGGCTGCCTGCGAGAAACCCTTGCCGTCCGGTTTCCCCCGGCCGTCCAACATCAGGAAGTTCATCGGTGGCACATCGATCAGCCCAGGCGCTTTACCGGAAGGGTGATAGAGGTGCTTGAGGGTTTTGCGGTGATCGATCTTAAGCATTTTTACTCCTCAATCGTTCAAGGTGAATACTGTGTGGCAATGGCCTGCGCCCACTCCGCTACCATCTGGCGCAGCGCTTCTGGTTCTATCACCGTAACCCACGGGCCATAAGCCAGCGCGTTGCTGGCAGCCCAATGCAGATCGGGCACGTGCATGGTCACCAGCACCGAGCCGTCCGGCTGATCTTGCAGCGTATCCCAGTAAGCCCGGTTGTAGTGAGCGACGTGCGCTCCTTCGGGAGCGAAACGCATGCGGACCTGTATCTGCGGCTGGGCCTTCCACTCAATGGCCAGATAGCGCTGGATGTCGAAGTCTGCCGGCACCTGGAAGAGCTGGTCGGTCAGGCTGACGGCGTCCATTCTGTCTACACGAAAAGAACGCATCTCCTGGCGCAGGTGGCAGTACGCCACAACGTACCACCAACCCCAGCGATGGACGAGGGCGAAGGGATCGATCTCACGGCATTCCGGGTGCAGTGCACTGGCGCTGCGATAGTCCATACCCACCCGGCGGTGTTCGCGCACGGCACGGCGCAGCTTCTCCAGCGTGGGCGCCAATGCCTCGAGGTCCGAACGGTGCATTCCCGTGGCGACCAGCGAACGGCGCGCCCAGGCCACTTCCTGGCGCTGCTCATCGGGCAAGACATTTTCCAGCTTGGCCAGTGCACCGCGCGCCGGCTCACGGTAGAGCTGGCCCCACAACTCTTCGACCATGCCGGTGCCAAGGGCAACGGCCACGCTTTCTTCTGGCGTCAGCACCAGGGGTGGCATGCGATAACCGCGCACCAACGAAAAGCCACCGTAGGGACCCCGCTCGGCGTAAATGGGAATGCCCATCTCATCGAGCATTTCGAAGTAACGGTGCAACGTGCGCACCGAAATCCCGAGTTCAGCGGCCAACTCGGCCGCTTTTTGGTTCGGCCGGCGCTGCAAAAGCATAATCAGGGTAATCAAACGGGTAGAGGTGTTCGGCATGAGCCAACTCCTGACAAGAATATAGCCTGAGTATATGTCAGAATCCGTCATAATTCAAAAAGTTTGCCGGCTTTGCCGTGAGCGGAAATTCTTCCCCATAAAACCGGAAACGCAAAAATGCCACACCGGTGTGCCCGGTGTGGCATTTTCCCTTTCGAACCGGGTTACTCTTTCTTTCCCGGCGTGTTCAACAAATAGCGATCTTCCTCCGTGGGAGTGATAACCGTACCCGTTATCGTTTGGGTAGGCCTCCGCCAGCCCCCAATTGATACCTGGCCGGGTAGAGACTTCGGAAGTCTTAGCGTCGGGTCTCTCCGACACCCTGCTAGCGCATCGCCACGGGGAGATAGATTCGATAACCTGCCTGGAAACCGGCTCCTTGAACGACGAAGGTGTAGGGATTTTCATCAGTATCGCTGCTGGCAATCGAAATCGTCGCCGTACGCAGTCCAGCAGCGGAGGGCGTGAAGATCACTGCAAAGGTGACGGATGAATCGGCAGCAACGGAAACATCCGGCTGAACGATAACCTGGAAATCTGCCGCATGGGTACCGGTGATCTCAACGGCCGGGTTTCCCAAGAGCGCCAGCACATCGTCCCCGGTATTGCGGATCGTAAAGGTGTGGGTAATGGAAGCCATACCCACCGCCACGCTGCTGAAATCGGTGCCATCGCTTACCGAAGGCGTGCTGCTGCCACTGGCAATCGAAAGCCCGTTGCCGAGCACATCCATCTCGGCCGGTTCGGCAGGCAAAGTAGCCGTCGTAAATGTCACCACGTCGCCATAGGCCGTCCCGGCAGCGTTGGTGGCGTAGGCCCGCACGTAATAGGTCGTACCGGGCAGCAGGCCGCTCAGCGTGCTCGTGAAGGCCCCCGTGTTCGTGGCCGCGCCCTCGTCGCTGGAAGCGTCGGCCAGCGTCGGGCCGCCGGCCGTATTCCAGACCATGCCGTGCGCCGTTGGGTTGGGCGCACCCAAGTCGGTGAGCGTGCCGTTGCCGGTGGCGGCGTTGATGCCGATGCCGCTCACCGCCTGCGTGGTGACCGAGGCCGAAATCGGCGGGGCCGTCATGAAACTGACCTCGTTCCCGTAAGCCGTCCCGGCGGCATTGGTGGCGTAAGCCCGCACGTAATAGGTCGTACCGGGCAGCAGCCCGCTCAGCGTGCTGGTGAAGGCTCCCGTGCTCGTGGCCGCGCCCTCGTCGCTGGAAGCGCCGGCCAGCGTCGGGCCGCCGGTTGTGTTCCAGACCATGCCGTGCGCCGTCGGGTTGGGCACGCCCAGATCGGTGAGCGTGCCGTTGCCAACCGCATCCGTCATACCGACTGCCGTAGCAGCCTGTGTGGTTACCGACGGAAGCAACGGCGGCTGCGTCGTGAAGCTGACCTCGTTCCCGTAAGCCGTCCCGGCAGCGTTGGTGGCGTAAGCCCGCACGTAATAGGTCGTACCGGGCAGCAGGCCGCTCAGCGTGCTCGTGAAAGCCCCCGTGCTCGTGGCCGCGCCTTCGTCGCTGGAAGCGTCGGCCAGCGTCGGGCTGCCGGTTGTGTTCCAGACCATGCCGTGCGCCGTCGGGTTGGGCGCGCCCAGATCGGTGAGCGTGCCGTTGCCGGTGGCGGCGTTGATGCCGATGCCGCTCACCGCCTGCGTGGTCACGCTCGCCGGCTCGGGCGCCGTCGTGAAGCTGACCTGCCCGCCGTAGGCCGTCCCGGCGGTGTTGGTGGCGTAGGCCCGCA
>JBMOLU010000008.1:19789-79281 GCA_049325275.1 Chloroflexota bacterium
GCTCGTGGCCGCGCCCTCGTCGCTGGAAGCGTCGGCCAGCGTCGGGCTGCCGGTTGTGTTCCAGACCATGCCGTGCGCCGTCGGGTTGGGCGCGCCCAGATCGGTGAGCGTGCCGTTGCCGGTGGCGACGTTGATGCCGATGCCGCTCACCGCCTGCGTGGTCACGCTCGGGCTGACGATTACGCCCGTTCCCTGAACGATAAACGTGTAGGGGCTTTCATCGGGATCGCTGTTGGCGATCGCCAGCGTGGCTGAGTAGACGCCGGGGGCGGCTGGATCCATGGTCACATCGAACGTCGTGCTGCTGTTGGGTGCGACGGCTGCTGGCAAGGCGATCCCCGACACATTGAAGTTCGCCGCGCCTGCACCAGAAAGGGCAATGCTGTTGACCGTCAGGGTCGTCCCCCCCGTATAGGAAATCGTGAACGTGTGCGAGGCAGGTGTACCGAGGTACACATTGCCGAAGTCGGTGTCGTCCGACAGGCTGGGAGTCGTATCGCCGCTCGGAATGGTCTGCCCGTTGCCTTTCACAGCAATATCGAAGGACGAAAGCAAAGCGTATACCGCCCCCGCGTCAGCGGCGACGTTATTATCGACGCCGCCGATTCCGGTCGCATTGCTGTCTTCCAGTTGGGCGCCGACGGCCACCGTATCGCCGGAGAGCGTCAGAGCACCGCCAAACCGGTCACCGCTGCCCGTGTTGGAGGCTTTGATGTAGGACTGTTGGACCCAGGTTGCGCCGCTGCGTGCGAAGACATAGGCAGCCCCCGAATCGGCAGCCAGGTTATTGGCCGGATCGCCGTTTGTGCCGGTGGCGCTGCTGTCTTCCTGATAAGCGCCGACGGCCAGCAAGTCCCCGGAAACGGCCGCAGACTGGCCGAAATTATCGTCAAGCCCTGTGTTGGAGGCCTTGAGGTAGGCCTGCTGGCTCCAGGCGCTGCCGCTGCGCACGAAGATATACGCCGCGCCGGCGGCCGGAAGCGTATTATCGCTCTGGTTGCCGTCGATCCCTGTGGCGCTGCTGTCTTCGCCGGGTGCACCGATAACGACCGTATCGCCCGAAACGCCCACCGAAAGGCCGAATGTATCGAGGGCGTTCGTGTTGGAAGCCTTGACGTAGGCCTGCTGGCTCCAGGCGCTGCCGCTGCGCACGAAGATATACGCCGCGCCGGCATTGGAAGCATTGTTATTACTGGGTCCGCCGATTCCGGTGGCGTCGCCATCTTCCTGGTAGGCACCCACAACCAGCGTGTCGTTATCCAAAGCCACAGCCGAACCGAAGCGGTCATCGCTGCCGGTGTTCGAAGCCTTGATGTAGGCTTCCTGACTCCAGGCGGTACCGCTGCGGCTGAAGGCATAAACGGCCCCCGAAGCGCCCGCCGTATTGTCGCCCTGGTTGCCGCCGATTCCGGTGGCGTTGCTATCCTCCCCCCAGGCGCCGATCACCACGCTATCCCCCGATATGGCAACGGCGGCCCCAAAGCGATCGGCACTTTCTGGATTCGAGGCCTTGACGTAGGCCTGCTGGCTCCAGGTGGTACCGCTACGCACGAAAACATAGGCCGCACCGGCATTTGAAACCGAGTTATCGGCCTGGTTGCCACCAACGCCGGTGGCGCTGCTGTCCTCGTCGGGTGCGCCGATGACAAGTGTGTCGCCAGAAATCGCCACCGCCCAGCCAAAATGGTCGTCCACATCTGTATTGGAGGCTTTGAGGTAAGCCTGCTGGCTCCAGGTGGTACCGCTACGCACGAAAACATAGGCCGCGCCGGAACCGCCGGCCAGGTTATTGCTTTGATCGCCGTTCACGCCGGTTGCGTTACTATCTTCCTGAGGCGCTCCAACGACCAGGGTATCCCCTGATAGGGCGAGTACCTGGCCGAAACTATCACCGGATTGGGTGTTGGAGGCCTTGATATAGGCCTGCTGCAAAACAGGGTCCACGGTCAGCGGGTAAACAGCAGCTCGATCGTCCACAACCAGTTGCAGGCGGCAAGAACCCGCCGCCGATGCGTCCCCGCAGGCGGCCAATTGCATCGACGCCGGCAACGTGCGGCCGGCTGCGTCGTACACGAAGAGTTTGTCGTACACCACCACCGCAGCGCCGTCTTCGCCGAGAAAGTGAACGGCGTCGCCCACCTGTGCCGGGACCAGGCCGGTCTGCAAGGCCATTTCCAAGACCAGCGCCGCGTCGGCCGCCAGGCGGAAAGCAGGTGGATACTGCAAGGTAAAGCCTTGTTCCAAGCCATCGGATGTATTGAGCCACCATTCGGAAAGATTCCGATCCCACGCATAGATCAAGCGGTTGTCTTGTGCCGAAAGCTGCGGCTGGCCGACAGCTTGAAGCGCATGGCGATAGCCGTAAGCGACCAGGGACAACTTCAACCACCACGCGCCGCCGGGCGAAGTCACCGAAAGCCCTTGTGGGGTAAAGTCGGCTTGCAAAGCATGCGCCCGGTTGGCTGCCCGGTAACTTGCAGGCGCGCCGGGCCGGAAGGCATAACGGCCAGCTTCTATCTGGCTTTGAACTTCTCCCCACTCCGCATCGGTCAGCCCCGCCGGGAGATCGTCGGCCGGCGTCCGGTTGCCAGCCGGCGGCCGGACGGCTGCCTGTGTGTGGCCGAACGGGGCCAGCAGGAAAAGCAAGACCAAAAAGAGAGAGAGAAACCTATCCTGTTTTTTCATCGCCATTTCCTCCAAAAAACTACGGTATAAGGTCACACATCGCCATCCCGGTCGGGATGATCATTTGCCCGATCGGCGTCGTCCATTTGTGTGCGTAAAAAATCTACCAGTGACTCGGTGTCCGAAAAGAGCCGGCGTTCCCCCAGGTCGTTTTGCAGCAGGACATGCCAGGGCTGTTTCGGCGCGTCTTGCCACAGGCGCAGCAAGAAAACACGGTAACCCAAATGGCTGTTGCGCTGGAGAGAGTCTCGAGATGTCATATCACAACCTGTAAAGGACGCTTCCCGATGAACACTTCGTGGTGGTCTGTTTCTAACCCGCAACGTGCATCATACTTTGCTTTTCAGACCATTGCTACCGATAGCATAACAACGGACAGTAACGGGGCCGTTACCAAATTGCGACGAATTCGCGACGAGAACGTAACGAATTCGTAACGAACTATCCAAACTGGCAGGATTTTTATCCCATCTTTCCCAGCGCGGACCCCAGTTGAGGATAAAATTAACCACATGAATCCATGGACAGCCCCAGAAACCCAGCCTGCCGGGGAAAGTACGCTGCGTTTATACTTGCTCGGGCCGTTTTACGCCCTGCTGGGCGATCAAAGGTTGGGCGGCCTGCGATCCGACAAAGCGCGCGCCCTGCTGGCCTACCTGGCCACCGAGCAAGGCCACTTGCAGCCGCGCGCCAAGCTGGCCGCCTTGTTATGGGACGAATTCTCTTCGCAAGCCGCAATGACCAACCTGAGGGTGACGCTCTCCAACATCAAACGGGTTTTAAACCAGTGGCAGGAGGGCATCTGCCTGGAGATCACCCGCCAGGATGTCACGTTCGAAGCGCAGCCCTGCGGCTGCTGGGTGGATATCGCCGAATTCGAGGCCCTGCAAGCAAAGTGCCGGGCACACGCTCATGCTAAGCTGGCCGGCTGTGCCGAGTGCATCGAGCGCCTGATTCAGGCCACTGCTTTGTATCGCGGTGATTTCCTCGAAGGGTTGACGCTGCCTGATAGCCCCGGCTTTAGCGAATGGCGCCTGCTCCAGCAGGAAAAGTATCACCAGCAAACGCTCTTGATACTCGACGTCTTGATTCCCTACCATATCCAACGTGAGTACTATTACCAGGCCGAGCGCTTTGCCCGCCGCATGCTGGACCTGGAACCGTGGCGCGAGACCGCTCACCGCCACTTGATGCTGATTTACAACAAGACAGGGCGGAAAAAATCTGCCCTGGCGCAGTACGACCACTGCCGCGACATCTTACAACGCGAACTGGGGGTCTTGCCCGACGAGGAAACGCGGGCGATCTACGAAAGCCTGGGGAGCAACACCGTTTGAACTGATTCAGGAAATTTTCCGGTCGACGATTTCTTCATACTCTGGCAGATTTTCGATCAAAAACTGGACCGAACCACCACGCCCGCTGGCAACGTCAAGGACGCGGCCAGCGGGAATTTGTAAAAGCCGGGCGTCGCAGCGTTCGGCGGCAGGTTCATTACTTTTCAGATCCCCCGGGCGTGTAGTAAAAACTGGGATAGAACGCCACCGTCAAGGCATAACAGGGCGATTCGGCCGTCGGCACCCCTTCTCCTGCATCGACGAATTCCGCAACCAATGCTTGCAGGCGCTCAGAAAACTCGACGATGCGTGCGTCTGGAATGTGGCTGGCCTCGCGGGCAATGAATATCGGCCGCGGGTGCCTGACCGCACCGCTCTCGATCTGGCTCTGGCGCGCCTGCAAACTGCGCACGAGGTCCTGGCGGGTGGCATCGATCACGGGGGTTACGAAAGCGTGCATAGCGGCGCGGCCTTCTTCGCTGGTGAAGGAAATCAGCGACGGATCGACGTCGATATGGCGCGCTGCGGCGCGGTAGACTTTTTCGAGCATATTGGCCACCAAGCGCGTTTCAGAAACCTCGATCAGGCGCTGCTTTTCCAACAGGCTGAAGTGATAGTAGAGCTTATGGGGGCTGTCACCGAGCTTGTCGGCGACCTGCTTGACGGTCTGGGGCTCTTGGATCAGCAGATCGAGGATTTGCGAGCGCAGCGGGTCGGCGACCACGCGCAGGGTTTCGAGGTCTTGGATGACATAGGGCTTTGTGGGGATGCCGGGCATTTTTCGTCTTTCCGAGTGTACGATTGGCTACAGGCCGTAGATTTCGCCATACTTGCCTTTCAGATAACGCAAGTAAGGAGCCGGGTCGATCTTCGAGCCGGTAACCTTCTGTACCAGTTCCTGCGGCTCGTACTTGCAGCCGTAGCCGTGAACGTTGGTACGCAACCATCCAAGCAACCCGGCAAAGTCGCCACAGCGCATCTGGTGTTCGAGATCGGGAATGTCGCGGTGGATCTGCTCCCACAACTGCGAAGCGATCAGGTTCCCGAGGGCATAGGTGGAGAAATACCCGATGCTACCACCTGACCAGTGAATGTCTTGCAGCACACCGAGGGCATCGTTAGGAGGCGTCAGGCCCAGGTATTCTTGCATGCGGGTATTCCAGGCGTCAGGCAGGTCCTTGACGGCAATGCTGCCTTCGATCAGGCCGATCTCGATTTCCAGGCGCAGCATGATGTGCAGGTTATAGGTCGCCTCATCGGCATCCACACGGATCAATGAGGGCGAGACCTTGTTGATACCCTTGTAGAACGCTTCCAGGCCTACGCCGCCGAGCTGATCGGGGAAAATCTCCTGCAAGCGTGGATAGGCACCTTCCCAGAAAGGCAAAGAGCGCCCGACGAGGTTTTCCCACATGCGCGACTGCGATTCGTGAAAGGCCAGCGAGGCCGCATTGCCCAGTGGCGTGCGCTCGTAAGTGGCCGGTAGCCCCAATTCGTAAAGCGCATGGCCGGCTTCATGAATCGTGCTGAAGAACATATCGCTCAAGTAACCTTCGTCCACGCGGGTGGTGATGCGCACATCCGTCGGAGCAATACCGATGGTAAACGGATGCACCGCCTTATCCTGCCGGCCACATCCCCAGTCGTAACCAAAGCGGGTGATCACTTCAGTGCCAAAATCCCACTGCCCCTTTTCGGGAAAGTGCTGATGCAAGAAGGAGTCGTCCACCTGTGGGCGGTCGGCGATGGCCTGGATCAAGGCCACCTGTTGCGGACGCAACGCCGTAAAGATGGCCTGTACATCGGCCGTCTTCATGCCAGGTTCGTAGTCGTCCAGCAGCACGTCGTATGGGTGCTCGGCGGGAGGGAAGAAGCCAATGTAGCGCCGGGTCAATGCGACAATCTTTTCCAGGTGAGGCCGGAAAACGGCGAAGTCTGTTTCTGCACGCGCCTTGACCCAGGCTTCGTGTGCCAGGGTAGTCACCTTGGCCAGTTCGGCCACAAACTCGGGTGGTACGCGAGTGGCTTTCTCGTAGTTGCGGGTGGTGACTTTGACGAGACGTGCTTCGTCTGAGTCTGGCGAGGCGCTTTCTTCTTGTTTGAGCGTCTCCAGCAGTGCGCCGACTTCGGGTGCGGTGAACTTGATGTGGGCGATGCGCCCGAGGGTGGCCAGTTGATCGCCACGCGCTTCGGCGGCGCCGGCCGGCATGTAAGTTTCTTGGTCCCACGAAAGGACGGCGATGGCACGGTTGAGATCGTTAATCTCGGCAAGGATACTTTTGAGTTGATCGAAGGAAGTGGACATGAGGGCTCCGAGAAGGGATAAGTGTGATACGTGATACGTGATACGTGATACGTGATACGTGTCACGGTTTTCAACAGGGTTTATGCGTTTAAATTATTTTTAATGGGCAAATAAATTTTACAAAAAGAGGGCGGCGGTGTCAAATGAGAGAAAGTTTATATCCGTTAAAGTTTGCAGGAAGCGCAAAAATCGGATATATTCGGTGAGCTACATATTCTTTCAGTTTCCAGGTGCGGTTTACCGGTCAGCGCGTCGATGGCTTTGGATGCAGATGAATTTTCAAAAAAACGGCAGGCGGCGGCACGCGAACGAATACGGTAAAGCGCACACTCGATTATCTGCATCACCTGGAATACCTAACCCGCATAGAGCGGCACGGCCCTAACCTCGCTCTTCACTATTGCGTTTTTTTGTGCACAAAGCGTATGGGTCAGGCACTCAAACGTCTGCCACCACACACCCGAGAAAATCTTATGGCAAACCAACTTGCAAACCAAAATTCCCCCTATTTGCTCCAGCACGCCGAAAACCCCGTCGATTGGTATCCGTGGGGTCCCGAAGCGCTGGAAAAAGCCCGTAGCGAAGACAAGCCCATCTTTCTCAGCATCGGCTACGCTGCCTGTCACTGGTGCCACGTCATGGCGCATGAATCCTTCGAAGACCCTGAAACTGCCGCATTGATGAACGATTCCTTCGTCAATATCAAGGTCGACCGCGAGGAACGTCCCGACCTGGACAGCATCTACATGCAGGCCGTAACCGCCCTCACCGGCAGCGGCGGCTGGCCGATGAGCGTTTTTCTTACCCCGGCGGGAGTGCCTTTCCTGGGCGGAACCTACTTTCCTCCCGTGCGCCGTTACAATATGCCGTCTTTTCGTGAAATTCTCCGGGGGGTGGCTCACGCCTGGGAAAACGATCGCCCACGCCTGCTCGACAACGGTCAACAGTTGCTCGAACACATCAAGGCCCAGGTGCTTCCCACCCCAAAGGCCGCACTCGATCCCCAAGCGCTCGACCAGGCTGCCGCCGCGCTGGCCAATCCCTATGACTGGAAGAACGGCGGCTGGGGCCGAGCGCCCAAGTTCCCTCAACCGATGGCAATTGAGTTTCTGCTGCGTAAAGCCACGCGTGGGGATGCTTTTGCACGCGAAATCGCCGTGCATGCCCTCAAAGCCATGGCGCGCGGCGGCATGTACGATGTGGTTGGCGGAGGATTCGCACGCTATTCGACCGACGACCGCTGGCTGGTGCCGCACTTCGAAAAGATGCTTTACGATAACGCCCAACTGGCGCAGGTTTACTTGCACGGCTGGTTGGTGACGGGGGAAAACCGCTTCCGCCAGATATGCGAGGAGACGCTCGATTTCGTAATGCGCGAAATGACGCACCCACTGGGCGGTTTCTATGCCAGCCTGGACGCCGACAGCGAGGGCCACGAAGGGCGATTTTACGTCTGGACGCTCGACGAACTGCGCACAACACTCTCACCCGACGACTACGAGCTGTTCTTGGCAGCCTACGATGTGAGTGAAACGGGCAACTTCGAAGGACAAAATGTATTACAACGCAGGCAAGACGACTCAACCATCGCGAAACAACACCATATCACCCCTGAGGAGGTTGCTGCTGCCCTGAAACGAATTCACACCCACCTGCTTGCAGTGCGGTCCCGGCGCCCTCGCCCGGCCACCGACGACAAAATTCTCACGGCCTGGAACGCCCTCATGCTCACCGCCTTCGCCGAGGCTGCCCGCTACCTGAAATCGGCAAGCTACCTTCAAGCAGCCATCCGTAATGCAGATTTCCTGCTGGCCAACCTGTTTTCTCACCCGCACAGCCCTTCCCTGGAAGAAGCAGCAAGGCGTTCACCCAAAGAGGACGGGATGGATGGCATACTCAAAGACGCCGGCAGCCTGCAACGTTCGTGGCGTGAGGGCCAGGCGCGTCACCTGGCTTACCTGGAAGATTACGCCGCCCTGGCGCTCGCCCTCCTCGCGCTCTACCAATCGGACCCCAACCCGCGCTGGTACCGGGTGGCCAAAGCGCTGGCCGATGAAGTCATCGCCCACTTCGCCGACGAATCGGGCGGCTTCTTTGATACGCGTGACGACCACGAGGCCTTGATCACCCGCCCCAAGGACTTGCAAGACAACGCCACACCCTGTGGGAATGCGCTGGCAGCGCTGGCGTTGTTAAAACTTGCTGCCTACACGGGCGAAAGTGAGTATCGCCAACGCGCAGAAACCAGCCTCGGCATGCTGCAAAGCAGTATGATCCGCTATCCAACCGCCTTCTCTTTCTGGCTATGCGCAGAAGACTTCGCCATCGGGCCGGTACAGGAAGTGGTCATCGCCGGCGAGATCGACTCAACCGCAGGACAGGCGCTGCGCCAGGCCCTTTGGGCAGTTTACCGTCCACGGGTTGTGGCAGCCTTCGTCGACGGCAGCGCCAGCAGCGCACATCCGCCGCTCACCACCGGCCGCACGGCGCGCGATCACCAACCAACTGCCTACGTCTGCCAGGATTTCGTCTGCCAGCGGCCCGTTCACACACCCGAACAACTGAACGCTCAATTGCAAGTATAATTTTCGTACTTTATCCCAGGAGAAATCATATGAGCCACCGAATCAGTGAACTGGACCCCGAAGACATCCGCGTTTTCAGCGGCACATCGAACCCTGAATTGGCCGAAAAAATCGCCGATTACCTTGGTGTACCGCTGCTGCCCACGCTCGTACGGCGCTTCAGCAACGACAATATGTATGTACAGTTGGGTGAAAGCGTCCGCGGGCGGGTGGTCGTCATCGTGCAAAGCTTCAGCCCGCCGGTCAACGATCACATCATGGAGCTTTTCATGATGTGCGATGCCGCCCGCGGCGCCGGGGCGCGCGAAATCCATGCGGTGATCCCGTACTACTCGTTTGCCCGCTCGGACAAAAAGGATGCGCCGCGCATCAGCATCACCGGGCGGTTGATCGCCCGCCTGATCGGCGAAGCGGGCGCCACACACGTCGTCACGATGACGCTGCATTCGCCGCAAGTGCACGGCTTCTTCGACATGCCCACCGACCACCTGACATCGCGCCCGGTCGTCGTGGATTACCTGCGCCAGCTCAACCTCGAAGGCACGATCGTGGTTTCGCCCGATGCCGGGCACGCCATGGCCGCCACACGACTGGCCGAACACCTCAACCTGCCGATGGCCGCCGGGAGCAAGGAACGCCTCTCGGACAGTTCGGTAAAAATTACCGGGCTAATCGGCAATGTCAAAGGCTACCGCCGGGCAATCATCGTCGACGATGAGATCGCTGCCGCTTCGAGCGTGATCGGCATCGGCAAGCTGCTGGTCAAAAATGGGATCGAGGAATTGATCGCCGTCTGCACACATGGCGTGTTTTGCGGCAACGCCTTCGAACGCCTGGCAGCCGTCCCGCAATTTACGGAAATTGTCACCACCGACACGGTGCCGATCCCGGAGGCAAGGCGCCCGGAGACCCTGCGCGTACTTTCCGTTGCCCCACTGTTTGGCGAAGCGATCAAGAACAACTACCTGAGCCGCGGCATCGGGGACTTGTTCGCTTTTTGGCAAGATTTCAAGAAAAGCGAAGAAGGGTAAGGACGTCTTGCCCGCGCGAAAAAACAACGGCCATCCTGGCCGCATCTTGGGAGGGCGGGCATCTTGCCCGCATGGAGAACGACGGCCAGGATAGCCGCCCTCCCAGGTCAGGCGACGCTTTCGCCATCGAGCGACTGGCCGAGCAAGCGCTTGACCGCAAACAGTGTAACGAACGAAAGCAGCAGCAAGATCACCGACAACGTCAGCGCCGTATCCAGCCCCGTTTCAAAACCGAGATAGATCGCCAGCGGCATGGTTTGGGTTTTTCCCGGAAAATTACCGGCAAATAGAATCGTTGCACCAAACTCACCCAGGGCGCGCGCCCAACTCATCACCACGCCGGTCAGCAGGGCACGCCAGGAGAGAGGCGCAATGAGGTAGATAAAGATCTGCCGGTCGTTGGCGCCGTCGATGGCCGCAGCCTGCTTGATTTCTACGTCCACATACGAAAAGCCGACTACTGCCGCCTTGATATAAAACGGCGCCGCGATGAAAACCTGGGCCATTACCACGGCAAGGGGCGTAAATGCTATTTGGATTCCCAGCGAGTTGAGCAGGCTTCCCACCAGGCCGCGCCGTCCAAAGGCCATCAACAAGGCCACCCCGGCTACGGCCGGGGGCAAGACGGTAGGCAAATCGACCAGTGCATCGATCGCACGCGCCAGGCGGCCGCGTGCTCCGGCCAGCAAATAGGCCACCGGTGTTCCCGTCAAGACGATCACAAATGCAGCCGCAAGGGTGGTCACCAGGCTAAGGCGCAAGGCTGCCAGCACCTGGGGGTCTTTGAGATGCTGCCACCACTGCAACGGGGCCGTGCGCAGCACCAGGGCCATCAACGGAAAGGCAATGAAAAGCAGAAACGGCAGGCTTAGCCAGTACCCCCAGGCAAATGTCTGCCGCCTGGGCGCCTTCAACGGGTGCTGCGAGCGCAAAAATATGGAAGCCATAGCCGGCGAAAACTACTCTTCCACCGCCGGGATCAGCCCATACGCCGCCAGAATCGCCTGGCCCGTTTCACTCAGCACCATGGCCACGAAAGCCTGCGCCGCTTCAACCTGCTGGCTGTCGTTCAGCGCAGCCAACGGGTAAACCGCCGGCACGTTCAAGGCGTCGGGGATTTCGATGCGCCCGACCTTTGTCGCATCCTCGCCGATCACGTCGCTGGTATAAACGATCCCGGCGTCGGCTTCGCCCAGGACAACCTTGCCAAGAACGCTTTTGACATTGTTCTCGTACGAAACGACGTTGCCGAGCACCCGAGCTGCGTAATCGCTGCCAAAAGCAGCGTCCTGGGCGGTCTTATCCAGAAAATCACGGGCATACTGGCCGACCGGCACGTTCTCGTCGGCCAAAACAAGCTTGACGCCCGGCTTCGCCAAATCTTCCAGCCGGCCCAGGCCGGCGGGATTATCCGCCGGATAGACGAGCAGCAGTTGGTTGCGGGCAAACACTTGCGCGGCGTCACCGTCAATGCGTCCGGTCTGGATAGCTGCATCCATCTGCTTTTGGTTAGCGCTGGCGAAGACATCGGCGGGAGCGCCCTCGGCCATCTGCTGCACTAACTGCTGGGAGCCGGCAAAGTTGAAGATCACCTTCACCTCGGGGCGCTCGGCTTCGAAAGCCCGGCCGATCTCGGTAAACGCCTCCGTCAGCGAGGCGGCGGCAAAGACGTTCAGATCGACCGGCTCGGGCAGCATAACCGTTGTCGTAGAAGCTGCCGTAGGATCGGAACAACTAGCCAGGGCGAAAAAGATCAAGAGGCTGATCAAAAAGATGGGTTTGTTTTTCACTCGCTTTTCCCTTAGAGCCTGTCTGAAAACTACCACCGGCAGGTGCAACGCACTTCCCATAAGGGTAGATGACGTCTGTTTCTAGCCGCAAAGTGCGTCGTACCTTGCTTTTCGGACAACTTCATCGTCTTGCGGCCAAAAGTCACTCAGCACAGGATAAGCAACGCCGCGGGAAACATCCCTTGCGGGCAAAATTATACCCGACTACTTTCATCCAAAAACAACGTATCTGCTCACCCCAGCCAGTAGTTGGAAGCGACATGGCCGCTCTCGATAGCGTCCAGAATGGTATCGATGGCCTCTTCGCTGTCTACGTTGCCGTACCAGTGATTTTCAGGGTAAACCACCACGATCGGCCCGTTGGCGCACTGCTTCAGGCACCCCGTGCTGGAGACGCTGGCGTCGAGGCCGCGATCGATGATTTCATTTTCCAGGTATGCCAGGTGATCGGCGGCGCCCTTTTTATGGCAAATGCCCTTGGGTTCGCCTGAAGTGCGAAAACTGGCGCAAACCAGAATATGGTGTAACGTTTTTTCCATCGTCGATTCCTTTCCAATATAAGGGAAACAAGACTTCTGAGGGTAAACCGGAGGGTTTGCCCCTACGGGGCTTCGTAGAGCAGGGCCATACGGCCAAGCAGGCCGCGCATATAGTCGTTGGCGATTTCGAAACGCCGCGGCGAGGCCAGGATTTCGTCAGGCTTCTGAATGTAACGTCCCGGCACCAGTTCGTCGGCGCAGTGCTCCACCAGCGCCTGCGCCGAGGCCATGGTCGTTTCGAGGTGAAACTGAAGGCCCACCACCCGGCGGCCGTACAAAAACGCCTGGTTGGCACAGGCCTGGCTGCTTGCCAGGCTCACGGCCGTATCCGGGATCTCGAAGGTATCGCCATGCCAGTGAAAGGCAACCAGTTCGTCGGGCATAAAGCCAAACAGGCTGGTGCGATTGGCGGCCAGGGTCAGGCGCAATGGATGCCAACCGATCTCGCGTTCCGCATTACGGACGACGCGTTTGCCCAGTACGCTGGCGATCAACTGTGCACCCAGACAGATACCCAACACGATCTTTTCAGCCCGGATGGCGCCTTCGATCAACCGCTTCTCCATGACCAGCCAGGGATGCTGCGCTTCATCGTACACACCCATCGGCCCACCCAACACGATCAACCAGTCGAACTGGCGTAGATCGGGAAAAGGATCGCCCTGGAAAAGGCGGCTGATCGTCAGATAACAACCTTTGGCGGCGATCCAATGCGCCATACTGCCCAGGCCTTCGAAAGGCACATGTTGAAGGACGTGAATTCTCATCCGCACCCTCCGCCCGTTCCCGAACAGCCCGCACCGCAGGCAAAGGTTTCTCGCTTCACATGGTGAGAAATCCCTTTTCCGGCATCTAAGGCATACATGATTTCGGTAACCATGCCTTCCACTTCCAGCACCTGCACCCCGCTTTCTACCAACACCCGCCTGGGATTAGGACCGATGCCGTTAACGAGCAGAGTATGGCAGTCGCCGATCAGGTCGGCCAGCGCCAGCCAACGCTGGTCCCCTGCCCCTCGGGACGGCGTCGGGCGAATGGACACGAGGTCGATACCATCGGGTGTTTTGGCGTAAACGTAGACCTGCTCGGCTTCGCCCAGGTGCTGGTTGACGAGCATTCCTTCCCGGCTGGTCGCGGCCATATAGGGCCGGGCAGGCGTTGGGTGGGCTACCGACGAGGCATCTGCCAACAAGCCCTCTATCGGCAAAAACGATTGAAAGTCCGGAATGCCGGTTTCGCCCAGCAAGCCCACCGCGTCGGCCCGGCAGCGCGTACAGTGGCGCATTTGTGGAATGTGGCGGCCGGCAAGCTGGCGGATGTGGTGGACGAGGGCTGCGTCCGGTTCTGGGAGATTTGCAAAAGCGGAGCCTTCGACGGCATAGACGGGAATGCAGTTAAGAATATCCACCTTGCGTTCGGCCATTGCGGCAGCAATTTCTTCGACGTGGTGGTCGTTGATGCCCGGCATGATCACCGTATTGACCTTGACCGTCACCCCCATGGCCTTCATCTCCGCAATGGCAGCCAACTGATTTTCGAGCAGGATGCGTGCGGCTTCTTCGCCGCGGTAGACGCGCTTTCCGTAGCGTACCCAACCGTAAATTTGCGCGCCGATTTTTGCATCGACGGCGTTGACGGTCACGGTAACGTGGCTGACATGCAGCCGTGCCAGGGCGGCCGCCTGCGAAGACAGCGCTAACCCGTTCGTCGCCACGCACAGCAGCATGTCGGGGTACGCAGCCCGTACGAGATTCAGCGTTTCGATGGTTTCATCCGGATTGGCAAAGGGATCGCCCGGGCCGGCGATACCGACGACGGCAATGTCCCGGCGCGCCTGCAAAGCTTGCTTGAGATAGGCCAGGGCCATCCCTGGCGAAAGCACGTGGCTGGTCACGCCAGGCCGGCTTTCATTGACGCAATCATACTTACGCGAACAAAAATTGCACTGCACGTTGCAGCGCGGCGCCACCGGCAGGTGAATACGGCCGTGTTTCAAGCGGGCATTTTCGTTGAAGCAAGGGTGATTTTCCAGATTCATGTGTGTTTCCTCCGTAAGGCGGAACGTGTTCCGCAACCAACAACATTTGCGCAGCGAAGCAAATGCGGCCGAGTAATACGCTGCCGGCCAGAACTGCCGGGGCACCGAAAAGCAGATCACATATAGGCATAGCCGATTTCGCTGCTGCTTTGGCGATGCTCGATCAGAGCATTGACCACGCGATCGAACAACTGCTGTGCGCCGTGATAACCCACGTGCAACACCCTGGCCCCGCCGAAACGGTCATGCAGCGGGAAACCAACCCGAACCAACGGCACGTTCATCTCCCGCGCCAACGAATAACCTTTACTGTTGCCCACGATCAGTTCCACGCCGAGGTGCTTTGCCGCCTCACCGATTGCATAAAAATCCGCGCCCGAAAGCGCCCGAACGTGCAGGCTGTCGAAGCGGGGCACTACCCGGCGCAGCGCCGTCTCGAAGAACTCGCTCTTTCCACCGGAGGCGCACAGCACCGGATGAACGCCGATCTCGCTCAGGAAGGCCGCCAGGCCAACGACCAGGTCTTCTTCACCGTAAACGGCGGCGCGCACCCCGGAGACGTACTTGTGCCCATCCACGTAAGCGTCGATCAGGCGGGCGCGCGCTTGCGCATACGCATCAGGCATCGGCCTGCCGCTGATCGAGACCAAAGCATCGAAGAACGGGTCGCTTTCTCGCACGCCGATCGGCAGTCCGAGGCTATTACAGGGCACACCAAAGCGCTCCTTGAGCAGCTTTGCGGCGCTTCTGCCCTCGGACAGCACCCACCCCAGCTCCAGGCTGGCCGTGGCGCAGGCCATCTGGCGGATCGCTTCCAACGGCGTGCCACCCGGCGGAATTTTTTGGTAGCTGTCCCATTGACCGCCGTCCAGCGTCTGGGCGTAGTCGGGCAGCAAGGTGAAAGGCAGGCCGAAATCGGCCAGGATGGCCTTGAAGTGACGCAGGTCGGCGGGGGAGAGGATGCCAGGGAAGAGATTGACACCGCCGACCTGCATCTCTGCCGTGAGAGTCACCTGGCGCGTCAGGGCTTCGACGGCAAGCAAAACGGCGCGGTGGAAACCATCAGCGTGCGTACCGCAGTAGCTGGGCGTCGGTACGTGCAGCGTCAGGGTGGGTGACAGACGCTCGGCTGCGTATTCCCGCAGCAAACCCGGCACATCGTCCCCGATCGTTTCCGCCAGGCAGGTCGTGGCGATACCGATCACATCGGGCGCATACTGGCGGGCGATGTTGTCAAGGGCCGTTTTCAGGTTGGAAGCGCCGCCAAAGATGGCTGCATCTTCAGAGAAGTTCGAGGAGGCAATATCTACCGGCTCCTTGAAGTGGCTGATCAGATAACGCCGGATGTAAGTCGCGCAGCCCTGCGAACCGTGCAGCAAGGGCACGGCCCCGGCGATGCCTTTGAAGGCCAACGCCGCCCCGAGCGGCGCACACAGCTTGCACGCATTTTGGGTGACTGGAGAGGCGCTCATCCCTCACCCCCGGCCCATCCGCCTCCGGGTGAGGAGGGAAGCGATGTGGAGGAGCTGCGACGCGGCACCAGGTCCCATACCGGGCTGGTCACCGTGGCATGGACTTCGCGGGCGAAATTGACCATGCCTTCGAACCCCGCCAGCGGAATTTTACGCTCGTGGTTGTGATCGCAAAAACCAATGCCGAGTTTGTAAGCAATCGGGCGTTCCTTGACGCCACCGATCAGCAAATCGGCCTTCTTTTCGAGGATGTACTTGGACAATTCCAGTGGGTTGGCGTCATCGATGATGACGGTACCCGGGCCACACATCGTGCGCAGGCGGTCGTAGTCTGCTGGGCTGCCGGTTTGCGAACCGGCCAGGACGACATCCATGCCAAGGGTGCGCAGTGCCTTGATCAACGAGAATGCCTTGAAACCACCGCCGACGTAAATGGCGGCCTTTTTTCCTTGCAAGTCCTTGCGGTAGGCTTCCAACTGCGGGTAAATGGCGCCGACTTCGTCACGCACCAGCGCCCGCGTGCGCGCCAGGATCTCGGGGTTGTTGGCACGAAAGTGATCGGCCACCGTGTACAGGGCGCGCGAGGCATCTTCCAGCCCAAAGTACGAAACGTGGATGAAGGGGATGTCGTATGCATCTTCCATCATCTTGGCCAGGCGCGTCATCGAGCCGGAGCACTGCACCACATTGAGCGCGGCGCCGTGAGCGCGTTGGATCTCTGCTACACGGCTGTCACCGGTCATCACCGAAACGACTTGCACGCCCATGCGCTGGTAGTAGCGGCGGATGATCCAGGCTTCCCCTGCCAGGTTGAACTCGCCCAGAATGTTGATGCTGAAAGGGCCGATGCCTTCCGTCTCGCCCCGGCCGATCAACTTGAAGAGCGCTTCACAGGCGGCCGCATAGCCGTCTTTCTTGGTACCCTTGAAGCCTTCGGAGTGCACCGCCAGCACCGGGAGGCCTTTTTCGCCGGCCACGCGTTTGCAGACTGCATCTACATCGTCACCGATCAGACCGGTGATGCAGGTGGCATAGACGAAGGCCGCCTTGGGCCGGTATTGGTCGATCAACGCGACGAGCGCCTGATAGAGCTTACCTTCACCGCCAAAGATCACTTCCTGTTCCTGCAAGTCGGTCGAAAAGCTCAGGCGGTGCAACTGCGGCCCGGAGGATAGCGCGCCGCGGATATCCCACGTGTAGGCAGCACAGCCGATCGGGCCGTGAACCAGGTGCAGGGCATCGGCAATCGGGTAAAGCACAACACGCGAACCACAAAAGACGCACGCACGCTGGCTGACCGAACCGGCCAGGCTGGTTTTCTCGCAGTCGATCTTGAAAGGCTGTGCGCCGACTTCGTGAACTTGCGATTGGCGGGAAGGGAGAAGTGTGATCATAGTCTTTTGGGGAATGGGTTGGAGATGGATGCGTGAGGCGTGATGCCTATTTTGCTCACGCATCACGTTTCACATCACCAACTCGAACTCAACCTCCGACGAATCGCGGTCTTTGCGGTCAAGCAGGGTATTGAGGATTTGCTCCAGCAGGCGCAGGCCGCCGCGATAACCGACCGTCGGGAAGAAGGCGTGGCCGACACGATCGAGGATTGGGAAACCGTAACGGATGAAGGGAATGTCTTCGTCGCGGGCGATGTATTTAACGTAGGTGTTGCCCATCAACAGATCGACCGGGTCATTCTTGATCCATTGGTGGAAGAGGAACATGTCGCCGGCGGCGCGCACGTTGACGGGATGGGGAACGTCTTTGGTGATGGCGCGGATACGGTCTTCGAACTTGGCATCTGGTGAACCGGTCACGATGTGGATCGGCCACATATCCAGCGTGACGAGAAACTCCGTCAGCGAGACGAGCTGATCGGGATCGCCTACCAGACCCACCTTCTTGTGGTAGAAGTACTGGTGCATGTCGGCGATCACGTCGAGCAGCTGGCCGCGTTCGTACGTCAGCGTGTCGGGCACTTGCACGCCGGCCACCTGGCGCAGGGTATCGACGAAAACGTCGGTGGCATGCAGGCCGATGGGCAGGTCGAGCATCTCGCAAGGCACACGATAGCGGGTGTCCAGTGCCACGCCCGCCGGGCCGGAAGCCAGGCGGCCGAGGGCGAGCGTCCCCAGGCTGCCGCCGGTCAGCGCCATCTCATCCACCGTGACGCCGCCTGCGGGATACATATTGAAGCGCCCGGTCATCGGGCCGTTGAGCACGCGCGACGTGTCGGGGAAGACGATGCTTTTGATGCCCAGCTCGGCGACGATACGCTTGATCTCCTGGATATCGGCAGGCTCCACGTAACCGGGGATGATGTTGAGGCGGTTTTCCTTCCGGTGGCCGTTCGGCTGCGCCAATTGTTCGACCATCGAGCGCGTCATGTTGGCAAATCCGGTGACGTGCGAGCCGACGTAGCTGGGCGTGTTGGTGTAGATAACGTGTTTGCCACGCGGGATCTTGCCCTCGACGCCAGCCTTGCTAACGATCTGGTTGATGTCGTCGCCGATGGTTTCGGAAAGGCAGGTGGTGTGGACGGCGATCACATCGGGGTTGTAGATGGTGAAGATGTTCTCGATGGCTTGCAGCAGATTGGCTTGCCCGCCGAAGACGGAGGCGCCTTCGGTGAACGAACTGGTGCCCGCCATGACCGGTTCTTTGTAGTGCCGGGTGAGCGTGCTGCGGTGGTAAGCGCAGCAGCCCTGCGAGCCGTGGCTGTGCGGCAGGCAGTTATGCAAGCCCAGGGCAGCATACATGGCGCCGATCGGCTGGCAGGTCTTGGCGGGGTTGATGGTCAAGGCCGAACGTTCGGCGATCTGGGGGGTGGTGTGTCGTAGTAACATCGGGTTTACTCCCATACGAACTTCGCTGGAAGTTCGGGGTTCTTTTGCCAGGGAGCCTGGAGGTAGCACCATACTTTGCTGTTGAGCATGCGATCGATCTCGTAGTAGAAGTTGATGGCGCCCTTGAAACCGGCATACGGCCCGCCGTAGTCGTAACTGTGGAGCTGCTTGAGCGGCACGCCGCTTTTCTGCACCACGTACTTTTCTTTGATCCCGGCGCAGAAGATGTCGGGCTTGTAAAGCTCGAGCAGCTTCTCGCTCTCGTACTGGCTGATGTCGTCGATGACCAGGGTTTCCGCCTCCATTTCGGCCATCATGCCCTCGTATTCGGCAAAGGTCAGCCCTTCGGCGGCCAGACGGGCCAGTTCCTCTGGAGATTTGCGCGGCCGGAACTTGACCGGGTCCGGTCCGACTTCCAACTCCTCGATATTTTTGCTGTCTGCATCTACCTTGATGTGGGGCAGCATCTGGCGACCTTCGTAGTCGTCGCGGTGAGCGAACTCGTATCCGGCAGCCAGTGTCTTCATACCCAGCTCTTTGAACAAGTCCTGGTAATGGTGGGCGCGCGAGCCGCCGACGAAGAGCATGGCGGTCTTGCCGGCAGTACGGGGACGAACGTCTTCCAGTGCGGCGTGGACGGCGGGCATTTCCTCCGCGATGACGGCCTCGACGCGTTCGATCAACTCGGCATCGCCGTAGTATTGGGCGATCTTGCGTAGCGACTTGGCGCTGGCCTCGGCCCCGATGAAGTTGACTTTGATCCACGGGATGCCGTACTTCTTTTCCATCATCTCGGCAACGTAATTGATCGAACGGTGGCACATGATCAGATTGACGTCGGCGGTGTGCGCGTTGGCGAAATGGTCGATGCTCGAATTGCCGCTGAAGGTGGCCACCAGGCTGATGCCGCATTTCTCGAAGATACGCTCGAGTTCGAAGGCGTCGCCGCCGATGTTGTACTCGCCGAGCAAGTTGACGCGGTATTGGCCGGGGCCGATCGTGTCGTCCAGGCCGATAACGTGCGTAAACAGGCCGTTGTTGGCAATGTGATGCCCTGCCGACTGGCTGACGCCACGGTAGCCTTCGCAGCTGAAGCCGAAGACGTTGATACCGAGTTTTTCTTTCATCTCACGCGCCACGGCGTGCACATCGTCGCCGATCAGCCCAACCGGGCAGGTCGCAAAGATGCTGATCGCCTTAGGGTGGAAAGTATCGTAGGCTTCCTGAATGGCCTGCTTGAGCTTGCGTTCGCCGCCGAAGACGATTTCCTGTTCCTGCATGTCGGTGGTGAAACAATAGGTCATGAAGTTGTGGCCGTCGGGGCTATCGGCCGGATTCGTCTGGTTGCGGCGGGTGAGCCAACTGTAGAAGCCACAGCCGACCGGCCCATGAGTGATATTGATAATGTCACGCGTCGGTCCCAGCACCACACCCTTGCAGCCGGCATAGCAGCAGCCACGCTGGGTGATGATGCCCGGGGTGGTCCGCACGTTGGACGAAACTTCCGGCACGCGGCCGTCTTCGCTTTTTGCGTTGACGACGATTTGTTTGGCGCGTTTGCGGGCCACCTTGACAGGATACTCGGCCAGCAATTCTTGCCTGGCTTCACCCGGCGAGACGATTGCTTCGGGGGTAGTAGTTTTCCGATCGGTGTCCATGTTACACCTCGTCGATGGCGGCGTCGCCGCTCTCGCCGGTGCGGACGCGCACGGCATCCATCACCGGCATGACAAAAATACGCCCGTCACCCGACTGCCCGGTCTGGTTCACCCTGAGGATCGTCTTGACCGTTTTTTGCACCAGTTTGTCAGGCACGACCACGGAAAGCATGCGCTTGGCGATCAGGCGCTGGCCGGCCCCCAGGAGGGCGATGGCTTCTTCGTGGCCCTGGCTGGCACCGTCGAGCAGGCTTAAATCCACGCGGGTGTTGCCGCGGCCGAGTACGTCTTTGCCGGTGATGGAAGAAATGCCCGCTTCGGCCAGGGCGCGCTTGGTCTTGTTCATCATGCGCATACGGATGACTGCCATCACTTCTTTCATGGTTTGGCTCCTTCCAGCACTTCATCATCCGTTTCTTTGACGCCGGTGCTGATCGTGTAAACTTCTTCTACCTCGGTCACGAAGATCTTGCCGTCGCCAAAGGCACCCTTTTCACCGCTGCGGGCAGCCTGCATGATAGTTTTGACGACGTAGTCTTTATCCGGGTTACGCACGACGATCATCAACTGCTCCTTGGGGATTTCATCGTAGGTGATATCGCCGATTTTGATGCCGCGCTGCTTGCCGCGGCCAACCACAGAAAACTTGGTCACCGCCGGGAAACCCGCATCTTTGAGAGCGGTCAGCACGGCGTCGGTTTTTTCGGGTCGAACGATGGCGCGAATGAGTATCATCAGGTTTTCCTCTAATTAATTGAAAAGTCCGTATTCAATCAACAGGTTTTCCAGTTCGTTGATCTCCAGCGGCTTGGGAATGACCAGCATCGCGTTGTCCTCGATCTTGCCGGCCAGGGTGCGATACTCATCAGCCTGGATATGGGTAGGCTCATATTCGATCACCGTCTTGCGGTTGATCTCGGCGCGCTGCACCATATTGTCACGCGGCAGAAAGTGGATCATCTGCGTACCGAGTTTCTCGGCAAAGGCTTCGATCATCTGGCGTTCGTTATCCACTTTGCGGCTGTTGCAGATCAGCCCGCCCAGGCGCACCCCGCCCGCCTCGGCAAACTTGACGATGCCCTTGCAGATGTTGTTGGCGGCGTACATGGCCATCATCTCGCCTGAAACGACGATGTAAATCTCCTGGGCCTTGCCTTCCCGGATCGGCATGGCGAAACCGCCGCAGACCACGTCACCCAGTACGTCGTAGAAGGCATAATCGAGGCATTCGCCTTCATCGTAAGCGCCCAACTGTTCGAGCATATTGATCGACGTGATGATGCCACGGCCGGCGCAGCCAACGCCCGGCTCCGGCCCGCCCGATTCGACGCAGACGACGCCTTTGAAGCCGGTCCTACTGATGTCTTCCAACTCGACGCTCTCGCCTTCAGAGCGCAGCGTGTCGAGTACGGTATTTTGCACCAGCCCGCCGAGCAGCAGACGGGTCGAATCGGCCTTGGGATCGCAGCCGACGACCATGACCTTGCGGCCCTTCTCGACCAGCCCGGCCACCGTGTTTTGGGTGGTGGTCGACTTGCCAATGCCGCCTTTGCCGTAAATGGCGATTTTTCTCATTGCAAACCTCCTGCAAAAAACCTGGGGCTCGTGGAAGCCAATACCGGCTTCCCAAAAGCCAAAGATGGGATCGAACAGGCGGCAGTTGGCGTGATATAATCGCAAACGCAAAGCGACACAGACCAACTGTGTTGTTCCGCCATCAGGAGATACCGCACCGCCCGTGCTCAGGTATCTCCTGTTTTTATTGCCAGCATTGTACGTGGGGAACGCCTATCCAACCATTGCCCGGATGGAGCATTTTTTGCGAGACAAAAGTGGCCAACGCCCCCATTTGCCTACCCAAAAGGGTAATCTCCCGACATTCGCGGCAAGCATTCACCGTACTTGCTGCGGAAAGGTTTTGGGGTGTGATTGGGTGCAAAGCACTCAATCACACCCCAAATCTGAGTATCCATCCCGTCGAAAACAGGAGGTGCTCACTTATTCTAAGCAGTCATACAGTGAAATTTCCGAGCCGCCGCGGCCACGGGCGGAAGTTCCATCCGGCGTGCCGGCGTTTTGGGTCATCGTATCAAATCCATCGACCACGCGACAAGACGCAGCCACCCAGGCGGCCAGCTCGCTTTGCATCCCCATCCCACCTGCACGCTCAGCAGAGTAATAGACATAGCGCAGTTGCCCTTGCGTAACCATCTCAGCCAGTTCATCTGCCGTCACGACCGGGTCGCTGCCATTGAAGCCGCCCAGGTACAGCACCGGCCGGCCGGTGGCGATAACATAGTCGGCGCCCTGCATCGAACTGGGCACGGCCATGAGATAATCGACATCCTGCGTATTGGCTTGCAGAAAGGCGAGCAAAGCCTCGTTCACCTGAACGTCGTTGGCCGCCCGGGAGACTTCTCCGGCGTAGGCGCTCGGCAACGATGTATTGCGCGTGGGATTCTGCATCGTCAGCAGCGACCAGGCGCACGGTATCACCAGCAACGCCGCGCCAAGGGCAGCATACCCGGCCGCCTGAAATACCCTGGTGCGCCGCAATGCAGAGACCCCCACCAAAACTGCGCCCACCAGAAAACAGGCCAGGGCAAACGCAACCGCAAGTTGGGGGCCGTTGTATGCCCGCGCCAGCGAGAACTGTACGGCCAGGGTAACCATCGCCGCACCAACCAGGCCTGCGGTTGCCAACCAGCGGTGCGAACGGTGTAGACGCCACAAGCATGTGAGCCCAATCGCCACCAGGGCCGCCAGGGGAGCCGCCAGCATGGACAGATAGTACTCGTGAAAGAAACTGGCAATACTGAAGAAAACTGCGGCAGTAAGCAGCCAACCGCCCCACAAAACGAGTGCGTGATGCGCCGGCGCAAGCGGCCAGGACAGGCGCGCGCCGAGAAGCACCAGCACGATGGAAAAGAGGGCAAAAGGCAGCAACCAACCCACTTCTTTGCCCAAAGGGGCCAGGAACAGGCGCAAGGCACCGGCCTGCCCCAGGCCAGCAAAAGCCCCGCCGCCTGCTGGGTTGCCGTCAGGCAGCGGACCCGCCTGGCGGTTGTCGCTGGGAGGGACGCGCCGGCCATCATTGGGCGGACTTCCCTGGAAGCGGGCGGGGGGATTTCCCGGCCCGTTTCCACCAGGCGAGGCCAGCGGTCCCGCGCCGGTTGCCCCACCGTCCCTGCCATCCGACCGCCCCAGCAGGCGCTGGACGCCGTTGTAGCCGAGGATCAGGCTCATTTCCGTATTGTCGGGGCTGCTGCCCACGTAGGGGCGCTGCTCGGTGGGTGTGAGGTCGACGATCAAGGCCCAGGAGAGTGAAACACCCAGAAGCACAGCGAGCGCCAACGCCAGCCTGGCCACTTTTGGCCACAGGCGCTCTGGCGAGCCAAAAAAATAGAGTGCAAAAAAGGCCGGCAAAGGCAGGAAGGCCTGCAACATCTTGACGTTGAACCCCAAACCGACCAGCACGGCGCCGCAGAGCAGGTAACGTAGCCGGCCGGTTTCGGCGGCCTTGAGAAACGCCCAGGCAGCCAGTAGGAGCAGGAAGATCAGCACAGAATCGATCGTGTTATTGCGGTCGGTCGCCACGACAACCGGCGTGATAGCCAACACCAACGCAGCCAGCAGGCCGGCGTCCGTTCCCCAGGAGCGCCGCACGAGGTGATACAGCACCAACACCGACAGGATACCGGCAAGCAGTTGGGGAAGCATCACGCTAAACCCGCTCACCCCAAAGATGTGGGCCGAAATCGCCTGCAACCACAACCCCAGCGGCGGCTTGTCCACGCTGACCGCGCCGCCCGGCTCGGCGGCCGCAAAGAAGAAATTGCGCCACGACTGCAACATGCTGACCACGGCGGCCGTGTAGTAGTGATTGCCATAACCGAGTGCCGCCAGGTTGCTGAAACGCAACCAGGCGGCCAGGGCCACGACAGTAACCAGAGCAACCCGGCGGCCGAGCCTGGCGGTAGCAACCGGGAAAAATGGGGCAGGTGTAAAGGCAGGGGAAGTCTTCATCAGTTTACCTTTCACAAAAAGCGGGAAGCTTACGTGCACAAGGGATATCTGCGCATATTCTATGAAAACAAACTGTGACGCAGCCAAGAAAAACCTGTGAGAACGTTGAGAATCTCCCTGGCAAGCCTTTTTCACAGCATTTTCACAGTGAACGGCCTTATCATAGGCGTATGTGCTGCCGTTGGCGACATTCGCGCTATTGCCATCCTGATTTAGCATTGATAAGATTGCCAGTAAAGTAGCTGCCCCATGCGCATCCATCCAATACGCAAACCCTTCGCGCAAAACCCCGAAATCCCAAAAGCCCGAAAGAAAGTCCCATGCCTACCGTACTCATAGTCGATGACGATCAAAAGCTACGCAAAATGCTCCAACGCACGCTTGCCTATGAAGGCCTGGACGTGCTGACGGCGGCCAACGGGCAAGAAGCGCTGCCGCTCATCGATGCGCACCGTCCCGATCTGCTGATTGTGGACTGGATGATGCCCAAGCTGGACGGCATCGGGCTGATCCAACGCCTGCGCGCCGAAGCAGACCAGACGATGGTGCTGATGCTGACGGCGCGCGACGCTATCGAAAACCGGGTAGAAGGCCTGGAAAGCGGCGCCGACGATTACCTGGTCAAGCCCTTTGCCCCGCCGGAGCTGGTAGCCCGTGTGCACGCCTTGCTGCGCCGTACGACACCCAAAACAGAGCGCCAGATCGCCGTCTACGCCGACGTCACGCTCGACCCCCTCATCCACGAAGCCCGGCGCGGTGAAACGCTCCTGACACTCACGCTGACCGAGTTCAACCTGCTGCACCTGTTCTTGCGCCACCCGCGTCAGGTGTTGGAACGTGGACAAATTTTGAACGAAGTCTGGGGCTACGATTTTGGTGGCGACGACAACATCCTCGAAATCTACGTCGGCTACCTGCGCAAGAAATTGGAAGCAGCCGGCAAGGCGCATCCGGACGGCCGCCCACGCCTGATCCACACGGTGCGCGGGGTCGGGTATGTCTTACGCGAGGAATGATGTCCATTCGCCTGCGTTTCACCCTGCTCTATACCGCCATCCTGGCGATCACGCTGGCAGCTTTCGGCATCACCCTGTACAGCATCCAGTCGCAGATGACGTTCGATGCGCTCAAGAAGGACCTGATCCGCAGCAGCGACATCATCGAAGCGAGCGTTCTGCGTGCGGTCGTCCCGAAAAACCCTGCGCTCGATTCCGCGTTGCCCCACAGCCAACCGCCACCCGTCCCATTCGAAGATCTGTCGAACGACCAGGGGTTTCAAAGGCTGCCTGAGCGCGAGATCGTGCGCGTGCTGGATAGCAGCGGGACCCTGATCGCCAGCCCCTTCGGCCGCAGCGCAGACGCTCTCCCGCTGAGCGACAGCAGCCTGCAAGCTTTGAAAGATGGCGAAAGCCGCTGGGAAACGACTGTTTTTCGCGAGCAATACCTCTTAGTTTACAACCGCCCGTTGAAGCGCAACGGTGCGGTGGTTTTCATTTTGCAAATCGCCCGGCCGCTCACCGAGCGCGATCGTTCGCTTCAGGGACTGGGCACGACGCTGGTAGCGGCCAGCCTGGCGACCCTGCTGCTGGCCTTCGGAATAGGGTGGCTTTTTTCCGCCATCACGCTACGGCCCATCCACCGCATCACGCAAACGGCGCGCCAGATCGGTCGCGAACGCGACTTTTCCCGGCGGGTATCTTACTGCGGCCCGGCCGACGAAGTTGGGGAACTGGCCAACACCTTCAACACCATGCTGGCGCGCCTGCAAGACGCCTATCAGCAGATCGCACACTCGTTGGAAATGCAGCGCAATTTCGTCGCCGACGTTTCGCACGAACTGCGCACACCCTTGACCACGCTGCGCGGCAACCTAGGGTTGCTGCGGCGCACGCCGCCCATCCCCGCCGAGGAACAGGCCGACATTCTCGGCGACATGGTCGACGAAAGCGACCGCCTGATCCGCCTGGTCAACGATCTGTTGGTGCTGGCACGCGCCGACGCCGGGCGGCGTTTTGCGCAAGAACCGTTTGACCTGTTTCCCCTGCTGGAGGAGACCTGCCGCCAGGCCCGGGCGCTGGCCGCCGACCGGCCGATCTCCCTTGACGTGTCACCGGCGATCAGCCTGGACGGCGATCGCGACGCGCTCAAGCAGGTGCTGCTGATCCTGCTGGATAACGCCCTGAAACACTCGAGCGGTGAAATCACGGTAACGGCACAACGACGGGGCACACAACTGGAAATCCGCGTACAGGATCGCGGTGAAGGCATTCCGCCCGACAAACTAGCGCACGTCTTCGACCGCTTTTACCGCGGTAATGACAACAGCAGCACCCTGCCCGGCTTTGGCCTGGGTCTATCGATTGCCCGTGCGTTGGTAGAAGGGCAGGGCGGCTCGATTAGCCTCGAAAGTGAAGTGGGGCAGGGCTGCACTGTAACCGTACAGTTACCTTGCCAGCCAACAGGCAGTGAATGAACGAACGGGCGATGGGGCAAGGAACAACCCAGGCGAAAAAGCCGGGGGTATCCGGCGCTGCGCTGCCCGGACACCGATATCCGGGGGCTTCCGTCAGGCGCCGGCGCGCCGCAGACGTCCACCGACATCTTCTGCAAAACGCTGAACCGCAGCCAGTGTGAATTCGACAATATCCAGGCCGGGATCGGCGATCAAGGGGGTTAAATCCATTGCAAACGATAAGGCCTGGCTGCGATCGACCCCATGGGCCTCAAAATAGGTGGCATTTGCCCGGCGTCGGCCTAACGACGCCAGGTCGTAGCGTTTGCCACCGGCAATCTGTGAGTCGAAGACACCGACAAGCGCAGCTTGCAGGTTTTCCCGGGCGGTCAGGTCGAACGCTATCTTCTCATCATCCAACAGCCAATCGAGGTCACGCCAGACTTCACAGCCGTAGAGCTTTTGCGGGCGATCGGCTGCGGGCAGGCTGCGGGCGGCTGCGATTACACGCAAAGCCACGGCGACGTGCGTGTCGTGTTTGTCGGCCAGGTTGTGGGTATAAACGTGCTCCGCCCTGGCTATGCGCAAAATCTCCAGCAAATCGGCGGCCGGAGTGAGGTCGTCTCCGTCCTTGACGGCCTGACTGGGGTAGTCGAGCAGCACCTGGGCGGCGTATTCGCCGATCACAGCTGCCTTCTTCTGCTCTTTGAAACGCACCCGGCGCATTTCGTCGTCGCTGTAATTGCGGTAACGATCGTCGCGCGGCGCACCGCGGCCATCGGTCACGACGACGCCGGAAAACCATCGATCGGGGTGTTGGAAACAGTCCAAAATTGGCGCGGCCGCCATGATCTCGATGTCGTCCTGGTGGGCGGCAATCGCCAGGTGGGTCGTACGCGCCAGCGCTGCCGCTGCCGACAGGCCATCGGGAACGAAGACTTCGGCCGTATCCAGATAAAAGTTCATGCTTGCCTCCAGAAAAAAGGGATGTGTTGCAGCATATCAAATTTGGGAAGTCCGTTTAGGCGTACAAGCAGTATAGCAGGCCTATCGCAAAGATCAAGGCAGCAAATTCCTACAAATCCACTCCGAATTTGCCATATCTGTTATAATTTTGGCCTCGCGGCGCGCAATCGGGCGCGCAGTTTAATTTCTTATCGGATAACCATGTCTGCTTTTCCTTCCCCCGCTGAAATCAACGCTCGTCTCGAGCGTGTCTTACCCACCGTGGCCAAGCCAGGGCGCTATACCGGCGGCGAGTACAACCAGGTCGTCAAAGCGTGGGATGCCACGCCCTTCCATGCGGCGTTGGTCTTCCCGGATATTTACGACATTGGCATGTCCAACCTGGGGTTGGCGATCCTGTACGACCAGATCAACCGGCGCACCGACGCCCTGGCCGAGCGCGCTTACCTTCCCTGGCTGGACATGGAAGCCGCCATGCGCCAGCACGGCATCCCGTTGTACTCGCTCGAAAGCCATCACGCCCTGGCGGACTTCGACCTCATCGGCTTTTCCCTGCCCTACGAAACGCTCTACACCAACCTGCTCAACGCGCTCGACCTGGCCGGCATCCCGCTTCTTGCGGCACAACGCACCGGCGACCATCCGATCGTCATCGCCGGCGGACACAGCACGTACAACCCCGAGCCGATGCACGCCTTCGTCGACGCCTTCGTGATCGGCGAAGGTGAGGAGGTGATCCACGAAATCGTAGAAACGCTGAAAGGCGCACGAGGAAAAGTCGAAAGGCACGCACAGTTACAGGCCCTGGCGCAGATCGAGGGGGTATACGTAGCGCAGTTTTACGAGGCTGACTACCAGGCAGACGGCACGTTTGCCGGGATCAGAACCGTCGAGGCCGGCGTGCCGCCAACGGTGCTCAAGCGCCTTGTGGCCGAACTGCCTCCCCCGCCGACGAAGTTTCTCGTACCGTATATCGACACGGTCCACAATCGCATCCCGATCGAGATCATGCGCGGCTGCACGCGCGGTTGCCGCTTCTGCCATGCCGGTATGATCACCCGCCCGGTGCGCGAGCGCTCCGTCGAGGAGATTCTCCAGGCGATCGACGGCGCCTTGACAGCCACGGGGTTCGAAGAAATCGGCCTGCTCTCACTCTCGTCTTCTGACTACACGCACGTCGTCGACCTGGTACGCGCCGTGGGCGAACGCTACGGCGACAAGAAACTGGGCGTCTCGCTGCCCTCGCTGCGCATCGAATCGACCTCGGTCGATCTGATGGATGCCTTGAAAACGACCCGGCGCGGCGGCTTCACCCTTGCACCCGAAGCCGCCACCGAACGCATGCGTCAGATCATCAACAAACCGGTCAGCACCCAGCAACTGCTCGATACGGCCCGCGAAATCTACACCCGCGGCTGGCTGACGATCAAGCTCTATTTCATGATCGGCCACCCCGCCGAAACACTAGAAGACGTGCAGGCCATCGCCGATTTGTGCAAGGCGGTGCTGGCCGAAGGGCGCAAGGTGGCCGGCAAGCGCGTGGAAGTTCACGCCGGTGTGAGCACCTTCGTGCCCAAGCCACACACGCCCTTCCAGTGGGTGCCGTGCGACACCGTCGCGCAGATCGAGGCCAAGCAGCGCTTGCTCAAAGACGAGTTACGCGTCCGCAATATCAAGCTCTCGTGGACGAAGCCGGAAGATACGCTGCTCGAAGCCTGGCTGTCGCGCGGCGACCGGCGCATGGCCGAAGTCATTTACCGGGCCTGGCAAAACGGCGCTAAGTTCGACGCCTGGGGTGACCAGTTTCGTTACGATGCCTGGCTGAGCGCCTTCCAGGCAACCGGTCTCGACCCGGCTTTCTACACGCACCGCCCGCGCGGTGTGGACGAAGCCTTTCCGTGGGATCACATCAACCCGGCCGTCCGCAAAAAGTACTTGCTGCAAGACTACCGGCAAAGCCTGGAAGGCCAGACACGGGTCGACTGCCGCGAGCAGTGCTTTGCCTGCGGAATCCTGCCGCTGTTCGCGGACGTCCGCCGGGAACACCCCGGCGGCGTGTGGAAATGCCCGGACGTGCGCCCGAAGAAGCAGGAATTCATCCCCTTGACCGTGCTCGGCGAGTGACCTGCGCGAAGTACTACGCCGTGGTGTTCAGGAGAAGCCGTGGAATCCTGCGCTGCAGCGCCAAGAGAAAATGCGTCTCATCTACGATCTCTCCCTTTCTGAACTGAGCGAAACCCTGGCTGACTGGGGCGAGCCGGCCTACCGCGCCAAGCAAATCTGGCAGGGGCTTTACCGGCACCTGTGGGCCTCGCCCGACGAATTTACTTCCATCGCCAAGCCGCTGCGTGAGCGATTGCAGGCCGAGTTTCGTTTTGTAAACCTAGAACCGGCAACCACCCTGGACTCTGCAGACGGCGAAACGCGCAAAACCCTCTTCCGGCTTCCCGACAGGCGGCTGATCGAGGCCGTGCTCATGCGCTACGAGCGCCGCCAGACGCTGTGCATTTCGACGCAGGCAGGCTGCGCCATGGGCTGCGTGTTCTGCGCCACCGGTCAGATGGGATTCAAGCGCCATCTCAGCAGCGGGGAAATCGTCGAGCAGGTGCTCTATTACGCCCGGTTGCTCAAAATCGAAGGCCTGCCGGTGACGAATATCGTCGTCATGGGCATGGGCGAACCCTTCCATAATTACGAAGCCACGCTGGCAGCCATCGACCGCCTGAACGATCCGCAGGGGATGAACCTGGGCGAGCGGCGCTTTACGATCTCGACGGTGGGGTTGATTCCGATGATCCGGCGCTTTGCCAACGAAAAACGCCAGATCAACCTGGCGATCTCCCTGCACGCCGCCGACGACGCGCTGCGCACGAGCATGCTGCCGGTGAACAGGAAGTATCCGCTCGACGAACTGTTGGCCACATGCCGGGATTACACCACCCAAACACGCCGGCGCGTCACCTTCGAGTGGGCACTGATTCAGGGTGTCAACGACACCCCCGAAGAAGCGCGACGGCTGGCTGCCAAACTGCAAACGCTGCGCGGCCTGTGCCACGTCAACGCCATCCCCCTCAACCCCACGCAGCAGTACGGCGGCAAGGCCACCACCCGACAGCGGGCCGAGGCCTTCCGCGCCGAGCTGGAAAAAGCCGGGGTGCCGTGCAGCATCCGCCTGCGGCGCGGCATCGACATCCAGGCAGGCTGCGGGCAACTGGCCGAAAGAAATACCCCAAGTGCGTCTTGACATGCACTGAGGGAGTATGGTATTTTGTAGGGGGTTTGCAGCGTTGTCAGACAGAAGCAGCAAGGGGAAAGTTGGTCGAACGCATTAAGGCAAACTTGTAAAAGGCTGATGCAGGGTAACCTGGAAAGGAGTCAAATATCACCAATTTTGTCATCAACATCTCTTCACCTATCCGGCAGGCCCCAGGGATATTTTCTGATGGGGGAAGCCTAAGTCCTCACCAATCGACATAAATACAACCTGTTTTACAAGGACATAGAGGAGTTTGTATATGAAGGCAAGATTTATGAAAGCGATCGGGCTGTTCATCGTTCTCTCGATGCTGGTCACACCGGTCAGCGCGCAAACCGTCAAAGCGCCTGCCGTCGATCAGAGTGGCCCACAGCTTGAAAACGTCTCGGCCGATGGAGTCGAGCTCGTTCAAAGCAACACAGGTTCCAAAGATGTACTCTACGAAGAAAAAGGGGCCAGCGGCCCTGCAACCTATATCATCCAACTGGCGGCATCGCCCCTGGCAAGCTACCGCGGTGGGATAGCCGGCTTACGGGCAACCAGCCCGGCTGAAACGGGGGCGAAGAAGCTGGATGTCAACAGCACTGCCAGCCAGGATTATCGCGCTTACCTGGCAACGGAACGCCAAAAGGTGCTGGGCCAGATCGAACAGGAAATTGCACGGTCCGTCACCGTACAGTACGTGTATGACGTGGCATACAACGGCGTGGCCATCGAACTGACCCCCGAGGAAGCCGCACAGGTGGCGCAAATGCCCGGCGTTGTGCGGGTCATTCGCAACTTCACACGCTATATCCAGACCGATACCAGCCCAGAGTACCTCAATGCGGTAGGTATCTGGGACGGGAGCAACACCGGAACACTGCCCGGAACCATGGGAGAAGGCATGGTTGTCGGCATCATCGACACCGGCATCAACATGGACAGCCGCTCGTTTGCCGATGTCGGCGATGACGGCTACGACCACACCAATCCCCGCGGCCAGTATTATGGCTGGTGCAATCCCAGCGACCCCGATTACGACGCAACCCTAATCTGCAACGACAAACTGATCGGCGTCCACAGCTATCCCGATTCCGGCAACGACCCGGAAGACGATCACTCGCACGGCAGCCACACGGCCAGCACGACCGCCGGGAACGTCGTCTACTCCGCAACGCTCCAGGCCGGCCTGATCTTTAACCAGATATCCGGCATGGCGCCACACGCCAACATCATCGCCTACGACGTCTGCACGGCCACGGGCGGCTGCCAGGGCACGTCCATCATGGCAGCAATTGACGATGCCGTCGCTGACCAGGTCGACGTGATCAACTACTCCATCGGCGGCGATCCAACGGATCCATGGAACGATCCGGATTCGGAAGCCTACTTGAATGCCCGCGATGCGGGTGTCATGGTGGTCACATCAGCCGGCAATGACGGCCCCGACGCCGGGACGCTCGGCTCGCCGGGCAACTCACCGTGGATGATGACGGTTGCCAACGGCACCCACGACCGCGGCTTTGCGCCCAACGGTTTGGTGAACATGGCCGGTGGTACGCCACCGGCAGACATGAGTGGAACGGGCGTCTCAGGTGAATACACCGCTCGCATCGTTCATGCGTCGGACTATGGCAACGCACTGTGCGGCCTCGGCTCAGCAGACGCTCCCACGAACCCCTTTACACCGGGCACATGGGCAGGTGAAATCGTCGTCTGCGACCGCGGCACTTACTACCTGGTCGACAAGGCCGCTCACGTTCTGGAAGCCGGTGCCGGCGGCGTCATCATCGCCAACACCACCCAGGGCACGCAAACCTACGCGACCGATCTGGGAATGCCCGGCACGCACGTCAACCAGGTCAACGGCGACGCGCTGCGCGCTTGGTTGGTAAGCAGCAACACCAACATCTATTCTGCCACCATCACAACATCGCCTGTGGTCCACGACGCCGCCCTGGGCGGCATCCTGAGCGCAACCAGTTCACGCGGGCCAAACGTCAACGCCGATCTGATCAAGCCTGACATCATGGCGCCGGGGAGCAATATCCTGGCAGCTTACGCCGGTGATGCCGATTCCTACGGCTTGATGAGCGGCACGTCAATGGCCAGCCCGCACGTCGCCGGCGCGGCGACGTTGATGCGCGACCTGCACCCCTCCTGGACCTCTGCGGAAGTGCAGTCAGCGCTGATGATGACCAGTTGGACCGAAGACCTGTTCAAGGAAGATGGAAGCACGCCTGCCGATCCCTTCGATGTCGGTGCAGGCCGGCTCGATCTGACTAACGCATCCCTGGCAGGCCTGGTGCTGGATGAAACCACAGCGAACTTCCAAGACGCCGACCCATCCACCGGCGGCGACCCAACCACACTTAACCTAGCGAGTCTGGCAAACGATAGCTGCCTCTCCGCATGTTCGTGGGAGCGCACGTTCAGAAACACCACCGGCGAGGTGGTCACCTGGACGGTGACGGTTACCGGTGAAGTTGCCTTGAGTGCTAACCCGGCAACGTTCACCGTTGCTGCCGGCGCAACACAACTGGTCGAGTTCACGGCGGACGTGAGCGGCGAAACCAACGGCGAGTGGGTATTCGGCAGCATCATCCTGACCGCCGACGATCCCAGTTTGCCGCAGCAGCATCTCCCCGTGGCGGTTATACCGTCCAATGGGATTTTGCCCGAAGAAGTGGTTATCAACACACGCCGCGATGCAGGCTCGCAGGAAGTCAGCGATCTGCAAACGACTGAAGTCCTTACCCTTACTACCGAAGCCTTTGGGTTGGCGCCGATGGAAACGGCCGACTTCGAATTGGGCCTGATGGCCACGCAGACGGATTTCCCGGACATCTTCTATGCCAACCTGCCCGATGATGCCTACGCTGCCTGGATACCGGTCACCGATTCAGTACGCCTGGTTGTTGAAGTGCTCGATACGACCTCGCCCGATCTCGATATGCTGGTCGCCTACGATGCTAACGGCAACGGCGAAATGGACGTTCAAGACACGGCGCTGCACGACTACTGCCAGAGCGCGTCCAATGGCCCGTGGGAATACTGCGACATCATGCAGCCCATAACCGGGAACTGGTACGTTATCCTCATCAACTTCGAAACATCAGAACCTGGCGTCGCCGATCCGGTCTCGCTCGGCACCGCCATTGTGCCGGCAAGCGACGCAGGCAACATGTGGGTTGAAGGCCCCAGCAGCGTACCAGCGCTGGAACCGTTCGACCTGCGTGTCTACTGGAACGAACCGGAAATGGATGCAGGCGAAAGCTGGTACGGCGCATTCAGCCTGGGCACAGAACCGAGCCAACCCGGCAATGTCGGCGTTATCCCGGTTACGATCGTCCGCCAGGATGATGATGTGGTAAAGGAAGTTTCTTCGGAAACCGCCGTTTCTGGCGATACCCTCACCTACACCATCACCATCCTGCCCAATATCACACCGGAAAACCTGACTTACGCCCTTACCGATACCATCCCCGCCGGCCTGACGTACGTACCCGGTTCCGCCACAGCGACCGAAGGCACCGTCAGCATGGTCGACGATCAGCTGACTTGGACAGGATTGATGCCGATCGTCGTGCCACAGTATCTGATGAGCACCAGCAACGATGATCCAGATAACTGCGGTATGCCACTGGCAAACAGTGGCGCCTATACGAACCTTCAGAGTTACGGCATCTTTCCGCAGCCAGCCATTAGTGGCGACAGCATCTGGTTTACAGCGCTTACATCCGGCTCGACGTTCGATTTCTATGGTGCTGCTCACACCGGAATTAATTTTACCGATGATGGCATGGCTTTCTTCAGTTCCACCCCAGGAGCAACACCCTGGGAAAACGCAGACATTCCCAACAGCGCAGATCCAAACAACCTTATGGCGATCTTGTGGCAAGACTGGGTTGTCAACTATGATGCAGCGCTCAATCACGGCGTGAGCATCGCAACCCTCGGTGGCACAGGAGAAACTGGCGCCGGCCTCATCGAATACGATGACATCCAGGTGTATGGAGAGGCTGGACAAACGATGGATTTCGAAGTGCTGGTCTGGCGAACGGTGGATAACACACCAGGCGCCTACGAAGTCATCTTCGCTTATGACAATATCAGCACAACGCTTACTATCGGAACGGTGGGTGTTGAAAATGCAAGTGGCACTGCGGGAACAAAGTATGCTTACAACGATGCTAACTTGTCTACCATCACGGATGGAATGGCGATCTGCTTCGATTGGTTCACCCCAACTGGGGACCCCGTGACGATTACCTATGCGGTGACCGTTGACGAGAACCCGCCCGCCAAGGTCCTGACCAACAACGTTCTGCACGTCACCGATAACCCCGGCGCCGTCGAGGCCACCGCCAGCGTGGACGTTACCTGGTTAGACGAGTTTACACTCGACGTAAACGTTGTCGGCAACGGTAGTGTCGCCATCGATCCCGAACAGGCGATCTACATTGAAGGTGATACCATCACCCTGACAGCCACGGCAGACGCTAACTGGGCCTTCACCGGTTGGAGCGGCGATCTTACCGGTACAGATAACCCGCTGGCTTTCGAGATCATGGCCAACACTGTCGTTACGGCCACCTTCGAAGAAGCAGCAATCGATCTCGGCATCGTCAAAACCGGTCCCGAAACAGCTGCGCTGGGTGAAATCATCACCTACACGCTGACGGTTTCCAACGCCGGCCCGGACGGCGCCACGGGCGTGACCGTGACAGACACCCTGCCGATCAGCGTGACCTTCCTCTCGGCCTCGCCGCTCTGTGCAGAAGACGGCGGCGTAGTCAGTTGCGCCATCGGCGACCTGGCCGCCGACGAAACGGTCGTTCTGACCGTCACCGTCAGCGCACCGGAAGAAGCTATGCAGTTGACCAACATCGCCGAAGTGGCCGGCAACGAAGCGGATGCCGACCCGGCAAACAACACCGATTCGGCGATCACAGCCGTGAGCGACGGGCTCCTGCGGGTTTACCTGCCGATCATCGTCCGGTAATCGCCACACGGCAGGCGTTTTGCCTGCCGTGTTGTGAAGGAATCAAGCAGCGGGGGCGGCTAACTGCCGTCCTCGCTCTCCCCTGGACGTGCGTTTTCGCACCCAGTGGTTTCTCAAGGCCGAACAAGTTCCCCTGGCCTGAATGCTTTCTAGCCCTGGGCAACACTTTCTGTGCTGTCCAGGGCTTTCGTTTCCCGCAAGCGGGCAGGATGCTCGCCGTCCCAGGGGGACAGCCACCCCGCCGATTCGTCCGGTGCCGTGTTGTAGCTTGGGCGTCGACGCCCGGTGGGGGGACGATCAATTCAGCAGTTCGAAATCCATTTTCAGCGCCCGCACCCAGACCCCGCGCTGGCGGCAAACCGGCAGGATTTTTTCCGCCAGTCCGGTATCGTCGGCGGAGGCCAGTACGACCACGCCCGGCACCTTGTGCGTGTTGAGAATATCGGCCAGGGCGTCGGGACTGCCCAGGATGCTGACCCCATGCAGGCGCGCGCCCCAGTGATGCGGATCGTCGTCCAGGCATCCGACGGGCTGGTAGCCCAGGGAAGGGTTCTGAAGTAACCAGCGCAGCGCCAACTCACCGTCATCCCCCACGCCGTAAAACAGGACTTGCTGAACGTCCGGCGGCGGTGGCTGGCGGCGGTGATAGATGCGATCGAGGATTTGGAACGATAAACGCGAAGCGGTCAACCCCAAAAACAGAAACACGGCAAACAAAAAGAAAACTTCCGGCGAGACGTAAAAACTGCCTGCCAAAAGGCGAAGCGCCAGCACGCTGCACAGGCTGGCAACTGCACCGGCTGCCGCGTACCGCAACAGATCGCCGGCGCCGGCATAGCGCCAGACCCCCCGGTAAATGCCAAACCCATAGAAAGCACCATAACCGCAGGCCAGAACTACCGGCCAGGAATCCAGGAACAGGCGCATGCTCGATACGGTCATATCCAGGCCATAGCTCGTCCAGTAAGCGAGATAGTAGCTCACCCCGATCAACGGCAAATCGAGCATCAGTTCGAAGAGACGGCGGCGGTAGGCCAGGCTCACCATGCGTTGCGCCAGGCCGGCGTTTTGATTGGCCGGCGCAGCCGGCACGACCTTTAAGCGCGCCAGGTAAGCGGCAAACAGCGAAAAAACGATCAAGACGAGGGGTGTCAGGACCAGGCTGTCGGTATAGTCGCGGGCTTCGAGCGCAACCGCCGAGAGGCCGGCAATCACTGCCACGCCATAGAGTACGACAACCGCCTGGCGCTCGCTCAAGCCAAAAGCCACCAGGCGGTGCGAGGTATGGTCGGTGCCCCCCTGAGACGGCGACTGGCCGCGTAAGAGCCGCGTCACCGTCACCAACGTCGTATCCAGGATCGGCAGGAGGAAGAGCATCACCGGAACGCCCATGATCGCCAGCACGCTGGAAGCCTGGCTCTGGCGGGCGACGGCCAGGGCGGCCAGGCTAAACCCCAGGAACATGCTTCCGCCGTCGCCCATGAAAATGCGCGCCGGCGGGAAGTTGAACACCAGGAAGCCCAAAATGCTGCCTGCCAGGGCGAAAGAAAACCACCCCAGGCCCACATCGTTCATGCGCCAGTTGAAGTAGCTCAACATCAGGGCGGCAATCAACGAAACCCCGCCGGCGAGGCCATCCATATTATCCAGCAGATTAATGGCGTTACTGATACCCACCAGCCAGAAATAGGTCAGCAAGATATTGGCAATCGGCCACGGGAAGAAGTGGATCGTCTCGCCGCCGGAAACAAAAATCGTCGCTGCGAGCAATTGCCCGACCAGCTTGGCCGGCGGCGAAATACGTTTGAAATCGTCGTAAACCCCCAGGGCGAACATCACCAAGGCCCCGGCCAGCAAATGCCAATGTGCGGGAGCCTGGCGATACACCAGGTACATCCCGAAGAGCGCCAGGCAAAATGCCAGGAACATCCCGACCCCACCCAGCGTGGGTGTCGGCTGACGGTGCCAGCGATCCTGCCGCGGGAGGGAAACGCGACCCGTTTTGAAGCCCAGCCAGCGCACCAGCGGCACCAACAGCACGCTGGCCACAAACGCGGTCAGAAAGGGCAGCAGGTAGCTCATGGCATGCTTTGAATTTGCTCGATCAGTTGTTGAATGCCGCCGCTTTGCTCCTGCGGGGCATGCTCCAAGGCACTCTGGGCATACAACAAGGCGGCGGCTTTGTCGCCAAGCTCTACCGAGACGCGCGCCAGGGTCTCCTCGAGCTGCCAGGCGACGCTCGAACCTGGCTTCAGTTCCAGGGCCGCCAGGAAGGCGTCACGCGCCCGTTCGGGGCTGCCGAGCTTGAGGTAAATATTGCCCTGCTGTGCATAGTAACTGATGCGCGCATTCCCATCCCCCTTGCCGGCGCCGCCCAAGCCAAAGTACTCGGCGGCCAATTCGTACGTCTGCGTGATCAAGCTTGGGTCGCTGAGATTCTGCGCCTGGCGCATGTAAAGTTCGCCCAGCAAACCATGCGCCTGAATGTAAGTACTGTCCAGCGCTGCGGCCTTCAGAAGCGCATCGAGAGCTTCGTCGTTGCGGCCGATGTTCAACAGCGCATTGGCTTTTTCCGTCCACAGCGGGGCGCTGTTGGGGCTGAGGCTTAAGGCCTGGGTGTAGTAATAGACCGCCTTCTCGCCGCGTGCGAGACGGACCTCATCATCCGTCGAACGGGAATACCACCAACTGTACATGCGCGCCAGGTTGGCGGAGTGATCGGTATTCAAGGGATTGATCTGCAGGGCGGTTTGCAGCGTTTGCTCGGCCTGCTGCACCCATCGATCCTGTGCCGCCGCATCTTCCTGTGTTTTGGCCTGTTCTAGATAGCTACGGCCCAGGTAGAGGTAGTAGAAATCTTCCTTAGGCTGGGTATCGACGGCTTCTTTGAAAATGTAGGATGCGACCTGGTACTGGTCTCCGCTAAGCGGCTCTCCCATCTTGAAGATCATGTTGGCACGCACATTATTCAGGTTGGTCGTTGCCACCGTGACCAGCACAACGACCAGCACCACCACGGCCACCAATGGCTGCCAGATGTCCTGCTCCATATTTCCGGCGGTGGGCCAGCTTTCCGGCAAGAAAAGGGCCAGGAAGCTCAACAGCAACAGCAAGACGACGTAGTACCAGACAACTAACCCTGCCGTGCGGTGCAGATGAGCGATCAACGCATCGAGGCTCGCCGGCGATGTGTTGGCAATATTGACGAGGTTGTTGGCGTGGAGAAGCCACAGGAAAAACGAAACCAGTAAAGCGCCCCCCAGGGCCAACCCCAGGGCTTTCAGCCACTCCTTGCCCTGCTGACTGATCTGCTCGCCCGCCAGGAGAATAATCCCGCCCGCCAGCCAGGTTGTCGTCATCAAAGCTAAGACGCCCGGCGAAGGGGCATTGTCTCGGTTGGCCAGACGGGTGAAAGAGTTGACGAGAACGGCGCCCACGGTTGCATCGACATCCGCTTCACGCTTGCCGCTGGAGATAAACTCATAACCCAGGGTTAGCAGAAGCACACTCAAAATCAGCATGGCGATCAGGCCGGCGTGCACCCAGGCCGGCCGGCCAGCGATGAGAGGCTGCGAAGCAGCGCGGCGCGCCCTTTCGCGCCGCGTACTTTTGCGCGCAGTGTTATCGGCCAGCAGGCTCCCATGCTCAACCGCCGGAAGCTCGGCTTGTAAAATCCTGGGCATCACGTAACCTGAAACGAACATCAGCGCCGCCGATGTCCAAAACAACGTGCGGGTTGCAGCAATAGAGATACCGAAATTGGTCTCGACGAAGTGGCCGGCAATTGCGGCCAGCGGCGCGATGATGTAAAGCGCCATCGGATTGAAGCTTCGTTCTTCGGCAACATTCTGAAAGCCCAACAGCGCACCCAGGGCCAGGTAAGTCAGCATCCCCACGATGATGCCGAAGGGCAGGCCCACCCCCAGGTAGGCGATGCCGCGCCATGCAATCATCGCCCCGGCGCCGAGCACCCCGCTGCCGATATAGAAAAGCAAAAACAGGTTGCGCTGGCGCGGCGAGGCGATCAGGCCCAGCCACTTCAGGCCATAGTAAAACACCGATCCAAACAAAAACAGGTAAACGAACAAGCCCAAAAAGCCGGTGATCGCCAGCGAATCCCAGGTTTCGTTGTGCGAACGGTCCGGCGAGGCGTTGCGCTTTTCGAGCGTCCCCAGTTCGGGTGGGTAAAAGCGGTTGAAAGCCACATAAATCGTCTCGGGACCATAGCCGATGAGCGGCCGTAAAAAGTTGAAGGTGTCCTTCCGGCCATCGGGGAATTCCAGTGGTTCGTGCGGGGCCACCAGTTTGGCCACGCCCTCCCAAATCAAAACACGCACCCGGCCCGTGTCCGATTCGGCTTCTGCCAGGTGTGAAAATCTTTCCAGGAACTTTACCGAGCGCAACGGCTGCAACGGCCCATTGGGGATATTCAACAGCACCAGAAAGATACCCAGCGCCAGGCCGACACCGATCACCCCCAACATGATGCTGCGCTTACGCCAGGTCAACGTCAAGAGGACAAACAGAAAAAAGGCGCCCGCCATCCAACCCAACCATGGCCCACGGCTTTGCGAAAGGTAGAGCGCAATCAACTGAAGCGCTGCGATGAAAACGTACACGGTCGCGCGTGCCACGTGGACAAAAACCCCTTCCTGCTCTTTCAAGATCGCCGCAAACGATTCGACGATGCGCACGAGCGTGAACGGGCTGACCATGATCAAGTAAGCGGCTACGAAGATGGCGTTGCCCATATTCGATGCCACACGCGTGGTCACATCACCGGCCCAGGGTACTGGATCGATCTGGTAGCGCTGCAAAATACCGTACAGGCTGATCGGCAGACTGGTGAGGATCAGCGCGCTGACAAAACGTTCGACCTGAACCCGCCGCCGCATGTTTACGGCCATGGCCGCAAAGATCACCAGATAAGAAAAAGTCGTATAGGTACCCTGTAAACGCTGGTACGACCCCATCAGGCTGACGAGTGGGTGAATGGAAAATATCGTAGAGAGCGTATACACGATAACCAGCCCAACGACCGGCAAAACCAGGGGTGTGCGCAGCAAGGTCTTCAGCGCCGAATCCCCTTTGGCGAAAGTCTCCCAACGAACGCCTCCTTCGAAAAGGACCTTCAACAGCCAGGCGCCCAAAACAACCAACGCCAGAGAACGCAGCAAGGTCAATTTATCGGGTTCGAAGATACGACTGGAATAGACATTAAAGAAAAGCGGTGCGAGAACGATGGCAGCGATCCATCCGGCTTCCATGACACCGTCGCAAAAACGGCTGAATTTTGTTGGCATATCTGGTTCTCCTCCAGGGGGTTATGAGACGACCCGATTTTATCAGGAATTCGGGGAACAATTCGAATAGACAGCTTCGACGCGTTGCACCATTTTTTCCAGGGTGAAGGCTTCCAACAGACGGGCGCGCCCGGCCTGCCCCAACTGCTTACGCAGCCCCGGCCCCGACTGCATGCTGGCAATCGCCCGGGCCAGGGCGGGCGGGTCGCGCGGCGGCACGACCAACCCGGTAACGCCGTCCTGCACGATGAACGAACTCCCCGTCCCCAATTCGGTGGTGATGCAGGGCAGGCCGGCGGCCATCGCTTCCAGCAGCACAATACCGAAAGCCTCCGAGCGGGCATTGGAAGGCAGCACGAAAACGTCTGCGCTGGCGTAGAGTGCCGGCAAATCTCGATCGGCGACATCGCCCAGGAAACGGACACGCTCCCCCAACGCCAGATCGGCGGCAAGGCCTTCCCACTCGGGGCGCATGGGGCCGCTCCCGGCAATCCACAACTCGACATCCAAGGATTTCACAGCCCGCAGTAAATCGTCCACGCCTTTGTAGTAACGGTGCCGCCCCACAAAAAGCAGGCGCAGGCTCTGTGAAGGAGGATGGGCCGGCACAGCATCGAGGAAAGGCTGCGGATGGATGCCCAGGGGCACCACCTGGCAGCGCGCCGCAACAGGCTGGAGATAAGGCGAACTGTCGATGTAGTTCTGGCTGCTGGCCAGGATGCAGGCTGCGCCGCGTAATACACGCCGCAGCAGCGGCCGGTACAGGCGCAAAAAAGCCTGCTGGCTGCCGCGCACGATGTCACTTTGGTACGAGATGACATAGGGCCGGCGCCCGCTAAAGTACTGGCAAATCTCACCGATCGGGTAAGGAAATTGCAAGTGCGTAATATCCGCTTTGATGCGGCGCAGCACCGCCGGAAAGTACAGTGTGAGCGGCGTAGAGGCCACCGTTGCCATGCGCGGCACGCGCATCACGTGCACGCCGTTGAGCATTTCCTCGGCCGCCTGCCCGCCGGGGTTCGTTACCAGCACCGTTACCGTGTGCCCGGCGGCGGCTTGCGCCTCGGCCAGCGTCTTGATGTGGTTTTCGATGCCACCAACGATCGGATGGTAGTCTTTGTAAAGGTGTAGAATATGCAAGAGCAAACCCCGGTAGAGAAAGGTATAATCGGGAAGTCTACCACAAGATAGCCAACTCCAACGATGACAATCCCTTCTGAAAATGTAGCCACAACCGCTAACATGGCCCAGCGTGCCGTCCGGGGCAGCGTATGGCTAGCAATCGGCTCGTACTTCAATGTTGGGTTCGGTTTCCTAGCGAACCTGGTATTAATGCGCCTTTTGCTGCCAGAACACTATGGCATCTTCAGTTATGCCATGTTTTTTGTAACGCTGCTAAATTTACGCGCCCGCATTCCTTTTGGCTACGGGTTCATTCAGCGAAAAGAAGCGACCCCAGAATTGATCGGTACCAATTTTGGACTTAATCTCGCCTTCAGCGTGGCAGGGTTGCTGTTGGTGGGTATTGTATCGCCGGTGATTTACTCACTTAGCCTGAACAAACACATGGGTGAACCCTGGCTTGTTGTTTGGGTCGCACTGGCACTGGCCAGTTCGGGTATCATTGATTCGGTTGCCAATACAGCCAGTTCTTTATTAAATCGTGAATTTTTTTTTGGCTGGCCGAGCCTGGCCAATATGATTGCCTTTCCGCTTTCCTACGTTCCGGCATTTCTTTTTGCCCTGCAAGGGTGGGGCGTCTGGAGTCTGCTCGCTCAAAATATCCTTTACGTACTCTTGCAAGTGATTTTTCTTACATGGGTTGCACGCCACAAGGTGCCCCATTTGTGGTTCACGCGTTGGCGCTTCGACTGGTCGTTGGCAAAAGAACTCCTGGGTGTTGGTATTACAGTGAGCATCGGTTCGTTTGCATCCTACCTGGTAGGTACGTTCGACAATTTTCTGATCGGCACTTTTGTTGGTGTTGACAGTCTCGGCTTTTACGATCGCGCCTATCGCTTGGCAAACTGGCCGACACTTCTGGTAACGGGTATTATTGCGAAAATGACCATTTACACCTATGCCCGGTTACAAGACGATCCGGTACGTCTCAAGAAAGCAGTTTCGATGAGCTTTTGGCTGATCACCAGCCTGGGATTGCCAATTGCGCTCGCGCTATTCGTTGCGGCGCCGGACCTTATCGCCTGGTGGTATACGCCGCTTTGGCTACCCAGCACAATTTTTCTAAGGTTTCTGGTCGTCTACGGGGTTGTACAGCCCTTAATCGGAGATGCCGGTGTGCTGTTTATTGCCATCGGGAAGCCCAAACTCAGTGTGATCATCTCGTTTGCGGAAGCCGCTGTGCTCGTCGTTTTTGGAACGTTACTGACTGTTTTGTTTGGCGCTTACGGCACTTGTGTCGCTGTGGGTCTTGCTTTCCTGACAGGGTTGGCACTTACTTACCGTTTTGTACGCCGGATTGTACCTCTCGATTTTTGGCAACTGTGGGGAATGCCCTGTCTGGCGGCTCTATTGACAGTCACGGGATATTGGCTGTTAAGCCACACTATAGACATGAACGCCTGGTCAGTCCACGTGAGGGCAATTGCCAAGAGCGCTTACGCAGCGATTGCATATGCAGGTATTATTTTTGCCATGCAGCCCAAAAACACCACCGAAAAATTCCAGTATGTTTGGACACTGTGGCGGAAAAAGTAACCCATGACTCATCGAAACATCCGCAAATTCCGACGCGTATGGCGGTTATGGATCGACCCCGTGCTGCCAGCTACGAATATAGCTTACGGTTTCCAGCAATACATTCGCTACTTCTATTCCTGGAAACAGTACACGAAGCTGCCCGGTGCAGAAAGGTTGCGGTTAAGAGACGGTTTTCCCTGTTTGTTCGATGCTGTCCAAACCACCCCCTTCGACACCCATTATTTCCATCAAGCCGTTTGGGCTGCCAGACATATTGCGCAGCAAGCTGCGCCTTTTCACATCGACATCGGGTCAGATACACGCTTTGTGGGCCTGTTGACAACTCACAAACCGATCGTCTTCCTGGATTATCGCCCGTTGAAAGCAAAAATCCCCGGTTTACATTGTCTCGCCGGAGATATCCTGCACTTGCCTTTCCAAGCAGAATCCATCCCATCGCTCTCTTGCTTGCACGTCGTTGAGCATGTTGGTCTCGGGCGGTACGGAGATCCGCTAAATCCCCTGGGGACACAACAGGCCTGCGCCGAACTGGCGCGCGTTTTATCGCCGGGTGGAAGCCTCTTTTTCTCTACACCGACCGGGCAAACCCGTACGCACTTCAATGCCCACCGTATCCACAACCCGCGCCAAATCTTGAGCTTCTTCGCACAGTTGGAATTGGTTGAGTTCTCCGCAGTAGATGACAGAGGACAAGTGCAGTTGAATGCAAACCTGAATGAATTTGAAAAAGCCCGCTACGCCTGTGGGCTTTTCTGGTTTCGCCGTAACCTTTAACTGGAATGCCCATGGAATCCATACAACAAATCCCAAATAATCTAGCCGGGTTCAACCTTCTACGGCGAGATGCCTGGGTGGCAAAAATTGCCAAGCAGCTACCTCCAGGAATGCGTCTACTGGATGTAGGAGCCGGACCTTGCCGCTACCGCACGCTGTTTGACCATTGCAGTTATCACACGCAAGACTTCGCCCAGTACGACGGCAAAGATATCCAGAACAGTCAATGGCGCTACGGAGAATTGGACTATATTTGCGATGCGACCGACATTCCGGTTGAAGACAACTATTTCGATGCCGTCCTATGCACGGAAGTGCTAGAACATGTCCCCGAGCCGGACCGAGTCTTGCAAGAAATCAGTCGTATCTTGAAGCCGAATGGGCTGGCTTTTCTATCGGCGCCATTAGGTTCCGGCCTACACCAACAACCGTTTCATTTTTATGGCGGTTTCACCCCACATTTTTATTCGCACTTTTTGCAACAACATGGGCTGGAAATCCTCAGTATTCAACCCAACGGCGGCTTTTTTCGTTTGCTTTTGCAAGAAATCCATCGAGGACTTAATCTAGTTGCCAGGCATTATTCTCCCTGGCATCCAACCCGGCTGATCTTCCGGCTGGCGGCCAGTCAGTTTATCGCTCGTTGGCTTACATCGCTGGATGATCAAATCCCCAGCCCAACCCACACAGTCGGTTACTTTGTCGAAGCACGGAAGAAGGCGCCAGTATGATCATCGTTCGTATCATTGGTGGCCTCGGGAACCAAATGTTTCAATATGCTGCCGGCCGCTCGCTGGCCGAACGGCATGGCGTTCCGCTCAGGCTCGATATCTTTCACTTCAAAGCATATCGTTTGCGCAAGTATGCCCTGTGTTGCTTCAATACCCAAGAACGTTTTGCCAGCCAGCTTCAAATCGCTCGCTTGGATTGGAGTGCAACAACAGGCCCTCTGTACTACTTATTCCGCTTGTGGCAAAGGTTCCGTCCCTATCACGCCACTTCCACGTTTCGCGAAAATGGCTCGTTTGACCCGCTTTTTCTAAAAGCGCCGGCCAACGTTTACTTGCATGGATATTTTCAAAGCGAACGCTACTTCGCGGCAAACACGGCCCTCCTTCGTAAAGAGTTTTCTTTCCGCAACGAACCCACCGAAACGAATCGGAAAATCGCCCGGCAAATTAAAGCGACACAGGCTGTGAGCATTCATATCCGTCGCGGCGACTACGTTAGCGATACGCATACGCACCAGGTACATGGTGTTTGCTCGCTCGAGTATTACGAGGAAAGCGTCAAAAGGGTTACGTCAAAGGTCATGGCACCCCATTTTTATGTCTTCTCTGACGATCCCGTTTGGGTACGCGAGAACTTGCATATCGAGCAGCCAGTAACGTTTATTTCCAATAACAGCCCTGACCAGGCCCATGAAGATTTGCACTTGATGAGTCTGTGCCAGCATCACATCATCGCCAACAGCAGTTTTAGCTGGTGGGGAGCCTGGCTCAACCCCAATCCTGATAAAATTGTGATGGCTCCGCAGCGTTGGTATAACGATCCAAACAAAGATACCCGCTATCTTCTTCCTGAAACATGGGTCAAAGTATAAACGTCCGTCCCATCACCGTCCTGATGCCGGTTTACAATGGCGAAAAATACCTGCGTAAGGCCATCGAAAGTATCCTGAAACAGACTTTCGATGATTTCGAGTTTCTGATCGTCGATGATGGTTCTACCGACGAGAGTGCCACCATCGTGAACAGCTATGCAGACTCGCGCATCCGCTTGATCCGTAATGAGACCAATCTCGGCCTGCCGGCGACGCTCAACAAAGGGCTTGCGCTGATCGATACACCCTTCATTGCCCGCATGGATTGCGACGACATCAGCCTGCCTGAGCGGCTGGAAAAGCAGTTCCAGTACATGCAAGCACATCCCGAAGTCGGCATTCTGGGTTGCAATCATCGTTTGATCAACCCTGAAGGCAAACCCGGCATATTCAGTAACTTCCCTGCGGAACACGGCCTAATCCGCTGGCGGCTGCTCTTCGGTTCGCCGATAGCACACCCCTGCACTATGATGCGTCGCGACGTACTTCGTCAGTTGGATGGGTATCGCTCCTTGATAGTGGCCCAGGATTACGACTTATGGCAACGTGCAGCCTGGCGAACCCGGTTAGCAAATCTCCCCGATGTCTTACTTTACCTGCGCTATCATGGGACAAGCTCATCACGAAGCAAAGCAGAGCAGACTGAAACCAACAGCAATTTGATCTGCCAGAATGCAATGACTCAAATGCTTGGCACCCCCCCCGATCTTGAATTGGTCAAAGCCATTCGCACCTGGCAGTTTCGTTCACCAGACGAGGCACGCCTTGCGGCAACGCTGCTCAACCAGCTATACCGGGCTAACGATAACGATCCTTCTCTCACCATAGGCGAAAAGCGTCTGATCCGCACCGACGCTTCGTTATGGCTACTGCGCATTACACGCCAATTCCCAGACTGGCAAATTTTCTACCTGGCATGGGAAATCGATCCATTGGTTATGTGCCACTATATTTTCTCTCGCCAGTCAATATAGGTGGCAGATCTGCTGTCTGGCCATCTCCGGTTTGATGACGCATTTCCAGTTCCAGGGTTCAGTGTGGGATACTTTGTCGAGGCCACGAAAAAACATGCAACCTAGGCTTACAGTCTTGCTTCCAGTATACAACGGCGGCGATTACCTGCGTCCCGCCATTGAAAGCATCCTGCAACAGACTTTTACAGATTTTGAGTTTCTCATCATCGACGATGGCTCGATCGACGACAGCGCAGACATCATCGCCAGCTACCATGATCCACGCATTCGAGCGACCAGCAACCCACAAAACCTGCGGTTGGCTGCTACGCTCAATAAAGGCATCGAACTGGCTCGCGGCGAATACATTGCCCGCATGGACTGCGACGATATCGCGCTGCCCACGCGACTCGAAAAACAGCTGGACTACTTGCAGAAGCATCCCGAAATTGGCGTGTTGGGAACAAATTATCAACTAATCAGCCCTTCCGGCAAAACAGGTGCCAGAAGCCGTTTTCCCAGCGAACACGCCGTGCTGCGTTGGCGGTTGTGCTTCGGGTGTTATATCGCCCATCCTACCGTGATGATTCGCAAAAGCATCTACCAGCAGTTGAACGGCTATCGCACAGATGTAACCGGTGAAGACTACGACTTATGGGTGCGGGCCGCTTCACATACCCGCTTGGCGAACCTGCCGGATATTCTTCACCAGATACGCCGCCATGCCAGCAGTTCGTCTTCCGTCCAGGCGACACTGCTTCAACCAGAGAATATCGCCATCAGCCAAAAAGAGATGACGCGTATCTTGGGTTTCTCACCCTCACCGGGTCTGGTCGGTCAAATACGAATGTGGAAATTTGAATCTCCCGCAGAAGGTCGCCGCGCCGCAAGTTTAATCGCCCAGCTCTGCCGCGCCAGCCTGGCCGATAAGCGCTTAGAAGCCTATGAAAAACAGCTCATTCGCACCGATGCAGCCAAGTGGTTGATTCACCTCGCGCGCAAAACCCATGCCTGGTCGGCGCTCGCCCTGGCCTGGCAACTTGACCCACTCCTTCCGCTGCGCCTACCTTTCCTTATACTGCGCTTTCTCACCCGACAGTCGCCGAACCGTTGAATCGGCCAATCATCCGATGCCCACCATCTCCGTCGTTATTCCCACCTATAACCGAGCCGATCTGCTACCGAAAGCCATTCGAAGCGTGTTAGAACAGACTTTTGCCGACTTCGAATTGATCGTTGTAGACGACGGCTCGACTGATACAACGCGCCAGGCAATTGCAGATTTTCACGATCAACGCATTCGCTACATTTACCAGCCCAACCGCGGGATCAGCGCCGCGCTGAACAGCGGCATTCGTGCAGCCCAAGGGCAGTTCATGGCCCGCCTCGACTCGGATGACACTTGGTTACCCACCCTGCTTGAACTGGAAGCCGCGGCTTTTACCGAACACCCTCATGTCGACATCGTGTACGCACAGGCACAAAGCGTTGACACGACCGGCCGCTTGCTTTCTTCCCGAATCGGGCGGCCTGAACGCTACCCAGGGCAGCCCTTCAAGAGCATACTGTGCGGCGACTTCCGCTGTTCGATCACCAGCCTGATCCGGATGGAATGCCTCGAACGGGTTGGATTATTCGACGAAACGCTCAAAGGCAACGAAGATTGGGATCTCGGTATTCGCCTCGCCCGCTACTATCGTTTTTACTTTCTTCCCCAGGTGTTGGCGCACTTTCTCTATCATCCCAAACGGACGACAGGAGCAAGCTCATCCCTTTTTGCCGAAATCGTTAACAGCCGCCTGACACCCCTCGACAAAGCCTTCGCCGAGAGCAACCTACCATCTGATGTGCAAGCCGTTCGCTCCCTGGCTTACCGCAACGCCTATATCGAGATGGCGCTTTTGTGGAAATCCGTAGGCGAAAGCGGCAAAGCAAGACATGCGTATATGGCCGCAGTGAAAGCCAGCGGGAACCCACTCGCTACGCTGGCGCATATTCTATTCATTCAACTTTTCAACCGCGTTTTTAACCGTTATGCCTGGATGCGTCAGACATTCGAAGGCGCCGCGGCCCTACGGCGCAAAATCCGTAAATAACACGCATGAATCCTCAAGTCTCGATTATTATCCCAACATACCAGCGCGAAAAACCACTGCGCGACACACTGTCCTGGCTCCTTGAACAATCCTCGGCTTTGTGGGAATTAATCCTCGTCGATCAAACGCCTCAGCATGAAGCAGAAACCGAGCAAATGCTCCACTCCCTGGCAAAATCGGGGCAGCTACGGTTAGAACGCCTCGAGCGCCCCAGCCTGCCCGCAGCCCGCAACGCAGGTATTCGTGCGGCGCAGGGCGAGATTGTATTATTTCTCGATGATGATATCTACCCAGGCCCTAACTTGGCAGCCCTGCACCTGCGCCACTACGTCGATGCCCATATTGGTAGCGTTGCCGGACGCATCCACGTTTCTGCGAGGCCCGATCCTGAAGGGCACCCGTGGCCTGATGGCCCCAATGTTTTCGACCGCAACCGGCCAGGGGAACGCGCCTTTGCACCCGGCGGCCACCTGAGCGTGCGGCGCGAGTTGGCACTACAGGCAGGACTGTTCGACGAGAACTTTATCTCGAATGCCGTATCTGAAGAAGAAGATTTCGGTTTCGCCGTTCGCCGCCTGGGCGCAAGCGTTGTTTACGATCCAGAGCCCTGGATCATCCACCTGGCCGCGCCGTCCGGTGGCTGCCGCGAGGCACGCGACATCCGTACCAGCCCGATGTTTTATCGAAACAAATTCTATTTCGCCGTCAAGAATGTGGCCTGGCCAGATTTCTGGCGTGTCCTTGCCGATACCTACCGTTCGAGTGCGCTGCGTCGGCCGCACTTCTTCCGGCGCCAGTGGGCTTTCCTGCTCGGATGCTGGCAAGGTTGGCAGGTTTATCGGAAGTCAGGATGGCGCCTGAAACGCCTGCCATATCGTGTGGCAACCCACATCAAGTGATGGACATGTCCCAAACCACCCTCGCCATCGTCAGCACCGACATCCGCCGCGATCTGATCGCCCCCATGCGGTCGTTCACGCGGCTGCGCCTGACCCACTTCTACCGCCAGGCCGGCTACAATGACCTGACCCCGGCCGATCTGGACGATTCGCTGGTGCCGTACGACTCGCCCGCCGCACTGCACCACCTGCTGGCAGAGACCCGCCCCGACCTGCTCCAAAACGTCGAGATCTTCTCGTTGCGCCAGTTCCCCTACGTGCGTGTCATCACCGGGCATGCATCCCGTTACGCCATCCCGCTTTACGCCGGCGTTCACATCAGCCTGCCGCTCCGGTACAAGTATGGGCTGCCCATCGCCCTGGCGCTCAAACTGATCCTCCAGCCGACTCTGCGCGCCACCCGGCTCTTTTTCTACCTCAACGAGGGCGGGCGGCGTAACCTGCGCTGGCTCGGCGTGCCCGAAGCCAAAATGAAACGCCTGATGTACGCCACCTGGGGTGTGGACCCGGACGAGTTCACACCCATTCGAGATGGCCGCGAACCGGCCTGGGATGCGCCGACCGTGCTGTTCATCGGCCGGATCGACGCAGAGAAGGGGGTCTTCGACCTGCTGGAGGCCTGGCAGCAGGTGCAAACCACCGTACCCGGTACGCAGCTCAAACTCGTTGGCAGTGGCCCACAACAGGCAGACGCACAGGCCTGGGTACAGCAACACGGCCTGGCCGATTCGATCCAGTTCCTTGGGACGATCAAAAACCGCGACCTGCCGCCCCTCCTGCGCGCGGCGGCCGTCTTTACCTGCCCGTCGCAGTCCAACCGCAAATGGGAAGAATACGTTGGCATGACCAATATCCAGGCCATGGCCTGCTGCGTGCCGGTAGTGACGACCCGCAGCGGCGCTATCCCCGAGTACGTGCCCGAGGCAGCCGGGATTCTGGCGCCTGAACGCGATCCGGCAGCCCTGGCCGAAGGCCTGATACGCCTGCTCAAAAACCCCGCCTTGCGCCGGCAAATGGGCCAGGCCGGGCGTGCGCACGCCGTCACGTACGGCAACGCCTTCGAGAACGTACGCCGGGCGGAAGAAATCTTGCTGCAAACCCTTCATGAAAATCGCCCTTGACGTTCAATCCACCCTCGGCCAGAAGACCGGCATCGGCCACTACACGGCCAACCTGCTGGCGGCCTTGCCGCAAGCCGATCCACAAAACACGTACGTGCCGCTCGACTGGAGCCACGCGCCGGCCATGCGCATCGACCGCCGCCTGTTCTGGCAACAAATCGCATTGCCCCGCCGGGCCAGGGGCGCGCGGGCACACGTTTTGCACGTAACCGGCTTCGACGCTCCGCGCTTCAAGCCATGCCCGGTGGTCCTGACCGTCCACGACCTGATCGGGGCACTGTTTCCGCAGCAGTTTCCACCGGCGGCGCGCTGGTATTGGGGCCACTGGCTGCCCCGCTCGGTGCGCTGGGCCGATGCCATTATCGCCGATTCCGAATGCACCCGCTGCGACCTGCAACGCCTGGCCGGGATTGCCCCCGAACGCGTTACCGTCGTCCCGTTGGGGGTCGACCGGCGCTACCGACATCCCCAGGCGGCCGCAGCGATGCGCCGAGTTTGCCAGCAGTACCGGCTGCCGGAACAGTTTGTGCTGTACATCGGCACGTTGGAACCCCGCAAAGGTCTGGATACACTGGTGGAAGCTTTCGTCCGGCTTGCCGGCAGGCTGCCGCACGATCTCGTGATCGTCGGCAAAGAGGGATGGGCCACGGCGCCGCTGTTTCAACAGGTCGAAACCCTGGGGCTGGCGGCGCGCATCCACTTTACCGGCTATGTGGCCGACGAAGACCTGCCTGCACTGTATGCGTCCGCCAGCGTATTTGCCTTCCCGTCGCGCTATGAAGGCTTTGGGCTGCCCCCGCTGGAGGCCATGGCCTGCGGCACCCCGGTGGTCTGCTCGAATGCATCCAGCCTGCCGGAAGTTGTCGGGGACGCCGGCCTGCTCGTGCCGCCGGACGCTCCCACCGCGCTTGCCAACGCATTGGAACAGGTTCTGGTTTCTCCTGAACTGCACGCCGCATTGAAAGAACGTGGCCACCAGCAAGCCGGACGCTTCACCTGGGAAGAGACGGCGCGCCGCACCCTGGCCGTCTATGAAAGCCTTGCGCGTCCGCTTCCCGCATGAAAACAAACCGCCTGCCAAGCAAAGGTACACCGTGAAAATCACCCTGGATGCATCCGCTGCCGTTCATCAGCGCGCCGGCATCGGCCGTTATACACAGGAGCTGCTGACGCAGCTGCTGGAGCTGTCGCCGCAGCACCGTTATGCGGTTTTCTATAACCGCGCCGGGGATGCAAGGCTCCAGGCACCCATCGACCGGCTCGAACGCTGCGTGATCCCCACCGGCGACAAGCCCTGGCGCTTGCGCGTTCTGCTGGCTCATTGGCTGCGCCGGCCGCAAGAACACATTTTCCCAGCAGCAGACCTCTTCCACGCCACCGACAACCTGCTGCCGTACTTCGGGCGAATGCCGGCGGTCTTTACCCTGTACGACCTCGTCCACCGCTTCTTCCCGCAAACCCAGACCAGCCTCAACCGGCTTTATCTGACCCTGATGCTGCCACACTTCCTGAGACAGGCACGCGCTATCATCGCCATTTCGGAAAACACGCGGGCAGAGGCCATACGCCTGTACAGGCTCCAGCCCGGGCAGATCGTCAGCATCCCGCTGGGTGTCAACCCTCGCTTTCGCCCCGGCGAACCCGCTGCCGTAGCGGCTGTGCGTGCAAAGTACCAGCTACCGGCAAAGTTTTTGCTCGCCGTCGGCACCATCGAACCGCGCAAGAACCTCACGGTCCTGCTGCACGCGCTGGCAGAAAACAGCGCCCTTTCCCTGGTGATTGCGGGCCGGCGCGGTTGGCTGGCAGACGGCTTCTTTCAACGACTCGATGCATCAGGCCTTTCGAGACGCGTTGCCTTGCTGGGACACACACCGGACGAGGACTTACCGGCACTTTACAGCGCGGCGCGGGCCTTCGTCTTTCCCAGCCTGTACGAGGGTTTTGGCCTGCCCGTGCTGGAGGCCATGGCTTGCGGCACGCCTGTGGTGTGCTCGGATACCCCCAGCCTGCTCGAGGTTGCCGGCGCTGCGCCGGCCAACGCCGCAGCGCCGGCTGCCGTGATGGCACGTCCCGACGACCCGCCTGCCTTCCGGCAGGCGATCGAGCGCCTGTGGGATGACGACATTACCTGGAGCGCCTACCGTGCCCGCGGGCTGGCACATGCGTCGCCGTTTACCTGGGAACGCACCGCCCGCCGGACGCTGGAAGTCTATGAAGCGATTTAAAAAAATAATGAACATTGTTTTCGACGTCCGCCCGGCCACGCCCCACTTTCCCGGTATCGGGCGCTATGTGCGCAACCTGGGAGAAAGCCTGCCGGCCTTGCTGGCCGACGGCGAACAACTCATCCTGCTGCACAACACAACACAGACCGAATCGTGGCTACACGGAAAAAGGCAAAAAATTGCCAGCACGGCATCCCCCTTCTCGCTGGCGCAGCAGTGGCAAATTCCCCCGCTCTTGCAGCGCGAAAGGGCCGAAATCTACCACAGTCCCTACTACCTGATGCCCTACCGGCCGCACGCGCCAACCGTACTCACCGTATACGACGCCATCCCGATCCGCTACCCCGAAACGGTCAACCGGCGGGTGCGAATGCTCTACCGACTGACCAGCATCCTGGCCCTGCGAGCGGCCCAGGCAGTGATCGCCATTTCCGAAGCCACACGCGCCGATTTTATCCAAGCTTTTGGGGTGCCTGCAGCGAAAATCCGCACCATCCCGCTGGCGGCAGAGCCCCATTTTCGTCCGCAGCCTGCTGCGGAAATCCGGCGCGTGCGCCAGAAATATGCCCTGCCGGAAACTTTCGCGCTCTATTTCGGCATCAACAAACCCCACAAAAACCTGCTGCGCCTGGTGCAGGCCTGGATGAACGTGCAGCCTGCCGGGTGGGCGCTGGCCATCGGCGGGGCCTGGGACGCACACTACCCGCAGGCCAAAGAACGGGCAGCGGGCAGCGGAAGCATCCAGTTCCTGGGACCGATCCCGGAAACCGACCTGCCCGGCTTGTACGCAGCCGCCTCGCTGTTTGTTTTCCCCAGCCTTTACGAGGGCTTCGGCCTGCCTGTGCTCGAAGCTATGGCCTGCGGCACACCGGTAGCCTGCGCCGAGACATCCAGCCTGCCCGAAGTGGGTGGCGAGGCCGTTCTTTACTTCGATCCGGAGAACGTCGAAGCAATCTGCGAGGCCCTGCAAAAAGCTACAATCGATATGGCCTTGCGTCAGGCGCTTTCAGAGCGCGGGCTGGCGCAGGCGCAGGGCTTTACATGGCAGCGAACGGCCCAGGAAACGCTCGAAACATATCGAACCTTCAAAGCTGCAACCGTCAATTTCTGCAAAACCGGGTAAAATCAGGGGGTTTTTTTATACGCGTAAACAACAGCCGGTAGACGAGCGGCTTCTGTGGAGGTAGAAATGTCAAAGGAAGTATCGAAGAAATTGGGTGTTTTGACCAGCGGGGGAGATGCGCAGGGGATGAATGCTGCGCTACGTGCAGTCGTCCGTACGGGCATTGACCACGGTCTGGACGTATATGCAATATACGAAGGTTATCAAGGAATGGTCGACGGCGGCGAACAGATCCGCCAGATGGACTGGAACTCGGTCGGCGGGATCATCAACAAAGGGGGTACGGTTATCGGTACGGCGCGCTGCGACGATTTTCGACAGCGCGAAGGCCGTCTGCAAGCTGCCCGCAACCTGCTCGACCACGGCATCGACCGCCTGGTGGTGATCGGCGGCGACGGTTCGCTGACGGGCGCCAACCTCTTTCGCACGGAGTGGCCTTCGCTGGTTGCCGAACTGGCCGAGCAAGGACACATCACCAAAGCAGAGGCAAAAGCGCACAGCAATTTGCTGATCGTAGGGCTGGTTGGCTCGATCGACAACGATTTTTACGGAACCGACATGACGATAGGCGCCGACACCGCACTGCACCGCATCGTCGAGGCCATCGATGCCATCACCAGCACTGCCGCCAGCCACCAGCGTACGTTTGTCATCAAAGTGATGGGACGCAACTGCGGCTACCTGGCGCTGATGAGCGGCCTGGCCACCGGGGCAGATTGGGTACTGATCCCCGAAAACCCGCCTGACGTGGACAACTGGCAACAATTGATGTGCGAACGCCTGCGCGCCGGCCGCACAGCCGGGCGGCGCGACAGCATCGTGATCCTGGCCGAAGGCGCACGCGACCGCAACGGCAACTATATCGGCAGCACCGAGGTCCAAAAAGCGCTCGAGGATGGCCTCGGAGAAGATGTACGCGTGACGGTACTCGGCCACGTGCAGCGTGGCGGCGCGCCATCGGCATACGACCGCACCCTGGGTACCCTGATGGGCCACGCCGCCGTCGAAGCGATCTTAGCCGCCAAACCCGAAGACGAACCGGTGTTGATCGGCATCAAGGGCAACCGCATCGTCAAGTCGCCGCTGATGGAATGCGTGCAGAAGACGCACGCCGTGGCCGAGGCCATCGCTGCAAAAGACTACGAGAAAGCGATGGGCCTGCGCAGCAGCAGCTTCACCGACGCCTGGCGTACCCTGCTCGTCTTTGGCCGCGCCCTGCCCCACGCACCGACGAAAGGCCAAAAACGCTTCCGCCTGGGCGTGCTCAACGCCGGCGCCCCGTCATCGGGCATGAACACGGCCGCCCGCGCCGCCATCCGCCTCGGCCTGGACAAAGGCCACACGATGCTGGGCATCTGCAACGGCTTCGAAGGCCTGATCGACTGCGATGTGCGTGAGATGGACTGGATGAGCGTCAACGGCTGGGTCTCGCTGGGCGGCTCGGAACTGGGCACCAGCCGCATGGACCCAAAGGGCAGCCAGCTTTATTCGATCGCCCGCACGATCGAGAACAACGGCATTCAGGGGCTGCTCATCATCGGCGGCTGGCCGGCCTACGAAACGGCCTATAAACTCTATACCGAACGCGAGAATTTCCCCTCGTTCAACATCCCCATGGTCTGCCTGCCGGCGTCGATCAACAACAACCTGCCCGGCTCAGAGTTCAGCATCGGGGCCGATACGGCGCTCAACAATATCGTCGAGGCCGTAGACAAGATCAAGCAGTCGGCCGTCGCCACGCGGCGCTGCTTCGTCGTCGAAGTGATGGGCCACTATTGCGGTTACCTGGCGCTGATGAGCGGCCTGGGCACCGGGGCCGAGCGCGTCTACCTGAACGAGGAAGGCATCACCATCCGTGACCTGACGGAAGACGTAGAAGGGCTGATCGAGGGCTTCAAAAGCGGGAAACGCCTCGGGTTGATGATCCGGAACGAGTACGCCAATCCAGTTTACACCACCCCTTTCATCTGCTCGCTCTTCGAGGAAGAAGGCAAAGACTTGTTCGACGTGCGCCAGACGATCCTCGGCCACTTGCAGCAAGGCGGCGATCCATCACCGTTCGATCGCATCCAGTCGACACGCTTCGCCCGCATGTGTGTGGACTTTCTGATCGAGGAATGCGAGCGCGGCTCGAAACGCAGTGCCTTCATCGGCCTGGAAGACAGCAAAACCCAATTTCACGACATGCAGGATTTCTCCCGCCTGGTGGACACCAAACACCAACGGCCCAAAGAGCAGTGGTGGCTGGGATTGCGCGAAATCGCCAAACTGCTAGCAAGCCCTAAGTAACTTCATTATCTGCTTATGGCACACGAAATTTCAGCCCAAGAATTGAAAGCATGGTTAGAAGAAAAGAGCCTGCTGCTACTGGATGTACGGGAGGTTGAAGAGCGCGCCGGTGGGTTCATCCCAGGCAGCCTGCATATTCCGATGCGGCAGGTACCGTTCGAGTTGCATCGACTCGAGAAGGATCGGCCCGTTGTCGTATACTGCGCCCACGGAATCCGGTCGGCAAGCGTAGCCGATTTCCTGGAACGGCAAGGGTACCAGGCGACAAGCCTGCAAGACGGCATCTATGGTTGGCTGGAAAGCCGCGGCGCAATCCACTACAAGCCTTAGCGATCGCGCCGATCCGAACGGTTGAGCAACGACTGGCAAAGGCCACAATGAGCGCACACCCGAGCAAACCACTAACCCACCCCAACCCGCCCCCCGTCATCCGCGTGCATGGCTCGCACCGCCAGATGGGCCAGCAAATCGGCGAAGCTATGGCTGCCCAGGTGAAACACAGCATCAAAAACGCCCGCGCCCTAATCAAAGACACCGAAAGCTCGCTGCAACTGGATTGGGCCGGCGCGGTAATCCAAACACGCAAGTACATGCCTTTTGCACAAGAGCGTTATCCCAAGTATGTGCAAGAAATGGAAGGCATCGCCGAAGGAGCCGGGGTAGCGTTTGACGATCTGGCAACGCTCACCGCCATGGAAGGCGTCACGATGGACGCCTTGCACCTCAACAAGTGCACCAGCTTCGCCGTCAACGACGATCAAACCGCCGACGGCCACGTGCTGGTGGCTCACAATGAAGACTGGCTGCCCGAAGATGAAGCTGATCTCTACATCGTCCATGCCACCCCGGACGACGAACCCCCCTTTCTCGCCATGACCTACGGTGGGTTGCTGCCGAACATCGGTTTCAACGCCTGCGGCATCGCCCAGTGCTGCGATACGATTTACCCCAACGATTCACGCATCGGGGTACCGCGTGTCATTCTTTCACGTGCTGTGTTAGGTGCAAGAACGCTGGACGAGGCCATTCGCTATATGCTCATTCCACAGCGCGCCGCCGGGTATAACCACTTGCTGGCGCACGAAAGCGGCGAACTGTACAACGTGGAAGTTTCGGCACGCCGTTTCGACATGCTTTACGGGCACGACGGCTACCTGGCTCACACGAACCACTACCTTTCTGCTACCATGCAGGCGGTCGAGGCAGAACCCGATGAATTGATCGCCACGCGCGTGCGTTACTTTCGCGTCCTGCGCCTGCTGCGCAAGAGCAACAAACACACGATCAAGTCGCTTCAGGCGATTCAACGCGATCACGTCAACCTGCCAGATTCGGTTTGCAACCACGCCCAAAACGTCGGCACGCCGCTCGACCGTGAAAAAACGATTTGTGCTTTGGTTATGGACCTGACGGCCTGTGTGATGCATATCGCCTGGGGGAATCCCTGCGAGAACCCGTATCACGCCGTCCACTTATAAATCAGCCCCCTTCTTCCGTTTTTGTCGGCTGTAGACGCTTTCCCCCCAAAAGACAAACAGCGCCACCCACACAAAGGCAAAGCCGATCATCCGTTCACGGGTGAACGGTTCCTTGTACAGAAAAACACCCAGGAGAAACTGGAAAGTGGGTGTCATATACTGCATGATGCCGATCACGGAGAGCGGTACGAGTCTGGCCGCTGCAGCAAACATCAGAAGTGGGACCACCGTGACCAACCCGGCCCCTACCAAAAAAAGGTTCGTCGACCATGGAACGTGCAAGAAGGCGCCCTGCCCGGCAACATCCGAGTATGCCAGGAAAGCTGCCGCCGGCAAAAAGACCAGCCCAGTTTCAAGTGTCAGGCCATATAGCGACGAAAGCGGCGCCATCTTTTTTACCAACCCGTACAGGCCGAACGAAACAGCCAGGCTTAAGGCAATCCACGGCAGTTGCCCGTGGGCAAAGGTCAGGTAGGCCACGCCAAAAGCGGCCAGCCCGACCGCAAGCCACTGCACACGGCGTAGCCGCTCGCGTAAAAACAACACACCAAGCAAGACACTCAACAAGGGGTTGATGAAGTAGCCCAGGCTGGTTTCGACGACGAACCCGGCATTGACTCCCCACACATACACCAACCAGTTCAACGTAACCAGTACCGCAGAAAACAGGTAGATTGCGACCACACGCGGCTTGAAAGCTACCGCACGAAACTTCTGCCATTGGGCCGTGAGCGTAAGAAACGCCACCAGCAGTACGAATGACCACACGATGCGGTGTGCAATCACCTGCACGGCGGCAACCTGCTTCAACAGCTTCCAATAGATGGGGAAGAAACCCCATAAAAAATATGCCCCAAAGGCGTACAGGACTCCTTTGTTCATTCTACGGCCTCCACAACCGCGGTGGGGGGAGGGGCCCCCGGGCCCGGGGCGCCAG
>JBMOLU010000008.1:79291-346159 GCA_049325275.1 Chloroflexota bacterium
GGGCAGATGGCGCCCGGGCGCCTTCTGCCACTTGCCGCCCGCAAGCCGGAAAGGCTAGTCGCGGGGCAAAATCAAATCTGACGGCATACCGGCAGGACGCAGCCAGTTAAGCCAGCCGCCGCCGCCACCGCGCCGTTTGGTTGGTTTTTCAAATATCGTCAGGAACAGGCTGAACATCAACAAGAGAACTCCCCCCCATTGTATCAGCGACAGGCGTTCTCCTAATAACCAGTGCGAAAACATAATCGTAATCAACAGCTCACCCAGGCCCAGCAGGGCCGTCTGCAAGCCACCCAGGTGTTTGACACCCAAGAACAAAGTCAGGCGCGAAAGAAACGTGACCGCCGTCAGGGCCAGCAAGGCAAGCCAGCTTGTACTCTGTGGCGGCTCCGAAAAGCTGACGAAAAATAAAGCAGGCAGTACGGTAGCGCTCATCGCCAGCAGGGTGTACATCGTCACCGTAGGCGCCGGCATATCCAGTAAAACACGTTGGTTGACGGGCAGGTGGAGTGCATAAAGCAGTGATGAACCGAGCATCATCAAAACGCCAATTACGTCCACGCGGCCGCTGGATATATCCATCAGCAAGAGCAAAGCCGGAAGCACGATCGCCATGCGGAATACTGTCAGGCGTGATGGCTTTTGGCCTTCCAGCATCATCCACATGGCGACGAACAAGGGATAAAGCGAGTAGACCACCTGCCCCAGGCTCGCTTCGATACGCCCCAGCGCTGCGTAGTACAATAAAGAACCCATGCCGTTCAACCAACCGGCAATGATACACCCCAACAATCCTGCCGGGTAAATGTACAGGTACTGCCGCTTGAACAGAAACGTTAACACCAGCATCAACAAGCCGGCCAGCCCGGTACGCAGTGCAGCCACAAACAAAGGCGGCAGCCCGAGGTGAATTGCCAGCTTTCCCATTACCGGTGCCAGCCCCAGGAAAACCGATGAGGCCATTGCAGCCGCTAAACCAGGAGGGAGCTTTATTTTTTTCAAACAGGCACCTTTCACCATCAGGCGTTTTTCAGATCGGCTCTGCCACCTTCAGCGGGGAAACCTTCAACATCCCGGCCGAGCCTGCGGCCTGCCTTTATCGGTGCGGCGCACTTCCATACCCGTAGAGGGAGCTTTCTGGCCTGCGAAGTGCATCGCACCTTGCTTTTCAGCAACTCTCAAAGGCCACGCCCGTTAACGTAGCAAGGCGCGCACTTCATCGGCTAATTCATCGTTCATAAACTCACCCTTTTGCATGAGTTTATGGATTCGACCTCGCAAGCGCGTCTCTTCTTGGGGCGTCAATTCTTTGGCCGTCACGACAATTACAGGGATAGAAGCCGTCTCAGAATCCGCCTTCAGGATATCAAGCACGGCAAAACCGTCCACTTCCGGCATCATCAAATCGAGGATGATCAGATCGGGGTGTTCCTTTTTCGCCAACCGAATGGCTTCATCGCCATCGGGAGCTTCATAGAGCGTGTAATCGCCCTGGGATTGGAGGATACGGCGAATCAAGCGACGTGCATCTGGTGTATCGTCTACAATTGCCACCCGCGGGAAACGTTCCGCCGTCACCCGGCTGAGCGCAGCCAACAAGCCTTCTTCAGGAACCTCTTGCAGGGCCTGCGGCGGCGGAACGTAGACGTCTCGTGACCAGTTGTCTCCCAGCACCATTTTCTCGATGGGCATGGTATGGCCGGTGCAGTTGACGACCACCACGTCGGTGGGCTTAATCGCCCCGGCGCGCACCATTTTGATCAAACCGGCAAAGGCAACCGCCGCAGCCGGTTCCATCGAAACACCTTCCATTTTCGCCATGATGTGAATGGTGCGGAAAGCCTCTTCATCGGTCACACTCTCGAAGACTCCCCCGCCCCCCTGCATCATGCGTTGGCGCAAAATGGTGTACGTTCGGCCCGGGTCGCCGGTCGAGAGCGTGGCAATATGCGTGCGCGGCGAGTGCACGGGTTCGGCCTTCTCCAGTCCCTGCTGCCAGGCATGGACCATCGGGGCGCATCCTTCGGACTGTACACTGGCAATCGCCGGGATGCGCTCCGTCCATCCCATTTCACAGAGTTCGGAAAAGCCCTTGATCACCCCCTGCGGCCCCAGGCCGCCGCTAACCGCCTGAATGTACCAATCGGGCACACGCCAACGTGTTGGTGGTGCAGCATGATTCGGCAAAGGAGCCGGTGGGCCGAGCACATCGGTGAGCTGCTCGGCGACTTCGAAAGCGATCGTCTTCATCCCTTCGACAGAGGGAATCGAACGTGAACCGCGCTCGAGATACAAGCCCCGCTGGCGGGCAAATTCAGCAGCCAACTGCTTGGCCTGATCGTAGGAAGAGGTTACCTTGACTACCTGGGTGCCGTAGATGGCAACTTCACGCATCTTCTCGGCAGGCACCAGGCTGGTAAGGAAGGCCCACAACTTGATACCAGCGCGGGCGGCATAGGCCGAATAGGAAATCGCCACATTGCCTGTAGAAGCAAGCACCATCTCATTGATACCCGCCTCTTTCAACGCAGCGATTCCCACGGAGGCCTGACGATCCTTGAAGGAGTTGGTTGGCCCCTGGCGTTCGTCCTTGATGAAGATATTGGGACAACCGAGCATCATCCCCAGGTTGGCGGCCCGAATCAGTGGGGTACCGCCTTCGCCCATGATCAAGACGGGGTTGGGTTTCTGCACTGGTAACAAATCGCGAAAACGCCACAAATCATAAGAACGAGCCGGAAGCCATTGCAACATGTTTTCGCCGGCGCGCTTCAAATCGTAACGCGCTTCCATCCACTGGCTGCCACAACGCGGGCAGGCGTACGTCGCAGGATAAAAGTCAAAACGGTGACTGCAATCCAGGCATTCTACAGATACATAAGTGCTCACGGGCATTCTCCAAACAAACCAACACGAAGCGACGGCGACGATATACTATCCTTTGAAACGATTAAGTGCATGTTCGATACTCTTGAGCAAATCTTGTTCTTCAAAGGCATTCTTGAAGATCATCTGCTGCGACAACTCGGCAAGGTGTAGCTTCTGCTCTTCGTTCAGATCACCGGCCGTAAAAATAATCACCGGAATATCACGAAAGTCTGGATCGGAACGGATCGCTTCGAGCAGTGAAAAGCCGTCCAGTTCCGGCATCATGAGGTCCAGGATAATGGCGTGAGGTGCTTTTTCGTGGATTGCGGCCAGACCCTGTGGACCACCATCCGCCGTACGGACCTGGTAGCGCCCGCCGTCTTCTAAAATCTTCTGAACCAGGCGCAAGTCGTCAACATCATCATCGATAACCAGCACATCGCTGATGCTGCCGTCGCTGTTCAGGCGGTTGAGGGCGTTGATTAGGTCCTCCTGCAGGATGGGTTTGGTGAGATAGTCTGCCGCGCCGAGGCTGAATCCCTTTTCCTGGTTATCCACGATGCTACAGATGATCACAGGAATATCATGCGTCTCTTGATCTGCCTTGAGCGCTTCCAGAATCTGCCAGCCGTTGCGAGCGGGCAGCATGATATCGAGTGTAATCGCGTAGGGTTTGAGTTCCTTGACCTTCTCGAGGATGTGTTCGAAGTCATCCAGGGCAACCACCTGATAACCCTGATCGGCGAGATAACGCCCATACAGACCAATTACCTGGCGATCGTCGTCGATAGAAAGCACGACACGGTTTCCCTGCGGGGCCGACTCGTCCACCCATTCCACGTAGGGCAAAGGAAGCACAACAGAAAACGTACTCCCTATGCCAATACTGCTCTCCAGTTCGACGCGCCCATCGTGCATTTCGATCAAACGCTTTGAGATCGACAAGCCAAGGCCGGTACCGCCGACCTTACGCGTTAACGAACCGTCCACCTGCGTAAAGGGCTGGAACAGGCGTACCTGGTCTTCAGGGGAAATGCCCACACCGGTATCGATGACACTGACTTTAATTTCGGGCCTGCCGCCCGGGCCGCGTTGTTCTTTGGCACGCAGGGTGATGCTGCCTTCCTCGGTAAACTTCGACGCATTGGAGAGGAAGTTGATGATCACCTGGCGCAGTTTTGTCGGATCGGCGCGCACCTCGGGCAACTCGGATGCGTAATCTTTGATCAGCTTGATGGGTTTGTCTTTGGTAAGGCCGACCGCGTAAGACATGGCGCTGTTGAGCAGGTCGTTCAAGTTGATATGCTCTTCAAGGCCCAACTCCATCTTGCCAGCCTCGATCTTGGAAATGTCGAGAATATCGTTGATCAGATTGAGGAGGTGCTGGCCGGCACTGTTGATGGCAGAAAGGTCTTGCTGCTGCAAATCGGTGATGGGGCCATCGATGCCTTTCAGGATCACACGTGAAAAGCCGATGATCGAATTGAGCGGCGTACGCAACTCATGCGACATATTCGCCAGGAACTGCGACTTGAGCTTGTCCACTTCACGCAGTTTCTCCGTTGCCTGGCGCTGTTCTTCGTAAAGACGGGCATTATCCAATGCGACAGCCGCCGCGTTGCCCAGTGTCATTGCCAGATTGAGTTGTTCTGTCGTGAAGCTGCGCGCACGGCCCCAGCTTTCCAGCATAACGACGCCCACCGCCTGGCCCTTGACGGCCAGCGGCAAGATAACCAGCGTCTCGATAGCGCGTTTCTTCATATACGATAACTCAACCTGATCAGCAAAAGGATCGTTCGCCTGAATGCTGAACGGCTGAAGCGAATTGATCACCCGCTCGACGGCCGGATGATCGCTCAACAGGACGGTTGCTCCCACGTCTTCCGTACCGACAATCTCGCTGCCCGGCAAGCCGTCGCTCATGGCGCGCATCATGTCGGCAATCACGCGCAGGCTTTCATCCTGGACGCTGACGGCGTAGATCGTACACTTGGGAACATCCAGGATTTCGATGAACTGGCGGGCAATGGTGCCGGCGATTTCACTCGACTCAAGCGGCGCGCTGGCAATCGATTGCCCGATATTGTACAAAATACTCAACTCTTGCACACGCTTGCGGCTTTCGGCGTTAGCCAACTGCGCCAGTTCGTAAGAGCGGGCGTTATCGACCGCCACGGCGATCTGGTCTGCCAGGGTTTGAAGAACGTTCACATCGTCAGGGTTAAAGGCCCCAACCTGGGTAGACTGCACGTCGAGCGCGCCGATGACGCGATAGCCGATCTTGAGCGGCAGGCCCAACTCCGCTTTCGTATCGGGCAGCAAAGGGTTGGGGCGGTGCGTCGGATTTTGTGCGACGTCGTTGATAATCAGAGGCGAGCCGGTCTGAGTCACGTAGCCGATCACCGATTGCGAACCGACGGCCAACTTGTGGCCCCGGCGTTTCATTTCCTCGCCGGCATCCCCTGTCGATTCACGTACGACGGCGTTCAGGCCCGAATCATCCAACAGGAAAATCGAAGCGTGGTAGTAACCATAACGCTCACGCATCAAATTGACCGCCCGCCGCAACAGAATATTGAGATCCAACGAGCCGGACGTGTCGCGAGCGATCTCCGCTGCGGTTTCGAGTTGGGTCGCACGCCGCCGGCTTTCGTCCAGCAGGCGGATGTTCTGAATGGCGACCGCCGCCTGGCCGGCCAGTGTGCCCAGCAAGCGCAACTCTTTCTCCATTACCACCAGCGCCGACTGATAGACGCCGATCAGGTGTCCAAACCACTGGCCACCAACGTTGAGCGGCACAAAGAGCAGGCTTTTCGCGCCCAATTGGTTGACGTACAGTGCGTGCGCGGCCGAATCGAGGCGGGCGTCGGAAGGCGCGTTTTCGATTAAGATCGGCTGATCGGGGTGCATGAATTGGTCCGCCGTCGTCCAGTTTCCCAGGGGAATGCGGAAGGTCTTGGCCTCCTGATAGGGGTTGGCAGGCCAACGGGCGATGGCCGTCATCCACTCGGGCCGGCGCTCCGCCGTCCAGGGGTTATCGAAGATACTGATGGTGACGTCACTGGCGCCGCCGTGGCCCAAAAGGGTGGATTTACGCAAAACGGTCAAGATGGCATCGTAGGTCTTGACGGCATTAAGTTCGGCGCTGGCCTCGTACAGCTTGGCGGTTTCGTCGAGCGCCTGCTGGGTTTGATCGTGCAGGCGAGAGTTTTCGATCGCCGTAGAGATTTGCCCCATCAGAGTCGTCAGCAGGGTCACGTCACTCTCGACAAGCGGCGAAGTGCCATCTGGAACGGTGAGCAGGATCGAACCGATCGTTTCGCCGCCGGCCACAATCGGGAAGATGCCGATTTGCCGGTTATGCCGCAACGTATCCATCATTGTAGATGATGGCTGCTCTTCCGGCAGCGCCATGCGCGGGTCGTTGGCAGGATCGTCGATGACCAGCGGCTTGCGGGCACGAAGCACGTCTTCCAAAACCGTGTTCCCGTGGACGGCAACAATCTCCCCTATGCTGCTCGGCAAGCCCTCATTGACGCTCTCCGCCACCACCGTCATCGTCAGGCGTGTATCGTCGAGCAAACTTACGCCAACACTGCCCAGGTCGAATTCGTAGCGCAGCGTATCGGCCACCGAATCCAACGACTGGCGCAAATCTTCGCTCGAAACCAGGGCCGTCACCACCTTGTTGATCAGCGCCAGTTCCTCGCTGCGTAACTGGGCCTCTTTCGCACGCTGTTGCGCCAGTTCGATACTGCGCAAGTTTTGCACCGCTACCGCTGCCTGCCGCACCAACGCCGTCAACCGGCGGACTTCTCCATCCAACAAAGGCGTCAGTTGTGGGTACGTAATGTTGAAACAGCCCACCAACTTACCACCCACAATCATGGGGATAATCATGGCGCTCTCGGCACGCAAGAACTTATGGTAGAAGGTGCGCGTGGCGTCATCCAGACGCTTGTCGCCCAAAACGTCTTCGAAGACAAGCGCTTCGCCCGTGTGTTGCACCTCATGAGCAAGAAGCTTGAATACCGGGAGCCGGTTCAGCGGATATCGTTGATCGAGCAGGTTCTCATCGATCACGGTCCAACGAGCCACCACCTCGAACCACTCCGGCGGGTTTTGGTCGTCCCAAGGATGATCGAAAGCGATTGCCGCCACGAGGTTCGAGCCTTGCCCGGCTACGGTGTGTTTGCGTAATACGGCCAGTACATCCTCGAAACTTTGCGCCGTGGACAGTTCTGCACTGGCCTTATAAAGCGCCTCAGTTTCTTTGAGCTGCGATTGGTTTTGCTCGAACAGGCGGGCATTCTGGATGGCAATGGCCGCCTGGCTGGCAATCGCCGCAAGCAGCGACATATCGTGCGCATCGTAGGCAAACGTCTCATCGTAAGTTTGCAACGCCATGACGCCGGTCGGCTGGCCACCGCTCAACAACGGCACGCCCATCCAAGATGCTGCCGGCTCGCCAATCGCTCGAATGCCGTGCGCTTCCATCCACCCGGCGACGTCTTCGGAGATCAGCGTGTTTTCCTGCGTGCGCAGGACATACCCGGTGATCCCTTCGTCGGCAGAGATACGAGAAATCCCCTTATCCACCACCGACTCGGTAACGTTCAACACAAAGGTGATCTCATTGTCTTCGGCGTCGTACAACCCGATATAGAAGTTTTTGGCATCCAGCAAACGGGAGACGCCGCGATGGATTTCATTAAGCACCTGCTGCATACCCAGGCGAGAAGAAAGGGCACGCGCCAGCGCGTTGAGCGCTGCGGTCTCTTCTGCGCGCTGCTGTGTTTGCTTGAACAGGTCGGCATTTTGAATGGCCACAGCCGCCTGCACGGCCACCGCCATGGCAAGTTCGCCGCTTTCCTGCGAATATTCACCAGCCGAGGTGTGTTCTAGCGTAAGGACGCCCACCACTTCTTGGCCGGCCAACATCGGAGCCGCCAACCACGAACGAATCCCTTTACGCGCCACGTTCCAACGCGATTCAGCTTGTGTATCGCTCAAGACGAGCGGCTGGCGAGTCTTCACTACTTCGGAAATGAGGGGATCGTCATCGATGGACTGCCACTGGCTGGCGTCGACTTCCATATCTTCGACGCCACGCCAGCCGATCGTACGGCGCTGGCCTTCTTCGACAAGTTGAATGGATGCGCCCGTAAATGGAATCAGGCGGATGATTTGATCGAGCATACGCTCGATAACCAGGTTGATATCGAGCGTTGCACCGACAACACGTGCAATCTCGCGCAAACTGTCTGCGATCTGGCGGCGGCGCTGTTCTTCCTGGTAAAGGCGGGCATTCTGAACGGCAATGGCGACCTGGCCGGCAATCGTCACCAGAAGATCGCTGTGGTTTTCGTTGAAATGGCGCGGGGTGTGTAAATCTTGCACCGCAATCACACCGATCGGCTGGTCACCGATCATCAAGGGCACACCCAGCCACGATTCCGGCACGCCATCACGGCTTTGAAACGCCTGAATGCCCATTGCAGAGAGTGTGTCGATCACTTTCTCTTTGATCAGCAATGGGCGGCGAGAGTAAATGATATGTTCGGTAATACCACGCTCGCGCAATTCGCGCGCCGGCACTTCGGCACGCTGCCCTTCGCTGACGAACAATGGAAAGGAAAGCTGGTTTTCTTCGGGGTTATAAATGGCAATATAGCAACTTGGCGCCTTAATCAGGCGATCGATGTAGGCATAAGCCGCATCCAGGACATCGTTCAAGTTCAGTTTCGCCGAGAGCTCGCGGCTCATCTCATTCAGTGTAGCGAGCTCTTCCGCACGGGTTTGCGTCTCATGGAACAGGCTGGCATTTTCAATTGCGATTCCGATCTGCTGGCCGGCCACCTCCATCAGCGACAGGTTACCTTCTGGATCGGTGTATGGTGTCTCACGCATGGTACACAAGGTACCCAGGACGCGCCCCTTCGAACCTAAAGGCACCCCCAGGTAGCTGAGAATACCCAGTTGGAGCAACCCACTGACATTCGTCGTGACAGTAGCCGTCTTCAAGTTCGAAATTCCCAAGGGACTGCGCTGCTGGTAAACCAGTTCACACAGCGTACCCGCCAGACCGTTTTCCTGCCGTAAAGTAGCCACCAGTTGCTCGGGCAAGTTTTCCTGAACGACCATGCGCAAAGCGCCGGCATTTTGATCGTAAATGGCAATCAAGCCCATTTTCATGCCGATCGCATCAAGCACACGGTTGAGCATTTCTTGGAGGGTATCCTCCAATTCGAGCGAGCGGCTGGCTGCGCTGGTAATGGCGTACAGCGTGGCCGTCTCGGTGAGGGCTGCCTGTGTTTCCTGAAACAGGCGGGCATTTTCCAGCGCTAGCGAAAGTTGATCGGCAACCTGCATCACCAGGCTTTGTTCATCGCTGGTCCATTGGCGCGTTCCGGCATCGTCTACAATTTCCAGCAAACCCACATAATCTTCCGGCATCCGGAAAGGTACGGCCATGGTGGCAACATCGCCACCCACACCAGCCTGAAACAGGGGCTGGAACTGCTCCAGGCTTTCCTGGCCGGTTGGCGTCAACGGGTCTTCATCGGGAAGTTGGAACGCAGGCGTCGTAGGTGTTGCCCGGCGGGAAGCACGCTTTTCGCTGGGCGACAGCGAGGGGCGGGAGCGTGTCGTGAGCAGATCGGAAACCAGGGGCTGCACCACACCCGACCACACCGGCCGCTCATCGGTAGGCCCGGATAAAACGCTAAAACGCACGGCCACCGGTTTGCCAGAAGCCGTCAGCAAAGTCCCCGAGATCTCGGCGGGGTATTGTGCGCCAAACAAGGCGCTTTCCACCAACGGAATCGTATCGGCCGACATGGCAAAACCCGCCACTGGCTTACCGATAAACGCTTCGGCAGCAATCCCGAGCGCATCCGAGACCTCCGGGCCACATGCCACGTAGCGGCCTTTGTTGTCGCCCGTCCACTGCCACCCCGGCAGGGGCGGCGCCGCCGGAGGCAAGCCTACGGCCTCCTGGTCGATATCCTCGAAGAGGCTCTTAAGCTGACTGTGTAGCTTGTTCTGCTTGGGCATTCTCAACTATCTCCTGAGCCAGGGCACGATACTGCTGGGCGCTGCGGGTATTGGCGTTGTAGTGTGTGATTGGCAACCCGGCAATGGTGCTTTCGCGCAGTTTGGTGTCAATTTCGATCACCGTTCTCAACAAACCTTCACCAAAAGTGGCCTGCAACTGTTCGCACAGGGCGCGGTGGATACGGTTACGCCGATCCATCATCGTAATCAATACGTAGTAAGCCAGGTCGGGATTTGTCTGGCTGCGGACTTTGCGGATCGTTCCCATCAGGCTGCGCAAGCCATGAGCAGAGAAGTATTCCGGTTGGGTCGGGATGACGACAAATGCGGCGGCCGTGAGTGCGTTGAACGTAACGGCGCCAATCGAAGGTGGGCAATCCAGGAGCACAAAATCGTAGCGCAACGGGACGGAGAATACGTTTCGCAACGCGTATTCATAGTTTTGCCGCACCGGCAAGAAGCGTTCGACCATTCCCATCTCGGCGTTTGCCGGGGCAATGTCCAGGCCGGCAATCGCAGTTTGATGGCAGGCACTCACCAACGGCGCTCCGTTCAACAAAACATCGGCCATCGAGCGCTTGACCTTGGCCGGTTGAATCCCGATGCCAATGGTCAGGTTAGCCTGCGCATCGAGGTCCACCAGCAGAACCTTGTAACCGGCTTCCGCCAAGGCACCGCCGATCGCCAGGGAGGTCGTCGTTTTGGCGACACCACCCTTTTCGTTTGAAATAGCAAAGATCGTTGCCATCTTTACTCCTGTTCGAGCAGATCGTTTTGCTCAGGCCCAGGAACGGTATCGGTTTGGGGCGCCTGGGCTTCTTCGGATTCAACCGGCTGATCGGGCATATCTGCTGCATCATCGTCCGAACGTTCTTGCGGAGGCACTTTACGCAGCAACACGCGTGCGTCTTTCACCCGCAACGCCCGCCGCAGTTCGCTGGCAGCCGTCTGCAAAATCGCCTGCGGATCGTTGGACGCGCGCAGCTTGCTGGTGATCTGGGCAACCAGGCGTTCCCGCTCAGCGCGGCTTTGCGTCTCCTGGTAAAGCTGTGCGCTCTCAAGGGCGACACCGAGCTGTTCCACAATCGTCTGGATCAGGCCGATATCCTCGTCCCCCCACTGGCCGCTGCGGGTATCGCGCCGGGCGTCGAGTACGCCGACCACTTGGCCGCGAACCTTGATCGGGACAGCCAACGGCTGACCGGCCGTCTCTTCATGGGCGTCCGGCGCCACGATTACTTCACCTTTCTTCAGTGCGGTTTCCATTTCGGGATACCAGACGTCACCGGCCCGGGCAACGCCCACCGCATCGCTGCGGAAAGCCATCGTCGAACCCAGGCGCGCCCAACTCTCTTGCGTTTGTTGTGTGTAAACCGATTGCAGCGCTTCCAACGCACCCTGGCTCTCGCTGTAAAGGCGTGCGTTGTCGATCGCAATCGCAACCTGGTCGGCCAGAATTTGAAAAACGGCAATGTTTTCATCGTTGAAGTCGTCGGGTAAAGCGCTCTGAATCGTCAGCGCACCGATGACCGTATCGCGTGAGCGTAAGGGCAAAGCCGCTTCAGAACGCGTTTTCGGCAAATCGGGTGTCGCCAAACGGACCTGGTCCTCGTCAGCATGAAGTGCAATACGCGGCCTGGCGTTTTCGATCGCCCAGCCAACCATACCGGAGCCGATACGGATGGCGTGCCTGCGCTCCAGCATATTCCGGCCGGCCTCTCCCGTCCCGGCTTTCAGCCAGGCGCGCTCGCGGTTCGAGTCGACCAAAAACAGGCCGACATAGTAGAGATTAAAACGCTCACGAATCAGTTCGACCACCTGCACCATGAGCAAATCTGGATCCAGGATAGTGGAAACAAAACGGTTGACATCCACAGCGGTTTGCAAATATGTAGAACGCTCATCCAACTCTTTCGAACGTGCTTCCAGCTCGCGAGCGCTGGCTTCCAGCTCAACCGTGCGGGCCTGCAATTCGGCAGTACGCTCAGAAACCTGGCGTTCCAGGCTGGCCATGTTATGGCGCAACTGTTCCGTCATGGCGTTGAACGCCCTACCCAGGCGTCCGATCTCGTCTCGGCTTTCGACCGGCGCACGCCGATCCAATTCGCCGGCGGCAATCGCCGTGGCCGTCTCCGTCAACTGGGAAATGGGCATCACGATTTGCGTCACGACAAACCCAACCAGCACAAGAATGACGAGCGCACTTGCCAGGGTAATGGTGAAGGTCAACAACTGGCCGCGCTTCGCCGTCTGGTAAACTTCGTTCTCGCTCTGCTGCGCAATAACGGCCCAACCGTTGTCCAGCAAAGTGATGTAAGCACGCCAGGACAGGCCGTTTTCGTCTTCATAGGCCACCGGGCCAGTCTCACCATTGCGCAGTTTGATCACCGCCGGATAGTCGCTGGCATCGATCAGCTCGGGTGCGGAAGTTATGCTAGGATCGGGGTGTGCAAAGATCTGGTTTTTTTCATCGATGACATAAATCGAACCTGTTTGGCCCAGAACCGTCGCTTCGATCTGCCGGGTAATTGCGCCCAGGTCACTGGCAAACATGCCCACGCCGACGATATTGTTTGCGCCATCCCGAATGGGCGTAGAGACGACCAGCGCAGGTTCCTTACTCGTCCTTCCAATCAAAATCTGGTAGGTCAACGGCACGCCATTCCTGGCTTGCTGAAACCAGTAGCGATCGCTGTAGTCGGTCAACGCGTTGCCGTCGCTGCGGGCCACGTTCATGCCGCTCAGATTCGTCGTGCTGACGAGGTACATGTAAGGATGGAGTTCGGCAACTGCTTTGAGCGCCAGCTCTTGTTCCGCCGCATCCATCCCGAATATCTCTTCTTCATGCACCATCTGAAGCAAGGTTGCCGTGCTGAAATCCAGCCAGAGCTGGGTGCTGTTTGCCACCACACGGTTATAGGCTTCCAGTTCTTCCAGGGCTTCGGTCTCGAGCGGAGCCACGATTTGCCTGCGGGCGAAAACGGGAATCACGGAAACCAGGGGCAGCATCACGATCACCAACAAGGCAATCAAGCGATATTGCAAACGCCAGTTTCGGAAGGGGCGCAGAATGCCCTGGACGATACGAAACGGATTCATGACTCGTTCCCTTTTGTTTCTGCTTCCGTGGAGGTGTCTGTAACCGGTTGGGCAGCCTTTTCGGCGCCTTCTGCCTGACTGTCCACCGGCGGCTGTAAGCGCACCACGACCTCTGACAGACCAAGCGCCTGTTGAATATCCTGCACAGTGGTCTTCAGGATCGTTTCGACGTTGAGCGACTCGCGCAAGTGCGAAGTAATGTTGGCCGTCAGACGTTCGCGTTCAGCGCGGCGCTGGGTCTCGTCGAGCAGGCGCAAGTTCTCCGCTGCCAGCGCGAACTGCTCCGTCAGCACCTCGATCACGGCAATCTCATCATTGGTCCAACGCCGGTCGGGTTGATCTGCCCGGAAACCAATGGCACCAATCGCTTGATCGCGCAGCATGATCGGCACAACGAGGGTCGACGCATCCTCCTGAATGGTGATGCTTTGTTGGCTGGTAACCGCCTGCCGCACCTCAGGAAGCGTTTTTCGGGCGAGCGGTTGAACGCCCTGTTCGGTCTGCCGGTAGCCAAGGTTCTCGCTCATGCGCGCATAGCGCTCCCAACCTTGCTGGACATAACGGCGGTTGGTGGCTTCCATCTCGCGCAACGCTTCTTGTGTGGTCTCGTATAAACGGGCGTTGGCAATCGCATTGGCCAGTTGATCGGCCATCAACTGGAAAATTGTAATATCTTCTTCCATAAAGGCATCTTTTTGCTCGCTCTGCACTGAAAGCGCGCCCAAAACTTGCCCGCGGCTGATTAACGGCAAGGCCAGTTCCGAGTGGGTGAGCGGCAAGAGGGGATTGCGGAAGCGAACAGCATCCAGGCCCACGTCGAGTGCGACACGCGGCTGGCGGTTTCGAACACACCAACCGATCATCGACGTATCGCCAAGCTCCAGCTTATGCCCTTGCGCAAGCATCTGCTGCCCGGCGTTCCCCGTACCGGCACGCAGCACGGCCCAACGATTGGGTTCGTTCGTCCACTCGCCGCTTTCGTCGACCAGGAAGAGACCCACATAGTACAAGTCAAAACGCTGTTGGATGAGCGTGACGACCTGGGGAAGCAGGTCGTTCAGGTCGAGCATACTACCGGCGGCGCGCGCCACTTCTGCCGACGTTTGCAGTTGGACAGAACGCCGTTCGAGTTGAATCTCTATCAGCTTACGCGAGGTAATGTCGCGTGAAATGCCATATGTTCCGACGACTTCTCCACGAGCATCAACCAGGGGCATTTTGGATGTATAAACCCACTTTACCCGCCCATCCGAGTAGACTTCTTTCTCCTCGTAGTCGAGAAGCGGTTTGCCGGTTTCCATAATGCGCTGCTCGTCTTCGAAGGCCGGACGGGCGTGGGCTTCGTCGAACAAATCAAAATCCGTCTTCCCCAACAATGTAGACGCATCTTGTACGCCGTGATGGCGCATCATCGCCGGATTGACGTGAATGAAACGGCTTTCGCGATCCTTGAAATAAATCTCGTCAGGTAGGCTTTGCATAAGGCTATCGAAGAGATACTTCTCCTGGCGCAGGTCTCGTTCGGTCTGTGCCCGCGCTGCCTGCTCGGCCTGCATCAACTTGGCCTTGTACAAAGCACTGCTCAACTGCAAACACAAGCGCTCGTACAGCCGTGCATCGGCCGGGCCTGGCTCGAAAACGGCAAATCCCAACGCTGTATCCTGGAAGTGGAGTGGCTTTACAATCAAAGACACGGCTCGCTTCACAGGGAAATAGGCATCCGGGATGAGCTGCTTGGCCGGAAAAAGCACGCCCCGTTCTGGCAAGGCGTGTCGTTTTTCGCCATCAGAAGCCAGAATTAACTGCGCCCAGCCACTGGGGCCGGCCGCATCGGCATAAAGCGCCACGTAACAGCCTGAGATAGCCAATTTGGGCAGTGCGTCTGCGAGGGCAGAGACGATTTCATCTGCGCTGCTCGCGGCGATCAAATTCGTGGCAAACTCCTGCTGCAAAAACACGGTCTGCTCCTGTTGAAGCAGGTATTTGAGTTGCGCACGCCCGGCAAATTCGCCGATCATCACGCGGGCTTGATTCCACAAGTTTTCGCACACGGGTGCGCTTTTTGTATCCAGGTAAGGCAAAAGAAACTGGCGCAGCGAAGAAACCACAGCCTGCCAGGCATTCTGGTTCCCATCCAGGTGCATCGTCTGGTAAAGCAGAGAACGCAGCGTTTTCAAGAAAGCGCCTTCGGCTTTACCGGTAGCCTTCCCGGTGGCCTCGGACAAAAAGGCATCCACGAGATAACGGATTTCACCGGCCAGTTCGCCGGCGGCCTTGCGGTGTACGCCGCTGCCGGCATGAGCCAAAAAAGCCTGCTCGATATTGCCGATCCAACCCTCTTTTTTGCTCACCAGGCCTGCAAGGCCACCCGCCAGGAGTGTTGGCGGACGTGAGTGCAACGGCAGGGCTGCTTCCATCACCAGGGCCTCCTGGCAGCCACATGACTGGCGCACCATTAACTGTACAGATTGTGCTGCGGCCGGGTGTTCATCGGTTGCGGGCTGCCCATCCAAACGGTCGAGCAGCATCGTCACCGCGTGTTGCCCGATCTCATAAAGCGGAGGGGAGACCGTCGTCAGGCTGGGGTTGCAGGTTAAGTTTTCTGGAGCATCACCAAAGCCAACAACCGCTACCTGTCCGGGGATCACGGTGCCCCGCTGCTGTAAAACACGCATTGCAGCCAACGCCATGCCATGCGAACAACCAACCAGGGCATCATAATCCTTGCCAGGTTTAAGGCGCAGCCGATCGATTCTGGCAGCCAGGCTCTCGTCGTTTTCTTCCCAGCTGTGTGGGCTTTCGGCCACCAAACGAGGATCGTGTGCAATCTCGGCCTGTGCCAGGGCATCGCAGTAACCACGATAGCGTTCCACTGCGCTACGGTGATTTTCCGGCCCGGGCAAGAAGACAATTCGGCGACAGTGATGAGCCTCGATCAGATGAGTCACAGCCTGGCACATCCCCCGGGAATCGTCGGCGCCATCTACCGGTAGAAACGCCGCTTCTGGCACCGTTTTTTGGCTGCAAATCACCGGCACAGTAAGATAGCGGGTAACGAAATCATCCAGGGATTTCTGTTCGGCTTCCGTCGAGAGCACATCGGCCCACACGATCAGGCCATCGGGGCGTCCCTCGTGAGCAAGCTCGAAAAGCTCGCTGGCCGCCATGCTATCAGCGCTTTCAATAGTTGCATCGACATATGCGACCAGGTTTACGTCTTGCTGCCGCGCCATCGCTACCATCCCAAGCCACTGCCGGCCGGCATGGGTGGGCGGCAAGCCGGTTGAGATCAATCCCAACGTCTTGCGTGTGGACCGCTTAGAGCGGGAAGCGGAGTCACTCATATCTTTTCTCCAGAACCCGGATGGCTGCCGTTACCGGAGGGCTTCTCGAGGCTCGAAAACGTCTCTACACTGACCTGCGCAAAGGCTTCGTTAACACCCAACGTACGGGCCATCTCGCGCACAGCGGTCTGGATCAAGGTGTCCATATCGGGTGCGCGGCGCATTTTGTCACCGATTTCACGCACCATGCGGTCGCGCGAGGCGGCGCGTTGCGTCTCCCGGTAAAGGCGGGCATTTTCGAGTGCGGCGCCCAACTGATCGGCCAGGTTTTGAATCGAAACGATCTCCTCGTCTACCCAGGGGCTTTTGTTGGCATCCTTTTGCAGGCGAATGGCGCCCAACACCAAATCGCGGAATTTGATGGGAACGGCCAGCGTGTGCGAACCAAGCTGAACCACAGACCCGGTGCGTAAATCTTGAATGGCCTGCGCCAGGCTTTCTGAAGGCTGGTCGGCCACAGGCAAGATAGCATCTGAAGAACGGATGAGATAACCGCGTACGGCCTGCTTCTCCGCATAGTCCAACCAAGCTCGTGCGGTCACTTCACCGTATGCCCGGCGGGTGGCCTCGATCGCGGTTTGCAGATCGACGAACAGGCGGGCATTTTCGATGGCAATCGCCACTTGATCGGCCACCAGGCGTAAAATGGTCACGTCAGCGTCAGAGAAGGCGCTTTCCTGGTCACTTTGGAGGTCCAAGACGCCGAGCACTTTTCCGCGCACGATCAGAGGCAAGGCCATTTCAGAATGGGTGTTGGGCAAATCGGGGTTATTGAAGTATGTCGCATCTTCACCGACGTTCAGTGAAACGCGTGGCTGCCCGGAATCGCTCACGTAACCGACAATACTGTTCCCGCCGACTACCAAACGATGGCCTCGTGCCAACATACGCCGGCCGCCCTGGCTGTTAGCAGCCTGGAGCACGGCATATTCGCCGGCATCGTCGAGCAGAAAGATGCCGACATGGTAAAAACCAAAGCGATCGCTAAGCAGTTCCGTCACTTGAGGCAGGAGTTTATCCATATCACGGATGGTGGAAACGATGCTGCCGGTCTCTGCTGCAACTTGTAGTTGGAAAGCGCGTAGTTCCAGGTCACGTGTCCGATCGATCACCCGGCTTTCCAGCGTGGTCACGCTCTGGCGAACCTGGGCCGCCATATCGTTAAAAGTTCTGGAAAGCAGGCCAAACTCATCCTCGCTTTGAACGGGAATGCTGACATCCAGGTTGCCCTGGGCAATTTGCGCGGCTGCATCGGTGAGGCGCAGCACCGGCCGCAGGAACATCGTACTCAACCCAAACGAAAGCACCGTCAACAAGATACCAATGCCCAAAACCAACAGGCCAACCACTTGAGCCTGCCTTTGCAAAGGCTGCAAAGTAACCGACTCTTCCTGAGAAAAGATCACCTTCCAGTTTTGCGTTTTCAACGGATAAACCGCCACCCGAGATTGCACAGCATTTGCTTCGCGCCCATCTGCCGAGGCGCGGTCGGCGCCCACGTAACTGACAAAAGTGGCCTGCTGATCAGAAGCCCTTAGCTTCTGGTCGAGGTCTGGCAGCTGTGTTGCGATCGTATCCGCGGCGCCGGGTGGGAGGCGTTTTTCGCTTTGCAACTGGGCAAGCAGGTTGGCATCCTGCAAAGGCGCCAGAAGCTGATAGCGCTGTGACAGATCACGGCCGTGCCCCAGGCGCAGGTGGTTTTCATCCACCAGGATGGCAAACGACGTCCGGCCGGCCTGGTTGTTATACGTTTCGAGAATATCCTGCAAAACCGCAGCAGCATACTTGAGGCGCAGCATCCCCATCACGGCACCATCCTCACCCTTGATGGGCGCCGTAAAGTACAGGTAAGCTTCGTATGGCCCGTCTCTGCTTTCGGTCTCGAACAACACGGGAGAAACCTGCGGCTTGCCAGTTTCCAAAGTCTCGATAAAGTAGCCGGCGCGAGAAAAATTCTTTTGGGTATCCCTGTTACTCGAATCGACCAGCACCGTGCCGTTGATATCCAGAACCGCATAAGAGACGATCTTTTCTTCGTCACGCCTGGCAAGCGATTGCACAATATCCAGGGTGCGTTTCTCATAACCGGTAGGCCCACGTTGAACCGGCGGCAGGAATAAGTAGTAAGACAAGTCGTCGAACGAAGCCTCTATTTCTACGTTTTTCAGGGTGGTATTCATGAACTGGTCGACTGCCACGGCAGCCTGTTCGGCGACGCTGAGCAGTTTACTATTTTCGCGTTCGGTCAATACCTGACGGTTAGACCAGTTAAGATAACCGGCCACCGGCAGGACCGTCACCACACTGACCAAAGCGATAATGACGGCCAATTTAACGCGCAGCGGGCGGCTGCCGAATCCATAAAAGCTGAAGATAAAGCACAGCAGGGCCATGGCACCCAGAACACCGATCTGGTACGCCAGCCAGGGCTGTTTGAAAACGTAGCGCGCCAACGGCCAGTAAATGTCGACGACATATGTGAGCACACTGCCCAAAACGGTCAAAGAAAACGCCCAGGTCGGAATGCGCTCCCGCGGCAGTTGCGCCATGGTTGCTATCATCAGCAGGATTGCGATGAAACCGTACCACAAACCCATCCCCGCTACAAAAAACGAGCTAAAGACAAACGACGCCGCCATGGCGATTGTCACCATGCGCCAGATATTGCCCAATTCGCCGTGCGATACATCCCACACGTTCGATAAAGCGGCCAGGAGAACCAAGAAGTTACTGGCTACCAACAAAGACAAGGCCCAGCTTTCCGTGTTGATAGCCACGAAAAGAAACAGGGCCGCCGTTGCCAGCGCAAAACCTGCCAGTGCCAACGAAAGGTAACGCACACGCAGCTTCGTGCGGTGTAGCATTTCAGGGGAGAAAGGCATTAAGTCCGTCATACTAATTTCCTGCCACAGGCATTTCCGGAGAAGCTTCTTGAACGCCACTTCCCATTTCACCAACATCCAGTCGAATTTCGGCCTCTTGCAGATCGAAGGCCTGGCGAATTTCGCGAACGGCGGTTTGCAAAATAGAATCGACATCCATCGTTGCGCGAATATTGGCACTGATCGCGCTAAGCAGTTGTTCGTTGGCTGCACGCTGCCGGCTTTCTTCGTAGAGACGCGCGCTCTCTACGGCCTGGCTCAGACGCTCACCCAGCGCATTCAGCACAAACAGCTGGCTTTCCGACCACGTTCCCTCCGGGGGATAAACCTTGAGGTTGCCCACGACTTGGCCACGCAGTTTCAACGGCACAACCGCAGGCTCGCGATCCGTAAGGTCGGGCGCAACGCCTTCACCAAGCGGAACGACGCTGCCGCCCGCGTCATATTGGTATCCCGGCACGTTATGAGCCGAAACGATCCTTTGCCACGAACGCATACTGTAAGAACCGTACAAGGCTTCGAGCTGCTCCAGGTTCGACTGCACTTCGCGCAGCAAACGCGCGTTCTCGATGGCCACGGCAAGTTGATCGGCCATGGTTTGCAAAATGACCAGGTCATCCTGTGTAAAGGCGGCTTCTCTTTCGCTTTGTACGTCCAAAACACCAATCGTGCGCTCTCCAACCTTGAGCGGCAAGGCCATTTCGGAACGCGTCAACGGCAGGAATGGGTTGGGCACGTAGGCGACATCATCACGCACGTTCGAAGCAATACGTGAGAGTCCCTGTGCGGCAGCATACCCCACCATCCCCTCTGCACCCAACTTAAGCTTGTGACCGGCTGCCAACATCTGCTGCCCAACCTCACCGGTTGCCGCCTGCAAGACCGCGTATTCACCCAACTCATCGATCAAGAAAATGCCTGCGTGATAGAAGTCGAAACGCTGGCGTACCAGCTCGACCGCATTACGAATCAACAGGTCGAAATCTTGGGTACGAGAAGCATCGCGGGCAATCTCTGCCGCCACTTGAAGTTGAACGGATCGCCGTTCGAGATCGGCCGTACGTTCCGCAACACGCTGTTCCAATTGCATCAGTTGGCTGCGCAGCTGGGCCGTCATGCTGTTGAAGGCACTTGCCAGGGCGCCAATTTCATCATCCTGTTGGACCTCGGCTACCAGGTTCAAGTTTCCGGAGGTGACTTCGTTGGCCGTCCCGGCCAGGCGGTTGATCGGGCTGGCAATCCGGATCGACACGAACCACGCGGCCACCAATGCCAGGGCAAGCGAGATGACGAACACCGCAACGCTCAGCAAAATACCCCGCAGCATGGGCAGCCGGGCTTCGAAAGCGCTCTTTTCAGCCACCAGCAACACTTGCAAGTCATCCAGCCAGCCATAAGCGCCCAGAACTTCCTCGCCACGATAACTTTGGTAGATCTCCGTTTGCGTTTCCGTCTGCGCCTCGTCGATGGCAGTCATCAGGCCGAGCGGCAGCGGATAGAACTCACCAACGGAAAAACCTTCAAAACGAGAGGGCGAACTCAACAGCCCTTGCCGGTTGAACAGCAGCGTCTCTCCGGTACTGCTGTCTTTCATACTAACAGCCATCAACTGGCTTAACTCTGCCAAACCGACGTCGGCCGCCATCACGCCCACGGTCGCACCCACCTGGTCGATAATCGGCAGTGCCATCTGAAATTCGGGCTGGCCGGTGTCGAGTGTGAAAACCACCGGCGACGTGACGTACCCCTTCAACGCACCCCGGAAAAACTCCTCCGTGACTTTGTAAGTCCCTTCCATCTCAGGAACCGTGGAAAAGACCACCAAACCATCGAGGGTCATGACGTAAACGCGTAAGAAGGCCGGTGAATGATTCACCAGCCCCCCCAGGTCTTCGGCCAGCTCGGTGCGATAAATCGTGTAATTCGGTTCGGGCCCCCCATTCTCAAGAATTGGCACCAGGTTGATACGGTTTGGCGGCGGTAGAACCTGTACCAGGCTGGCGTGCAAACCGTTCAACCAGTTTTGAATGCTCACCTGGCGCAGGGTGACGTCGAACTCCAACTGGGTAATGGCCTGCCGCTCAGAAACGATCGCTGCCTGATACGCTGAAATGCTGCCGCTGATGATCAATGGCGCACCGACAAAGAACGAAAACAAAATCATCAAACGGCTGCGGATACGCCGCCCCGATGAAAAATAGACGGTAATGCCGCCAAAAACCAGGATCATCAGCAAGTTGGTACCGATGGCATATACTTGCAATGCCGGAATGGCTCCCTGTTCCACACGCAAAAACGGAGGCCACAAGTTGGCCCAGGCCATCAGGGCCAGGTACAACGCCATAAAAAAAAGCCACCCGCGATACCTGCCCCGCAAAAAGCGATGGCAAAGCATGAAAAGCAGTAAAAATCCGCCGATCAAGTGATAGATCAGCAAGCCTTCCCAGAGGAACTCGTTTACACCATAGCTCAGAATCGCCCCGACCAGCAGCACGATCCCCATCTGAATTTCTTTGCCCCGCCGTAAAATCATGTAGGCAACCGGCAAGGTAAGCAACACAACGGCAAAAACGCTGATGCCCACCCAAGACTGCCAGGCGCCATACCGCAAATAAAGGGCGAAGTAAAACAGGCCGGTGATGAGCAGAAAAACCGCCATCGCGCCAAACAGCAGTTTGAAGTTTTTATAACCTTGTGACGTATCGGCAGCAGTTGACGAGTTCATAAAAAGACCCTAATTGCGCTCTGTATGGTGTGCAACATCCAGATCGACTTCTACACGGCTGGCAGACATCGCCAGGCCAATTTCCCGTACGGCCGTAATCAAGACGGTTTCCAGGTCGAGCGAGGTTTGCACTTTCGAAGCAACCTGGCTGATCAGTCCCTCTTGCCGGGCGCGTGAGGCGATTTCTTCCAACAGACGCACGTTTTCCAGCATCGAAACAATCTGGGCAATTGAATCGCGCACGACCTGAATTTCTTCCTGAGACCACGACGGTTGTTCGGCCTCCCGGCGCAACACGACCGTACCGAGGGCCTGGTTACGTAGTAACAAAGGCATGCTGAGTTCATAAAAGCCATCCACCAACACCACCTGTGGCTCCATGACGATCGCCTCGGTTTCATCCTCACCGGGCAGATAAGTGGTCTTCACACCGATGCGGTTATAGGTATACACCAGGGTCTTCCCCTCCAGGCGGCGCAGCCAGCCTTCACGCGCCTGGTGACCGTAGGCAGTTTCCAACTCGCGCAACGTGCGCTGACTCTGGTTGTACAAACGGGCATTCTCGATCGCCAGGGCCAACTGGTCGGCAAGCACCTGCAAAATACGCGTATCCTCTTCACGATAAGCGCTGGGATCGGTCGACTGGACGTCAAGCACGCCGATTACCCGGCCACGCACACGCATGGCAAGCGCCAGCTCCGAACGGGTAAAGGGCAAATCTGGGTTCTTCAGGTGAACGGCATCCGAGCCTGTATCGAGCACAATGCGCGGATCGCCCTTGGCGGCGACGAAACCGACCACACCTTGCCCAAGATGCAGCTTGTGTTGCTTTGACAGCATCCGCTGGCCACCATCACTGTTGGCGGCACGCAGAATGGCGTACTCGCCAGCTTCATCGATCAAAAAGATACCAACGTGATAAAAGCCAAAACGCTCCGAGATCAGCACTGTGGTCTGTTTGAGAAGCGCGTCGACATCGAGAATCTCGGCCGATTCGCGTGCGACCTGGGCGGCAGTCTCTACCTGGGCCGTACGCTGCGCCAGTTCAGCCGTACGTTCCTTGACCAGGTTTTCCAGGTTGCCCATTTGTGTGCGCAACTGCTTCGAGAGTAAACCGATCGCATACCCCAAGAACTTGATTTCGTCCTTGAAGGTGGTCATACGCAGGCCGCGCGTAATCGTCTCCAGGTACTGCATCAGGCTCTCGGTGGTCTGGGCCATCCACTCGATCGGCTTGGCAAGCGAGTTCGCAATAGCCAATGTGACGGCGATCACCCCCACCGTAAAGCCAACCAGCAGGATGTAATAAACGGTAAGGATAAAGTTGACGCGCGCCCGGTCTTCCGCAATCACACGCGAATCGAGCGCCAGAAACTCGGCTGTGTCTACGGCAACGGCCACCCACAGGTTGGTATTGGGAACGCGCTGGGTAGCCATATACATCTGCAGCGAGCGACCACCCCGAACTTCTTTATAGTAACCGGAAACAACTCCCGTGGTGGCATAGCTATCAGAAACGATCTGCCAGAAATCAGGCTGCGTGATCGACTGCTGAGAAAGCAACTGGAGCACCTTCTCTGGGTCGGGATGGAACATGATCGTAGCTTCCAGGTTGTAAACAAAGCTGTACCCGTTCTGGCCAATGCGTGTGGCCATCAACAGCGACAAATCGGTGTTTTTGGGTAACAGAAAGCGATCGTCGAAGCTCTGTTCGGAGTGGTTGACCACGTAAGATTGAAGCTGCTGAACGAGTGTTTCCACTCTGGCCTGTACATCCCGCGCCAAATACGTTGCGCTGGCCTCCTGGCGAGCAGCTTGTACATTTAGCGCCGCAGCTTGTGTACTCCTCAAAGCAAAGATCGTCACGACAAACAAAGGCACCAGGCCGATCAGGAGGAAAAGCAGGATCAAACGGTGTCGGAATTTCATGCAGCTACCTCTTGCGGATCATCGGCGTCCGTTTGCTGAGCATGCGGGGGTTCATCGCGCGCTGCCGCCGGCGCCTTCTCAGGCAGCGGCAAATCGCTCCCAGCCTCCTCGGCCAGTGTGCCGCCATCCTGAATGCGTTCGAGCAAAACAGCGCTGGCACCCGGCTGGATGCGCACTTCCGCTTTTGCGGCCCGTAGCAGACGGCCCAGTTCCAACACCGAGGCGCTCAAGATCGAGTCGACGCTGGTCGAAGAGCGCACCGAGCGAATGATTTCTGCGACCAACCGTTCCTGGGCTGCACGGCGTTGGCTGCGTTCCAACACGCGGGCGTTTTCCAGTGCCTGCGAGGTCTGCGCCAGCAACGCATCGACCAGTTCGCGATCTTCCGACGACCAGTTTGCACGTTCCGAGTCGATTTCTACCTTGCCGATCGCAACGCCATCCAACACGATCGGCACATCGAGGCGGCTGCACGTTGCCTTGCTCGATATTTCATTTTCCTGTTCGTAGGTATAGCCCAACACCGGCCGCAAACGCAGTTCTTCCACCCAGCGCTCGCTCAAAAACTGCTGATAGCGTTTTTCCAAGGTGTAATAGTTGTCGCGTAACTCATCAATCAGGCGCGTGGTGGTCAAGACAATACCGATATAGTCGGCAATGTATTGCAGTGTTTCCTGGTCTTCCGGTTTATCGAATGCACTCGGCTGCGTGGATTGAATGGCAATTGCCCCCAAGACTTCATGCTCGAAACGAATAGGGATGGCCGCTTCGCTGCGCGCCATCGGCAAACGGGTGAAACTGGTTTGCTCTTTCCGGCTGCCAACTTCCACTTTTTGAATCTGCCGGCGCGATATGGCCATGCCGATGGTCGACGAACCACCCACCGTCAGGCGATACCCTGCCGGAACAACGTTGCCGGTGCCGGCTTGTAACACCGCATACAAACGCGCTTCATCCAACAAGAAAACGCCTACATAATAGTAACCAAACTTGTCCCCCAGTTCGGCCACCAGTGCATGAACGATATCGTCGACACTGCGCGTCGGGATAATCGTGCGCGTCAACAGACGCAGGTGCTGCGCCTGTGATAGCTGCTGCTGAAAACCTTTTGCATCCGACAGTTCCTGACTGCTCTGGTCGAGGGCCGCCAACAGGCGATTGATCTCGCCGACAAGTGCGGCAAACTCATCCTTCCCTTTGACCGAAATCCGGTAGGAGAGGTCATCCTTCTCCCGAATCGAGCGTATCGAACGGTACAGGCTTACCAGGCGCCGCCCAACAGCCAGATAAACGACCCCCACCATCAAGAGAATAACGGCAAAACCGCCCACACCAAAGGTGACCGCCAGCCAACGCTGCGTTTCCTGGCTTTGCACATACGCATCGCGTGGTGTCTCTATACGCAGAATAGCAATCCGCCGCCCGAGAATGTCTACCAGCGGGGCATAACGGGACGTCATTTCGTCATCGAACGACATCGGCAAAAGGTTCCCGTCACCATCTTCCAACGCCTGGTTGGCTTCTGCAAAATCGAACGGAAGCGCCGTGTTATCCAAAATGGCCATATCAAGCGGCAGGCGAATCTGGTCGGCCAGGCGCTCCAATTCGAGTGCATCCAAATAGCGCCCCATCACAATCGTACCGGTAATGATACCCTCACCGTTGCTAGGCAGGATCGGCTCCGTTGCAATCATCATTACGCCCTCGGGCAGCAAAATCATTCCTGATATGCCATCTTCGGCGTTCGTGTGCCGGGTAATAAACTGCCCGTTCGAACCGGTTTGGTTGGCTGTAATGTAGGCGAGCAAGCTTTGCGCACCGTCGACGACATTGTTGGTCTGCGCGCTGTAGGTTGCCTGATAAATCACCCGGCCAACATCGTTGTAAATCACCACCATGTCGAGACCATAGTTCGCATAGGTATTGGCACCTAAGGAGGACTGCAAAAAGCCTGGGTTACTGTCTCCGACGAAACGATAGGTTTCATCCCAACGGGCATAGTCGCGCGTAACGCGTTTGATGCTGGTCAGTTCCCTGTCAATGGCCTGCAAGGCCCGTTGCGTGTTTACCTCGGATGCGCGCTGTTCAACTGCCAGATACCCATCGGCCACCACATGGCGGATGACGAAGAACAGGGCCACCAGCGCGGCAAGTATCGCGATGGAAACCGCAAGGATGGTCCGAAAACGTAAAGTCATAAGAATAACCTCGGCGAAAAACCGGCACCGGCGAAGCAGGATCTGCTACTCGCCGGTGTGGGTATCTTCTGGCTGCTCGGCGGCCAACAAAGTCGGCAAGCTGATCTCGATGCGAACGCGTCTCGCATCCAACATGCGGCCCAGTTCTTGTGCGGTGGTTTCGAGGATCGTCTGCATGTCAACCGAACTACGAATTTTCATCGTGGCGTCATACAAACGGCGGTAACGACTGACATCCTGCTGAACCGGCCCAAACGAACGCAGCATCTGCTCGTGCGCGGAGACTTGCGCCGCCACGACAGACAAGAACTGCAAATCGGTTTCGGAAAACTGGCCTTCTTCCATATAGTCCATCACGGCAATGGCGCCAAAAGCATCCCCCAATACAACGAGCGGCACGGCGAGCAGCGAAAACGCAGTTCGTGTCGTAAACCTGAGGTTGGCAAAGCGTTCTTTGCCATCCGCCACACGCGCCAAGAGAACCGGCCTCGAACTTTGAACCACCTGAGAAAGGCTGTCTTCTTGCAAAGCGTACGCTTCAGCCTGCCGGCGTTGGCCATCGGCCCACACGTAAGGCAGGTGAATCTGTTTCGCATCTCGATCATAGTACGCCACAGCCAAGCCTGCGCTTTCCCCAAACTGCTGGGCGACTATCTGATGGATGGCCGTGTAGACGATTTCTGGGTCTTGTGTTTTCGCAATGGCCTGACTCAGGGCATACAAAGAAGCAAATGGGCTGTCCATCAATCAACTCTCCTTAAGAACCTGTAAGAGCTTTCGCCTGCACTTCACCTACCCAGGCCACAAACCAATCCACCGATCACACTTTTACAAGTCCCAAGCGACGAAAAATTCTCCTCCGACCCACCCCGGCCAGGTATGTGCCTCCATTGCAGTTCGCTATCAACTCATTTCCCACACGGCTTCACCGGCCAGAATACGGCGGATTTGATCTGGAAAACGATCCATATCCAGGGGTTTCCCCAAGAAACCATCAAACCCCGCCTGCCGCGCCTTGGCAATCTGCTCTTCGCTTGCTTCTGCGGTCACGGCGATGACACGCGTTTCCTTCAATGCAGGCGAGGAACGGATTTTCCGTAACGCACCGTATCCATCTTCATACGGCAAGCGGATGTCCATTAAAACCAGGTCGAGGCGAGGCAGGGTATCGGCATATTCCACCACCTCGTAGCCGGAGGTCTTCCACTCGCAATGGATACCCATGTATCCGAGCATGCGAGCTATCAGAACGAAGTTGGATACGTTATCTTCAACGACTAAGACCGTGATATCTTTCGGGAGAGCATCGTTCATTTGGTCGCTCATAAGGTTTTGTCCAGAAATGAATTTTGTTTGAAATCAGTTAGTAACCGAGACTGGCGTCTTCGATAAATTTGCGCACCTGCTCGGGAAGCAAATCCACATCGACCGGTTTTTGAATATAACCATCACAGCCGGCTTCGAGCGTACGCTCGCGGTCCCCGCGCATGACGTTCGCCGTCAAAGCGATAATGGGAACACCATCCAGGTTGGGATATTCACGCAAGCGGGCGGTCAGTGTCAGGCCGTCCATGTCCGGCAAATTGATGTCCATGAGAATCAGATCGGGCCGAAAGGTCTTGGCAACTTCGAGAGCCTTTTGCGGGTTCTCGGCTTCAACCACCTCATAGCCTTCGACCATCAAAATACGCCGCACAAGCATGCGGTTATCGGGGTTATCTTCAACATAAAGAATAGTAGAATTCTCACTCATGGAACACCTTAGTTGGATTTTAACATGCCGGCTTCCTGGTGCGCATTTCACCATCGTTACAGAAATATTGCATTCCTTTACTATTTTGCAATTTTGTCACCATCAAGAAGGATCGTATCCTTCCTGAAATGCGCCTCCATCTAACGTTCCTGGCAGGCTACCGGGGCTTAAATTTGCAGGCTCTTCCGCTTTCGGCGGGAAATGTCCCAGATTTGGGGTTTGATTGGGTGCTTCGCACCCGATCACACATCCCGTTAAAGACGGGAGGGCCACTTTGCAAAAAAAAGCGCGACGCACAAATGCAGCATCGAGAGCAGGCTCGGGCTGTCCCGCTTTATGCGGGTCACGAAAGGATCAATTGGCTTGAAATGCTGCGTCCTTCATGGATGTGCAAAATAATGTCGGCCAGGAGAGGCGCTACCGAAAGGACGACCAGTTTGGCGTGGCGCTTTTCTGGCGGGACCGCAATGGTGTTGGTCACGACCAGTTTTTCAATGCGATCGTCCGTATCCAAAATTTTCAAGGCGCTTGGCAGCAAGACAGGGTGCGTAATCGAAAAGCAAGCCTTGCCGGTCGCGCCGTGCTCGTAGAGAATATCCAACTGCTTGAGAACACTGCCCCCCGCCATAATATCGTCGATCACGATCGGGCGATGGCCTTCGATATCCCCGACGACATGGGAGGTGCGTGTTTCTGAAAAACTGGTACGGCGCTTGTGTAAGATGACGAGCGGCAAATTGAGCAGACCGGCATACTTGCCTGCCACACTCGCCCGGCCGACATCAGGGCTGACAATGGCCGCATCGGCATATTCGGGCGAACGGAAATATTCCGCCAACAACGGTAATGCGGTAAGCGGGTCTACCGGGATATTGAAAAAGCCCTGGATGGCCGGGTTGTGAATGTCTACAAAAACGACCCGGCTGGCACCCATCGTTTCCAGCAGGTTTGCAACCACCCGTGCGCTGAGCGCCTCACGGCCGCGCGCCATGCGATCTTGCCGGGCATAAGGAAAGTAAGGGATCACCACACTTACCCGGTGTGCGCTGGCACGCCGGAAAGCATCGAGGTATAACAAGGTTTCCATGATGCATTCATTGACCGGAAAGCTGCCCGGTTGAATAAAGAAAATATCCTGTCCACGCACAACCTCATCGATCATGACATGGATCTCACTATCGGGCAGAAATGTACTGGTGGATTTCCCAACCGGCACACCGAGAATATCGGCAATATCCTGCGCCAGTTCACGGTGGGCCGAACCAGAAAAAATTCGCAACGGATGAGCCACACGACAACTCCTTCTACACTTTATCGATTATAGAACAGAAGCTATGAACGCAATCGCCCAGAAAGTTTACCAGACATGCCTTCAAACCAGGACATTAAACAGGAACTCCCATGCCTGCGACGTTGCCAGCGTGCTGGCCGCAGCGATCCAGGCGGTCGACCCATATGCCGCCGTGCAGAAAAATCTCGAACGCACACAAGCATCGCTTCGCATCGGACAGGCCACCTACGATCAAAAAAGAGTGCATCTGCGGAAAGTCGTGGGCGCCGGCAAAGCATCCCCTGCGATGCTGCAAGCTGCGCTGGACGTCATAGGCGACCAGTTGGAAGGCGGCTGCGTCATCGCCAAGCACTTCGACGCAGAAAACTTGCAGACCGGTCTCGTACCGGTCCTCAAAGGCAGCCACCCCATTCCTGATGAGCAGTCGGTGCGGGCTACGCGCCGGCTGCTCAGCACCCTGCAAGGCAGCCGGCCGGACGACCTCATTCTCTGCCTGCTGTCCGGTGGGGGCTCGGCGCTCATGACGGCGCCGCTGCCCGGTATAACGCTGGCCGATATGCAATCCATTACGGCAAAGTTATTGACCTGTGGTGCAACGATCCAAGAGATTAACACCTTACGCAAACACTTAGACGCGGCCAAAGGCGGCCGGTTGGCCCACCTGGCCTATCCGGCCAGCATGGCCTGCCTGATCCTCTCGGATGTGGTCGGCAATCCGCTCGATATCATCGCTTCAGGCCCAACGGTGCCCGATCGATCTACCTACGCAGACTGTTGGGAAATTGTAACGCGCTATGCCCTGGAAAGGCAAATCCCGGCAAGCATCGTCGCTGTCCTGCAAGCCGGTGTAGCGGGAGAAATCGCAGAAACACCCAAGCCGGGCGATCCGACTCTGGCGCGCACCTCGAATACACTGGTAGGCAGCAACCGCCAGGCGGCACTGGCCGGATTGGCGCAGGCCCAGGCGCTCGGCTATCATACGCTTCTGCTCACCACATATCTGCAAGGAGAAGCTCGTCTCGCCGGCCAGTTCATCGGGGCAATCGCGCGGCAAGTTGCAGAAAGCGGCGAGCCGGTTGCGCGGCCCGCCTGTATCGCCATTGGTGGCGAGACCACCGTCAGCGTGCATGGAGCCGGCAGGGGAGGGCGCAACCAGGAACTGGCTCTCGGCAGCGTCGACCACCTGGCGGGAATTGCCGGTTGCCTGTTGGTAACGTTTGCCAGCGACGGCGAAGATGGCCCCACCGACGCGGCGGGTGCGCTTGTCAGCGGCGAAACCCGGCAACAAGCTCGCACGCAAGGCTTGGAACCTGACGGCTTCCTGCAGGAAAACGACTCGTATAATTTCTTTCAGGCCATGGGCGATTTACTCACGCCCGGCCCAACCGGTACAAACGTCAACGACCTGGCGTTTTTATGGCTGTTCTGATCAGGCCAGTTTGTAACCGATCTGGCGCAAAAAACCTTTGCGCCAGGCGATATCCTCATCGCCCTCGATACCCTGCGGCGGGAAACCATCGATCACGCCTAGAATCCCGCGCCCCTGATCGGTTTCAGCAACCAGAACTTCGGTTGGGTTCGCCGTGGCGCAGAACACCCTGCACACTTCGGGAACGGATTTGATCAGGTTCAGCACATTGATCGGGTAGTAACCGTTACCCAAAAATAAAATAAAACTGTGCCCGGCAGCGATCGCCTGGGCATTTTTTTGCGCCAGCGCGATCATATCGCCATCCGTCCCCGACCAGCGGATCAGGCATTTTCCTGAGGCCTCACAAAACGCCAGGCCGAACTTAACGCCTGGCACGGCTGAAATCAGCGCTTCGTGAATGTCTTCTACAGTTTTGATAAAATGCGACTGCCCTAGAATGAAGTTAGTCTCTTCGGGCTTGTCAATTTTTACGGTACGGATTTCCATAACGACACTCCTGCTCTTAACGTCCTTTCATTTGACTTTGACTCCAAAGCATGGCATAATAAAAGCGCTCTGATGACCGGTTGCCCCCCTCAATCGGTCACAGAGCGTTTTTTGATCTATTTTCGCAGCCAACCCGAGTACCAAAACCACAAGATACCTGCGGCCGGTTTGCCGTACACCGAAGACGATTTGTCTTGCAAAGGCAAGGGCGGGAAAAAACCACGCGAGATCACACCACCAATCCAGGGGCGAATTTCGATCGCAGCCAGCATTGCAGCGTAAGCGTCCACCTGCTCTTGCATATCCAGGCTGACATCGGGCACATCCTCTTGCAAGCGGGCCAGCGCATCCATACTGAGACAGCCACCCGCAGCAGCAGCCACACAGCCCATGGCCCCGCCATCAGCAGATGGGTAACCGATCCCCAACCAGACCGGCTTGCCGAGTTGCTGCTGGAAAGGTTGCAGGTTGGCATCGAGCAGGCGGCCCGCTTCGGTTTCCATTTCGGCCTGGGTCGCAGTTTTGTGGCTGGTAAGCGGCGCCATCCAAAGCACCTCTACCGCATCGACCGCATCGAGAAACGGCGGCGGCGTTTGTACGCCCTTTGGATAAGCCAGCGCCCACACGACTTGCCCATCGTAACGTTCTCGTACCTCCCCTAATAGCGTTCGCCAGCGGCGTTCGGCATCTGCAGGAACGCCCGATGCTGCGCCATCTGCCAGTTTGCCCCCAGGCAAGGCCGGCGCCAGGGTTTCACCACCCAAAATGAGCGCCCCCGCACCGGTTTGCTGTGCCAGGTCGGCATGATGCAAGGCATACGTGCGGTACTGATCGAACCACGTCACCCACCAGGAAAAGTCACGCGCCGCATTTTGCCACCAAATCGAAGGCTCCATGGGAAAGCGCGGCGTGGCAACGATAGCTACATCCAAGCCGGCAGCGCGCGTTTGCAGGGCAAGGTCAAGGACTTCACGCCAGGGAATGTCCTGGCCGGCAAGCGGTTCGAGCAGCGGTGGGTTAGGGCGCGTAAAGGTCCAGGTGGGTGAAAGCAAGAGCCAGTTGGCGTGCAGCCCCAGTACCGATTGAACCGCCCACACCCAGTTCGGCTGCCAGGTCGGGTCGTACGCAGGAAGGAACTCCACCCCGGCCACGAACCGATCGGCGCGTGGCAAAATCGAAATGCCCGGCACCACCGGCGGCCTGGGTGGAGCGTCCCAGGCCCAGTTTTCAACCACATCGTTCCGGACGAGCGGCTGCGCGCCGACCGGCAACACTTCCAGGGGCGGGCTGTCGCTGCCCGGCGTACGTATATCGTCGGCCTTGCCACACTGATCTTCACGACAGTAACGGTACCCTATCTCACCGAGTAAATTGAGCGGGCCGGTCAGCACGAACAGCCAGCGGTGATTTCCCAGCGGCCACATGGGAATCGGCTCCATCCAGCTAAAGCCGGGGTTGAATTGGATAGATACATCCTGGCCATCGGGTGTCGTCGGCGCAGAAACTTCAAAGCGGATCGGCTGGCGGCCGCCCGTCCAGGTTTCAACCGCTTCATTCACAACAATATCCTTCTCCGGCACGATCAACTGGCGCAACTGAAAGGCCCCATCGCTTTTCATCTCGGCGCTCCACAAGCCATCGCCAAGGGTGTATTTGTAGCGAAGATCCGTTCCGGCCGGCAATTGCAACACCAGAGTATAACGGCCATCGGGCAAATGGGTAAAAACGGGCATACGGGCGGCAACCGTGCTCAAGCCACCGTTAAGGTCGGCAAACGTGTTGCCGGTTTGCAGCAAATTCCCCGCCAGGCGCAGGACAGCCCCGGCCGGAGTATCTGCCGGTACAGTTACGTGGAAAGAAACGGTTACCAGTTTCGCAGCAACCATCTTAATCGGCGCGGGCGTACCGGCATCCGGGGCAATCAGCGCCTCTTGTTGAAATGTATGGTAAGCGCCGTCTAACGCGTACGCCACGAGGTTGTGTTTGCCGGCCGGCAAGCCCTCGATGCGAAACGTGCCGTCTGCGGCGGTAATCGTTTGCGCGCCGCCGGCCGCGATGAGGAGCCCTGGCACAGGATATCCCGTCTGCCGATCGAGCACTTCACCGGTCAAGCGCCCCACCTGGCCGCCAAAAAGTGTATCGGTCCAGCGGCTGACGATGTCATCGATGATCCCCGGCCCGGTGACGTAGGCCATGCGGTAACGTACCGGACGCCCATCGCTATAATGCTCCTGCGCCATCGTCTCGCCCTGCCGCACATACCGGTAGCGGATCACCGAACCAACTGCAAACGGCAAAATGACGGTGAAGTGTCGTTCATCATCCGGATTCATGGCGTAGCGGCGAGAATTGAAGGCGAGGCCGCTGACCTCATCCAGCACGGTCAAGTACAGTGCTTCGCCGGAGTTCAACGGGGATGGAAGCGCCACACGAAACGTCAACATGGCTTCGGGAAGCGGCTTCGGCATAACGGTGGCTTTCCGGGGTGGACTTCCTCCGCAAGCTGTCACCAACAGTGAAACGGCGAGGAAAACAGACAGGGCGGAGTAGCGGTGCCGCCTGGCACCCGGGCAATGGAAATGGAAAAAGTGAAAGAAAGCAAAAACGGCAGTCATCTACTGAATCTCTTCACGGATCAGTTGCAAGAGCAATTCCAGGTTTGGGATTTCACCGACAGGAAAGCGCAAAATCCCACCGGAGAATTCTATCACCAGGTAACCATTGTGAACGGTAAAACGGCGCATCTGTTCCCAAAGGATCAGGCGCGGCTGCCGGCCCGATCGCAAACGGATGCCTTCCTCGCGGCGCAGCAGCAAGGGGCCAAAAGCAAGCGCTTTGTCATCGCGCAAAGCGACGCGCAAATCGGGCAAGAGCCGCGGGTAAACGGCGGCTTTGACGCGCGTCAGCAATTCCGGCAGGCCCACAATTTGATCGCTCAAAAAGATTTTTTGGCCAACCCAGGTAAACAGCCACGCATGCTGGTGCCTGCTGATGATGCGTCCGGCGAGGACGGTTTCGGTGATCTGGGTAGAAACCCCCACGATTTGCTGCCAGGCCAACGACCGGCTTCGACGTAATGGGAACTCGATGCGTAAACCATCCTGCAAGACGGTGACTTTACGACGTGCGGCGAAAAGCCGCACGATGAGCCAGAGCACAGCAAGCAAGCCGAACAGCCAGGCGACCAGCGACCAGGGGTAGCTCCATGCATCCGCCGCAGCCGGGCCATAATGGGTATAGGCATACATGTAAACCAACCCGCTGGATGCAAAGAAAAACAGGCTGGCAAGGCAGCCTGCAATCCACAAGAACTTCTCGCTGCGGCGGACTGGCTGCGCACGATAAACCGTTATGGGCGCCCTGCCAGCATGTAACGAATTCCCCGACAAGGTGTGGCCTCCGATAACCGAACGATTCACCCGGCCGGCAGGTTTATCCCACCGCATTGGGCTTCGCTTCGCCTCGCCGGGCGAGGAAAGCCAACAAAATACCGAAACAATACAGCAAAGCCATGGGGGCCATCACCAGGGCCATATTGACCGGGTCGGTCGTCGGCGTAATGATGGCCGCTAATAGCGCAATCAACACAACCGCATAGCGCCACTGGCGTGCCAGCATGCGCGCGTTGACGATCTTCATCGCCGCTAAAATGTAGATAACCAGGGGAAACTCAAACGCCATGCCGATCCAGAACATCAATGAAGCCACAAAAGGGAAGTAGGTTGCCGGGCGCGGGATGGTTTCGATGCCCATAAAGGTAAACAAGAAGGGCATCGCCACCGGCAGCATGACATAGAAGGCAAACGCCATACCGAAGATAAAAAAAAGCGTCGTCAAAGGGATCCCCAACAGGCCAAAGCGGCGCGTACGCGCCGAAACGCCCGGGGCAACGAACAACCAGACTTCAAAAGCAATGTAGGGAAACGCCAATGCAAAACCGGCTAGCAAAGCGATGCGCATTACGGTGCCGATCGTTTCGGTGGGGTCGATCGAACGCAGGGCATCCAGCCCGCCTTCGATCGGGCTGGCCAATATCTCTAAAAGTGGCTCGACAAATGTAAAAGAGAGCGCCGTCATCAAGGCCAGCACGAGCACGGCGCGTGTCAGGTGGACGCGCAGCACGTTCAGGTGCATGAGCACCCCCATCGGATCTTCCATGGCAGAAGCCAGCGATTCGCCGACCGGGGTGTCTTCCGGCTCAAAGGTCAGAAACTCGCCGGCCTGCCGGATTCCAGAAGGAAGCCAGGCCAGGAAACGAAAAGGCGCGGTGATGACTCGCCAGAGCAAGCGGAAAAAGAAACGCATCGTTTAATCGCTTTTGAGGGTGGGTGGGCCGTCGGGAGCAGGAGGCGCCGGCGGTGCGGAGATGGTGGGAATACCGCTATCCGGTGGAGAAACGGGCGGCGCCTTGGCCGTCGAGGCCGCTTTCAGGGCAGGCGTATTCGCCACGGCCTGACCCATTTCACGCCATTCGCCTTTCACCTGCTGCTGCACCTGCGACACTTGCCGAGAGAGTTCATCCAGGCCGGCTTCTTTTGCAATTTCTTCGGCAGTGGGGAGCAAATCTTCCGGCTTTTCCAGGCCGGCTTCGCGCAGCAACTGGGTGGGAATGTTGCGCATTTCGGTCTGTACACTTTGGACGGTACGCCAGGTAGGCGATGTGAGCAAATTGCGAATAAAACGTGCAATGCTGCGGCTGCTCGAAATCATACGTTCAGGCCCCAAGATAAGCAAGGCAATCAAGAGAAAAAGGATAAACTCGAAAGGCCCAACGCCAAAGATATTCATGCCCATCCTTAAGCTATTTCTTCCCGAAAGCCAACCGAATTTCGTTTTGCCGCACGGACAAGCTGCCCAAAACACCGTTTACAAAACGCGGCGTACTGTCTGATCCATATACTTTACCCAGTTCCACGGCTTCGTTGATGGCGACTTTCATCGGCGTATCATCACACAGGGCCATCTCCCATAGCGCAATCCGCAGGATGTTGCGATCGATCACGGCGATTTGATCCAATGGCCACTCAGGCGCATGCTGGGAGATAAAGTTATCCAACTCAACCATCAGTGGCACCACGCCGACCACGATCCGGCGCGTAAAGTCGGCCAAGGTTTGATCCAGGTTGGCTTCCGCCAGGCGCTCATCAAGGACCTGGCCTGGCGGATGGGCAACGACATCAATTTCGTAAAGTGCTTGCAGGGCAACGCTGCGCGCCCTGGTGCGAGGTTTCATAAGGCCGGGCCGTTCCTTCTTATCGACCCTGGGAGCGGGAAAGGGTTTGCACGTCCTAGCTCCCAGGGTCTTCAGGATAATCGATATCTTCGATATGAACGTTCACCCCACCTACATTCATACCCACCAATTCAGCAACCGTCCGAGCGACGTCACTTTGAACCTTGTGGCTGACCGTGCGAATGCTTACGTCGCTCTTCATCACGACGTACAGGTCCACATAAACGGTATTATCGACTACACGCAAAACAACGCCATCATCTTGCTGTGTGTCCTTGCGCAAAAGGCCAACCGTGCGCGGGGCGCTGCCCATCCGGCTGACCCCGGGCACCGCCAACGCGCTCAGGCGCGTCATGGTCAGCAACACACCGGGCGCAATGGTTGTTCTTCCAGGGGTTTGTGGGTAGTCGCTCGTCGTTTCCATGTCTTTACATCATTACCATACCACCGTCCACGCTCAGGACATGGCCGGTGATATATTCGGCTTCATCGGATGCGAGGAAAGCCACGGCGTAGGCAATATCCTGCGTACTGCCCCAACGCCCCAGGGGAATGGCCTTCAGGGTGGCGCCTTTCAATTCTTCGGGGAGGTCCTTGGTCAGGTCGGTAGGGATAAAGCCAGGTGCAACGGCGTTTACCGTAATGCTGCGCGAACCCAGTTCACGCGCCAGGGCTTTGGTAAGGCCGATCAGGCCGGCCTTGGAAGAAGAGTAATTGGCCTGCCCGGCCTGCCCGGCCAAGCCGGAAACGGAAGAAATGTTGACGATACGGCCGTAGCGTTGCTTCATCATCTGACGCACGACGGCCTTCGAGCAGTTGAAGGCGCCCTTCAGGTTGATACCGAGCACCAGATCCCAATCGGCTTCTTCCATCCGCATAATCAGGTTATCGCGAGTGACGCCGGCGTTGTTGACGAGGATATCGACGCGGCCAAGCTCGGCCACGGCCTTGTCGATCATCGCTTTGGCGCTTTCACTGTTGGACACATCTACCGAAGCAGCCACCGTCTTGCGCCCGGTAGCAGCCGCGATCTCCTGGGCAGTCGTCTCGGCCAATTCGGCCCGCAGGTCGGCGATCAAAACGTCTGCGCCACGCGTCGCCAGGGTCTCGGCGATCACGCGGCCAATGCCACGCGCCGAACCGGTCACGACGGCCACTTTCCCTTGAAACGGAAGGTTTGAGGACATGATTATCTCCTTGAAGCGAAGTGAATTATACCGCTAACCAGCGGAAAGAAACTTCTCGAAATCGGCCGGCGCCCCCAGGGCGGTTTGGCTGACCTGTTTGTCGATGCGTTTGATCAGGCCGGTGAGGACATCGCCACTGCCCAGTTCGATGAATAGCGTGACGCCCTGGGCGGCCATCGCCTGCACCGATTCCGTCCAGCGCACACGCGAGTGAAGCTGCGCTTGCAAATCTTCCCGCACGGCCTGGGCGGTGATCAACGCACGGGCCGTGACGTTGCCCACCAACGGCACCTGCGGATCGGCGATCGGTGCCGCTTGAACGGCCTCGTTGAATCCGGCCTGGGCATGTGCCATCAGCGGGGAGTGTGCAGCAATGCTGACGGCCAGGCGCTTCGCCCGGCGTGCACCCGCCGCCTGAATCAAGGGCAGCACGCGTTCGAGGGCCGCGTCGGTGCCCGAAATGACCACCTGGCCCGGACAGTTATCGTTGGCGACTTGCACGATCTCATCTGGCGTGCTCGCCTGCGTACAAAGCGCTTCGAGGGTGGGAATGTCGAGGCCCAGGATGGCAGCCATGCCGCCCGGGGATGCTTCACCGGCCTGTTTCATTAGCTCGCCACGGCGGCGCGCCAACACCAGGGCATCAGCAAAGTCCAGGCAGCCGGCCGCGACGAGGGCGCTCAGTTCTCCCATCGAATGCCCGGCCACGAAAGCCGGCTGCCATCCGGGGCACTTTTCCTGAAAGACGCGCAGCGCGGCCACCGAGTGGGTAAGCAAGGCCGGTTGGGTATTGAGGGTGTCGTTGAGGGATTCTTCGGGGCCTTCCCAGGCTAACGCAGAAAGGGAAAAGCCGAGAATTTTGTCGGCCTGGGCGAAGGTTTCGCCCGCGACGGGAAATGTGTTGGCCAGTTCGCGACCCATACCGAGCGCCTGCGAACCCTGGCCGGGAAAGAGAAGGGCAAAGGGTGTCGGTTGCATAACTCTTATAACACAAACGGGCCGTGAATGTCACGGCCCGTAGGATACTTATTTTTTCTTTTCTTCGACTTCAACAACCTCGCGACCCTTGTAATGGCCGCAGTTGGGGCAAACCCGATGCGGCAAGCGCATTTCTCCACAGTTGCTACACTGAACGAGGTTTTGCGCTTCCAGGGCGTCGTGCGCGCGACGGCGGTCGCGGCGGCCCTGGGAATGTTTTCGTTTTGGATGGGGGGGCATGGTCTTACTCCTTCTTACTGGGATCAGCCGGGGCTAACATATTCACACAACAATACCTGCCCAGATGGGCAGGCAAGGGTGGATTATACGTTTGAGGAGATGGGCTGTCAAGTTTTTGATCCAAGCAAATTGGCTTTCAAGGCTATAATTGCCCCTTGGTAACCCACAATATCGAGGATCGTGATGCCAACAATCGCTGCCCATCTCCACGCTTCTATCCAAACAAAATACCACCTGCGCCCGGCATCCCTGGTTCCGCTCGTTTTCTGGACAGCGCTGTTGCTCGCAGGCTGCCAGACACCGGCGAACACCGCAACCACCGGGCCTGCTGCGGAAACGGGCGTTTCTGCCACTGCGGAAGTTCCTGCCAGCAGGACCGCCGCTCCGCTGCCGACGGCGACACCCATCCCCAGCGCCATCCCCACGGAAGCGTGGATGCCTTCTGCAACCCTCTCGCCCACCGAAACGCACGTTCCTTCGCCAACGGCAACGCAAGCTGCCGGCGCCACGCAGGTTTCTGCCGGCGATGGCATGATCCTGGTCTACGTACCGGCCGGCGAATTCGTCCTGGGCAGCCGCCCCGAAGATGTCGGCGCCGATGCGGATGAGTTTCCACAACGCACGATTTACCTGGACGCTTTTTGGATCGATCAGACAGAGGTCACCAACGCCATGTATGCGGCCTTTCTCAACGAGACCGGCGGGCATGCAACGGGTTCATCGGCCTGGTTGAACGCGATCAAGGAAGCGGTGCAAATCGTTAAAGATGGCGAACGATGGCAACCACGCAAGGGCCTGGAAAGTCATCCGGCCGTCGAGGTCACCTGGTACGGCGCAGCGGCCTACTGCGCGTGGGCCGGCCGGCGCCTGCCCACAGAAGCCGAATGGGAAAAGGCCGCCCGCGGCACGCACGGGCACATTTACCCCTGGGGGAGCGAAATCGACTGCACGAAAGCTTTGTACGGTAACTGCGCCGTATCTTTCACCTTCCCTGTGGGGAGCCTGCCCGACGGGGCCAGCCCATACGGAGCGCTGGATATGGCCGGCAACGTGTGGGAATGGGTGGCCGACTGGTACGCTGTCGACACCTATGCCAATATGCCCCAGGCAAACCCTACCGGACCTGAAAGCGGGACGGCGCGTGTGGTGCGCGGCGGCTCGTTCGATTACAATGCCAAGCACAACCGTCCCGCCGACCGGCGCAACGACGGACCGGAAAATTCGTCGTACGATTACGGCTTCCGCTGCGCCGTGAGCGCAACGCCTTAGAAATTGTCCGAAAAGCAAAGTGCGATCACTTTGCCGGCCAGAAACAGGTCTCCGCTACCCTTATGGAAGTGCGCCGCACCTGTCGACGGCACTTTTTAGAGGGTCCCTTTGAAGAAACCCTACACACCGCTTGAACATGATTGGGAGATGAACCGATGAACGCATTGCTTTTACGCCAACGAATTTTTGTTATTCTGGTCCTGATCAGCCTGCTTGCAGCCCTGGGTGGAAGACAGCCAGCTCAGGCGGCGGCAGACACATCGCTGCTCGTGGCGGTGTTTACCCCCACGCAGGAGGCGCGGCTTCGCTTCGACGCACTGCCGTTCCCCGTTTACAGTCACATCCACAGCCAAAAGGGAGAATTCGTGCTGACCGGCATGGAGGTCGACCAGATTCAGCAACTGGCCGATGCACAGCTTACCTTCCGCGTGCTCGATGAAGACACCCGTCACGGAGGCTATTACCTGGCGTACGCACCGATCAAACGCGCGGCCCCCGACTGGAGCGCCTACGGAGAGGTGCTGTTCGATGGCGGCTCGGTGGTCGTTTTGCGGGCAGACGAACGCAAAATCGATCGTCTGCCCGATGCCAGCGCGCAATTAGACGCCATCCCCTTGACGGCCAGGCCGGAGGCAGCGACGGTCGCCTCCCCGGCTGCCATCACCCCCGATCCGCTCGTCCAGTCCATGCTCAGTCAGGTTACACTGGAAAATGTGCGTTCGTACACAGGCGACTTGAGCGGCGAGTGGCCGGTGATGGTTGCCGGCCAACCCTACACAATCACGACACGCAACACCTACAGCGGCACGCCGATCCAGAAAGCGACGCAGTTCGTGGGCGCGCACCTGGCAGCGCTGAACCTGGACGTGGAGTATCACCAGTGGTCCGGAGCCACTTACCCCAATGTGATCGCCGAATTGCCCGGCCTGACCAACCCCGAAGAAATCTACATCATCGGCGGACACCTCGACGATATGCCGTCTTCCGGGCGGGCACCGGGCGCCGACGACAACGCCAGCGGCTCCGTGGCAACGCTGTTGGCCGCCGACATTCTCAGCCAGTACCAATGGGGTTGCACGCTGCGCTTCGCCTTTTGGACCGGCGAGGAGCAGGGCCTGAACGGCAGCGAAGCCTATGCACAACGGGCGCACAGCGCCGGCGAAAACATCCAGGGCTATCTCAACCTGGACATGATCGCCTGGAACAGCGGCTCCAGTGCCCCCGGCATCGATCTGCTTTACTCCACCAGTATGCCTTCCACTTTGCAACTCGCACAACTCTTCGCCGACACCGTGGATGCTTACGATCTGAACCTGACTCCCCAACTGATCACCAGCCTGGGCGGCGGCAGCGACCACAGTTCGTTTTGGGATCAGGGATACACAGCAATTTTAGCGATCGAGGACCAGGGCGACTTTAATCCTTATTACCATTCGATCAACGACGATATGGACAATTTCGAAGATTGGGGATATTACGTCACGTTCGTCCAGGCGGCCATCGGCACCTTTGCCCACATGAGCGGCTGCCTGATCCCCAATGGGATGGGCGCAGTGCAGGGGACGGTCAGCGATGCAGCCGACGGCTTGCCGATCGAGAATGCCACACTTTCATTCGAGACGAGACACGGAAGCGGCCCACAAACCAGTACGAATGCAACGGGGTATTACACCCAAACCTTGCCCACCGAAACATACACGGTTACGGCCGCCGCCTATGGTTATACGCCAGCCACGGTTGGCAACATCGCCGTCATCAGCAACAGCGTCACCACGCAAGATTTCTCCTTGACCGTAGCCCCCACTTACACCGTCTCCGGCGCCGTCCACGATCTGGCAAGCGGCATCCCGCTGTTCGCCAACCTTGTCGTGGAAGGGACACCTGTCGACATTTGGACCGACCCCACCGATGGCAGCTACCAGCTATCTTTGCCCGAAGGCACTTACACCCTCCAAGTCAACGCCGACGGCTATAAAGCGCAGACGCGCCCAATCGATCTGAACAGCAGTCAAGTACAAGACTTTTTCCTCGAGGCGTTAGCCTGCGTTTTGCTGGTCGACGATGACGACAACAGCCCCAACGTACAAAGTTACTACACCAGCGCCCTCGATGCATTAAACCTGGATTACGACGTGCGCGATACTTTGAGCGAAGGCGAACCAACGTTGAGCGATTTGAACGGCTATCGCCACGTGTTTTGGTTTACGGGGAACGACTATCAAAGCACACTTTCCAACGCAGATGAAACAAACCTGGGAGGTTATCTCACCGGCGGCGGCAGTCTGTTTTTATCCGCACAGGATTATCTTTACGATCGCGGCCTGAATGCCTTTGGGCAAAACTACCTGCACGTCGCCTCTTTCCAGAACGACGAGGTGCAAACTTCGGTCAGCGGCACGAACGTTTTCAGTGGGTTGGGGCCGTATAGCTTGACGTATCCTTTCACCAACTATGCCGATATCGTCCAACCCGATGCGGGCGGGCAAGTAGCCTTTACGGGCAACCTGGGGAATGCTGCCACCAGCTATGATGGTGAAACGTTCCACGCTGTTTTCCTCGCCTATCCCCTGGAAGCCGTCTCGCCGACAGGCCGGCAGGAGATCATCTCGCGGGCGCTGGATTTCTTCGGGGGCTGCGGTCCGTTGAACGGCCACATCGCCGGGCAGGTCAGCGATTCACAGACAGGGCAAGGCATTCCCGGCGCGACATTGGGCGTAGAACCGGGCAGCAGCACTGCCACCACGAACGGGCTGGGGGCGTATACACTCACCTTACCGCCCGGAACATACGATCTGGCCGTCCAGCACGCCTGTTATGTTTCGGAAACCCTTACGGATATCCAGGTTTCTGATGCGTTCACCACGACACAAAACGTCGTCCTCCAGCCTCTGCCGCCCATCGCGGCCATCCAAGCTTCACCTATCGACGTCCACGTGGAAGGCACACAGCCGATTACGCGCAGCGTTGGTATTACAAACACCGGCTGCGCAAGCCTTACCTACACGGCAACCATCGCGACCGACAGTCCCTGGCTGCGGATCGAGAACGCCGGTGGTGAAGTTGCCCCTGCGGCCGGGACGGCCGTTCAACTTATCTTGGATGCCGGCGGCCTGGCGCATGGAACCTACACGGCAACACTCAGCATCCAGACCAACGACCCGGCCCAACCGCTCACCACGATCCCGGTCCGCATGACCGGAGGAGCCTGTACGCCGATCGCCGCGCTGGACTTCGAATGGGCACCGACTTCACCGCTTGCCGGCGAAACGATTACATTTACGGCCAGTGCCACCGGAACTCAGCCCATTACATTCACCTGGTACTTGGACGGGCAGGCTTTCGGCAGCGGGGCAACCATTTCCCTAGGCGATGCATCTCCGGGTGAGTACGAAGTCAGCCTAAATGCGTCCAATTTCTGCACGGCCGAGGCCCAGATCAGCCAAACGCTGCGCGTGTGGTTGCAAAAAGTCTTCCTGGCGCTGGTAATGCGCCCGACGCAGCCTTGAAAAATAAGGTGCGACGCACTTTACCGGCGAGAAACAGGCGTCGTCGACCCTTATGGAAGTGCGTCGCACCTGTTTTTTCTGTAGGCCGTCAGGATGCGATATAATCCGCCCGAGGTGTTTCATCAACAGCTATACGACGTTAGCCTACAGAGTTGCGGCTCTCCCGGCTTCGCCGGAAGACCCAGAATTGCTACGTACGACGTTAATTTACAGACAGAATAGAGGTATACGATGCCAATTTACGAGTATGTATGTCATGACTGCGGTGCACAGTCCGAAGCCTTGCGCCCGATCAAAGACGCTGACGCCCCAATCGCTTGCAAGCGCTGTGAAAGCCACAACACGGCGCGTGGAATCTCAGTTTTCTTCGCACAAAGTGGCGGGCGGGTGGTAGCCGGCAGTTCAGGCGGGTGTGGAAGCTGCTCGGGAGGCTCGTGCAGCGGCTGTGGCCACAACCACAATTGAACCGTGGTAGAGGCAAGCAGTCAACGGAGCCGTCCTTCTCTGGATGGCTCCGTTTTGTTCCCTATCGTCAGCCAGGCTCCGCCATGCGGTTTTCATCGGTTTCATCCCGGCGATCTGTTTCGATGCCTAACCGTTCTGCAGCCAGCCTGGCATCTACCTCAGCGCTCAACGCCTCAAACACGTCGTCGGAGATAACCCCGTCGCGCCGTAACCCAAGTAGTGCACTGCGCTGCGCGCGTAGCACTTCGCGCTGGGTGGTGTCGATTTCTTCCGCTTCCAATTCGGGGATCGAGCGTAAAACCTCACGGACCGCTTCGGCGTAGGCCCCAATTTCCGTTTGCATGGTAGGTGTAAGCAGTTCAAACGTATGCGCCGACACCAGGCCCTGTGCGTACAGGTTCTTCAAGTGACTTTCTGCGGCACGCGCTGCCGTCAGGCGGGCATGGCGCTTCTCATATTCCAACTGGCCGTCGCTGCGCGTGATCACTTTGAGCAAACGCAAGATCGGGCGCATCGTGGTCGCCTGGCTTAGCAAGGTGAACAACACAACGCCATACGTCATCACGCGCAACTGTTCTCGCTCAGGGCCCAGGGCAACCGGCAGGCTCAAGGCCAGCGCCAGGCTGATTGCGCCGCGTAAACCACCCCACGAGAGAACATGCTGCCAGCGAAACGGAATCGGCACATCAAGGATGCGGTTTCCCAATGCGCTCAGGCCGTAAACGACGGCCACCCGTGCCACAATAACGCCCGCCATCCCCCAGACGATCAACTGCCAGTTCGCCGCCAGGCTGGCAAGATTCACCTGCAGGCCGATCAGCAAGAAGATCAGCGAATTTGCCAGGAAAGCAACATATTCCCAGAAGTTGAAGATGACGATGCGCGTGCTGGGGCTCATCCCGCGCGGGCCAATATTGCCGTTGACCAGCCCGGCAGCTACCACCGCCAACACGCCGCTGAAGTGCAGGCGCTCGGCCAGCAGATAAGCGCCAAAAGCCAAAATCGTCGTCAGGGTGGTCTCAATGAGGTAATCATCTACACCGGCGATCAAGCGTGCAATCAGCCAACCCAGCAACAGGCCAACGACCGTCCCCCCAACCGCAACACGAGTAAAGTCGACGAAAGCCTCGACGGCATCGAACTCACCGCCCATGGCAACAGCCAGGACGATACTGTAGATGACGATTGCCGTGCCGTCGTTGAGCAGGCTTTCCCCCTCAATCAAAACGCTCAGGCGCTTCGGCACGCCCAAAGAGCGGAACAAAGATACCACCGCGATCGGGTCTGTGGCTGCGATCAAAGCCCCAAAAACGAGCGCGACCGGAAAAGCCAGCGCTGTTCCCCATGAAACAATCCCACCAACGATAAACGTCGTCAGCAAGACCCCCGGCACAGCGAAAAGTAAAATGGGCGCCAGGTTACGGCGCAGTTCGTTAAAGCTGAGATGAAAAGCAGCTTCAAAAACCAGCGGCGGCACAAAGAGCGCCAGGATCAGTTCCGGGGTCAACTCGAAGACCAGCGGCTGCTGGAGCGTGATCGCCAGACCGGCCAGGACCAACGCAACCGTATAAGGTACGCGTAGGCGACGTACCGCAATGGCAACCAACGACACGACCAACAACATTTCGATAATGACCGTTTCGGTTTGCAGAAATTGTTCCATGGCGGCTCCTTAGAGACTGTCTGAAAAGTGCCGTCACCAGGTGCGGCGCACCTCCAGAAGGGTAGAGGACCCCTGTTCCATGTCGACAAAGTGCGTCGCACCTGGCTTCTCAGACAGCTTCTTAACTTTTGCTGGCTAACAGGCTTCACGATACCGGACAGTACCGATCATAACAGAACACACGCGTTAGACCCTTTCATCCAGCTTGCAAGGAAACACCAATTCTTCTACAATATGGCTATTGCCAGAGTCATTCCCAGTTTCATACGGTGGAGGCCGCCATGTCCAACGATTTTGTTGCCGCAAAAATCCGTGGGTTGAATATTCGCATGTTGCTTGTCAGCTTGTTCGCCATGGGGCTGGTCTTTGCCGGCCTCGTGCTTGGCGCAAGGTATTTGTACAACATGCTCCTGGGGCCATTTCCGATTAGCCAGGTGGATCTGCTGGCCCGCCAGGATGCCGACGATACGCTACAGTACTACGTCACCGTGGAAGGCGACGATCACGCCGATACGGGTTTCACCTACGTCAGCAAAACCGACTCGGGAAAAGAAACCACGGAGGCCTACTATCATGTCTTGCTCGTCGACGAGAATTTTTTGCTGATCAAAAGCAAAACCGCCGAGGTCGATAACACCGTAACCGGTGCGTTGGTCAATGTTCCTGCCGAAACCCAAACCGAAGTGATCGACGAACTGGAAAAAGAAGTCCCGGAAATCAAAGGGGCCTTCCTGCCGATGATGCTCGACGCGACCGATTTTCACACGGCCGGGTATATCGGCCTGGGCATCGGCGCCATCATTGCCCTGGTGGCCTTCCTGGGCGCAGCGCTGGCGATCTACCGCTTGCTAACGCCTAAGGCCCATCCGGTGATGAAAGCACTGGCAAACTACGGCACCCTGGACACCGTTGTCTCTGAAATCAATATGGATATGGCACAATCGGCCGAAAAAGTTGGCAAAAAGGTACACTTCACACGCCGCTGGCTGGTTAGCACGACTAGCTCGCTTCAGGCCATGCCCTACCGTGATATTATCTGGTGCTACAAGCACGTGACCCAGCACCGCACCAACGGCATCCCCACCGGAAAAACGTATGCCATGTACGTTTACGACCGGCACGGCAAAAATACGATCATCGGCGGCAATGAAAAACAGATCAACCAGATGCTGGATTTGATCCTGAAGAATGTACCGGGTGTGGTGGCCGGCTACTCGGACGAGCTGAACAACCTATGGAAGAAGGATCGCGCCCGCTTCACCGCTGCGGTGGATCAACGCCGCCAGGGTGGGAAGGGCGTTTAAGACGGGTGCTGCCTTTGCAGCCAAAGCGCATCTTCAGAAACGCAACGATTTTACGGCTGTTTGAAGCTTACCAACACAGCGCGCAAAGCCAAGCTGGCAGCCGGTTTGCAGCTAACCGTATTTGTTGCCGGGGAATCTGAATCAGGGCAACACGCAAACGCTTCCCAAATTTCCGATTTGGGAAGCGTTTGTTTTGCCTCTTGATTTAGTGTGAAATGTACACTATAATTTGTGTAATAAACACACGAACGATAGAGGTTCTTATGCACCCCTGGAAACCAGCTTCTCCTGCCGATCAGGCACATTTTCCGCCGCCAGAAGTCTTTGCTGCCGGGTTGAAACAACACCATCTCGCCAACACTGCCTATCCCATCGGGCATACAGTCACCATGCGCCCCTACCGGGTTGCACACAGCCAGATCGAATGCTTTACCGCACAGGCATGGCAGGCCATCGACCGGCTCGGCCTGTACGTTCACGTGCCCTTCTGCGAACAACGCTGCGGATACTGCGAGTACTGCGTCGTCGCCCCGGACGAATTTCGCGCCAGCGAAGACGGTTACTTTGATCTGCTGCTGGGCGAGTTCGAACTGTACCGCCGCGCCATCCAGACCGAAACCAAGACCCTGATCGGTTTCGACATCGGCGGCGGCACCCCATCGGCTGCCAAGACGGCGCACATCGCGCGGGTACTCGCAGCCGCACAGCAAAGCTTTCAACTCCCCAACGATGTGGTCATCAGCATCGAAACGACGCCGCGTATTGCGGCCGGGCAACCGGAAAAAATCAACGCTTACTACCAGATGGGCATCCGGCGCATCAGCATGGGGGTGCAGATGGTCAACCCCCGGCTGCTCGCAATGCTCGGCCGGCCGCACACGTCTCTTGACTATGACCGCGCCGCAGCGGAGGCCATCCGCGCAGCCGGTTTCGAAAAGTTCAACATCGACATCATGTACGGTTTCGCCGGGCAAACGGTAAAAGGCGTTGAGGCTACCTTAAAACATGTGATCAGCCTGGCGCCGGAGTACGTCACCCTTTACCGCATGCGCTACAAGGGCACACGCATGGCCGGACAGGCCGAACACGTCAGCCGGGAAGCAGCTTACGCACAATACCAGTTTGCTCATGCATTCTTACACGCCGCCGGCTACCTGGCCACACCCGGCAAAAACACCTTCAGCCGCATCCCCGACGATCCCGGCACCAGCGACTACCTCACGCAGCGCGTCGTTCAGGGCACGCCTTACCTGGGCTTCGGACTGGGAGCACAGTCGCTTTCAGAAGTCACGCTAGCCTACAATGCCGGCGCCGCCGAGAAACGCCTCGATCGCTACCGGCGCATGGTCCAGGCCGGCAAACTGCCGCTTCAAGACCTGTATCACCTGTCGCGCGAGACGGCTATGGGCAAGATGGTTTCGGTGGCCTTTTATTTTGGAGAGATCAACCTGCCCGCATTCCGGCAGAAATTCGGCCAGACACTGGAAGCGGCCTTCCCGGATGAAGTGGCATTCGTGCTGGCCGAGGGGCTGATGAACTATTCCAGCAACGCCGAAGCGCTGCGCCTGACCGAAAAAGGCGTCGAAAACTACAACGGTGTGATCGCCCTGTTTTACGCCCCGGCGGTCCAGGCCCATCTCCTACAGCTTGCCAAAGACTTGGCGGTGGATGGGCGCCCGGCAAGGCAACGATCGATGGCAAAGCCCACAGCGCTGGGCGCCTGAATCCAGATGATCGCCTTCGCCAACATCCTTTTCTGCGGTCCGGCACCGCATCCGTGCAACGCACGTTGCCCGTTTTGCATCGGCAAGCAAATCGCGCCACAGCGCTATCACCCGAACCTGGACGAGTACCCACCGCGTGGGCTGGATGCGTTCCTGGCTGCCCTGCGAGAAAAGCACGTTCGACAAATCGTCCTGACCGGCACGAACACCGATCCGTTGTGCTACCGTCACCTGGATCGCCTGCTCAGCTATTTGCGTGTCCAGGTGCCCGAAGGCCGCTTCAGCCTGCATACGAACGGCAGGCTGGTAGAACGCCACATCGCCCTGGTCAACCGTTTCGATAAAGTCTGCATCTCGTTACCCAGTTTCAAACCAACCACCTACCGGGCCATGATGGGCGTCACAGGCGTTCCGCGTCTGCCGGCCATTCTCGCCCGCTGTACCGTCCGGGTAAAACTTTCCTGCATCGTGACCGAGCAAAACGCCCCCGAAATGGAAAGCTACCTGGCAACATGCCACCGAATGGGCGTGCGGCGTGTCGTCCTGCGCAAGCCCTTTGGAGAGAAATTCGCCGCGCAGGCACAACTGGCAAGCTTACTTGGCCACCCCACCGGGCATTTTTACAGCTGCATGGTCTATGCGTTCAAAGGGATGGAAGTCACGCTGTGGGACTTCGTCCACACGGATATCGAAAGCATCAACCTGTTCAGCACGGGGGAAGTCAGCAGCAACTACTGCTTGGCGGCCTGAATCCGCCACCTTAGAGACTGCTTGAAAAGTGCGGCCGACAGGTGCGACGCACTTTGCCCCCTGAGACATCCTCCCACCGGGCATCAGTACCCAAGCGCAGCGCCGGACGAATCCGGCTCTTTTGCCGGTGCGGCTGCCCCGTTTTGGCCCCCACCATCGAGCCATCCATCCCGCGGCCTGGCACGCTTACAATGCGCCCATCGCCCCGGCCGGCGATGGGCGCGAACGCCGGCGGAACTGCTCGTGAATCTCGTCGACATGAGCCACTTTTTCGGCGATCGCCGCTTCCAACCACAGGCGGCCATGTTCGGCCGTCGCCAGGCTGCCGGCGCCGTACGCGCCCGTGGCCGTGTCGTCCTGCCAGGGCGGATTGGCAATCAACGCTCCCCCTTCGATCCAATCCATGTAATACGAAGGGGTGGCAATGAAGCCCATTTCGTCCACCACGCGCGCCGTGCGAACCAGCCCGGGGTGCAGGTGCATGACCAGGGACGTTTCCAACTCACAGGCGTGCCCCATGCCGCCAAGCGGCGAACGGCGGTACTTCTCCAGAGCGGTGATACCTTGCGGGCCTGAGAGGTACAAAAAAGCCGTGGCGCAGAAAATCTGCCTTCCCGATATGCGTGGGTGACGATCGCCGGCATATTTGACGACGTTGACGAGAAACGACATGTTACCGCCGTGGCCGCTGAGCAGGTAAAAACGGCTGAATCCGCGTGCAACCAGTGCATCGATCACCGCCAGCCAGAAATCTTCGAAAACACGCCCACCCACGCTGAACGTACCTGCAAAATCCAGACGGTGCATACTGACCCCATATGGCATCACCGGCAGCGACCAGGCCCGTTCATCGGCCACCTGTGCGGTACCCCGGCTGACGGCATCGATGATCAGGGTATCGGTAGCAAGCGGCAGATGGTGGCCGTGCTGTTCGGTGTGGCCGATGGGGAGAAGGATGACCTTATCGCGGGCAGATGCGGGCGGGAAGAGTAACGGTGCGGAGACAGCGTTCCGGTAGTGCTCGATCCCGGAAGGCAAGCCAAGGGAAAGATTCCCAGGCAGCAAAACCCCCAGGCGGCGAAAGCCATCCTGGCGCAGGTTTTCGAGCAAACTGGAGACGTAAGCGGCCAGATAAGGCAAGGGGACTTCCAAGCCGCTCCCGCGCCAACCAAAAGGGATCGCCGGAAGCAGGCCGGCGCGCGGTACATCCCTCAGGGCAGCGGCCATCGGCAAAGGATCATCGTTCGTCCCCAGGGGCAAAATGAGGGGTGTTTCACGCGGCAGTGCGGCCACTTCGGGCCAGGTCAGGTTTTCGAAGGAGAAGAATTCGGTCATGCCGGGCAGTATATCACTGCGTTCTTGACCCACCGGGAATTCCGGGCTAGAATATCGTTTCCAAATCGTTTTGGAGGGAAAATGACCGTCACCATTCGCGACATCGCCCGCCGGCTGAATCTTTCACCAACCACTATCTCGCGTGCCCTGGATGGGTACGACGACGTGGCGGAGGAAACGCGCCGGTTGATCGTTAAAACAGCCAACGAGATCGGCTATGTTCCCAACCAGGCAGCCCGTCAGCTGCGGCGCAAACGCGCCGACACGATCGGGTACATCCTGCCTGCCGAAACGCCGCGTTTTTCGGACCCGTTTTTTGCCGAGTTTATCGCCGGGCTGGGCGACGAGGCCTCGGTGCACGGCTTCGATCTGCTCGTTTCCAGCGCGCCGCCGGGCAGCCAGGCGGAACAGCAGGCCTACGAACGCTGGACGCACGGCCGCAAGGTCGATGGCATCGTGCTCAACCACATGTACGTCAGGGACTGGCGCGTGCAGTATCTCGCCCAAATGGCGTTCCCTTTTGTAACGCTGGAACGCTCACTCGACCCGTACGAATACCCGTCGGTCGAAGTCGATGGGCGGCGTTGGTTCGGCGCCCTGATCGACCACCTGGTCTCCTTGGAGCACCGGCGCATTGCGTACGTGGGGGCGTCGCCCAGTCTGAAGATTCAAGCTGACCGCTTCGATGGATACTGCGATGGGCTGCGCCGCCACGGGTTGGCGTTCGATGCAGCTCTGGTGACGGAAGGAGACCTGACTACGGCGGGCGGCTACCAGGCCGGGGAGCGCCTGTTCGACCTGCCACATCCGCCAACGGCGATTGCCTGCATCGACGATATGACCGCCATCGGGGTGCTGCACGCTGCCCGCGAACGGGGCTGGACGATTGGAAAAGAACTGGCCGTTGCCGGGTTTGACGGCATCGAGGGGTTCGAACACACGCACCCTCCGCTGACGACGATCAACCAACCGGTCTATCGCATCGCGCGCCAGTTAATGCAAATGTTGGCAGCCCAAATCGCCGGTAAACCGTTCGCAGACGCTTGCATTCTCATTGAGCCTGTTATGGAAATCCGTCAATCGACGGTTGGCAAATGAGCGCCGTTTGCCAGCATACTTGTTTTTTCCCACAATCACGCGTGGGCCATCTCGACAGGAGAACCTGGCGCCAAAAGCAGAAAGGCCCACACACCAAGCCAGCGACTGGAGGCCTCGTCATGATCAAAAACTGTATGAAACGTAACGTCTACTCCATCCCATCCAACGCCACCATCCGGCAGGCGGCAGCTTTGGTCGTGGACCGGCACATCGGCCTGCTCCCCGTTGTCGACGAGAAGGGAAAGCCGCTCGGGGTGGTTGGACTGCGCGATTTCCTATCGCTGGAATTGCCCGACTTTTTCGACCTGCTTCCCGATCTGGACTTCGTCCACGATTTCGGTGCGGTCGAAACGACACGCCCTTCACCCGAAGAACTCAACCGGCCGGTGATGGCGATCATGCGACCGGTGACCTTCGTGGAAGAAACCTGCGGACTGCTGCGTGCATACGCCTTGATGCTCAAACACAGCCTGCACGACTTACCGGTTGTTGGAGAGAATGGCGCCCTGGTCGGCATTGCTTCGCGAGTCGATATCGGCGTGGCCATTCTTTCGAATTGGAAGGCGGTTTCGTCGCAATGAGCGCCCAAATTCTGACGACGATCGTTTTCCTGGTTTGCCTGTGGCTGATACTTTCCGAAAAACTGAACCGCACGATTACCGGCTTTGTGGGCGCAGTGCTGACCGTCGGCATCGGAAAGTGGCTCGGCTTTTACGACGAAGCGCAGGCGATAGCCGCCGTGGATTTCAACACCTTGGGGCTGCTGTTGGGGATGATGATCCTCGTGGCGCTGCTGGAACCGACGGGGTTCTTTCAATTTCTGGCGGTGTGGGCCGGGCGCGTCTCACGCGGGCAGCCGCTGCGGCTGTTGATCCTGTTGGGAACGGTGACCACACTCGTGTCCATGTTTCTCGATAACGTCACGACGGTGGTCCTGATCGCCCCGGTGACGATTCTGATCTGTGAAATTCTAGGCATCCAGGCAACGCCCTTCTTGATCGCAGAGGCACTGCTCTCGAATACCGGCGGGACGGCAACCCTGGTCGGGGATCCCCCCAATATCCTGATCGCTTCCGCCGCCGGGTTTTCGTTCAACGACTTTCTCACCCATTCCCTGCCGGTGGTTTTGTTCGCCTGGTTATCCGCTTTATGGCTCCTGCGCTACCTTTTTCGTCGCGATCTGGCCGTACGCCCCCCTAACGCCGATGCCGTACTGCAACTCAACCCGCGCGAGTCGCTGGACGATGCCCGGACCGCCCGGCAGGTATTGATCGTGCTGGCCGGCGCGATCTTGTTGTTCTTCCTGGAAGAAAGGCTCAAGCTTAGCCCGGCTTTTGTGGCCTTGAGTGCGGCAGCCGTTGCCCTGGTTTGGGTGCGGCCCGATATCCATGCCGTGCTGCGCCGCATCGAATGGAGCGTGCTGATATTTTTTGCAGCCCTGTTCATCATGGTGGGTGGCCTGGAAGCATCCAGCGTGCTGGGCGGGCTGGTGGCCCTTTTGGAGAAGCTGTACGTGATCCCACCGATGTTTTTCGGCGTCGTGCTGTTGTGGTTCTCCGCCTTGCTTTCGGCGTTCGTCGATAACGTACCGATTACGATCGCCCTGATCCCGGTACTCCAGGGATTGGAAGCCGATGGCGTTAACGTCCTGCCGCTCTGGTGGGCGCTGGCTTTTGGCGCCGGTTTCGGCGGCAACGGCACAATTATCGGTTCTACTGCCAATATCGTTGTCGCCAGCGTTTCAGAACGAACGCGCACGCCGATCACGGCCAAGTTATGGAACCGGCGCGGCCTGCCGGTCATGCTGGTAGCCTGCCTGGTAGCCAGTGTGCTGTACCTTCTACTGTACCCAATCTTTATGCGTTGATGGAGGCGAACGATGTACATGATCATGTTTGTTTTGGATAACCCCGACCTGTTGGATGAAGTGCTCAAAGCCTGGGAAGCGGTGGGCATTCGCGGCGCGACCATCGTCGAAAGCACGGGCATCCAGCGCCTGCGGCATCAAAGCGTGCCGATGCGCTTCTTTTTCCAGTCGCTGGAGCCGGTCGAGAAGGGCCATCTGACCCTGTTCGTGATCGTCGCCAGCGAGGCGCTGGCACAAGACTGCCTGCACGCCACCGAGCAAATCGTCACCGATCTGGACGGGCCGAACACGGGCGTGTTTGCGGCCTGGCCGTTGGCAGTGGTGCGTGGGGTGCCGCTAAGCAACCAGGAGCGTTGACCATGGTTTGGGTAATATTCTTCATCAGCGCGGCGCTGATCGTCTTCGCCGCCATGCAGCTCGCCAAATACGGCGACGTCATCGCCATCCGCACGCGCCTGGGCGGCATGTTCATCGGCGTGCTACTGCTAGCCGGGGTCACCTCGCTGCCGGAAGTCCTGACCACGATCAGCTCGCTCTCGGAAGGCGTCCCCAACCTGGCAGCCGGGAACCTGTTCGGCAGCAACCTGTTCAATATGTTCCTGCTGGCGATCCTGGATTTGCTGCACCGCAAGGATCGAATTTTGCGCAAAGCGGCGCTCAAGCACGCCCTGACAGGCAGCCTGACGGTGTTTCTGATCGGCCTGGCTGTGTTTTTCATCATGGCAGACGTTCACACGCGCATCGGCTGGATCGGCCTGGACAGCCTGGCGATCATGCTGGCCTACATTGTAGGCGTGTGGCTGATCCAGAAAAACCAGACTCACCAAACGGTGACCGCGGCAGTGGAGGTTGAAGTTCCCAAAGGCACCCCTTCTCTGCTGGCCGGGCTAGTCGGCTTCGGCCTGGCTGCGACGGGCCTGGTGGTGATCACCCCCTGGATGGTGCGTGCCAGCGCCGAGATCGCCGAGATCACCGGGCTGGGGACCACCTTTGTCGGTACGACCCTGGTCGCCATCGTCACCTCGCTGCCCGAGCTGGTGACGACCATTGCCGCGGTCAAGCTGGGCGCCGACGACATGGCAATCGGCAACCTGTTCGGCAGCAACTTGTTCAATATGTTTGCCCTGGGCCTGACAGACGTGTTCTACGTGCAGGGCCGTTTTCTCGGCGTCATCGACCCGGCCTTTTTGCTGGTGGGAATGCTCGGCCTGTTGATGACGGCGTTGGGGCTGATCGGCAACCTGATCCGGCTGGAACGGCGCGTCCTGTTCATCGAGTTGGATGCGCTGGCCTTGATGCTGATTTATTTTTCAGGGCTGTGGCTGCTTTATAACCGCGGGGTCAGTCCTTAAACGTCGCATGCGCCGGGGGTGAACAAAAATCGAGTTGCAGTGCGTTGCGGACGCGGCACACGTTCGTGTGCCGCTTCCGCAACGTTTTTTTCCCCGACAGAGAACGCTCGTCAAACTATCCCGAGGATCGAAACCCCGGCTGCCAGCAAAGCGTTACCCAAATGGGTAGCGCCGGTGCCTGCTGCCCGCAGGGCTGCCGCCACCTTCATCACCCATTTGGGTAAACGGGATGATTTTAATGGATGGGCCACTCGAAATCTGGCCTAACAAAATGATCCATACGGGCAATGGATGATGAGGCTCATCTTTCATAAAATAGCGGGCAAGTGAACGATGAAACCGACAGCTTCAAAACGAACGATAAAGTCGATGGTTTTATCGTGAACGATCAGGAACACGACTTGGACGACAGCAGAGGTTCTCATGTTAACCGCAATCCTTATCTTTTTCATCGCGTACGTGGCCATTGCCAGTGAAAAATTCCCCCGCCACTGGGTCGCCCTGACCGGCGGCGGCCTGCTCGTCGTGTTTGGCGTGCTCAGCCCTAACGAAGCCATGCAGTATATCAACTGGGAAACGCTGGGCCTGCTGGCCGGGATGTTCCTGCTGGTCTCGATCTTACAAGAAGCCGGTTTCTTCTCCTGGCTGGCTATGACGGCCGTGCGCAAGGTCAACTATCACCCGGCGGCATTGTTCGTGGTTTTGTTACTGTTGGCCGCATTTTTGGCCATGTGGATGGATTCGATCACAGTCATGCTCTTCCTGGCCGCCTTGACGGTGCAACTCTGCCGCCTGCTGCGCCTTGACCCCGTGCCGATCGTGATTGCGGAGGTCTGTGCGGCCAACACCGGTGGTGCGGCCACGTTGGTAGGCGACCCACCCAACGTGATCCTGGGTACCACACTCGGTTTCACCTTTTCCGATTTCGTCACCCACACCGGACCGATTTCCGTTTTCCTGGCGTTCGTGCTGCTCGGCATTTTCTACTGGGTCAACCGCAAGTCACTCAAAGATGCCCATGCCGCGTTGACCGAAGAAACCATCGCCGAAATCGAAGCCCTGCACAACGAACCGCTTCACGCTCACCTGACACGGGTCGGCCTGACGGGTTTCCTGATGGCGGTCGGCCTGCTGATTTTCCACATCCCGCTGACTCATGCCACCGGGCTGCCGATCAATGCCGCCACATCGGCCATCGTCCCTGCTGGATTGACACTGATTGCCTTGCGCGACGATCAACGCCGCAAGTCGCTTGCCAAGGTCGACGGTGAGAGCATCCTGTTCTTTGCCGGGCTGTTCGTCCTGATCGGTGGATTGGAAAAAGCGCACATCTTCGAACGCCTGGCCGACCTGCTGACGCAAACAACGGCCGGCAGCCCCAGTGTGCTCGTTTTTGCCCTACACTGGGTGCCCGGCCTGGCATCCGGGGTGCTCGACAACGTCCCACTGGCGCTGGCGATGAGCTACGTGCTCCAGGACCTGGCGGCAAACCCCGGCACGCCTGCCCTGGCATTGATGGTTTGGTCCCTGGCGTTGGGCGTCGATATCGGCGGCAACATCACCCCGATCGGTGCGTCGGCGAACGTGGTGGCTTATTCCTATATGGAACACAACCACGGATCGGTCGGCTGGAAACGCTGGCTGCTTTTGGCCGGGCCGGCAACAATCGTTGCCATGATCCTGGCATCAAGTCTGGTAATGCTCAAAGGGCATATTGGCTGGTATTGAGCCAGGGAAGGAGAGACGATGCAGAAAAGCCGGAAAGTTGCAGGTCATCAATTTGAAGTCGGCACCAAAGACAGTTATCCAAGGGAAAACGTTCGTTCCCTTACGCCCGAAATCTAAGGAATTTTTGTAACTTCTCAATAATGCGGGGTATGGGGTGTTTTGTGCGTGCTTCGCACGCACAAAACACCCCACGCTCCCCCCACTTTTCGAGAAGATAGGAATTTTTGATGTTAGAAGGAGAAATCTCATGAAAAGCAAGTTGGTCCTCAGTTCGATGAAGTGGTTACGCTGGGTGATGATCCCGGCAGTTGTATCGGTAGCACTGTTGAGCGCTGGCCCGGCCTTCGCCCAGGAACCGGATCCGGTGGCCGATCTAACCCGTGGCCTCAATACCGTGTGGGTCTTGTTGGCCGCCTTCCTGGTGTTTTGGATGCAAGCCGGCTTTGCCCTGGTAGAAGCCGGCCTGACGCGCGCCAAAAACACCACCAACATCCTGTTCAAAAACGTAATAGACTTCGTTTTTGCGACCCTGGCCTTTTGGGTCATCGGCTATGCCTTTATGTTCGGCAGCAGCGCCGGTGGGTTCATCGGAACGTCAAACTTCTTGATCGACGCCGCCGGTGAAGACGTGGCCGGGCTGCCGATCACGGCCTTCTGGCTGTTCCAACTGGTGTTTGCCGGAACCGCCGCCACGATTGTGTCGGGCGCCATGGCCGAACGTACGAAATTCGTCTCCTACCTGCTCTACAGTTTCTTCATCACGGCCATTATCTACCCGATTGCCGGTCACTGGATCTGGGGCGGCGGCTGGCTTTCGAGCTTCGGAGAGGGCTTCAAAGACTTCGCCGGCTCGACCGTCGTTCACAGCATCGGTGGCTGGCTGGCGCTGATCGGCACCCTCTTTTTGGGGCCGCGCATCGGCCGCTTTAGCAAAGACGGCAAAGCCAAGGCTATTCCCGGTCACTCCATTTCGCTGGCAACCCTGGGTGTCTTCATCCTGTGGTTGGGTTGGTTCGGGTTCAATCCCGGCTCGCAGCTGGCCGCTGACGGCGCCAATGCCGACGCCATCGCCCTCGTAGCCGTCAACACCAACATTGCCGCCGCTGCCGGCGCCATCGGTGCAATGATCCTGGCCTGGGCGCTCTACAAGAAGCCCGACCTGGGCAACACGCTCAACGGTGCCCTGGCCGGCCTGGTGGCCATCACGGCGCCCTGTGCATTCGTCACCCCGCTCTCTTCCGTCATCATCGGCCTGGTCGGCGGCGTGCTGGTCATCCTGGGCAGCATCCTGCTCGAAAAACTCAAGATCGACGATCCGGTTGGCGCCGTGCCCGTACACCTGATCAACGGCATCTGGGGGACCCTGGCGGTCGGGCTGTTTGCCGCAGGAAATGGCCTGTTCACCACCGGGCAAGCAGGGCAATTGATCGCCCAATTGGTCGGCATTCTGGCCGTCGGCGCCTGGTGCATCGTTACCGGCACGATCTTGTTCGCTGCCATCAAAGCCCTCACCGGCTTGAGAGTCTCGCGTGAGGAAGAAATCAAGGGCCTGGACATCGAAGAACACGGTGTTGAAGCCTATGCCGGCGATATTGTTGGCTCGCTCGGTCTGGCAGACTGATTTACCCAAATCCTGCATGGGGCACCTGCTGCGAAAGGTGCCCCGTGCCGTTTATTTCGGCAAACAACCCTACCCGTCAGGCACCATGCCTGCCCAAACCCCACAGCACAAAGTAGGTTCTCTCATGCATGAAACACCCACCACCGGCCTGTTTTCGCCGCCCGCCCTGCTCTACCTGGGCATGGGCCTGGTAACGGCCCGCATCCTGCTTGAAGGCACGCGCACGCGCGGCTTGAAATGGCTCGAATGGTTGCAACTGCTGATCAAAGCAGCTTCCATCACGCTGCTTTGGCCGTTGGTATTGTTTTTGGAGCGATTTGAAGCCTGGCTCAAGGACATCAAACCTGCCGCTGAACAAGATGAAATAACGCACACCGTTTCCGCACCCGCTTCCCACGAGGCCGTCCATGACAACGCAAGCCACTAATGCCATCGCCCCCGCCAAAAGCCCGGCGCGCAAGACCCTTGGGCTAACCGGGGTTACCATCAACGCCATGGCGTTGACGGCGCCCGGGGCTTTCATTTGGCTGCTTTACCAGGCGCAGGCGGCTGCCACGCCGGGTGGCTACCTCGGCATCTGGCCGGGCGTGCTGTTGGCGCTGCTGGGGGCCGTGATCACGGCGCTTTCGTTCGGCGAACTGGCCCGCCGCTATCCCGAGGCCGGCCTGCGCAGCGCCTATCATTTTGCCGAGCAGGTTTTCCGCACGCAGGCCCTTCCGGCCCACCGCCCACGCGCGCGGGCAGCAAAGTTCATCACCGGCTGGACGGCCCACCTGTATTACTGGGTGTACCCTGGCGTGATGGTGGCCTTTATGGGCATCCTGGCCGACTACTTGCTGCGACAGTTTGGCTACCGGCCGACCGTTGCCGGCCAAATTATTCTGGCCTGCGCCTTTGCCGCCTTCATCGGTTTCCTGGCGCTGCGCGGAATCACCGGCACGACCACGTCGAGCATCATTCTCAACACCGTCCAACTGGTGACTCTCCTGGCCTTCAGCGGGCTGGCGATCCTGTTCCGCGTTACGAATCCGTTGGGGCTGGCGCCGGGCGAATGGGCAGCCCCCAGCGCCACAGCCGTTCTGCTGCCAGCCGGACTGGCCTCGCTGCTGCTCCAGGCGGCCCTGGCAATGATGTTGATGGCCGGATTCGAATCGTCCACCAGCCTGGCCGTTGCCGCTAACAATCCCAGCCGGGATATTCCTCGGGCCGCCGTACTGGCGTTGATCCTGCAAGGTGTGTTGGTCTACCTGCTCGAGTACTTTGCCGGCGGCCTGGCCTTCAACACCCGCCTGGCGGCCCCCGCCTCGCTGCCGGCGCCCATTGGCGAGCTTGCCATACAAATCGGCGACGCCTTGCTGAAAGGCAATGGCTTTTCCTTCATGATGATCATCGCCATGACAGTCATCGTCGCCCTGATCGCCGCCACGCTGACGGCCATGAACAACGGGGTGCGCATCACCTTCTCGATGGCCATGGACGACGAACTGCCCGACCTGCTGGGCTTTCTGCATCCGAAATATGCCACGCCTTACGTAATCGTGATCCTGATGGGCGCTTTCAGCGGCGTAGTCGGTGCGGCCGGACTCCTGGGTGGCCTGCCGGTCCTGATGGGCATCATCCTGGCGGCAAATCTGGGCGCCTTCGCACTATACGCCCTGCTGTGTACGCTCACAATTGCCGCCTATGCCGGCACCCCGGCGTTCCACGTCGTCAAACATGGCCTGCTTCCCATCCTGGGGCTGGCGCTCAACCTGGGCATGGTAATTGCCGTGCCCGTGATTGGCTTCGTCAGCGGCGGGCCGTTTGCCCAGGCAGCGGCCATCGCAGCCGGCCTGGCCGGGCTATGGCTGTTAATTTGTACCGTGTATTTTTTCATCAAGAAGTAGGGGCGGACCCGGTTGTCCACCGGCCCGCGTGTTCGCCGGACAACCGGGAAAGGCGCCGGGGGTACCCAAATGGGTATCTTCCGGGCTTGGTTTCACGCCCGAATTTGCGTTTTTATGCTCCAGTAAGCTCTCAAGATGCCCCATACGGGTACTGGTTTGGCACGCCTGCCTTACGTAAAATGGATTTTGTATCACCTATTTGGACGAAATTGGCGATCGGTGTTTCCAACAATCCACACACTGCGCATCAATGCTGGTCGCCGGTGACCCGAATCCTGGGCACCAGAAAGGACAAGCATGTCTAACCAACCCTCAGCCATCAAAAAAACTCTCGGCCTGACCGGTGTGACCGTCAACGCGATGGCCTTGATCGCGCCGGGCGCATTCTTATGGATGACTTACCAGCTCCAGGCAGCCAACGTCGACGCTGCAGGCGTCAGTACGGCCAAAGATATGTGGACGGGCATCGTTACCGCCCTGATCGTCGCCTTCTTGACGGCCATTGCCTTCTCGGAACTGGCACGGCGCTATCCCGATGCCGGTTCGGGCAGCGCCTATTATTTCGCTGAAAAGGCCTTTCTGGACAGGGAGAAAGCACATCACCGGCGTTGGGCGCGCCTGGCCAAGTTCGTTACGGGATGGGCAGCGCACCTGTTTTACTGGGTTTACCCGGGCGTGATGGTGGCCTTCTTTACCGTTCTGGCAACCTATATCGCAGGCCAGTTCGGCATTGTCATCCCTATCCTGGGACAAATCGTCATCGCCTGGCTTTTTGCTGCCCTGGTCGGATCGATCGCCATGCGCGGCATCAACGGCTCGACGACGGCTTCGATCGTCATCAATATCATCCAACTCACGGCCCTGGTGGTGTTTTCTGTGTTAGCGATCCTTTTCCGGGTGCAAAACCCGCTGGGGATACAGCCTCATGAATGGTACCATCCGACGAGTTCGTCGATCGTCTTCCCGCACAGTTTGAGCGGGATGTTGTTCCAGTCGACGATTGCCATTTTGATCCTGGTCGGTTTCGAATCATCGACCGCACTCGGCGCAGAGGCAAAGAACCCCAAGAAAGACATTCCGCGCGGCGTGATCCTGTCGTTGGTCATTCAAGGCATCTTCGCTTACCTGCTGGAATATTTTGCGGCCAACTACGCCTTGAGCGATCGGTTGGTTTCTGCCGACGGGGCCTTGAAAGGCATTTCGGCTGCGGCTGCCTCGGGGGCTCCAATCGGCGACCTGGCCGTCCAAATTGGCAACACGTTCCTGGCCGGGAATGGCTTTGCCTTTATGTTGATCATTGCCTTCACGGTAGCGATCGCCATTCTCGGAACAACGCTGGCAGCCATGAACACGGGGGTGCGCATCAGCTTCGCCATGTCGCAAGATGCCGAAATGCCCGATCTGATGGGTATGCTGCACGAAAAATACGCCACCCCCTATGTCGGTGTCGTCATCATGGTCATCGTTTCGGGCCTGGTTGCTACGATTGGCGTGGCAGGTGGTGTGACAGCCCTCACCGGGATCACCCTGGCCTCGAACCTCGGCACGTTCGTCTTGTATGCCCTGATCTGTGGTTTGACCTTCGTGGCTTTCAACGGAAACGCCGAATTCGACCCCTTCAAACACGCCGTGATCCCTTTCGCCGGCCTGGTGGCCAACGTGATCATGGTACTGGCAATTTTCATCATCGGCATTCTGTCGGGCGGCACCACTGCGCAGGCAACCTTCCTGTCCCTGGGGATTGCGGCTGCCTGGCTTACGCTGAGCGTGGTCTATTTCATAGTTAACAGCCGACGAACCGGAAAGGCAATCATTCCAAAAGTCGTAGGAAACTGATGGCCCCCTTAGACACCTCCACCCTGCGCATCATCCGCTATGGCCCCGATCAAGTGCAAGCCCTGCATGAAATCATCACCGAATGTGGTGAGGATCTGAAACGCCGCTTTGGATTGATTCACTGGGCGCCACCGCAACCGCTCGAACACCTGCGCCGTGAGGCCTACGAATCGAATGTCTACGGCATTCACCGGCAAAACGGGCACGGGGAGGAGGTGCTCGGGACCTTTACGGTCGGTACCAACGGCTGGACATACGACGAGAAACTGTGGGCAGACGCCCGCCACCGCCCGCTCTACCTCGGCAAACTGGCCATACGCCCGGAACATCAGGGGCAGGGCCTTGGAAAGTGGTGTGTCTGGAAAGTAGAAGAATTTGCCCACGCCTGGAAATGCCAGGTCGTGCGTTTCGATGCCTTTGCCCAACACACGCATCTGATCCGGTTCTACCAAAACCAGGGATATACCGTGCGCGGCACGCGCCCGGTCATCGATTGGCGCGGCCTGGAATGGGAGGTCGTTTACTTTGAAAAGGTTCTCGAGTAACGGCTACCATCCGTTAGGGCGTAACCGCCTGCTGGCTGAAATTGAAGCAAGCGGGTTGAGCATCGTCGGCCCGGTACGGGAAGATAACCAGGACGCCATCCTGTTGCCCGACGAATCCATACCGCAGCCTGCCGGCTCATTATTCGCTGTGGCTGACGGCATGGGTGGCTATACGCACGGCGCCATAGCCAGCGCCCTGGCATTGGAGACCTTGTTCACCGCCTTGCAGCAAAGCCCAAACCAAAAACCCGAAAAAGCACTGCGCCGCGGCATCGAGGCTGCAAACCTGAACATTTTCAAAGCCGCCCAAAACCTCGGCGTCGGGCGCATGGGCACAACCCTTACGGCCGCCTACATCTGTGGGAGCAGCCTCTACCTGGCCCATGTCGGTGACAGCCGGGCCTATCTGATGCGGCAAGGAAAAATAAGCTGCCTGACCAACGATCACACATTGGTCGGTGACATGGTGCGCGCCCGCCTGATCGCACCTGCCAAAGTTCGCACCCACGCCCAACGCTCGATCCTCACACGCGCCCTCGGATTGGCAATGTTTATCCAGCCGGACGTCGAGCAGTTCAAGCTCGAGGCCGGCGATCGGTTGATCCTTTGCAGCGATGGCGTCTGGTCTGCCTTGCAAGATGAGGAGATCGCTCAAATCGCCGGCCAGAAGGCCCGCGCGGAAACATTAGGACAAGCGCTCGTCGACCAGGCAGTTGCACACGAAACCGACGATAACTGCTCTGCCGTGGTGATGCACGTCCAGGGATTCGTCGAGATCGAATCGCCGGCTGATAGCCAAAACGGCCTGCCAAAACAAACGAGTTGGCTTCGAAAGATTTTCGGGCTTAACCGCTTACCCGTGGAGCAGTATCAAAAGTGAGCTATGCATACCTATGCTATAATCGCGGATAAGATGCTACAAGTCGGCGATCAGTTTGACCAATATCAGATCCAGTCGCACATGGCCCAGGGGGGAATGAGCGACGTTTACCGGGCTTACGATCTCGTCCACCGGCGTGAAGTGGTCATCAAGGTTCCCGATCAATCGATGATCGGTGATCCGGCCCAGTATGAACGCTTCCAACGCGAACTGGAAGTGATGAGCACGCTCGATCATCCGGCGATTCTCAAAGGGTTAGGCTCCGGGCGTTACAATCGCGTCCCCTATCTGGCGACCGAATTTGTCGAAGGCCAATCTTTGCGCGAAATCATCGAAACGAGCGCCCCGCTCAAACCCGAAGAGGCCATCCCACTCGTGCTCAAAATTGCCGATGGCATGGCCTATTGCCATCGCAACCAGGTCATTCACCGCGATCTGAAACCTGAAAATATCCTGGTAACGGTGACGGGCCAACCGGTGATTATGGATTTCGGCCTGGCCCTAACCAAAGGTTCGCACCGTGTGACTTATTCCAACCTGAGCGCCACGATGGGCACCCCCGACTACATGGCCCCAGAGCAAATCGACGGGCAGCGCGGCGACGCCCGCACCGATGTCTACGCCCTGGGGACGATCCTGTTCGAAATGCTGGCCGGCCGCCTGCCCTTCACCGGCGACACGCCCATGGCGATCATGGCGCAGCACCTGAACGGCGCTGCACCTCGTCTCGACCGCCTGAATCCGGCCATTTCGCCGGCATTGGCTGCCATCGTGGCAACCAGTTTGCAGCGCGATGCCGATAAGCGCTATCCCGATATGCCGGCGTTCATGGCCGCCCTGGAACACCCCGAAAGCGCCGACCTCGCCATTCTGGATACCATCAGCGAGACGCCGCCGGCCGCCCCATCGCTAGAAAACCGGCAAACCGTCAAAGCAGTCGGCATTGCCTTGGCTATCCTGGCCGGGATTGTCGTGTTGGCGTTTTTACTCCAGGCGCTTCGTTAAAACGCGCGATCAAAGCCTCTCGTAAGGAAGTCCGACATGACCAACGCTTCGCCCGCATCCATCGCTGACGTTTTGCACATCGTTGAGCAAAAGCACATCCGCTACATCGATCTACAGTTTACCGATGTGGTTGGCGTGGTCAAGAATGTAACTATTCCTGGGCGCGAGCTGGCGCAGGCTCTCGAAAACGGGATCTGGTTCGACGGTTCCTCCATCGAGGGTTTTGCGCGTGTTGCTGAAAGCGACATGCACCTGCGTCCTGATCTCAATACTTTTGCTGTTTTGCCCTGGCTGGGCGAAAAAGAAGCCACCGCCCGCCTGATTTGTGATGTCTACACGCCGGACGGGCAACCTTTCCAGGGTGACCCACGAGCCGTCCTGCGCAGGATCATCGCCGACGCCGAAACGATGGGGTTTCGTTACAATACCGGCCCGGAACTGGAGTTTTTCCTGCTCAAGCCTCACGCCGATGGCAGCCTGCTCCCACCGGTGCCCCACGATTTAGCCGCTTACTTCGACGCCCCGTCCGACATGGCCGCCGGGCTGCGCCGCCAGATGGCCAACACACTTGAAGCCCTCGGCATCCAGGTCGAGGCCATGCACCACGAGGGCGCCCACGGCCAGCATGAAATCGACTTCCGCTATTCCGATGCCCTCAGCACCGCCGACAGTTCCGTCACGCTGCGTGTGGCGCTCAAGATAGTCGCCCAGGCCAACGGGCTGTACTGCACTTTTCTGCCCAAACCCATGCGTGGCATCAATGGCAGCGGTATGCACGTGCACCAGAGCCTCGAGTATCTGGCCACCGGCCAAAATGCCTTCGCCGATCCGGGCGATTCGCACGGGCTCTCGAAAATCGCCAAACATTTCATCGCCGGGCAGTTGGCGCACGCCCGCGGGATGTGCGCAATTTTGGCCCCGCTGGTCAACTCGTATAAACGGCTGGTGGCGGGTTACGAAGCGCCGGTTTTCGTTAGTTGGGCGCGCATCAACCGCTCGGCGCTGATCCGTGTGCCGCGTGCATCCGGAAGCGAATCGACGCGCCTGGAGTTACGCTGCCCGGATCCGAGTTGCAATCCCTACCTGGCCTTTGCCGTCATGCTCGCCGCCGGGTTGGATGGTATCCGCCGGGAACTGCCGGTACCCGAGGCCACCGAAGAAAATATCTATTTACTCGATCGCCGCAGCCCCATGTCGCTGGGAATTTTGCCCGGCTCACTCAACCAGGCGCTCAACGCCCTGGAAGAGGACGAGGTCATCTGTGCCGCCCTGGGCGCCCACCTTACCGAGCGTTTTATCTCGGCCAAGCGCCTGGAATGGGAAGATTTCCGCCTCGATGTAACCCCCTGGGAACTGGAAAAATACCTGGCGAACTACTGAAAAATTCAAGGTACCCGAAAAGCCCTGCCATGGCGCGATAACCGATGGTGGGGCTTTTCGGTTGCACGCGCGATTGGGAGACTTGCAGTACAATTTTATTATGTTCCCTCCGGCTTCTTCGCCAGATAAACCGCCCCGTTTGACAGACAAGCCGTTCAGGTTTCATGACCTGGGCCAGCGCATCGGTACAGAAATCGATCGCGCCAGCCCACGGCTGCTGGCAGCCTTTCTTTTTTACACCCTGGCCCTGATCTTCCTGTTGACGCAACTCGATCTGATCGGCGGCGACAGCCCACCCACCGTTTACCTGCCGGTGAGCATCTTGCGCTGGGGCACTTTTCGGCTCGATCCGCTCATGGGGCAAGTGCCCGTACTTTTCAACCCCGAAAAGCCCCCCTCTTATCTGACACAGATAGACGGCCATTTCTATTCCAAATTCTCACCATTTCCGGCGTTGCTTTCGATACCCGTGTATGCGATCTACATGCTCGTCGGCCCGCCGGAAAACTACGCCGTTTACCTGACGCTTTCACGCCTGATGAGCGTGCTCGTTTCGACCGTCACAGCGATCACAGTGTTCTATCTGCTACGCATCATTTTGCCGCAGCGCCGCGCCCTCTTTTTGACCTTCGTGTACGCGCTGGCCACGTTCGCCTGGCCGATGGCAACGAATACCTTTGCCACGCAAAGTACGGGAGAGATGTTTCTGGCATTGGCTGTGCTGATGCTGGCAAAAATATCCATGCAGCCTTCACCGGAGGCGCCAAACGCCGTTCCCGTCAAACTCTACGCCCTGGCCGGTTTCTTTGCCAGCCTTGCGCTGATCTCCCGCCCACAAACTTTGCCCGCGGCTTTGCTGCTCAGCATTTACCTGCTGCAATTCACCGGTAGAAGATGGCGGGCATTGTTCGCCTATGGAATCGCAGCCACGCCGGCAGCGGTTTTCCTGGCCGCATACAATACCTGGGCCTTTGGCGCTCCCTGGCGTACAGGTTACCAGGGCGAAGCTCTGTTTGGCTGGTCATACCCGCTATGGAAGGGCCTGCCGGGTATTTTGATCTCCCCCAGCCATGGTTTATTGATGTACAGCCCGGTCATGCTGCTCGCATTCGTCGGTGGTTGGATAGTATGGCGGCGGTCAGGAAAAGCGTTACCCCAGTGGGCCTTGGGGCGCTACCTGGCCGCTATCAGCCTGCTGCAACTGTTTTTGATGAGCGGCTGGCACTACTGGAACGGTGGCAACGCCTATAACCAACGTATGCTGCATGAGGTAACGCCGCTGATCGTCCTGCTGATCGGGTTGGCCTGGCACCAGTATGCACCAAGCCGCCTCTTCTCGTTAGCCCTGGCTGCCACAACCGCATGGGGCATCTGGATGAATGTGGTACGCGTGGCTTTTTACGATCAGCATATTTTTTGGAGCGAAATCTATCGTCCAGAAATCGATTGGTCACTGGCCTTTTCAGAGCTGGCGATGTACATCCATTGGCACGGGCTGGCCGGAATGCTTGCGGGAGCAGGCCAGGTTGCACTCATGGTCGGCGGACTGCTGCTTGCGTTGACTGTGGTCATGATACGTTTTGTGATGGTGAGCAATGCAAAGCAAAGCGCCGGGTAACTGGCTGTTTCGCATCGCGCTGGCTGTCAATCTTGGCCTGGCAATCGCTTATCTTTTGCTGGGGGTTATAGCTTTCCAACAAGGGCTGCTCTGGCGGGCAGACTTCACCGCCTTCTATACGGGTGGCCTGATGGTCCGGGAGGACGCCGGAAAACAGCTATACGATTACGAGCTGCAAACCCGTTTCCAGCAAGAACTACTTCAGGGGAAAAGCTTTTATGAAGGGTTGCTGCCTTTCAACTACCCGCCTCACGTAGCCCTGCTGTTTGCACCGCTGGCGCACTTTTCCCGTTCGACTGCGTTTGCGGTTGGGCTTGTCGTTCAATTCGGCCTGCTGCTATGGTTGCTAAAGAACCTGCTGCGGTTGAGTAAAAACTGGCTGCGCACAGAAAAGATACTGCTCATCAGCGGCGTGTTGGGTTTTTTTCCACTCTTCTTGAATATGTTGTTGGGGGCGTTTTCTTTGTTTGTCGTCGACTGTTTGCTAGCCTGGTACCTGGCTTTAAAAGAACAAAGGGAAGCCAGGTCCGGCTTGTGGCTCGTAACAGGCAGCGTCAAGCCGCAAACAGTCATCATCCCTGGCCTGGTACTATTTTTTGGACGCCGTTGGCGGGCCATCCTGGCAATTACCCTGGGCGGCCTGGGATTGATGCTGTTTACGGCCATTTTTCTTGGTGTGGACATTTGGGCAGACTTTATCCGCATACTACGCCTGAGTTCGTCGTTCTTCGATGAATATGGCATCTACCCGTCAGAAATGTACAATCTGAAAGGTACACTGGCGCTCTGGCTAGGCAACTCGCACAAATCTTTAATCAATACCATCAGCCTGGCCGGGTTCCTGCTGGCGATCGGCGTCACTGCCTGGCTGTGGCGAGGACCCTGGCAACCCACCGAACCTGATTTCGAGCTACGGTTGGCAGTTACACTCATCCTGGGCATACTCCTGGGAATGCACGTCAACCCACAGGACAGTTTGCTACTCGTAATGCCAGCGCTTCTGTTTTATGAATACCTGCGCCGTATGAATCTGCCCCGTAAGACTTATGGCGTGTTTTTGTGGGCCTGCCTGCCTTTGTTTTTGGTCGGCGAATTCTCCATTCAAGCACGGCTAGGCATTCGCCTGCCGGTGGTTGCCATGCTGGTGCTGTTCGGCTGGTCGGGGAAAGCGCTGTGGGATCGGCGATGAGGCTTCGAAAGGCCTCGTTGTGGGCCTCGTTTGTGATAGCCCTGATCGCCCTATTTGCTGTGGCGACACAGTCTCGCTTGAATGGCCTGGAAATGGGAGGAGATTTCGTACAATACTGGTCGGCAGGGCGCTTGAATTTACAGGGCAAAAGCCCCTACAATGTCGAGCAGTTGGCGGAACTCCAGCGTCCACACGAGCCGGCAGGCGGGCAAGCCTTGATCATGTGGCTACCGCCCTGGGCTTATGCGCTTGTCATGCCGGTCGGCATGTTACCTTACACTATTGCACGCGTGGCTTGGCTTCTACTCGAAGTCGCGATCGTTTTCGCCTGCACCAACTGGCTGTGGGCGCACTACCGGGGAGCGAAAGGCTGGGTATGGCTGGCGTGGATCGTCAGCTTTCTGCATTGGGCGACCCTCGAAGCGCTGCGCGGCGGCCAGGTCTCACCGTTTGTGTTCGCCGGCGCGGTGTGTTTCCTGGCTGCTATCCAGCGCAAACAGCCGTGGCTGGCAGGAATGTCGCTAGCCCCGGTCCTGCTCAAACCGCACTTGCTCTACTTGTTCAGCCTGGCGGCCCTTCTATGGTCGTTCAAAGAACGCCAATGGCGTGTCCTTAGCGGCTGCGGGGTGTCCCTGCTTGCAGGGACTGCGCTTGCCTGCCTGCCCAACCGGCACTTACTGGCTCAATATATCGAAAGCGCACGCCAACAACCACCCGATCAGTGGATCACGGCGACAATTGGTGGGCAGTTACGGCTACACTTTGGTGCCGAACACTTCTGGTTACAGTTTGTTTCTGTGGTAGTGGGCCTGGCCTGGCTCGCCTGGTACTGGCGCCGCCACCACCATACATGGAACTGGTGGAAGCGAACGCCTCCCCTGGCAATGGTTTCCCTGGGCACCGCTGCGTATGGTTGGCGGCACGACCAAATAGTCACCTTGCTAGCAATCTTACCGCTCCTTGCGTGGGTCGTCACAGCAAAGTGGCCTGCCTTATGTAAAGGCATCTTTCTGGGGCTGTACCTCTCGATCAACTGGATCGCAATTGCTTCTACCCAACCACAAGATTGGTTCTGGTGGCTTCCATGGGCCGTTTTGGCCTGGTACCTTGTTGCGCAGAGGTTACAAAGAAAATTTTCCACACCGGGGGCGGCAGAGACGATCCCATGAGAAAAATTATCGGCCAACTGCGCTCAGCCTGGCAAGACGCACCCATCCGTTACGTTTGGTTGGCGCTTCCGCTCGCAATTAGTTTTATCGCCATGAACTTTACGCCGCTCAAAGAAGGCGATTTGTGGTGGCATCTCAAGGTCGGCGAGATCGTGCTGGAGAGACGACAGGTTCCTCAACTGGACGAGTTTACGTTTACGGCATTCCACCAACCCTATTTATTTAACCATAGTTGGTTCAGTGATGTTGTGTTATATTTTAGCGAGCAAGCGGGTGGGTTGCCGTTGCTCGTTCTCTGGCAATCGCTGATAGCAACAACCATTGCCGGCCTCATCCTGCACGAGAGCCTCGTACGCGGTGCTCCTCCTGCCCTGGCTGCGGTGCTCACACTGGCAAGTTGGGTGGGAATTTTCCCGTACAGTTCAATCCGGCCACAAGCTTTTTCGTTTTTGAGCTTCACACTCTTCTTTGTCTTATGCAGCGACCACACACAGCGGAAGGTGAACCGGCTGTGGTTGTTGCCAGGAGTTATGCTGCTCTGGGTCAATCTGCACGGAGCCTGGATTATGGGTCCGATTTTGTGGGCTGTCTACCTGTGCGGCAGCGTGCTGCAGCGTTGGTGGAATCCGTCCCGGGCGGTTTCAGCGTACCCGTTGCTCGCCTGGGGGCTGGCATCCATCCTGGTGCTGCCGATTAATCCTTCAGGCCTGGCAGTATATCGCAGCCTGCTTTCGGCCGGAAGCAATGCTATCAACCAACAATTCGTCAGCGAATGGCAGCCGTTAACCATCACGAACCCACTTTCGTGGGCCTTTTTTGGCCTGCTGGCTTTGTGGATTCTCGGCTTGGCGAATACAACAAAACGCCCGGCCTTGCATGAAGTTGTCTTACTTTTGGTATTCGCTGCGTTTGGGCTACGTTATCTGCGTATGCCCCCATTTTTCTTCATCGTTGCTGCCCCGGTCGTTGCAGAAACACTGGCCGGCATCCCACTCGATGATCTGAAAGCCCGTCTTGGGCGCCTGCCCGACGTTAGAAGCGAGAAGCGCCAGATCAACATCTTGATCAACCGCGCCTTCCTGTCCGTAATGCTTGGCGCAGCGGTCTTCAGCATTCCACCAATTCGCGTGGCGCTGGCAAACCAGGACAGCAGCAGCTTGATCAGCCCCCAGTTTCCCGTCGCAGCAGTGCATGCCTTGAAACAAAATGTGCGACCAGGCACGCGCCTGTACAATCTGGCAGAGTGGGGCGGTTACCTGATCTGGCAAACACACCCGGATGCCCTGGTTTTTGCTGACGGGCGCGTCGAACTGCTCAATGCGGCAGATTGGGAAGACTACATCACCTTGAGCACCGGCGCCGCAGGTTGGCGCGAGCTGGTCGAACAGTATCAAATCAGCTACCTGGTTTTGAGCAAAAGTCGCCAGGCAGGCTTAATCCTGAACGCCTATCAGCAAGGCTGGCACTGCCTTTGCGAAGATGATGTTGCCATCGTCCTGAGCCGCCAGGGAAGCGGCGGGAACTGCCCAAGCCTGGAAAACCGAGACAAGCCATGAAAACAACCCGTTATCAGCTACCAACCTTTTCTGGCCTGAGCACCGCCCAGCTTTGGCCGCTGATCGTCCTGGCAGGCTTTGCCTTCATGGTGTCGCTCGTGCCACTGGCCCCCAACGACTTCTGGTGGCATTTGAAAATCGGTGAGATCGTCTTCACACAAGGATACGTTCCCGAAACCAATCTGTTCGGTTGGACGCTACCGGCCGATGCGCCATTTTTTTATGGCGCCTGGCTGGGTGAGTACCTGCTGTACGTACTTTATCACGGGGGGCAACTCGCCCTGGTGACGTTTGCCCGGAACGTGATGATTGTGGCGGCCTACTGGCTGGTTGCGTACGAAAGCGTCCGGCGAAGTCGCTCATGGCGCCTGGCAGCATTGGCCGTGGCCGTTGTCGCGCTCAGTACGATCAACAACATGATCGTGCGGCCACAGATCTGGTCCTGGTTACCGTTCATGGGTTTCCTGGTTCTGTTGAGCCGCTATGCCGACAGGCAACTGCGCAGGCGCTGGCTGCTGGCGTTGCCATTGATCATGGTCTTTTGGGTCAACGCGCACGGGGCATTCATCACCGGGCTGGTCATGATCGGCATTTTCTTCGTTGGCGAGGCCGTTCGTACGGCGTTGAAGGCCGAAGGAGCGCTTCGCTGGCAGCAGGTTGCCTGGATCGGCGCTATCGGGTTGTTGTGTGGCCTGGCAACCGTCATCAACCCACGCTTCTTCGACATTTTTGCCTACGTACAAGACCTGATGACCGATCGCCCCAGCCAGCGGCTGATCGAAGAGTGGCAGTCGCCGACGCCCACTGGCATCGCCAACGGTGTCTTCTATGCCAGCATCCTGTTACTACTCGCTGCATTCGCTTACACCCGCTACCGTCCTACGCCGAGCGATGTTTTGCTGCTGGGCGGTTTTCTCTGGCTGGCTTGGAGTGGGCAACGCTATGTCATCTGGTTCGAAATGATTGCGCTGCCGATCATTTGCCAGGCACTGGCAGCGCTGCCGGTTAAAATGCCCAGGCTGATTCCACAGAAAAACCGGCTCAACGCGCTTCTGGCAGCGCTTCTCTTCGTCCCCGTTTTGATGGTGCAGCCCTGGTTTGTCGAGAACGTGCCCCTGCCCGAGCGCTATTGGGCAATCGTACAGCGGCATGCACCGGCAGGGCCGCTGATCGATCGGGCCACACCGCTCGGTGCAGCCGAATACTTACGCCAGCATCCGGGCGGCAAACTGTTCCAGGAAATGGGGTACGGGAGTTACTTGATTTGGGCCGTGCCCGAGCAAGGGGTCTTTATCGACCCTCGCGTCGAGTTATATCCTTACGAACAATGGCAGGACTATATCGAGATCAACCGCGGATACCGCCACAACGAGCTGCTGGAAACCTACGGCGCAGACCGCATCCTGCTGGATAAAAACATCCAGGCCCAGTTGGCCGGCGCACTCGCCAACGATCCCTTATGGAAGATGGAGTATGAAGACGCCATCTCGCAGATATGGCGTCGTGTGCAACCATGAGTATGTTCAAAACGACCATTGTCATTCCAACATATAACGAAGCCGAAAATGTCCCCCTGATGGCCGACGCCATCTTCAAGCTCGCCATCGAAGGCGTGCAATTGCTGGTTGTCGATGACGACTCGCCCGACGGTACGGCCACAGTCACCCAAAAAATCGCCGAAAAATACCCCGGCAAAGTCCACCTGTTGCACCGCGTCGGGCGGCGCGGCCTGGGCAGCGCATACGTTGAGGGCTTCCGCTGGGCGCTCGAAGCAGGCAGCGATTATATCGTGCAAATGGATGCAGATTTTTCGCACCCGCCCGAGCAGTTACCGGTGCTTTTGCGTTTGATCGCCGATCACGATGTCGTCGTTGGTTCACGCTACGTACCCGGTGGGCGGCTGGACGAACGTTGGGGCTGGCAGCGCCGTTTTCTCAGTTGGTGGGCCAATTCGGTGTGGGTCCGCTTCTGGTTGGGCCTGAAGACGCACGATGCCACGGCCGGTTATAAATGCTGGCGAGCCGCGGCGTTGCAGCAGATCGATCTGGGGAACGTCTATTCCAACGGTTACGGCTTCATGGTAGAAATGTGTTACCTGGCCGAACGCGCCGGGTTACGGATTTGCGAAACACCGATCTATTTTCGCGAACGCGATCTGGGCAAGAGCAAGATGTCGCTGCGGGTACAACTTCACGCAGCCGTACGCGTGCTCGAAATCCGTCAACGCCACAACAAGCATTAAGGCCTGCCCTTTCCCAGGTACATTCGTCATCAGGAAGAAGGCCAGGCACCACTCAAAGATACCCCATGGCATCTCAAGCTTTCCTGCAGCGGGCCAACCGCCTGCTTACCCCACAACGTATCAGCTACGCCTGGATCGCCGGCGGCGCCATGTGGCTGGGTTGGTTGATCAGCATCTGGCTGGGGCCGGGCAAGGTGGACCTTGCCCGGCAGGTGATCGGCGCCGACTACTTGCAGTTTTATGCCGCCGGCCAGACTTTACACCAGGGACAAAGCGCCCAACTATACGACACGGCGTTTCAGTTTGAACTCGAACAAAAAATCATCGGGCCGGAACTGGTCAACTATCATGCCTTCATCACCCCTCCGTTTTTGGCCTGGTTATTCGTTCCGTTTTCGTGGCTGCCCTACCTATGGAGCTTCGTTCTATGGAGCTTGTTCGGCCTGCTTTTGTTGCGGTTAAGTCTGAAGGGCCTGGGGGAGACCGATGGCAGAACCTTCGGTTTGGTAATGACCTGGTACCCGATCTTTGCGGCGATCAGCTTTGGACAAAACAGCCTGCTCAGCCTGGGTATCCTCAGCCTGGTGTACGTGTTGTGGCGCAAAGGGCTTCTCTGGCAGGCAGGGCTGGTAGCCAGCCTGGTGCTCTACAAACCCCAGTTGGCCTTAGGAATTGGCCTGCTGTGGTTACTGGAATGGCGCCGGGATTGGAAAGCCCTTGCCGGGCTGACGTTGGGTGGCGCTACGCTGGCAGCGCTTTGTTTTTTGCTATTACCCGACGCCAGCCTCGCATATATCCAGTTTGCCCGCACGGTACTGCCCGATTTGCCATCCTGGGAGTCCTTCCCTTTGTGGCACTTACACACGCCACGCGGATTCTTCCGTTTGCTGTTCCCCGACACGGTTCCTGGCTTCAAATGGCTTGCCGATGGGCTAACGATTCTCCTGACAATTTTCGGCATCTGGACTTTTTACCGTCTCTGGAAAAACCTGCGCACCGAATATGACATCCTCTTTGGGGCCGCGATTTGCCTGACGTTATGGATCACCCCCCATGCAATGATTTACGACTGGGCCATCCTGCTGATTCCCGCGGTTTTGCTGTGGCGCAGGCGGCCCGGCTTGCGACGCCTACTGCGCCCGCTGTTCGCCTTCCTGTGGCTGGCTGCTTTCTTGAGCAGTGCACTGACGGCAGTTCAGCTGAGATTTCTGCCGCTGGCCGTTCAAATCAGCATACCAGTGTTGGCCTATGCGTTGTGGGAAATAAAACGCACCCTGGATACACAAGCGCTCGCAGATCCTTGAACACTTTACTCGGGTTTTCGGCTTACGGATGGTAGTTCATCCCTTTACAAGCCACCAGAAAGCAGAAAAAGCACAGCGAGCAAGTACGCAGTCAAGAGCAGGGGCAGGCTTGTTCCGCTGTACGTGGGTTACGGTTGGCGAACGAAAACAAGGGCCGCCGTGTCTTCATAAACCAACTGCCAGTGTGCCGAAACCCGCACGGCCGCAACCAAGCCGGCCTGTTCAAACGGGCTGAGCATCAGCGTGTTGACACCGTAGGCGGCTAACTCATCTTCCCACCCAGCGAGCGCCGCGCTGATCTCGATATAGTCCTGCCATACGGATACGGGGTACAGTTCGATGCGTGAATCGACAAAGACGGGGTATTCCGGCTGTGCGGCCCAGTCGAGATAGCTGCCAAACGACATCGCATGAAAAACATAGCCTGGCCAGTCGTTTTCTAACAAAACTTGCGTGGCACGGACCGGGGTTTCATAAGAGATCAATCCGGCCTTTGGTGGTGGAAAAGGTAGCGACTCTTTAAACCAGGGGAGGGAAACAAAACCTAACAACAACAAAAAAGCAAGAATGATCCCGTTCAAAACCGGCGGTGCAGGTTTCTCGTCCGGATGGGGCGGAAAGCGCTTTACCAGATTCTTTCCAATCCCGGCCAGATGGAAAGCTACGGTCGGCGCCAGGAATAAACCGAACCAGACACTGCCACGCATGGTCTGCAAACCAAGGGCCGCAAACCCCAGAAAAACGAGCCACTGAAACACACGCGAACGGCGCAGTGAAAAGAGCAGCAGCAACAGCGCGAACGACAAACCGATGTAAAACAGGCGTCCCCCAAGCGTATCCAGGCCGGGAGCGGCCCATTCAGGGACCATGTTCTGGATCACCGGGTTGGCGGCCATGCCGCCGACATAACGCAGCACACCTAGGCCGCGCGGGTTCAGCAAACAAGCCAGGCTGGCCAGGGTAAGCGCCAACCCGCTCGAGTATAGGGATGAAACCTCCCGAGGCCTTTGCTGCCTCGCAACAGGTGCCTGTGCCGTTTCATAGAAACGTGCACGGAAGACAGACACCATGTTCGCCGCAAACCACGCGCCGAGCAGGGCCAGGCCCATCACGAAACTGCCATGGCTATTAACCCAGACAAGCATCCCCAGGGGAAAAACCAGCAGCCATGCACGCCTGCCGCCATACTGCAATGCATCGATAGCCCACAAAAACAACGCCCCGATCACAAACGCAATCGCCTGTGGACGCACATTCCAATCGTTGATACCCAGGGCAGCGGCAAACAGCGCTCCCAACGCCCCGGCGCGCACACTTCTTGACGCGCGCCAGCCGGCGACAAAAGTTACCACGTATGCCGCCGTGATCATCAGCCCGTGAACGAAAACAACGCCCACAGCCCCACCCCATGTATATAGGGTGTACAGCAGCACTTCCATCAACCAGAAACTCTTATACGAATCGTAAGGCTGGCCGGCAGCTGTGTAGCTGAAGGTATCGACTTCGGGAATCTCTCCTGTGGACACAATCTCCCTGCCTACGGCAGCATGAAACCAAAAATCGTGCGGGCGCAGTGGATGGGTGTTCGCGAAGGCAAAAACGCCAATCAAGACAGTGGCGGCCCATAACGTTTCGATGGAGAGAGAAAGGCGTTTTTTCACACGGAGGCTCACGAACCGGAAGCGCCAGACTTTGCTCGCTGCAAGCCAACCTGGGCAACGACAACAGCCGCATAACATGCCGCGGCGATATAAAAGTTTACCGAAATACCTGCGTAAATGGAGATAAGAACGGCCAGCGCAGAACAAAAGACACCGAAAATGCCGTTCAAAGCCCAGTACCATGGCGTCTCTTCGCGTGCGATCGACTTCGTCAAACGCATACCCGTAGGAAAGAACAAACCCATCATCAACCCGATGGGGAAAGTCACCGCCACCGATACGAGCACCTTCACGAGAAAAGGCGCCGCAACCATGGCAGGAAGCAAAGCCTTCAGGAAAAAGCTAAGGGCAAGAATGCTCAGCGCGGTAAGAATGGGGTATACATAGGCCCCGGGAGGCCGCGTCAAAGGCAACCTGTCGCTGAGCAGGCTGCCAACTCCGGCACTTGCAATCAATGTAAAAAGGAGAATACCCAAAGCATACATCGGATGACTGAGCAGGACAGTAAGTTTTTGTATCAGAGCAATCTCTGCCAACATAAATCCCGCACCAATCAGTGAGAAATACAAGGCGCCAGACCACAACGTGCGCGTGGGCACCGTGCTCTTGAACCCCATGCTGGTCCGGATAGCCAAGGGACGCACGACCGTGTAAATGCTAAGAAGGGCTAAGTTCAACACCAGGCCCAGTAACATCAGCGTAGCAATCAGGTTGCCTCTGATGACACCATTCGTACTTTTTGCCATGATGCCCAGGTTGTCAAGGCGCAGCATGTTGAAAAAATAGGGGCTTTCGTAGGTTGGCGGCTCATAGTTTAACGCCACATTCTCGATCGCAGCCGACAAGTCGGCCCGTGTTTTGGCAGAGACGATTTTGTTCAACACCGGGTCAGCAGAAGGATGGCCCGGAAGCAAAACCACGTCGAACTTCAGTTCTTCGCTTACCGCAACCAATTTCGCCACATCCTCTTGCGTAAACGGTCGCCGGCTCACCAACAGCGTAGACAGATCGTATGTCGTTTCACGGTCGTCTCCCACGGTAATCACGGCAATGTGCCTGGAAGGGTCTTGGACCCCCTGGTTCAACAGCGCAGCAACGGCCAGACTGACAGTTCGCCCGCTTTCATCGACCTGATTGGCGCTATACCAGCGGCTTACCGTGAAAACGCCATTCTCTTCGAGCCTTTGCAGGAATAACTCCCACGCCTCGAGGGTATACAAAGAATTCTCGGAGAGCGAAAAAGCGCCTGCACCGGTTGCCGCCCACGTATCTACGAGCGACATCTGGATGACGGCGTATTTTTCAGGGTTTTGCAGCAAGTAGCTCCTCGCTTCAGCGACGACCAAAGTCACACCCGGATGCTCGGAAAGCCCGGCAAATTCGGCAAAATCATTTTCCAGCAGGTCAACCAGGATGGGATTGATTTCGACCCCAACGACTTGTTCGTGCCCAAAGAGGATGGCGCTTTGAATATCTCTACCACCACCAACGCCGATCACCAGGGCTTTGCCGCCCCGATTTAAATAGTATGCCATATTGACAACGTCGTAGCGCAAGTGCTCGATATCCTCCATGGCATTGAATCTTCGCAACGTAGAACCGGCCTCTCCGTCAATATTCATATCGTATTGACGAACAGGCCCCCACGGTGCTCGCTCGCTCGGGCCCCAGTACTGAGGCGCCCCCACACGTTCGCCATACACGACAACTCGCGAAAAGGAATTCCATCGTTCAAGAAAATATTCGTTGGCCGGTTCGAGCCTGCCCTTGATCAGTAAAGGCCTGATTCCCTGGGGTGTCAGAGAATTCGCAAAAGAGGCAACGAAAAAAAACAACACCAGCGCGCTCCCTGAATATCGCAGACGCGCCGGAAGGCTTTTCCACCCGAAACATACAGCAGCGACTGCGCCTACACCGCTGTAAAACAGAACGAGACTGGGCGCATCGAGTAACTCCATACCGCCGAGGACAGACAGGCATCCGACAGATGCGCCGATAAGGTCGCTCGCATAGAGTTTCCCCATTGGAAGATCGTGCTTCGTCATCACGGCTGAAATGATCGATCCTGAAAAATAGAAAGGCACCGCACAGGCAATCGTCGTTATCAGAACCGCAAACAGGCTCATCGCATTCGGCCGAAGCGCCAAAGGAATGAGGCAAAGCACAAGGAGGCTCGCCGACATACTAATGGCAAAGTAGATACACAAATTCCACAAAGACTTTGCCAGGTTCTCGGCATCAAATTTCTGCGGGTTGAGAAAAACATTGGTTGCGCCAGCGGTCATCCCAAGCATTGCCGTCGAGATAGAAAAGAAGGCCAGGTAGTACCAGGATGTAACGCTCAATATGCGCACCAGGGTGATTTCCAAAGAGAATGCAGAGAGCGCGATGAAAAATAGCCCGAGATAAACGTTCATGGTGAAACTCCTGTGTGAGAGAGGGTCGTTCCATAGGCAATGCGTGGCTTCACGGCCCACCAGCGCACCCAATAGAGCAGAACGAACAACAGCAGCGGTACCGGCACGAACAACGCGGGCGGTATCTGGGGCCATGGGTACGCTGGCCGCCCAGCCCAAAAGATCGGCCACAACCCGCCTGACAGGATCAGCAGCGTAACGATTGCCAAGACGCGCCCGCCCAGTGGGTTACGCTCATTCCAGGTGGCAAAAACCAGCATCAACGGCAGGGATAAGCTGACAAAGGCCTCCGGCGAAGTCGGAATGCCGGCCCACTGGTTAAGCACCAACGTCAGGCAGCAGGCCCACAAGAACCAGCGAAAATCTTTACGCAGCGCCGACCACCACTCCACCAACAAGACCAGGGCAATCAATGCCGTCATGACCCAGCCGACCTGTCTGCCCACTCCCGGCCACCAAAGCGCCAGCGTTTCGCCAAGTGTATCCGGCGGCGGATACGGTGAATAATGCAGCGCCATGCGCAAAAAATCGACCGGCCATCCCGGTTGGAAAAACATGCCAACGGTGGTTAACAAAGCCACCATCCCAAGCCAGAATACGGGTAAAACCCACTTCCGCCTGGAGATACTCCATAACAGAATAAACACACCCACAAGCAAAAATGGCAGCGCCTGTACCGTAACCCAGGCCAGGAAAAACCCGGCAAACTCATAACGTTCGGCCCGAACGGCAGCCAGAGACAGAAGTAAAAAGAAAAAAGCCCACAATACAACGTTGCCGCTCAACAAGGGTAGAAAACCGTGCACCCAAATCACGGTAAAGAATGCAAACAGCACCAACAGCCACAGCGGTGGGCGCCAAGCCACCAGGTGAACAGCCAGAAAAACGCACGCCAGCGCAACCAGCGCCGATACCGCCAGCCAGATCGCCCGCGCCAGGTTATAGTCGTCGACCAGGGCAAAAGGCGCAAACAAGACGGTGGTGTAAAGCGGGTAGGTCGATGCAAACGCGTATTCGCCCGGCCGGGCAGGGCGCCCGTACACCTCACTTTGAAGTTGTACCATCGTTTCGGGCGTATATGGGCTATGGTTGTGAAAAAACAGTTCCCGCGTGCGGGTCCAGTAGACAATGAAATTGGCATCCTGGGGATTCAGCGCCACCAGGCGCAAGTTTAGCCAGACCAGGCCTGCCAACAAGGTAGGGACGAACAAAATCCCGGCTAATATCAACCACAGGGTTCGACGAGACACAAGGTTGGTTCCTTTTCTAAAGCGCCAGATTGGATGCCACAAACGGATCGGGGGTGTAGCCGACTTTCGTCACCAGGCCATAAACCGCCAGTAGGTACACCACCGGGTAGGCTTCGGCAAACACCCGAATCTCGAAAGGCATCCCGGAGACGAAATATAACACAATCAGTGATGGGAACATAATACTTGCGGTAAGGCGCAAAAATCGAGGCTTTTTCGCCCAATTTTTCCACACCCAATACATCACCACCCCACCCCCAACCAGGTAAAGCAACACCAATCCCGGCTGAGCCGCATATCCTTCGATGTGCCAGCGCCAGTAAAAATTGAACATCTCGCCCGGATTGGCGCGAAAGTACCACATCAAAAACAGGCGAACAAGCCCATAGCATAGCAACTGATACGCCAGGATAACCGTCCAACGGAAGCGCGGTAACCTGGCCCAGAAATACAGGAAAAAAATTGGGATCAGGAAGATCGCCGTTTCCTTAGCAAGGCAAGCAAACGGATAAAGCACGGCCAGGGTGACGAATTTACCGCGTGCCATCAACCCCAGACTGGCGGTAAATAGAAACATCGCGGCCAAATCGTAAATCTTCTTTTCCTTGTAAATCAGCAAAAACATCAACGAAATCCCCAGCAAAATCGCCAGGTCGGCAAATACGGAACCTTTCCAAAACGTGTGGTAGAGATATTGAAACGAAAAAAGCATTCCCAAGGCCGCCAGGTACATGACCAAAACGACATAAACGTCGATCCGCAACGGTTTAAGCCACATCAGCAAGCGCACCCCAAATGGTACCAGGCAACGATAAATGTAGGGCTTGTTACCGATTCCCTGGACCACCCGCTCCAACGCCTGCGCAACCTGCTCGTTTCCATAAAAACCATAAACGTACTGCCAAAACGTCGCCGTAACCAGCGCGACCAGGATCGCCACCCGGCCGATCCGGTAGGCTGGGTGTTGGTAAAGGGCGGCTTCATCTACCTTGGAGGGTCTCATCTCGTTATGCAGTGCAAAGAAAGTCTCTTTCGTCGTGGGATGGCAACACCTGGCCGTGAGTGAGTTGCGGCCAACCAGGATGGTTAACGGGCTTCGTATACCTCATACGCACCATCTTCATAAATCAAGCGGAATCGATCGCCGGCTACGACATCCTGATAGAGCTTCGCCGCCCGGCTGAAACGGCCGACAATGATGTAATCCGGATCGGCTACCAAGGGATCGTAGCGAATGCGCAGGTCGGGGTCGGCATCCATCGCGATCATAGCAAGGTTGGTGTCATCAGGAGGGTAATGGAAACGGCGATCGATCAGAAAAAGCAATTCCGAGTCGTAGGTTTCAATCAAAGCATCCGGCGGGGTGTTGTCTCCGACGAACCTGGCCACGCGAAAAACAGCGCGGCCTTTTTCGGGGTCGTAATTTTGCATGAACTGGCTTAGGGTGAGATAAACCATCAAAACGACACTCAACAAAGCCCACAGAGTCAGCCAAAACTTCCCGTTGAGCCGGAAAGCACGCAGCGCGGCGCCGGCCTTTTGTAGCGCCGAACCCAGGCGATAGCCATCCAACCAATCGTAAAGCGCAGCGGCCAGAAACGGACTGCCGAAAAACAAAGCCGGCATCAAGTAACGCGCCCAACCGATCGAAAAGAGCACATACCAGGCCATCCAAGAGGCCGAAAATATCCACAGCATAACCGGCGCAATCTCCCTCGAAGTCGTTTGGAAGGCAGGCACGGTAGACGCCTGGTGCACTTGCTGCTTCCACCAGCTTTGGATGCCATAGAACAATCCCGAAAAAACAGGCAATCCCGACAGCAGGAAGATCCAAAAAGCTAACTGGCGAGCGGAGGCATCCATCGTAAAGACCAGCACGCGCAATAGACCCGAAAGCAAATCACCCGATGGTATGATGTGCTGCATGGCCGACTCCCACAACCAAGATAACGCCAACGAAAACACCCACGAGCCGATCAACCCGAGCGCAAGCCAGGCCGCCAGGCGCCGCTCACGCCGCCAGAGCAAAAGAACAAGCGGTAACAGCAGGGATACCAACCAAAAAGGCAAAGGCTGCAACTTGCAATCCAGGGCTACGCCCCAGGAAAAAACCATCAGCAGCCCCCACCCGGGCCGCTCGGACACCCGGCTAAAGGCGTAGTAGCCCAACAGCAGATAAAACATCAACGGCATTTCAGCCATCACTTGCCGTCCCATATAAACGGGGTTGGTGGCCATGTGCGGAGTCATCAGGATAACGACAAACAAGGCCCCCCAGCCAACCGTAGAATTGTACAGGCGCTTGGTAAGTAAAAAGAGCATCAGCAGCGCCAGGAAAGAAAACAAGACCGTTACCAGGCGCGCCTGCCACAGCCCTATTCCAAGCAGACGAAAGCTCACAGCAATCGGAATCACGTTGACAAAAGACGCCGACAAGCCCGGCGGACGCAGTTCACCGTTTAGCATCTGCCCATAAACGCCTCGCTCCACCCAATTACGGGCCACATTGACCGTCCAACCTTCATCCCACCAGAAATCCGGCACCAAGGAAAGATTTACCAGATGAAGGAACAACAAAATGCCTGCCACCAGTGCGAACCACCAACCTTTTCGCATATTTCCTTCCCGTTCCTTATCTCGACGGCTTTTTTCGAGCCACGATCGTATAAGCCAGACACGTTAATTCTTCACGTGTGTAGGCAGAAAGTTCTGCTGCAATCTTGGCTGTGAGAAGGTGTTGGCCCTCACGCAGCGCACAACCGTGTTTGAGAATATCGAAGTGCCCGGAAAACGCTTCCAGATACTGCTGAATACGCCATTCATTCAGCGGCACGTGAAAAGGCAAACGGCGCTGCCGCAAATGATCCCAAGGCGCGACACCTTTCGGAAGCGTTTGCAAAGGGATTTCCATTAACTTAACGTTGTGCCCGCCCGATGGCGCCGTAAAAGGGTGGATCACGATCCACACCATACCAGCCGGTTTGAGAACTCGTGCCAGTTCAGCAATCACGGCGGGAACATCCAGGAAGTGCTCAAAGGCAGCCACCGAACTGACCAGATCGAAATAACAGCACCGAAAAGGCATCTGCGCCACGTCACCGCATACCAGATGGTAGCGGGGCTCGCCACCTTCTGGATAAACGCGCCGTGCGTAGAACCAGCGCGCCAGGCCGTACAAGCGATCTACCCAACCCGATGCCGGAAGGTTTGCCAGGTCTATGCCATAAACACGATGCCCTGCGAGATCAAGCAACATGCTTTGCGGGTGCAGGCGGCCATTGGCCAAATCAAGCACAGTGGGCGTTGCGTTCCCATCCAAACAGCCTTCTAAATCTTGCTTGCGCCAGGCAGCGATCATCGCTTCATGCCGGTTACGCCAGCCCGACACCAGTTGCCAAAAGAAACGTAAGTAATCTGACCGCGGCGCAGGCATCAGGAACCTTTCGACAACGATGGCCTGGCCAACACAAAAACGATATCGCCCCGATCAGAGCGGTTCAACGAAAATACGGCATATAACAGCTCGCATAAGAGGCGCTTCCCCCAACCGTAACGGCCATGACTGGCTTCTTCGGCCGCAGAGACGCGGTTGAACAGATCGCGGTAAAGCGGCGAGTAAAACGGAAACCCCCAGGAAACGACCCGGAGTACTTGAAACCCGGCGCTTTCCATTTTCTGTTGCAGTTCGCCGTACGCGTAGCTGCGGACGTGGCCGATGTTTTTTTCAAACTCCCGCATACGGCCCTGAACGGTAGCAATCAAGGTGTACTGCTTCGTGGCCTGGCAGATATGCCGAAGGGCAGCCGCATCGTCTTCGAGATGTTCGATCACATCCGAACTCAGCGTAAAGTCAAAACGCTGTGTTGGCGCTTCTTTTTGGATGTCAAGCAACCGCAGCTCGGCATCGACAAGCTTTTTTGCCTGATCCAAAGCGGCCTGGGAAATATCGAAGCCAAACAACTTGGCCTGCGGAAAGCTATGTTTCAGGTAACGCAGGTTCGATCCTTCCCCACAGCCAAAATCGGCAATGGTGTCGATTTCAGGCCTTGGAATCTGGGCAATCATCTCGCCGAAAATGCGGCGATGATGGCGGTGCACAGGTCCATATTTTTGCATGTCGCCCCAAACACGATGCCAGATTTGTTCGTAGTCAACTTCAGTCACTTTACGACTCCCTTACCGTTTGCCGTTTTCACGCGTCCGCTCGAACAACGCCAGGTACTCCTTCGCAATCGCCGGCCAGGCATACCGCGCGGCACGTTGGCGTGATGCCTGGCCCATGCGCTGCACCAAACGCCGGTCTTTCGCCAGCAAAGACAAGTGTGCGGCGAGTTGCTGCACGTCAGCCCAATCGAAAGTCAAGCCGTTGACCCCTTCCGCCACCAGTTCTTCGGTGCCGCCAGTGCGCGTCAACACCAAGGGTAAGCCGACGCCCATCGCTTCCAACGCAGCCAGGCTCATGCCCTCATAGAAGGAGGGCAGAACGAAAACATCGGCATCCGCGCAGTACTTCCGGACATCTTCGCGTGAAACATAGCCAAGAAATCGAACATGGGCCTGAAGCCCTAAGGCTGCGGCCAACTGCTGATAGGCTGCCAGCGAATCGCCGGTCCCCAGCAGTTTGACTTCCACTTCAAGACCTTCATCCAAGAGCTGTTTGACAGCCTGGATCAAATGATGCTGGCCCTTGCGTTCGATCAGACGCGCAACGCAAACAATTTGCAACGGGCGCACTACCGTGCCGGGGCTGCCCACGGGAGAATTCTCAAGATCGACACCATTGGGGATGATGATAACCTTCTGTCCAGGTTGGACCTTGTGAATTAAACCCACTTCCTCCGGGCACTTGGCAATCAAGGGTTGTGCACCTTTCCACACCCGTAACAAAAGCGGGCGCAAAAAACGGTGCAAGCGGGCATAACGTTGCTCGAAACCAGGGATATCAGGCCCACTAACCCACACCATATAGGACAAGCGCACTACATAGCGTAAGGCCAGGGCAACAGCACCGGCGGGCACCGCGCTCCAGGCAAAACAAAAGTCATAACGTTTTTGCCTGCTCAAGTGCCAGGCGACAAAAAAAGCCTGCACGGCGTACAGGATCAGTTCACGATTCGTCGAATGATGAATGTTTCGATTCCAAACCGGCACCTTGAAAATCCGGATCGACTGCGAAAACTGTTCGAACTGACGATTTCCGCCCATAGCAGAAGTGACGACATCGATTTCCATGTCTGGCAGGCCGGCAAAACACTGCAACAGCGCCAGATTTGCCGTTCCCATCCCCCCTCCTAAAGGCGGAAGCTCATTATCGAGCATCAAGATTCTCATCGGGCGTTTCCCTTTATGATGCGTTGAACGACATAGAGTGGGCGGTGTTTCACCTCATCGAATATTCGGCCAACATATTCTCCTATGACACCGATCGTCATCAACTGGATGCCGGAAAAGAACAGAACAGAGACGATCAGGGTAGCGAATCCGGGAGGATTCAATCCGACGGTCAGCTTTTGGATGATATAGACGATCGCCAGGATCAGCGAGACGGCCGAAATCACAAATCCTAACACCGAGATCATCCGCAACGGCAAATAACTGAACGAGATCAAGCCATCCAACGCCAAATAGATCAACCGACGAAACGTATACTTCGGCTCGCCGGCGTAGCGCGCCTGGCGTTCGTAGGCCAGGCCAACCTGATCCAACCCGACCCAACTACGGATGCCGCGTACGAAACGGTTACGTTCGGGCATTCCTACCAACAAATCGACGACGCGCCGATCCATGATACAAAAATCGCCAGCGTCCAGGGGAATCTCGATATTGGCGACACGCTGGAGGAGACGATAGAAAAACTTGTACATCGCCCGCTTGGCCCAATGCTCCTTGCGCTTTTCTCGAACAGCATACACGACATCGTGCCCTTCATGCCATTTCGAAATAAATTGCGGCAGCACTTCCGGCGGGTCCTGTAGATCGGCATCCATCACGATGACCGCTTTCCCGCGGGCAAAGTCCAAACCGGCGCTGATCGCCACCTGGTGTCCAAAGTTGCGCGCCAATGCCACCACAGTGATCCGGCTATCTTTTTGCGCCAGGGCTTGCAAGATATCCAGGCTGTCATCCCGGCTGCCATCATCGACAAAAACCACCTCGAATACCTCCTCGCACAGCACAGCAACCAGGCGCTCGTAAAGCACAGGGATATTTTCCTGTTCGTTGAAGATTGGGATAACGATCGATAGTTCGGGGGCAAGAGAATGCGCAACGGACAAATCATCCACAGCATCCTGCAGAAAACGGTGCAGCTGCCGACAGAACAGTAGCGCCGCCTGCGGATCATCGGTAGGGATCTGCATATATTTATCGCCCATAGATAACGGCCAAATCATCTTCATATAGCAACTGCCAACCGTTAGCCGGCAGTTGGGCAACGACAGGTTGCCAGGGTTCCAAAAGGATCAAATTGACGCCCCGGCCTGCAAGGAGGTTTTGCCAGCCAGGGGAGGCGTTTACAACGGCAAACCACTCGGCGATAATCTCTTCGCCATACAGGTCGGCGCGCCCATCGATAAAAACCGGATACTCGCGCAGCGCCCAGGTCAGGTATCCACCCCAATTGTAGGCATTGAAGATTTCGCCGCGCGGGTTGGCAGAGCGGATCCACGCGACCGCCTGCTGCGGATAAGCTTCTGCCAGCCGCGTTCTTGAAACGTCCGGTGACGCCACCGCCCACAAGCGAAGCAAGGCGGCAGCCGCCAACAGGAAGATGATGAATGCATTCAGAATCCCCGCCAGGTGATTTTCCAGCGGTTGGCTGGTATTCAGCCGCCTCACACGTGAACCACCTGCGACGCGCCGTGCCAGCCAGGCATCGATGGCGGCCGACAAATAGCGCGCCAAAACCGGCGCTGCGACGATAGCAAAAGGGCCCAAATTCCGCTGGGCATAAAATGCCAGGTAAGCAAAACCGGCAGCTTTTAAAAAGTCCCCCCCGTCGAGCGACCGCCCAGAAAAGCCCAACGCCCCCAGCAAGGCAAAAAGCATCCATAACAACGGATGAAACGCCAGGTTATGAAAATTGGGTGAAAACCACTCGTGAATGAGTTCCAGCGAGACCGAAACCTGCTGGAATGGCAGGGTCCAGGCGGCAAATCCTGAGGGATTAAGCAGGACAGCCGGCACCGTTAACAGCGACCACAAAACCAGGCTGCGCCACCCTTTCCATGACATACGTCGTTCCTGCGGCAAAGCCAGAAAGTGATTGAGCGCCTCGCCTACGATAACAGCCGTCAACAACAGCCATCCCCAAATAACGCCACCGTGCAAATTGATCCACAAAGCGAACAACACAGGCAAAAGCCACAAACGCCGAAAACGTCCGGCCTTATAGGCATCCAGCCAGGCATCCAGAACGGCAAGCAGGAGAAATGAAACGATTTGCGGCCGCACCGTCCAGGTGGGTGCAGCCACGGCAGACGCCAGCACGACCAAAAAAGCCCGCAAAAAGGGCGAGCCTGGGATATGGAAGTAAACCACCGCCATCGTGAATGTGATCGTCACCGCCACCCAAACGGCCAGGGCCAGGGAACCCCCAAACGAGAACACGGCATACATTAACAGATCGGACAACCAAAAAACATTCACCCAGGGCATGCCGGCACGCGTAGAAGAGAACACATCCCGGGTCAGGATCTCCCCACGATGCCAGATTTCATCCCCCGCTCGCAGGTGCCACCACATATCCGGGTCCAACGCCGGCTGGCTCGCCATAGCGAAGATCGAAACCAAAAGAATGATAGCAATCAAAACATCGAAGCGACGCAAAAAAGCCATGGGATGATTATCCCCAAGCCCCCTCCGGTTGTCAACTCACAAAAGGCTTAATCGCCAACTTCTCAAGAAAGCGGGGTGGGCGAACTTCGCCCGCTCACATCTCCTTAGCCGGACGCCGGTAGAACCACAAGACGAGCAGCGGAATAAAAGCGAACACCCCCGCAAAAGGATTGGCCCAACGATCGACCAGCCAGGCGAACAAGGAAAGTGCGGTGACGAGTTCAATTTGCCGCCTTGCCCGCAACGCTGCGCACGCAATGAACAGATTCGAGGCGAACAAGAAGGGCGTCAAAAACAAACCCATCAAGAGCAAAGCCACAATACCATTGCCACTACGCCAGGCACGTGCAAACAGCCCGAGTGCAGCGGCGATCAGAAAAAGCGCTATCAGCTTTCCGGGCAAGCCCAAAGCCCACCATGACCACACAGAGCCGGCCATACGCGGCAAAATCGTCGTCGTCTCTGCTGCCCGCATCGGCAAAACCGCAAGCCACGCCCGGGGCCAGGCAGGCCAGATAAGGAAAGAAGGCAGGACAAGGATCACCAGCGCGATCGAAAAGGCCCCGATTTGCCGCCATGTGGCCTTACTGCGCTTCTTTAGCCAATCCAAAAAGCGCCCGGCAACGGCCAGGATAGCGAGCTGCGGCTTTGTCAACAAAAGCACGGCTCCCACGCCGGCCCACGCCACCGTGTCTTGCAAAAGCCAGTAAGCAGGCAGCAGTAAGACGCCATCGATCAAGCCATCGGCAATCACCATCCACAACGGCGTGTAAAAGAGCAGGATCAACCCGTTCATCCGGTGAATTGACAAAAGTGAAGCCAGCGGAACCAACACCCAAACGAGAACGAACCAGTCGGGCAAAAGCGCCAGGGGACGAAAAACCCAAAAGATCGTATACAGAGGCCAGTAATGGGACATCCCGTACGGGTTTTCCCCTTGCAACTGTTGTTGGCCCATCTCCACATACAGGCCATAATCATACGGATGCCAACGCTGTAGGACCACAGGCACCAACCAGACGGCTTCGACCAGTAAGACCAGCGAGGCCAGAAACAAGAGCACGTACAGCGAGTTGCGACGGGGAAGCATCTTTTTCTCGTTAAGTGAAAAGACCTGACTTCACCAAAAAGCCAGGTCTTCTTGCCAACCGTCAATCACCCAAGGTACTCACGCAGTTTGCGCCGGATGGCCGGATGGCGTAAACGGCTCAAAGCTTGCGCCTCGATCTGGCGAACGCGTTCACGCGTCACGCCCATTTTGCGGCCGACTTCCTCCAGCGTATAAGCCTGCCCATCAAGCAAGCCATAACGCAGTTGTAGAATACGCACTTCGCGCGGCGGCAGGCCGTTTAAAACGCCTTCCAGGTGCTCGCGCAACAAGTTGTAGGTCGCCGTTTCGTCGGGGGCGGGAACTTCCTCGTCCTGGATAAAGTCGCCCAAGACGGAATCTTCTTCATCGTCCGTAGGTGTTTCCAGCGACAAAGGGCGCCGGGCGACCTGAATCATGTTTTCGACCTTCTGCGGGGTTACTTCCAAGGCCCCGGCCAGTTCCTCGACCGATGGGTCGCGTCCCAGGCGCTGGGTGAGTTGGTGCTGGACCCGCAAAAGCTTATTAATCTGGTCGCCCATGTGGACCGGAACGCGGATCGTGCGTCCCTGGTCAGCGATCGCACGCGTCACTGCCTGGCGTATCCACCAGGTTGCATAGGTGCTGAACTTGTGGCCGCGATGATAGTCGAACTTTTTGGCAGCCCGGATCAGGCCGATATTCCCTTCTTGAATCAGGTCAAGGAAAGGAACACCGCGCCCCATATATTTCTTGGCCACGCTGATAACCAGACGCGAGTTGGCCGTAATCAGGTGTTCACGGGCGGCCCAACCGTCTTCGATGAGATACTGAAGCTCCTGCCGCCGATTGGGGGTTACGTTACCCTTGGCAAGTTCTTCGCGCGCCAACCGGCCGCACTCGATGCGCTGTGCCAATTCGACCTCTTCCTCGGCCGTCAGCAAGGGCACGCGGCCCACTTCTTTTAAATAAAGGCCTATCGTATCGTCCGTATCGATATTTGCCAGATAGTTGTCATCCGTCGTCGGAAGGCGAACCGTCTCATCTACAATCTCAACAACTTCCTTTGCGACAAGTTCATCTTCTGTTGGACCCGCAACCGGGGCTTCGTCTACATAGGCAACACCCGCACTAAGCAAAGCGGCAAAAGTTTCTTCGAGCTGATCCACATCATGTTCGGCATCAGGAAAGAAGTTAAGAATATCATCAATCGTCACATAAGACTTTTGCCGTCCCATTTCCACCAAACGAGCCACGACCGAAGGATTTTCATCCTCGTTGCCCTCGTTGGCCTCAAGTGTTTTCAACAGATCATCATCAATCATAGTCTCTCCAAATCTACATCATGGGAAAATCCCATGTAAAAAGTCATACCATTTTTTTTGCAAAGCATTTACCGTCGCAATTTCCCATTCAGAATACATCTTTTTTTGCCGGAAATCAATACCCAATTCCTTGCAAAGTGCACAAAAAATGCAAAAGAAAATTGCATCCTGGCGCGCAGACCGCCATCAAAATGAATTCCCGATTTGGAACAACCAGCGTTTGCAAGCAACGCTTGGGCGCTCCAAATCGGGACTCCCCTGCCAACCAAAATCGACAACGAACTTCAGTCCGGAAGCTTACGGAGCAGTTGTTGGAACAGCCGCAGGGACGGTTGTTGGGGTGGCCAAGACGGGAGGATTGTCAACGAAATCCAGCAGCCTGCCCAGGCTATACTTCGAAAGTATCACCAACCGCGTGTTATCTATCAAGGCATAATACCCCTGCCCGGTGGGTGTAACATCGCCATGGGCGAGTATATGCGTTGAGCCATCCAAAAAGCGAATCGTGAGGACGTAACCGACCGGATAGGAAAGCCCATAGAGCGACAGGTCCGATGGCTCGGCAAGTTCGTTCAACACCTGCGTGCCAACAAACTGGTCGATCGAGCTATCGATGGCGGTACTGTCAATCGCCGCCATGCCAGGCGCTATCCAACTGCCACTTTCGTCGCGCTCGACTTCAAACGCTTTCCCTTCGGCTGACACAATACGCATGCCGACGATCTGCTCCGGCGTTACATCGAATAGAAGGGCAGCGGAAGGCGTTGGTGTTTCGGTCGGTTCGACCAGGGCCTCCTGCCAACGAGGCATCCACAAGAGAAGCGCCAGCAGCGCCAAAAAGGCCAAAACCAAAATCCACGTCAAGCGCTTCTGCATATCAACCTCTACGGCGACGGATAAGCCAGTTCGCCACACCGGCCAGCAGCACCAGGCCAGGCAGACCAACCACCAGGCCCAAAAACAGCCCATTATTCACCACGGCGAGGTTTTGCGGCTGGACATTGAGTGTACGGGTGACGGTGTCTTTGGGTGTCAGCGAAATCAGGTCTTCCTGGCCGACGGCCCAATCGACCGAATTGACGAACAGATCGCTGTTTCCATAGGAGTTGAAGAAAGCGTTGACGGCGAAATCAGAATCGCCAAAAACCACCAGGCGAGCTTCACTGCCATTCATCTGCGCCGAAACGCCGACGGTCACCGGGCCAAGCAGATCCTCCGGCGTCGGGTTCGACGGGCCACCGGCGCCGCCGCTCAACCAGGCAGAAATATTCTCGGGATCCGTCGAGGACCAGGAGCAAGACGGATAACAGTTATCGTAGAACGGCGTCGACTTGACCAACTCCGTTGTAACAACGTTCGAAAAAGCCTCACTGGCCTGGATCGACTGTGCGGCAACGAAAAACGGGGGGTTGTTTACCAACGCCGTCGAAACGATGGCATGAGAGGCCAGTTCGACACCCGTCACGTATGGCGAGGCCTGATTCGTTGCCACCTGGACCACGAAGTCGTTTCCATATGTAATCCCCCACGTCTGGCTGAGGTAAGCGCCCAGGGGGTCGGCGGCATCGCCGAACTCGGTCTGGATCAACGGGTCCTGCAAAACGAGCAAAGCGCCGCCGCGTGCCACGTAGTCTGAGAGCATTTGGACTTCCTGATCTGCCAGCGGCTTAACAGGCCCACCGACCACGATGGCGGCCGCATCTTCGGGAATAGCCGTGTCGGTACGCAAGTTGAGAACTTTGACGATGTAGTTTTTGTTCTCCAAAGCGCTTTTGGCATCGGAGTAGGCAACGTCTCCGCTGTCTTCGGGATTGTGCTCACCGTGCCCGGTTAGAAAATAGACCACGCGCTGCTCGCCGGCCATTAACTTGACTAATGCAGAGGTCAAGGCCTGCTCGCTGGCGTAATCCACTATTTCACGCCGCGTTCCCATTTGCAAGGAAATGACACCGTCTTTACCCTGCGGAATCCCGGCATCCTTCACCGCTTGCAGGTTGGTATCGGGATCGAGGAATTCGTACGTGAACAAGCCCTTGCTGTTCTCGACATAGCGGCGCAACAAAGCATCCGCGTTTTCACGCCCACCGGCAGATTGTTGGGAATAGAAACCCAACGCTTTCACCGGTTCCGGCAGCCCTGCCAGCGTATCGATCGTCTCGGGCGCCAGCGTGTTCGACTTCGTCTCCGTCAAATCCACCTTGGTCTTTTCTGGATACAGGTTGGCGAGCTTGAAAACGAGGATGTTGACAACGACCACGATACCGATAAAAGCCACCGCCTGCACGAAAACCGTGCTGCCATAACGCGCCTGGCGGCCGGTGATGATCACGCGCACGCGCTCGGGGTCCAGCAAAGCAAACACCGCCAGCCCAATCAACGCCACACCCGCGCTGATCAAAAAGGGCAAACCGGTCAGGTTACGGTAAACCACATAGAGAACAAAGGCCGTCACCGCGGCGCTCCCGGCAACCAGCAGCCCCAACGGGGCAAAACGACGCCACTCGGATTTCATCGCCACCTCCTCATTTCAACCGCCATGTTGCCGACAAACAGCCCCACGGCCGTAAAGCTTAAGTAATATACGACATCACGCAAGTCGATGACGCCATTGAAAAAGCCGATATAGTGCTCGATAAAGTTGAAGTACTTGACAACTTCACCAACCGTCGTGCCGGTCGTACTCGAAGCGGCCTGCGTCAGCCAGAGCGCCAGCACGATCACCAGGCTGGCAAAGAAAGCGGCAATCTGGTTGCTGAAGAAGGCAGAAACCGCGACACCGATGGAAATCAGGCTCATCGTCATCAGGCTCAGGCCAAGGTAGCCGGAAATCAGCAGGCCCTGGTCGATCCCCGGCTCGACCAGCCAGTTCAAGACGACGGCATAGATCAACGTCGTCAGGATCAGTGTCAGCATAAAGAGCACACCACCCAGCCACTTGCCTAAAACAAGCTCCCAATCGCGCACCGGCGCGGTCAAAAGCAGTTCCATCGTACCGGAGCGCTGCTCTTCAGCCAACAAGCGCATGGTGATCGCCGGCGTGGTAAAAATCAGGATGAACACCATCACGCCCCCCGTGATCACTTGAATGGTGGGTGTGTAAGGCTGCTGGAACAAGGCTGATTGCAAGGCATCGCGCAGGCTTTGGAAAAAGGTGATCCCCAGGATTAAGAAGAACAGGAAAGCCACCGCATAGGCGACCGGCCCATTGAAATACAATTTATACTCTCGTTTGGCAATCGTCCAAATGTTTCTCATGGCGCTTCTCACTCCTCTGGCTGCAAAACGTCTTCCGATGCGTCCGAAGACTCCGCCGGTTCTGCAAGTGTCTCGTCGATTTCGGGCATATTCGGGTCTTCACGCGTCAGTTCCATAAAGATATCTTCAAGGCTAAGCCCGACCGGGCGCATCTCCAACAGGCCGTAGCCGCCATTCACAATAGCACGCGCCACATCCGGGCGAACGTCCTGGCCGGGTTGGGATTCAAAGGACAGGTTGTTGTCAGCATTCTGCTGCACACGCAAGACACCCGGCACCGAACTGACCAGCGCTTCCAGGCCATCGGCATCGCCGGCAACGCGCAGAGAAACCCGCTGAACCCCTGTGAGGCGCTCTTGCAAGTGTGCCGGGGTATCCTCTGCCACAATGCGGCCGCGATTGATGATGATGACGCGATCGCATAGCTGCTGCACTTCAGAAAGGATGTGCGTCGAGAGCAGGACGGTTCGCTCTTCACCGATCTGGCGAATCAAATTGCGCACGTCGATGATCTGGGCCGGATCGAGACCGATGGTCGGTTCGTCGAGGATGAGCACCTCGGGCTTGTGCAGCAAGGCCTGCGCCAGGCCGATGCGTTGGCGCATCCCTTTCGACAGGTTGGCGATATACCCATCGGCGCGGTCCAACATGTGGACTTCCTCCAGGACTTCATCGACACGCTCGTCCACCTTGGGCAGATGGCGCAAATCGCCCATGTACTTGAGATATTCGTACACGGTCATATCGTTGTAGAGCGGCACCGTCTCGGGCAAGTACCCCACCCGGCGGCGCACTTCCAGCGACTGCGCCATCACATCGAAACCGGCGATTTGTGCCGTTCCTGAAGTGGGCGGCATATAACCGGAAAGGATGCGCATGGTGGTCGTCTTCCCGGCCCCATTCGGGCCCAAAAAGCCCAGGACTTCACCACGTTCAGCACCAAAGGCAAGGTTGTCGATCGCCCTTCTGGCGCCATATTCTTTGGTTAAGGCTTCAACACGAATCATAAATCTCTCCTGACAATCGTCGGGTATTTGCATGACTTTATACAGTGTGTCTTTTGGAAATTTTCGGGGTTTTCACCACCGGGCACAGCATTCGGGCACCATATTACCCAAAAAAACGCACAAAAAGCACCTCCTCCACCCGGATGCCGTATGTTGTGGAGCGGTGCCTTCAGGCCAACTGCATCGCTTTTGCTTCACCTCTGTGGAAGACCCGTGTAAGAATATACAGAAAGCGGAAGACAAAGTCAAGTAGGTATCGAAAGATTAATCGAATGCTAATCTCGAAAAAAACAAGCCTGGAATCGGCCTACGTTAGCGCTAAAGTAGACAAGATTTATCATAATCCATTGCAATCTAACCTAAATCGACAATGATTTCGTGCAAATTCTTTGCTGATCAAGTAAGCCGTGGTAGAATAGAGCCTTGTGTGTCCCTGGCCCTCCTCCCCGTTTCAAAAACACATCCACCATATCTTGTCCACCATCCGGGTGTTCAGGGCTGGATTCATTCCACGTCTGAACACCCGGTATTTTAATTCCACATCACCTCGGAGGTAAACAGTATGGATATTTTTCTTCTCGGCAGCAGGCATGGCCTGAATAATTTCGAGCAGATCGCTATGGTTTTCGTTCTGCTCACCGCGTTCTTCAGCCTGGTGTACGCCTGGTGGTTGCGCGGCACGGTGCTGAAAAACGACACCGGCACCAAGAAAATGCAAGAGGTCTGGAACGCTATCCGCATTGGCGCGGATTCATACCTGAGCCAGCAGCTCAAGACGATCTTGCCGTTGATTGTTATTCTAACAGTCGTTATGTTCTTGAGCGTTTACGTCGTCCCACCAAGCCTGGAAGCGCGTGAAGAGTTTGAGGCCCTGGGCGAGCAAGGGACCAGCCTGGTGATCGCCATCGGCCGCACCATCGCTTTCATCATGGGCGCTTCGTTCTCGCTGATCGTCGGCCAGTACGGCATGCGCATGGCCGTGCAGGCAAACATCCGTGTCGCCTCGGCTTCGCGCCGCGGCTTCAACGAGGCCCTGTCCATCGCCTACTACGCCGGCACCATCACAGGCATGCTCACCGATGGTCTCGGCCTGTTGGGCGGCACGGTGCTCTTCATTATCTTCGGGAAAGCCGCACCGGACGCCCTGCTGGGCTTCGGCTTCGGCGGCACGCTGCTGGCCCTATTCATGCGCGTGGGCGGTGGTATCTACACCAAAGCGGCCGACGTAGGCGCCGACCTGGTGGGTAAGGTCGAACAAGATGTGCCCGAAGACGACCCCCGCAACGCCGCCGTGATCGCCGACCTGGTCGGTGACAACGTGGGTGACTGCGCCGGCATGGCCGCCGACATCTTCGAATCGTACGAAGTGACCATCGTCTCCGGCTTGATCCTCGGTCTGGCGCTCGTGGCCGCCACCGGTGAACTGAAATACATCGTCTACCCGCTGATCATCCGCGCCGTTGGTGTGATTTCCTCCATCATCGGGACCTTCACCGTGCCGATCTGGGAGAAACTCGACCTGCCGATCATCGGCCGGGCGCACGATGCAGAAGAGTCGATGTTCCGCTCTTACGAAGTCTCCAGCATTTTCACCGTCGTGATTTCCTTCTTCCTGGCGCAGTTCTATGCGAACGACTGGCGTCTGGCCGCACTGACCGCCGTCGGCGTCGGCCTGGCGGTCGCCTTCAATCCGTTGACTTCGTACTTCACCTCCACCAAGAAACCCCCGGTCAAGGAAATCGTCAAATCGACCAACACCGGGCCGGCCACGACGATCCTTTCCGGCCTTTCGGTCGGTATGGAATCGAGCGTGTGGGCGCTGGTCGTGATCGTCGTCAGCTTCATCATCGGCATGCTGCTCTACAGCGCCGAAGGCCCCACCTACATCTTGTACGCGATTGCCATGATCGGCATCGGTATGCTCTCGCACACCGGGAACAACGTGGCAATGGACTCTTTTGGCCCGATCTCCGATAACGCCAACGGCATCGGCGAAATGGCCTGGCACGATATGGAAGACGAAGAAACCAAGAAGGCCCGCCAGATCATGGCCGACCTCGACGCTGTAGGCAACACCACCAAGGCCATCACCAAGGGTGTGGCAATCGCTTCGGCCGTGATCGCAGCCGTTTCCCTGTTTGCATCCTACATCACCGACGTAGGCCGCGTGCAGGAACAGTTGGGCCAGGCCGTCTTGAGTTCGATCCGTGTTTCCGAGACCAATGTTTTCGTCGGTTTGCTGCTGGGTGGTGCGCTGCCCTGGTTGTTCTCCTCACTCTCCATTCGGGCCGTCTCTCGTGCAGCTGCTGAAATCGTCGAAGAGACCCGCCGCCAGTTCAAAATCCCCGGCATTCTCGAAGGCACCCGAACGCCCGACTACTCGCGTGTCGTCAGCATTTCCACCGCCTCGGCGCAGAAAGAGTTGATCCCGCTGGCAACCATTTCGGTGCTGCTGCCGCTTTTGGTCGGCCTGGTATTGCAGGTCGAGGCCCTTGGTGGCTTCCTGGCAGGCATCATCCTCTCCGGTCAACTGCTGGCCGTGTTCCTCTCGAATGCCGGCGGCGCCTGGGATAATGCCAAGAAGGCCATCGAAGACGAACCCCGCAACCTGGCCAAGAACACCGGCAAAGGCTCCGAGCGCCACAAAGCAAGCGTCGTGGGTGACACCGTGGGCGATCCGATGAAAGATACCGCCGGTCCGGCCCTCAACCCGATGATCAAGGTCGCCAACCTGGTCTCCTTGCTGGCTGCACCCATCATCGTGAAATACCCATTGCGCGACGCCGCCGGTAATACCAACTACGTCATCGCAATCATCGCTATCGCTATGCTGGCTGCGACCATCTGGGCGATTATGCGCAGCAACAAGCCCGTAGAAGCTATTCAGTAAGATTAAAAGTCGTCCCCATCGAAAGCGCCGTTCTGCATCGAGCTGAGCGGCGTTTTTATTTTGACGATCTTGTGCTAGAATGGTTTTGTAGTAAATCCATTTTCTCGAATCAGGGAGCATGTCCATGGCCAAGATCGCATTGCGGGCATACCATCGTGAAGTTGAGGGGCTCATTGAGAGCAACCAAAGCGAAGAAGCGCTTGCCCACTGCCGTTACATTTTGCAATCTTTTCCAAAATACCTGGATACTTATCGCCTGATGGGCAAAGTTTTCCTCGAAAATCAGCGCTATGGTGAAGCGTCGGATGTCTTCCAGCGCGTGCTGTCCTCGGTGCCTGAAGACTTTGTCTCCCATGTGGGCATGAGCATCATTCGCGAGGACGAAGGCAATATGGATGCGGCCATCTGGCACATGGAACGCGCCTTCGACGTGCAACCCTACAACAGCGCCATCCAGGGCGAGTTACGCCGCCTGTACGGCCGGCGCGACGGGCTGGAACCGTCCAAAGTGCGTCTGACGCGTGGCGCCCTGGCGCGGATGTACATCAAAGGGGGCCTGTACCAGCAAGCCGTCGCCGAGCTGCGCGCGGCGCTTGCGGAAGACCCACAGCGCCCCGATCTGCAAGTGCTCTTGGCCAATGCCTACTTTCAGGCCGGGCAACGCGTGGAAGCCGTCGAAGCCTGTAGCGCCCTGCTCAAAAAGCTGCCCTACTGTTTCGAGGCCAATCGTATTTTAGCGTGCATCTTGCCCGACACGGACCGCGCCGGCGACGCAGAGGCCTATCGCCAGCGCGTGATCTCCCTGGAGCCTTACTACATCAACCTGAAAGTAGCGACCCCTTCTGCAGACAACGTCCCCGACCAGGCCGTCGTGATCGACCGGCTCGTCTGGCAGGTCGGCCAGACCGCTCAATCGATCGACGACAGCCAACCCACCTGGGCGCGCAACCTGGGCGTTTCCTTCCAGGACAAAGAAGCGCTGCCCGAGTGGCTGACGGAAGGCGGTGAAGAAGAAAGCGCTTCCGACACATCCTTCAGCGCCGAATCGACGGCCCCGTTCACCTGGGAAGAAACGCCCGAGGAGGGCGGCGAAAGCGTTGAAATGAGCGGGGAAGAAATCCCAGACTGGATGCGTGAGGCAGGTTGGGCGCCCTCCACAGGCGAGTTTCAGGAAGGCCCGGTAGATTACGACGCGCCCATTGAAATTGAAGATGAAGCACCGCCCGCAAGCGGAGAAGCCGTTGCAGGGGAAATGCCTGACTGGCTGCGCGAGATGGCTCCGCAAGAAATCCTGGAACAGGCGGAGCAGCCGCCCGACGACCTGCCGGAGCGCAACGAATCTATTCCGTGGCTGACCGAATCCCAGGCCGGCCCCGGTGATACGGAGGCCAACTGGCTGGATGGCTTAAGTCAGGAGGCGCCAGCCGCGGGGGCATCCTCCGCCGCCGGCGGAGAAGTACCCGACTGGCTGCAAGGCCTAGCGCCGTCAGAACCCCAAACACCCAGCCCTGCGCCCATCGAAGCTGGTGAGGTTCCCGATTGGCTCCAGGACCTGGCACCGGAGCAAGGCCCTGGCTCCGCCCCACCAGCCGCGCTCGAGGCAACCGATGAAATCCCTGCCTGGATGCAAGCAGCAACGCCGGCCGAGGAAGAGCTAGAAGCAACCGCAAGCGCCACAGTTATGGGCTTCGAAGAACCGGCCGTACAGCCCGGCGAAGCCAGCCTGGAAGAGGTTCCTGACTGGCTGCAAGAGGTAGGTAACAAAGAGCAAGCGACACTCGAAGCAGCCCAACCGGCCAGCGAACTTCCAGATTGGCTCAAGGAAATGCAACCGGAAGCAACGGTTCAACCCGAAAGCACCCCTGCAAGTACCGAAGAAGACTCCGCCGCGCTGGCCTGGCTGGAAGGAATTCAAAACATCCCCGCGGAACAAACGCCCGAAAGCGTGCAGGAAGTATTCCCCCAGGCGGCCGCTACAGAAGAATCACCGGCCGCATCTGGTGAGGAAGCAGCGATCGACTGGCTACAGGAATTGGAAGCGCCTGGCACAGAAACGAACGGCGACACAGTTGCGGCAACCGAAGAGCTGCCGGACTGGCTGTCCAATCTCGAAAGCGGCGAACCGGCGGAAGCCATTCCCGCCACCCCGCCAGAATCTTTGCCAGAGTCTCTCGATTGGCTGGAAGAAGCCGGGGCGGAAGGACCCGCAGAGGCCGCGTCCGAAATGTCAACGGCCGATGTGCCGGACTTGAGCGACGAATTGGCTGCCATGGCCTGGCTGGAAAACCTGGCAGCCAAGCAAGGCATCTCTGAGGATGAACTCTTCACCTCACCGGAAGAACGCAGCGAGGTCGCCCCGGCCTGGGTAGAACGGGACGCTGCCCAAGAAGCACAAAGCGAAAGCCCGGCCAAGGCTGAAGAAGAGCTGCCCGGCTGGCTGGCTGCGACCGAGCAAGAAACGCTCCAGGTGCAGGCTTCGGCAGCCGGACAAGATACCGCATCCGGCGCAGAAGCACTGCCGGAGTGGTTGCTCGAAGCCGAAGCTGAGCCACAGGCCGAGGCGGCGCCGGCAGATGGATTCCCCGATTGGCTGCTCGAAGCCCAGAAAGAAGTTTCTCCGGAGGCTGTAGAAACCGCCGAAGTACCGGCTCCCACCGGTGAGGAACCCGAATGGCTGGTAAACACCCCACCCGACGGTGAAGGAGTGAGTGGCGTTACCGGATTCCTGGAAGCGCTCAGCCCGCCAGGCACCGTACCTGAAGGTGGAGAAGTGCTCGATCTTTCCGACGAATCGGCCGCCATGGCATGGCTCGAAAGCCTGGCCGCCAAGCAAGGTGTGTCGGAAGAAGAATTATTTACATCACCGGAAGAACGCGCCGAGACACCCCCCGCCTGGGTGCAAGCAGAGGCCACACAAGCATCCCTCCGGCCCCCTGCGGCGGAAAGTGCACCCGAACCTTCTGGCGAAGGCTTGCCAGACTGGCTGCAAGAAGCCGCTACAGAAGCCGAGTTCCCAACCGAGACGATCGAAGCCACTGCACAAGAGCCTATCCAGGTACCCGAAGCCAGCGTGCCTGTTGCGAGCGGCGAGGAGATGCCCGATTGGCTGTCTGCGGCTGAGGCACCCGAAGCTGCGCTCGAGGCATCGACGGGAGAAGAGCGGCCCGACTGGTTGTCGGCCATCGAGGCAGAAGCCGACGCCTTCGAGGCCTCGCAGGTGGTGCCTGCCGAACCGCCCGAAACGCCGGAGATGGCGTCCACCCCGGCTGCGGCCGTGGACGCCGTCAGTGACGAGTCAATGGAAGCGTTGATCGCCGCCATCAGCATGGACGACTTGCTGGGGCTCGACGAGACGCCAGCCACCGAAGCTGCACCGCCCGAGCCGCCCGCCGCCCAGGTAACAACGGCCGTCGACGAAGTCGAAGAAGAAACCCCGCTGGCCGCTGCCCCGGTGGAAGCCACAGCGCCGGCCGGCACACAACCACCGCCAGCCGAAGCGGCTGCTCCCGAAACTCCGGCTGTTGAAGCGGCCCAGCCCGACCTGAACGACGAAGCCGCCGCCATGGCCTGGCTCGAAGGCCTCGCCGCCCGCCAGGGCGTCTCGGAAGAAGAACTGTTCACCAAACCCGAAGAACGCATCGAAACGCCGCCCGCCTGGGTCGAAAAAGATGCCGCACAGGCCACCGAAGCCAAAGCCGCAGTGGAAGAACAGGCCCTTCGAGAAACACCGGCCAACCGGGCCGAGATGCAGGCCGAGCCAGTCGAAGAGACCGTTCCGGAAGCCACACCAGAAACAGCAACCGATGAGACGCCTTCGGAAGCGGGCGAAGAAATGCCTGCTTGGCTTGCCAGCATCCCTGAGGAGATCGAGGAAGAAAGCGTGCTAGCAACGCCGCCCGCAGCAGAACATCAGGAACCTGTCATTACCCAGGCGCTTCCAACGTGGCTCCAGTCGATTGAGGAAGAGGACGAAACCAAAACCGGCGAAGAAGGATTTGCCGCGTGGCCGCAGGATGTTCCACCCCCGCCGCCGGTTGAGCTCGCCGAAAGCACGCTGCAAGCGGCGCCTGAAGCGGTTGAAGCCACCTGGATGGATGCAGAATTCCCTTCACCGGAAGGGCAGATATCCGAGGAAGATGTAGAAGAAGCGCCCGAAACCGGCCTGGACGTCAACACCGCTTCCCTGGTCGAATTGGAAGCACTACCCGGAATCGGCTTTATCCTGGCGCAGAATATCATCAACTACCGAGAAACGTATGGACCGTTTAGTAGTCTGGACGACCTGCAAAAAGTATCAGGCGTCGGGCCGGCAACACTCGAAGAGATGCGCCAGTGGCTACGCGTAGTTCCGCTGCGAACCGCCGGCTGGTCGCAGGCAATGGCTACGCCCATCGGAGGCGCTCTTGAAGAAGCACGCGTCCTGTTGAGCCAGAACGATCCCGGTCGCGCCGCTCAAATTTACGGCCAACTGCTGCGCTCAGGGTATCCGACCGCCGAAATCCTGAGCGACCTGCAAAATGCGCTCTATCGTTATCCCGTCGATATTGCCCTTTGGCAAGTTTTAGGGGAAGCCTACCTGCTCAACGATCAACTCCAGGAGGCGCTCGAAGCCTACACCAAAGCTGAGGAACTCTTGCGCTAACTGGATGAGTTCCATTATCATTGGCTCTTCCATCCCTCTGGATGGAAGAGCCATCTTTTTTGGAGGAAAACTTGGAAAAAACGCTCGTGCTTATCAAACCTGACGCCGTGCAGCGCGCTTTGGTCGGTGAGATCATCTCTCGGCTGGAAAAACGTGGCCTGCAGCTGATTGCCGCCAAGTTCATGCTCGTCAGCCAAGAACTTGCCGAAACACATTATGCTGTCCACAAGGGCAAACCCTTCTACGAAGGCCTGGTTCGTTATATCTGTTCATCGCCGCTGATGGCGATGGCCTGGGAAGGACCCGAGGCGGTCGCCGCCGTACGCCAAACCATGGGAGCCACCAATCCTCTCAACGCAGCTCCGGGAACGGTACGCCATGACTACGGCATCGTCACCAGCCGCAACCTGACGCACGCCTCCGATACGCCAGAAAACGGTGCGTTGGAGGTCGGCCTCTGGTTCAAACCGGAAGAGTTGGTTTCGTGGGAACGCTCGGTAGAACCGTGGCTGACGGGGGCCAACTAACCCGACAGAGCAAAAAAGCGGTGTGACCGACTTGCGTCACACCGCTTTTTTGCTGCCGAAATACACTTCCATAACACAATCCCGGCAGTTGAAAGCAAGCTGCAAACGTTGCCCTTCGCCATCCAACAAGAAAACAGGTTCTGGCAACGAGTTGTCGTGAGACGCTTCGTGCGGGCAGGCCTGCATCTGGTGCTTCAGGCAGAACCCGGTCGTCATCACCCGTTTGCCCTTTAAATCGAGTCCGCTCTCTGCAGCCGGCTGCAAGCACGTGACGCCATGCCGGCGATAGAAAGCTTCGGCTTTGTGGTTGAGCACGTTGCCTTCGAAAGACAACACGGAGGCCGGGAAAGGCTCGGCATTGCGAAGCACACCCCCGCTCAAACGAGGGAATCTTGCTCGGCGCATCTCGGCAAGCTTTTCGAGGGTCGTGCGGCGCAGGGCGTTGATCTCCGAAAGCGGCAAAAAATAATCTTGCGATAGGACAAGCGTCAGGTGCGTGCAGGAAAAATCGGTGTCGCCCAGGCGTGTCAGTTGGCGTTCAAGCGTTTGGCGCGCCTGTTCCGGTTTCTGTGCAGGTGTTTTCACACAGGGGAGCACGGCCTGCGCCACAACGCCGTCCTCATCTTCTGCGGACAGACAAAAGCCTTCATCCGTTTCTGTAAAGCACAATGTCACCGCCATTTTACGCTGCGTTTTCGTATTGACGACACGCTGGAGAAAGTCGTGGTTGTGGTTGCGATACAGGTTCAGGCCAAGCGTGATACCGTCCATACGGGCCGGATAAACGCGGCCCTGCACAACGCGGTTGACGGTGGTCCCCTGAAGTTCGCCGGCGGCATCGAAGAAGGTGATGCCGTCACCATTGTGCAGGGGAAACGATGTGTCGAGCGTAAAAGAATCACCGAGCAACGCCGCCACCCGGCCAACAGGCTCGCCGATGTGCTTCGGCGTGTCGGGAGACGCCAGATCGGTTTGGCGCCCGGCGATAAAGTAACGCGTGTAGCCGCGATTGAATGTTTCGGATGGGTCTGGATCGAAATCGAGTGCGACCGTTCCCGATGAAGCAGGCCGCATTTCCATCTCGGGCAGCAAAGCGTCTAGTTGGCGGCGGTAGTGCGCTACCACGTTGGCTACATACGCCGGGCCTTTCAGGCGGCCTTCGATCTTGAAAGAAGTGACCCCCACTGCAAGCAGCCGGTGCAAATCATTCGTCAGGTTGAGATCTTTGAGCGAAAGCAGGTAACGATCCTTCACCAACACACGACCGGCCGCATCGATAAGCGAATAGCGCCGCCGGCAGGGCTGCGCGCACTGGCCGCGGTTGCCGCTCCTTCCACCCACCGCATAACTGAGATAGCACTGACCTGAATAACCAACACACAGCGCCCCATGGATGAAGGCCTCAAGCTCGACGCTCGTCACGGCTCGAATGGCCGCAATCTGCGCCAGGCTGAGTTCGCGCGCCAAAATGACACGCTGAAAACCGGCTTTCTCGAGGAACGCTACCCGTTCTGGTGTATGATTGTGCATCTGCGTGCTGGCAAAAAGCGGTAAGGGGGGCAGGTCGCATTCGAGCAAACCGGCATCCTGAACGATCAGGGCATCTACGCCCACCTGATAGAGCTGGTGGGTCAAACGAACCGCATCCTCCAACTCGCTGTCGAAAAGCAAGGTGTTGACGACCGCATAAACCCTGGCCCAATACCTGTGGGCGTAGGCAACAAGCTGCTCGATGTCGTCCAGCGTGTTTCCCGCCGCCTGGCGTGCGCCGAAACGAGCCGCGCCGATATAGATGGCATCGGCCCCACAGTTGATGGCGGCCAGGCCGGTAGCCAGATCACGCGCCGGGGCAAGCAGTTCAACGGACTTCATTTTCAGCCATTTCAAGCCTGGCCGCGGCGGCGTGGAGTACGCGCAAGGTCTCTGCCGCCTGCTGGCGCTGTTCTTCGCTCAACTGCTGCGCCAACCCAGCCATCCAGCACTGCCTTGCCTGCACGCTTTCTTCCACAATCTGCTTGCCGCGCGCGGTCAAGTGCACTTTTCGCACACGCCGATCACCGGCCTCTTCCAGCCGCTCCACCAGGCCCTGCCGCGCCAAACGATCGACCATCTGGCTGGCGCCGGCCGGCGAAAGCTGCATCAGGGAGCAGAAAAACATGACGTCGCAAGGCCCATGGTAATAGATGTAGTGCAACACACTCATCTGCGCCAACGAAAGCCCCTGGGCGCGCGTGTAGTGGTTGAAGTGGGCCATAGAAAGGCGCATGAAAAGGGCGGCCCAGCCTTGCAGCGCCTGGTCGAATGTTGAAGTCATAAGAAAGGTGTTGACAAATACTTCACAGGGCGATATATTTCACTTATGTGAAACACTTTTAGGCCTGCCGAGTTCCGCCTCCGCAGGCAGAACCGGAAGGGCCAAACTTTTGGCGCTTGCCACCGTGGGAGAGGATCATGCCTGAAAACATGCGCATCTGGATCGAAGTTCTGTTCAATATCACCTATCTGGCCGTTGTGTGGGGGCTGGTAACGGCCATGCTCAGAAGGCAGAACCTGCTGACGGAAGACGATCGTCCTACCGGGCGACGTGTGATGCTGGCGTTTGCGCTGCTGGCACTGGGCGACAGCGGCCATGTCGGCTTTCGTGTGGTTGCGTACTGGTTCGGGGGCCTGGAGGCACATCCTCTTCTCGTAGGCCTGGGAGCCCTTTCGACGGCTTATACTGTAACGGTTTTCTACATGCTCTTGCTGGATGCCTGGCGGGTGCGCTTTCGCAAGCAAGCCGGTTGGTTTGCGTGGGTACTGATCGCCGCGGGCATCGCCCGCCTGGTTGTAATGGCCTTTCCACAAAACGAGTGGGGGATGCTTGTGGCGCCCTATACGTGGAGCTTACTGCGTAACGCCTTCCTGGTCGTACAGGGTTTGGGGGTTATGTTCTTGATCTTGAAGGACGCTTTCCAGACAGGCGATACGACCTTCCAGTGGATTGGCTGGATGATTGCACTTTCCTACACCTTTTATGCGCCCGTGATCCTGTGGTCGGCACAAGTTCCGCTGCTGGGCATGTTGATGATCCCAAAAACGTGCGCTTACGTAGCCATTGCCTTCCTTGCGTACCGCTCGTTGTTCTTCAAGCAAAGCATACAGGCCATCGCCGTACACCCAACGTAGGCGGAACGAAACGGCAACAGACTCGAGGGGCTGGTAGATTGCAGGCAAGATGCCTGCAATGCGGGTAGCGGTAACAGATCGAGACGGAGTGCGTATGAAGGCGTTCAGGCCCGCACCATGAGCGCCTGAATTTCATCCAAGCTGGGCGGCTGGTAGACCGAGGGAAAGCGCGTGCAGACGATGGCCGCCAGAGCGGAGGCAAAACGTACGGTTTGGCGGTCATCCATGCCGGCCAGCAAGCCATAGACGATGCCGGCGCGGAAGGAATCCCCTGCGGCGAGCGTATCGACGACCTCGACCTTGTAAGGGATCAGGCTTTGGCGCTCCCCACCCGGCGAAGCAAACCACAACTCACGACTGCCGAAGGTGAAGATCAACAGGCCGCGGCAGGCCTGCCGGTAGCGCTCGAACAGGCCGGCGTAATCGCCGCCGGGGTAGGTGTTGTCCAGGAATTCACGCGAGACGGCAACCGCCCTCGCCTGCTGGGCCATGTCACCGTCGTACGGGCAGTCGATTGTTACGTAGGGAACCTCATGCTGCATGCACAACGCCGCGGCACGCTGGGATGCGCCCGGGAAGAAAGGATCGATGGCCGCCATGCGAGCGGTGCGAATGGCGTTCTCATCGGGATCGGTCCAGCGCTTCGAACCGTCTGAAAAATAAGCGTTAAACCAGCCAAAAACGGTGCGGCTTTCGCCATCGCAGAGCACCAGGTCGCGCCAACCAGGGAACGTCTCGTCGCAGGGCAACAGCGAGATATCGACGCCGCGCGCCGTCAAATAATCGCCAAGCGGCCGGGCGGTATCCGCACCCAGAAAGGTGCCATCCAACTGCGTGCGCAAGCCAAGATGGCTTAAAACAATCGCAGCGTTGGCACCCTCGCCGCCGGGGATGAGGTAGCTTTGCGAAATTTCCTGGTAAGTATCGGCGGGGGGATACTTTCCCTTGAGCAAGTGGATATTCGAGAGCACGGTCATGCCGTAGAGGTAAACGTCGAAGGTCGTCATAGGGTATGGTTCCAGAGTGAAAGATCAGGAGGGTGGAAGTTTACGCAGAATACCGGTTGCGAGGAAACGCGCAAAGGGTTTCGCCAGCCAAGCAAGATGGGCTTGCGTATGTTCGGGTTGGTGGCGGGCAATCCAGTTCGTCACCCACAACATGCGCCCGGCGCGAAAAGTATCGATCTGGCCGGGGTTGGTTTCGGGCCAGGGCAACAGGCTTTCGTAGCCACGGCGAAAGGCAAGCTGCAACGGCTCAAAAGCATCGGGAGACGTGTCGTCCATCAGGTCTTGTAGGGCCATGGCGATATCCTGCACGGGATAGCCCCAGACGGTGTCCTCGAAGTCCAGGGGGTAAAGGCGGCCAGCGTGCAGGTGAATATTGTCGTGCCACAGGTCGTGATGGATGACGCACAGGCCGGGGGAGGCATACAGATCGCGATAGGCGTCGTCTACACGCTGCTTCACCTGTTCGATAACGGTACGCGCCGCAGAATCCACACCATCCCAGATCGCAGCACCTCCCCATAACGCATCCGGCTCGTCCCGGGCAAGGACGCGATCCATTTTACGGGTGGTGAAGTCCGGCGGCGGGACAAAACGAGAAGAAAAATCGTGCAGTCGGGCAAAGAGACGGCCCATCTTTGTCAGATTGGCCTGGGTAAGGTAACGGCCGAGGCGGCGCCCCGGTACCCAGGTCATCAACATGCACCGTGTGGCGGCGCCCGGCACGCTGGCCTCAACGAGAAAGGCACCGTCGCGGGCGGCAATCGGGCGCGGGGCGCCGATATCGGTTTCTTCCGCCAGGGCATTCAGCCAGGCAATTTCCGAACGAATATCGCTTTCGGTGCGCCAGCCGGGCGAACACAAGCGCAGGACGTAGGTTTGGCCTGCTGCTGTACGCACACGGAAAAGTGCATTGGTGAAGCGGCCCAGCAGCGTGACATCAGCGCCCGGCAAGTCGTAGTATTGCAGCGCGGCAAGCGCCAGTTGGCGCAAACGGCGTGCCTGGCCGCGCGCGGTGAGTTGTTCGAAAGGTTTACGGGATGTCATAAGCTCTCTATCGTGCAAAGGTGGGTATCTTGTAAGCGGTCAGGGGAGCGGCTAAAGCGTCAACTTGGAAGTCTCTCCGGCAGGCCATTAGTGTAACAGATTATCGGCCAGCCGGAAACCTGTCATGCATCACCTTTCGAGGCGATTCGGAAGTAAAAAGTAGTCCCTTTTTCCACTTCGCTCTCGGCCCAAATATTGCCACGATGGCGGGTAATGATGCGCTGCACGATCGCCAGGCCAACACCGTTGCCCTCAAAATCCTTCTCACTATGCAAGCGGGTAAACGGGGTGAAAAGCTTATCGGCAGCACCCATATCGAACCCGGCGCCATCGTCACGCACATAAAAGCACGAAACACCTCGCTTCTCGCAGCGGCCGAACTCGATATGGGCGATTGGATGCCTGCCGGTGAACTTCCAGGCGTTTGCGAACAGGTTTACCAACACAATGCGCATCAGCGTTGCGTCAGCCCAGGCGTGGATATCCGCTTGAATCTGCCACACGACGGCCCGCTCAGGCTGGATGGCTTGAAGCTCCTCACACACTTCAGCGGCCAGCAGGCTCAAGTTCACGTCTGTCCAGCGCAAATCACGGCGGTTGATACGCGAAAGCTGAAGCAGGGCATCGATCAAGTGCGCCATCTGCTGCGTGGCGTTTTCGATCCGATGGAGGCATTGAAGCCCGTTTTGGTCGAGTTGGGTGGCCGAGGTTTCTCGCAACATATTGACGAAGCCGGCAATATGGCGCAAGGGCGTCCGTAAATCATGGGAGACCGAGTAGGAGAAAGCTTCCAGCTCCTTATTGATGGCTTCCAAGCGGGCAGTGCGCTCGCCCACACGCCATTCCAGTTCGGCATTTAAACGGCGGATCTCCGCTTCGTTGCGTTTGCGTTCCGTAATATCGACCAGGATGGCGACGTTCCCGGTGACACGTCCCCGGCCGTCACGCAGCGGCGAGGCATAAATGCTGTAATCGATGGGGCTGCCATCGCGCTTCTGGCGGCGGACTTCCACACCATCCAACGTCAATCCCTGCCGGATGCGCTCGCGAAAGCCCCTGAACTCTTCTTCTTTATCGGCAGAAACAGAAGGGAGCGGGCGCCCGAACACATCCTGTGCGCGCCAACCGAGCAGCTTTTCAGCGGCCGGATTCCAGACGGTATGCACGTTTCCATCCAAATCGAGGCCGATGATGGCGGTGGGCGCGGCTTCGATGATGGCCTGGAGCAGGTCATAAGACCTGCGCAGCCTGATGCTCCCCCCTTTCTGGTACACCTGGCATCTGAGCAGTATCCCCGATTTTCCCCACGCCTGGTATGGCGGCTTTCTCTTGCCTGGTCTTTCTGTATCGTTCTCGTTCATGAGAGACCTCACAGGCACAACACTTCACCCACAGGGCACGTTTTTTGCGGGTCATCCACTTTCCATCGGAAGCAGGGAGCGATTTCAGGTACGGGGCTGGAAACGAAGACTCACCAGAGGCTACAAATATTCTACCCTAGAAGCTGTCTGAAAAGTAATGTGTCAGGGCTTATAATGATGTTCTACTTCACCTTCTCATTTCAACACTCAGGAGAATTTCATGAGCCAAACGACTATCCCAACCCGCGCCGAAGTCCCTGTAGAAGAAACCTGGAACCTTGAGAGCATTTTCCCGACCGCCGAAGCCTGGCAAAACGCCCTGCAAGAGACCCAGGCGATGCTGCCCGAACTGGCAGCCTTTCGGGGGAACCTCCACAAGGGCGCATCGACGTTGCTGTCTTGCCAGCAAACTGCTGAAAAGATCTACCGCAAAGCAATGAAAGTGGTAGTTTATGGGATGCTCTCCAGTTCGGTGGACAGCAGCGATCAAGACGCCCTGGCGCGCGCCGGGCAAGGACGCAGCCTGATGGCAAAATGCGGCGCAGCGGGAGCCTTCATCGAGCCCGAACTGCTGGCAATTGGCTTCCCAACCCTCAGGCAGTGGATGAAAGACGAACCGCTACTTGCTGTCTATGCGCACTATTTCGATGCCTTGGAAAAAGAACAGGCACACGTGCGCAGCAGTGAAGTAGAAGAAGTGCTGGCCTTGGCCGGCGAACCGCTCAACAATCCCTTTGCCGCCTACAACGCACTCACCAACGCCGACCTGAAGTTCGCCCCGGCCAAAGCGTCCGACGGTACCGAAATGGAAGTCGGCCAGAGCAGCTTCGATGCGCTCAACACACATCCCGATCGCGAAGTGCGCCGTACGGCTTTTGAAAGTTACTCCGACGGTTACCTGGCGTTCAAGAATTCGCTTGCCAGCATCCAACTGGGCGCACTCCAGCGGGACGTCTTCAACATGCGCTCACGGCGCTACAATTCCTCCCTGGAAGCATCCCTGTACCCAAACGACATCCCCGTCGAAATCTTCCACAACCTGATCGACACCTTCCAGAAGCACCTGCCCACCTGGCACAAGTACTGGCGCGTGCGCCGCAAGGCCCTGGGCGTTGAAAAACTCCACGTCTACGACACCAAAGCCCCATTGTCCAAAGAAAAGGTTGTGGTGCCCTATGCACAGGCCATCGATTGGATTTGCGAGGGCATGGCACCGCTTGGCGAGGAATACGTCCACATCCTGCGCGAGGGGTGTACGGCAGGCCGCTGGGTCGATTGGGCCTGTAACAAAGGCAAACGCCAGGGCGCTTTTTCCGGGGGCGCATACGATACACAGCCCTTTATCATGATGAGCTACACCCACGACGTCTTCAGCCTGTCCACACTGGCGCACGAATTGGGGCATTCGATGCACTCCTACTACACACGCCAGGCGCAGCCGTTCATTTATGGGCGCTATTCCCTGTTCGTGGCCGAAGTCGCCTCCAACTTCAACCAGGCCATGGTACGCCAGCATCTCTTCAAAACGCAAACCGACCCGGCCTTCCAGTTGGCGCTGATCGAAGAGGCCATGTCCAACTTCCACCGCTACTTTTTCATCATGCCCACGTTGGCACGCTGGGAACTGGAAATGCACGAACGCGTCGAGCGCGGCGAGCCGCTCAACAGCCAGATCATGAGCGAGCGCTGCGCCGCGTTGTTCAAAGAAGGCTATGGCGACGAGGTAGAAGATGACCCTGCGCGCGTTGGCATCACCTGGGCCAAGTTCCAGCACATGTACATGAACTTCTATGTATACCAGTACGCCACCGGGATTTCCGGCGCACACGCCCTCGTCGATCGTGTGCTGGCAATGGGCGAACCGGCAGCCAACGATTACTTGAACTTTCTCAAGGCCGGTGGCTCGGTGTATCCCATCGAAGCGCTGCAAACGGCCGGCGTGGACCTGGCCAGCCCCGAACCGGTAGAAAAAGCGTTTGGCGTCCTGGCAGAAATCGTCGATCGCCTGGAAGAACTGACCGGCACGTAACATTTGCCCGGTTTCGCCGATGCACGCCACTTCCTTCCACGCCATGGGATCGAAAATCGCCGTCACGGTCGATGGCGATGGCCCGAACGTGCGCGCTGCGCTGCGGGAGGCGCGCACCTGGTTCCTGGCGTGGGAGGCGTGCTTGAGCCGCTTCCGGCCTGAAAGCGAGTTGAACCAACTCAACCGCGGGCAACCGATGCAAGTAAGCCGGCCGTTATGGGATGTTTTGCAGGCAGCCTGCGCAATCGCCCGGCTCACAAACGGCCTGATCACACCCACGATCCTACCCGCCCTTGAAGCGGCAGGCTACAAAGAAACCTTTCGCCAATCCGGCTCCCAGACCACTCACGTGGCTGCACAATATCCCCTCCCGATGAGCGGGAAGGAAACCGGCGCGCTCCCATACCCGGCTTCCGAGATGCAAACCGACGCGGCTACGCGCACAGTTTGTTTGCCACAGGGGATGCGCCTCGACTTCGGCGGCTTCGCCAAGGGCTGGGCCGCCGACGAAACCGCCCGCCGGCTGAGCAAAATAGCCCCCACGCTGGTCGACGCCGGCGGCGACGTTGCAGCCAGCGGGCCGCGCACCGATGGGACACCCTGGCCACTGGGTGTTGCCCACCCGACAAACCCGGGCCACCATTTGGCCATCCTCCAACTCCACGATGGTGGGCTGGCGACGTCGGGACGCAACCAGCGCCACTGGGTGAAGAACGGCCGACCCCAGCACCATTTGATCGACCCGCGCAGCGGCCGGCCGGCCATAACCGATGTGATTACGGCCAGCGTGGTCGCCACATCGGCCCTGGCGGCTGAGACAGCCGCCAAGATGGCGCTAATTTTGGGAAGCCAGGCAGGAGAAAAGTGGCTGCAAGCTCACGGGCTGAGCGGTATGCTCGCGCTCGAGGACGGGAACGTGCGTTCCATCCCCGCCGCAGCCCCACCCTTCACAACGCAGGCGCAGCAAAGGGAACGATAATCTCTTCCAGCGCAGGCCCCAAGACCTCGATCTGTTCGGGCAGGTTGGTCCCCAGGCCCAGGTTGTAAGCCAGATTGAGGTAGTTATCGGAACGAAGGAAGGGCGGCATCGGAAAGCGCGCTAGGGGATCGAAACCCATTGCCAGGGTGGCCACCGCATCAACGCAGGTTGGGTTCTGGCCGACGAGCAACAGGCCCGCATCGATCGGTTCGACGCCCGGCACGGCGTCGCTCTCGCCACCCTGTACTGTTTGAATGCCGTCGATCAGGGCCAGATTCAATGGGAAGGCCATGTTCAAATCGATGATGACCCGTGGGGCGACTTGGGAACGCTGCTGAGGTTTCACATCCTCATAAAAAGCAGACGGATAGTTGTCAGCGTCCTGAAGACGGTACCGGGTGTAAGGCACCATGCCGGCTAGGTTTTGCATGCTTAAGGCAATCCCAAGCGCCGAATGGCACTTCATTTTTGCCAACGAAATGATCGAATCGACTTCGTTAAGCGCCTGATTAACGGCGAATTTTTCATACACCAGGGCAGCGGAACCCACGGCCATTTCACCGAATTCGGCATAGGGTGCGGGCAGATTCAGGTCGATCAGCGCCGCATTCAGCGTTTCGGCGATCTCATCGTATCCCCAGGCGGTAAAAGCGCCCGGATCGGCCAGCGCCTCGACGATCAGCAGCTTCCCGGCGCCGGCATCCAGCAGCAGTTCACCCAGGGCGCGCACGACTTCAGGATGGGTGCCAAAACGGTGCCTTTCTGCCGCGTTACCGGCAGCCGGTAAACATACCTTGAGAGCCACCTTACCACCCGGCGGAACCGTCCAGTGCAGGCCGCCCATGTCCTCGATCATTTGCTGGAGCGTTTCTTTCACGGGCCGGCGCTCGTAACCGGCCTGCTGGCCGATCACGACCGTCCCGAGGGGATTCCAGGGCACTGAAGCGGTCGAAGTCGCGGCGACTTCGACGGAAGCAGCCGGCGTGGCCGAAGGGGTTGGCGGTAGGGGTGTAAAAGTGGGCGGCACCGTCGGCGTGGGCGTCGGGAGGGACGTGTCTGTCGGGAGAGGCGGCTCGGCAGGCGCCGGCTGGCAACCGGCAGCAACGGCCCCCGCCACAGCCAGGCCCATGGCGTGCAAAAACTGACGTCGAGAGATTTTGTTCGGTTTTGTCGAAGGCGATGAACGCTTTATGTTTGATCTTGTAGAAAACGATGAACGCTTTATGTTTGATCTTGTAGAAAACGATGAACGCTCTTTATTTGATTTTGTAGAAAACGATGAACGCACGTTGAACTCCAACGGAAGGAAATAAGCGCCCGGTTGGCAAGAAACCGGGCTACGGAATTTCGTCGAGAAATGGCTTCGCCAGGTTGATCGGGCGAATTTCGCTGATCTTACCAACCACTTCGATGCCAAAATACACCTGGGTAGGCACACCGATCAATTCACCGCGGCTGTTGATGGCCATGCCGCCCGAATTGCCGGGATTGATTTCCGCATCGGTTTTGATCCAACCGCGGTCGACGCCGAGGATTTCGTCGTACAAAAAGCCCGCCACCGTGCCACGCGTGAAGGTAGGCGTGGTCCCGCCCAGGTTGGGGAAACCGATCACGGCCAGAGGAGCGCCGATCTCCAACTCGTCAGAATTTCCAATCGGAATGAAAGGAAACTCCAGGCCGGGCGGCAAGTCATCCCCATCCGACTCGGCGAAGATATGCACCAGCGCCAGATCGTACGCACGATCGGCACGCACGATTTCGGCGCGGTAGAAGGTGTCCGGCTCGTTGGCCGGGTTGTCCCAGTTCAGGCCGACCATGGCCCATTCTTCATCGTTGTAATATACGCCCGTTTCGATATCGCCGACCACATGAAAGTTGGTTAAAACATAACCATCCTTGCTCAACAGGCTGCCCGAACCGGTGGAAGCATCTTCGGTGGTGTACGGATCGCCCAGCGGGACAACCACCCAGACCAAAGCCCGCAGCGCATTTCGTTCGGCTGCCACTTGTGCGGTGGATTCGGCGCCCGGAGCGCTTACGCCGTGTGCGGTGGGCATGGGGGTCGAAGTTGGAGCAAAGTAGGCCGGGTAAATGACGAAAACGCCGATCAACAGCAGCGCCAGGGCGATCGCACCGGCGCCCACCAGGGCGGCCAAACCGCTGACGACGATACCGAAGCCCATACACCCCGAACGCTGCTTCGCCGAGGCGGGCGATGGTTGCAAGGGTTGGTTTCCAACGCGCAGCCGGAAAACGGTACCACCGACCAGGATGCGATCGGCATGTTTGAGAAAAACGGGGGCCGTAATGCGCTTTCCGTTGACCCAGGTGCCGTTGTGGCTCTTCAGGTCGACAACGGCCAGGCGGCCTTCGTGCACATCGAAGCGGGCATGCTGCTGCGAAAGCCCGCCATCTTTGGGCAGGGCAATGTCGTTCGATGGGTCGCGCCCGACCGTAAGGGTGCGATTGACGCCAAACTCGGCGCCATCACCGCGCACGAGGGTCAAGGGAGCGCCGGCTTGCCAGGTCATCGTCGCATCGGATGCCTGCCGCACGACATCGGCAGAGAGCGCGACGGTCTCCGAAGCAGCATCGCGAGCCTGCCCGGCAACAGAGCGAAACGTGAAAGATACGTCTCCAAAGCGGACCTTGTCGCCATCTTCAAGAAGCACGGGGGTTGCGACACGCCGGTCGTTGACCCAGGAACCATTGCGGCTATCCAGATCGCGTAAGATCACCTCGCCGCCCGGATTACGTTCCAACTGCGCATGGCGGCGAGAGACGTTTTCATCATCTACCTGCAAATCACTCTCTGGCAAACGCCCCACCAACATCATGCGTGCAGCGAGTTTAATCTCGGCGCCATCAGGCGCAATCAACAATGGGAAAAGCTCGGACTCGGTCATGCAGTTCTCCTGTGAGGAAGGGGCTTCATAGGTCCATACAGCTGGCTATATTTTATCAAGTTTCTGGCGACGTAAGCGAAAGGCAGAGTACATGGCGGGCAGGAGGCCCACCATCCTGGGAACCGAGACTACCAGCCAAGCGCGCAGGTGATGCTCTGCCGTGGCGAGGCGCCGGCGGAAAGTGTGCCTTGCGCCGCATTGAAGGCTACCGCCAGCACGCGCCCATGCACCCAATCGCCAGGGACGACGATCTCGTGACCACGCCGGGCCAGTTCGGCACGCACAGCCTCCGGAATGCGCCCTTCCACCGACAGGCGCTGCGGAAAGGCCTGGCGCGGATAGAAAGATGATGGAAAGTGCTCACTGTGAACGGTGGGGGCATCGAGCGCCTCTTGCAGGTTCATACCGAAATCGACCACATTGAGGAAGAATTGCAGCGTCCACTGATCCTGCATGTCGCCGCCCTGGGTGCCAAAACCCAGGGAAGGCCGGCCGGCGCACATCACCAGCGTAGGGGTAAGGGTGGCACGCGGGCGTTTGTGCGGTTGAAGGGCGTTGGGGCGATCGGGATTGAGATAAAACATCTGGCCGCGCGTGCCGAGCGGAAAACCGAGGCCCGGAATAACCGGCGAGGACTGAATCCAGCCGCCGGAGGGTGTGCAGGCGATGAGGTTACCGGCTGCATCGGCAGCATCCAGATGGGTGGTATCGCCCGGGGCGTTTTGGCGTGTCCCATCGTGCGGGGAAGTGAAACCCAGCCCCAGGCGGTTGTCTTCGAGGACAGAACGCAGCACGTAGCCGGGCAAACCGCGGCCGGCATCACCGGGGCGCATATCGGGTGACGCAGCGGCTATGTCGATCTGATCGCGCCGCCCGGCGTTATACGCTGCGGAGAGCAATGTATCGAAGGGGACATCGTCGAACAGTGGATCGCCGTAGTAGGCTTCGCGGTCGGCAAAGGCCAGCTTGGCCGCCTCGGTCACCAGATGCAAATAGTCGGCCGAGTTGTGGCCGAGGGATTTCAAATCGTACTCTTCGAGCAAGGCCAACTGCTGCAAAAAGGCCGGGCCTTGCGTCCAGGAGGAGCATTTGTACACATCGAGGCCGCGGTAGTTGTAATGGATGGGCTCTTCGAGGGCTGCGTGCCACTCGGCAAAGTCGGCGGCAGATAAAAGCCCGGAAAAACGATGACCGGTGGCATCTTCGACAGGATTCTGGCTGATAAAGGCCAGGATTTTCTCGGCAATCGGCCCTTTGTAAAAGGCGTCCCGGGCGGCTTCGATACCGGCCACACGGCCCTTGCCACAACGAGCTTCGGCCTGGCACATCAGCCGCACGGCGGCGGCCCAATCGGGGTTGCGCACCAGTTCGCCGATCTCGGGCAGATGACCATCGGGAGCAAACAGCTCTGCAGTCGTTGGATATTTCGTTATCGCCTGGCGAAGCGTGTTTTGCAGCGTATCGAACATCGCAAAACCCTGTTCGGCCAGTTCGATGGCCGGTGCGACGACCTGGGCAAAGCTGAGCGTGCCGAAACGGGCCAGCATCAAGGCAAAGGTATCCAGCATAGCGGGCACGCAGGCCGGCAGGTAACCATCGCCGGGGATGATATCGACACCCTGCTGGCGGCACCAATCGAGGGTCAACGCCGCAGGCGACCAACCCAGGCCCGAAATAGCATACACCCTCTTTTCGGCAGCCGCATAGACCAAGGTTGGTGCTTCACCGCCCAGGCCGTTGTTGTGCGGCTCGACCAGGTTCAGACACAGGCCCATCGCCACAGCAGCATCGAAGGCGTTGCCGCCCTGCTCAAGGATGCGAAAACCGGCCACCGTGGCGAGATAGTGGCCGGAAGTGACTACGCCCCTGCGGGCGACGATCAAAGGACGAGTGGTAAAAGGGGACATAAACGTAGAGGGTTAGGAATACGGTTACCAGTTGGTATATGATCCGTCCGGACGGCGGTAGGTCGGGATGGGCGCATAGCGTTCGGTGATCTCGGCCACCAGTTCGGCGGCGGCAGGGTCAAACTCCACCCCCAGGCCAGGGCGCTGGTTGGGCCAGAGCTTGCCGTCGCGGAAATCGGCGGCCTGCTTCAGGTGCGGCGGCAGGTTTGGCGCCGCACCGACGATTTCGCAGGTTACCGGGACGGGCAGGGCGCACAGGGTATGCACCAGCGCCGCCAACGAAACCGGCCCGGTGAAATGCGGGATCATGCCGATATAGTGCGTTTCGCACAGGGCGGCGATCTTCATCCACTCGGTGATGCCGCCGACGTTGGGCAGGGTAACGCGGGTGTAATCGATCAGATGCCTTTCGATCAACTCATTGACGTCCCAACGGTCGCCGAACTGCTCGCCGACCGCCAGCGGCAGCTTGACCTGCGCCCGCAAAGCAGCCAGCGCCGCCGGATTTTCCGAACGCAGCGGGTCTTCGATGAAAAGCGGGTTGAGCGGCTCGATGCGATCGCACAGCCGCACGGCGTCGGCTAGATCGAGACGGGTGTGGAAGTCGATGCTCCATTCCCCACGCCCGGCCACGGCCTCGGCGATCTCCTGACAATTGGCCACCGTTTTATCGACGATGCGGCGGGCGTCGAAGACGCTATCTTTCGGGTCGGCAACAGCGGTGCGGAAGGCACGGAAACCGGCGGCCACACAGGCGCGCGCCGTCCCGGCCAGCGAACCCTGCCAGGGATACCCGGTGGAATAACAGGCCACGTGATCGCGCGTCAAGCCGCCGAGTAATTCGTAGACGGGCGCACCCAGTCGCTTCCCCTTCAAATCCCACAGGGCCAGGTCGAGCGCCCCCAGGGCATGCAGCTTTTCACGCCCGGCCGGGTAGAACCAGCCGCGGTACATGACCTGCCACAAGTGCTGGATGCGCGCCGGATCTTCACCGATCAACATCGACGCACACTGGGCCAAAGTGTCAGGCGCACCGCCCTCACCGATACCGATCAGGCCGGTGTCGGTCTCGACAGTGACGATAAAGTCACTCTGGTTGAAGGTCGGGTTGAGCTTTTGGGGACGATAGATGCAGATGCGGGCAACGTTCATGATTAGAACCTCCTTAAGCACAGCAAACCATTACCTTGATTGTACTCAATTTAACGTGAATTGCATCAAGCGGAACAGCCCTAACCCCAGTGCGCTGCACCTTACTTCTCAGATAACTTCTACACCACACAAGGCGAGGCAGCCCACAACCGCAGCGCTGCCTTCACGGTACGCTTTTCATGCACAGAACGTATGCACCAGGCCCTTACTGGCCCGACACAGAATCGACGTGGCGGAAGATGCGCCGGAGATGCCCGGTAACGGCTGCCGGCAACGGGGGTGCAGCAATCGAGGCCAGATTTTGGCGCAAGTGGTCGGGATTGCCCGTGCCTGAAAGGATCACGTGTGCGCCCGGCTCGTCGCGGCAAAAACGGTAGGCTGCATCGGGAATGGATGCGGCGGCGCCTTCCCGCAGCAAAAAACCAAGCGGATCGCGCCGGTCGATTTCTGCCGGATCGAGCTGGCCTTTCTCGATCAACTCGTCGACCACCTGTCGCAGGCGTTCCGGGCGGCTGAGCGCCAGGCGCACGGCAAACATGATCTGCACACCAATGTTTTTGCGCATGGTTTGCGCCAACACGCGCCCGCGCGCCGACTGGTTGAGCAGGTTGTGCCCGACCATGATCACATCCCATGCCACGTTTTCATCTTGCAACGCGCGCTGCAACATGGCGTGGCCCGTATCCGAATGAAAGGCCTCCGTGATGCCCAAAAAACGAATTTTGCCCTCGGTTTGCAACTGCTGCATCTCAGGGACGATCTCGCCGCACAGATAATCGTACTGCTCGATGCCCACCGCGTGCAGGCTGTACACATCCACGTAGTCGGTACCCAGGCGTTTCAGGCTGGCCTCCAGGCCGGCGCGCAGGTCGGCAGGTGTGATCGGCCGCTCGCCCCAGGTGGTCTTTTTGGTCGAGAGGTAGATCGAATCACGCCGCACGCCGCGAATGGCCTGGCCAATGACGGCCTCGGTGCCGTAGGCTTCGGCGGTATCGATAAAATTGACGCCGGCATCCAGGGCGATGCGTACGATTTCAACGGACTCATTTTCGTCAATGCCGGCGCGCCGCCCGAGCTGGCTTGGCCCACCGCCGCCCAAACCCAGGCGGCCGACCAGCAAGCCCGTGCGGCCTAACGGAATGGTTTGCATCGGGCACATATTTTGCCTCCAATCAAATCTGTGTTCGAATCTTCACCACCGCAGCAGATAACCCATCTACGTGAGCGGTCAAGTTAATTTCGCCGGGAAGCTCGCCCGATTGAACGATCACCTGCGCCAACCCGTTGAAGGCCTTGCGCTTCCAGGGCCGGGCCGGCTCGATCACCTGCACCACGCCGGGATCGGTGTTCGGCTCTTCCCACTGGTATTTTTTGCGGAAGCGCTGCCCGGTAACGGCATACACGTTGCGCCCGGGTTTGAGCAGGCTATGCGGTAAGGGAAATGCCTGGCCCGGGGCATCGCGTTGGATGCCGGCCGCCAGCAAATGCCCGTTGACATAGACCGACTGGTTTTCGACGATGCTCTTGGTGAAGAGATGAATCTCCGCTGCGGAACTGAACTCGGGCAGGTCGAACGCGCCGCGTACGACGATCAACGGGTCAACGTAAACCTGCCAGTCGTCGCTTTGCGGTTGAAAGGCGGGCTTCCAGGCCGAATCGTCGACCCGTGCGGCGACTTCGGGACGGTTCGCCAGGTCGTCGACGGCCAGTTCTTTGAGTCCGCCAATCTGAAACGTATGCACGCTTTCGAAGAAACGCTCGGCCTCGTGGCTGATCGGATCGCCGTTGCCGACCCCAATGATCTTTCCCGGTCCAGCGAGGGCAAACTGAATCTCCGGATCGGCCGTCGGCACCATGCGGCCCTGTGCATCATTGACCTGTACGGTAACCACGGCTACATCGGCGCCATCGGCCCGCAGCAGGCTGCGGTCGGCAGCCAGTTGAAGGCTCGCCGCGCCGCCGCTTGTCTCGACCTGAGCGGCGATAAGCTCGCCTCCCGCAGTGTACCCGCGGGCCTGCAAAACACCCGGCCGGTAGGGCACACGCCATTCCAGGTGGCCGTTGGGCGGCATGGCCTGACTGCCCAGGCTGGCTTCGTTGAGGAAGAGTTCGACCCTCTCGCAGTTGCCGCAGACGGTAATGGGGATTTCCTGGCCCTCGTGGCCCGGCCAGTTCCAGTGCGGGCAAATATGCAGCACGGGCACTTTGCCCCACCAGGCCTTGAGGTAGTAGAAGCCATCCTTGGGGAAGCCGCATAAATCCACCAGGCCCGACTGGTTGATCACAGCCGGCCAGTCGAAGGGATTGGATTCGCCGCGGTAATCGAAGCCGGTCCAGTAAAACAGGCCGGCCAGGAAGGGCCGGGCCGCATAGAATTGCCAGCCCGACTCGGTGCCTACGTTTTCGGGCATGCGATTCTCCGGCGGAATCTGCCCGGTCGGCCCACCCGGCAGGTGCACGCCGCGCGTCTGGTGGGTGGTGGTCTCCTCGGTACCCACGGCCGCCTGCCAGGGGAACCTGGCGTGATGAACGTCGATGTCTCCCTGGACCATGTAGTTGTAGCCCATCACCTGCGCCACCATGCCCGAACCGCTGTCCCAGCCGCCGCTGACGGCCACGGTAATGCCGCGCGATGCGTCCAGGCGTTGGGCAAAGCGCTGCATCGTCTCGGTGATGCGCGCCCCCCTGATATCACCTTCCACGGCCCACTCCTCGTTACCCAGCGACCAGAGAATCACCGATGGGTGATTGCGGTCGCGCTGCATCAGGCGTTCCAGGCAGTCGAAATGCTCGCGGTTGCAGCCCATCAGGCGGTTTTCGTCGAGCACCAGCATCCCCAGGCGATCGCAAACGTCCAGCAACGCCGGGGCGGGCGGGTTGTGCGCAGTGCGGATGGCGTTGCTACCCATGGCCTGCATGCGGCGCACACGATACGTATACAAAGCATCGGGGATGGCTACTCCCACGCCGGCGTGGTCTTGATGCAGGTTTGTGCCAACGATTTTGATGTGTTGCCCGTTGAGGAAGAAGCCTTCATCCGGGTCGAAACGCACGCTGCGGATGCCAAAAGTGGTCAGGCACGTATCGCAAATATCTCCGTTCAAGCAGATCAGTGTTTCGAGGCGGTGCATGTGCGGCGTATCGAGCGACCACAGGCGAGGATTCTCCAGGCGATGGCGGGTAACGAACTCCTTTTGCTCGCCGGGCTGAAGGGAAAGCCCCTCAAGCCGCCCTGCCAGAAGGCTCTCTCCGCTTGTACCCAGGATGGCCTCGGCAATGGCGAAACTGGCCGGCGTGGCCGATTCGTTGATCACCGTCGTGCGGATCGTGATGGCGGCGGCGCCGTTTTCCAGATCGGTGGTGACAAAGGTGCCGTGGCGGGCCACGTGCAGAGGGGCGGTCTTCACCAGCCAGACGTGACGGTAAATGCCGGCTCCTTCGTAGTACCAGCCCTCCTCCATGGTTGCATCGGCGCGCACGGCCACCACATTGTCGCCACCGTAATTGAGATAGTCGCCGATATCGTAGCTGAAGCTGGCGTAGCCGCTGTGCTCGGTGCCCAGGTAAAAGCCGTTCACCCAAACGGCCGCGTCACGGTGAACGCCGTCGAACTCGATGGCAATGCGACGCCCCAGGTCGCTTGCGGGGATGAAAAAGCGCTTCCGGTACCAGCCTACGCTGTTTTCTGGGAAGTTGCGGCCAATGGCTTTGTAACCGTGGCTGTGCCCACCGCGTGCGTCGAAAGGCAACTCCACGCACCAATCGTGTGGCAAATCGAGTTGGCGCCAGCCGCGGTCGTCGAAATGTGGCGCGGCAGGGCCATCGCCGTAGCCGGTCTTGGCAAAATAGGAGAAGTAGGCCGTGGCATGGCCGAAATCTTTGGCAGGGTCGCAGGCATGGCCCAGGGCAAAGCACCAGCCGGCGTCGAGTGAAAGCCGTTCGCGTTTGGTTGTTTCATTCATCAAAACCGCTCCTTGAGAGATCGTTGTTTCGCCATGGTATACTGCACGGGTAAGAACGTTCAAAAAAGCCAGGCCACGAAGCGCCCGCTGGAAAAAGGCTTTCTCGTCGAATTTGCATTCATGCTGCGTGACCACATGCCAACCTACTTGCAACTCCTACCCGAAATTCACGAAAACGCGGCGCAAAAAACCACGCAAGGTCCACTCTACCGGGTCATGGTTCATAACGATCACGTGACGCCGATGGATTTCGTCTTGACGATTTTGACGAGCATCTTCCGGCTCGATCCGGCGCACGCTTTTCAGGTGATGTACAGCGCGCACGTCCACGGAACAGCCTATGTGCAGACTTTGCCCAAGAGCGAGGCGCACAAACGGATCGGCATGGCGCACGTTTCGGCCACGCTCCATCACTACCCGCTACACTTTACGGCCGAACCCGAAGGGCCAGAAACATGATCGTGATCGCACCGCACATCAACATCCCGGAAAACGAACTGCAATTTAGCGCCGTGCAGGCCTCCGGCCCGGGCGGGCAAAACGTCAACAAGGTAGCCACGGCAGTGCAGTTGCGCTACGACGTCGCCCACAGCCCGTCTTTGCCTGAAGATGTGCGCCAGCGCCTGTCGAAGCTGGCCGGAAAACGCATCAGCAGCGAGGGCGTCCTGGTGATCGAAGCCAGGCAGTATCGCACGCAGGAACAAAACCGCCAGGCAGCCATCACGCGCCTGGTTGCGCTGATTCACAAGGCCGCCGAAAAGCCCAAAGTACGCCGGGCGACACGGCCCACGTTTGCATCCCGCCAACGCCGCCTTGAAAACAAGCGCCAACGCAGCGAGATCAAACGCCTACGGCAGCACGTTGGTGACTAACAGGGTGTCGGAGAGACCCCACGTTAAGGTTTCGGAAGTCTCTACCTGGACGGTTTGAGCGCAAAATAGGGCAAAATCGCTCGAAAACCACGGCTTTTAAGCGGTCACGGAGACTTCCGAAGTCTTCTCCGACAGGCTGCTAGCCCGGTTTATGCAGTGCACGGCTGAAGCGCCAGCCGGCCAAACGAAACCAGGCCAATATTCTGCCCTTTGAAGTTCAGGCGGAAGGGACGCACGCTGTGGCCCTGCTGCACGGCATAGTCGGCCAGGCTTTCCAGCCAGTGCACACCCAGCGGGGGATAAAAGGGTTCGTCGATCACACAGCACGGGAAAATCACGAAACCGCAGCCGTAATGGGCGGCCGCCTCGATGATCTTGACGTTGCAGCCGTGGGCGTGCATGCCGATCAGCAGGTCGAAGCCTGCGGCGTGCTCACGCTCGAAGGCCGCGGGCAGGTTGGGAACCTGCGCCGCCGGGTCGATCTTGACGCGTATGCCCCGCACGATATCTTTGTATTTGTCGGGCAAGGCCTGCGGCATGGGATCGATCAGTGTGGCCTGCCAGCCGCTCTGCATCAGCAGATAGCCCAAAAGGCCCTTGCCGCCCCCAATGTCGGCGGCCCGGCAGGCAGGGAAGTTATGAATCAACCACTGGTGCAGCAGTTGAAAACGGAACTTCTTCATGCGTGGCAGGCGCGTGCTATCGGGCACAGCCTGCACCGCCTGGCCCTTGATCGCCAAGATGCCGTCGGTATTTTCGTCACCATCGTGTAGGCCGCCGGTGTGCTCGGCCGCCTGGCGGGTTGCGATCGCTTCCAAATTCTGAAAGAGCCGGTCGGAACGCTGTTTTGCCCTGTTTTTCGCCATACCCTACCGCCTGCCCGCCGCCGCCAGGGTTTGCTTCGCTTCCCAGCGTTGCCCGGCGGATAGCGTTACCGGAGGCTCGATTGCCGCAGCTTCGACGCACACGAAGCGCCGGTAATCGTCCGGCTGCATATCTGGCAGGCGGGCGCATTTCGCCGGCCCGGGATTCCAGGTGACGACATCGGGAAAGCCTTCGGATTCGATATGTGTGGTCCGTTCGGGCGTTTGCAGTTGCAAGGAGTGTGGCGCAGCCACGTAAATGCGATCGACCTCGCCGGGAAAGCGCAGCGCCGTCTCGCGCTGCGTGCCGGCGGCCCAGGGCCTGGCGGTGGTGTCGTGGTAACGCACGCCGGCCAGGCCAACCACGGCCGCGGTTTCGACGTCATCCACTTGAAAATAGGTGTGTAGGGCCGCCGTAAACGTGAAAGGCTCGTCCCCCATGTTCGTCACGGCAAAGGCCAACGCCAGGCGCTGCCCGCCGACGATAACGCGCATCTCGGCCCGAAAGGCATACGGCCAGTGCCGGCGCGTGTCTTCGCCTGCTTGCAACGTAAACGCCTGGGTAGCAAAGTCCGGCCCGTACTCGGCCAAACCTGGTTGCCAGGAAAGCAGGCGGGCAAAACCGTGCTTCGGCAGGTCTCCCAAGCCACTGAACTGCGGAAAGATGACGGGCACACCGCCGCGGATCGGCGCGCCGGCCTGAAATTCAGAGGCCGGGCTAAGGAAAAGGCGTTCGCCGCCGGCGGCGGGAATCCATGAAACGACGTGTGCGCCGTGAGGGTAGATTGCCGTACGAGCGCCATCAGGGGCGACCAAATCGAGGGGAGGAGAAAGATGGGTCATGGGAAGAAGAAAGTATCGGCTCGATTATAGCAGGTTGTCCGGTTGTCCTCGAAACCGAACTGACAAGAAGAAGGCGCAATGTTACTATTAGATACATAACGAAAGGATACAAAAGCATGGAATTTGTCATTCTAGGTTTACTGGCAGTACGCGAACGGACGATTTATGAAATCAAAAAAATTCTCGAAGAGACGGTTTCGCTTTTCTACAGCGCCAGTTTTGGCAGCATCAACAGCGCCATCGAGAAAATGTTGTCGAAAGGCCGGGTCAGCGTGCGAGAAAGTGTCGAAAACGGGCGTTTCAAGAAAATCTACGCCATCACCCCTGTCGGGTACGCCGCCTTACAGGAGTGGCTGGGCAGCAAAATCCCCCAGGAAAGGGTAAAAGAGCCGGCCTTGACACGCCTGTTTTTCATGGGGCTGCTGGACTCTAAGAAGCGCATTCAAGTGCTCGCAGATCACCTGAAAACACTACAGGAAACCCTGGCGACGCTGGACGCAATGGAGGCGGAGACACAAAAGGCCGAAATCCCACCGGAAAAACGCGACCTGGCAGCGTTTCAGCACCTGACGCTGAAATATGGGCGTGCATATTATGCCTTCAACATCCAATGGTACCAAAATTTGTTGGACGAGCTTCAAACCTCGCACAAAGAAACGGCGCGATAGCATGTCATCTTTCTTGATCGAAAAAACGATTTCTCATAACGGCTTCACCCTACACTATTACACCGCCGGTCCGGCAGAGAATGATGCGTTGGTCTTTCTACACCCGGCCTTTGGCGACCACCGCTGCTTCCACAAACAGGTCGCATTCTTTGCCAAAGATTACCACATCATCCTGCTCGACATGCCCGGACACGGCAAATCGCAACCCGGAAAAAACCCGGTCGGCATCGAATGCACCGCCGATTTCTTGGTGCAAATTCTCGCCGGCGAAGGCCACGCCAACTGTCACATCGTCGGGGTTTCCTTGGGATCGCTCATCGCCCAGGATTTTGCCTTCCGTTTTCCGGCGCAAGCAAAAACGCTGACCGTGGTCGGCGGGTACAGCATCTTCGGCGACAACCGCTCCGTACAGCGCGCCCAGGGCGGCGAAATGCTCAAGTGGTTTCTGATGGTGCTTTTCTCGATGGAACGCTTCCGGCGTTACGTTGCGCGCACCAGCGTCCTTTACCCGGAAGGGCAAGAAACCTTCTACCAGGCCATGCAGCACTTTAAGCGCGGATCGTTTCGCGTGCTGGCCGGGATGGGCCAGGTGCTGCGCCCCGAAGAACGCAGCTGCCCGCAGCCGCTGCTGATCGCCTGTGGCGATCACGATCTGCCCCTGGTGCAGCGCGTGGCCGAAGCATGGCAGCGCAAAGAACCCAACAGCCGGTTCCAAGGCATCCGCGATGCCGGGCACTGCGCCAACATGGACAATGCCGCGCAGTTCAACCAGGTTCTGTCCGAGTTTATCGGCAAGGCCTACCATTCTCCAATATTCCCTGCCGGAAGGCCATAGGATTATAATGAGCGTCGAAAGGTTTTTTCTCCCTGGGTTTCGGTATCAACCGCTCATCATATCTTCCTATGAACTTCAATCACTACTTTTCCAATGACGAACTCGAAAACGTTCTGCAAGGCTGGGTGCAAGCCTACCCGGACCTGGTTACGCTGACCAGCCTTGGCCCCAGCCACGAAAAGCGCCCGATCTGGCTCTTGGCGCTCACCAACCGGCAAAGCGGCCCCGCCGCCGAAAAGCCTGCCCTATGGGTGGACGCCAACCTGCACGCCACCGAATTGGCCGGCACGACCGCAGCCCTGTATCTCGCCCACGCCCTGATTTCTGGCTATGCGCAAGACGAGCAGTGCAAACGCCTGCTCGACACGTGTACGTTCTATATCGCCCCCAGGCTCAATCCCGACGGTGCCGCGCTGGCCATGGCCGAGCAACCCAAGTTCATCCGATCGGGCGTACGGCCTTACCCCTATGAAGACAAGCAGGACGGCCTGCACGCCGAGGATGTAGACGGCGACGGGCGTATCCTGCAAATGCGCATCCGCGACGCGAACGGGCAGTGGAAGGTTTCCAAGTTGGACCCGCGCCTGATGGAAAAACGTGCCCCGGAAGAAGTCGCCGGGCAATTCTACCGCCTGCTGATCGAAGGGTCGATCGAGAATTACGACGGCTACCAGATTCCTGCCGCGCCGCCTTTAGAGGGGCTTGACTTCAACCGCAACTACCCCTTCGCCTGGCGCGGCGAAGACGAACAACCCGGCGCCGGCCCCTACCCGGCATCCGAACCCGAAGTGCGCGCCGCCGTCGATTTCTTGGCCGCGCACAGCAACATCAACGTAGCCATCACCTTCCACACCTTCAGCCGTGTCTTGCTGCGCCCGTACAGCACCAAAGCCGACGAAGAGCTGCCCGCCAACGACTTGTGGGTCTTCAAGAAGCTGGGCGAAATCGGCACCCGGCTGACGGGCTACCGCTGCGTTTCCACCTTCCACGATTTCAAGTACCACCCCAAAGAGATCACCACCGGCGCATTCGATGATTGGGCTTACGATCAACTGGGCCTGTACAGCTTCACGATCGAACTGTGGGACCTGCCAACCGAGGCAGGCATCAAAGAGCGCAAGTTCATCGAGTGGTGGCGGCAGCACCCGGTTGAAGAAGACGTTCAAATCCTGAAGTGGGCCGACGAACACGCCCCGGGCGGTTACGTCAATTGGTACGAGTTCGAACACCCGCAATTGGGCAAGCTCGAACTCGGCGGCTGGGACCACCTGTACACCTGGCGCAACCCACCGCACACCTTCACCGAAGCCGAAGTTTCCCGTCATACACCCTGGCTGTTGGCCCTGGCCGATATGCTGCCCCACATCAGCCTCCATACCCTCGAAGCCAAAGCGCTCGGCAACGACACCTATCACCTGAACCTGGTCGTTGAAAACAGCGGTTTCTTTCCCAGCTACACCAGCGAACAGGGCAAAAAACGCAAGGCCACGCGCCCTGTACGCGTTGAACTGGCCTTGCCCGAGGGCGCCATGCTGTGCAACGGCAAGCTCAAGACCGAACTCGGCCACCTCGACGGCCGCGCCAACGATCTGGAAGTGACCGCCTTTGGCACCTCGGACCCCACCAGTCACCGCAGCCGTGCGGAATGGGTGATCCGGGCCAGGCCGGGCAGCACGGTCGGCGTGACAGTCATCGGCGAACGGGCCGGGACGGTGCGGCGGGAAGTGAAGCTGGAATGATGCAGGAAACGGGCGGAAACATGGACCTCGTGCAAGAAAAAGTGCAGCAGGCAATTGCCATCCTCGCCGAGAAAGACATCGATCTCTGGCTGACCTTCGTGCGCGAGACGAGCGCTGCCGGCGACCCGGTGCTGCCGCTGATCTACGGCGGCGATCTCACCTGGCACAGCGCCTTGCTGATCCCCCGCACCGGCCAGCCGGCCGCCATCGTCGGCCGCTACGAGGCTGAGGCGGCGCAGCGTAGCGGCGCTTATCCGCAGGTGATCGGTTACGACGAATCGATCCGCCCGGCGCTGCTGGAAGCGCTCGAACATCTCAACCCGGCCAGCATCGCCATCAATACATCCGCCAACGATGTGCACGCCGACGGGCTGACGCACGGCATGTACGAAACGCTGCGCCGCTACCTGGAAGGCACACCCTTCACAGGGCGGCTGCGCTCCGCCGAAGGGATCATCGCCGCCCTGCGCGGGCGCAAGACCCCGCAAGAAGTGCGCCGCATTCGCACCGCCGTGCAGACGACCGCCGAAATCTACGCTGCGACCTTCGAATACATGCAAGTGGGCATGACAGAAAAGCAGGTCGGCGAGTTCATGTGGGCACAGATGGACGCCCGCGGGGTGACGGAAGCCTGGCAGCGTGAGAGCTGCCCCGCCGTCAACGCCGGGCCAGATTCCCCGGTGGGCCACGCCGGCCCGACCCATCTGGCGATCCAACCCGGCCAGATCGTTCACTTCGATTTCGGCGTGCGGCAAGCGGGCTACTGCGCCGACATCCAACGCCTGGCCTATTTCCTCGCGCCCGGCGAAAGCGAGCCGCCTGCCGCCGTACAGCATGGCTTCGACACGATCCGACGCGCCATTCAAGAGGCCATGCAGGTGATGAAGCCGGGGGTGGCCGGCAAAGCAGTTGACGCCGTGGCGCGCCGCATCGTCACAGCCGCCGGGTACCCGGAATATCGCTACGCCACCGGCCACCAGCTCGGCCGCAACGCGCACGATGGCGGCGGGCTGCTCGGCCCGCTGTGGGAACGCTACGGCGAGACGCCCAACTTCCCGCTCGAAGCCGGGCAGGTATACACGGTCGAACCGGGGCTGGCCGTGCCAGGCTACGGTTACGTGGGCCTGGAAGAAGACGTGCTCGTTACCCCAAACGGGGCCGAATTCCTGGGTGAGCCGCAAACCCGCCTGATCGTGCGGTAGTTTTCTGCCGGTGCGTTAACAAACAAGAACGCAGCCCTTCCGGATCCGTTTACGGCTCGAGTGCTTGCGGGGCAATCAAAAAGAAGTGCGGCAGCGATGGCCTAACAGTATTGAAAGATCGAGGAAAACAGAAAGCCCGTCAACGCCTGGGCTTGACTCGGCCTGAAAATAGTGCTAACTTAAAAGCGCTTACCACGTAAGAAGTGGGGTCTAACGATCGCTGGCTTTTCTGTAAGGAGGATTACAAGCCACATATGCACACATTCTCGTCAAACCGCAAGACGGCTCTGGAAGGATGACGCCATCGGCGCCTGACCAAAGGCCCGCAAACGCAAAGGCAGCCATTACCGCTCATCTTCCACTGCCCCACCACCGTATCGAAAACTATCTGTTCTTTGCAAAGGAGTCTTCCCATGGCCTGGCAAGTTTCTATCAGATTTCGTATCGGGTTGGTTTTCACATGCGTGTTGGTTGCGCTGAGTGTATGGTTCGCCGTCGTGCAGGCCGCGCAACTGGCCAATGTCGATGTTTTTGCAGGAGATGATACACAGACAATCTTGAGCAAGATCGCAGCAGCAAACCCGGGGGATACAGTCCGCTTCGAAGCGGGCACCTACAACATCACCCAGACACTCGTCATCACCAAATCCCTGACCCTGGAGGGCGGGTACACCAACTTCACCACCGGGACGCGTACGCCGCGTGCATCCATTCTGGATGGCGATACGGTTAGCGTCATCCAGATCAGCGGTAGCGGCCTGAGCGTTACCGTCGACGGCTTCGAAATCACCGACGGTACAGGATCAAACGGCGGCGGCATCTATGCGGATGTAAGCGAAGACAGCCAAGTTGCCATTCTCGACAACTACATTCACGACAACAACGCCGGCGTTGGCGGCGGGGTATACGCATTCCTCGATAACCGCAACAGCTTGCAGCTGATCGATAACGATATCTACAGCAACACAACCACCAGCGACTACGCCGGTCTCTATGTAGATGCTTACATGTCGGCCACGGTGACGATCGTCGGCAACGACATCCGCTACAATATCGCCGGGGATGATGGCGGCGGCATGTACCTGCATGTCACCCACTTCGGCCAGTTTCAGGTCGAAGACAATATCATCATGGCCAACGAAACGGCCGGCGGCAACACAGGCAGCCGCCTCTACGGCGGCCTGTATGCATCCTTGCAATACAACACCCACGGCTCGTTCGAAAACAATCTGGTGCAGGGCAACTGGGCCGAAGATAACTACGGCGGCGCTTATTTCGGTGTGGAATACAACGCCACCAGCACCTTCGACAACAACCAGCTCATTGGCAATGTCTCAGAAACTGGCAGTTATGGCGGCCTGTACTTGTATACCGATTACAATGCCGAAATCTTCGGCAGCAACCTGACACTGCAAGACAACCAGGCCAACAGCTACGGCGGAGGCTATGCCTATGCGCAGTACGATTCTACAATCGTGCTGCCAGACAGCGAGATTACCGGCAACCGCGCCCGTTCCGGCAGCTACGGCGGGCTGTATGCCTACACATACGATCTTTCACTGATCGACCTGACCGGCGTTTACCTGTATGATAACTACGCCAGCGGTTCTTATGGTGGGCTCTATGCCTATGCCAGCGATGGCAACGACACCATCTTATTACGCCAGGCCGAAGTGATCAGTAACACGGCAGCCGGGAGCAACGCGGGCGGGATATACGCGTATGCGGACGATGGCGGCTTTGTCGACCTTTCCTATGCGCGCTTCGAAGAGAATCACGCCAACTCGAGTGGCGGTGGCCTTTATGCAGGTAGTCTCGAAGAAGGCACGCGGCTTCTGCTGAATAACACGGAATTTCTCAGCAACACGGCGGGCAGCAATGGCGGCGGCATCTATTTCAGCAATGGCCCCACCTATGGTTCATTCCTCGATCTGAGCCACGCCAGCTTCATTAGCAACACCGCCCAGGGTTCCGGCGGCGGTTTCTACATGGGATCCATCTACTACAACGCCCCCGACAAAATCTCCATCCAGGCCGACCACCTCGTCATGCAAGATAACCGGGCCAACAGCGGTTCGGGGGGCGGCGCTTATATTGACTACGCTTACGAAGGCAGCGGGATGCTGATCTTCGACGACGGCCTGTACACAAACAACACAGCCTATGACTATGGCGGCGCTTTCTATCTGGGATATTGCTATGAAGGCTGCTACTTCTCGCTCAGCGGCAACACCTTCGAGGAGAACCAAGCCGCCAATTACGGGGGCGGCGCAGTGTACTTCTACGAGGCCTATTACGGCAGCGAAGTGCATATCGACGACAATACCTTTCTGAATAACACCGCCGGCGGGGATGGCGGCGCCTTCTACAACGATTACTTTGCCGAAGACGGCGCCGTGGGTACCTTCGACCGTAACATGCTGCGCGGCAACCGCGCCGGCAGCAATGGTGGTGCTTTCTACAGCAACGATTTCGGCTACGCCGGTGCCACCGTCTCCTTCAAGGAGAATATCATCGAAAGCAATGCGGCAGAGAACAGCGGCGGCGGCGTCTTTATGTCTTATCCAGCTTACGAAGGCGTCGATCTCGACTTCACGAACAACGTGATCCGAAACAATATCGCCGGCAGCAATGGCGGCGGCGTGTACTGGGAATACGTGTCGTACGGCAGCCGGGTGCGCTTCGAGAATAACCTGATCAACGGCAACGTGATCAGCAGCACCAGCAACTACGACGGTGGCGGCATGTACGTATACGCCTTGGAAGAAGGCGCCACGCTGTGGATGCGCAACAACCAGTTCAACAACAACGTTGCCACCGGCAGTGGCGGCGGACTCTACTGGGATGATTACATTGAGTACGGGGCCGTCTTCTATTTCGAAAACAACCAGGTTCTCGACAACCTGGCCCAGGAAGACGGCGGCGGCTGCTACTTCGATGACTATTGGGAATACGGCAACCGCGTTTACTTCAACCATAACCAGATCAACGGCAACACGGCCTGGGGCTACTACGGCGGCTGCTATATTTACGACATCTACGATGGCACCGTCGTGCAAATGATGGAGAATCAGTTCAACAACAACAGCGCCGGCGACGACTACGGGGGCCTGTATGTAGAGTACGTCGAAGATGGTTCGGTGGTCAATTTCGTTGGCAACCAGGTCATCGCCAATCGGGCAGGCATTACCGACACCGCCATCCTGGGCGGCGACGGCGGCGGCCTGTGGTTCGGTACCATCGAATATGGCGGCGAGGTCAACCTGGTCAACAACGCCATCCAAAACAACCACGCCTTCATAACCGGCACCGTCGGCGGTAGTTACGCCGGGTTATATGCCTACGCGTACGATGGCGGCCTGATCAATATGGTCAACAATACGATCAGCGGCAACATGGCGCACGACAGCTACGGCGGCGCCTATCTGGAACTGTCAAGCGGTTCACGTTTGATCATGGATCGGAATACGATCCGGGCGAACAGCGCCGTCACCGAGACCGGCGGCGTGTACATCTACGGCGACAGCGATAGCCAGTATTCCCTGCTGCGCAACAGCATCGTCGACAACACGTCTGGCCTGCCCGGAAACCTGGTCATCGATAACGGTGGCAACCTGTGGGGCATCAGCCAGAACAACCTGATCGCCGGTAACGATGGCGGTGTTTCTCTGTTTAGCGCCGACTTCCTCAGCACCAACGACACGGTTGCCGATAACGGTGACTTCGGCATCATGATGACGGGCACCATCGCTGCAACCAGCGAACTGATCAACACCATCGTTTGGGGCCAGAGCGCTTCCTTCGTGGCCGGCACACCCGCCTACACCATGACCGCCGAAACATCCGACATCCAGGGCGGCTGGCCGGGAAGCGGCAACCTGAACGTCGACCCAATCTTCGTGGGCAGCGGTGATTATCACTTGCAAGAGACATCCCCCGTCATCGGGCAGGCCAATACTGCCCTGGCGCCCGCCATCGACCACGACGGCGTGCCGCGTCCCGTGCCCGCAGGCGGCGAGGCCGATATGGGCGCTTTCGAGTGGCGGCTGGCAGGGGTAAGCATCGACGCCGACATAAGCACCAGCGCTGCCCCGGGAACGATCGTCACCCTGACCCATACCATCACCAACACCGGCAACGCGCAGGACATCTTCCGCATCACAGCCAGCGCCAGCCCTACCTGGACGGTGCAGATTCTCCCGCACGAGATCACCCTCGCCGCCGGCGCTGCCGCAACCATTCAGATTGGCGTCGCCGTGCCCGACGGCCTGGATGCCGGAGCCGCGAGCGCGATCGATGTGATCGTAACATCCATCGTCAACGCCAACGTGACCGATGCAGCCCAGGATCACGTGGCGGCCGCACTCGTCCCTGCACTGAGCCTCGTCCCCGACAACGCCGCCGGGGGCATGCCCGAAACGACCATCGTCTACGAACACACCATCACCAACCTGAGCAACGGTCCTGAAACCTTCCAACTGAGCGCAACATCGGGTGAAGGCTGGACGGTTACGCTCTCATCCTATGCAGCCGTGCTCGCAAAGGGCGCCTCGACAACCATCCAGGTACACATCACCATTCCAGAGGGCGCCGCACCCGGCACGATCGACACGGCCACCATCACCGCCACATCGCTGACCGATGCCAGCGTCAGCGCCAGTGTCAGCGACCAGACGACCGTCTACCAACCGATCGTCACCGGCTACCAGATCTACCTACCCATCGTCGTGAAGTAATTCGACGGCAACGGTCTCCATAACCTGGAGGCAAGAACAAAATGCCCCCGCACTCTGCCGGGGGCATTTTGTTCTTTCAGTGTGCCGTGTGCAGAAACGGCTAACGGATAAGCAGGGGCAGGTAAACCCGGTACCCCGAAACCTTCACCGAAGTGCGGGCAACCGCACCGGCCTGAACGGCCGTATCCAGCCCGCTGGTAACGGCGAGGGTTGCCGTGTCAAACGCGCCCCCTTGCGCCGTTTCGGGGATAGTTACGGCCAGCGTAACCGCCACGCTTTCACCAGGTTGTAAACCGGCGATCTGGGCCGTGCTCAGTTGCGCCGTCCAGGTACTGGTTACAGCCAGCGTAAAGTCATCGACAAAACTCCCCGTGTTGGTAACGACAAACGTGTAGGTAACCACTTCACCGGCCGCCCCAACCTGTGCCAGGCTGGCCGGAGCAACCGCCACACCGGCCTGCACGAGCGCCTGGGTCTCACCCGTCGCCGCAGCCGTCAAGTTAGCATCCAGGCTGCTGACTGCCGTCAACGTAAAGACGTCTCTGGCAGCCAACGGATCGGCCGGTACAACAACCACCACCACGATCTCCGCCGAAGCACTGGGAGCAACGACGGTGGTGCTGACAGGGAGGCTGGTCTCCCAGTCATTCCCAACCAGACTGAGCAAGAAAGTGTCCGTATAGAGTCCGCTATTGGTAAGCGCAAAAGTATACGTCACGACACCTCCCAACGCTCCGACCTGCTCCTGATGAACGGGGCTCAAAATTACCCCTGGCTGTACAGTGGCCAGCGTCTCACCCACGGCAACGGCACGGGCGGCAGCATCCAGGCTGCTGGTGGCTGTCAGGGTGAAAGTATCCCTACCAAGAACGGCCTCCGAAACAGGTTGCGCCGGAATGTGGACTTCTACCAGAATGGGTACGGCAACACCGGGGGCCAAATAGCCCGTTTCGGTAGGCACTGTGGTGACCCAGCCGTTCCCACTCAAGCCGAGGATGAAGTTATCGACGATATTCCCCGAATTGGTCAATGTGAACGTATGGAACACTTTCTGATCGGGGGCACCCCCCACCGTACTGCGGCCGGGGTCGATCGTCACACCAGGCAGAACCGGCACCTCGCTCGTCCCAACGGCAACCATCGCCAGGGTTGGGCTGGCCACCGAGCGCGCCGTAACCGTAAAGACATCTTCGCCGGCTGCGAGCGGTGCATCTACCCGAACCTGCACCAAAGCACTGCTGCCGGCATTCACGGCCAGGGGACTTGAGGTAAGCAGGCTGGTATTCCACAAACCACTTTCCAGCGTCAACGTGTAAGCATCGGTAACCCCCAGGTTGTGCAGGTTGAAGGTGTGCGTTACACCCGCACCGGGCATAACCTGCATATCGCTGTCCGGACCAAAGGTAAAGTTTACCGAAGCGGGCACACAGCTCTGCACGACGACATCATCCACGTACCAGCCTTCGCGGCTAGTCGAGGAATCCGTCCCCAGGCGATAACGGAACTGCACGGTTTGCCCGGCGTAAGCGTCCAGATCGACAACGCTTTCCGTCCAGTCAGCGGGATCGCCACACCAGGCATCCAGGCCGCCTAAAGGATTTGAGTAGGATGTACTCACAGGCCCGTCATAAGGATCGGTCTGGAGAACCGCATTCAGTAACTGTGTCCACGTTGTGCCGCTATCGGCGCTGATTTCTAAAATGGCGCCGTCATAGCAGCCCCCCGCTCGGTCTTCGATAGCCTGCCAGTTCCAGTACTGCAACGTCAGGGAATGCCCGGCACCTGCTGGCAGGGCCACCGCTGGCGAAACCAGGCGTTGATCGCTGACTGTACTTGAACCGGTAGCACGATAGGAATACGAACCGGCATAGGGGCGCGCGGCGGCAAGCGTCCAGGTATTACCCGCGCCACTCGATGCCCATCCGGCCGCACCGCTCTCGAAATCGTCCTGGAACAGCACCTGTGGAATCGTGCCGGGGGCGCAATCGCCCGGGACCGACTCTGTCGTAAAGACCCAGGTGGCTGATGAAATACCGGCGCCACAAATATTATCGGCCGTCACGCGCCAGTAAAAGACCATAGAAGTGGAAAGATCGCTGGCCGGTGTATAGCTGGTTCCAACCAACGTAGCACTATCCACAACATTGTGGAAGCCGCTGTCGGTGGCAATTTCAATCCGATAGGTTTCGGCCTGGGCCACAGCGTTCCAGGTAAAGGTCGGGCGTGCAACAACGTTGATGGCGCCGTTGGCTGGCGCATTCAGGTTGACCGGTACAGGAGCCAGGGTGTATACGTTCAAGCCTATGGTGGCTGTATGTGTGTGCGTAAACGATACACCAACGACGTCCAGCTCGTACGAACCGTAAGCAAGCGCGCCGGTGTTGCCGATGGTCAACGTGCTGGTTGCCGGCGGCGATGCGGGTGTCACCGGGTTCAGGCTAAAGGAAGCACTGGCACCGGCCGGGATGCTGTTTGCGCTCAACATAACCGGCTGATCATACCCTGCGAGCTGGCCAACGTTCAGCGTATAGTGCGCGTCTTCGGCAGCACAAACAGACCGACTATCGGGCACTGCGCCTAAGGTAAACCCGGCGGTATGCACGCAATTTGCGCAAACCAATGCAAAATCCTGATCGGTGTTGTCGCCGTTGTAAGGTAGCCCATCACCGGCGAGATTGACGGCCTGAATCGTAATAGTTGCAGCACCACTTGCATTTTGGATATAGACATTCTCAATATTATTGAGAACATCGGCGCTACCACCTGCAATCGACCAACCGTTGGAAAAAACGTTCCCTCGATACGCACTGCCGTTGTTCTCGACAAGCAGATCGAGGTTATTGACCAGCGCCGGGCTGGCGCCGGCCGCACCGGCCGCATCGGACCACACAAGGGTTATTTTGACAGGCTTGGATGGATCGGCAACACCGACCGTCAACGCCCAGGTCTCACCGGTGTCTTGAAACAGTGAAGTCTGGTCGTAGTACAACGTCGGCACGCTGGCATCGAACGTACTGGTCAAATTAACGCGCCCCCAACCCTGGTAGTTGTTCGGAACGTGGGTGATCGTACCGCTATTTCCATCATCTCCACCGAACATATCGGCTGCACCATTGATCAACATGGCCTTGGTCATTGCGGGACTGGGAGTGCCCCAGCCTTGCTGCCCCCACCAATCGGCAATCAAAATCGACGCGCCCGAGACGAGTGGCGCTGCCATACTGGTGCCGGAGCAGTAAGAATACAACGCCGTACCGGCGACAGATGTATTGCAACTGCTGCTGCCTTGTGTACTATTGAACGAAACTGTTTGCCAACCGGGCGCCATCACATTGGGCAACGTACGGCCGTCCAATGCCGGCCCCCGGCTGCTAAAAGAGACAATGTCGTCGATCGTACTACCGCTACGTGGGTAGTTCGAAGAGGCTCCAACACTGATCAGGTTCTTGGCTTCCTTCGGCTCGGTCAGCGTCGAGGAACCGGGACCGCTATTGCCCGCCGAGAAAACCATCACCAACGGTTCGGCCGCTGTCGGCGTGTCAAAATTGGCGTCGCGTACCATCAGATCGTGCGTGCGTGCAGCGCTAGAATAACCTTGTGCACCAGAAGCGCCGGTATACCAGCTGTTGCTGGAACCGATGGCCCCGTTGACGACCGAATCGCGGCTCAAGACCTGCCAACCGCCCGACGGAGGCCAGGAAGAGCCCATCAACGCATTTTGCACCACCAGGTTGGCAGCGGGGGCCATCCCCGTGCCCCAGTAAAAACCGTTCGGATCGGTCAGGCCGCTACCGCCCCGCCCGTCTCCAAAAATGGCGCCCGCCGTATGGCTGCCGTGACCATCGGGATCGGTGTTGGCGGCCCCGGCGTAGCTCACGTAAGCGGTCGCACGCCCGGTAATATCCGGATGCGTATCGTCTAGGCCGGTGTCTACGTCGGCCCAGGTAATGCCACTCCCATCCAGTCCAAGGTTCGCGAGCCAGGTATGGTACCCCGTGGGCGGTGTACCGCTCCCGACATTGCCGGCCACAATTTGATCGGCATTCTCGTCATCGAAACGAGCCTCTGGGGAACTATATCCCATCCAAAGCACCGTCTCCAGGCGGGCAGCATCTGCTAAGGCAGCCGCATCCAATTCGACGATTGCATCCCAGAAGATCTGATCGGGCTGGGCCGGGTAAACCTGCACTACTTTCGCGCCCAGGGCCTCCAGGGCCTCCACACTGCCATCCATATTACCATCGTTATAGAAGAGCACATCCACCTGCTTGATCAGGCCGCTGCGCTGGGCCAGGCTGGCGTCAATTTTATACGCCGGATGAAAATCACCCTGCCAGCGCACGTAGCCCAAAGCTTCCGCTTCCATCGCCCGAGATTTTACAGCCCAGGTGAGGTAGGTATTGTGCGGATAATATTGGAGGATGGGCAGGCCCATTGCCTGTAATTGCTCGACCCAGGCGCTTTTTACCGGGCCGGACAGCTGAATTAGCCGGAAACCGGGCTGCGCAGCATTTTCGCCAGCCCGTAATCCAGCCGGCAGGCGCGGTTCGCCATCAAACAAGGGGTCGAAACGATAAGACGGCACGTGCACCTGGTTTGCATCTGCCACGACATCGTAAGGTATATCGCTCGCGACCAAACGTTCGAAGTCAACCGGCGTCAACGCCAGCCACCAGAAGCTGCCATAATTCAGCTGAACTTGCGGCTCAAGCGCCAGGGCTGAGAAGGTCTCCCGATTCATGCCAGTAACACGCACGACGATCGAGCGCTCCGTTTCTGCAAGCGTTCTGCCAGGCTGTATTAACAGACTCGTACTCAGAAAGATTGCAATCAGCAAAAAGCGTGCCAAGTTTGACAATAAATTGTGTTTCATACACATTCTCCATCAGTCAAAGTCAGAATTAGAATTAACTGGATTACCCAGCACCAAACAAATCGGTTTCGGAAGAAATTGAATTTTTTGTGGGTTGGAGGTTCCCCACCATACTGGCAATCAGCGACTGGCAACGGGACTTACATTCTACTCGATAGCAGCAATCCATGCAGATTTTACAAGGATAAAACGGAAAAAGCCTACCGAAAAAAAGCTCTTCCAGCATTGCCGGGAAAGGGATTCTTCACACCAAACCCGGAAGACCCAAAACAAAAGCCGGCAACGCTACTCGTTGCCGGCTTTTGTTTTGGCCATCTCTTATCGAAAGCTATGCGTTCACTGTAGCCGTCGTGCGCTTGCCCAACGGACCGAGCAAGTAATCGATCACGTCGGCGGCCGAATAAGTCGTCTGCCCGGCACGAACGAACTGCACTACCGAAGCAAGATCGTCGCCGGCAGTCACCAGCGGCAGTTCCGTCGAGCCGTCTTTACGCTGCTGCGGGTAACCAGCCGTCGCAGCCAGGTTGTTACACAGGCACGAACGGCCCACGGTGTCTTCTTCCTTGCCGCCTTTTCTCACATAGTCGTCCACCGGTTCGGCAGCACAGCGGTACCCCACGGCGCCGTCTTCTTTCTTGAAGATGGTGCGCAGGAAGCCCATATCGCAAATCCGCTGGCGCGCTTCATAGAGGGCCACTTCGGAAAGCGTACCGGCCAACTGCGCCACCTTGAAGGGAAAGCCCGTCGGCGACACCAGGGCGCTGGTCAACACGTTGGCATCTTCATCGAGCACCTGGCGCAGCAAACGCTCTTTCAGGCTGGCCTCCAGGCCCGACTCGTTACACAGTGCAAAAGCAGTGCCTACCTGCACGCCGGTTGCCCCGGCTTCGAGCGCCGCCTGCACCTGCTCGGGATGACCGTACCCGCCGGCCATCCAAAACGGCAGTCCGAACTGCCTCATTTTCTCGGGCGTAACACAATCCTTCTCGCTGTAAAGCGGTTCGCCTTTCTCGTTGAGCTTCAGCGCACCACGCGGCGGGGCGTTGTGGCCGCCCGCCGTCGGGCCTTCGACGACGAAGCCATCGATGGCGCCGTCGCCGCGCTTCAGCAACGCCTGTGCCAGAACGGTCGACGAAATGATCGGCAGGAACTTGGGACGTTTGAGCTGCCCGACCAGCCTCGAAATGCCTGGGAAAATATTTTCGGGATCGAAGTGCATACGCACTTCCTCGTCAGGCCCGGCGCCATACACATCCAGGCGATAGGACACCGCCTCGTGGTTGGCCAGTTTGTCGAGCACGGCGGCAACCTGCGTCGGGATACCGGCTCCCATCAGCACGTAATCCACCCCGGCCAGCATGGCGCCGTACAACGAGCTCAAGTTAGGCATCTGTACCTTTTCGAGCAAATTGATCCCCACTATGCCGTGGTGCGATTCCTTCGCTAAAAACACCTCGACGTAATTGGCGATAGCCGTCAACTGATCGAGGAGCTTTGGGGGACGAATGGAGTACATCGGCGGCGACTTGTACGGCTCGTTCGGCGCCTTGCCGCCGGGCACATAGTAACGTTTGATGATGTTCTGCACCGGCTCCGGCAGGGCAAAACTCTCCAGGGCGCGGCGCATGTGGCCGCCAAGGTCACCATCACCCAAACGGCTGGCAAGGACACGCCCGATGCCGGTACCCGAGACGACGCCCAATTGCCCAAGCCGAGAGACGGATCGGGCCAACTGCCAGTTAGAAATGGCAACGCCCATGCCGCCTTGTATAATGGTTGGTAAATTAATGTTCGTTTTCACAAAAAACATCCTTTTGGTAGCATATAATTAAGTCCGACAAACATCTTACTCCAAGTCGGGAAAAGTTACCAGACTCTGTAAAAGCAATAACACTTACAAACCCCTTACAGCCTCGCACCAATTTTTTAAATATGATGACCACCCTCCCCAGCCACTTTCACCTTCAGACCGCTCCCATTGCCGACCCGGCAGCCATCGTCCAAGCACCCCATGCCCGTTTTACCCTGCTCACCGAACGGCTGATCCGCATCGAACACAGCCCAAGCGGTGAGTTCGAAGATCATGCCAGCCAGGCCTTTTGGTTTCGCCGCCAGGCCGTGCCGCCCTTTCACGTAGCGCAAAGCGCCGACTGGCTCGTCATCGAAACCGAATATTTGCGCTTGCAGTACAGGATCGGTGCGCCCGCTTTCAGCGCGCGCGCGCTCACCATTCTCGTCAAGGCAACCCAGCACGAGTGGCGCTACGGGGACAAACCGTGGGCATCCCAACCACTGTGGGGCACCACCCGCACCCTGGACGAAACCAGCGGCGCGGTCCACCTGGAGATCGGCCCGATGGCACGCGCGGGCTGGTCCGTCATCGACGACTCCAAGTCTGTCGTTTTCAACGAGGCGCACTGGGTGCAACCTCGCCGGCATCCTGAAAACTTGGACTTTTATTTCTTCGGCTACGGCCACGACTACACGGCCTGCCTGCGCGATTACACCGGGCTCTGCGGCCCGACACCGATGATCCCGCGTTTCATTCTCGGCAACTGGTGGAGCCGTTACTGGCCTTACACGCAACAGGAATTGACCGGCCTGATGCAAGAGTTCCAGGCCCGCCAGGTCCCGCTTTCCGTCTGTATCGTCGATATGGATTGGCACCTGGCAGGCTGGACCGGTTACACCTGGAACCGCGATCTGTGGCCCGATCCCGAAGGATTCGTGCAGTGGCTGCACGACATGGGCCTGAAGACGGCCCTCAACCTGCACCCGTCGGACGGAGTCGGCCTGCACGAGAAGCAGTATTTGCAGATGGCCGAAGCGCTGGACCAAGACCCGGCCCTGGAAGAACCGATCAAGTTCGACATCGCCAACCCACGCTTCGCCCAGGCTTACTTTGAAATCTTGCACCACCCCTACGAAAAAATGGGCATCGACTTCTGGTGGATGGACTGGCAGCAGGAACGCGTCACGGGCATTCCTGGGCTCGATCCCTTGTGGTGGCTCAACCATCTGCACTTTCTCGATCTGGGCCGCGAGGGCAAGCGCCCGTTCGTTTTCTCACGGTGGGGCGGCTACGGCAACCACCGCTACCCGATCGGCTTCTCGGGCGACACCCAGGTGACCTGGGCATCGCTGGCCTACCAGCCTTACTTCACCGCCACTGCCGCCAACGTGGCCTACGGTTGGTGGAGTCACGATATCGGCGGGCACATGGGTGGCGTCGAGGATGATGAACTGTACACACGCTGGGTACAGTTCGGCGCCTTCAGCCCGATCTTGCGGATGCACTCTACGCGTAACCCATACCACGAGCGCTGTCCCTGGGGACGTGGCCCGGCAGCCAGCATCGCCGCCGGCCGCGCCCTGCGCCTGCGCCACCAGTTAATCCCATACATCTACAGCATGGCCTGGCGCGATCACCGCCAGGCGTTGCCGCTGATCACCCCTATGTACTATTGGAACCCGGAAGAAGATGCTGCCTACCACGCCCGCGACCAGTACTGGTTTGGCAGCGAACTGGTGGCAGCACCCTTCACCGCACCCACCGATGCCGGGGTAGGCATGAGCCGCCAGCGCCTGTGGCTGCCGGCCGGCGCATGGTTCGACTTCTTCAGCGGGGAACGAATAGCCGGTGGGGATTGGCGCATCGTTTACGGCGATTTGAACGATATTCCCGTGTTTGCCAAGGCTGGGGCCATCGTTCCGCTGGCCCCAGAAACAGGCTGGGGAGGCATCGATGCCCCTGAACGCCTCATCCTTCACATTTTCCCAGGCGCCGACAACCGCTTCGAACTTTACGAAGATGACGGCGAAAGCCAGTTGTACCGCCAGGGGCAGTACACCGTCACGCCGCTGGTGCAAGCCTGGGCCGTTGAGGGCAACGCCCTGACGCTGACGGTTGGCCCGGCCAACGGGGAGACTCGTTTTGTTCCCGAACGGCGTACTTACCAGCTCATCGTCCACGGCATCGTCCAACCCGATGACGTCTGGGTAAAAATCAACGGCACCCCGCGCGCTGTTCCCTGGAAGTACGCGCCCGAAAGCGACACGCTTCACCTCGAGATCGGCAACCTGCGTCCCGGCGATCAGGCCACCCTCGAACTGGGTACCGACCAAACCTCGCTGCTCAGCAACCGCGACCGGCGCAGCGAACGAGTTCGCCGCCTGTTGAACAAGATGCCGATCGATACCTGGCTCAAACGTAATTTGGATAATGCCCTGCCCGATCTGCTCACCCGGCACGCTGTGCTGCGCGAGTTCGACGGGTTGAGCGACGCCCAAATGGCCGCATTGGAACATGCGCTGCGCCCGTCAACACACCTGTTATAATGCGCTTGTAAGCTGTCTGAAAAGCAAAGTACGACGCACTTTGCCGGCTAGAAACAGGCATCATCTGCCCTTGGCGTGTTACCGGGTGCTTGGTTGGGAAACGATCGGGCAAGCACCTGGAACGGCATCTCGGCAAAGGTCTATGCGAGGAAAATCTCACGACCGTTCACAAATTGGCTTGGGTGTGCGTCTAATCTTCCTGAAGCATTTGGAGCAACCCGCCCAAGCTTCGGTCTACCGGTTCATGGCAGCGTATTTTCAGCAAAACCGGCAAAACAATTTTTCAGGTCTTCCGGGTTGCGGATGAAGAATCCCTTTCACGACGAAGCCGGGAGAACCAATTTTTCTCAATGGAGATCATGCATGAAAGGCTACTTTTATAAGTCCATCCAGGCAGCACTGCTGTTTCTGTCCGTGCTGGCTGCGAGCGCCATCATCAAACAAACGGCCAGCCTGGCGGCCGAGCAGGTACAGGTTTACCTGCCCCTGCTCGCCAGGGACCCCGGCTTGACCATCACCGGGCAGATTACCGACGCCAACGGCAACCCGCTCGAAAACGTGCAAATGTCTTTAAGCGGCGCACAGTCGGGTACAGGCAAAACCATCCTCACCGACGCAAACGGGAATTACATTTTCGCAGGCCTCAAACCCGATGAATACACCTTAACGCCCGCCAAAGAGGGCTACGTTTTCTCCCCGGCCACACGTCAACTCAGCCTGCCGCCGGAGAGCGTCGGGCAGAATTTCCTCAGCAAGGTCAAGGATGGCGACTTGATCGAAAACGGCACCTGCGAGGGTGAATATGGATGGGAGTTCCCTGCCACCGCCCGCACCGCCGGGTACAGCAACGCCCAAAAATACAACGGCAGTCGCGCCATCGAAACAGGCATCGTCCGGGCCAGCGAGAATCGCCTGAGCTATTCGGTCGCCCAACAGGTGTTCAATGTGCCCAGCCAGGCCCCACAGTACGTGCTAAGCCTGTGGATTTACAGCATCAGCGGCGAAGCGGACACCGCCAGCACGCTCGAACTCCCGGCAGGGCCTTTAGATGAAAACACCGTTTTGGAGAGCGATTTCCAATACGTCTGGGTATTAAACCCCGATACAGGCCAGACCCTCGAACGCCTTTACCTGGAACGCAGAAACGACAAGGAATGGCGGTATATCGAATTCGATATGCGCAAATATGCCGGGATGCAAATCGAGTTGCAGATCGGCACCTACAACAACGGCTACGGCGGCGTCACGGCCATGTATGCCGACGATATTTCCTTCAATATCGGCCCGCTACCCATCGGTCCCACCGCAACGCCCGGCGCGCCCGTTCCAACACCGATTTGCGAAAACATCCTCGGCAACCCCGGTTTCGAGTCGGATAGCGATTGGGAAATTCCCCAGACGGCCTACCTGGCGAGTTACACCAAAGAGCAGGTCAAGAGCGGCAGCCGCGCCATGCGTACCGGCATCCGCACGGGCGCCAACGTCTACAGCTATTCCGACGTGCGCCAAAAAATCTCGATTCCCAAAAACAGCGCCGCTACGACCCTGACCCTGTGGCTCTACGCGCGCAGCGCCGGCGCGGCTGCCAGCGCCCAGGAAGCGGTTTCACCAGCGCCGGATTTCCCCGTCCAACCCCTGGCGACGGACATTCAACAGGTGGCGCTTTCCGGCGATTTGCAATACGTGATCCTGCTCGATGAGAACTTGAAGTGGATCGATACCCTCGTCTGGCAGCGCAGCAACGCCAGCGAATGGCAATTCTACCGCTTCGATCTGCGCAAATATGCCGGCGAGACGCTCTACCTCCAAGTCGGCGCTTACAATGACGGATGGGGCGCCCTGACCGCCCTTTATGCCGACGAAATGAGCCTGGGAACCTGCCAGGGGCCTACCGCTACCCCAACGGCCACTCCCGACCCGGCCATCTCGGCAACACCCACGCGTACACCCACCCAGACGCCGACGCCGACGATCACCCCCACGACGCTTCCGGCAAACTGTAGCAACGTCATCGACGATACCAGCTTCGAAGAAGAAAATGCCTGGGAGATTGAAGACACGGCCTACCGCGCCGCATATTCGCAGGAAAAGGTCTACTACGGCGGGCAGAGTATGCGCGCCGGCATCGTCAGCGCCGCCCACAACCAGGTCAGTTACTCCGATTTCAGCCAGACGATCGCCATCCCCAGTGCCGGAAAGGTCGATCTGTATTTCTGGCAGTATCCGCTCAGCAGCGAGCCGACTACCCAGTCCTTCGAAGCAGTTTCATCCATGGAGAACTGGGGGCAGCAGGTCTGGAGCGGCGATATCCAGTACGTCATCGCGATCGATGCAGCGGGCAACAGGCTCATGCTCTACCAGGATCGCACCAACGAGGCGGAGTGGGTGTTGCGCCATCTGGATCTGAAAAACTACGCCGGGCAAACCATCACGCTCCAGTTCGGCGTATACAACAACGGGGGCGGCGGCGTCACGGCCATGTACGTCGATAACGCCGTTCTGTTGGTTTGCCCGTAAAAAAATCGCGGGAGATCATGGCCGCGGGCTGCTATGCAGCCCACGGCTTACTTTGCCGGCGGCACCTCCGCAGCCCGGCGCCAGAGCAATATCCCCATCCCGACAAACCAGCCAAACCACCAAAATAAGCCGGCCAAAGACAGGGCAGGAAAGTAAAAACCGGCCAGGGCAACCAGAAGCAGGGCCGAACTCCACAAAGCGACCCACCGGTCCAGCAGCCGGTCGTTCCACAGCGGGCCGGCAGCCAGGGCGGCACCGGCAAAAGCCATGACATAGCTCAAAAAGCGTGCCAGGCGCCAAGCCAGCAGCCAACCGCCGGGTACAGCAACGCTTATCTCCTGGCTGGCCTCCATCAGGCCCCAGGCGATGCCGTTTTCGAGAAAATCACACAGGGGGCCGCACAACCCGACGACCAGGGCCACACGCCCTAGAAGCGCTTGCGACGCACAGACATACGACGCCATGCCCACCCAGGCCACTATCCAGCCCAAGATCAAAATACTGTCCACGACATAGTAAAACGGCATGATGGCCAGATAGCGCTCGAAATCTGCAAGGGAAAGCGCCTGGCGATGGCGCAACAGTACGTCCGCCAGGTCCGCGAAGTCAAAAGGCAAGAACAAGGCGCCTATGACCAGCATTGCCGCGCCCGCTACCCAGGCACCAACCGCAGCAACACGATATACAGAAGCAGATTTGAATGCGAGATCGCCCATCTGGAAAGTTTTTACGTGAAACAAAGGCACAGCATCCGGCCGCTGGCATAAAATCTGTACGGAGCAAAAGATCTGGCAGGTTGCCACTGGTGTGTTTGTAGCGCTGACCTGTTCTCGAGAACCATTTTATCCGTATTTTGTCTAAAACCTGCCAGGTCTGACGCTCCACAAAAGAAGCTGTCACATTTTTTCAGCGCGTACATTCGGTTCAGCGGGTCGAGGGAAATTATGAACAGAAAATTTTTGAAATTTCAACACTTCCTCCTGATCGTTTTGATCGCATTCACGGGGGTCCTACTGGGCGCGCAATCGGCCAGCCTGGCGGCAGATAACCTGCCGGTTTACCTGCCGCTGGTCATGAACGATCACACCCCGGGACTGAGCATCACCGGGCGCATCACCGACGCCAATGGGAAACCATTGGCCCAGGCAGAAGTCATCCTCAACGGCATGCAAGACACGAACACCGGCACAGAGCGTGCCGAAGCAATCCATGCCAGCATCAGCACCGACGCCAACGGCTACTACGAACTAACCGGCCTGCCGCCCGGCGAATATGATTTGCTCGCCTATAAAGACGGATACAGCTTCTTGCCGTCAGCGCGCCATTTCGATCTGCCACCTGAAACGGTCGGGCAAAACTTCATCGCCCTGGCGGCCGCCGCAGACCTGATCGTCAACGGCAACGCCGAGGCGAGCACCGGCTGGGAATTCCCCCTGACACCATACCCGGCGGGGTACGGCACAGCCCACGCCCACAGCGGCAACCGCTCGGTACGAACGGGCATCACGAGTACATCGCAAAACACCTACAGTTATTCATCGGCGCGCCAGCAGGTGAGCATCCCGGCAGACGCTGGTGAGGCTACCCTCGGCCTGTGGGTTTATCCGCTGAGCGGCGAATCCACGCAAATGGCCAGGCCGGCGGCTCCGGAAGGCGCATTCCACGAAGATACTGCGCTGGCGGGCGATATCCAATACATCTTGATCCTGGACACCAACAACAACATTCTCAAAAATCTTTACTGGGATCGCAGCAACCGTCAGGCATGGGAATACCTCGAATACGACCTGAGCGAGTACATTGGGAAAACGATCAAAGTGCAGTTCGGCAGCTACAACGACGGCTACGGCGGTGTGACTGCCCTGTACGGCGACGACATCGCCTTGCTCACCGGCCCGGCGGGTACGGTGGTCACACCCACACCCGGCACGCCGGTGCCCACACCGATTTGCGAAAACCTGTTGGATAACCCCAGCTTCGAGAGCGACAGCGCCTGGGATGTTCCCGTCACCCAATATCCCGCCGGATACAGCACATCGCAGGCGCACAGCGGCGCGCGCGCCATGCGCACCGGCATCCTGGCAGGTGCCAACGTCTACAGCTATTCCGACGCGCGTCAGAAAGTCAGCATCCCTGGCAGCGCCCAAGCGGCCACGCTTTCCCTGTGGCTGTACCCGACCGGCGGGAACGCCGGCGCCAACAGCAGCCTGAACGATCGCCGGCAGATCGAATCGGCACAACAATTCCCCGGGCAGCCGCTGGCCGAAAGCATTCAACAAGTAGCGCTGACCGGCGACCTGCAATACGTTTTAATCCTCGACGCCAACGAAATATGGATCGATACACTCGTCTGGCAGCACAGCAGCACCAGCGCCTGGCTGTACTATCAATTCGACCTGTCGGCGTACATCGGAAAAACCGTTTACGTTCAGTTCGGCACCTACAACGACGGCTGGAATGGCCTGACGGCGATGTATGCCGATGATGTTGACCTGACCACCTGTGCGCCGCCGACGCCCACGGCGACCATTACCCTGACCCCATCGCTGACGCCCACGCCGACGAACACCCCAACCGCCACGCCTACCAGCACACCGACCAACACCCCCACGCCCACCTTCACGCCGACGGCCACTCACACAGCAACCATTACACCCACGCCATCCAACACCCCTACAGCGACGATCACCAACACCCCGCTGCCCGCCGGCTGCCAGAATCTGATCGGCAACGACAGCTTCGAAACGCGCAGCGCCTGGTACATCCCCACGACGGAATACTCAGCAGGCTATTCGCAGGCCCAGGTTTACTATGGCGAGTGGAGTATGCGCACCGGCATCGTCACCGCGAGCCACAACCGCTACAGCTATTCGGATGCGGCGCAATGGATCACACTACCCAACACACTCTCACGGGCCGAGCTGTACCTGTGGGTCTTCCGCACCAGCAGCGAAATCGCACAGAAAGCGCTCCCAACCTTCCCGTCATCGCAGGCCTGGATGCAGCGTGCGGCTATGGCCAGCGACGTGCAGTACGTGTTGCTCCTGGACAACAACGACAATATCATCGCCAACCTGTACTGGGATCGTGTCAACCAACCCACCTGGCAGCGGCTCGACTTCGACCTGAGCGAATACGCCGGCCAAATCATCAAGCTCCAGTTTGGCACCTACAACGATGGCTACGATGGCATCACGGCGATGTACGTCGACAACGTCGTCTTGCTCACTTGCCCATAGGCATGGCCGCGTTGGCTTGCCTTAAAAACTGCCTAAAAAAAATAAGATGCCCGCCGCCCCAGGCGGGGCAGCCACCCGGGCCAAAAAGCCGGATTCATCAGCGCTCGCGGCTAAATTGCGTCTCATACAGGTGCGCATACAGACCTCCCAGAGCCACCAATGCACTGTGCGTACCACGCTCAACGATGCGGCCACGATCCATCACCAGAATCTGGTCGGCAGCCAAAATAGTGCTCAAGCGATGGGCGATGACGATGCTCGTGCGCGCAGCGCCATCCGGGCCGCCGGCCATTACGCGCTTGAGGGCGTCTTGAATCAGGGACTCGGATTCGCTGTCGAGGTGGCTGGTCGCTTCATCGAGTACGAGGATGCGTGGGTTCTTCAGGATGACGCGTGCCAGCGCCAGGCGTTGCTTCTCACCGCCTGAGAGCCGGTAGCCGCGCTCGCCGACGATCGTGTCGTAGCCGTCAGGCAAATCGACGATGAAATCGTGGATATTGGCGGCGCGGCAGGCGTCTTCGATCTCGTCCGGGGAGGCATCCAGGCGGGCATACAGCAGGTTGGTGCGGATCGTATCGTGAAACAGGTACGTCTCCTGCGTGACCATACCGATCTGGGCCGTCAGGGCATCGAGCTTCAGGCCGCGCAGGTCGTGGCCATCGAGACGGACACATCCCGCTGTCGGATCGTAAAGCCGGGGGATGAGGTAAGTGAGGGTCGTCTTTCCGGCCCCGGATGGGCCGACCAGCGCAACCAGTTGTCCGGGTTCGGCGCGAAAACTGATATTCTCCAACGCCACGTCACGGGCCTGGCTGAGTGCTTCAGCGTTTGTTTCGGCCCCAGCCTCGCGGCTGCGTTCACCTGTGCGGGGATCGCCCGGCTTTCCGGCACGATCTCCCGAAAGTTTACTTTCTCCCGAAAGTTTACTTTCTCCCGAAAGTACGGCCGTTACATCATGCATTTGGCCGTAGCGCTTTACATCACTCAGCAGTTTTTTTTCGTCCAAAGCATAGTGAAAGGTGACGTTTTCGAAAACCAGTTCGCCGCGGGCGTCTTTCAAATCGAGGGCATCTGGCGCTTCGGCGATATCCTGTGGGAGATCGATCACTTCGAAGACCCGCTCGAAGCTGACCACCGAGGTGGCGAACTCTACCGGAGCGTTAGCCAACCCCGAAAGCGCCCCATACAGGCTGCCCAAGTAAGAACCGAAGGCCACAATTGTGCCCACCGTAAACGCCTGTTGCATAACAAGATAACCACCGACGCCATACACCAGGGCCGTCCCAATCGCACTGACCAGGCCAATCGTCATGAAAAACAAAGCGCCAATTACCGCCCTGCGAACACCCATATCACGAACAGCAATGGCCCGCTGGCTGAAGCGCCCGGTCTCGACCTGTTCGCGGCCAAAGAGTTTGACCAGCAATGCCCCACTCACGTTGAGCGTCTCGTTCATGTGGGCATTCATCTGGGCGTTGAGGTCCATCTGCGCACGCGCGATTTCGCGCAGGCGGGCACCCATGCGCCGTGCCGCCCAAATCAGCAGGGGCATGATCAACACGCCAAGCAGCGTCAGTCGCCATTCGAAAGCCAACATCACCAGCAACAAGGCGCTGGCCTGGATTAAATTGGTAATGATATTGACAATCGTATTGCTGATCGCATTCTGCGCCCCGACCACATCACTGTTCAGGCGGCTCATCAACTCACCGGCTTTGGTGTTGGTGAAGAAACGCAACGACATGCGCTGCAAACGAGCAAAAGTTGCTATACGCAAGTCGTAGATCACCCCTTCGCCCACAACCGCATTCAGGCGGCGCTGGATAATGCCAACGCCGCCATTCACCAATGGGATCAACAACAACCCCAAAGCCAGAATGGTCAGGCGGTCGAGATCGCCAGCTGGAATGGTCCGATCGATCAGATCGCGGAAAATCAACGGCGTCAATAACTGTAAAAATGCGCCAAATAAAATCATCCCCAACGCACCGGCAATATGCCAGCGATAGGGCGCAGCATACGATAAAACACGCCGCAGTAACGACCAGGTAACCTTTGGTTTACCTTCGGTTGCCCCCATCATCCCCCACCAGCCACCACCATGAAAGCCCATCACGCACCTCGCTCGGTAAATACACCAGGAATCTGAATGTTATCACTTTCTTCAGAATACTATAACACCATTACCGGCGGTTTGCGTATCTCGCGGATGCGAATGAACACGGTCAGAAGAAACACATAAGCCAGCATCGCCGCCTGAATCATCGCTTCGACCATATGCTGAAAAAGTGTGGTTCTTCCGGGTTCAGCGTGAATTCTTCACGCTGAACCCGGAAGAACCTTTTTTGTAAAAAAACCACCAACCCAAAAAAGAGAATAACAGAAAGCAGCACCACTCGCTTGACGGTTACAGGACGGTTAGGCTACGGGTGGCTTACGACAGGCTTACAACACTTTCAAAACATAAACCCCCACGTTTACCGTACTCGCGCAGACGCCAGATTATCGAAACGCCGGGTCACTGATGTATAATTCGCCGTATGGCAAACATCTTCTCGAAATGGAAAGACGGACTCGCCCGGACGAGCAAAGCCGCTTTCGGGCAAATCGCTTCCCTGTTGGGGGCGACGGAAATCAACGACGAAACCTGGGACGACCTGGAAGCCCTGATGATCCAGGCCGACCTGGGCGTCGACACCACCCAGGACCTGCTTTACGACCTGGACACGCGTGTGCAGCGCGAGGGCATCATCCGCGCCGACCAACTCCTCGGCGCACTGCGGCAGGAACTGCGCAAACGGCTGGAGGTGCCACCGGCCTTGGATTTTTCTCACAAACCGACCATTATTCTGATCGTAGGCGTCAACGGATCGGGAAAAACGACCACCATCGCCAAGCTCGGCCAGCGTTTCACCCGAGAAGGGAAAAGCGTCATCCTGGGCGCTGCAGATACTTTTCGCGCCGCCGCCGTAGATCAACTCGAAACATGGGCCGAACGCATCAAGCTTCCGGTGATTTCCGGCCAGATGGGCGGTGACGCTGCGGCAGTGGCCTATGACACCGTGCAGTCGGCCGTCAACCGCAACACCGATATCGCCCTGATCGACACCGCCGGCCGCCTGCACACCCGCTTCAACCTGATGGAAGAGTTGAAAAAGGTTTACCGCGTCACCGGCAAAGCCCTGGAAGGCGCCCCCCATCACGTCTGGCTGGTGATGGACGCAACCACCGGGCAAAACGCCTTGCAACAAGCGCGTGCCTTCAAAGAGGCGGTCAAGGTCACCGGGGTGATCCTGGCGAAGCTCGACTCCTCGGCACGCGGTGGGATGGCTTTCGCCATCCAGAAAGAACTCGGCCTGCCGATCCTGTTCGCCGGCCTGGGCGAGAAACCGGAAGACTTGCAACCTTTTGATCCAGATGGCTTTATCAATGGAATTATGGGCTCGTGAGAAAATCAGGAAGTTGTTGGGGCTTCCGGGTTGCGCCTAAAGAATCCCTTTCATGCGAAGCCAGGAGAGCCAAGTTATTGAGCGTACCATCGCAAAATGAACACTAAACGCGTTGCACAAGGTATTTTTTGGCTCATCGTCTATCTACTGTTGACACTGGCCCCACTATTTGTGCTAAAAATCGGGCCAGTACCCGAAGGCCGCGGCTTCTGGCGTGAGTTTTCGGTGGCGCTCGGTTTCTGCGGGCTGGCAATGGTGATGCTGCAGTTCATCCTCACTGCCCGCTTTCGCCGCATCAAGTACCCCTATGGCAGCGACATCGTCTACTACTTCCACCGCCAGATTTCGCAAGTGGCTTTTGCCCTGATCCTGGCGCATCCCATCATCTTGTTCATTGTCAAGCCCGATACGCTGCAATTGCTCAACTTGCTCCAAGCCCCCTGGCGAGCGCGTTTTGGCGTAACCGGGCTGGTGGTACTGTTTTTGCTGGTAAGCTTATCCGTTTTTCGCAAAAAGCTCAAGTTCCACTATGACGAGTGGCGCATCACACACGGCATCTTTGCTGTGGCCGCTGTGGCACTTGCGATGGCCCATATCATCGGCGTAGGCTATTACATCAGCACACCGCTCAAACAGTTTCTGTGGGGTGGTTATGGTGTCTTTTGGATGGGTCTGCTGCTTTATGTACGCGTGATCAAACCATGGATGGAGTACCGTCGCCCGTATGAAGTGGCCAATGTCAAAGCCGAACGCGGTGATGCCTGGACGGTGACGCTGCATCCCGTAGGGCATGGCGGTTTCCGCTTTCAACCGGGTCAGTTTGCCTGGTTGACCCTGCGTAGTTCGCCCTTTGCCGATAAAGAACACCCATTTTCCATCTCTTCCAGTTCTGAGCAAACCGGCAGCATCGCCTTTACGATCAAAAACCTGGGCGATTTCACCGCCACTGTCAAAGATATCCAAGCTGGTGAACTCGCCTACCTTGACGGCCCGCACGGCGGCTTCTCGATCGATCGCCACCCGCACGCGCCGGGCTTCGTCTTCATTGCCGGGGGCATTGGCATTACCCCTATGATGAGTATGCTTCACAGTATGGCCGACCGCGGCGACCAACGCCCCGCCATCCTGCTCTACGGCTCAAACACCTGGGATGCCATCACCTTCCGCGAAGAATTGGACGATCTGGCCCAACACATGAATCTCAAACTCGTTCACATCCTCGCCAAACCACCCGAAGGCTGGTCTGGCGAACGCGGCTTCATCACGCTTGATGTGATCAAACGCCACCTGCCGCCTGCCAGCGCCCGCTACGAACACTTCATCTGCGGGCCCGACCCGATGATGAATGCCGTCGAAAAGGCCCTACGCGCCCACGAGGTGGACTGGGGCGATTTCCACTCCGAGCGTTTCGATTTAGTCTAAGGAGGAGGTATATGCGTCAGCGTGCATCTACTACGATCAGCCTGTTAACCGGTGTATTGATTGTGATCTTCTCAGCCATCTTTGCCCTCTTGCAAAACTAACGACATGGTTAACCGCACGCCCCAGTTCAACTTCCTCATCCAAATTACTCGAAATCATTCTGGCCACCTGCGTGTTGGCAGGCGTGATCGTTTCAGCCATTGGCAGCACCCAAACCCTGATTCGAATGGATTGGACAAGCACCGAAGCCTTCTATGAGATGATCTACCGCGTGCTGCTGCTCGTGATTGGCGTCGAGTTGGTCAGGATGCTGGTCGTTCATGATTTGCTGGCCGTACTCGATCTACTGGCCTTTGTCATTGCCCGTAAAATGCTCAAGCCCGAATTAGGGTCGGTAGATATCTTACTGGTAGTCATTGCCTTCGTCACCCTGATGTGGGCACGGCGCTATATCGCCCCACAACAGAACAAGCCCGGCGAAGAACCACCAAAATGGAACGTTTTCGACAAGGGGTTATAGCCTGGGAGTTCCCATGTTACAATAATCTTCTCATGGATAGAAAAGTTGTCTTCAAATTTGGCGCCCGCGCTCCAGAAGCTATCACGTATCTGAAAGGCTTGCTAGCAAATTTCGGCCAGCAAAGCCAGATTGAGTTCGAATACGATGTTTTCCCCAACGAGTCCGAGTATTCCGAGTTAGTATTAACGACGCTGCACGGGTACCCGCTGGACGTCGTGGAGTTAGGGACCACGTTTGTACGCGACTTTCTGGTCGCAAACGACCTGCGCCCGTTTCGGGCCACCGAAGTGCAGCAAGTGGGCCGCAGTGAAGACTTCATGTCGCACCTGTGGCAGGCCGGGGAAGACAAGCGTGCGAAGTGGGCCATCCCCTGGTTGAGTGATGTACGCCTGCTGTTCTATCGCCGAGATTTGCTCGAAAAGGCCGGTGTGGATGAAGAAACGGCTTTCAACACACCGGCCGAGTTCGAACAAACGTTGGCAAGCCTGCAAGAAGCAGGCGTTGACATCCCCTGGGCCTGCGCAACAGAGCGCAACCTGTTGGCCATTCACTGCCTGCTTAGTTGGGCCTGGCACCGTGGCGGAAAGTTCGTGGACGAAACGAAGCAAAAAGTGCTGCTGGATTCTCCGGAAATCGTTGCGGCCATGCAAGATTATTTCGGCCTGTACCGCTTCTTCGGCAAGGCGCGCCAAAGCGGCCAGGACTTTAATGCCTTTGACGCATTCATCCGCGGCCATGCGGCTGTCACGGTTGGCGGTCCGTGGGCTTTTCCGCTCATGCACGACAGCCCCGACGTGCTCGCTCGCACGGGCGTAGCGCCCGTGCTGGGGCATTCGTTTGTCGGTGGTTCGTGCCTCGGCATCTGGAAGCAGTCGTATCACGAACAAGCCGCCGTGGACACGATTCGGTACCTGACCGGGCCCGAGTTTCAGTCGCACTTTCCACAATACATCGGCATGTTACCCGGCCGGTTGGATGCACTCGCCACTTACCCCTTACCCAAAGAAGGTTTCCGGCCCAGTCTTCAGCGGGCGCTGCAAAACGGGCTGGAGCTGCCGGCTTTCTCACGTTGGGGGTTGGTCGAAAGCCGCCTGGCCACGGCCATCGCCAGGGTCTGGCATGACATATTGGCCCATCCTGATCCAGATATAAACGCGTTGGTGGCAACGCATATGGCTGCTACCACCCGGCGCATCAATGCGTTATTGGCCCAACACGTGGCCGCCGGATGACTTTCGCGTTTTGCGGGCAGCGGCCTGGCGTTTGCGTTCACCAGGCTGAAGAGAAATGCCCGTTACAGGATACCCTCAGGAAAAATCCGATGAACACATCCGAAATCCATATCCGCGATCCGTTTGTGTTGCCGGTAGCGCCCTATTATTATCTGTATGGCACCACCGATGCCGACTGTTGGAAAGGCCCAGGCGAAGGATTCAACTGCTTCCGCAGCACCGACCTGGAAAGTTGGGAGGGGCCTTTTGCGGCCTTCCGCTCGCCGGAGGGGTTTTGGGCAACAAAAAACTTTTGGGCGCCTGAAGTGCATGCCTACCGCGGGCGTTACTATATGTTGGCATCGTTCAAGGCCCCACAACGCTATCGCGGCACGCAAATCCTGGTCGCCGAGCGCCCCGAAGGACCGTTCATACCGCTTGGCGACGGTCCCATCACGCCAGACGGCTGGGAGTGCCTGGATGGCACGCTACATGTCGATCGTCAGAGCCAACCCTGGATCGTCTTTTGCAACGAGTGGGTGCAGGTGCACAACGGCAGCATCTATGCACTGCCGCTTTCGGACGATCTCGAACGGCACGTCGGGCGGCCGGTGTATCTCTTCAATGCCAGCGAGGCCCCTTGGGCCAGGCCCTTTCAGCGTGCTGCCGACAAAGAGAAAAGCAGCGACTCGATTCCACCCTTTCCCTGCTATGTAACCGACGGGCCGTTTCTTCACTGCACGGCCGATGGAGTTTTGCTCATGCTTTGGTCGAGCATGGGCGACGAAGGGTACACCATGGGCGTGGCGCGCTCGCGCAGTGGACATATCACCGGCCCCTGGGTGCAGCAGGAAACGCCTTTGTGGGGCAAAAACGGCGGTCACGGGATGGTTTTCCGCAGCTTCGATGATCGACTATACCTGGCCCTCCACACCCCCAACGAAACACCGCTGGAGCGGGCAAAGTTCATTCCTGTCGAAGAGGCGGGCCACGATCTGCGGATCCAATAGCGCGCGACATCGCGTTACCCAAATGGGTAACGCCTTCGAGCGCTCCTTTCACCCTTCAAACTGCCAACCATGAAACGCGGCCTCTTGATCGGAAAAATCCTTTATTTTTTTCTCTACGGGGCCGTGGGAGTCCTGATCCCCTACCTGAACGTCTATTACCGCGACACGCTCCGCCTGAGCGGCACGCAAATCGGCCTGATCGGGACGCTCGGTCCGCTGATCGCGATTTTTAGCGGCCCCTTGTGGGGGCTGTTGAGCGATCGCATCGGTCGCATGCGTTTGATCCTGGGAACGGCAGGGATTGGCGCCGTTGCCGGCGCTGTCGGGCTGGCAAACGTGCACACGTTCGGGCTGCTTCTGCTGTTTACGGCAGTGTTCAGCTTCTTTTCCGGATCGCTGATGCCGCTGGTCGACAGCTTCAACCTGGCCTTGCTGGGCGAACAACGTGAGCGATACGGCAGCCAGCGGATTTGGGGCACGTTCGGATTCCTGGCAACCAGTACCTTTGCCGGAAACCTGATCGAGCGCAGCGGGTTATCCGTTATCTTTAGCGCTTACAGCGTTCTCCTGGGCTTGTTCCTGCTCGCCTTGCTGGGCGTTCAACCCGCACCGGCCACAATGGGGCGCGCCGTCTTCAAGGGCTTTGCCCTGATGCTGCGCCAGCCGGCCTGGATCGTTCTGGCAACCGCAGTCATCTTGGTGATGGTGGCGAATAACAGTTGGATAAGTTTTTTGGGCGTGGCGCTGAAAGAAATGGGCGGCAACGATGCCCTGGTGGGACGGGTGTGGAGCATCGGTGCATTGGCCGAAATTCCGGTGATCTGGTTTGGCTCGCGCCTGCTCTATCGCCTGGGGGCCAGGAAAATGATGGCGCTTGGTTTCTTCTTTTACGGCTTGCGCATGTTGCTCTATGCCATCATGCCGGCACCCGAGTGGGCACTGGCGATCGGCTTTTTGCACAGCGTTTCGTATGGGTTTTACTGGATGGGAGGGGTCAACTATGTCGGGCAAATCACGCCTGAACACCTGCGCGCTACCGGCCAGAGTATGTTGATGACCTTTTTCAATATCGGCAGCGTACTGGGCGCGCCGCTGGCCGGCTGGATATACGACACAGCGGGACCGGCGCGCCTGTTTCTGCTGGCGGCTTTCGCAGCCTGGATCGGGTTGGGGATATTCATCGCGGCCGGGCCCCGAGATCGCATCCCTGCAACGCGCGTTTAGCGGCGATGTTCTTCGAACATATAGCCTGCACCGCGCACATTGACGACCCACGCCTCACCACCCGAAAATTCGGACAGCTTACGACGCAAGCGGCTGATCAACGGGCGCAGCACTTCAGGCGCTTCCCATTCGGCGACTTCATACCCCTGAACCTGGTGAACCAGATCGCGGTGGCTCATCACCCGAGGCCGGTTTTCGAGCAACACCCGCAACAACTTGGCTTCCGTGGCCGTAAGCAAGACTATCTTCCCGGCCCAACGTATCTCGCGACGGTTGACATCGAAAACCAACCCGTTATTCAGGTAAAAGAAGTCACCATCTGAAGAACTGCTCAGTCCCTTGTCCGCATCATGCAGATCTGAATTGGCGTTTTCGATCTGCTGCAAGATCATACGCTTGTGGATCAGTTCGGTACGGCGCGCCAGGCCGCTTTGCACGCTGCGGACAATTTGATCGGGCGGGCAAGGCTTGAGCAAATAGTCGTGTGCGCCAAAACGCAATGCTTCGATGGCCGATTCGAGCGAACCGTGAGCCGTCAGCAAGATGATTTGCGTCTCCGGCGCCATCAAGGCGGCCTGGCGCAGAACATCCAGGCCGTCCATGCCGGGCATTTTCAAATCGAGCAGGATCAAGTCATACATGTCCCGGCGCAAAGCCTCGAGCGCCTGTTCTCCATTGGCAGCCTTGCTGACCTGGCAACCTTCCAGTTGCAAGATATCGGCCAAGGAATCACGGGCAGTCTGTTCATCGTCTACGACTAGAATTTTCCCTTGCATGAAATCTCTCCGAAATCCAAAAACTAACTCACACCAAGAGGCAGCGAAACACGAAAACAGGCGCCCCTGCCACGCCCCGGAACAAGTTCCAGGCTGCCGCCGTGGGCAGCGATAATGCCGTAGCTGACGGCAAGCCCAAGCCCGGTACCGTGTTCTTTGGTGCTGACAAAAGGTTCGAAAATCCGTTCGCGATCCGCTTCAGCGATACCCGGCCCGGTATCTTCGAAGATCACATCAACACTCTTTTTGGTCGCCAACGTTGTGATATACAGCGTGCCGCCGTCGGACATCGCTTCTACTGCATTCAAGGCCAGATTCAAGAACACCTGTTGAATCTGATCGACCACGATGAGCACATCGGGCAAGCGGCCGGCAAGCTTGGTCTTGGTTTCGATTTGCCGTTCCAACAACTGCGGGCCGATCAGGCCCAGTAAGCGTTGAATCACATCGTTGACGTTAATCGAGTTGCGATCAACCGCACCGGGCCGGTAGAATTCCAGCATCCGCTGCACGGTACGCATCAAACGGTCCAGTTCACTTTGCGCCAGGCTAAGGTACTTGCGCTGGTCTGCCACGGGCAACTCGGAGCGGTTTGCCAGGTGCAGGCAATTTTGCACGGCCTGGAGGGGGTTATTGATCTCATGGGCAATCGAAGTGGTCAGACGCCCCACCGTGGCCATCTTCTCGGCCTGGAGCAAGGCACGCTGCGATTCCTCGACGCGACGCAAATAGGCACGCAGTTCGGCATGCAGGCGGGCGTTTTCCATGGCCACGGCAGCCTGTCGCGCCAGGATTGCGAACATTTCAGAATCGGAAGCGCTAAAAGTCTCCTCGCCCGGCAAACGCGCCGCCCAGAAGATGTAGCAGCTCTCTTTCAGGCGTACCGGCACGCACAGCACGGAACTGAAACCCATTTCGGCAAGGCTGGCCTGCAGCTGCGCGTCGCCAGGGCCGTGGCGGTTGATCCACAACGGGAAGCCGAGGTCGGCAGCCAGTGCGATCAGCCCCTTTTCGGGATCGTCCAGCGCATCCGGCAACGGCAAACCCCGACCGGCCAGGCACATGGGATGTTGCGCCTCGGCCGCCTGGTAGAAGATCACTACCTGTGGACAGTGCAGTTGCCCGGTTGCGGCGTCGAGCAAAAGCTCCTGCAAACGTTCGGGCACCGTCTCCGTAAACAGCGTTTCGGTAATATTGAACAAGGGACGCAGGACTTGCAGGCGAGAAACGTCGCGTTTGTTCCGGTTATCTTGCAAAGAGCGGCGTACACTCTGTACCAGGTCGGCCCCGGCAAAAGGTTTCAGAATTAACCCATCTGCATCACGCCGCAAAGCCTGGATGGCCATCTCGACCGTACCAAACCCGGTCATGATAACGACGGCCAAATCGGGTTGGCTTTGTTTGGCCATGTCGATAACCTGGAAACCGTCTATTCCCGGCATGCGAATATCGACCAGCAGCAAGTCTACAGACTGATCGTTCAACCGCGCCAGGCCTTCTTCGGGCTGCGTGTACGCCAGCACGTCGAAGCCGGCCCGCGAGAGCAAACGCTCGCAGAGCTGAACGATCCCCGGTTCATCATCGATAATCAGGACAATCCCTTCGGACATTTCTTCTCAAGCTTCCACGGGCAGATATACCGTAAAACAGCTTCCTGCACCCGGTGTGCTCTCCAGTTCGATAAAGCCATCGTGATCGGTCACGATCCCGTAGCTGATGGAGAGGCCCAAGCCGGTGCCCGAACCCGACGAGCGCGTGGTAAAGAACGGCTCGAAGATACGCTCCTGATTTTCCGGCGATATCCCCTCACCGGTATCCTGAACGGCCAGGGTAACCCATGCACGGCCCTCACGCGCGATGCGCTGCGTCCGAATGGTCAGCATACCGCCCGAAGAAGTCATTGGCGTATCGGAAAGCACCGGCAAATTCGACATGGCCTGCAAGGCATTGTGGATCAGGTTCAGGAGCACCTGCTTGATCTGGTTAGGGTCTACCAGCACCCAGGGAAGGTTTTGTGTAAAATCCAACACGGTCGTCACACCGTATGTACGAATCTGGTGCTTGATCAAGGCCAAAACCTCCCGCGTCAGTTCGTTCATGTCGGCACGCACGCGTACGTTTTCCATTGGGCGAGAGAAATCGAGCAAGCGGCGCACCACGTCACGGGCGCGCTGAGCCTCCCGCATAACCAGTTCCAGATCCGGCCGGTAAGACACATTTTGTGGGATGTCCTCCAGAGCCAGTTCCACAAAACCCACCACCGTCGTAAGCGGGTTGTTCAATTCGTGCGCGACGCCGGCAGCCATCTCGCCCACAGCAGCCAGACGCGCCGAGCGCAGTAAACGTGTCTCGGCCAGGCGCTGCGCTTCGATACGTTCTTGCAGTTCCTGGTAGAGACGCGCGTTGCGGATCGAAACGGCTACCTGGGGGGCCAATAGTTCGAGTAACTGCAAGTCTGCGGGTTGAAACGCTTTTTCGGGGCGATCATCGAGGACCGTCAACGTGCCCATCACCTCCACCGATCCCGTCGCCTGATCGCCAAACTTGAGCGGCACGGTAGCCACAGCCCGAAAAGAAGCCGTATGTTCAGGATTCAGGCGTCCGATCCAGACATTGTAATCGGCAACGGCCATCGGCTCGCCGAAGGCAGCTACCCGCCCGGCGACACCCGCCATAAGCGGGATCGTGCTCCCGACGTTATCGTACCATGGGTTTTCAGCCACGACGACCTTGAGTTGCTGCTTTTCCGGGTCGAGCAAACCCAACTCTGCGCCACGTGCGTCGACCAGTTCGCGGGCACGATGAACGATGCGTTTGAGCAGCACTTCCAGATCGAGATTGGTGGTGATATCCAGGGCGGTTTCACGCACGGCCTGGAGTTGGCGCACGCTGTCCTGTAAACGCCGGGCGCGCTCACGCGTCTCTTCGTTAAGGCGGATATTCTCGATCAACCCGGCCATCTGGCTGGCGATGACCAACATGAGCTGTTCGTCTTGCTGCGAAAAGGCGTTGTTCTTCAGGCTTTGCAGCACGAGGGCACCGATGGCCTTGCCGTGATAACGCATTGGAACGGCTAACTCCGAACGCACCGCCGGATCCATTTTGCCGTAGCGCAGGCTGTAGAGCACATCGCCCACCCGCACGGGCAGCCCAGAACGAATGACCTCACCGAGAACGGTCGTAGAAGCCGGTTCCCAGTTCACCAGGTTATGCACGTGCAGGGTGTACTCGTGCAACTTCTTCGAATCGGGTGTCAACAAGTAAACACCAACCAGTTCGGTACCGAAGTTACGCCGCAGATGCTGAATGACGCGCTGGGCGGCTTCTTCCATACCCACACCCAGGGCCACGACCGAAGCCAGCTCATTCAACATGGCAAGGCGCTGCAAGTACCGCGCCGCCTCGGCAAAGACGATGGCGTTTTCGATAGAATAAGCCAGGCGTCCGATGTGCAAATTCAACTGGTGTAAATCTTCGCCGTCGAAGGCCAACGGATGCGCCGAAACCAGCGCCACGTGCCCGATCACGCGCTGCCCGACCTGAATGGGGATGCCCATCCAGGCTCCCGGCAGTTCTTCGAAGTAAGTGATCAATTTCCAGTCGGGACGTTGGCGAATATCAGTGTCGTTGATGATGACGCCCTGGCGAGTATCGACCATATGGGCCAGCAAATCGTCTTCCTGGATAGAAATATCCAGCCCTTGCAGGGTCGGCGGACACCGCCAGGTGGCCTGCACGCGAAACACATCACCCGCACGGATGGCGATATAGGCGGCATCGCAAGGCACCAGGCCGGTAAGGACATCGAGCACGTTGACGAGCACGGTCTCGGGGTCGTACGAGACTTCAAGCTCGAATCCTGTACTGGGAAAAACGGCACCCGGCTTGGTCTCTACCGATAAAGATGCAGTACTGGCGAGCAAATGCAAACTGCCCTCGGCCATTTTTTCGAGGTGGTCGGCGCCCACCAGCAGCAGATGGTACCGATCGCTCCCCGAAAAGGCATACAGACGCCGGCAGCCCAAGAGGCCAGCCTGTACGCTTACGTCGCGCGAGCGCACACGGCTGCTGGTCAGCGCACCGGCCAACCAGGCCGCTGCCTGGCCGTTCTGAAGGTAGGCCGCCAGGTTGCCCTGACGCACCTTGGTCAGGGCATGACGCGCCACAAAGGCCCAGCCATCCGGTTCGTGCGCCAACCACGCCGCCCAACGTGCTCCGGTGAGCTTGCAAATTTCTTTCAACTGGAGAGACAAATCCATCATTCCGGCTTCAAGGCCGCCAAGATCTTTTCGGGTGGGAGCTGCGTATCGCGTCCCTGCCAGTAGTCGGCTTTCCCAGGGAGATGGCGAATATCCAGGTAGACTTCGACTTCATGTCCATCGGGATCTTTGAAATACAAGGCCCAACGTACCATATGATCGACTGCCTTCACGGGCACATTGGCATGGATGAGATGCTTGTAGACCTGCGCCAGGGCCACCGCATCGGCCACTTGAAATCCAAGCACGGCCAACCCGGTGCTTTCGGCTTCGGGCAGGTGCCCGCCGGCGCCCAGGTTTTGCAGGGCCAGTTCGTGATGGGAATCGTCCGAGGCCAGAAAGGCATAGGCATTGCCCGTACGTTCGACCAGGCGCATCCCCAGGTAACGGATATAGAAGCGGATCGAACGTTCCAGGTTGCGCACTTTGAGCTGCACGTGCCCCAACTTCACCCGATACGACGGCGGCTCGACCGCACCGCTGATTCCGCTTACATCGAGTCGCTCGCAAAGCCAGTTCGCCGCGTCTTGCAAGCTGTCTTGCGTCAGGTAATGGCCGTAAGGCTGCTCACGATAATCCAGTTGCACGGGGTAATTGGTCAAAGTCTGGTTGATCACCCGCCCCAAAGCGATGGGGTAAATCTCGTCGTGCAGCCCGTGAATGACCAGGAGCGGCATCTGGTGCAGCAGCTTGGGGCGCGCCATCAGCGTGCGGAACTCATCCGGCAGCTGCCCGCTGATGCTTACCACGGCATTGACCAGATAAGGTTCCGTCAACGCCAGACCGAGGGCCATCACGGCCCCCTGGTCGAAGCCCAACAAGTAAACCTGGTTGGCATCGGCCTGGTAGGCGTCCACCGCCTGCGGGATGAACTTAAGCAGCGCCTGGCGGCTGAACTCGGCCTGGATGGCGTTCATCACCATCACGTTGCTGATGCTTTCCATGCCAAACCACAGGTAACGCCGCGTCGATTGCAAGAACGGCGCGCGCACGGTGAGCACGATGAAGCGCTCGTCGAAAAGCTGGGCGATGCTGAAGAACTCCTTTTCGCTGCTTCCCGTGCCGTGCAGCAGGATCAACAAAGGCGGCTTACGGATCTTCACCTGGGGTGAACGCATTTGGTGGGGCATGCTCAATTCCGCGAGTTCCATACGCTAATTGTAGCATTGCCTGTCCTGCGAGGCGAGTTGAATTTTGTTTTCGCCCCAAAACACCAAAGAAATGCCAGTTTGCGAACAAAGTGCGAACAATTTGTGAACGATCCCCCTGGTTTTGCGAACACATCTGCGCGTACAATGACAACATAAACAGCAAGCACTTAACCAATCACTTTCAAGAGGTGGAGATCGAATCGTGAATAATCCCTTACGCATTCTTCCGGAAGCCCTACGTACCCATGAGATGCGTTCTATGTGCGAGAATGTGCACCAACTACAAGATGCGCTCACGCATGCATGCATGGAATCGTCTGGATGCCGGTTGGGAAGATCATGCAGAAAGCGGCATTCGAAGCTACTACAACGAAGCCATGAACGAACTCAGCCATATGGCCGCCATGCTGGAGCAAATACACCAGGCCCTAGAAGCAAACGCCAGCGAAATCGAAGCAAGCGATCAAAAAATGGCAGACCTATTTGGCAATCTGGCCATCCAAAGCAACAGTGGCAAGCCACCGGGCCTGGCAAAGATGATAGCGCCGGGTCAAGAATCACCACCTGTATCGGCGCTTGAAGAACTGCTTCGAGAAATGCTCGATGGGATGTGCCCAACGGACCCAACACCGCTTCTGGACGCCATTCACAATGCCACACTCGCCGAACGCCAGGCAATCCTTAATGATCTGGTGTTGATGGGAATGATCCAAAAAGGCCTTGGCGCCCTCGCACCCGTATACATTGCTGCACTCCTTGAAGGGGCCTTGTACTGGCCAAGGGGCTCGTGGCCCAATACCAATTCGCAAATCTATGTCGGCACCGATATGGACCCGGCCAATAACGACTTTTGGGGCGATAACTACTCCGCATTTGCCCAGTGGCTGCGCGGCGGCGAGGAGAGCACAAACCGTCCTGATACGCTCACGGGTACGATGAATTGCTGGGAAGGGGAGGAGGTTTCTACCAACGAGCGTGCTCAAGCCATGATCAATGCTTACTATGATACACTCGGCGCAGAATTGGGTGTGAATGACGCAACTGCCTGGCAGCACGGAGACTCTGCACCGCCGGCCGGAAGCCTGATCTTCTTTAATGGGCTTGAGCATGTCGCTATCTCAACCGGAAGAACGAACAATGGCGAAGTCGAGATAATGAGTTTATGGATTTATCCAGACGAGTCGATCTTTCAGAATTCGACCTTGCGAGCGGCCTTGCCTTGAGCAAAACACTCGTTACGGCTCAAGGTGATGTTTTTATCATCGCGATGGATGCAGATGGGATTTATGTCTACAGGATTGCGGCAATTTGAAAGTTATGCACTGCCGTAAAAACCGGAGGGCCGGTTATGCTTACCGTGCGTAAAGTCAAGCAAAAGTTTCGTCGGCTGAATACAGTTTCATGGACGCTGCTCATCATACTGGTTGGCTGTACCCGGGGCCACATTAGCACGACACTCACAGAACAAGCAGAAAACAGCCACCACGCACAAACGGAAATGACCATCTCACCCGAACTGCTGGCGTTCATTCCCTGGAACGAAGATTTTCCCGGCCAGCCGGTACCTTCCAGCATGATGGGGCCGAACGGAACACCCAAAATCAGCGGTTACCTGAGCCCCGATCTCCTCTTTGCTTCCGATTTGGGTGACGCAAAACATCGACAGCGGCGAGCAACACATGGTGGCCGTACAACCCGGCTTGCAGCCTTTCATGTATTTGACCTGCGGACCACTGGCGGATGGCGGGGCCTTGGTCCCATCAAAGGACAAGATCACCTGGATGCAGGCGAACGGTGAACAAGGCCGCCAGGCCGATCTCTCGCAGGCCAATCTCGCCGGCGACCTTTTCATGAACAAAACGGTCGTCACCCCACAAGGCGATGTCTTTCTGCTCAGCACGAATGCCGATGGCGTTTACGTCTACCGGATTTGGCGGCTCTGGTAATCGCTATACCCACCGAGATATTCGGTCAGGCGCCCGTTTTTCAACTCCACGATGCGCGTAACAGTGCGGTCGAGGAAGTAGCGATCGTGGGAGATCACCAGCACCGTGCCGACGAATTCGGACAGCGAGTTTTCGAGTACTTCGGCCGAGGCAATGTCAAGGTTATTGGTCGGTTCGTCGAGCAGCAGGAAATTGGCGCCCGAAAGCACCAGCAAGGCCAGCTGCAGGCGGCTGCGCTCACCGCCGGATAGCTCGCCGATCTTTTGAGACATTTGGGGGTAAGTGAACAGATAGCGCAGCAGGAATGCCACCGCCTGCGCTTCGCTGAGCGGGCTGGCGCGGCGGGTAGCTTCGAGAACGGTCTGGTCGAAGTCGAGCGTTTCGTGCTCCTGGGCATAGTGGCCCTGCTTGACATTGGGGCCGAGCACAATTTCACCGCCGTCCGGGGTTTCTTCGCCCAGGATCAGGCGCAGCAAGACGGATTTTCCTGCCCCGTTGGCCCCGATCAGGCCGACGCGCTCGCCGTGCCGCAGCAAGAGATCGACGCTTTTCAAAACTTGCGTGACGCAAACTTGCGCCGCGCAAACTTGCGCGGCGCAAGTTTGCGCGGCGCCGAACGATTTGCTCACCCCTTGCAGGGCCAGCACCTTGTTCGAACCGCGCCATCCGGCGAGATCGAGATCCATGCGGCGGCGTTCCAGAACTGGGCGATCCATCTCCTTCACACGTTCGATGCGGCTTTCCATCGAACGCACCCTGCTGGCGAATTTGTCGCTGACCTGCACCCAAAGTTTGTAGCGCTTCAGGGCCATTTCCATGCGGGCGATTTCCCGCTGTTGAACCTGGTACAGCGCTTCCTGGCGCGCCAGGCGCATTTCTTTGTCGAACATGTACCCGGAGTAATCACCTTTGAAGGTGGTCAGGTGGCCGTCTTCGATTTCGGCGATGTGGCCGACGGCCCCGTCCAACAGGTAACGGTCGTGCGAGATGAGCACCACCGCGCCGGGATAATCGCCGATCAGGCGCTCCAGAAAGGCCTTACCGGGCAGGTCGAGGTGGTTGTCCGGCTCGTCGAGCAGCAAAACATCTGGGCGAGATAGCAGCAGGCGCGCCAGGCCGACGAGCTTCTTCTGACCTCCGCTCAACACCCCCAACGGCTTGTCGAAATCGCCTTCCGGCAGGCCCAGGCCGCGCAGCAGCTGGCGCACGCGTTCGGGATACTGCTCGCCGCCCAGAGCTTCGTAGGCCTCCAGGGCCTGCTGCTGCGCATCGAGGGCGCGCTCGAGTACCTTGGGGTTGTTGTAGACGGCCGGGTTGCCGAAGCTCGTTTCCAGCCGGGAAAGCTCGGCTTCCAATTCGGCATAACGCGGGTTGCCGTCCAGGGCCGCAGCATAGGCGCTTTGCTCGGGCGGAAGTTCGGGGTGCTGGGGCAGGTAACCGACCGTCACGCCCCTGGCGCGCACGATCGACCCGCCCGGCTCGGGCGTGTACTCGCCCATGATCAGCTTGAACAACGACGATTTACCGGCACCGTTTGGGCCGATCAGGCCGATCTTTTGGTCGTGTTGAATTTCCCAGGACAGGTCATGGAAGATGGCGCGGGCGCCCAGGATGAGGGTGGTGTGAGCGAATGCGATAGAAATCATGGCAAACCTTCAAGTCATATGGAATCAAAAACGCCGCAGGGAGCACCTGCGGCGTTGGAAAACCGATCAGAACAGCAAAACTACAAGTTCCGGTGTGCAGGCGCGTTTCGAGGAAGCCTGCCCGTGATAAAGCCACGCACGCCAATGAACAAGGGGGAATGAGCAGCAGCGAAAACGTAAATCATAACGCACCGATTATACCAGCCTTTCGGCCAGGGTGGGCATAGCCCATTTGTGCTACAATCAGGAGCGTGTGTCACATTCCCCCGCCAAACGGCATATAGCCTTGCATGTCATGCCGCACAACCTCCGCTTCTGCACTTCATCTTCCACACCTTATTCCTATGAATGCCCAAATCCTCGACTATTACCTTTCCCAAAGCCCGATCACCGATCCCGGGCCTTACGCCTCCTTGTACGATCACCTGCCCGAGGGCGTGCCGGCCCTGGTGAAAGTGATCCAGGGGCAAATGATGCACAGAAAGGCTGCCGAACACTACGGCGTCACGCTCACCCGCGGAAGCCGCAACGAACAGTTTTTGCGTACCATGCAGCAGCGCTTGGAACGCCTCACCGAACTCAGCAGCGAACCGTTGACGGCCGCTCGCGAACCTAAAGAGCGCCAGGTAGGCGTGTGCCGTGACTTTGCCGTTTTCCTGGTGTCGCTGCTGCGCCACAAGGGTGTCCCGGCGAGGATGCGGGTAGGTTTTGCCGAGTACCTGTTCGTCGACCAGCCGTACAAAGCCGATCACTGGATTACGGAATATTGGGACGCCGGCCAGGAACGCTGGGTGCTTGTCGACCCAGACGTGGGCGGGCTGGAAAACAACAACATGCCCCTGCCTGCCGGATGTAACCTGTTCGATCTGCGCCGCAACCGGGATTTTTACGTGGCCGGTTCCGCCTGGCAGCTGGCGCGCAGTGGGAAGATCAGTTCGACGCTGTTCCGTTACAGCGGGCGCTGGAAGGGCTTCCCCTGCATCCGCGGCGACCTGCTGCACGACTTTCAATCCCTCAACCGCCTCGAGCTGGCCGTCTACGATTACTGGGACGAACTGCACACCAAATCCGAAATGTCCCTGACCGTGGAAGATAAAGCAACCCTTGACCGCGTGGCCGAGTTGACGGCCGAACCGGATGGAAACTTCGATGAATTACGCGTTTACTTCGAGGCGCTGCCGCGCACACAGCGCATCTATGCCAGGTTGCGCCAGTTGGGCGTGATCGAGGATGCACCGCCAGTTGATGCGGACGGCTTGCTGGCCTCTGGGGCCGAGCGCCTGGCAGCACTGGGGAACGTAAAACGTGAAGACGTGAAACGCGATCCGGCCCACCACACTTTCCGTTTCGCGCCGCCCGACGACGATGCGACCCCCTTCGAGGAAGAGGCACCGCTCACCCCGGTTTCCACGACCGCAGCGGCCACGCTCAGCGATATCTTCATACGCGGCGCCCGCCAGCACAACCTGAAGCACATCAACGTGCGCGTCCCGCGCAACAAGCTGGTAGTGATCACAGGCGTCTCGGGCAGCGGCAAATCCTCCCTGGCGTTCGACACGATCTACGCCGAAGGGCAGCGCCGCTACGTCGAGAGCCTGTCTTCGTTCGCCCGCCAGTTTATGGACCAGATGGAAAAGCCCCAGGTGGATCAGATCACCGGCCTCAGCCCGGCCATCGCCATCGAGCAGAAAACCATCGCCCGCAACCCGCGCTCGACCGTCGGTACGGTGACGGAAATTCTCGACTATTTGCGTGTGCTCTACGCCCGCCTGGGAACGCCGCACTGCCCGCAGTGTGGCCGCGCCGTCCAGCCGCAGAGCGCCCAGCAGATCGCCAACCAACTGGCAAACCTGCCGGCCGGCACGCGTTTCCAACTGTTGGCGCCGATCGCCCGCAACCGCAAAGGAACCTTCGCCACGGCGCTCAAACAGGCCGTCAAAGACGGCTATACCCGGGCACGGGTAGACGGGCAAACGCTCGACCTGACGGCGGGCATCCCCGAGCTGGATAAGGACAAGAAACACAACCTCGAGCTGATCATCGACCGCCTGATCGCGCCGCAACGGGCTTCAGCCGCCGCACCGCAGTCCGAGACGGACGGCCGCCAGGAAAGCGACTTTGCCACCCGGTTGATGGACTCTGTCGAGACAGCGCTGCGCGCCGGGCAGGGCGTGCTGGTGGTGCTGCTCGCTCACGAGGAGATCATGCTCTCCGAACACAACGCCTGCCCGCACTGTGAAGTCAGCTTCCCAAAGCTGGAGCCGCATCTGTTCAGCTTCAACTCGCCGCTCGGCATGTGTGATGAGTGCAACGGCCTGGGCGCAAAACTTCAGGTGGACGTTAACAACATCATCATCAACCCGAATATTTCGCTGCTGCATGGGGCCTCACGCTGGCATGGCGACGTGCGCAAAAAATCGACCTGGCACATGAACCACCTGAAAACGCTGGCCGAGCACTACAGCGTCGACATCTCGCTACCATGGAAGGACCTGCCGCAGAATTTCCGTGACGTGATTTTGTACGGTTCGGGCGACGAAAAAATCCACTGGCAGTACGAGAACGCCGAGGGGACCTTCAAAGGAGAAGGCTTCCGCACCGAACAGGGCACCATTCACCATATCAACCGCCTGTTCCGCCAGACCCGATCAGAGTACACCCGGCGCTGGTACACCAGCTTCATGAGCCAGCTACCCTGCCCGAAGTGCAACGGTGAGCGCCTCAACGCCGAAGCGCGCTTCGTCACCATCGGCGGCAAACGCTTGCCCGAGCTGACATCCTGGAGCATCGAGGCGATCCACGACTGGGTGTGCGGCCTGGAAAAGGAGCTCAACGACGAACAGCGCGAGATCGGCCAGGAATTGGTCGCGGAAATCCGCCAGCGGCTGGGCTTTCTGCGCAACGTGGGCCTGCACTACCTGAACCTCGACCGCCCTGCGCCCACGCTCTCCGGCGGTGAAGGGCAGCGCATCCGCCTGGCGAGCCAGATCGGCAGCGGGCTGGTCGGTGTGCTTTACATCCTCGACGAGCCTTCGATCGGCCTGCACTCGCGCGATCAACGCGCGCTGCTGGACACGCTCGTCCACCTGCGGGACGTGGGCAACACGGTGCTGGTGGTCGAACACGACGAAGAAACGATGAAGACGGCCGACTGGATCATCGATCTGGGCCCCGGACCAGGCGTGCTCGGTGGGGAATTGGTAGCCGATGGCACACCCGAGGAGATCATGCTCAACCCCGATTCGCTGACCGGCAAGTACCTTTCGGGAGAGATGAAGGTCAGCGCGCCGAACGGGCACGCACGCCGCGCATCCAAAGGGGCGCTGACCGTCCATGGGGCGCGTCTGCACAATCTGAAGAACGTCACCGCCCGCTTCCCGCTCGGTAACCTGATCTGCATCACAGGCGTCTCGGGCAGCGGCAAATCGAGCCTGATCGGCCAGACGCTCTACCCGGCGCTGACGCGGGCGCTGCACAATGCCCAGTCCACACCGGGGCCACACGACTCTATCGAAGGTTTGGACCTGGTCGACAAAGTCATCAACATCACCCAGGAACCGATCGGGCGCAACCCGCGCTCGAACCCCGGCACCTACGTCGGCGTGCTGGACGACATCCGCGCCGTCTTCGCCATGACGCCGGAAGCCAAGGCATTGGGTTTCGGCGGCGGACGCTTCAGCTTCAACGTCAAGGGCGGGCGCTGCGAGGAATGCCGGGGCTACGGCTTCAAGCGCGTCGAAATGCACTTCCTGCCGGATGTGTGGGTCAAGTGCAAGGCCTGCGAGGGCAAACGCTTCAACCGCCAGACGCTCGGCATCACCTACAAAGGCAAAAACATCGCCGACGTGCTCGACATGGACGTACAGGAAGCGCTCGGCTTTTTCGAAAACTTCCCCGACATCCGCCGCATCTTGCAAACACTAGATGATGTGGGCCTCGACTATGTCAAGCTCGGCCAGAGCGCCCTGACGCTGAGCGGCGGCGAAGCGCAACGCGTTAAGCTGGCCAAGGAACTCAGCCGCGTGGCCACCGGCGACACGATCTACATTCTCGACGAACCGACCACCGGGCTGCACTTTGCCGATATCCAGAAGTTGCTCGACGTGCTGCACCGCCTGACCGACGCCGGCAATACTGTGCTGGTGATCGAGCACAACCTGGACGTGATCAAAACCGCCGACTGGATTCTCGACCTGGGGCCTGAGGGCGGCGAGAAGGGCGGCCACATCGTGGCCGAGGGCACCCCTGAGCAGGTTGCGCAGGCGGAGGGTAGCTTTACGGGCAGGTTTTTGCGGGAGGTGCTGTAAGCGTGGCAATCGAACCGGTGTTAAACGTTCGTGAGATTACTGAAAACGACGTCCCGGCGCTTTTCGCGGTGCGGGTGGCCACCCACGAGAACCGGCTGACGCGCGCAGAACTGACCGCCATGGGCATTACTGAGGCGTCGGTCAAGGAAAGGCTGCGCGGCAGCTTCAAGGGTTGGCTGTGCGAAGATGGCGGGCGCGTGGTCGGCTTTGCCATGGGCGATCGTTCGACCGGCGAGTTGTGGGTGATCGCCGTCCTGCCCGATTACGTGGGACGCGGCATTGGGATGGCCTTACTGCAAAAAGTGGAGCAGTGGCTGGCTGCAAGCGGCTGTTCACGACTGTGGCTGACTACAGACGTGGATACGTCGCTGCGCGCTTACACCTTTTACCTGCGGCAAGGCTGGCGTGACGACCGCCTGGAAGATGGCCTGCGGTACATGGTCAAAGATATGAAATTGTTAGCCGGTGGATAGGTAACAAAAACCCGGCTGTCCTATAATGCAAAACAGTTGAAAGGAGAACAACATGACTCAATCACTACTCAAAAATCTGTTTTGCAACGAAAGCTATGTCGCCGTATTTGCCGGAACGATCCTTACGGCACTGGGATTGCTGATGGCGATCCGCAACGGCCTGGAGCCAGGCCACCCATTTCGTTGGTGGGCCTTGTTCATTCTTTTGCCGGGCCTGATGTTTTTCGGCGGCGCGTGGCTGGCAGCACGCGGGCAGGCGCCCTACCGCGTCGGACTGATCTTGTTCGGTCTCGGCCTGATCGTGCTGACTGTGGCGTCCATCTTTTTGCTCAATTTGCGCTGGGAGCGTTGGTGGCCGTTGATGTTGATCGCCCCGGCGCTGCCGCTCTTCTTGATCGGCCTGCCCGACCCTGCGCTGGCGCAGAAGCCGGCGGCGGCTGCCTGGCTCAGCCTTTTGAGCTGGGTTGGCGCAACGGTGATCCTGCTGGGGTTGACCTTCCTCGCAGGGAACTTCCGCCTGATCGATCTCTCTGCATGGACTCAACGCTTTGGTTGGTGGGGTGTTTTTATCCTGTTGTGTGCGATCGGTGCAGCCGTAAACGGCGCCCAGTTGTGGATGCAGACAAACGGGCTGAGTCTGCCGGTTTTGGGGTTGGGGCTAGTTGCCGTTACGCTGCTGATCGCCGCAGTTTTCGAGTGTTTCCACTTCGGCCATCGAGCAGAGCTGCCATGGCAGCTTCTTGCATCCGGCATCTTGCTCGTGTTGTATTTCGTCTTTTCGGGCCGCGCGCACCCTTCACCCTGATCGGCTTGTGTGCGATAGAATTCCTGGGTAAACGGGCCGGGTTCTGATAAGATTGGTGTACACGGCTATCTGCAAACAAAACAGTCGGCAATTTGGTGACACAATGAAAGCTTTCTTGCACAGTTTGAAAGGCCCTCTCGAATGGATGATGCTCGTGGCGCTGCTGAGCTTTTTCTACCTGGGGGCCATCGAGCGGGTGCGTTTTCATGGCGACGAAAGCCAGTGGATCGCCACCAGCCTGTATCTGGAAACGGCCCTCGATGCAACATTTTCCCCGCCAGCATGGCTCACCGAAACCCCGCTGACGACCAACCAACGCGATGAAGAACTGAAAATGCGCTTTCCATCTTGGGCAATCGCCAGCCTGGGAGATATGCAGGCGCCCAATGGCGTGTGGGATACGTATTACTGGACGTTGACCCAACCCCCCGTGGTGCGCTATGTGATTGGCGCCAGCAGGCTGCTGAACGGCTACACGGCCGCCAGTCTGAACACACCCTGGGACTTCGATGCCAATCACGCCGAAAACGCCCGCCAGGGAAACTGGCCGTCCGACGGATTGCTGTACTCTACCCGCAGGAGCATGGCGGTTTTGAGCATCGTCAGCGGCGTCATTTTGTTCGGCTTGGTGCGGCAGAGTGCCGGAGCTACCGCGGGATGGTGTTTCGCCTTTCTGTATGCCCTGTCAGGCTATCTGCTCACCCACCTGCGCCGGGCGATGGGTGATGCGCCACTCCTGTTCTTCACTTGCCTGGCAATGCTGGCGGGGATGCTGGCGCTGCGCGCATGGGACCGCATCCGAAAGAACGGCTGGCAGGCATCGACGCCTAAACAACGCATCCTGCCGCTCGCCTGGTTGGCCGGGATGGGCATCGCCGCCGGGCTGGCCGGCGCGGCCAAGATGAATGGCCTGGGCATCGCGCTGGCGGGCGTGCTGCTCAGTGGCGCCATGGCCTACGGCGGGCCGGGGCTGGCCGCCCGGCGAACCCGGCTGGCCCTTGCGCTTGGCGGGTCGGCGCTGGTGATGGGGCTGTGTACGGCGACCTTCGTCGGTGTCAATCCGTTTTTGTATCCCAACCCGCCGGCGCGCACGGCCGCCATGTTCACCCTGCGCACCTGGGAAATGGACCGCAATCAACGCGATCCCCGTTGGGGAATGCCAACGCTCGGCCAACGCCTGCAAACCGTGTCGTGGCGCGTCCTGGAAGACTACACGGTTTTTCACTTCGGCGTCATCAATGTTCCCCTGGCCTGCATCGGGCTGGCCGCTTTGCTGTATGCAGGCCGCCAGTGGTTGGTAAACCGCGGCGGGCCACCGGCCGCTCCCGTTCTGCTGGCGGTGGGCTGCGTTACGGTTCTGCCGGCGTTGACGACGCCGCTGGATTGGGATCGTTACTACCTGTATCCGGTAATCTTTCTCTCGGTGCTGATTGCACTCGGCCTTGGGCAGGGTATTCACTTTATTGCCCGCAAGGTTCGGGAGGCAGAAACCGTCACCGAATCGGCACGCGAATTCTAAAAGCACGAACGCAAACCGGCCGGCACCGGCAAAGGAGCATTTTGATAAAGAACAACCTGCTCGGCATTGATGGCCTGCCTACGCCCTTGAGAAAACAATGACCACGCAACCCACCGAACGATACAATCGCATTCCCAAAATCGAACTCCACCTCCACCTCGAGGGCGCCATCCCCCTTGAAGCGCTGTGGGTGTTGTGCCAGAAGTACGGCGGCGACGCAAGTATTCCTGACGCGGAAAGCCTGCAACAACGCTTCACCTATAAAGATTTTCCGCACTTCATCGAAACCTGGGTGTGGAAAAACCAGTTCCTGCGTGAGTACGAGGATTTCACGTTTATTGCCGAACACGTCGCCCGCGACCTGGCCCGGCAAAACGTTCTGTACGCCGAGGCTTTCTACTCCCCCCCCGATTTCGCCCGCCAAGGCTTGAAGACCCAGGAACTGACCGCCGCCATCCGCAGCGGGTTGGCGCGCGTGCCGGAAATCGAAGTGGCCCTGATCGCCGACCTGGTGCGTGATTTCGGTCCCGAGCGCGCCGCCGTTACGCTGCACGAGGTCAACGAGGCCAAGGCACTGGGCGTGATCGGCATCGGCATCGGCGGCTCCGAGCAGGCGCACCCGCCCGAGCCGTTTGCCGCGGTCTATAAGCAGGCGCGCCGCTTCGGGTTCCACACCACCGCCCACGCCGGTGAGGCAGCGGGGGCAAGCAGCATCTGGGGAGCGCTGCGCCAACTGCGCGCCGAGCGCATCGGCCACGGCACGCGCGCGTACGAAGACGAAGCCCTGCTCGATTTTTTCGCCGAACAGCAGATTCCCCTCGAGATGTGCCCGATTTCCAACCTGCGCACGGGTGTGGTATCCGCCCTCACCCAGCACCCCATCCGGCGTTACTTCGAACGCGGCTTGCTCGTCACCGTCAACACCGACGACCCTAAGATGTTCGGCAACACGCTGGCGCAAGAATACGCTGCCCTGACGGACGCGCTAGGCTTCTCGCCCGCCGAAATCCGGCTGCTGATTGAAAATGCCGTTCGCGCCTCCTGGCTTACGGAAGACAAGAAGAAGGTTTATTTGCAACGTTTGTCGGTTTCTTCTTTCTGAAACATTCCCCCGAGCGCTTCACTGTCAGACGCAAAGCGAACAATCAGGCGGTTAGCAATGGAAACGCATCGAAAACGATGGAATGAACAACAGAAAGCCCTGCGCCAGGCCCTGGAGACGGCTCAGCCTGAGGCGAAAGCGCTCTTTTTCAGCCAGCACGCCATGCTGCACGCTACGGAAGTCTCGTCCACAGGCATGGCTTCCTTCGATGAAGAACTGTGGCAGGGCCTGGATGACGAAACGGCCCGGCGCATCCCGCGTAACGAAACACACTCGATCGCCTGGTGCCTCTGGCACCTGGCGCGTATCGAGGACGTGACGATGAATCTGATCCTGGCCGGCAGCGACCAGCTTTTCGAGTGCGACGGTTGGTCCACGCACCTGAAAGTGGATTTGCGTGACACCGGCAACGCCATGACGCCCGGCGAGATTGCCACGCTCAGCAACGCCGTGGACCTGGCGGCGTTACGCGCTTACCGCAGCGCCGTCGGCCGCCGCACGCGCCAGATCGTCGGGCAACTGCCGCAGAACGACTTCAAGCAAAAAGTGGACCCCGCACACCTGCAACGCGTGCTGGATGAAGGCGCAGTTTGCGAAGCATCCAAGGGGTTGCTCGACTACTGGGGCAACCTGACTTTCGCCGGGCTGCTGCTCATGCCGCCAACCCGGCACAACCTCGTCCACCTGAACGAGGCCATACGCCTGAAGAAGAAGGGCTAGCCGATGCCCAGCCTGCAAAGTTACCTCCTGCGTTTCCTGATGAACCGCCTGAACGCCTTCGGCGGTCCCGGCACGACCGTTCAAGAAATGCGCCGGCGCGGTGAACGGGGAATGCGGTACGTTAAACCGGCCGCAAACGTGACGATCCAAGCTGTGCAGGCCGGCAGCGTCCCGGCAGAGTGGTCCATCCCGCCCTACGCCCCAGCCACACAAGCCGTGCTCTACTTCCACGGTGGCGCCTTCGTGTTGGGATCGGTCAGCACGCACCGGGCGATGGTTTCGCATCTGGCGCTGGCCTGCGGGAGCAAAATCCTTTCGGTGGATTACCGCCTGGCGCCGGAAGCTTCTTTCCCGGCCGGCCTGGATGACTGTGCGGCAGCCTATCGCTGGCTGCTGGGGCAGGGCATCGCACCGGGGCGCATCGCCGTTGCCGGCGATTCGGCCGGCGGCAATCTGGCATTGGCCTTGTTGCTGAAGTTGCGCGACGAGGGTGCGCCACTGCCGGCCGCCGCGGCGTGCATCTCGCCGGTGACCGACCTGGAAGGGACACGCGCATCGCGTCGCACCCGGGCCAAAATCGATCCGATTTTGGGTAAGGGTCTGGGCAACACCGGGCTTCCGGCTAGCTATATCGGCGATTATGATATCCATCATCCTCACATTTCCCCGCTGTTTGCCGAGCTGCACGGCCTGCCGCCGGTTCTCATCCACGTGGGCACGGACGAAATCCTGTTCGACGACGCCATCGAGTTCGCCGACAGCGCCCGCCAGGCCGGCGTCTGTGCCGAGGTGGTCGTCTGGCCGCGCATGTGGCACGTTTTTCAAATGCTGGTTCCGATCCTGCCTGAAGCGCGCCAGTCGTTGGCGCAAATCGCACAATTTATCAAGGACAGATTCGATGATGAAGCATAACAACACCTGGTTCCAAACGCAACAACTGGATGCGCACACCTGGGCCATCAACGACAATGGCCACTCCCTGCTTTACCTGGTGACCGGCAAAGAACGCGCCGCCCTGATCGACACCGGTTGGGGCGTCGGCGACCTGCCCGGGCTGGTCGCACAACTGACGTCTTTGCCACTGACGGTCATCAACACCCACGGACATCCCGATCATACCTTCGGCAACGGCGCCTTCGAACGCGTGTACGTGACCGCCGCCGATCTGCCCATGATCCGCACCATCGTCCCCGAAGAGCGCCTGTGGGCAAAAGAAAACGTGTTGGCCAGCCGCCCGATGCCGGGTATATCGCTGGACGAATGGAACCCGCGGCCACCGGCTGCATTCGGCGGCCTGATTGATGGCGACATCTTCGACCTGGGCGACCGTACATTGCAGGTGATCGGTATTCCCGGCCATACGCACGGCTCGATCTGCCTGCTGGACCAGCCCGGGCGGCGCATCTTTAGCGGAGACGCCATCTTGCCCTGGCCAGTATGGGCGCACCTGGACGAGTCGACCAGCTTACGCGAGTATCACCGCAGCCTGCAACGCCTGCAAGGCCTGCGCCAGCACTTCGACGCCATCCTGCCCGGCCACGGTGACGAACGCGCCGTGCCCTTCCCCCCGGCTTTGCTCGACCAGTTGACAACCGGCCTGGCGCAGATCATCGCCGGCGAACGGGCTGGCGAACCCGAGCATACCTTTGCCGGCGATGGACTGCGCTGCACGTTTGGAATGACCGGCGTGATCTACCGCGCCGACAAGATTTGAGGAGGTTTTCATGATCCCGGTTCCGCCCAACGTTCTCGTAGAACTGGCGCCTGCATTCGGCCTTGCTGCCGGCGCCCTGACCCACTTTGGGGGCGGCCGTGAAGATAGCGACGGCATCGTATACGCCTACCCCTATCGGGAAACGCGCCGCCTGCTCAAGGTCATGGCGGTCCCTGCGGCCGAACAGCGCCGCAGCCTGTTTTACCTGGATGAGCGCCTGCGTTTCATGCACTTTTTGAGCGAAAACGGCGCTTCGGTGGCCTTCCCGATTCTGTCGCCACAGGGCCACCTGTACGAAACGCATACGGCCGACGAGCACTTGTGGATGGCCTACACGATGCCGCTGGTCCATGGGGAAAGCAAACCCTTCGAAACCTGGGATGAAGCCCTTTTCGCAGGCTGGGGCCAGGCCATCGGGCGCATGCACCACCTGGCGCAGCAATACCCATCCTGGGAAGCCTCTGTGGACCCCGAGAACGGCCAACCGGTACTATACTGGCGTGAAGAATGGGAAGGATTCTACAAATGGTGCCAGGAGGAGGATGTCAGGCAGAAGTGGGTCGAAATCGGCGAACGCTTGAAGGCGCTGCCGCGCACGCGCAGCGATTTCGGGTTCACCCACAACGACCCGCACATCGCCAATTTGCTGGCCGATGACGGGCAGGTGACCATGATTGATTTCGATGTCGCCAACCACCACTGGTTCATCAACGATATCGCCATCGCCTGCCAGAGCATCCTTTTCGCACACAGCGGCGGGATGGAACGGCCCGTGACAGATCGCCCGAAGCTGCTCACCTTCTTGCAGCGTTTCCTCGAAGGGTACGGACGCGAGAGTCGCCTGACCGGCTTCTGGCTGCAACAGCTCGACCTATTTTTGGCTTACCGGCGTATTTTGCTCTTCACCGTGATGCACGATTGGATTCAATCGCAACCGGAGATGCATCAAGCATGGAAGCACATGATCCTGGAACAACCTGAGATCGTAGGTCAGGAATTCGCCCAAGCAGAAGCGTTATGGCTGAACAAAAAACGAGGAGAGACCGATGAATAAGCCCACTTCACTCGCCATCATCCAACTCGATGCCGCCCCTGCGCCGTTGGCGGAGCGCTTGCAACGTGCAGAGGCACAAATCGTCCAGGCGGCCCAGGCCGGGGCACAGCTTGTCGCCCTGCCCGAGCTTTTCAACACCGGGTACGCCTACCGCGACGAAAATTTTGCCCTGGCCGAAGACCCGGGCGGCCCCACGGCTGCCTGGATGCAACAGATCAGCGCCCGCCTGGGGATTCACCTGGCCGGGTCGCTGCTGCTGCGAGATGGGGGCGAAATTTACAACGCCCTGCTGCTGCACGCACCCGACGGGCGCTTCTGGCGCTACGACAAGAACTATCCCTGGGGCTGGGAACGGGCATATTTCCGCGAACGCCGCGCCGTCACCATCGCCGAGACCGCTCTGGGGGCCATCGGGATGATGCTCTGCTGGGATATGGCACACGCCGATCTATGGCGACAGTACGCCGGCAGGGTCGACCTGATCCTGGCGTGCAGTTGCCCACCCAATATTCCCGACCCAACCTACCGTTTTCCGGATGGCTCGACCGTGACCGCCAACCAGCTTGGCCCGCTGTTTGGCCGCCTGCGTCACAGCGCACCGACCGTATTCCGTGACACGCCAATGCAGCAAACGGCCTGGCTGGGGGTACCCTTTCTCAGCAGCACGGCCTGCGGTACGGTGAGCACGCCCTTGCCCAACCCGGTCGGATCGTTCCTGGGGGTTCTCGCCACCGCGCCCTGGCTGCTTCGTTACCTGGCGCAGGCCCGCAACGTCGAAGTCAGCGCCAACCTGGTTGAGGCGGGCCGCATTCTCGCCGCCGACGGCCGGCAATTGGCAGGGTTGAGCCGCCAGCAAGGAGAAGCGTTCGCCCTGGCCGAGGTCAGTATGCCTGCCGAACGCCCACAACCCAAGAAACCCCAGCCCAAACCACCCGTCTCGCCACTGACTTACGTTGTGTCCGATTACCTGTTGACAGCGGTAAGCCTGAGAACGTACGCGCGCGGCAAAGCCAAACGTGAAGTGTAAACAAGGCAGGACCGGTCACGTTTTCGCATATTTTCGAGTAAACTTACACACATAACGTCGGCTCATGCGGCTCCACCGCAAGGAGGCCGTGTTTTAGGTTGTGCGAGTGCACGCGTTTTTTACCTGCGCACATGCACAAGCCAAAACAGTTCGCTTTTCCTTTACGAAAGCAGATATTCTCGACAAAGCAAGGAAACCCGTTCTAAAACTGGGGTGAACGCCCGACAGGTTGCGCCGGAGAGGGGTACGTCTGGTGCAACAGAAAGGACAACTATGAAAACCGTTATTGCCGGCGCGCTCGGGGAATGCGTGCACGTCGCCGGAATCAGTCACTTTTTGCGCCTGGCCGAATCCGCCGGTTGGCGGACAATCTTTCTTGGTCCGGCTGTTTCCATCGAAACGTTTCTCGAAGTCATACGCCGCGAGCAGGCCGACCCGGTAAACCAGCAGGTATTGGCCGGCGTCTCCTATCGCCTGACGCCCGAAACCGGTGAGCGCTTGCTCGGCCAGTTCGCCGAATCGGCTTCCGATTTGCACGAGGCAGGCGTACGCTTCGTTTTCGGTGGCACTCCGCCCGTGGTTGCGCGTGCCCGGGCGCTCGGCTTTTTCGAACGCGCCTTCGACGGCAGCGAGCCTGCCGAAACCTTGATCGCCTATCTCAAAGGGCAGACCGAAATGCCCCACAGCGAAGCGGATTTCCCGCAAACGACCGTCGAACGCATCCGCTGGAAAGCCCCCTACCCGCTGATCCGTCACCACTTCGGCCTGCCAACGATGGCGGCCAGCCTGCAAGGCATCGCCGAGATCGCCGAGGCGCAGGCGCTGGATGTGATTTCGCTGGGAATCGATCAGGACGCGCAGGAAAACTTCTTCCACCCCGAGCGGCAGGACCCACGCCGCACCGGGGCCGGCGGTGTGCCCGTGCGCAGCGCCGACGATTACCGCGCCCTTTACGCCGCCAGCCGGCGCGGTAACTTCCCGCTGCTGCGCACCTATTCGGGCACCGACGACTTTATCGGACTGGCCGAAATGTACGTCGAGACGATCCACATCGCCTGGTGCGCCATCCCGCTCTTCTGGTTCAACCAGATGGATGGGCGCGGGCCGTGGGACCTGGCCGGCTCGATCCGTGAACACCAGAAAGTGATGGCCTTCTACGGCGAGCGCGGCATCCCGGTCGAATTGAATGAACCGCATCACTGGGGCATGCGCGACGCGCCCGACGTGGTCAGCGTCGTTTCCGCTTACCTGGCCGCTTACAACGCGCGCGCCTTCGGGGTGCAAGACTATATCGCCCAGTTGATGTTCAACAGCCCGCCCGGCCTCTCGGATGCCATGGACTTAGCCAAGATGCTGGCGATCGTCGAACTCATCCGGCCCCTGGCCGAAAACGGGCAGCAGGCATCGCCCTTCACGATCTGGAAGCAAACCCGCACCGGCCTGCTCTCTTACCCGCTCGACATCGATGCCGCACGCGCTCACCTGGCGGCCAGCGTGTACGTACAAATGGCGCTCAAGCCGCACATCATTCACGTCGTCGGCCACACCGAGGCCGATCACGCCGCCACGGGAGCAGACGTGATCGAATCGTGCAAGCTGGCACGGCGGGCCATCGAAAACGCCCTGCAGGGCCAGCCCGATCTCACCGCCGACCCGGCCGTGCAGGCGCGCAAGGGCCAGTTGGTGAGCGAAGCCCGGGCCATGCTGGATGCGATCGGCACGCTAGCCGGCCGCGGCGTAAGCGATCCGTTTACCGATCCAGAGACGCTGGCAAAAGCCGTCACCGGCGGGATCATGGATGCACCGCAGCTCGGCAACAACCCCTTTGGGCGCGGCGCGCTCAAGACGCGCATCGTCAACGGGGCCTGTGTAACGGTCGACGAGGAAGGCAAAGCGGCCGGGGAGATCGAGCGTATCGACCGGCTGATGGCGGAAATCGGGCGCGTGCAAACGCAAGGATGAGGAAGGAGGCCAAATCGTGGAAGATTTCAACTGGTATGCCTGGGTTATCTTGCCCGTGATCGTCTTCCTGGCGCGCGTGGTGGACGTTACGATCGGCACGTTGCGCATCATCTTCACCTCGCGCGGGCGTCGCGGTGTGGCGCCGCTGCTCGGCGGCATCGAGGTCTTCGTCTGGATCATTGCCACCAGCCAGATCATGAAGCAGGCCCACACCCTCACGGCTTTCTTAGGCTATGCCGCCGGATTTGCCGTGGGCAATTACGTGGGTATGTTCATCGAAGACAAACTGGCTATGGGCACCGTCGTCATTCGCACCATTCTCGCCAAAAGCGCACCCGCCGTGATCGAAGCGCTCAAAACGGCCGGATATGGGGTCACCTGCGTCGACGGGCAAGGCGCCACCGGGCCGGTGCAATTGATCTACACCGTGGTCAAGCGCAAAGACGTTCCCGAAGTCACGGCCCTGATTCATACGGGCGCACCGAGGGCCTTTTTGACCATCGAAGAAGTACGCAGCGCAGAACAGGGCATCTTCCCGGCGCATGCGTCCGGGCGCAGCGCTGCGTTCGAAAGAAAATCGAAGTAAAAAGTGGCTCTTCCACCTTTGGCGGGAAACATCCCGTTGAAAACGGGAGAGCCTGAAAAGTCAGTGAAGTTGTATCTTCTCAAAAAGGAGGGGAAGGAGGGGTGTTTTGGGCGAGCCAAGCAACCGGGTTGCAGCTCGCCCAAAACACCCCACACCCCGCTTGATTGAGAAGTTACGTAAAGTTGGTTTAAGGAAGGATTTCATGTGTGGTATTGCAGGAACTTATCAGGTCTCCGATCCAAAAGGGGTTCGTAAAATGCTCAAGCAGATTGCCCATCGCGGCCCGGATGGTTGGGGGTGCACCGAAACCGCAAACGGGACGATCGGCCACCGCCGCCTGGCCATTCTCGACGTAGAGAGCGGCCACCAACCCATGCAAGCGAAGGAGACCTGGATCGCTTTCAACGGTGAAATCTACAATCACCTCCAGTTGAAAAAGCGCCATCTATCGGGCATACGCCTGAAAACGCGCAGCGATACCGAAGTCATCCTGCAGTTGTACCGCAAGTTCGGGCCGCAGTGCGTCGAAATGCTGGACGGTATGTTTGCCCTGGCAATTTACCAAAACGGCGAACTGCTGCTGGCGCGCGATCCGCTGGGAATCAAACCCCTGTACACCGGGCAGCGAGGCGACACACTCTACTTTGCCTCGGAGATCAAATCGCTGGTCGGCCTGGTCGATGCCGTGGAAGCATTCCCTCCGGGGTACTGGTATCACTCGCGCCTGGGCAAACACCAGTTTTACGACGTGGCTGCCATCCCTCGCAAAATCAGCCCCATCGAAGACGAGCAGGTGGCGGTTGAGCGCATCCGCGAGACTCTGCAGCAGGCCGTCCAGAAGCGCCTGATGTCAGATGTGCCTTTGGGCGTCAGCTTGAGCGGCGGGTTGGACAGTTCCATCGTCACCTTCCTGGCGCGGGAAGGGAAACCGGGGTTGAACTCGTTCGCAGTCGGCATCGAGGGCAGCAGCGATCTCGCAGCGGCCCGCCTGGTGTCGCGCGCCATCGGCACGCGCCATCACGAGTACGTCTACTCGCTGGACGAAATCAAACAGGCGCTGCCAGAAATTCTTTACTACCTGGAATCGTTCGACCCTGCGCTCGTGCGCAGCGCCGTGGCCAATTATTTTCTGGCCCGCCTGGCCGCCGAGCACGTCAAGGTCTTTCTGACGGGTGAGGGCGCGGACGAGTTGTATGCCGGGTACGCCTACCTGAACCAGTTCGAGACGGCGGAAGCGCTACAAGCCGAGCTGATCTACATCACATCGGCCTTGCACAACACCAACCTGCAACGCGCCGACCGGCTTTCGATGGCCTTTGGGCTGGAAGCACGCGTGCCCTTTCTCGATACCGCCTCGGTGGCGTTGGCTTTCAGCCTGCCGACGGCCAAAAAGTTGCGCCGTTCTGACTGGCCCGAAAAAGCGCTCTTGCGGCACGCCTTTGCAGACGATCTACCGCAGAGTATCGTCAGCCGGCCCAAGCTAAAGTTCTCCAAGGGGGCCGGTTCGTCGGAGCTGATCGCCCAGGAGGCGACCGCAACCATCAGCAATGAAGAATTCTTGGCCGAACAAAAACGGTTGAAAGCCATGTGGGACTACCCCCTGAAAAACAAAGAGGCGCTTTACTACTATCAAATACTGCGCCAATTCTATGCGGACGAGTGGATTTTACCCGGCATGGGGAAAAGCCGCAGCCTTTAAGCAACAAGGAGAACCTTACCATGAATTCAGAGACGCGTTACACCATCATCGGCGCCGGGCACGGCGGGAAAGCCATGGCTGCACACCTGGCGCTGATGGGCTTTCCCGTCACGCTCTACAACCGGACGTTCGATCACATCGAAGTGATCAAGAAACGCGGCGGCATCGAACTGGAAGGCAGCGAAGGCGGCCCACATGGCTTTGCTTCGCTGAAACTTGTCACGGCCGATATCGCCGAAGCCGTCGAAAAAGCTGAGATGATCATGATCGTCGTCCCATCATCCGCTCACGCAGACATCGCCAAGAGCCTGTCCTGCTGCCTGAAGGACGGCCAGACCATCATTTTGCACCCGGGACGCACCTGCGGTACGCTCGAGTTTGCCAAAACGCTGCGTGACAACCACTGTGCCGCCGATGTAACCATCGCCGAAGCAGAAACGTTTCTTTATGCCTCACGCTCCGATGGCCCGGCCCAAGCGCGCATTTTCCGCATCAAAGAAGCGGTGCCGTTGGCGGCCTTGCCCGCTAACCGTACGCAACAGGTTCTCAAGAAAATCCACGAGGCCTATCCGCAGTATATCGACGGCGAAAACGTGCTTCACACCGGTTTGAATAATATGGGGGCCATTTTTCATCCCGCACTGACCCTGCTCAACGCCGGCTGGATTGAAGCCACCCACGGCGACTACCAGTTCTACATCGATGGCGTAACGCCTTCGGTGGCGCGTGTCCTGGAGGCCCTCGACCGGGAACGGGTCACCGTGGCTTCATCACTCGGCATCCGCGCCCGTACGGCCCAAGAGTGGCTCAAAATGGCCTACAACACCACCGGAGAAAACCTGCATGAAGCCATTCAAAACCAGCCGGGTTACTACGGTATCAAAGCGCCCAGCACGCTCAGCCACCGCTACATTTTCGAAGACGTGCCGATGAGCCTCGTGCCCATCGCTTCCCTCGGGCAGCGTTACGGCGTTTCGGTGCGCGGCATGGACAGCATCATCCGCCTGGCCTGCATCATCCACCGCACCGATTACTGGCGGCGCGGGCGCACAGTTGAGCGGTTGGGCGTTGACACGCTCAGCGTAAGCGAACTGACCGCTTATGTGAACGAAGGGGTGATTGCTGCGAACTGGTAAGGCAAGCACAGCCAGCCCTTGCCGACCGGTTTTCTATACTCCAAGCGGGCACAAACTGCGGTTTCGGCCCGCTCGGACATTTAGGTCCGGGCTGTTAAGCTATGCTGGATAAATCCAGCTTCAAGCAGGTTCGGCCTGGTTTATCAGGCGTTGCTGATTAGCCCGGCGATGAATCGCCGGGCGGGGATGGCAGGAAAAGCACAATGTATTCCCGTGGGCGGTATATGGACGTTTCCGGCCGAAAATATCCCGGCATCAAACCGGGTTCATCATTACCAAACCGTCATGCACTTTTCAAAAGGGTTAGTGCGTACTTTCATCCTATATGTATAATTATCTTGTAAAAAGCACGTAAAACGCCACACTACATAAAGTCAACCACACCAAAGAAAAGGGGGCACAGCCAGAGCCATTTAAGTCCAGGGTATTTTTTACCGCGCAAGCCGCCGGATCAGATCAGGAGCGCTTATGTACAAGACGAACAACTTATACCAAAATGACGAAAAATGGAAAAGCGTTGCGTTAGGCAACCAGGCAAAAGAAACCATCGGGAGTTGGGGCTGCCTGCTCACATCCATCACCATGATGTTGAATGGCGCCGGCTACAACGAAACGCCTGACACGGTCAACGAAAAGCTCAAACGAGGCGGCGGCTACGATGGTGCGCTGCTGATCCCCAGTGTGGTACCCTACCTGTATCCTAACGTCACCTACCGTACCTACGAACCGTGTGAGAACCGCCCGGCGCCAATCGGACAGATCGATGCAACCCTGGCCGCCGGAAAACCGGTGATCGTTTGCGTTGATTGGAACCCGAAGGAATCGGGTGTCCAGACTCACTGGGTGCTGCTCAAAGAACGCAAGGGCAGCAGTTACAGTATGTACGATCCCTACCGCTACCGCGGTGACGGGCCAGACAAAGAGTTGATCCTGACGGACCGCTATAAATTCCAGGGAACCACACCCGAAGAAGCCATCCACGCCGTGATCTGGTTCGACCTGGTCGGGCAGGCCGCCAAACCGCCCGAAAAGCCTAAAGTCCCTGTCCCGGCCGAAAAATTCACCGTTTACGTCGTCGAAGACGATCTCGCCTTCCGCGCCGAACCGTCGGCCGGCGGCTATTTGCTGCGCCGTTTCATTGCCGGAACTGCGCTGATCAGCCTCGAAGCCAAAAGCACCACCCAGGCCAAAATCGGGCAGCAAGGGCAGTGGTTGCAGGTCCAGGACCCCAAGGGCGACCAGGGCTATGTCGCCGCCTGGTACGTCGCCGTGGCCGAGAAACCCGCCCCCAGCCCGGCGCCGGTCACGCCGCCAGCGCCCGTCAAGGTGCCTGCCGGAGCGATGGTTGTGCTCCCCATGCAGGCCGACCTGGCCTTGCGCAGCCAGGCGCTCGTGGCGCCTGAAACGCTGCTCAAACGCCTGCCCGAAACCGAACAGTTGATCGTCATCGAGCCGGCCGCGCAGGCCGTGCAAAAAGTTGGCGTGGTGGGCCAATGGTTGCAGGTGAAAGACAGCAGCGGGCAAACCGGCTACGTGGCCGCTTGGTATGTCAAACTGCCGCCGGGTGCAACCCCGGCGCCCGTAACGCCCACGCAACCCGAACCCGTAAAGCCGCCGGTAACGGGTGGGGGTGCGGGAAAAGTGCAAACGACGACCGAGGATGTGGCTCTGCGCAGCCAGCCAACCGTCAGCGATGCCACGCTCATCCGCCGCCTCCCACTGGGCGCCGAACTGACCATCGCCGAAACCAACGGGCAAAGCAAGGTCGGCGTGAACAACCAGTGGCTCAAGGTAAAAGACCCGCAGGGCACCGAGGGCTACGTGGCAGCCTGGTATGTCGTCCTTGCAGGCAACCCCAACCCGCCTCCAAAGACCACGCCCCCGCCAGACAGCGGCCCGCTGGTAGTGCGTACGACGACCGAGGATGTGGCTCTGCGCAGCCAGCCGGTGGTCAGCGATACGACGCTCGTCCGCCGCCTGGCGCTCGACACACGACTGACCGTGCTCGAAGCGGGCGCCGAGAGCAAGATTGGTGTGGTCAACCAGTGGCTTAAGGTAAAAGACCCGCAAGGAAACGAAGGATACGTTGCCGCCTGGTACGTAACAAGATAAGCCCATGACCCAGACAAACAGCCAAGGAAAAGCGTTTATTTCCTATTCACGCAAAGATAAAGCCTTCGTCCAGAAGCTCGAAGCCAGCCTGGAAGAACGCGGCATTGTTACCTGGGTCGACTGGGAAGGGATTCCCCTCTCCGCCGACTGGATGGCTGAGATCACGGCAGCCATCCAGGGCGCCGATGCCTTCCTGTTCGTGATCAGCCCCGATTCGCTTGCCTCGAAAGTGTGCGGGGAAGAGTTGGCCCTGGGGTTGCAGTATAACAAAAAGCTGGTACCTATCCTGCATCGCATACCCGAAAAGGACCAGCCGATGCACGAGAAGATCGCCGCCACCAACTGGGTCTACCTGCGCGAGGAGGATGACTATGCCGGCACCTTGCCCAGGCTGGTCGAAACGATCAACACCGATCTGAATTGGGTTCACCAGCACACCCGCCTGCTTCAACGCGCCGTCGAGTGGGATCGGAAAAGGCGCAACAGCAGTTTCTTGCTCCATGGCACAGACCTCGACGAGGCCGAACGCTGGATGGCAGAAGCCAGCGGCACAGATAACCGCCTGGTAACGCCGTTGCAGCTCGAGTATATCCGTGCCAGCCGCCAGCAGGCAACCAAACGCCAACGTACCCTGCTGGCAGGCGTATCGGTGGCCCTGGTGATCAGCATCTTTCTGGCGGTTGCTGCCGCCGTCCAACGCGGCGCCGCCGTGCGCAACGCCGAATTGGCCGCCAACAACGCCGGTACGGCTGTGGCCAACCAGGAGCTTGCCAACAGGAACGCCGAACTGGCGCAAAACAATGCCTTCACCGCCGTGGCCAACCAGGAACTTGCCAACAAGAATGCCGAACTGGCGCAAAATAACGCTTCGACTGCGGTGGCAAACGAACAGGCCCGTGCCACGCAGCAAGCAATTGCCGTTGCCAACGAACAATTGGCCAAAGAAAACGAGCGCCGCGCCGTGGCCCAACGTGGCGCGGCACAGGCGCAACTGGTACAACAGCAGCCGGCGCGGCTTTTTTCCAGCACGCTGTTGGCCTTGTTCAGCCTGGATATTTCCCCGTCGCAAGTCGGCGAGGAAGTGTTACGCCAAAACCTGAGCCTGATGTCCGTTCCGCTGGCAAGCATGCAACAGGCAGCGAGCGTTTCCTCGATGGGCTTCAGCCCAGATGGAAAAGCCATCATCAGCACCGGGGACGGAAACGCCGCTTACATCTGGCGTGCAGATACAGGCGAAAAGTTAGCCGAGTTGGCTCACGACGGGAAGGTCAATATTGGTTTGTATTCGCCGGACGGGCAGTGGATCGTTACCGGCAGCGATGACGGCACCGCCCGGCTGTGGAACGCCGGCGACTACGCAAACATCGCCCAATACGAGGCGCCCCTAAACACGCCCGATGATCTCAAGCAGGTAGCCGATATCGCCATAACCGCCGATAGTCGCTACCTGGCTGTCGGGCGCAAAAGTGGCACCGTTACCGTCATCGACCTCACCAACGGCAGAATCATCAAACAGCTGCCCAACCCGGGCAAAGTCAACGATGTAGCCTTCAGCCGCAACGGCCAGCGGCTGGCCGTTGCAACCAGTAAAACAGCGGTCGTCTGGAATCCATACGTCGGGATTTCTTACCTTTCGGCCAAGCACGATGGCGAAGTCTACCAGGTCGCTTTTAGCCCCGATGGCGTTTATGTCGTAACCGCCAGCCAGGACCAGACCACCCACGTGCTTTTGCCGGACAGTGGACGCAGCGTCGCACGCCTGCAACACGACGACTGGGTAGAATGGGTGGCCTATAGCCCGGACGGCTACAGTTTTGCAACCGCCGCAGATGATTACACGGTCCGCGTGTGGGATGCAGAAGACTACCGGGAACTGCTGCGCCTGCAGCACAGCGGTTTCGTGCAGTACGTCACGTACGATTCCAACGGCTGGTGGTTGGCTTCTTCAAGCCATGATGGCACCGCCCGCGTGTGGGACCCGGTCAGCGGGCAAGAAATGATCCGCATCCCGTTGGCCGGCAAAGGCGGGCCGCTGTGCTTCAGCCCCGATGGCCTGCGCCTGCTGACCAGCAATGAGCATGGGGAGCTTCGCCTTTGGGATGTCAGCCAACTGGAGGCGGCTTTGGCCGTGATCATAAACGACCAACTCGTCCGCAGCATCGCCTTCAGTGAAGATGGGCGTTGGCTGGTGAGCGGCACCGACGACGGTTTTGTGCGCTTGTGGAGCGTCAACAAAATTCTCGACGACGACAGTAACGAGGAATTGAAGCGCACGGTCTACCAGCTCGGCAGCGGGTTCATCCGCAACCTGCTCTTTAACCCGAACCCCCCCGTGTTGAGCGTGATCGGTGACAACACCTTGGCGAGCGTCAACCTGGAGAACTTAAGCGAGGTAAAGGCACACTTATACCCAGATACCTACTTCGTGCGCGGCGGCTACCAGCCGAGCGGGAATCTGATCGCCATCGCTAACGGCGATCACGAAACTGTCAGCCTGTATGAACCGGTGACCGGAGATTTGCTCAAGACGCTCGAGCAACCGGGTGGCGCCTATGCGCTGAGCTTCGATCCGCGCAATGAAAACGCCCTGGCCGTCGGCGGCAAAAACCAGGTCTGGTGGTGGGATGTCACCACTGCAATGACCATCACCACCATCAGGCATCCCGGTAAAATCTTGGACGTGGCCTTCAGCCACGATGGGCAGTGGTTGGCGGTCAGCAGCAACGAAGGCACGATTGGCCTGTGGAAGGTGAACCGTGACGGTGCGCAGATCCAACTGGAATGGGTCTACGAAATGAAAAGCTCCAACGCAGTCAACGATCTCGAGTTCGATCCCCAAGGCGCTCATCTGGCAAGCGCCAGCGAGGGCGGGCTGGTGCAAATTTGGCATCTGGCCACCGGCGAGGAAATCTCCCGCCTGTCTCATCCCCTGGCCGTCAGGCGTGTTTCTTACAGCCACGATGGCCGGTTGCTGGCAAGCATCAGTGGAAAGCTAATTTTTATCTGGGATGCGCAGCTGCTGCCCGCCTTCCCATCCGAAAATCTGGTTGCGGCCGCCTGCCAGCGCCTGACACACAATCTCACCACCGAGGAATGGATGACGCTGGAACTGCCCGGTGAACGAGAACCGATCTGCCCGAATTTTCCCTGACCAGGCGAATGGTGGCCCATTCAACTGAGCTTTACATAGACCGAAACGTTCAGCTATCGGAGGACACGATGACCCAACAATCTCCCGAAATTCCTATTTTGAAGGTTGCCTGGACACGCTACGCCCAAATGGATGTGGCGTCTTCCGCCCGCACGCGCACACACCTGCGCTTGCGCCGCTGGATCGCCATCTTTGGCGTGCTGTCCACCCTGTTTGCCGTGCTGGTACAGGCTTACCCCGCAAATTTCCCTGTGCTGGGGAGCATCGTGCTTAAGGCGCTGTTGATTGCGGCCCCGATCACCACAGCCGGGCTGGCTTACTTTGCCAGCAAGAAGTACGCCAGCGGAGATTGGCTGGCCCTGCGGGCCGGGGCGGAAGGCATCCAGCGCGAACTGTATACTTACCGCACCATCTTGCAGGGAACGCTCGACCGCCGAGCCTGGCTGGAAAAACGCCTTGCCGACATCCAACGCCAGGTATACCGCAGTGTGGGAGGAAAGCTCGTCCTTAAACCTTACAGCGGCAAGCTGCCACCCTACTTCAACCCCGACAACCCCAACAGCGATCCGGGCTATCACGACATCAACGGAGACGAATACTACCGTTATCGCTTGCAAAGCCAACTGGCCTGGCATATCAAAAAAGTAAACCAATACGAGACCGAGCAAACCCGCCTGACGATCTGGATTCTGCTCGCCGGCACCTCGGGAACGCTGCTGGCCGGGCTGGGGGCGCTTCCGGGCTGGACGGGCCTGACCTTATGGGTGGCCCTGACGGCATCGATCTCCGCCGCTTTCATGGCGTGGGAAGAGCTGCGCAACCTGGAAGCCACGATCAAGAATTACAGCAAAGTCATCCTGGAACTGAACCTGCTGGCAGAACACTGGGAGAACCTCGAACCGGAAGAACGTACGCAAAAAGAATTTTTCGACATGGTGCGTTCTACCGAGGAAATTCTGTGGAGTCAAAACATCGAGTATATCAAATCGATGCAGGAGGCGCTGGCTTCAGTGCAAGACGAAGACAACGATCTGGTCAACCAGATTTTGCGTAAAGCGCGTGAGGCTGATGCGGAAATCAAGCAATCGATCTATAACGACCTGTTGGATCGTGCAGAAGGCCGTTACGAGGAAGCCAAACAGGACGCCCGCCAGGCGTACGGCAGTGCACTCGACACAATTCGGGCAGACGCTGCATCCGAACGCGCCCAGGAGGAATTCCAGCAAATCCTCGCCGCCTCAGGGTTGATTGTTTCGGCGCTCAACGAAAATATCAAGCGCATCGCCGAGGAATTCGCCGGCATCGAGTTCGGTAAAGAAACGCCGAAAGAAGTTCTGCACGCAAAAATGAGCCAGTACCCCAGCACCGGACAACTCAAAGGATAGCAGGAGGCCAGGATGACGGAACAAACCGAGAACACGCTTGCCGCCACCGAAATGGTTAAAGAAAACCTGGACAAAGAAAGCCTGAAAGCGAGCATTTCTAGCGCCGTCCAGGAAGCGCTACAAGAGGCCATGGCCGAAAAGAAACTGGAAATCAAACGCGCCATCGAACAGGCCGCCGAAGCGAAGGCCAGCGAAGAAGACGCGCCCGCACCCGGTGACGGACTGGACTTCAAGCGCTACGACGCCCATCCACATGCTTTTGTGGTCATGCCGTTTGGCAAAAAGAAAGGCGCTGATGGAGCGCTGTACGACTTCAACACCATCTACCAGCAATTGATTAAGCCATCCCTCGAAGCCGCCGGGTTCGAAGCCTTCCGCGCCGACGAAGAAACCGTCTCTGGCGACATTCTCACCGACATGTTCCAGGAACTGCTGTTGGCCGATCTGGTGATTGCCGACATGAGCATCGACAACGCCAACGTGTTCTACGAACTGGGCATCCGTCACGCCTTCCGCAAACGCGGCCTGGTGCACATTCAAGCGGGGCGCGCCTACATGCCCTTCGATATCTTCAACGTGCGTACCATTCCCTACCACATCACCGCCGAGGGCATTCCGGACCCGGCCTTCATCGAGAAAGACCGCCAGGCAATTGTACGCGTGGCACGTGACACCTGGGCATCGGATAGCGACGCCATCCACAGTCCCATCTTCAACCTGCTCTCCGGACTGGAGGAACCTGAACGAAAAACGCTGCGCACCCCCCTGGCAACCGGCTTCTGGCGTGAATACAACGACTGGCGCCAGCGCGTGACGGTGGCGCAACGGCGAAAACGCATCGGCGACATCTTGCTGCTTACCGAAGAGATCACCAACCCGTTGATTAAAGAGGAGGCCGTGGCCGAAGCCGGTAAGGCACTGCAAAACATGGGCCGCAACGAGCTGGCGCTGCAGCAGTACCGCAAAGGATTGGAGATCAACCCTCACAATCTCAATTTTCGCCGCCAGGAAGCGATCTTTCTCAACCGCCTCGGCCGTGTGGACGAAGCCATCGTCAAATTGGAAAACTTGCTGGCCGACGCACCCAGCGATACTGAGGCCATCAGCACCCTGGGACGCATTTACAAGGATATGTGGTCCGACTCTTGGAAGTGGGTGTCCGATCAGGCCAAGCGCCTGCAAACGGCTTTCGAGTCCTACCACTGGCTGATCAAGGCTTTTTACACCTATATCAAAGGCTACCGCTGCGACCTCGATAATACCTACCCTGGCGTGAATGCCCTGACCCTGGGCACGATCTTGCTGCACCTGGCAGAACAGTACGACGACAAAAACGACCCCGACCCCGACATCACCGCCATCGCCAACATTTTGCCCGAACTGCGCGGTGCGCTCGTTTTTGCCCTTGAAACCCAGGCACAGGTCGAAAGCGTCGACTATTGGACGCTCGTCTCGCTGGCCGAGTTGCGCGTGATGACCGCCGACAATACCCGCAAAGTAACGCGCGCTTACCGCAAAGCGTTGACGGCCGCGCGCCGCAACACGTGGTATCTACAATCTTCACTTGCGCAGCTCGAAATGCTCATGGCGCTCAACATGCGCGTAGAGTACGTCCAGGCCGGTATGCAGGCCATCCAGGACGAACTGCGCCGCATGGCCAAAGTAGAAGCCAACGAGGATCTGAAAGAGAAGAAGAAAAACGAAGGCAGCGAACTTCCCGCCGTCGCCAGCAACGTCTTTGTATTTACGGGCTATGCGCTGGATACGCTGGCTTCAGAAACAGGCGAAAAGCGCTTCCCGCCGGAACGCGAGGCCGCTGTAAAGCAGGAAATCGTTGCCATGCTCAAGAAGCTGGGTGGAGGTGCCGAAGACATCGCCTTCACCGCCGGACTGGCTGCCGGCAGCGACATCATATTCGTAGAAGCGTGTCAAGAACTGGGCATCCCGGTGGAAGTTCACTTGCCGATGGTCGAAGCACAATACATCCGTCAATTCGTCAGCCCGGCAGGCGATAAATGGGTAGAACGCTTTTACAACTTGCGCAATAACCCGGCCATCAGCCTACGTTTCCAAGGTGAATGCGTTGGCAAACCAAGCAGCATTTACCCCAACGTCTATGCGCGCAATAACCGCTGGGCGCTGTACTCCTCGTTCCTGTGGGGCGTAGATAAAGTACGTATCATCGCTGTTTGGGATGGAAAAAGTGAACCCCCAGACGATCTCAACGGGCGCCTCGTCCAAAACATGGTCGAAAAAGCACGCGACCGCGGCATCCAGATCGAGCACATCAACGCGAATCAGTTCATCCGCCCGATAAACTTGCCCGACGCAGCCAGCTACGGCTTGCTCAACACGGGTGAAAACCAGGAGACCGAAAGCCCGTTGCGCAAACGCGCCAAAAATGCCGCTTGACGCGCGCGCCTGTGGGACGAGGCTTTTACATTCAATGCACTCGTCCCGCAGGCGCCACAACCGATGAAAGCGCCAGGAGAAATGTCAGGCTTCAACCGGAGCTAACGTCGTATGCACCTTGCCGACCGGCATGGGCCAGATTTCGCCCTTTACGCCTCGCGCCAGGTAAAAATCTCCTGCCCGGACTGTAACTGCCCCCTCCAGCGTTTCTACACGCACCTGTTGATCTTCATTCCCTTTTGTTGCTGCGGCCAGGGGCACCAAATAGGTAAGGGCCTTCTTGATGCAACGCCCCGGTGCGATGATCTGGTAACTTTCATGGAAGATTTCTTTCTCTACCGGCCACATATCTTCAGGAGCGCCAACTTCGCTGATAATGTAGTCACCCGCGCTGGCATTCAGCGTCTCTCCCCAGGGTGTTTGGATGGCGATAGACTGCGACTCGTTCGGAGAGGGGGTAAACTGCTTCACCAGGCGCTCCACGGTGCTGCGGTAAGGTTTGAAAGGTAAGGCTTCAATCAACGGATCTTGAGATCTCAAAACAATGACGTTTGCGGTCATGCTGCTCCTGATAAAAAAGAAAAATTGAGCGAAGTACGTCCTACACATAAGTGATTATAATTCCAGCACGATCAAATAGCAACCAAGAGAGCCACACAACAACATGAAAATCAAAGCCCTCACCTGTGACGCACTGGCCCGCCCGGCCTACTGGTGCGCAGCACAGTCTCCTCACGTAGTCGATATCGAACTGCTGCGCTTCGGCCTGCATAACACGCCGCAAAAACTGCGCGGCCTGCTGCAAGCACGCCTGGCAGCTGCCGGCAAAAGCTATGATGCCGTCGTTCTGGCCTATGGACTGTGCGGTAGCGCCACGGCCGGGCTGAAAGCCATCCACATCCCGCTCGTGATCCCACGCGCTCACGACTGCATCACGCTCTTTTTGGGGAGCCGGAGGCGCTACCAGGAAGCGTTCGAGAAGAAACCGGGCACTTACTGGTACGTGCAAGACTATATCGAACGCGGGCAGGATGCAGACGCGGCGCTTTCTATCGGCAGCGGGATGGGAAGCGACCTCACAGGCGTTTACGAAGCATACGTTCAACAGTACGGCGAAGACAACGCTGCCTACCTGATGGAAGTCATGGGCGCCTGGCAACAGCACTATCAGCGCGCGGCATGGATCGAGATGGGAATCGGCGACGAAACAGCAGCAGCTTCTCGGGCGCAGGCAGAGGCCGAACGCCGGGGCTGGGCTTTCGAACGCCTGGCCGGCGATATGAACTTGATCCGCCAGCTGCTGTGGGGTGAGTGGAACGAGAATTTTCTCATCGTACGCCCCGGCGAGGGAATTGCCATGTGTTACGATGAGGACATCGTATGTAACCGGTAAAAGCCCATGCTATAATTTTGCAACTTTTGGCCTGTGGTTTCTGGCCTGTAATCTTTGGGGGAATTTTCTCCCAAAAGGAAATACGGCGCTCCGTTTTCAACGGGATGTTTCCCGCCAAAGGTGGAAGAGCCGGAAATACAAATTCCTGTCGGAGCTTCGAATATGTTTCCTGAATCAAATCGCCACAAGAACCAACACAAGTCAGATGTCAGCCTGCCGCAAGTTATCATCCTGTCGATTTTGGTCTTGGCGTTGGGCGGTGCCATCGGGTTCGGCCTGCTGCTCTTGCGCGACGCCGACAAGATTGTAGCCAGCCAGAACCCAACGCCAAGTTTCACACCCGGGCCAAGCAGCACCCCCACCGTCGCCCCCACCGCAACCGAGATTCCCGATTTTTCCGGCCTCGAGATCGGTATCTGGGAACTGCCGGTCGGCTTCGTCGAGTTGTCGAGGGATGAAGTACCCATCGTCGTAGACGGTACATCGATCCAGGCGGCCTTGGGGCTGCCCGTCAACAGCCAATTTGGCTATCAATATACCACCAGCACCGGCGAAAAATCTACCCTGGTGGGGTTTACCTTTGTCCTGCCGAGTGCGGAAGAACAAAGCAGCTTCGATCGCCATATCGAAGACGATGCCGATATTTTCGAACAGGCCCTCCATCCCGCCGAAGCCTGGAGCAGTGAAACGCAGCCCGAAGAAACGTTCTTGAAAAGCGTTGCCGAAAAGCACGCCTTTTGGCATTTCGTACGCGGCTCGGGAAAAGACACCTACGACATCGATATGCTCGTATTCCGCCGTCGCGGCGTCGGCGCCGTCGTATACTTGCTGTATCCCCGGTGGATGCGGCCCGAACCCGATATCTATACCACAGCCGATTTACTGGATCGACAGATACTCAATGTCCTGATGACCGGAACGATGCCCTCGTCCAGCACAATCATCGACCCAGACAACATCCTGGAGACGCTCGCCAAGGCAGAAAAGCGCTTTCTGGGCGCCAAGAACATCGCTTATCAAATCGAGACGGTGCACACGCCAAAAGGCAGCCGGGTCAGCGTCACCGGCGAGACGAACTGGCCAGACGCCTTTGCACTTACCATCTTCATCGAAGGCATAGAATTCAAGTTTCATTCGGTGAACTATCGCGACAAGGTGATCCTGGATGCCGTGGGGACCGATTATTACATCAATACAGGGATCGACTTCAACGAACTATACACGTACATCAAACTGATCGTCAACACCGCCGGCAAACTTTCCCGCACCACCCACGACATACGTCGCGAGCCTGATGAACTCGCCGAGGAAACCCCTTGTTTCGTATACGCCACCGAAATGGACGTCGAGGAATTCACCGAAAAGACCGTCGTCAGTCTGTACCTGGCCGATCCGGACAAAGTGTATTCCGGTATGGGAACGGCAAAGGTATGGATCAATCAGGCTAACTTCGTTATCCAAAAAGCGCACTTTTCCATTCCGTATACACTCGAAGAAGACCCCGGACAGCATGGGGTCTATGAGATTACGCTAATTTTCAACAAATTTGAAGAATAACATGACTGAAACGGACAAGGAATCTGCCATGAGAATTACGCGCCACTTTGTTTTGCTCGTCACTTTCTTGAGCCTGTTCGCCGGCACGATCGCAGCGTGCGCGTCACAGAAGACGATGCCGCCTACCGCCCTGCCGAAACCCACCGTACCGGAGAGACCGCTTTCTGCGGAAGAAATTTTTACCATGGCCGCAGACCGTATGGATTTGTTGAAATCTTACACGTATTCGGTATTAATCCGTTACGACCTCCCTGAGATCGCCTCTCGGCGCACGCAAACCTCCACCGGCGTCGTTGACGTAGCGAAGGGCAAGTACGAGCGCTTCAACATTCTGCACTCGAGCGGCGGCGTTACAGAAACCGAAAAAATCGAGCTGTTGTTCGTAGAAACGACCCACAACGTCTACGAACGCAGCGTAAGCGGCGCAACGTGGCAACTATCGGAAAGGCCGTTTGGCTTTGTTGGCAACAATATCCGGGATATGAAAGAGCAGGCTCACAACCTGGCCCTGGTTGGGGAAGAAAAGCTCAATGGGGCGATCAGCTGTTATCACCTGCTCTTCGATATCCCCATCGAATACATCGAGTGGGATGATTTCACCGTGACCAGCGCAACCATCCGCACAGACATGTGGGTCAGCAAAGACGAGTTGCTGGTGCGGGCAATCCAACACAGGTTTTCGGGGCAGGATGGAATCTTCGATGCGCCGGAAGTGATATTCGATATCACAATTTTCAGCATCAACTTGCCCGTTTCGATCCCTTCCCCCTATCGCTAGTCGCCACGCCCATGCAGCCAGGCGAATACTCGCCGATGGGGTAAAATTGAGGCAGGCTTTCCATCGTCACGGGAACGCATCCAGGTTCGGGCGGCCAAACTCGGATGCGTTCATCGAAATGCAAGCGCCGCCAGATACGCACCCAGCTATCCAACCAATCGAAAAGGTCTAATCCCTTAGGAGAAACCGATGAAACGCAGACTTTCCCTGATTCTTGTATTGAGCTTTGCTTTCGGGGGCTACAATGGGCTACCGCTGCCTCACGCCCAGGCGGCGACCCAGGCACCTGTGCTCAAGTGGCAGCGAGGCGGTTGTTACGCTTCGTGGTGCGAAACCGGCTGGTATTCATCTCCGGCGGTGGCAGACATCGATTCCGACGGCAAGCCGGAGGTGATCGCTTCGGCGTATTCCATCGTTTCTCTGGATGGCGCCACAGGCGCCCTCGAATGGCGCGTGGCGTCCGGCCACGACCGCAGCCAACCTGCGGCCAGCAGCGTGGGCCGCACCTGGCCGGGCATCATCGTCGCCGACGTGGATTATGACGGGAACCAGGAAATCGTTACCGGCCACGGCGGCGGGTGGGTGTCCGTTTACAATGGTCAGGGTTACTTCGAAGCCGGCTGGCCGAAGCAGCCGCTCGCGAACGAAGTGCGCGGCGTTTCGGTGGCCGACCTCGACAACAACGGGGACCTGGAAATCATCGCCACCGGCGCTCACGGCAGTGAAGTCAACGCCTGGGTCTACGAACACAATGGTTCGTTACGCAGCGGCTGGCCGCAGTTGCGCGACGAAGGGGGGTACGCCTGGGGCGTCTTCAACGACAACGCCGCCGCCGGCGACCTGGATGGCGACGGCATCGCCGAGATCATCGTGCCTTCGGACGTTCACTACATCAACGCTTACCGCCCCGATGGTAGCCACATCCAGGCCAACGCCATGTACGGTGGCAAAAACTGGGGCAAGGTGGGCATCTGGGAAAGCCCCGAAATCGAATTACGCGGCTGGGGCGCCTGTGACGGCGTGCGTGCCGAGAGCTACCGCACCAACTTTGCCGATGGGCCGGCCAATATCGTCGACGTCAACGGTGACGGGGCCATGGAAGTCGTCGTCACCGGCAACGTCTACGATTGCCACGCCGGTTACCCACCGAGCCGCTATACGGGCGTGTACATTTTCAACGCCGACCGCAGCCGCTTCAACACCGGCGGGTTCGACTGGCGCAGCGGGCCAGTCGATACCGGCGCGCCGATCAGCGAAAGCTACAGTGTCATCGAAAGCGCGCAGTCGAACCCGGCGGCAGCCGATCTCGATGGCGATGGGCGGCTGGAAATCCTCTTCGCCTCCTACGATGGCCGCCTGCACGCCTACTGGCTCGACAAGACCGAGCACGGCAACTGGCCCTACGCAGCCTATCGAGCATCCGACGGCTACCTGAGCTTTGCATCTGAGCCGGCCGTAGCCGACCTCGACGCCGACGGCCACGCCGAGGTCATTTTTACGACCTGGACACAAAAAGGCAGCGGCCAAACCGGCAAACTGTACGTTCTGGATTACCTCGGCAGTCCCCTGCACGTCGTCAGCCTGCCCGCAGCAGTCGGCAGCCCAACCTGGAACGGCGCCCTGCCCGCCCCCACCCTGGCAGACATCGACGGCGACCCGGACCTTGAAGTGGTGATCAATACGGCGCACGCCGGGTTCGTCGCCTACGATTTACCCGGCACGGCCCATGCGCGCGTGCTGTGGGGCACCGGCCGGGGCAGTTACCAACGCAGCGGCGTGATTTTGCAGGGCGTTTTGAAGGCTTCCATTTCGGCCAGCACAACCACACCCGCCGCCGGCGAAACCTTGACCTACACGATCAATCTATCCAGTCTGAACTTGCCGCTCGAAGAAGTCGACCTGACCGCCGTGCTGCCTGAAGGGCTTGACTATGCCGGCGGGCTGACGGCCAGCAGCGGCACGCCAAACATCGCCGGAAAAACGATCACCTGGCACGGCGCCGTGAACGTCAGCAACCCGGTCCATAGCCCGGTAGTCATTCGTTTTCTGGTGCAGGTGGATGCATCGATCGTCACCGCGCAAGCGTTGGCCACCACCCTCACCGTTACGGATGGTCTTGGACATACCCACGAGCGAAGGTTTGCCGTAATTGCCAACGGGCAGGCCACGTACCTGCCCTTAATCAGGCGCTAACCCTGGCCCGTTGAGGCCAGCGTTTACCAACGAGCCTTTTGGCAGCTTCACTGCCAAAAGGCTCGTTGGTGGTGTTTTCTTCTTCCTTACCCGCTAAAACACGGCTCTTCGCCTTTGGCGGGAAATGTCCCAGGTATCCATCCCGTTGAAAACGGGAGAGCCTAAAACATCAAAGCGTTTACCTGATCGATCGACTCGCGCGGCGGGCGCAAGCGTTCGGCAGGGAGGCGATTGAGCGGCGTTTCGGGCAGGTTGTAGATGTCGGTTAGCGATGGACGGTCGGGGGCAATATAGATCAGACCGGTAACCAGGCAATCACAGTGATTGGATTCTTCGAGGACGGCCAGGGCGGCAGAGCGATCCGTAGGATCGTGCTCGCGGCCGAGTTTGCGTAAGATGATGTGAGAGCCGTCGTGTAGTTGGACTTCCTTGGCCTCGCCCTCGGCATATTCCACCATGATTTCTTCGGCACGCGGCACAAACGAGAGATCGTGCAGCGCCACTTCGTGATTCTTGCCCCATGAGTACGAGTGAAAAGCCGTGTCCTGATTGTTGAAAGTGACGCAAGGGCTGATGATATCCAGTACAGCAATGCCGTTGTGCGCCATGGCCGCCTTGAGCAACTCTTTTACCTGCTTGGGGTCGCCAGCAAACGAACGGGCGACGAAAGAAGCATTTCCTACCAGCGCCTCCCAGGCGATGTCGATCGGCATGTAACGGTTGACGCCCTGGTGCTTGAGTTCCAGGCCGATCTCGGCCGTAGCCGAAAACTGGCCCTTGGTCAGCCCATAAACGCCGTTGTTCTCGACGATGTATAGCATCTTGACGTTGCGGCGCACGATGTGCTTGAACTGGCCCATACCAATGCTGGCCGTGTCGCCGTCGCCGCTAACGCCAATGCCGTGAAGCGTCGTGTCTGCAAACAGGGCGCCGGTTGCCAGCGAGGGCATGCGCCCATGCAGGCCGTTGAAGCCAAACGAACGCGAAAGGAAATACGTGGGACTCTTGCTCGAGCAGCCGATACCGCTGAACTTAACCACGTTTTCAGGCACGATATCCATTTCGTAACAGGCAGCGATGATCTGGCTGGCGATCGAGTTATGGCCGCAACCCTGGCACAGCGTGCTGGGCTGGCCGCGATAGTCTGTCTTGCTAAAACCAGCCTGGTTGACCGGCCCACGGCTGGCCTCGGTGACGGGAATGTTCGACATATTAAGCCTCCTTGGCTTCCAGTGCAGTCGGATGCGATCGATAAGCATCCTCGATCCAGCGGGCGGTCAGCGGCAGGCCATCCACGTGTGCCAGCGAGACCAGGCGGGAGACTTCCTGAGGATACTCGAGCTGCAAAAGCTGATGCATCTGTCCATCACGGTTGAGTTCGATCACATAATTGTTTTCGTGGCTGTGGATAAACGCCTCCACTTCCGGTGTAAACGGATAAGCTCGCAGGCGGAGATAGTCCGAAGCGATGCCCTGTGCCGCCAGGTGATGGCGCGCTTCCTGAATGGCAGCGTCAGTAGAGCCGTAGCCGACGAACCCGATCCGGGCGCCGGGCGTCGTCTCAGCGACGGGCCGCGGCACCAGCGCGCTGGCAGCATAGAACTTCTTCTTCAGGCGCGCCAGGTTTTGCTCCCACTGTTGGGGATCTTCGCTATAACCGGCTTTTTCGTTATGCCCGGTACCACGGGCAAAGTACGCCGCAGCGGGATGGCGATTGCCCGGCACCGTGCGATAGGGGATGCCATCGCCATCGACATCTTTATAGCGCGCCCACTGCCCGGCAAGCTCCTTCAGATCTTCTTCCCACAACACCTTTCCGCGGTCCATCGGTATGTCGGGGTAACGGAAAGGTTCGGTCATCCACTGATTCATGCCGAAGTCGAGATCCGAAAGGACGAACACCGGGGCCTGTAAACGCTCGGCAAGATCAAAGGCCTTCCAACCATGTTCGAAACACTCGTTGACCGAGCCTGGGAACAAGATCACATGCTGCGTGTCGCCGTGACCGCAAAAGGCGGCTTCGATCAGATCGCTTTGTGCGGTACGGGTGGGCATTCCCGTCGCAGGACCTACACGCTGTACGTCCCAGATCACCACCGGCACTTCGGCGTAGTAGGCCAGGCCGATATATTCGTTCATCAGGCTGACACCCGGCCCGGAGGTCGAGGTCATTGCCCGCAAGCCGGCCCAACCGGCGCCAACCGCCATCCCGATGGCGGCCAGTTCATCTTCTGCCTGGAGCACGGCGCAGGTAAACTTGCCCGTCTGAGGCTCTTTGCGTAGCATCGGTACGTACTCGATCATCATCTCGGCCAGGCTGGAAGCCGGCGTGATCGGGTACCAGGCGCAAAACTGCATGCCGCCATAGAGCGAGCCAATGGCCGCTGCCGTGTTGCCATCCGCCATGATCAGGCCGTCCGTCTTGTCGAGCACTTCGACACGATAGGGGTCTTGCTTGGTCAGGTTGGCCGCAGCCCATTCGTATGCCTTCGTCACAACACCGAAGTTCAAGTCGATCGCCTTTTGTTTGCCCTTGAAGTGAAAGCTGAGGGCGTCAGCGATCTTTTCCATATCGATGCCGAGAATATAACACACGACGCCCACGTAAACCATGTTGGCGATATAATCCCGCAAGTTCGAAGGCACTTCGGCCCCACGAGAGAGCTGCCGAACCGGCATCGGATAGACGAACACATCCTGCCGGTCGATGCTCAATTTGATGCTGTCATCGTAGAAAAAGACGCCGCCCGAGGCCAACCCCGCCAGGTCTTGGGCAAAGGAGGCCGGGTTCATTGCCACGACGATTTCTTGCACCTCACGCCGGGCGATAAAGCCATCCTTGCTGACACGGATGGTGTACCAGGTGGGCAGCCCCTGAATGTTCGAAGGAAAGATATTCTTCCCCGACACTGGAATCCCCATCTTGAACAAGGCACGCAGCAGCATCGTGTTGGACGTCTGGCTGCCCGATCCATTGACGCTCGCCACCGTGATAGAAAAATCGTTCACCACAGCGCTTGTATCGGTGGCCGTAACAGACTTTTTTTCATCAGACATATTTTTTCTCCATGTGAAACATCGAGACGACGATTTGGGTTTCCAGCATAAAAACTGACTACAACCCGGCCAGCACGCCGGGCAGTTCACGCAGGGAGTGCGCCAGGTGCGTGCCGTGCCAGGTAATCAACGCGCCATCGACGCAGAAAACACGGCCATCACGTACGGCGGGCGTATCGCCAAAAAGATCACGGAACTGGCCCAGGTGGCCTTCATCGTATGCAAAAGGCTCATCTGGCAGCAAGATCAGATCGGGTTGGGCAGCGACGACCTCGTCACGGGTCACGCGTGGGTAGCGTGTGTCGCGCCCTTGGGCCGGTTCTGCTTCTGCCAGGCCCAAATCCGCTTCCAGGGGGTAGCGGCGCAAGCGCTGGGTAAAGACATTCTGGCCGCCCATCAGGCGCAACAAGTCGTCCATGTACGTATCGCCGTTGAATGTGATCCACCAGGGCAGCGGGCCATCCAGCTTTTGCCACAGCGGGCAAAAGTAACGAAACGGTGCCATCGACGATGCCGATTCTTCAGCCCAGTCGAGGGTAATTTCGAGCGTTTGCACACGCGCCGTGGCCGTGCGATCACGAAATAATTCGGCTATCTTGAAGAGCACATCCATTGCCTGGCGTACCGTGCGCGGCAAAGTGACCCATACCGGCACGCCCAGGGCTTCGAGCGCTTCGACATCGGCCAACCGGTTTTCTTCCTGGTCGGCCATTACCAGATCGGGCTGTAACGCAGCAATCTGATCGACGCGTGGATTTTTCGGGCCACCCACACGCGTCAGACTTTTCACCGCATCTGCCGGGCGCGTGCAGTAATCGGTCACGCCGACGAGCGCTGCGCCTAAGCCCAAATCGAACAGGCTCTCGGTGAGCGAAGGGACCAGCGACACGACGCGCTGCGGTGCCTCGGTGAAGTACAAGAGTTTTCTGTGACCGTTGCCGTTATTGTTGGACATCCTCTCTCTCTCCATCATCGCAGTTTCCAGGCCGGAGAAAGCGCAATGCCAAGCTCCAGGCAGAAGGGTGGCAAACAACGCTCCAGGGCAGCAAACAGGGCATCCAGGGAAACGTCCGGGCGAACGTTCATCGCCAACCCGTATTCCCCATCCAGCATAAACACCAGATGCAAACCAAATTCGCCGGCCTGCAAGGCATAACGCAACTTACCCAGCTTCAACTCCTTGACGATACGCTCGCCCAAAGACAGTGTTGCAGCGGACATCGCCGAGAGGCGATCTTCATCGAACGACGCCGGCCAACAGCCACGCACCAGACCATCGGCAGTCAACAGCGCCAGCAAACGAACGTCGCATAAATCCGCCGCCAAACGAGCCAGGCTGGCCTCAAACGCCGCGTTACGTTTCGCGAAGCCAAACACGCTCAGCCTTCCAGCATGTTTACGATCGCACCGGCCATCAAAGCCGCTGCCTGCGGCAAAACGCCTTCGTCGAAGTCGAAGCGGGGATGATGGTGAGCGGCGTTCAACCCTTTGTCGGCATTCGCCGAACCCACGAAGAAGAAACAACCCGGAACCTCCTGTAAGAAGAAGGCCATGTCTTCCGAGCCCATCGTGGCAAAGCGAGTCTCGACCTGGAAATCGGGCAGCATCTGCCCTGCTGCGGTGCGCACGTACGCCGCCGCCTGCGGGTGGTTGAACACTGCCGGGGTAAGTGCTTCCATGTCGAGCGCCACCTGGCACTCGCAAGCATCTGCAACCGCGTGCACGACCTGCCGGAAACGTTCCAATACCCGCCGGCGGACGCCCGTTTCGAAGGTGCGGATCGTGCCGCTCATCTCGACAACAGGCGGGATCACGTTGAAAGCCTCTCCGCCGTGAATGGTGGCAACCGTGATCACGGCCGTATCCAGCGGGGATACATTGCGAGAAACGATGCCCTGCAGCGCCGTGACGATCTGCGCCGCAGCCAGCACGGGATCGATCGCCTGATGCGGTGCTGCGCCGTGCCCACCTTTACCGGTGACACGCAACCTGAAAATCTCGGCTGCCGCCATCACCGGGCCACCGGCAATGCCGAGCCATCCAACCGGCTTGTCATTCCACAGGTGCAGACCGACGGCCAGGTCGGGACGGGGATTTTCGAGCACACCATCAGCGATCATGCAGGGCGCGCCGCCCATGCCTTCCTCCGCCGGCTGAAAGACGAATTTGACCGTGCCGGACCACGCTTCGCGCGTATCGACGAGCATACGGGCCACGGTCAGCCCAATGGCCGTATGCCCATCGTGGCCGCAGGCGTGCATCACACCCAGATTTTGCGAGGCATACTCAGCGCCGGTTTCCTCGGCGATGGGCAGCGCATCCATGTCGAAACGGGCCATCACCGTACGGCCCTGGCCGCCGGGTTTCTCACCCGCCAACAGGGCCACCACGCCGGTTTTGCCGATGCCGGTAGCGACTTCCAGGCCCAGGGTTTTCAGCTCGCGTGCCACAACAGCAGCCGTACGCACTTCCTGGAAACCCAGTTCGGGGTGCGCGTGAAAATCGCGGCGCAGGGAACGGGTGAACTCAAATAATTCGGTAGCAGGGGTGAGAAAATCGGGCATGGGATGGAAGGAAAGTATAAGGAGGGTCAAAGGGCACGAGCATCACTCGCTCCCGATACCGGCTGTCATCATTTCTTGCGCCTGGCGCACGATCTCGGCAATCTGGCCCAGGTGGGCGCTATCGTGGCGCAAGCCCATGATAAAGCGCGCCTTGGCATTGACGGGCATGGCACCGGGCCAGGGTTCGTACGTCAGCGCCAGATCAGGCTCGTCGGGCCACAAATCCAAGCTGGACAGGCGGATGCGGCGGCTCTCTTCGAGGCGTTGGCGACACTGGGCGATCGTCGTGATACTTTCCCAGGGGACTTCGTAGCGTGAACGGCCGTGGTGCTCGACGCCGCGCGCCATCTCGGCGGCCAAAAAAGCCGCCTCCTCGGAAGACGCTGTGGTATGGACGATAACATGCGCCAGCGTCCAACCCACATACACCTGCTCGATGGAAGCGGCGTACTGGTCGTGAGCCTGGGGATCGTTTGGCTGGAAAACCACATCGGCATCGGTACAGGGAACGATTAGCCCCAACATGCGATCGATCATATCGTTGGTATGGTAACGCAAGTCGGCCAGGCTCAGGCCGGCAGCCAGGTCGTTCATCGTGGCTTTCTTTTCACGAACCAGTGTGAAATCAAGCATATTTCCTCGCGTGACGATCAACCAAACAGAATCCGGCGAAACTTTTCTTCATAACGCGGCGCATCGATGGTGCTTTCAGGCGTGTGGCGAGAACGCATCCGCTCGGTAAAGCGTTCACGATCGCCAATTTGGGAAACGTGTTCGTAAAGGGCGCGAATTTTCGTTTCCCAAAAGGGAGTCACGTCGAGCGTGATGGTAGGCTGCGAGGTGAGGGTTACCCATACTTCGCGCGGGCCATGCGGCTCAAGACCCTCGTCGAAGAGCAAATCTTCAAAGAAAAGGTGATTGCCCGCGGCCGGAAAAACCGCGTCGAGTACGGCCTGGCCCGCATAGCGGTGATCGGGGTGATTGAGGTAGCTATCGCCGACAAAAAGGTTGGTCGGGTCTGACGTAACTACAATATCGGGGCGCGCCCGGCGGATGGCACGCACGATGTCGCGGCGCAACACGAGGTCGGGCACGATGTAACCATCGGCATAACTCAAAAATTCCACCTTTTCGACGCCCAAAATCGCCGCGGCCTGCGATTGTTCCACCTGGCGAATGGCACACAAATCCGGTGGGGCAGCGTGGCGATCCTTGACACCTTTGTCGCCACAGGTGAGCAAACAGTAAGAAATGTGATGCCCGTCGGCGGCCCAGCGCGCCAGTGTGGCGCCACAAAAAAACTCGGGGTCGTCTGGATGGGCAAGAATAACCAAAATGTTTTGGGGGTTCGCCCAGTTTTCGGGGATCATCATTAGCTGGCTTTTTCCTTTGGTGGGCGTTGTTGCTGCGGTGGCGGTTTCTGCCCCTGGCGAGGCGGTCGCTGCTTCTGGCGCGGGGGTCGCTGCTCTGACTGCGGAGGCTTTTGCTGCTGCTGCGCTTTCGGAGACGGCATCTTTCTCTGCTCGGCAGGTTGCTGTTGTGCCTGGCCACCGGCAGACGCCGCACCCTGCTTAGGGCGAGGGCGCCCCTTGTTGCGCCGTGCGGAGCGGCGGGGTTGTGGCGGCCCAGCGGGCGCGGAAGTGGACCTATCCCCTTGCACGCTTTTCTCTTTCTGCGGTTGCGGAGCCGCCGGTCGCTGTCCCAACGTTTCGGGGCGGAAGTGGACCGCTTCGCCGGTGTAACCCAGTTCCTCTTCCGTCAGCTCCGCAGGCTGCTTGCGGCATTCGCAGTTACCATCCGGATGCCTGCCACAGCCTTCTTCGGCTTTCCGGCGCAAGGCAGAAAGTTCATCCCACGGCTCGATCTCTTCACGCCGGTAGGTCTGGCGCACGCCGTTTTCCAACTCGACGAACACCGAATCTTGCATGGGAATCACATCCAGCACACGGGCTTCACCCTTTGGCGTCATAACGCGCTTGTTACGCTTGGGCAGATGTTTACGCGCCTCGACATACTGCTCGTATTCATACACCAGGCAGCAACGCAAACGCCCACACATGCCCGTAATTTCCGTTGGGGTGAGCGAAATCCCCTGCTCTTTCGCCATTTTGATGGATACCGGACTGAAATCGGTAAGAAACATCGAACAGCATCGATTGGCCAGGCCGCATGCGCCCATTCCACCGATCAGTTTTGCGACATCGCGCGGTCCGATCTGGTGCAAATCCAACTGGATGTGTGGGTAGATACGCAGCAAGGCACGCCGCAGCGGCGTGAAGTCAATCTTGACCCCTTCTTCCGTACTGTACAGAAAGGAGAGCCGGCTGCCATCAAAGCTGTACTCTGCGGCGAAGAATTTGATCCCTACCAGATTAAGCTCTTTGGCTTTTTCGCGGCAGTTGACGAGCGCCTCGGCCTCCCGGCGTTGCCAGATCTGGCGCTGGACCAAATCTTGCGGGGTAGCCTTACGTTGGACGGGCTTCCAGGCGCCATCGGGCGGAGGCTGCGGATCGTCTACGAAATGAACCACCTCACCCAACTGGCGGCCACGGCTGGTTTCGACAACGACAAAGTCCCCTGGTTGGATATCGGTGACCGAAGAAGCGTCAAAGTGATAGAGCTTTCCGACACGTTGAAAACGAATACCAATGATATTTTGCATAGGAAAAGGTTCAAGGGTTGAAGCTTTAAACCGGCAGGTTCCGTCACCCGGTCCCTGCAAGCACTCGATCCTCAACCGATCATTTGAATGGGGATCACGCCCGGCTTCTGCAAGGCCGCCACACTGACTCGGGCGGCCACGTCTTCCGCCACAGCCTTGAGGGCTTTGGCAACCGGCGATTCGGGATTGGAAATGGTGACGGGCTGGCCGGTATCGCCGCTGATACGCACCTGCGGGTCCATCGGAATGGCGCCAATAAAAGGCACGCCTGTTTCTTCGGCCATCAGCTTGCCGCCGCCGCTGCCGAAAACGTCCATGCGCGTACCGTCCGGCAGTTCGAGATAGCTCATGTTTTCAACCACCCCTAGCACAGGCACGTTAAGCTGGTTGAACATGTACAGTGAACGGATGGCATCTTCACGTGAAACGACCTGCGGCAGGGTCACGATCACGCTACCGCTCAAGGGCAACGACTGCGCCAGGCTGAGAGCGGCGTCGCCCGTTCCGGGCGGCAAGTCGACGATCAGGTAGTCGAGTTCGCCCCAGGCCACATCGGAAAGGAACTGGCGAATGGCCGAGTGCAGCATCGGCCCACGCCAGATCAGGGGTTGATCGGGCTTGACCAGGAAGCCGATCGACATCATCTTGACGCCGTAGGCTTCGGCCGGGATCAAGCGTTCGTTCTTCATCGGTGGGAGTTGGTCGACGCCCATCATCGTGGGAATATTCGGCCCATAGATATCGGCGTCCAGCAAGCCCACGCGGGCGCCGCTCTGCGCCAGCATGACGGCGACGTTCACCGAAACGGTGCTCTTCCCCACGCCACCCTTGCCGCTGGCAATAGCGATGGCGTTGCGAATGGGCAGTTCCATCAAGCCGCGCGAGCGGCCATCTGCAGGGACATTGGCATCGAACCTGACTTCAACATCTTCCACACCAGGAACGGCGGCAACCGCCGCGCGGGCTTCGTTTTGAATCTGGTTGCGCAGCGGGCAAGCCGGTGTGGTAAGGACAACGGTAAAGGTAACTTTGCTGCCTTCGATCTGCACATCGCGGATCATATTGAGGCTCACGAGGTCTTTGTGCAACTCGGGATCGTTGACTTTTCGCAACGCAGCGAGGATGAGTTCGGGAGTAAGGGGAGAATTAGCCATGAGAAAGTTTATTTATTGGATGAAAAAATCGGACCTTGTTTAATCACTTGTCAATTGCCTTGCAACCACTTTTCAATCGCCTTTCAGAGAACGAGCCACCTCACGTTGCGCCTCAGCGTACTGGCGGGCGAGTTCATCGTCCGTTCCACGCAAACGCCTGATGGTTTGCAGCGAACACTGCGTGCAGCCCTGCATGGCGCGGTACGAATCGGCCTGGCAGGTAACGCAGCCATGCAAGCGCACCATCAGCAAAACGAATGCCAACCGCTCTGGTGACGTAGGCGATTTGCCATCGACCGAATCGACCAGTTTCTGCCAGGCAGGCCCACGCAAATCGCGCAACTGCGGGATCAGGCGAGGCGGGAAAAGCAGTTCGGTATCTGGGTTATACATGATTCCATCTCAAGTGTCACGTATCACGTGTCACGTTTTTGCCTGCGCTTTTGCAGCTGCGGCAGCCGCTTTTGCCGCGGCTGCTTCGGCGCGCGCCTTCTCTTCACGCTCGTAATTATTCGGGCGGATTTCGGCGTAATAGCGAACCGGCCTGGAAAGGCGGGCCTTATCATAAATGTTATTCTTGCGATCGTACGTTGCCAGTTCGTACTCGTGATCCATTTTGATCGCATCGAACGGGCAGTACTCGGCGCACAGGCCGCAATTCATGCAAATATCCACGTCGATGTAGAACTCGGCCGGTTCGGGAATCGGCTTACCCGTTTCCGGGTCGTTCGTGCGCTCGATCCAGATGCACTGCGGCGGGCAAACCTTGGCGCAGATGCCGCACGACGTACAGCGGTCCTTCCGCTCGCCGCCGGGGCCTTCTTCGTAAAGCAAGAAGGGAATGAAGCGAAACTCTTCAGGAACCGGCAGCTTTTCTTCGGGATACTGCACGGTAAAAATGCCGCGGGCGTCCTTGCTGCTGCGATGGGCAATCCCTTCGGGCGTCTTGTAGCGCTGACGGCCGAGCTTGAAATCGTCGAGGTAAGTCTCCACGAAATGCCGGAAAGCAACGGCCAATCCTTTGATCACACCAAGTCCTTGCATTGCTGTGCCTCCTTAGCGATCGGTCTCGCCCAAGACGATGTCAATCGAGCCGAGAATAGCCACCACATCGGCAATTTTGTTACCTTTGCACATCAACTCTAACGGCGTCAGGTTGATGAACGACGGCGCACGCACGTGATAGCGCCAGGGACTGGCCTTCCCGTTGGAGATCACGTAGAAGCCAAGTTCGCCCTTTGGCGCTTCCACACGGCCATAGGCTTCACCGGCCGGAACACGCACCGTGTATTGCGGCTTGCCGGCCATGATCGGCCCATCGGGAATGTCGCGCACGGCCTGCTGAATGATGCGTATGCTCTGGCGGACTTCGTCCATGCGGATCAGGTAGCGATCGTAAATATCGCCGTGATAGCGCACGGGGATGTCGAAATCGAAGCGATCGTAAATGCTGTAAGGGTCCGCACGGCGCACATCGTACGGCACGCCGGAAGCGCGCAGCACAGGCCCGGCAGCGGAATAGGCGATCGCCTGTTCCTGCGTCAGCACACCCTGGCCCTCGCTGCGCACCTTGATAATTTCGCTATTGGTAATGTACAGATCAAGGTCGTCTATCTTGCGTGGCAGGCGTTCGGTAACGAGGTCCTTGATTCTCGCCAGCACATCGGGGGCCACGTCGCGCGCCACGCCGCCAAAGCGGAAGTAATTGCACATCATGCGCGCTCCGGTGACGGCCTCGAAGATATCCAGAATCAGCTCTCGTTCTTCGAGGGCGTAGAGCATAGCTGTAAAGTATACACCCAGATCGTTGACGAGTGCGCCGATTGCCATCATGTGATTGCTGATACGGGTCAGTTCGGCCATGATGACGCGGATGTACTCGGCGCGCTCGGGCGGCGTGGTGCCCATCAACTTTTCGACCGCCAGCACGTAGCCGTGATTGTTGGTCAGCGAGGAGAGGTAATCCAACCGGTCGGTGAAAGGAATGTTGCCCAACCAGGTGTTACGCTCGCCGATCTTTTCGTGGTTGCGATGCAAATAGCCCATCACCGGCTTGAGATCGGTGATGGTCTCGCCATCCAGGGTAACCACCATGCGAAAAACGCCATGGGTCGACGGGTGCTGTGGACCCAAGTTAACCACCACCGAATCGGTTTTCAGGCCACCTTCCTGCCGGCCGCGGCGCGCCAGGCCGGCGTAAAGCAGGGTTTCGGCTTCATCCGGCGTCCAACGATCGGGATCGAAACCGGCCGGATAAGCGACATTGTTGCCGAAGGGATTTTCATCCTCGCTGCGCACCACGTTCCCCTCAGGCCAGCGGCTCTTGAAGGGCTTGTTCTCTTCTTCAAAGAAGGGCTCCTGCCAATCTTTGCGCAGCGGGTGTCCGGCAAAGCCTTCCCACATCAAGATGCGGCGCAAGTCAGGGTGCCCTTCGAAACGCACGCCCAGCAAATCCCAGATTTCACGCTCCTGAAAAGCCGCCCCCGGGTAAAGCGGGACGAGCGATGGCACGGACGCATCCTCACGCGCGGTCTGGGTCTTGAGCACCAGCGAGCCGCCGCCTGTCGAACGATAGAAATGATAAACCACTTCCAGTTTCCCGTCCGGGAGATAATCGACGCCGGTCACAGAAGAAAGGTAGTCGTACCCGAGCTCGTCCCGCAGTGCGGCGGCGACCTCGACCAGCTTCTCAGGTGGGACGAGGTAGCCTTCGTATCCCTTCCGTTCATCGGGCACGGCCGCTTCCGGGAAGCGTACGGCCAGGTCGATATCGAGGGAGGTAATCAGATCGCTCATACGGCACGCTCCTCGGCAGACTGAGTATTTTCGGCCGCCGCCAGGCGTTCCTGCGCGACCTTGCGGATCAGGTCGTACTGGCGGGGGTCCATTAAATCAGGCCCGAGTACCGGCACCGGGATGCCTTCGGCCGGCCCTTTCTGGTACCAGGAAACCTGCTGGATCGACTGCCGATCGATTTTCTCCATCAGCTTGATGAAGCCGTGCAGCAGGGCCTGCGGGGTCGGCGGGCAGCCGGGGATGTAAACATCCACAGGCAGGTAGCGGTCGATGCCCGGGACGACATTGTAACCTTCCTTGAAAGGTCCCCCGCCGGAGGCGCAGGCGCCCATGGCGATCACATACTTGGGTTCGGGCATTTGGTTATACAGGCGCACAATCTGCGGCACCATTTTCTTCGTCACCGTACCCGAGACGATCATCAGATCGGTCTGGCGCGGGCTGGGACGCATGATCTCCATGCCGAAACGGGCGAAGTCGAAACGGCTGGCGGCAGTGCAGATCATCTCGATGGCGCAGCACGCCAGGCCAAACATCATCGGCCAGATCGAGGAACGCCGCCCCCAATTGTAGATGCGATCGAGCGTCGTAATTTTCACGGCACCCTGCATTTCGGGGGGAATATCGTAGCCGGGGGAATCCAGTTCGGTCATAACGGGTTGGCCTCCTCAAACCACTCCTGTAAAATAGAAAGCAGGATCGATTCATTCACCAGTTCGGGGTCGTCGGCGAACTCAGGAAGGGCAATCGTCCAGCGATACAAATCCATCAGCGATACACCTTCCAGTTGGACGTGCGGGTAAAGCGCCAGTAAACGCCTGGCAATGGGATAAGAATCATCCCAGGTAAGAAATTCTGGACTAAATGTATCCACGAAGTGAATTATACCGCCACCGGCGGCGATGTCAACAAAAGTTTCGCAAAAATATATTTGCATAATTACCCAACCAGAAGGGACGACCCGTCACCAAGTTCCACGCCCTTGTCGTGCATCACGACAGGCTCTCCCCATTCGTTTATTCGTTGATCCATCCGCTGCCCCATCCGTGATATACTCACCTCATATACCTAACCCGCATAAAGCGGCACAGTTTTAATCCTGCTCCTAGTTTGCGTACTTGTGCGTCGTGCTCTTTCTGCACGGCGTGTATGGGTTAGGCACTAACACAATCCTATGAACACCGAAGACTATATCCGCCTCGAAGATGAATACGGCGCCCACAATTATCATCCCCTTGATGTCGTGATTGAACGCGGCGAAGGGGTATGGGTTTACGACGTGGAAGGCCAACGCTATCTCGACTGCCTGAGTGCCTATTCGGCCCTCAATCAGGGCCACGTCCACCCCAAGATCCTGGCAGCCCTCACCGAGCAGGCGGCCCGTGTCACGTTAACCTCACGGGCTTTTCGTAACCAGCAGTTGCCTTTGTTTTACCAGGAACTGGCCGAACTGACCGGGTACGATATGGTACTGCCGATGAATACCGGCGCCGAAGCGGTAGAAACCGCCATAAAAATCGCGCGCAAGTGGGCCTACCGCACCAAGGGCGTCAAACGTCACAAAGCGGAAATAGTCACGTTCGATGGGAACTTTCACGGGCGCACGGTAACGATCATTTCTTTTTCGAATGAGGAACTTTACCGGGAAGATTTCGGCCCCTTCACCCCGGGTTTTGTACGCATCCCTTATGGCGACCCGCAGGCGGTGATCGACGCCATCAACGTCAACACGGTCGCCGTGCTGATCGAGCCGATCCAGGGGGAGGCCGGCGTAATCGTACCGCCGGACGGATTTTTGCGCCGGTTGCGCGAAGTCTGCTCGCGCTACGGCATTCTCATGATCGCCGACGAAATCCAGACCGGTCTGGGGCGTACCGGCAGGCTGCTGGCCTGCGACCACGAAGGTGTGCGCCCCGATCTGGTGATCCTTGGCAAGGCGCTTTCCGGTGGCTTTTATCCCGTTTCGGCCGTCATCGGCGACTGCAATACGATGGGCCTGCTGCGCCCCGGCGAGCATGGCTCCACGTTTGGTGGCAACCCGCTGGCGGCTGCCGTCGCCCGGGCATCGTTACGCGTCCTGTCAGCAGAAAACATGATCCAGAATGCCGCCGAGGTCGGCGAATACTTCATGGAACGGCTGGCTGAAATTCCCAGCCCGCACGTCAAAGAAGTGCGCGGCAAGGGCCTGCTGATCGGTGTGGAGCTGAAGATCAGCGCTGGTGGGGCGCGCCGCTTCTGCCAGGCGCTGATGGGGCACGGCATCCTCGCCAAAGACACCCATGAACACGTCATCCGTTTTGCGCCGCCCTTGATTATCGACCGGCCAACCATCGACTGGGCCGTAGAACGAATTCAAACTGTCTTGAATATGCCTTGACGGCTGGCAAACCGGGCTGGCTTGCCAGAAACATGTTTTGGCAACACCCCACGGTAAGAATCCGGCGGGTGCCTTATGGTTATGTTTACAACACATATGGAGATTAAGGATTTTATTCAAGAGGAACTCAGGTTCATCCGGTATCAGTGCGATGTTCTTACACAAGGACTGAACGATGCACAGTTCAACTGGAAACCACCCGGCACGGCCAATCCGATGAGCGCTACGCTGATTCACATGCTCGGCGCAGAAGATGACTTCATCCAGGCCGTACTGTGTCGTCAGTTGCCGCTCTGGGAATCTCAAGACTGGGCGCGGCAAATCGGGGTGGCGATCTATCCCATGCCAGGACACGGTTGGAAAGAGTTTTCCACCGAGAGTGTGCGGTTGGCGCCTGTTTTAGCGTATCAAAAGGCTGTCCGCGCGGCCACCGATGCTTATATCGTCGCCTGTACACCCGGCGAGTTCGATCGCCGGGTGCGGTTATTCGATGAAGAAAAAACGGTAGGGCAGGTGTTAAGTACCATGACGGCCCACTGCGCCGGGCATGTCGGTGAAATGGCCGTTGTCAAAGGCACGCAGGGCTTTATGGCCCTGCCTTACTAACCCGAAAACCATTTGTGAGGAGGTCTCCGTGAATATCGGCATACCTAAAGAACGTCGTACCTTTGAGTTCCGCGTGGGGGTAACCCCGACCGGCGTACAACAACTGGTCGAGGCCGGGCACACCTGCTACGTCGAGCACGAAGCCGGCCTGGGCGCAGGCTTTAGCGATCAAGAATACCAACAGGCCGGGGCCCAAATCGTTTTCTCCGCACACGAAGCTTTTGGACGCGCCGACATGGTCGTCAAGGTTTCACGCCCGCTGTACGACGAATTGGACATGATCCGGCCCAGCACGATCGTCGTCGGCCTGCTGCACCTGGCTTCTGCCCGGCAGGACAAGGTAGCCATCTTCCAGGAGAAAGAACTCACCGCCATTGCCCTGGAACAGATCGAGCTTGAAAATGGGGATACGCCCGTGCGGCGGCCTCTGGCACAAATGGGCGGCAAGTTGGCAGCGCAAATCGGCGCACGCCTGCTGCAGAACAATTCCGGTGGCAAAGGCGTGCTGCTGGGCGGCATCGCCGGCGTCCCCCCGGCCGAAGTGGTTGTGCTGGGCGCCGGGGTAGCGGGCACGTACGCCATCCGTGGCTACGTCGGCATGGGTGCGCACGTCACCGTTCTCGACACGGACATGAACGCCCTGGAAAGAATTTACGAGAAAGAACCGGCTATCGTCACCATGCTCTCCAACCCGCGCAACATCGCCCGTTCCATTGCGTATGCCGATGTGGTCGTCGGAGCGATCATGATCCCGGGCGAGCGCCCGCCCATCGTGGTCACCCGTGAAATGGTCCGTTCAATGAAGCCACGCTCCGTGATCATGGACTTGAGCATCGACGAAGGCGGCTGCGTGGAAACCTCTCGCCCCACCACACACGAACACCCATACTATACCGAAGAAGGCGTACTGCACTACTGTGTTCCCAATATCCCCAGCGTCGTCGCCCGCACGGCCACGTATGCCTACACGAATGCCTCGATCCCCTTTATTCTCGACATGGCCAACGATGGTATAGATACGACCATCGCCAACCAGCGCGCCGTTGAATGCGCCACCAGCATCCACCACGGCAAGATGAAACACATCGCCCGCTTGACACCCAAACCTTATTAAAGAGAACTGACATGGACTTAAAGAAACTGTATCAATCGCGCGTGGTTACCGCAACCGAAGCGGTGCAAAAAATCCAATCGGGCAACCGCGTCTTTCTGACCGGCAACTGCTCTGCGCCACAAAAGCTGCTGGCGGCCTTGGTACAACATGCACCCGAGCTAAAAAACGTTGAAATCTGCCAGGCGCTGAGCGTCGGCCCTGCCGAGTACGCCAATGCGGAAATGGAAGGCCACATTCGCGTCAACACGATGTTCATCAGCGCCAATATCCGCCGCGCCGTGCAGGAAGGCCGGGCCGACTTTACACCCGTTTTCCTCTCGGAGTTTCCGCTGCTCTTCAAGGAAAAGATCTTGCCGATCGATGTAGCCCTGGTGCACGTCTCGCCGCCCGATGAACATGGCTTTTGCAGCCTGGGCGTCGAGGTTGGCCTGACCAAAAGCCCCACCGAAGCGGCCAAAGTGGTCATTGCAGAAGTCAACCAACAAATGCCACGCACGCTGGGCGATGCCTTCATTCACATCAGCCGCATCAATTACATCGTGCCTACCGATTACCCGCTGCCCGAAATGTGTATGGAACCGGAAAACGGCAGCGACGATGTCACCGAGCACATCGCCGGGTTCATCGCCGAACTGATCCCCGATGGCGCCACGATGCAGTTGGGCATCGGAGCTATCCCCAACGCAGTGCTCAAATATCTCTACCACAAGCGCGATTTGGGCGTCCACAGCGAGCTGTTTTCCGATGGGGTCATCGACCTGGTAGAAGCGGGCGTGATCACCAACGCCCGACGCAGCATCCATCACGGCAAGATCACGGCCGGCTTCATCGTCGGCACGCAGCGCCTCTTCAAGTGGGTGGACGATAATCCGCTGATCGAGCTGCACCCCACCGAATACATCAACGATCCTTTCGTCGTCGCCCAAAACGACCGCATGGTGGCGATCAACTCCGCCATTGAAGTCGATCTCACCGGCCAGGTGTGCGCCGACAGCATTGGGCCTAAGTTCTACAGCGGTGTCGGCGGTCAACTGGATTTCATCTATGGCGCATCCCGTTCGAAGGGCGGCGTTCCCATCATCGCCCTGCCCAGCACGGCTACCCTACGCGACGGCAGCGTGGTCAGCAAGATCGTGCCCATGCTCAAGCAGGGGGCGGGAGTGGTCACCTCGCGCAATCACATCCGCTACATCGTCACCGAATATGGCGTAGCCGAGCTGTACGGGAAGACCATCCGCCAACGCGCCCAGGCGCTGATCGATATCGCCCATCCGGACTTCCGCGACGAGATCAGGCGCCAGGCAAGCGAATTACACTACCTGTAGCAATCTTATCCAAGCCGGAAATTTACCCCCGTTTTCAACGGGATGGATGGTGCTTCGCACCCAACCACACCCCAAAGCTGGAACATATCCCGCCAAAGGCAGAAGAGCCATTTATCAAAAGTTTAATCCTGGTGTTTATGAATCGTCGCGCAAAAATCGTTGCTACCATAGGCCCGGCATGCTGGGACGAGCCGGTGATGAAGTCGCTGCTCGAGGCCGGTGTGAACGTTGCCCGCCTGAATTTCTCACACGGCAACCATCAAGACCACGCCACAGTCATCGCCCGCTTACGCAAGGTGGCCGCGGGGTTGGGGCGCTCGATTTGTCTGTTGCAGGACCTGCAAGGCCCGAAAATCCGGACAGGGGCGTTGCAAAACGGCCCGGTGACGCTCGTGGCCGGCGAACCGTTGACGCTGACGACCGAACCGGCGCCGGGCGATCAAAACCTGATCCCGGTAGACTTCCCCGAGCTAACCCTGTCTGCACAGGCCGGAAAAACCATCCTGCTGGACGACGGGTGCCTGGAACTGCTCGTCACAGCCGTTCACCCGCAGGCTGTCGAGACGCGCGTGGTGCAAGGCGGCGTGCTCAAGTCGCACAAAGGGATCAATCTGCCGGGTGCGGCGCTGGAAATTCCGGGATTCACTGAAAAAGACGCCGTCGATCTCGCTTTCGGGTTGGCACAGGGCATCGACGCCGTGGCCGTCTCCTTTGTCCGTTCGGAAAAAGATGTATTCCAGGTACGCGAGGCCATCCGCCGCATCGCCAGGGAGATTCAACGCCCCGAGGCCGAGCGCCTGCCGATCGTTGCCAAGCTCGAAAGGCCCGAAGCGCTCGAGAGGCTCGAAGCCATCATCGCCGCAGCCGACGGCGTCATGGTCGCTCGCGGGGATCTCGGTGTAGAAATGCCCGCCGAAGAAGTCCCCGTGGCGCAAAAACGCATCATCGAAACCGCCAACCGCCTGGGGAAAGTGGTCATCACGGCCACCCAGATGCTCGATTCGATGATTCACAGCCCACGCCCCACCCGCGCCGAAGCCTCGGATGTCGCCAACGCCATTTTCGATGGTTCCGATGCCGTTATGCTCTCCGGTGAAACGGCCAGCGGCCTGTACCCACTCAAGGCAGTGGAAACGATGAACGCCATCGTCTGCCAGGCGGAAACGCACATCAAGTCTTGGGGACGGCGCGCCGACATCAGCCAACCCGGCGACCAAGCCGATGACGCCTACCACGTCACCCGGGCCGCCGGGGAGCTGGCCCACGACAGCAACGTGGCTGCAATCGCCATCTTTACCCACAGCGGGCGTACGGCGGCCTTGATGGCCAAGGTACGTCCTCACGTGCCGATCCTGGCTTTCACGCCCCGCCCCGAAGTATACAGCCGCCTGCAACTTTACTGGGGCGTGCAACCGTACCTGACCCCACAGGCAAATACCATCCCTGAAATGCTGACCCACGTGGAAAATGCTATTCTCAGGCACTTCGACGATCTGGTATGCCGGCAGGTGGTTCTCATCTGCGGCTATCCGCTGCATGCTTTCCGCTCGTCGAACATGGCCCTGCTGCATACCATCGGGGAACACCAGGGGTAGTCCGACCACCCGCCAGTTTTCTATTTTGTGGGACGCTGCCCATCGCCGGTATACTTTCGAACAGTCACCCAAGGCGAAGTTCAGCAGATTGAGCGGTTGCGCGAGAATACTACCGAAGGATCGATCGTTGACCAGGCCGCTGATCTACTTTCCTGGGGACCCTACGCAAAAAGCGCTTCCCTTGGCGCGTTTCATGCCTCCCGTACCGGAAGGCATGACCACAGCCTGGCTGCACGAGAACTTGCCCGACCCTATGCAAGGATGGGTGCTCGATCCCTTCGGAGCGTCGCCCTATCAGGTCATCGAAATTGCGCAGGCCGGCTATCGGGTACTGGTTAGCGCCAACAACCCAATCGTACGCTTTGTGTTGGATGTTCTCAGCCAGGCGCCCCAAGCGCGTGAACTACGCGCCGCCCTGGCCGAGCTGGCAGCCGCCTACAAAGGGGAGGAACGCATCGAACCGCACATTCGCACCATCTACACCAGCGAGTGTGCGCGTTGCAACCAGGCGGTCACCGTAGAGGCTTTTTTGTGGGAACGTGGAGCCACTACACCTTACGGCAAGCTCTATACCTGCGCTCACTGTAACTATCACAGCAAACAGCCGGGGAGCGACCATCTCACCAGCACTGCCGATAACGAACGAGCCACACGCTTTCTGAATGCAAGCCACCTGCACTATGCCCGCGCGCTGGAACGCGTTGCGCCGTTGAAAGATCCAAGTCGGCCGTACGTCGAAGAAGCTCTGGCGGCCTATCTGCCGCGCGCCGTCTACGTTCTCTTCACCCTGATCAACAAACTGGCCGGGCTGAACTTGCCGGCCCGCCAAAAAGATTTGCTCGCCGCCCTGTTGCTCAGTGCATGCGACGCAGGGAACACGTTATGGGCGCATCCGTCGGGCCGCGAGCGCCCGCTGCAACTGACCACCCCACCCCGCTTCCGCGAGAACAACCTGTGGCTGGCCCTGGAAGACGCCGTCAACACCTGGAGCAGCGCTCACACCCCCATCCCTATCGCCTGTTGGCCCGATCAGCCGCCGCAGTCGGGCGGAATTTGTGTTTTCGAAGGACGCCTCAAGAACCTGGCCGGCGAATTGGCCAACCTGCAGATCGGCGCCGTCGCAGCCGTTTTTCCACGCCCCAACCAGGCCTTTTGGACGCTCTCTGCCCTGTGGGCCGGCTGGCTTTGGGGACACGAAGCCATCGGCCCTTTTGCCAGCGTGCTGCAACGCCGCCGCTACGACTGGACCTGGCACACCATCGCCCTGGACGCAGCGCTCAGCAGCCTGGCGAACAACCTGCCCGAAAAAACACCTTTCTACGGCTTGATCAGCCCGGCGGAAAGCAGCTTCTTAAGCGCGGCCCTGATTGCCGCCGATCGCAACCGGTTCGATCTGTATGCCATGGCCCTACGCGACGAACATTCGCCGGCGCCCATCCACTGGAAGTGCGCCAGGACTGACGACAGCGAACATGGATGCTTTGACTACATGCACCGCATCGGCCTCAACCACGTCAGCGCCTACCTGAGCGAACGTGGCGAACCCGCCGATTCACTGCACGTCACCGCAGCGGCCCTGGTGGGTATGGCCGAAAAAAAATGCTTTCGGGCCCCGCAGCCCAACGAAAGCCACACCAGCCCCAACCTGGCCGAACGCTACAACCAGGCGCAGCGCGCCATTCGAGAGGTGCTCACGTACCGGGGCGGCTTCCTACGATACAACGCCAACGAAGCCCTCGAATCAGGCCTGTGGTGGCTACGCCAGCATCCATCGAACACCATCCCACTCGCCGATCGCGTCGAAAAAGCAGTCGTCAATTACCTGCTCACCCACCCGACTTGCACCTGGTCCGAAATCGACACCGCCATCTGCCGGGAATTTGCGGGGCTACTGACGCCGGCGCAGAAGTTGATCCGGCTTTGCCTGGAATCGTATGCGCAGGAAACAGAACCAGACCAGTGGCAACTGTGCGCCACCGAGCAGCCGGCCGCCCGCCGCGCCGATCTGGCCGCGGCGCAGCAAGCGTTAGCAACGTTGGCCGGACGCGCCGGCCTGGTGGCCCAGGATCCCAGCCCCGTGCGTTGGGTAGACGCAGGCGGTACGACACGTTACTGGTTCCACCTGAAAGCTTCGGCCATGCTCGGCAGCCTGCTGCTGGACAGCCAGCCCCCCCTGGAAAAAACCTACATCGTAGTTCCCGGCAGCCGGGCAAACCTGATTGCCTACAAGCTCCACCACGATCCGCGTTTGAATCATGCCATCCGGCAGGGTTGCCGCTTTCTCAAGTTTCGGCACCTGCACGCCCTGGTCGAACGCCTGCCCCAGGCAGTGACTCTCGAAACGATCGAGGCGCAACTCGACGCCGATCCGCTTACCTACAGCGAGCCGCAAATGCGCTTGTTTTAGCCTGTCCAAGCCCGGACCGGCAAGGCTTGCGGCGCAATCGAGTTCAGGCCGGCTTTATCGAGAGCACCCGACCGTGTTTGTTGGCCTCGAATTCGGCCCCAAAGAACGCAGCCTGCTCGACCAACGCCAGGACTTTAAAAAGTGTCTGAAAAGTAAGGTGCGACGCACTTTGCCGGCTAGAAACAGGCTTCATCTACTCTCATGGATGTGCGTCGCATCTGGCGGCGGCACTTTCCAGGCAATCCCCAAGAAAAGCCCGGGCTTTATACCGGGTACAAGCGCCAAGATGCTATAATACGTCAAAATATTTCAAGAAACATCGCCAATGCCCTATGCCTTATCCACAAATCACGATTTACGGGTCCACCTGGTGCGGCGATTGCTTCCGCGTGCGCCGCTTCCTCGACAAGAACAAAGTTCCCTATACCTGGATCGATATCGACCGCGACCGCCAGGCCGAACAGTTTGTCATGAAGAGTAACCGGGGCATGCGCAGCGTGCCCACACTCGTGTTCGAAGATGGCTCACGCCTTGTCGAGCCGTCTAACGAAGTCCTCGCAAAAAAACTAGAGATTCCCTATGTCCGATAGCGAGAAAAAGAATCCGGCCGGCCACAGCATGATCGATCTCAACGCGCCGTCGTTATATCTCAACCGCGAACTCAGTTCCCTGGCCTTCCAGCGACGCGTCCTCGAAGAAGCCCAGGACCCGAGCACGCCGCTGCTCGAACGGGTGAAGTTCCTGGCCATCGTTGGTTCGAACCTGGACGAGTTCTTTATGGTGCGCGTGGCCGGCCTCAAAAAGCAGGTTGATGCGGGTGTTTTGGAACTACCGCCCGACGGGCTTTCGCCTGCCGAACAACTGGCGGCCATTCGCAAGGTGGCCCTGGAGATCATGCGCCAGGCACACGAGTGCTGGGGGAAAACCCTCCTGCCGGAACTGAAGAAAGCCGGCATTTATATTTTGAACTACAGCGAGTTGAATGCCCACCAAAAGAACGTCATGGGAAGCTACTTCAGCGAGGTCGTTTTCCCGGTGCTGACACCGCTGGCCTTCGATCCCGGGCACCCTTTCCCGCACATTTCGAACTTGAGCCTGAACCTCGCCGTGCTGGTGCGTGACAAGAAAGGCAAAGAACACTTTGCACGCATCAAGGTACCGCCTACACTCCCTCGCCTGGTCCCGATCAAACGTTCGTCCGGTGGGCAACGCAAAGACGGCACCGTGCCATACGAACACTATTTCGTCTGGCTCGAACAGGTCATTGCCGCCAACCTGTCGACGCTTTTCCCCGGCATGGAAATCGTCGAAACGCATGCCTTTCGGGTTACGCGCGATGCCGACATGGAGATTCAGGAGCTTGAGGCCGACGACTTACTGGAATCTATGGAACACAGCGTACGCCAGCGCCGCTTTGGGTCGGTCGTACGTGTCGGAATCAACCCCAATATGCCGGCTCACATTCGGGAAATCCTGATCAAGAACCTGGAAAACCACCCCAACGACGTTTACACGGTCGATGGGCCGCTCGGCCTGAGCACGTTGATGGGCCTCTGCCAGATCGAACGCTACGATCTGCACGACATGCCTTACAAAGCAGTCACGCCCGCACCACTCAACTGCGCCACCCCCGAAACGGACGTCTTCGAAACCATCCGCTGCGGCGATATGCTCCTGCACCACCCCTACGACTCGTTCCAACCGGTGATCGATTTTCTGCAAAACGCCGCCACCGATCCCGATGTCTTGGCGATCAAACAGACCCTCTACCGGGTTGGGAAGAATCCCCCCGTCGTCAACGCCCTGCTCCATGCGGCCGAAAACCGCAAGCAGGTTGCTGTGCTGGTCGAATTAAAGGCGCGCTTCGACGAGGAATCGAACATCGGTTGGGCGCGAAAGCTGGAGAGCGAAGGGGTACACGTCGTGTACGGCTTGCTGGGATTGAAGACGCATTCCAAAATTATCCTGATTGTACGCAAAGAAGGCGAAGGCATCCGGCGTTACCTGCACCTCTCGACCGGTAATTACAATGCCGTCACGGCCAACCTGTACGAAGATATCGGCATGTTCACCTGTGACGAAGAAATCGGCGCCGATGCCACCGATCTCTTCAACTATCTGACGGGGTACTCCTCGAAGCAAAACTACCGCAAGCTGCTGGTGGCGCCCATCAACCTGCGCCAGCGCATGGAAACGTTGATCCAACGTGAAATGCAACTTCAAAAGCAGGGCGAGGCAGGCCACCTGATCTTCAAAGTCAACTCGATTGTCGATCAACCTATGATCAAGTTGCTCTACCAGGCCTCGCAAGCCGGCGTCAAAGTAGACTTAATCACGCGCGGCATCTGCTGCCTGCGCCCCGGGGTAGAAGGCGTCAGCGAAAACATCCGTGTGATCAGCGTCGTTGGGCGCTACCTGGAACACAGCCGCGTGTACTACTTCCGCAATGGCGGCCGTGAGGAAATCTACCTGGGCAGTGCAGACTTGATGCCGCGCAATATCGACCGCCGTGTAGAAGTCTTATTCCCCGTGCAAGACCCGGCCCTGATTCGTACGATTCGCGACGAGATTTTGGAAACCTATCTGAAAGACAATGCCAAAGCACGCCTGATGAAGCCGGATGGCAGCTACGAACGTGTGCGGCCCAAAAAAGGGGAAGCCATCCTCAACAGCCAGGAATGGCTTATGAAGAAGCGGGTACCGTGAGCGATACACCCTACAAGCGCCTGGCCGAACGGCTGGATGCCCTACCGAACGGCTTCCCCGCGGCCCCGGATGGCGCCGAACTGCGCCTGCTGGCGAAACTTTTCACGCCTGAAGAGGCCGCGCTCGCCTCGCAACTGCGCCTGACGCTTGAAACCCCAGCACAGCTTGCGGAACGCCTGGGCGGCGAAGCCAAAATCTTGCGTAACCAACTGAAAGAAATGGCCCGCCGCGGCCTGATCAGCGCCGGCCGCTGCGAAGGCGGCCTGGGATATGGCCTGATGCCTTTCGTCGTCGGCATTTACGAGATGCAAATCGGCCGTATCGATGCCGAACTGGCGCGCCTGTTCGAAGATTACTACCGGCAGGCCTTTGGAGTCTCGGCTGCCGTACACCCCCAGGTCCACCGGGTGATCCCTATCCACCAGGCGGTCAAAACCGGCCTGGAAATCCGCCCCCACGAAAGTGCAGCCGGCATCGTGGATGCGATGCAGTCGTGGGGCGTGCTCGACTGCATCTGCCGCGTCCAGAAAGCGCTGATCGGCCAGGCCTGCCACCATCCGGTGGAAGTTTGCATGGTCCTCAGCAACAAACCCGGTGCGTTCGACAGTGCCTCGGGCGTGCGCGCACTGAGCAAAGAACAGGCCATGGACGTGCTGCACCAGGCGGCTGAGGCAGGCCTGGTGCACTCGGTGAGCAACAACCAACACGGGAACTGGTATATTTGCAACTGCTGCACCTGCTCGTGCGGCCTGCTGCGCGGTGTGGCCGAACTGGGCATGGCCGACGTGGTGGCGAAGTCGCCCTTCGTGCTGGCCGTAGACGAAAACCGATGCCAGGCCTGTGGCGCCTGCATAACGGCCTGCCAGTTTGGCGCGCTGCACATGGAAGCGACCGCGCTCCGTGACGAGCGGCGCTGCGTCGGCTGCGGTGTGTGCGTACCAGCCTGCCCCGAAGAAGCGCTGTCGCTCGTCCGCCGCGCCCACGCCGAAACGCCACCCGAAACCGAAGCCGATTGGCGCATCCAGCGCGCTGCCGCACGCGGCATCGACCTGGCCGAAATCCTGTAGGGGCAGACCCGTGTGTTCTGCCCTGCGAGGGCGGGCACGCCGGGAGGGTGAACACGTGGGCCCGCCCCTACACGTGTGGAATAGGATTTTCTTCTGCCAATGAATGCTTTGCCTACCCATATTTCCGAACTTCTCGATACGGCGCCGCCATCACCGGGCATCGTGCCCGATGACGATCTGGCAGCGGCGGCCCTCAAAACGTGGCGCTATCACTTCGCCGAAGTGCTGCGCCACGAACCTGGCACACGCCTGGGAGAAGACATCGAGGCGTTACACGATATGCGTGTGGCTACACGAAGGCTACGGGCGTCTTTCGATGTGTTCGGCAGCGCCTTCAACCAGAAGGCTCTTTTGCCGCATCTCAAGGGCTTAAAGGCCACCGGACGTGCGTTGGGCGGGGCGCGTGACATGGACGTCTTCATCGAAAAGGCCGATATCTATCGCCAGAGCCTGCCGATACGCCAGCGCAGCAAGCTGACCTTGCTGTTCGACGCCTGGGAAGGCGAACGCGCCTCGGCGCGCCAGGCCATGACCACCTACCTCGACAGTGAAGCTTATACCCAATTCGTCGAAAACTTCGCCGTATTCTTGCAGGCCCCCGAAGGATACGCCAGGCAGAAAGGTGAGGCCCCCTCGCTGCGGCTGATTATTCCCGGCCTGATCTACGCCCGCCTGCAACCTGTCCTGGCCTACGAAACCATCATGGCAACGATCCCGCTCGTAAAGCTACACGCCCTGCGGATCGAGTTCAAAAAATTGCGTTACACGGTAGAGTTTTTCCGTGAAGTGCTGGGAAAACCGGCAAAAGCAGTGATCGAAACGATCAAAGCTTTACAAGATCACCTGGGCGACCTGCAAGACGCCGATGTGGCAACCAGCATGCTGCGCGCCTGGCTCGACCGCTGGGATGAAGAACAAGCGCGCCGGCCCCTGCCCAAGCGCCAGCGGCCGGACGGCATCCTGGCTTACCTGGGCTTCCAGTACACCAAGCGGCAGCAACTGATGGTCGGCTTTCCGCGTGTCTGGGCTGAGTTTACTCACCCGGATTTCCAGCACAGCCTGGTTGAAATCATCGCGGCACTTCAGCACGAAGAACGAGCGAGGTAACAGGCACCTCGCCATACACCGCAAAAAAGGAAAACCCTGAAAAAACGACGCTCAATTTTTCGGCCTTTCTTTCCCTGCACCCGGCACAGGGCCGGGGCGGAAGTGCGGCAGGTGATAACGCCGCAGCCACAAAAACGGCCGCAAGAAAACGTAGAGGGGGAAAAGCCAGTCGGGCAGTTTTACGTCTTGCCAATCGTCGTCGACGATCCACAACTGGCGAAAAGCAGACAGTTTATAGCGCCAGCACGGCGTAAAGTCCATGCGGTAGATCAACGAACGCAGCCGCCGAAAATGCCCACGCTGCTTCCCAAAACCAGTCTCCGAGCAGATGATTTTGAGCGCCCGCTTCGCCAGCTTTTGCACGGCACGATCTTCGAGCAAAGGCCAGAGTGATGGGGGGATCGGCGCAGAAAACAAATCCCGCGCCAGCAAAAGCGCCTGGCCCAAGAGACGCGGCAAGCCCATCGACGACATTTGTTCCTGCACAAACGCCCAATCTGGGCCGGGACTTTGACGCAAGAATGCGGCAATGTCGGCCAACCACTTCAATTCTTCCCATGCATGTCGTGCGCCATGGACGATCAAGTAACACAACAAATCTTCATCGTTCAACACCAGCGCCTTTGAGCCAGGCGCCAGATTGGCGCGTGATAGAAACCGCTGCGTCACTTGCGGCGGGATTAACTCCGGCGTGGCAAGCGCCCAATGCAATTCGATGGGGATCCCCCGCTTGGGATGTTTGTAAGCCACATGGTGAACGATCTGGCGATAGCGTTGCCACTGCTGCGGGCTTAAATCGATCGTCGGCTCTGTGCGCACGTAACCCTGAGCCAGCAAGGCGCTATCGGCGGCTTCCATCGCTTCGGGAGCAACAAGAAGGTCCAAGTCGCCGCTGGAACGCATGTTGGACGAACCGTAGAGTCGCTCGCTCAGCCAGGGCCCCTTAAGCGAGCAAAACCGGATACCGGCCGAAACAAAAGCCCGATGAATCACGCCAAGCTCGAGCATTAAAAGCGCCGTTTGTTGCCGGTGAGAAAGCTGAAGGGCCTCGAGCTGTGTCAACAGATCAGGCGAGATGGAGTCAGCGGCATAACGTCGTAAGTTGCAGGCAGCCAGCGGCATCAGTTGGTGGCGACGAACCAGCTTTAAAAAGGCCGCCCAATCCGTACAGGCGTTAACTGCCTGGCGCAAGCGCCCGCTATCCAAGGCATCTACCGGAGGCAGCGTACAAACCAACAAAAGCCGAAATTCAGGGGTAGGTGCGTCGAACATCGTTTGCATCCAGTAAAGTTTGCGTCAAACAAAGTTTGCGTCAAACGAAGTTTGCGTCAAACGAAGTTTGCAATTACATTGAAACGCAGATACTCTGCCCGCCCGGTAAGAATCTGTTCGCCGCAGCGAAGCCAGGCGTGCGCTTGAAGCGCATCGGCAGGCGACTTGGCAACGCCCAGGGAAAGCGTGGCAGGGATTTTACGCCGCAGCAGCATCATCTTTCCAACTACGGCCTGCGCCAGGCAAGTGCTCCGCCAGGGAGTACGCTGCGCCGCGGTGGTAACGGCCCAACCAACACGCACGGCAAGATCGGGCGTCTCGGCAGTCATCGCATCACCCATACGCAGCCGCAGCAGCCGGGCCACACGCCGGAAAGGCAAGATTCGAATGGCGAATCCGATCAGCGCCAGGCCAAAGAACGCCTCCACGAGGAGCCAACGATCGAGCCACGACAAGGCAAGCAACTTCCGCAACCAACTTTGCAAACGCTTCACAGAAGCTTCAATACTCCTCACCGGCACGAATCAGGCCCTCACGAGCCAGGGCGTCCAGGAACTTTAGCACATCGTCACGGATGCGCTCGGTCTGGCCGCAAAATTCCCGGCCCAGTTGTGCACAGAGATCGTCGACGGTACGGGGCGTTTCGAGCAGCTCCCAGATGCGCTTCCCTACCGGGTCGAGGCCGACATAGTGGTCACTTTCCAGGCTGAGGATCACCAGGTCGTCATCGGCCGGTGTGGTCAACAGATTGTCGGTGCGGGCAACGACCGTATTCAACGCAATCGGCATACCAGACTCCTATTCCCAATAGCCAAAACGGCGCATCACCGCGCCGTGATCGGCCAAAACTTGCGCTACCAGTTCGGGCGATAACTCTTCTCGCCAGCCCCCTGCCCGGCCACGGCGAAAAAAGGCGCCGCTGGCCTCGAAGAATTGCTCGCGAAACCCCTTTTCTCGCTCTTGACGTTGAAGCTCGTCGAAGCGAGAAAATCGCATCGCCTGGTGGAGGCGCTCTTGACAAAACGGCAGGCCACAAAAGTGAACGATGCGTGCAAAAGCATCCTCAGGGCAGGCCAACAAGTCTTCATAGCGAACTGCATGCGTTCGCAATTGCGAAAAGTCTATCCAACTGCGAACATGATCGCTCCAGGTACCGAGCCGTTGGCGCAACTGATCGTTTAACGCACCCAACGAACGAGCGATAGCATAATCCGCATCACCTAACATTGCCGCAGCAGCAGCAGGGGTCATGCCGTAGTGGTGGGCAACAGATGCCAGCAGATCGAGTGGGTTCCGTACGATATAGATCACCCCGGCGGTCACATCGGCTGGGAAGAGCGCGTCACCCAAATCGGTACAACGCCAGGCATCGTGTACTTTCATGTAAAGCATTTCAGGGTTTTCGCGTACCATGCAACGGTAGACGTCTGGCCGCAAGCGCTCGATCAGGGCATCGTCCAGCAAGGAAGCCTCTACACCGACCCATTCATCGAAACATTGCCGGGCGCTGGCAATCGGGCCGCCCATCAGTGCATTGATATCGACAGGAGCATTGCCACCCCGCAAATAGTTGGTCAAAAAAACACGTACCCACGTATTGCCAGACTTCGGGTAAGAAGCCAGCCAGGTGATCATACCGGCAGCCCGTTCTCCAGCAACAGTGCGACGATTTTATCGATCGTCCAGCGATCCGCCGGTCGTTGAACCTGATAGAGAGTCACGTTTTCAACCACAGCAGCAAACAAAGGGAACAGGTCGGGATGGCTTTGAGGCAGCAACGGACCATAGATGAAATTTTGCAGTGCGGCAAACTTTTCAGTTCCCTGCAAAACAGTGACGCGCAGATCATCAACCGCGCAGACTTCGACCCAATACAATGATTCCAGTTTTGCAGGGGCATCAGCCATCGCGGTCGAGACCGGCACGGCGGCCTTCACCTGCCGCCAGGAAAAACGCGGCAGACCCGAGAGATCGCGGCCCAGGCCGCGGGCGGAATCATCTGTCAGGTGGAATTGTGGAATACCCGGCAGTGCCGCCACAGTGCCATCAGCGCCTAAGCGTAAGGCGGTGATGTCGTCGCTGAGCATCGTACACCCGTTTTGGAGCAGCGCCGCCAGTGTCGTCGATTTTCCGGCCCCCGATTCTCCCGTCACGGCCACAGCCATCCCATTCGGGTGAACCGCTGCATTGGCATGTAACACCAATAGTCCGCGCTGCCGGAGCACCGCTGCCAGGATAATATCAAGGAAATGAAACGCTACCAACGCATCCTCAGCCGCAGGGCTACGCCGATAAATCACTTGCCGGCCACCTTCGACCAAAAAACGCCCAACCCGTGAACCGCCACGGTAGAGAAAGCTGTTCGGCGCAGCCTGCCAGTTCTTCCCATCCACCACGGCAATGTCCAAATGCAGCGGCACATCGCCTTCCACGACGATCACATCTGGCTCGGCCGTTCCAGGAGCCTGCAACAGTCCCGGACAGGAGAAAGGCGTTTCGATCACAAGATCGTAAGCGAAGTAACGCATCGTCAAGCTTCTGGTTGCTGTGGCGAGGAAACTGCCCTGATTAACGCATCCAAACACCAACGTCCAAGCGGGCGGCGCACGCGAACGATAGGCACCTGTTGCGTGATGGCAGCAGCAAGCTGAAAGTAGGCCGAGCGTTCGAGTAAAGCATCGGCGATATGGGTGTTATAGGTCAGGCGCCCCACGGCATCGAAACGCTGCTTTCCTTGAACAGACCGGATTTCGACATCTTTATAGCCGTGAACGGAAAGCCAATAAATAGCCGCCAGGGGATAGTGTTCGAAAGATGGAGAAAACATACCCGCGTCGATAACCTCACCATCGATTCCCAACTGCCGGCTGGCATCGGGCCACAGGCGAACAAACCCAGGATTTCGATAGACAACCACGCGTCCCCGTTGATCCAGCGCAAGTGGAGAGAGGTCATCGCTCAAAGGCACAGCGCCACGCTGCGCCAGAGCTGCTAAGAGGGTAGACTTTCCCGCTCCCGAGTTGCCGGCCAACAAAACGGCGGCCTGTCGATTCTCATCAGGAAGAAAAGCCGCGGCATGCAAGGCCAACATGCCGCGCTGATAGAAAAGCGCCGCCAGGGGCGCTGTGCCCACAAATCGCTGTGCGGCAGCGCGATCGGCTCCGGCTACATCCACAACGATGCGTTCGCCGCCTTCCACCAGGTAGTGCGCCACACCCGGAATAGTTAACCAAAAACGCCCCGCCGGCCTGCAACGACTGGCCTGCCACAACACACCACGCGCTGTAATATCCGCGGGCGTTGCAGGCAAGGGGGCAAATTGAAGAGAAAAGCCTCGAGAAAAGGTGGGCGACTCGGATTGTGACGGGGAAAGCGCTGCCTGAATCCCTTTCACCCAAGCGTAAAGGTCTCGTCATCCGAGAAGGCGCCCGACCCAAGCAAGGTGCACTTGATTTCGATGCAAGTGACTTCTGGTGTGGTCCATTCGGGCTTGACGGTTTTTTCAAGCGTTGTTTTGTTGTCTTCAAGGGGTGTGTTGGTATTCATGACAAAGCCTCCTGATATCTACACTGGTTGGCACGAAAATTTACTCGTACACGTGTAATTATACTCTCAGCAAGCATTTAAAAACAAGCCCGCCATCATTCCGCGCGTCAGCACGGCGGTAGCTTTCAAGAATGCCTGTGGCGTATCTTCAACCCGGATCATTTGCCACGATTGGCGAAGGTAAGGCACATCCAAATAAACTGCTGCCGGACCCCGCGCCAGATCGTCGAGAACAGCCTCGACACGTTGGGCTTCGGCACGCAAACGCGGCACCAGATCGCCAGCCTGCCGGCCGCGCCGGCGATTCAAGCGCACGGCATCGGGCAGGCGTCCTTGCATGGCAGCACGAATCAACCAACGGTCGATGCCACTTTGCGGGTCCATAAAGACCCAATCGGGTACAGAGAAAGTAAAAGCCAGCAGACGGGCGTCGCCGGTCGGGTCGCGTTTTTCCAGGCCTCGGCCTGCACCCGACTGTGCGTGCAAAGCGCCGACAAAGGAACGCCCCGGCATCAAAAAGCGGCAGCGTTCCTGGCCGCCGCCTTCCGATGGGTTTTCCTCCAAATCCGCCAGGAGTCTTTCGAACAGGTTCAAACGGCGGGCAAAGTCGGGGTGAATGGCCGAAGAGCGGCACATGGCCTCAAAACTGGTACGCTGCCTTTGCCAGGCAAGCGCCCAAGAAACCGGCGCAAGGCGTCTACACTGCGCTTTCAAGTACCCGGCCACCCCCATCTGGCGAACCCGAAAGCCCAACGGCTGTGAGAAGATATTGCCCGTCCACGAGAGGCCGGCATTCCCCAACTGGCCGGTAAGAAATACCCGGCTACCTGCGGTGCGAGCGGCGTGCTCTACGGCCTGGATCCAGTAAAAATTCCCGGCAGCGTGAACCGGTTCGCCATAAACTTTGAGCATCTCACAAAACGCCTCGATAACACTCGCACCGGCAGCATCTATCCGGACGTGACGCACGTTAGCGGCCGAGGCGGCAGTCTCTTGCGCATAAGGCCATTCATCGGCAAAGCGTTCACCAACATAACAAGAAGGATCGCTCAACGGGACAGACGTGTATGCATCCAGGGTTTGGCCTGTGGCGCGCAGCATCCTGGCGGCCGTTACCGTCACCGAACTCGAATCCAGCCCACCGCTGAGGGAAGAGGCAACCTGCGCTGAACCCGGATGCACCCGCAAACGCGCCCGAACAGCCTGATCGAATACATCACGAAGGGCTTCGACGTAATCTTGGCGCTTCGCCAGATGCAGTAATGGCGTTTCTTCCAAGCGCCAATACTGGCGCGTCTCGTGGTTTTTCGGTGTCACCGTAACCGTGTGCGCAGGCGGTAAACGCTTGAGATTAGTGTAAACCGTCCGCTCACCATGATAAGCCGGCCAAGAAACCAAGACCTGCGCCAGGTACAGTTCATCGATTTCACCACGCGGCACCCCCAGAGAAAGCAGCGCGTGGCGATCGGAAGCAAACGCAAAGGTACGCGCATCGAGATAGTAATACATAGCCGTGTTACCAAAGTGGTCGCGCGCCAGAAAGAGCCGCTGTTCGGCCACGTGATAAACAGCAAAAGCCCAGTCGCCATAAATATACCGGGGAGCATCTTCTCCCCAACGTAAGTAGGACAGGTAAATCAAATCGCCATCCGGCAGGACTTCCAGGCGATTGGCGGCACACCAGTCATCGGCCAACGATTTGCACGCCGCAATCAACGCATCCCGGTTATCGACGCGTCCGGCAGCCGTAAAAACCAGGCCACGCGTGGCGTCATCATAGGGCAAGTGTTCCAAAGGCGCCTCAGGCGTTGTGAAGAAACGCGCCTGGCCAAACCCCAGGCAGGCTTTCCCGCCTTCACCACGCCAGACGCCCCCGCCATCTGGCCCCCAATGGCAGTGCCCCTCGTGCAAAGACTTCAGCGCACCGAGGTTGACGGGGCTGCCATCGCGATGAAAAATACCAAAAACTGCGCTCATGAAAACCATTATACGACATGGCGCCGGGCAATTTTACGCCAAAGATCACCCCAAACGGTGATCATCGTCATTTGACATCCGCAGTCCCATCACGTAACATAGGCTGTACGATCCAACTCTAACCAAATCAGGAGAAAACCCTATGGCCATGAAAATTCTTGAAGACTGCATCAACTGCGGCGCTTGCCTGCCCGAATGCCCCACCGAATCGATTTCCGAAGGTGACAGCATCTACGTCATCGATGAGGCAACCTGTGTCGAATGCGTCGGCCACTTCGACGATCCACAGTGCGTGGCGGTGTGCCCGGTCGAGTGCATTGTCAAGGCGTAATAACGGTACCCCAGAAAAGCAAAATGCCCCTTTCAAGGGGCATTTTGCTTTTCTGGGACGGCTGTTGTACAATGTGATTACCCGAACGGAAACAAAAGGAGGCTGCCGATGAAAAAGTTCAACGAAGACTGGTTTGCGGTACTTGTTGCGTTTGTGCTGATCGTCCTGGCGCTACTGCATGTGATTTCACCCGCCTGGATGAAGTTTTAATCGTTCGAGAAGCAGATTATGAAGACATATCCGACAGATCAACCCGCAAAATCACTCCCATGGGCTGGACTGCTGGGCTTGGCGCTGGTCGTCGCCCTAGCCTTTGTCGCCCGCTGGGTCAAGATCCAGGTATACGACGCGCCGCTTCCTTTTGGCATCCCCGGAAAAACCCTGGAGTACCCTTTGTGGGCAGCCCTCGTCGGCCTGGCCGCCAACGGCGTGCTCAAAGCTACGAAAGTATACGAAAAACTGAAGTGGGGTTTCCGCACAGAATTATTTCTAAAAGTCGGCCTGGTGCTGCTGGGGGCGACGATCAACTTCAAGAAAATCCAGTCGGAAGTCGGCGGCGCAATCCCACAGGCAGTGATCATGATCACCGCCGTTTACTTTTTCTGCTGGTGGCTGGCGGGCAAATTCAAGTTGGATGAGACTTTGCGCGCCGTCATGTCCACGGCTGTGGCGGTTTGTGGCGTATCGGCGGCCATCGCAGCCGCCGGGGCCGTCCACGCAAAAAAGCAGGAGATCACCTACGTAACCACGTTGGTGATCCTGGTTGCCTTACCCATGATGGTCTTGATGCCCGTTCTGGCCGAATGGATGCAGTTACCCGACGCCGTCGCCGGGGCCTGGTTTGGCGGGAACGTCGACACGACGGCCGCCGTGGTGGGCGCCGGGACGATTTATAGCGCCCGCGCCCAGGAAACGGCCAGCATCGTCAAGGCAACGCAAAACGTCTTCATCGGCGTCGTGGCTTTTCTGCTGGCCGTTTACTACACCACCGTGGTAGAGGGCAAAAAAGAACGTCCCAGCGTACGCATCATCTGGGATCGCTTCCCAAAGTTCGTGATTGGTTTCGTGGCAGCGTCTATCTTGCTCAGCGTCGGCCTGCTGCCCGAAGCCGCCAAGTCCGCCCCGTTCAACGCCGGCAACGCCATTGCCGCCATGAAAGATTGGGCCTTCTGCCTGGCTTTCGTCAGCATGGGGCTGGATTTGTCCCTCACCGATCTACGTAAAATGGGCTGGTCCCCGGTGATCGTTTACCTGATCGTAACCGTATTCAACACGGCCCTGGCTTTGCTGGTTTCTTGGGTCATTTTCGGCTGGCTGATGCCTGTGTAGCCTCTTGCAAGCCCCTCCCTGCATAAAGCGGGATGGCCCTACACTGCTCTCGATGCAGACAGACCTGCGATAGGTGCGACGCACTTTGTGAGGAATACAAAAGTGCTTCGCACCTGGCTTTTCAGGCAGGTACGAAGCCTCTCATGGGGGTCACAGTTAACCTGAGACCTTTTTTTACCCGGCTTTTCTGGGCGATTTCCACGCTGCGTGGGTATAATCAGGCGAGAATGGCAGTTCATCTCCGCAAATCGATTCTGCGCTTCTCCTGATGCACGGAAAGCGTAGCAAACTCTGGTCAAGGAGGAAAAACGTGAAACACACAGTCATCAAAATCATCCAGTGGCCTGCATTGGCCGCTTTCCTTTGCGTGGTCGCCGTGGCCGTGGCGTTCTTCATTCAGCCGGGCCTATCTGCGCAAGCCGCTTATTCCGGCTACCCTACTTTCTCCATCGTGGCAATCACCGCCGATCAAAAAGTGACCATCGAAACCCATAACTTGCCGCCCAACGATCGTTTCGACGTGCGCATGGGGCCGTTCGGCTCGCTTGGTTGGGGGACGTACGTAACCACGATCGACTCAGCAGGCGGCGGCAAGATACAGTATGAATTCCAGATTCCCACCGGCTTGCGCGGGCACGATCGCATCGCCATTCGCATCGACAGCCCGGCCAGCGGGTATTACGCTTACAACTGGTTCTGGAATACGCCCGGCACCGGCACCCGACAGCCTACGCCAACCAAACCGGCCGCTACCCCTACGGCAACGGGCACTCCGAAAGCCACCGCCCCGGCGCAACCGGGTTACCCTTACTTTTTTATCGCCAGCGTGACGCGCAATGAAAAGGTGCGTATCGAGGCGTACAACTTCCCTGCCAACGACACATTCGAAGTCACGATGGACTTCTACGGTACCCTGGGCCGCGGCGGCTACAAGGTCGATACGGTGACCACGGACGGCAGTGGCAAACTCTCGTCGCTCACGTTCGACGTTCCCGACCCGTTAGCCGGCCAGAACCGGATCGCCATCCGTTTACAGAGCGCCCGTAGCGGTTACTACGCCTTCAACTGGTTCTGGAATTTCAACGCCCCCTGAACGGCGACGTGCGTTCACGTCGCTTGCGACGTGCCACCATCTTTTAGATGTCGCGTTCCACGCCCCGTGTGTGTGGATGGCGGTTGCGTTCCACAGGCAGCCTTGCCTACGCGGCAGCCTGTCAAGTTGGCCCGCCATGCAAAACTATCAGGTCGGGTATAATTACGCTACTGAAAGTTTGCAAGTTGAAGGAAACCTGGCTCTGCTGTTTTCAACGGAATATTTCCCGCTAAAGCCGGAAGAGCCGAAAATCTTTGTATAGGTTCTGCATTATTGGGAGCGAATTTATGCCACTGACTCGCCCATCTCCAAAAGTTCTTATTATCGATGACGATCTGGACACGGTCGGGCTGCTGCGTCTGGTCATGCAGCGACGGGGCTACAAGGTAAGCACGGCCACTTGCTGGGAAGAGATCGCCGATCGTTTGCGCATCGCCGATGCAGAAAAACGCAACTTCGACGTGATCATCCTCGATATCATGATGCCGGAAAAATCGGGATTCGATATTTACAATGCTTTACTGGTTGCCCTGCACCCGATGCCACCGGTCATCTTTCTCTCTGCAAAGAGTTCCATCGAAACGATGGTGAAGGCCCAAGAGTTAGGTGCAGCTCGCTACCTCGTCAAGCCAACGACACCCGATAAGCTAATCGCCACCATCGAAAACGTTTTGCAGCACGCCGAACATTGAGCGCTTACCGAAAGGATAACACCGCACTTCAGAAACTGTGCAGGCACGGATTTCACAGATTCTGTCGAGCGATGCAAAAAACGTCGTATTCAGCAGCGTCCGCAAAGTCCGTGCCTGAAAAAAGTTAGCGAGTTGGGCTCTGAACGCAAAACGCGGGGTTATTCTTTTGCACCTTCAAAAAGCGCAAATCACGCGGTAAGTCACGGGGGTAACTTGCCCGCAGAAACCTGATCAAGGAGCGCCGTGACAACAGTCGAAGAGGATTTACGCTATCTCAAAATAGCACTCGATAGTTTCGAGGCCTATCTGCTATCGCCAACACTGCAATGGCCGCTGGAAAAGCCTACACGCGCGAACCAGCCAGCGACACTGACCATCGAAAACTTCCTGCTGGCTCGCCAGCGTTTAAGCAAAAGAGAAATGACGGCCGAACAGGCTTTCGCGTTCGAAGGCCTGATGTCTCGGTTTCATGACTTATCCCAACATTGGCGGGCAAACTTCGGCAAAAAAGCATCCCGAGGGTTTCGCCACCGCCTTAACTTGTGGACACAGTACGTCAGCGAACTACACAACGATCCACAAGCCCATGCCGACCGCTATCCCCATGAAGTACGCCTGCGGGCTATGCTGACCTTGCTATCCCCATACGCAGACGAAGTTTCTCCCGGTGAAGTAAGCCAATTGGATACCTGTGACCAAAAGCTGCGCGCCATATTCGTTGCCGGTGCGTTTATCTGGCCGGCTGCCTTGCAGGCCTCCTTTCCGGCAGCGCCCTTCTGGTATCTCTACGGTTCACCGCAGTGAGAGGATATGCTCACACCTTATGAAAATTTTGATTATCGATGACGACAACACGTATCGAAAGCTGCTCTGCAATATTTTAACCGGAAAAGGCCATGAAGTCGTCGAAGCAGAGAGCGGCAATGCCGCCTGGGAAATGCTGCAAAGCACCCATTACGCCTTTATCATCACCGACTGGATGATGCCCGGCGTCAGCGGCCCAGAACTTGTCTCACGCATCCGCAAGGCCGACTTTCCACACTACACCTACATTATTATGCTCACAGCCCGCAACGCGCGTGAAGACATCGTCAACGGGCTGGAAGCGGGCGCAGACGACTACCTGACCAAGCCTTTCGATCTGGACGAGCTGCGGGCCCGCGTGGCAATCGGCGAACGCATTCTGCGCCTTGAATCTCGCCTGCGTACCACCCTGAAACAACTGGAAGTTCTGGCAACCTATGACAGCCTGACCAATTTGCTCAACCGCCGCGCCCTCTACGAAGCGATCCGCAACGAGTGGAACCGGGCCTACCGCGAAAATCAGGCCATCAGCCTGATCATGTTGGACGTCGATCACTTCAAAGAGATCAACGACCGGCACGGGCATCTGGTCGGCGATCAGGCGCTCTGCCACGTGGCCCAGTTGTTGACCCAACACAAACGTTCGTACGACATCATCGGGCGCTGGGGTGGGGAAGAGTTCCTGTTGCTCTTGCCCAACACCGACTTACACGAGGCCACTTGCGTTGCCGAGCGCCTGCGGCATGCACTTGCGACCACGCCCTTCGAGCTGACGGCGAGGAAAAAGCTCTTCGTCTTTGCCAGTTTTGGCGTTGCGGGGATCAACTCGCGCAAGAACGAAAACTTCGAGAAATACATTCAACGCGCCGATCAGGCGCTCTACCAGGCCAAAAACGCCGGCAGGGATCGCGTGTGCGCCTTCGACCAGATCACCCCTCAAGGCTGCGAGGACTGAACACACAACAACCAAGACTTTATCGCCCCTACCGGCTCATCAGGCAGAACGGCGGTAACAGGCTGGCGAAGGAAACCCGCCAGCTTGTCGGTTAACGGCAGCGCCTGCACAGCCCGGGTTGCATCGCTCCAATTCGCCGGCAAAAAGCCAATCGCATCAGGATCTGCAGCAACCGCTTCAAGCATGGCCTGGGGGTCAGGGGCCAGAAAAGCGCTCGAAGCAGGGGCGGGAATCTGCAAGGCTGAAGCAAACACCTGCCAGAGCCAGTCGTCTGCGGCATACACCCACACCTGTATGGGGGCGCCATCGGGCCAATTCGCCTGCTGCCCACTGAAGACGGCGCCCAGGGCATCGCCCGCCAGCGACACATCCCCCCGCTCAGGATGAACGATAACCTGCAGCGCATCATCCCCCATCCGGTAAATGAATGTCCCTTCAGGCGGGTCTCCCCACCAAAGCATCAATTCACCGGCCTGTACATCTCGGAAATCAGGAACTTCCATCCGGTAAAGCGCCAGGCCGGAAACTGCCTCAGCGCACTGCGCCATGCGCGGCGCCATCCATCGCAAGGCAGGGGGATGGTAGACCGTCAGCGCCTGCGGTGTGGCCGGAGGCGGGAGCGTGGCCGGCGCAGCGACACAGCCCACCAACAAAACCCCCAGCCCCAACCAGAAACCGAGCTTCACCGCCAAACGCTCGCCAGGACAAAGGATACGGCAGCCAGTACGGCGCAGTAGATGGCGAAATCGTAGAGAGAACGCTTCGCCAGGTAGGCGATCAGCCATCGAATGGCCAGATACCCAATTGCAGCCGCAGAGACAAAGCCGGCCAGCATGACCGGCAGGAACGCCGCCAGGTCGGGCAACTCCAGCAACCCCAACGACTCGTATACACCGGCAACAAACATCACCGGCAGGCTCAACAAAAAGGCAAAGCGCGCCGCCGACGGCCGGTCGAAATGACGCGTCATGCCGCCGGCAATCGTCGAACCGGAACGTGAAGCACCCGGGATCACGGCCAGGACTTGGGCGCAACCGACCCATAGGGCATCTTTCCAGGTAAAACCATCCAGCCTGCGGCTGCGCCGGCCGAACCGTTCGGCAACCACCAGCAGGATCACCGTCAGCACCAAACGGATGATCGCTTCGTAAACCTGGAGTTGGAAAAGCCACGCCACGACCGGCTTGAAGACGTAACCGGCGGCCAGGGCGGGCAGCGAACCCAGGATCAGATACCACCCCATGCGGGCATCCGGGTCGGCAAAAGGCTGCCGCGTCCAGATTCCGGCCAGCCAGGCGCGCGCAACGCGCCACAGGTCGGCCCAGTAGAAGACAACCAATGCAGCCAGTGTACCCCACTGGACCAGGACGTTATAAGCGAAGACGCCCGGCATTTCGGGGTCGATACCCAGTAGACGCTGTGCTAACAGAAGATGCGCCGTACTCGAAACGGGGATGAACTCCGTCAGGCCCTGCACAATCCCCAAAATGATCGATTCGAATATGCTCATTGGTTTTTTTAACGCTCCGTTTTTTGCGCCGCCTCGGCAAAGGCAGCAAAACGCCCTTCGAGAATGGCCTGGCGCATCTCACCGGCCAGCCGGACGAGGGTGTAAAGGTTATGGATCGAAAGCAGCGTAGCCGCCAGCATCTCTTTGGCGACGATCAGGTGGCGCAGGTAGGCACGCGTGTATTGCTGGCAGGTATAGCAGGAACAGGCTTCGTCGATGGGGCGCGGATCGCGTGCGTGCGTGGCATTCATCAAATTGAGGCGCCCTTGCGTACGCGTAAGCGCCGCGTGATGCCGCGCCAGGCGCGTGGGCAAGACGCAGTCGAAAATGTCGATGCCTCGGGCAACACCGGCGATTAAATCCTCCACGGTGCCCACACCCATCAGGTAGCGCGGCTTGTTTTCAGGCAGCAGCGGGTCGAGCACTTCAAGGGTTGCGCGCATTTCATCCTTGGTTTCACCGACCGAAAGGCCGCCAATGGCATGGCCCGGAAAACCCAACGAAGCGATGAATTCGGCCGACTGCCGGCGCAAATCGGGAAAGACACCTCCCTGGACGATGCCAAACAGCGCCTGGTCCGGACGCCGCTTCGCCTGCAAACAGCGCTCGGCCCAGGCGTGCGTGCGCTGCATGGCCTTTTCGCTGTAGACGCGGTCGTGGGGCGGGGCGCATTCGTCGAAGGCCATGATGATGTCTGCGCCGAGGTTTTCCTGGATGGCGATCGACTTCTCAGGGGTGAAGCGGTGCTGCGAGCCGTCGATATGGCTTTTGAAAGTCACACCGTCGTCGTCGATCTTGCGAATCCCTGCCAGCGAAAAAACCTGGAAGCCGCCCGAATCCGTGAGCATGGGGTTGGGCCACTGCATGAAGCGGTGCAGGCCACCCATTTCGGCCACCAGCGCGTCCCCAGGACGCAGGTAAAGATGATAGGTATTCGAAAGCACCAGGGTGGCCCCTAATTCGTGGAGTTGGGCAGGCGTTACCGCCTTCACCGTCGCCTGCGTGCCCACCGGCGCAAAGACGGGGGTCGGCAAATCGCCGTGCGGTGTGTGGAAAACACCTGCGCGGGCGCGTCCATCCCGGGCTAATATATCAAACTGGAAGCAGTGGGGAGTAATCACGAAGGCCGATTATACCCTTATATCGCATGGTATACTTCCGCCTCGTGAAGCTGATCATCCAAATCCCCTGTTATAACGAAGCCGAAGTCATCCCAACCACCATCGCCACCCTGCCGCGCCAGATCGCGGGGATCGATTGCGTCGAGTACCTGGTCGTCGACGACGGCAGCCAGGACAACACGGCCGAGGCGGCGCGGCAGGCGGGCGTCGACCACATCGTCCGGATTCGCCACCAGGGCCTGGCGGGCGCATTCCAGGCGGGGTTGGATGCCTGCCTGAAGTGCGGGGCCGATATCATCGTCAATACCGACGCCGATAACCAGTACCATGCCGATGATATCGAGAAACTGGTCGCGCCCATCCTTGCAGGCCGGGCCGAAATTGTGGTCGGCGACCGCGGGGTAGCCACGCTGGAAGTATTCTCCCCCATCAAGCGCAAGTTGCAGCAGTTGGGTAGTTGGGTCGTGTCACAGGCTTCCGGGCTGAAGATTCCGGACGCCACCAGCGGCTTCCGGGCCTTCAGCCGCGAAGCAGCCATTCACATGTTGGTGTTAAGCCACTATTCGTACACCATCGAGACGCTCATCCAGGCAGGGGCCAACCGCAAAGCGGTGGAATACGTACCCATCCGCACCAACCCACCCACGCGTCCTTCACGGCTGATGAAGAGCATTCCCCACTTTCTGACCCACTCCGGCTCGACAATCGTACGGGCGTACACGATGTACCGGCCCTTGCGGGTTTTCACCACATTGGGGACTCTCTTGCTGCTGGCAGGGTTGCTGCCGGGACTGCGTTTTCTCTACTTCTACCTGACTCAGGGTTCGGCCGGCCACATCCAGTCGTTGATCTTGTCGGCAATCCTGCTGATCGTTGGCTTCCAGGTGTTGTTGATCGGGCTGGTGGCCGACCTGATCAATTTCAACCGCAAGATCATGGAACAAACCCTGTACCGGGTGCGGCGCCTGGAACTGCAACGTGACATCGAACAGGAAATCCATCGCCATGAGTGACAGGTCACCGGAGAACCCTATCGCAGCCTTGCGGAATCTTCTCCGGCAGACGGGGCAGTGGGTGAGGGCGTGGGTGCTCGGTATGGCGCTCCTACTCGGCCTGGCCGGATGTTCGGCCGCCCCGCAGACCGAGCAAACGGCGCTGACGGAAGAGCGCATCCTGAGCGCAGCCCAGCCCGTCGGGCAAACCTTCGTGGCGCGCTTCGATGGGCTTTCGGGCGTCTACTTCCATCTTTCCCCGGGGGAAGCCGGCGACGGCGAAGTCGTACTCCATTTACGCGCCGACCCGCAGGCGACCACGGACCTGGCCGTAGCCTACACAACGCTTGCCGTCCGGTCAGTCACCGGGCCAGGAATTTACGGTTTCTTCGTCCCGGCGCAGGCTGACTCCGACCAGGCTTACTACTACGCCTTTCTCGAAATCCAGGGCAGCGGCAGCGTCGAAGTCGGCAGCGGCCCTGGGAACAGCTATCTGGACGGCGCCTTATACCAGAACCACGAACCGCAGGATGCGCAGGCCGTCTTTCAAGTCAGTTATTCTCGCCGGGTGGCCGCCATGGGGTTAATCAAAGAGTTCCTGGGTTGGGCCGCAGTTTTGTTGGCGGCGATTTTCCTGTACATCATGCCCGGTTGGGGCATCTTTAGCGTTCTCCTGCCGCGTTGGGAACAGTACCACTGGGCAGAGAAAGCGGGCCTTTCTGCCGGACTGAGCCTGGCGATCTATCCGCTCTTGATCTTGTGGACGGACCTGATCGGCCTGCACCTGGGGGCCGCATACGCCTGGATTCCGCCACTGCTGGGCGGTTACCTGCTCGCGTGGAACTTCACTCGGCAGGGAATCCCACTGCGGGCAGCGCTGCGTGAGTGGCGCGTTGGCGTTCGCCCGCAGCGCTTCTGGCCCGACGCCGTACTGGTGCTCTTGCTGGGGCTGGTGATTTTCACCCGTTTCTGGGCGATCCGTTCGCTAGAAGCGCCGCTGTGGGGCGATGGTTACCAGCACACGATGATCGCACAACTGCTGGTAGAACATGGCGGGCTGTTTACGTCCTGGCAGCCCTACGCCGAGCTGACAACCTTCACCTATCATTTCGGCTTTCACAGCCTGGCGGCTGCCCTGTGCTGGCTCACCGGGCAGGACTCACGCCAGGCCGTGTTGTGGGCGGGGCAACTTTTGAATGTCTTGGCCGTGCTGGCGCTTTATCCCCTCGCAACCCGGGCCGGCGGCAGCCGGTGGGCCGGCATCGTGGCCGTGTTGGTCGCCGGGCTGCTTTCACCAATGCCGATGAGTTATGTGCTGTGGAGCCGTTACACGCAGTTGGCCGGGCAGGCGATTCTGCCGGTTGCGGTATGGCTGATGTGGCGGACGCTCGACACCGAGCGGGCGCTCGATGTAGAAAAATTGACGTGGCGCGTCCTGCTTTTGGGCTGGCTTGCCTGGGGCGGTCTGGCGCTGGCGCACTACCGGGTGCTGATTATAGCCGGGCTGTTCGTTGCCGCTTACTGGCTCCTTTTCCTGCGCCCGGCAAACTGGCAGCGAATATTAAAGGCCACCCTTGCCCTCGGGACAGGAGGCGCAATCCTGTTCTTACCCTGGTTCGTGCGCGTGTTCGGGGGAAAACTGATGATTGCCCTGGGCATCGAACTGACGACGCCGGCCGGCGCTCTGCCGACGGCCATACAGGAATACAACAGCTTTGGCGACTTAACCACGTATCTTCCCATTCTGCTGTGGTTGTTGCTTTTCCTGTGCCTGGGATGGCAGTTATGGCAACGGCAGAAGAACACGGCACTGGTCGGCATATGGTGTGTGCTGCTCTTGCTGGTGGCAAACCCTTATTGGATCGGCCTGCCCGGGGCCGGGGCGATCAACAATTTCGCCATCCTGATCATGCTCTACATCCCCGCCGGTTTGATCGTTGGCACGGCGATAGCAACCGGCATCGAAGCGATCGAGGCACGCCTGGAAGGCAAAGCCGCCTGGCAACCCGTCGCCACGGGCGCCGTTGTGCTTGGCATTGCACTGCTCGGCCTGCATGCGGCCGATCGCATGCGCCAGGTAGACACGTCCCCTTACGCCCTCGTCACACGCCCCGATGTACGTGCAGCGGCCTGGATACAGAACACGCTGCCAGTCGGCGCAAAGTTTGCCGTTAATTCTTTCCCAGCGTTTACCGGCACATCCGTGGTAGGCTCTGACGGTGGTTGGTGGCTGCCGCTGCTGGCCCAACGCCCGACAACCTTGCCGCCATTGCTGTACGTCTCCGAACAAGGTACTGCACCGAATTATCCGCAAGAAGTGAAGGACTTCGACACGCTGGTACACGAAGCTGGAATGAGCAGTACCGAAGTTATAAAGCAACTACACCAAAAGGGAATCACGCATGTGTATATCGGGCAGAGACAGGGAACAGTCAACAATCCGCGTTCGGCAATCGAACCAGAAGCACTGTTGGCAAGCCCGCATTTTCAGCTGCTCTACCACCAAGATCGGGTATGGGTTTTCAAGTTCTCGCCTGAGAAATTAACGGTTCGGTAGAGAATCCACAAAACAGTTTTTGATTTCAATAGACCATATCCCCCGATCCAGTAATAGCACATCCTGCCGCTGTTCCCCTCGTTGGCAAACATAAACCTGAGACAAAAAGTCGGCAACTTGTCGCCCGCTTTGTGTAGATGTATTAAACAATTGGTGGTCTATCGTATTTAGCCAGAGCAGGTATATTCCAAAAATGACCGGTACGCCAAACTTCAGAAAACACGGCCAAGAGAATTTAACCAGCAGCCGGTTTCCAACAAAGCTCAATAACAAAAACCATAACAACTGCGAGATATAAAAATATCGCTGCTCCCACAAACGCGTATAGTACTCGTAATTACTTACCATTGCGCGCCCAACTACGCTAACCAAGACGGTCGAAAAAATGACATAGCAGAGAATAAGGATATTGACCCAGTCGCGATGTGAAAATCTCTTCCGAGAAAAAAGTACCAGTGCAGTAAGCAAGGCGCTCGAAATTACTGCGAACCAATAAATGCGTAACGCAAATCCTTGGGCAAACCAGGTCGCCCGAAGAACATCACCCGCAAAGGCACCAAAGATCACCCGCTGCATAAAAAGTTTGAGCGCAACAGGTAGCACAGCCAAGCTTACATCAGATGGATATTCCCCTTGATGCAAACCCATCACCGCATAAATTCCTGTGCAGATTAAAAGGGAAAAGTGGTAGCAGCGCGCACTGGTTAATGGCCAACGGAGCAAGTTGACAACACAGATCGGTACAATTAACAATGAGTAAGGGTGAGAACAGATTGCCAGGCAAGAGAACACCAGTTGCATCACATAAAGTGCCGACGACTTATCAGGGGGTGGCACGAGCACCAACAAAAACAAGATGAGTAAAAAATTCCAACCGGACCACATCACGGCGGTAGACAAGGCATAGTTTCCCATTGGCACAAGCACAATAAACAAACAGAACAAGAGACGTAGGTGATCGCTCTCAATCAGAAAGCGAAAACGCCGTAAAGAAAACAAGGAAAAGGCAGTGCTTTGTAAGAATAAAGATACTGCTACCATAAAGTAAGGTGCCAAAGGGGCAGGCAACCGCGTTGCGAGATAACCGATCAGATTAGGACCTAAAGAAACATACCCGGCGTAAAACCGGAAGACACCCGATACATCTGGATTATTGAGATAGTAAGCAAATAAATCGCGGCCGTCTTCGTTATGCAGAACTGGCCATAGAACCGCGGTTCGGTTTCGAACCAAGCCAACAGCCACAGTGAATAAAAACAAAAGAACAACAACGAATGGATAGGGTATCTTTTTAACGATCATAGGAGGTACAAAAGGTGTTATAGGCCGCAAGCGTCGTTTCCAACATCGTCTGAATGCTGAAATTTCGCCGGACGTGAATGTACCCTTGCTCGCCTTTGTCACGGCCAAGGCCAGGGTTTGCGAGCAGGTCAGAAAGCGCACGGGCAAGCAGCACCGGGTCCCCCGGGGGAACCAGAATACCGCCTGGCCCCATTACTTCTGCAACTGCGCCGGAATCACATGCAACAACCGGTGTTTTGCAGGCCAGCGCTTCGGCAATGGGTAAGCCGAACCCCTCCAGGAGCGATGGAGAGACGTAGGCATCTGCCATGGAGTAATAAGCCGGCATTTCTTCATCCGCAACGAAACCGGCTTCAATTACCCGACGCTTGAACGGTTCCAACAGGCGATATACCTGTTGGCGATAGGCTTCATTGCGCCACTTTCCAACCAACACCAGTTTCGGCCTGGGGTGAACATCTGCAAAAGCCTGCGCCAGGACTTCCAGCCCTTTACGAGGTGTAATAAAGCCTGCAAATAAGAGCACAGGCTCCTGCAAACCGAGGCCTAACCGGCGGCGAACTTCTGTTGCACGCTCGGTGCGCTGAAAAAAGCTCGTATCCACGCCATGCCGGGCAATGCGTACCCGTTCAGGCCGAAGTGGATAGTATCTGATGAATTCTTGTGCAGTGGTCGCACTTCCCGCTAACAGCCCATCCGCGCGGCGTAAAGCGGGGATTTCTGCCAGGTACCGGGCCAGGGTGTAATACACATAGCGGTATCCACCCTTTAGAGTAGTAAAGGCGGCGTTTCCCAAGCTGTTGATACGCTGGTGGAACGAGTGCTGCAATGAAGCCACATAAGCTCCCCGGTAAGCGAATCCAAAATGCACGTCCCAAAAGTGAGTCACATCGAAAGCACCCAGGCGCTTACGTAAGGCCGCCGCCCGAACTGCAAAGCCTATCCAGTCTGTCCGGTCAAGCGGAACACGGTACACGTGCAGCAGCGGATGTGCGTGCGTCTCGCGCTGCGACCCGCTCTGCCCGGCAATAACCGTCACCTCATGGCCGGCCTCCAAAAGGGCCGTTACCAGACGTTCCCCGCTCATATCCAATCCGGAAGTGCGCAGGGGTTGATAGCCTAAGGTGACAAAAGCGATTCTCATGCGACCAGTTCTCTGACGATTTTTTCGATCTGCTCACCGATCTTCTGTTCGCTGCAAGTTTGCTCGTAGAGCGACTTCCCGGCGCAACCAAGCCGCGAGCGTAACGCGGCATCACTTTGTAAATGGCTCAAGGCAGCAGCCAATGCTTCAGGCTCGTTAGGAGAGCACAGGTAAGCATCCTGGTTGTGTGTAAGAAACTGCCGGTTGGCCTGCGTATCGGCCGCAATCACCGGCTTGCCCATGGCCAGCATCTGGTAAATCTTTCCTGGCACGACGCGGCCGGCTTTTTCGCTGGCCCCAAAATGCCCGCCGAGGCAAATATCGGCGGCAGCAAGCTCAGCCGGAAGCTGTTCGAGCGGCACGGAAGGCAAAAGCTGAACGTTTTGCAAGCCCAACTGCAATGCCAGTTGCCGCACCTGCGCATACTGCTGGCCCTCACCGATCAAACGGAACACGATCGGTTTGTCTTGAAGCAGCGCCGCCGCCCGTACGATGACATCCGTCCCGTGCAGCGGCAAAAAGCTGCTATAGTGCAGGACACGCACCGGCCGGCCAGGCTGGCCGGAGGGGTAAGCCGCTTGCGAGGAGAAGATCGCCTCGTTGCACCCCACCGGCAGCGCGCTGAACTTCTCTTGCGGCAAGCCAAACACGTCCACGAAATACTTCACATGCGCAGGTGTGTCCAGCAAAACGTGATCGGCCAGGCGGCAGGCCGTCTGATCCAGCCAGAAACTTAAACGCCCGGGCCAGGACTCCGGCCGAAACCGCTTGCGGTCCTGGCTCAGCGTATCGAAAGTAGACACAAAGGCATCAAAGAGAATCGGCGCACGCGCCACAAGCCCGACGGCCAGCATCAAAAAATGACCGTAAAAAGCGACCACCACCAAATCGTGATCCCGCCGGAGAAGCCTGGGCAGGGCACGCCGCAAGACCTGAAGGCTGCGAAGAACCAGCGAGCCTCGAACAGGATAACCGATGGTGTCGACGGTACCCAACCGGGTCAGTGCCCGCAGCAAAACATCGTTCCGGGGATAAGAAAGTTCACGGCTGCTGAGAAATAAGATTTTCATAGATTCTTGCGATACAATTGGCCCGCACGCCAACCATATCATAGAAACCCGACGAGTGACAAGGAATGCTGGAACGATTATTCACGATACTGGTAAATTGGAATCTCAAAGCAGACACCATTGAATGTATCGAGTCACTCTTGGCGGCAGGGGCGACACCCGGCAGAATCATCGTGGTCGATAACGGCTCGACAGACGGTTCGGTTGACGCCTTACAGCGCCGGTTTGGTGAGAGCATCACGATACGGGAGACCGGCGAGAATTTAGGCTTCGCCGGCGGCGTAAACCAGGGGTTGATGGATGCACGCTCCGCAAACGCCGTCTGGGTCCTCCTGCTCAACAACGACACGCTGGTCGCGGCAGACTTTCTGAACCAACTGGCGCAAGCCGTGGCCACGGCCCCTGAATATGCCATCTGGGCGCCTCTGATTTACTACCACGCAGCGCCCGAACGCATCTGGCACCTGGGCGCCCGGATATACCCCGGAACGCTGGCGACTTACAGCTTGAAAAAAGACCAGCCGGATAAAGGAAATCTACCCGCTATTGTACCTGTAGATTTCGTCACCGGCTGCGGTATGTTGATCCGAGGCGATGTATTCGAGCGAATTGGCCTGTTCGACCCGGCCTTTTTTATGTACGGCGAGGAAGTCGATTTCTGCTGGCGGGCACGGCGGGCCGGCTTTCGAACGGCCTGCGCCACGCGCGCCCATATCTGGCACAAGGTCTCGCTGAGCGCCAACCGCGACCGCGCGGCCAGCCGTTATCACCGCATTCGCAACCAAATTCGTTTTTACCGCAAGCACGCTACCGGTTTGCAAAGAACGCTCATGTGGGCTTTTTCATCGCTGCGGCTCGCCTGGCTGGCGGCCGGCGATTTGTGGCATCGCACCCCCCATCTGCTGGCCCCGCTGGGACGCGGCTGGCGAGATGGTTGGTATAGAAACGATTGAATTTACCTTATGGAAACGACAACCTGTAACCTATGTGGAAGTACGAGCGCAAATGCCCTGTATCAGTTGACCGATCTGCTGCTCGAACGCGATGACGTTTCGGCGCAACTGGTCAAGTGTTCGCAGTGCGGCCTGATTTACCAAAACCCGCGGCCTACCCTGGCCGAAATGGCGCAACACTACCCCCCTGAATACGAATCGTACGCCACGCCGGCGCGTGATAAACCCTCCTGGCTGGTGCGCAAGGCCATCGAGTACGGCGTCGCCAAACGCTGCCGTACAGTCACCCGCAAAAAAAACGGGGGCAGGCTTCTCGATGTCGGTTGCGCCTCGGGCACGTTCTTACACGGCATGCAGCGCTATCCGCAGTGGGCGTTATATGGCGTGGAACCGAGCGAACATGCCGCCGGCATCGCCCAGAAAGCGTATGGATTGAACGTTCGCGTGGGCACCCTGGAAGCAGCCAGCTTCCCCGACGCTTACTTCGATGTGGTCACGTTGTGGGACGTGCTGGAACACCTGCACGATCCGTTTAACGGCCTGCGAGAAATTCACCGCATCCTCAAACCGCAGGGGCTGCTTGTCTTGCGTGTGCCGAATGCAGACAGCGTAGACGCCCGCCGGTTTGGGCCTGCCTGGGCCGGGCTGGATGCGCCGCGGCACCTGTACGTGTTTGCCACGGATACGCTCACCAGGCTTGTCGACAAAGCAGGATTCCAAACAAAAGAAGTGAACTGCCAGATCGGCAGCTATCCCACGTTTGCCCTGAGCGTGCGGTTTTGGATGAAAACCAACGGCATCCCACTGCACCGGCGCCAACGCATCAGCCGCCTGCTCTACACCCCGCTGGCGCGCATCGTCTCGGTGCCTGTCTTCTGGTTGTACAACTTGAGCTTACGCGGGCCTTTGATGGTCCTCACGGCTGAAAAACGGAGCACGCCTTCATGCTAGAAATCCGCCACGAAACTGACACACGCCAGGCTTATGACGAAATTTACGATCACGAGGGAATTCTTTTACGCGATTCCTTTTACCAATGGCTGATCGACTTGTTAGCGCCCGTAGCGGAGCGAAACTTGCTGGACATCTCCTGCGGGCAGGGCCGCCTGGTGACCCTGGCACGGCGGCAAGGCCTAAGGGCATTGGGGATCGATTTCTCGCTGGAGGGGGTACGAAAGGGCCGCCAGGAGACGCCGGCCGCCGGGTGGGCCGTGGGCGATGGCGAGTGCCTGCCATTCTCGGATGGCAGCGTCGACTACATCACCCATATTGGCAGCCTGGAGCACTATCTTCATCCGGATGCAGGCGCCAGGGAAATCGCGCGCCTGCTCAAGCCCGGTGGAAAGGCCTGTATCCTGCTGCCAAACGCCTTTGGTCTGCTGGGGAATATCAAACACGTGCTCTATAAAGGGGAAATCTTCGACGACGGCCAACCGCTGCAACGCTACGCCACGCGCGCTTCCTGGGAAGCCTTGCTGCAGCGAAACGGTCTGCACGTGTTCGAAACCGTCGCTTATGGCGAAATCGAACGCCCGCGCACCCTCCAAGATTGGCGCTGGCTGCTGCCGCGCCCGCAAAAGTGGATGCGCATGTTCCTGTGCCGCTTCATTCCGCTCAACCTGGCCAACCATTTCGTTTTTCTGTGCACCCGTGAACGGTAAAGCTGCGTTCTTCAGGCAGTCGCTAACCGCCTTCTGGCGCTCACGTGCTTTCCGCATCATGACGGTTGCAGGAACCGTGCTTTTCTCTGTCGCCATCGTGGGGGCGTTGATCTGGCAGCAGAGAACGCTCCTGCTCGGCTACGCCTGGAAAATACGGCCCGAATATCTCCTGCTCTCGACCGTTTTGTACGCCATCGATCTGATCCTCGTTACCTGGATATGGGGCGATATAGTGAACAGCCTGGGTGTACGGTTGCCCTTCAAAAAACACTTCGCATACTATTGCATTGCCAACATCGCCAAGCGCCTGCCGGGGACCATCTGGTACGTGGCAGGCAGAGGCCAGCTCTACCAAAAAGATGACGTCTCGTTGAAGGTAATCTCCATCGCTAGCGGCATCGAATTCGTGGTTGCCTTACTATCTTCGATACTGCTGAGCATCGTGTTCGCGCTGCATGTGCTGGCGAGTTACGCCATCAGCCCGTGGGTGCTCGTGCTTGTCTTTGCCGCTGGAGGCCTCCTGTTGCACCCGACCGTTTTCGGATGGCTGCTCAAGAAATTCAACGTGGAGGCTTCCGGCCTGGCCGCCGGGCGGGTTCTGATCTGGTTTGCCGGCTATCTGGTGGCATGGGGGTTGACGGGCGTGGCCATTTTCGCCATCGCAAATGCACTCGCCCCGCTTTCCGCCGTACACATCCCGTACATCACAGGCTGTGTAAGCCTGCTCAACCTGATCACATCGGCCTTGTTCTTCGCACCCACCAACCTGGGTGTCAACGAGATCGGCCTGGGCCTGTTGCTCGGCAGCGTCATGCCCGTTGCAGTGGCGGTGATCCTGGCTGTTGTCGTCCGCATCCTTTTCACCCTGTACGAAATCTGTGCGGCCTTGCTCTGCCTGGCTTTTTCACGAAAAAGCTCGAGACAAGGAAAGATCACCGCTGATTTTCTGCCGCGAAAAGGCGATTAACCCGAACGAGTTATTGCGGCAAGGCCAGAAACCGGTAAAATCTTACACAGGTCATACTAACCAACCCATTTTATGAAGGAGTAAAAACATGAAAATCGTTCGTCTTTTTGTCGTCCTTGCCCTTGCACTGGCTGCCTTTGGTTTTAGCGGCCATGCCCAGGCTGGTGCTTTTACCTACACCAGCGGTATCCAGGTCCAGAACCTGGAAGCCAGCGAAGCCAACGTGACCCTCACCTACTACGCGCAGGACGGGACCGTAGCCGCCAACCCCAGCGACACCATTGCGGCCAGCGGGTCGAAGACCTACTTCCCGATTCACGCCAGCGATGGTTTCAACGGCTCGGTCGTGATCTCTTCTGACAAACAGGTTGCCTCGGTCGTCAACATCCTGGGCAACAACGGCGCCGCCGCCGCTTCTTACGTCGGCACCGGTACCGGCAGCACGACCGTCTTGATCCCCTTGCTTATGAAGGGCAACGCCGGCTACAATACCTGGTTCAACGTCCAGAACACCGGCTCCGCCGATGCAGCGGTCAGCGTGGCGTACAGCGATGGCACCAACGTCGGCCCCGTCACCATCAAGGCCGGCGCTTCCCACACCTTCGATCAGGCCACCGAAACCCACAGCGCTGCTGTGTTCTCTGCTGTGGTCACCAGTGACCAGCCGGTCGCTGCCGCCGTCATCGAAGAGAGTTCGGCCGTGATGTTCGCCTACAGCGGTTTCGCTGCCGGTGTGACCAACCCGGTAATGCCCTTGATCAACGCCAACAACGGTGGTTACATCACGGGCGTCCAGATCCAGAACGCCGGCGATGCCGCCACCAACGTGACGGTTTCCTATACCCCGGCTGGCGCCGGAACGGCCTGCACCGAAACCCGCTCCATCCCCGCCAAGGGTTCGGTCACCTTTGCATTGGCCGCTTTCGCCAACGACAACGAACCGACCGTGGAAAACTGCGTCGGTCTCGCCCGCTTCGTCGGCAGCGCCGCGGTGACGACCAACAGCGGCAGCCAGCCGCTGGTCGCCATCATCAACCAGTTGCTGCCCGGCCGCAACGGTGAAGCATACGGCAGCTTCAATGCATCTGTTGCCGGCACAACCGTCGTGATGCCCCTGATCATGGACGACAACGGTGGTTACTTCACCGGCTTCAACGTCCAGAACGTCGGTTCGGCCGCCACGACCGTCAACTGCACTTTCACCAACTCCACCTACACGGTGAGCGCCACCCTGGACGCCGGTGAAGCGCTCAACGACCTGCAGAACGACATGGGCACCACCGCCTACGTCGGTTCCGCCACCTGCACCGCCGGCACGGGCGGCCAGATCGTCGCCGTGGTGAACGAACTGGGCGCCAGCGGCAGCGCTGACCAGTTGCTCGTTTACGAAGGCATCAACCCGTAAATTTCAGCAACGTTTGAGGTTACACGGTAGAGGGGCGACGGTTGTCGCCCCTCTCTTTTTTATCCAGTCTCTTTCTTCAGGCTCTTCCGCCTTCAGCGGGGAACATTTCAGGCTTCATCGCCCTTCGCGTTGAAACGGGGAGAGCTTTTCACCAAGGACCCTTTCTTATGAAAAAAACACTTCTGATCGGTCTTCTGCTGATCGCCTTGCTGCTGAACGCCTGCACGCAGCGAACAGCAACGCCGGGCGCACCGGCAACGCAGATCCCTGCTTCGCAAGAAACGGGCGCATACCCCGCACCCGATCAAAACAATTCATCTTCTGCATACCCTGCCCCACAAAGCGTAGAAATCACGCAGGCCTATGTGCCGCAGCCGGTTCCGACAAAAGCGGCAGGAACGGGGGAAGTCAGCGGAACGCTCCAGGTGCAAGGTACGGGGAAAGTCAATGTCGGTTTGTACCTGGCCCCCCTGATCACGGATGAAAAAGGAATGGACGTCGTCGCCGCCCTCGACAGAAACACATCGCCTCACACCTACAGCGATCCGCAGGGCAACTTCAGGTTTTACAACATCCCCCCGGGCAAGTACGGCCTGGTTTTGGATGTCGTCAAAGAGACTTATCTTTTACACGAGCCATCCTCGAACACCCAGATTCTGGTCACCGTTACGGAAGATGCGCAAATCAACCTGGGCACACTTAACTACGAAACGCTTCCCGTTCCCTAACCTATCGCTCAATATTCGGGTCTCTGCGGCCTGAATGTTTTTGACTCTTCCACCTTCAACGGGAAATCATGTTTTTGTACTTCTGGCTCTCCCGGCTTCGCCATGAAAGGAGGCCACATTTGGGGGTTGTGAGCGTGCTGCAACCTGGTTGCCTGGCACGCTCACAACCCCCAACACGCGCAACCCGGAAGGCCCCAGGCTATCGAGAAGTCACGTAATTCATGGGCCGATGAACACCGGAACCGACAGCGTATAAATGGCCTGGTAGCTCCAATGTTGGCCGGTCGGCCCGCCCTGCGTCATGCCGCCAAAAGCATACAGGAAGTTCCCTTCGGCCACCAGCCCCATTCCCTTGCGGCTTTCAATATCCGGGGAAATCACCGGCTGCCACTGCCCCCCCTGGCTTTCATAAGTCAGGGCAAATGTCAACGCATTTGCACCGTCTCCATGCCCACCAAATACATAAAGGCTATCTGCCACACTCTGCATGCTAAACATTGCACGGCCTTCTTCGGTGGGGAGTGGAACGGCGGCCTGCCACGGAGAACTTTGTGCGTGGTCTAGAACCGGGTCGTAGACCCAGTGTGCGAAAGACACCTGCGCTCCGTCAAAACACCCGACAACATGAATCTTCTGCCGGATTGCTGCGGCCGCGGGATAGCCACACGAAACCGCCATGCTTGTCCCGGTAGCCCAAGATGCATCGCCCGGCTTATACGTATAGACCGAGTCGACGTAGGCTTTTCCATCCCAACCACCAAAGACGTACAACTCGCCTTCATAAGCCGTGATCGCATATGCGCTAAGCGCGACGGGCAAGGACGGACCACGCGACCACGCATCGGCGATCGGATCGTAGATTTCCAGCGTGCTGGTGATTGTATCTGCGGCGGTTCGCCCTCCGGGAACGTAAATTCTGCCACCAACCGTTACCGCCCCCACATCGGCCACGGGGATGGGCTTCGCCGTACGTACCTGCCAGGCGTTGCCGAGGGGATCGTAAAGCTCGACGGCGCCGGTCGGGCCAGCCTGCGCTTCGCCGGCAATCGCATAAATTTTTCCATCATAGGCCGCCGCCGCCAACCCTGCGCGTGCCGTTGGCATATCGGCCATGGCCTTCCAGCGCTCTAAAGAAACCTGCGCAGATTGAACGGCCCCGGATGTTGCCATAGCAGCAGGCCTGCTTGCGTTCGCAGAGCGCCATAGAACGAGGCCGATCAGCAAGAGCAAAACACCGGCCGTCCCCCCGGCGACAAGCCATGCACGCGGCAAACGGGCTTTCGCGTTTCCTTCCCTTCTTTCCGCTGTAGAAGCACTTACCGATTCTGCTCTCCGGAGGCCATCAGCACTTGCACCGATGTTTTCAACCCCTGCGTTCACATTCGCTTCTCCGGCCGGTACAAAACCTGCCTCACCGGCCGGAGCCAGGCCGGCCTTCACAGCATACATCGCCGCCTCGGTACGCGAAGCCGCACCGATCTTTCCGAAGATGTTGCGTAAATGCACTTTGACCGTATTGGCGCTAATCGAAAGTGTGTAAGCAATTTCCTTATTGCTCGCCCCCGTGGCCACCAACCGCAGGATTTCCAGTTCACGCTCGCTCAGCTCAGCTTGTGAATACTCCGTCATAGCACTCGATTATAACATCGGCCTGGAACCCCGGCGATTCTGCTGCCCGGTGATTTTTTGACAAGCGCCCGAAACCGGTTTAGAATGACACCGTGACCACCACGGCGATCGAACAGGAACTGGAAAAAGCCTATGCCGCACGCACCAAGGGGAACGAAGGCATGGCGCGCGTCTGCGCCCGGCGTGCGGCCGGCGTGGCTGCCAGGATTTTTTTACAGCAGCAGGGCATCCCGGTGACAAGCGCCAGCGCCTACGATCACCTGCGCACGCTTTCAAAAACGGACGGCCTGCCCGCCCCGGTGCAGCGGGCCGTCGCACATCTCCTCGCTCGGGTAGACGAGAATTTTCAGCTACCGGCAGGCGTCGATCTGCTCGAAGAGGCCAAAACGCTGGTAAAAATGCTGGAAAACCTCGCCTTCAAGCCCGGCCACGCGCAACAGCCGTCCCCATCCGGCGATAAATCGCCGGGCTAGCAGCCCGTCGGAGAAGACTTCGGAAGTCTTAACGGGGGTTCCTCCGACACCGGGCTACATCATCGCCCAGACGCCCAAAGCTGGATTGATCCGGCGGCGCTACGAGCAGAGCGTTGGAGAGACCCCATTCTAGCCAGTGAAGTACGTGCCATATCGAGAGTTGCTGGCAAGCAAGGGCAAAATCGGCGGCATGGTATAATTTTTCTATGATCACCATCTTTGTTGATTTGGGAGGCAGCCTGCATGAAGCTTCATGAGTATCAGTCGAAGCAGATTTTCAGTAAGTATCATATCCCCATCCCCAAAGGAAGAGTAGCGGCCACAGCCACAGAAGCAAGAAATATCGCAGAAGAACTGGGTGGCCGCGTTGTTATTAAATCGCAGGTGCTGGTCGGCGGGCGCGGAAAGGCCGGCGGGATTCGCCTCGCCAAGACGCCGCACGAGGCCGAAGAAGTTGCCACACAAATCTTGGGGATGGAAATCAAGGGCCTACCGGTGCGCAAAGTGCTGGTCGATGAAGCCGCCAGCATCAACAGTGAGATTTACCTGGGCATCACCAACGATCGCCTGGCCCGTAAGCCGGTCATGATGGCTTCCGCGGCCGGCGGCGTCGAGATCGAGGAAGTCGCCCGCCAGACGCCCGAAAAAATCATCCGTGCACACATCGACCCATTGCTGGGCTTACGCGACTACCAGACCCGCGATATTGCCACCGGCATCGACCTGCCTCGCGAATACTGGCGCACGTTCGGGCAAATCGCCATGGGCCTATGGCGCGCCTACCAGGACTGCGACGCCACGCTGGCCGAAGTCAACCCGCTCGTCATCACCGGCGACAGCCGTTTGCTGGCGCTGGACGGCAAAATGCTGATCGACGATAACGCCCTCTTCCGCCACAGCGACCTGGCCGAGATGCGCGATCTCGATGCCGAGGAACCCTCGGAGATCGAAGCCCGCAAGTACGGCCTGTCCTTCATCAAGCTGGACGGGAATATCGGCTGCATGGTCAACGGCGCCGGCCTGGCCATGACCAGCATGGACATCATCCAGCTTTTCGGCGGCGAACCGGCAAACTTCCTCGACATCGGCGGCGGCGCCGGCGCCGAGAAGGTCGCCGCTGCCCTGCGCATCATCCTGAGCGACTCGAACGTCAAAGCTGTGCTCTTCAACATCTTTGGCGGCATTACGCGCTGCGACGAGGTCGCTCGCGGCATCCTCAACGCCGTGAGCGATGTCAAACCCAGGGTTCCGATGGTGGTGCGCCTGGTGGGGACGAACGCCGAAGAAGGCCGCCGGATACTGGATCAGGCGGACCTGACCGGCATTCGCATGGTCACTGCCGAAACCCTGGCCGAAGCTGCCCAAAAATCCGTCGCCATCGCAAGTGAAGGAAGCGCATCATGAGCATTTTGATCAACAAGAGCACCCGCCTGCTGGTTCAAGGCATCACAGGCAACGAAGGCCTGTTTCACACCCAACAAATGGTAGCGTATGGCACCAACGTCGTTGCCGGCGTCACGCCGGGCAAAGGCGGCGAGTGGGTGCTGGATGGCAAAGTACCCGTTTTCGACTCGGCCAAGATTGCCGTCGAAGCCACCGGGGCCGATGCCAGCGTGATTTTCGTGCCTGCCCGCTTTGCAGCAGATGCGATCTTCGAAGCCGCCGACGCCGGGATCGAGCTGATCGTCTGTATCACCGAGGGCATTCCCGTGCACGATATGATGCGCGTGCGCAACTATCTCGACCGGAAAAGAATCCGCCTGGTAGGCCCTAACTGCCCGGGGCTGCTGACCCCCGGCGAAAGCAAGGTGGGCATCATCCCCGGTAATATCGCTATCCCCGGCAACGTGGGGGTCGTTTCTCGTTCAGGAACGCTGACGTACGAAGTGCTTTACGCCCTCAAGCTGGTCGGAATGGGCGTGACCACCTGCGTGGGCATCGGCGGCGACCCCGTAAACGGTACCAGTTTCATCGACTGCCTGGGCATGTTCGAAGCCGACCCATTTACCGAAAAGATCGTCCTGATCGGCGAGATCGGCGGTAGCGACGAGGAAAAAGCCGCCGAGTACATCGCCGATCAGTTGACCAAGCCGGTGGTCAGCTTCATCGCCGGGCGCACCGCCCCGCCCGGCAAGCGCATGGGACATGCCGGCGCGATCGTCGAAGGCGGATCGGGCCTGGCAACGGATAAAATCAAGGCGCTCGAAGCGGCCGGCGTCAAAGTGGCCAAGCACCCGGAGGAAATCCCGCAGTTGCTGCAATAGCGCAACCTGCTTGCCGTTTACGCCCCGCCCGGGCATGAATGCCGGGCTACAATGCAGCGCCAGATCAATCTGGCTTCTTGAGCCGGAGCTGCCCTTTCGCTGCGTGACGCATGATCGATCCTTTCCCCTTACTGGCAAACGCCCTGGCCGCCCGTTCCCATCCGTTCGAGCTACCCCGTGAGGGCGCGGTGCGCCTGTTCAATGGCTTCCTGGAAGGCTGGGCACAGCTTGTCGTCGAACGGTACGCGGAAACCCTCGTGCTGCTCGATCATGCCAGGCCGCCTGAAAAAGCACCCATCGCATGGCAAGAGATTGTCGCATTCTATCGCCAGGCGCTGCCGTGGCTGAACTGCGCACTGCTCAAAAGCCGTTACGCCAACGACGAAGCCTCCCGGCGCGGAACGTCTCTTTTCGGCGAGAAGGCGGCCCGTGAAATCACCGAAAACGGCGTGCGCTACGCCCTCGATCTGACGCTCAACCAGGACACGAGCTTCTATCTCGATACGCGCAACCTGCGCCAGTGGGCCAAAGAAAACCTGGCAGGAAAGCGCGTGCTCAACACCTTTGCCTACACCGGCAGCCTGGGGGTAGCCGCCATGGCTGCCGGGGCCGGCCAGGTCGTCCACGTCGATCGCAACCGCCAGTTTCTCAACATGGCAAAAAGCTCGTACACGCGCAACGGCTTTCCCGTCCGGCAGCAGGATTTCCGCAGCGGCGATTTCTTCTCGCACGTCAATATGCTCAAGCGCGAGGGAGCACTTTTCGACTGTGTCTTCCTCGACCCGCCCTTTTTCGCCACAACCGGTAAGGGACGCGTCGATTTGGTGCGTGAAGCGGCGCGCCTGATCAACAAAGTACGCCCCCTGATAGCGGACGGCGGCCAACTCGTGACGATCAACAACGCCCTGTTCGTGAGCGGCGCCGAATACATCCAAACGCTCCAGAAACTGTGTGCGGACGGTTACTTGAGCATCGAAAGCCTGATCCCCGTACCCGACGACTGCATTGGCTATACGCAAACCATTCAACGCCCTTTGCCCGCCGATCCGGCGCCCTTCAATCACGCCACCAAAATCGCCGTTCTAAAGGTCAGGCGAAAATTCGTAGAACATTTGTCACAATGATATAATCACTCCCATGCCATCACTCGTCGCATTCGATCTCGAAACCACCGGCCTGGACCCCCAAACCGACACAATCATCGAAATCGGCGCCGTCCGCTTCAACGGGCGACGCGTCGAAGCGGAATTCAGCACCCTGATCAACCCGGGCCGGCCCATCCCCCCTTTCATCACGCAACTAACCGGCATCACCGACCAGATGGTGCGCGAGGCGCCACCTATCCGCAGTGTAGTGAGCGATTTGAAGGCCTTTATCGGCGACAGCACCGTGCTGGGTCACAACGTACGCTTCGACCTTTCTTTTGCGCGCAAGTACGGCATCGCCGGGCTGAACGACTACGTCGACACCTACGAGATGGCATCCATCCTGCTGCCGAGCGCCGAGCGCTACAATCTGGGCGCGCTCGGCCAGAAGCTGGGCGTGCCGCTGCCCGCCACGCACCGCGCCCTCGATGATGCGCGCGTCACCCGCGCCATCTACCAGATTCTCTTCGACGAACTGCTCAAGCTGCCGCTGCATGTGCTGGCCGAGATCGTCCGCCTAAGCGATAACGTCGCCGATTGGGGCGGCTACTACGCCTTCTACGAAGCCTTGCGCACCCGCTCGAAAGAAAAGATCGGCGCAAAACAAGCCAGGGAGGGCTTTTTTGGCCCGCTCTTCGATGCGCAGGGTAAACGCGGCGCACCACCCTTGCAGGCCAACGCCACGCTCTACACGCTCGACGAAGACGAAGTGGCTTCGATCCTCGAGCACGGTGGCCCCTTTTCGCGCCATTTTCCGCAGTACGAGCACCGGCCACAGCAGGTAGAAATGCTGCGTGCGGTGACGAACGCCCTCAACGAAGGCCGGCACTTGATGGTCGAGGCCGGCACGGGCACGGGGAAAAGCTACGCCTATCTCGTCCCGGCCGCCCTGTGGGCCATGGAAAACAACGCCCGCGTCGTCATCTCCACCAACACCATCAACCTGCAAGAGCAACTGATCCAGAAAGATATTCCCGAACTGCGCAAGGCCTTGGATATCGACCTGCGCGCCGCCGTACTCAAGGGCCGCGCCAACTATCTTTGCCCGCGCCGGATGCAAAATCTCATCCGCCGCGGCCCGCAAAGCCCCGACGAACTGCGCGTGCTTGCCAAGCTGCTCGTCTGGCTTCAGCAAGGCGGTTCCGGCGATCGCGCCCAGATCAACCTCAACGGGCCGATCGAAGGCGACGCGTGGTGGCGGCTCTCTGCCGATGACGAGGCCTGCACGTCTGAAAACTGCATGAAACACACCGGCGGCAACTGCCCGTTCTATCGCGCCAAGCAGGCCGCCCAAAGCGCCCACATCGTCATCGTCAACCACGCCCTGCTGCTTTCGGACGTGGCCGTCGGCGGGCGGGTACTGCCCGAATACGATTACGTCATCATCGACGAAGCCCACCACATCGAGGACGCCACCACCAACGCCCTCAGCTTCCACGCCACCCAGGGCGAGTTCGACCGGGCGCTGCGCGAGCTGGGCGGCTCGAACGCCGGCGCGCTCGGCCGGCTGCTCGCCGCGCTGGAGGGCATCCTGTCGCCGAGCGAGTTTGGCAGCATCAGCCAGCTCGTGCGCCACGCTACCGACTACGCCTTCAACGTCGAGAACCTGTCGCGCGACTTTTTCACAGCCATCGATCAATTCCTGGCCGAACTGCGCGAAGGGAAACCGGTAGGCTTGTACGCACATCAAGAGCGCATCTTGCCCGCCACGCGCGCCCTACCGGCCTGGACACAGGTCGAACTCGCCTGGGACGAGGCCGAGAAGAGCCTGCGCCCGCTGATCGAAATTCTCGGCCAGCTGCTCGAAGGCCTGGCACAACTACTCAACGAACCGAGCGAGGCCCTACCCGAAGACATCGAGGAAGTGCTCGGCAACCTGAGCAACCTTTACCGCCGGGTGAGCGAACTGCACGACAACCTGGAAGGGCTGGTCTTCAAGCCGAAGCCCGACCAGATCTACTGGGCCGAAATCAACCCCAACGGCCGGCGCCTGGCGCTCCACGCCGCACCACTACACGTCGGCCCGCTGATGGAACAGCACTTGTGGCACCAGAAAACCTGCGTCATCCTGACCTCGGCCACGATGACGGCCAACAACGAATTCGACTACATGCGCGGCCGCCTGTACGCCGCCGACGCCGATGAGTTAGTCCTGGGTTCACCGTTCGATTACGAATCGGCGGCCCTGCTCTACATCGCCAACGACATTCCCGAACCCTCCGACCGGCACGGGCACCAACGCGCCATCGAGCACGGCCTGACCCAACTCTGCACGGCTACCGGGGGACGTACGCTGGTGCTCTTCACTTCCTACGATCAACTAAAACGCACCGCCCAGGCCATCGGCCCGGCGTTGGCCCGCCACGACATTCGCGTCTACGAGCAGGGAGAAGGCGCCTCGGCCAGCGCGCTGCTGGAGAGCTTCAAGAACACCGAACGAGCCGTGCTGCTGGGAACGCGCTCCTTTTGGGAAGGTGTGGACATCCCCGGCGAGGCGCTTTCGGTGCTGGTGATCACCAAGCTGCCCTTTGCGGTGCCGTCCGACCCGATCGTCGCCGCCCGCTCGGAAACCTTCGAGGATGCCTTCAACGAATATTCGCTGCCGGAGGCCATCCTGCGCTTCCGCCAGGGCTTTGGCCGCCTGATCCGCACCCAGTCCGACCACGGCATTGTCGCCATTTTCGACCGGCGCGTGCTGACCAAGCGCTACGGGCGCATGTTCATCGAATCGCTGCCGGGCTGCACGGCGCGGCAGGGGCCGCTGTCCGAACTGCCCAGGCAGGCGGTGAAGTGGTTGAACCTCTAGCGATTTTCCAGGGAATGGGGGTACCTGCCTTGGCGCGGCATCAAGCATTCCTACGCCAGGCTTTTTCTTCCGCCGGGACTTTGCCACCATCCTGACACAATCCTGTGGTAAGCTATTTCGTATGACCACCATCCTCGTCGTCGATGACGAAATATCCGTCACCAACTTGCTCGCCTACAACCTGCGCAAGGCGCACTACGACGTTCTCATCGCCGCCGATGGACAGGCAGCCCTCGACCTGGCCCACCGGCACAAGCCCGACCTGATCCTGCTCGATTTGATGATCCCGGCAGTGGATGGGTTGGACGTGTGCCGCGAACTGCGCAAAACCAGCGCCGTGCCGATCATCATGATCACAGCTCGCGGCGAAGAGATCGACCGTGTCGTCGGCCTCGAACTGGGCGCAGATGACTACATTTGCAAGCCGTTTGGCGTGCGCGAATTGCTGGCGCGCATCAAGGCCGTGCTACGGCGCAGCACAAACCAGGCCGGCGAAAGCGTACCTGCCGGCGTCCTGCACGGTCCCGGCGGCTTGAAACTGAACGTAGAATCCCGCACAGCCGCCATCCTGGGGCAAATGCTCGGCCTGACGCGCCTGGAATTCGACCTGCTGCACCTGCTGCTGCAAAACGCCGGCCGCGTGCTGACGCGCGAGCGCCTGCTCGAGCAGGCCTGGGGCTACGATTTCGCCGGCGACACACGCGCCGTCGACAGCGCCATCAAACGCCTGCGCGCCAAACTGCGGGCGGCCTCGCCGGATGCAGATGGCATCGAGGCCGTGCGCGGGGTGGGGTACCGGATCGGAGGATTGTGATGCCGCCCGATGACCCCATGGCATTGCCTGCGAAAAAAGCCGGGGGAAAATGATCACGAAAAGTACTCGCACGACCCTGCGCTTGCGCCTGACGATGACGATCACCGGTGTGCTCCTGTTTGGCATGGGCCTGGCTGCGGCGCTCGCCTGGCAGGTGGTCGAGGGGCTGTACCTGGAGACCCAATGTGAAAACCTGCTGGCCCAGGCCAGGGTTACCGCCGCCAGCCTGGAAGATATGCCCCTACCGGTCCAGGCAGCGGCGCCTTACTGGCAAACAGCTAACGTCCTGCCGGGACTGCACGCACGTGTTCTCGCAGAGCAAGGAGCCGTCGTGGTTAGCCTACCGCTCGAAAACGGGGATGCGGCGGTGCAAATGCCCGTGGCCGAAAATAACGCCCTGGTCCCGGCCGAGGCGCTGCGGCAGCGCGCCGAAATCCGGCAGGCCCACCAGGGAGTACCGGCCACGGCTATCCGCCGCGTGGCTGCGGCCGGAAACCGGCGCGTGCTTTATGCCGCAGCGCCGGTCTATACGGGTGGGGAAATCAGCGGCATCGTCTACCTGGCGACGCCCTTACCGGCCGCCAGTTTGCCGGCCGACGCCTTGCTACAGTTGGGTGGGGCACTGCTGGCCGCCGTCCTGCTTGCCGGGGCTGCCGGGGCATGGCTGGCACACCGCATCGCACGGCCGCTGGAGCAGGTAGTGTATGCTGCGCAAGGCGTCGCGGCGGGAAACCTGAACGTCCGTGTACCGGAAGAAAGTTCGCTGCAAGAACTGCACAGCCTGGGCCTGGCCTTCAACACGATGACGGCCGGCCTGCGCCAGTCGGACCAGGCCAAGAATGCCTTCATCGCCGACGTGACTCACGAATTGCGCACGCCCTTGACGGTGATCAAAGGCACCATCGAGACCCTCGAAGACGGCGCCATCGATGACGAGGCAGGACGCGGCCCATTGTTGGCGGCGATGCAGCGCGAGACCGACCGCCTGATCCGCCTGGTGCACGATTTATTGGTGCTGACACGCGCCGATGCCGGCGCGCTGAAACTGAACCTGGCCCCTTTGGATTTGACCGCGCTGGTGCACGCACGCAGGAAGGCGCTGGCCCCCCTGGCAGACCGGCGCCAGGTGAAGCTGGAAATTGCCGCCCTTCCCGGCGAGTGCGCCTGCATCCTGGGCGATGCCGACCGCCTGGCCCAGGTACTCGACAACCTGCTCGACAACGCCCTGCGCTACGCCCCGCCCGGTTCGGCCGTTACGATCGGCATACACCAGGCCGGCGAAACGCTGCAATGCACCGTCGCCGATTGCGGGCCGGGCATCCCTGCCGAACACCTGCCGCTGATCTTCGAACGCTTCTATCGCGCCGACCCGTCACGCAACCGGCAGACCGGCGGAGCTGGCTTGGGCCTGGCAATCGTCAAGGCCTTGATCGCAGCCCAGGGTGGGGGCGTACAGGCCGAGAGCGCCGAAGGGCGCGGGACGGCGATCACGTTCTGGCTGCCTGCGGCACAAAACTGCCACATACCTGACAGCTAGCTGACACGCACCTGCCGCGCGGGGGAGATAAGATGGGAAAGGCTTCACAAGCCGCCATTCCCAACCAAAATTTTCAGGAGGTTTCCATGAAACACATTTCCGCCTTGCTCAACGGCGCGCTCTGCGGCGTTCTGGTCTTCGTCGTGTTGGCCGTCGCCCTGCCCCGCCATGAAGCGCAGGCATCCCCGCTTTTGCAAGCACCGCAAGCAGATGAAACCTGCAACAGCAGCCGCAGCATTCAGGTCAGCGGCACGGCCACCGTCAACGTGATCCCCGACCGGGCGCTGATCCAGTTGGGCGTCGAATCTAACGGCTTCACGCCGACACAGGTTGAAGCGATCAATTCGGCCACCATCCAGCGCATCACCCAAGCGCTCAACAATTTGGGCATCGAGAGCAAAGACATCGTCACCGACCGCTACATCATCGACCCTGTGTACGACAGCAGCAGCATTCTGACGATCAAGGGTTATCGCATCAACAACCTGGTGGCGATCACCCTGCGCGATATCAACCTGATCAACCGGGTGATTGTCGCCGCCTTAGAAGCTGACGCCAACGAAGTCGTCAACGTAGAACTGTACACCAGCGAACTGCGCAAATATCGCGATCAGGCACGGGAACTGGCTATCCGGGCGGCCGGTGAGAAGGCCAGTGCGCTGGCAAACGCCGCCGGAGCAGATACCGGCTGCGTGCTGCACATCAACGAAGACACCTGGTCTTCATACAACGGCTGGTGGTGGTATGGCCGTACGAACGCCAACCTGTGGACGCAGAACGTCATCCAAAACGCGGCGCCCACCAATGGCGGAACCGCCGTCAGCGCCGGGGAAGGCCCGATCACCCTGGGACAAATCGCCATCCGGGCAGAAGTCAGCGTCAGCTACAGCCTGAAATAAGTTGTTGACAAACTGCCGATTTCGTGTAAAATTCAGCCCGCACCACCAACGGGCCGAAGTGGTGGAATAGGCAGACACGCTAGGTTCAGGGCTTAGTGACCGTTAAGGTCGTGAGGGTTCGACTCCCTCCTTCGGCACCAGAAAACCGCTCTCGTTGGAGGGCGGTTTTTTTTGTTCTCGTAAACCGCGAATTCTGTGTAACAGGAGCACTTTCCATGATCAAAAATATAACTGCATCAACCGATCCAAACCTCAAAAAAAGTGACCTGCTCGTCATCGCCGGCGCCGGCGGTTTCATCGGCGGCGCGCTCGTACGCTACTTCCACGAGCAGGGCTTCACCAACCTACGCGCCGTGGACAAGAAACCCCTGCCCGCCTGGTACCAGCGCACGCCCGGCGTCGAAAGCTTGTGCCTCGACTTGAGCGAGAAAGAGAACGCCGTGCGCGCCTGCGAAGGCGCAGCCGAAGTCTACAACCTGGCCGCCGATATGGGCGGGATGGGCTTTATCGAGCGCTTCCGCGTCGAATGCCTGCGCAGCGTGCTGAT
>JBMOLU010000009.1:0-118187 GCA_049325275.1 Chloroflexota bacterium
AGACGCCGTCGTCTGTTTCATCGGTGTTATCGGCATTCCGCCCGGCTACAAAGCTGTAGTCGCCGGCTGCCGTGTTGGAAGCTCCCCCAGCCACCGTGGCATAGTCGCCGCTGGCGGCGTTTGCGTACCCACCGCCTACCGTGGCTTCGCTGCCACTGGCGGTGTTGGAGTCCCCCCCACCTACCGTGGCTTCGCTGCCACTGGCGGTGTTGCCATGCCCCCCCGCTACCGTAGCACTCCCGCCGCTGGCGGCGTTGAAGAACCCCCCAGCTACCGCAGCATAGTCGCCGCTGGCGGCGTTGAAGTACCCCCCAGCTACCGCAGCATAGTCGCCGCTGGCGGCGTTTGCGTACCCCCCAGCTACCGCAGCATAGCCGCTGCTGGCGGCGTTTCTTGTTCCACCACTCACTGTGGCAACGCTGCCGCTGGCGGCGTTGTTGAATCCCCCACCCACAGTGCTAAAGTACCCTGCCTGATTCGGATAACCGTTGTACCCCCCGCCGCCGATCGTGGCGCCATAAGCACCCGCCGTCACGTGGTTTTCAGGGTGCCCGGCAATGAGATTGGGGCTTTCTGCGTTCGGCGCCAGGCGCAGGATGGGCAGGCCGTTGGCGACCAGCGTCAGCGTGACGTTGTCGGTCGTGCCGAGGGCGTGCACGGCCGGGTCGGTGCCGGCGTTGCCGCCCAAATGCCAGTCGGCGCCGGTGTCGTCCACGCCGTCGGCAAAACCGGCCGGCACGCCCGCCAGCCCCGACCACGGCGCCGCCAGGGCATAGCCGGCATACGGCGCTGCCGTCAGCGCCTGGCGCGGCGTGAGCGGCGTGTACTCGCCAGCCCCAGCCGGGCAGCGCACGCTCAACGCCAGCCAGCGCGCCCCGCCGTCGAAGGCCGCCGCTCCAAACTCACCAGTGGTGTTGACCAGGGCCGTGAAGTAGCCGTCCACCACCGGCGTCTCGCCGGCCAGGCTCTCCCCGCCAAGCTGCGCGCCCCCCGCCGGCGCATCCCACAGCGTGAAGCGCAGGTCGCACGTCGCCGTCAGCGGCCCACCGGCCGCATCCTTGAGCTGCCCCTGGTACGTGAAGCCCGCACCCAACGGCGCAGCAGCAGGCTCCCGGGCCGCCGCACCGGCCGCATTCAACAGCCCCAAAAGGGTGATGGCCAGCAAAGTAAGCAGAAATCGGTTTCGTCTCATGGAATTTTCTCCAGTTTTTTTGACAATCCAAAAACACAGGTGCGTCGCACCTTACTTCTCAAACGGTTTCCTAGCGGATCACCAGCGGCGCATAAATCCGGTTCGCCGGCGGGGCTGCCGGCGAACCGCCACCCCAGAAACCGCCTTCCAGGGTGTAGGTGCCGCCTGAAAGCGTGCCGGCATCCGCCTGGCCGGCCGTTCCGTCCAGCATATAGCCGGTTCCACTGCTGCGGCCGCCGCCGCCGTCCACCGTCCACCACGAAAGCTCGTAGGCGCTGAGCTCCGCATAGGCCACCCTGGCGCCGGCCAACAATAACAGCAGGCAGCCGGCCAGCAACAACCAGCGCCAGCCTTTGGGAGTGTGAAAAGTCTTTGCGTTCATTGGAAAACCTCCTGGATTATGCCCTGGCAGCCCGCTGGCGCTGCCAGGCGACAACCAGGCTGATGATGGTGACGCTCAGCGCCAGCCACGGCCACGGGCTGGCGGCCACTTCCCCGCGTTCCAGCGCCGCCAGGCGGGCTTCGAGTGCGGCGATGCGGGCGTCTTTTTCGTCCACGAGTTCGTTCAACCCCTGGATGGCCGCCAGGGCCACGCCGTCGGCGTCGATGGTGGCGATGTGCCGCTCGTCCTCGCCCACGCCGAAGGCGGCGTAGAAGTCCTGCGCCATCGGGCCGATGTGGCGGATGGCCTCGTCCTGGGCGATGTAGTTCCACGTGCTGATCGGCATCTCGGCCACCGCTGCCAGCACCGCCCGCCCGTCCACCAGGGCGAAGTTGGCCTTCAGGCCACGGTCGCTGATCGACGACCACGAACCGCCGCCCGCCGCCACCTGCACCCCGGCCGTCGGCGTGCCGCTGCCGTTGACGCCGGTGACGAACTGCACCCCACCCGTGGCGCGGGCGCGGAACTGGTTGGCCGCCGTGGAGGCGAAGCTGTAGGAATTCGAATCAGCAAACAGGAAGACGCCGTCGTCTGTTTCATCGGTGTTATCGGCATTCCGCCCGGCTACAAAGCTGTAGTCGCCGGCTGCCGTGTTGGAAGCTCCCCCAGCCACCGTGGCATAGTCGCCGCTGGCGGCGTTTGCGTATCCCCCACCTACCGTAGCACTCCCGCCGCTGGCGGCGTTGTCATACCCCCCAGCTACCGTAGCATAGTCGCCGCTGACGGTGTTGCCAACCCCTCCAGCTACCGTGGTAAAGTTGCCGCTGGCGGCGTTTGCGTATCCCCCACCTACCGTGGCTTCGCTGCCACTGGCGGTGTTGGAGTCCCCCCCAGCTACCATGGCAAAGTCGCCGCTGGCGGTGTTGCCATGCCCCCCAGCTACCGTGGCACGGCTGCCGCTGGCCGTATTACTGCTTCCGCCACCCACTGTAGCTGAGTGAATGCTGGCCGTATTACTGCTTCCGCCACTCACCGTGGCTCCATGGCTGCCAGCGGTGTTTCCATTGCCTCCGCTTACCGTGGCGTAATTTCCTGCCGCCCGGTTAGGAGAATTTCCTCCCCCCCCGCCGCCGATCGTGGCGCCATAAGCACCCGCCGCCACGTGGTTTTCAGGGTGCCCGGCAGTGAGATTGGGGCTTTCTGCGTTCGGCGCCAGGCGCAGGATGGGCAGGCCGTTGGCGACCAGCGTCAGCGTGACGTTGTCGGTCGTGCCGAGGGCGTGCACGGCCGGGTCGGTGCCGGCGTTGCCGCCCAAATGCCAGTCGGCGCCGGTGTCGTCCACGCCGTCGGCAAAACCGGCCGGCACGCCCGCCAGCCCCGACCACGGCGCCGCCAGGGCATAGCCGGCATACTGCGCTGCCGTCAGCGCCTGGCGCGGCGTGAGCGGCGTGTACTCGCCAGCCCCAGCCGGGCAGCGCACGCTCACCGCCAGCCAGCGCGCCCCGCCATCGAAGGCCGCCGCTCCAAACTCACCAGTGGTGTTGACCAGGGCCGTGAAGTAGCCGTCCACCACCGGCGTCTCGCCGGCCAGGCTCTCCCCGCCAAGCTGCGCACCCCCTGCCGGCGCATCCCACAGCGTGAAGCGCAGGTCGCACGTCGCCGTCAGCGGCCCGCCGGCCGCATCCTTCAGCTGCCCCTGGTACGTGAAGCCCGCACCCAACGGCGCAGCAGCAGGCCCCCGGGCCGCCGCACCAGCCGCATTCAACAGCCCCAAAAGGGTGATGGCCAGCAAAGTAAGCAGAAATCGGTTTCGTTTCATGGTTTTTCTCCAGTTTTTTTGACAATCCAAAAACACAGGTACGACGCACTTCCAAGTGAGCGGATCAAGCACATTTCTTGCAGCCTGTCGGAGAAGACTTCGGAAGTCTCTCGGAGACTTCTGAAGTCTTAACAAAGAAGCCTTCTCCATGCGTCGGATGCTGGCGCAGCCAGATCACAAGCCAGATCACAGCCGCGCAAATGATGGCGACACTGCCCAGGATGCTGACGAGCCATGCCAGCCACGGCCACGGGCTGGCCGCCGTCGTGCCGCGTTCCAGCGCCGCCAGGCGGGCTTCGAGTGCGGCGATGCGGGCGTCTTTTTCGTCCGCGAGTTCGTTCAACCCCTGGATGGCTGCCAGGGCCACGCCGTCGGCGTCGATGGTGGCGATGTGCCGCTCGTCCTCGCCCACGCCGAAGGCGGCGTAGAAGTCCTGCGCCATCGGGCCGATGTGGCGGATGGCCTCGTCCTGGGCGATGTAGTTCCACGTGCTGATCGGCATCTCGGCCACCGCCGCCAGCACCGCCCGCCCATCCACCACGGCGAAGTTGGCCTTCAGGCCACGGTCGCTGATCGACGACCACGAACCGCCGCCCGCCGCCACCTGCACCCCGGTCGTCGGCGTGCCGCTGCCGTTGATGCCGGTGACGAACTGCACCCCGCCCGTGGCGCGGGCGCGGAACTGGTTGGCCGCCGTGGAGGCGAAGCTGTAGGAATTCGAATCGGCGAAGATGAAGACGCCATCGTGGTTGGCATTGGCGTTGTCGGCATCCCTGCCGGCCACAAAGCTGTAATCGCCGGCGGCCGTGTTGTTATACCCCCCGCCCACTATGGCGTAGTTGCCGCTGGCGGTGCTGTTATACCCCCCGCCCACTATAGCGTAGTTGCCGCTGGCGGTGTTGTAGAAGCCCCCGCCCACTATAGCGTAGTTGCCGCTGGCGGTGTTGGAGGTGCCCCCGCCCACTGTGGCAGAATTCTCGCTGGCGGTGTTGTCATACCCCCCGCCCACTGTGGCGTAGTTGCCGCTGACGGTGTTCCGGCTTCCCCCGGCCACCGTGGCATTTGAACCGCTGGCGGTGTTGTCGTACCCCCCGCTCACCGTGGCGTAGTCGCTGCTGATGGTGTTGGTTCTCTCACCACCAACGACGGAACCATCGCCACTGGCGGTGTTGACTATTCCGCCGCCCACCGTAGCAAAATTGCCGGCGGTGTTGTCGTACCCCCCACCCACCGTGCCAAAGTACCCTGCATCGTTCAGATACCCTTCATACCCCCCGCCGCCGATCGTCGCCCCGTAGACGCCCGCCGCCACGCGGTTGCCGGAATAACCGGCAATGATATTCGGGCTGGTTTCGTGGGGTACCAGACGCAGGATGGGCAGGCCGTTGGCGACCAGCGTCAGCGTGACGTTGTCGGTGGTGCCGAGGGCGTGCACGGCCGGGTCGGTGCCGGCGTTGCCGCCCAGGTGCCAGTCGGCGCCGGTGTCGTCCACGCCGTCGGCAAAACCGGCCGGCACGCCCGCCAGCCCCGACCACGGCGCCGCCAGGGCGTAGCCGGCGTACGGCGCTGCCGTCAACGCCTGGCGCGGCGTGAGCGGCGTGTACTCGCCAGCCCCAGCCGGGCAGCGCACGCTCAACGCCAGCCAGCGCGCCCCGCCGTCGAAGGCCGCCGGGCCAAATTCACCAGTGGTGTTGACCAGGGCCGTGAAGTAGCCGTCCACCACCGGCGTCTCGCCGGCCAGGCTCTCCTCGCCAAGCTGCGCGCCCCCCACCGGCGCATCCCACAGCGTGAAGCGCAGGTCGCACGTCGCCGTCAGCGGCCCACCGGCCGCATCCTTCAGCTGCCCCTGGTACGTGAAGCTCGCACCCAGTGAAGCGCCCAGATGCGCCTGCGCCCGGCTCACCTGCACGGTGACGGCGGCTACAAGAAGCGCCAGCATGAAAATCAGGGGAAAGATGTGTTTTTTCATCATGTTAATTCCTTTCATCTTCATCGCAAACCAGTGTTTTGCCGGTTGAAGCCTTGCTCCCACAACGCTTCCGGCCGGCTGCTAACCCATTCTATGCAGGCGGCGTCCGAAAAACGTCCGATAACGCCAACGGCCGTGGATGGCTCCGCGGGACGCACTTCGGACGTTTTTCGGACGCCCATTTTCTATACTGGCATCTGTAAAAAGGAAATTTTGTGGCTGCAATTTTTCCCGGGCGTACAAAACGACACCTTTCCTGCTTGCAGGCAAACCACGGCCCAAAGAAACCATTCAAACCAAGGAGTTCAAAAATGATGGACAACCCCGAATTATTCATTAGCGGCACCGTCGGGATCACCCTGCTGATCAGTTGCGTGATCACCGTTGTGGCAATCGTCGGATCGTTTATCCTGTTTCGCTTCATCATGAAAAAGGTCGGGCCAGACCAGGCCGTGCTCAAGCAGGGCATCCCTGCCCAGGCCAGGATTCTCAGCGTCCAGCAGACCGGCGTGATGGTCAACGACCAGCCGCAGGTGGCCTTCCAGTTGGAAATTCACCCGCCGGTCGGGACGCCTTACCAGGCCTCGCTCAAGGCCGTCATCCCGCTCGTCCACATCCCACAGTACCAGCCGGGAGCCAGCGTGCCGGTCAAAATTCACCCCAGCGACCGCAACCGGATCGCCTTCGCAGTGTGACGGTTCTGCATCTGCCCATCTCCATAGGGACAGACGCACGTGGGCCTGCCTATCCCATCGAAGGATGAAGATATTTTCATGTGTACGACAATCCAGCAGACTTCCTGCCCACAGTGTGGGGCGCCAACCCGGCGTGCCGGCACACCCGATCGTTGTTTTTACTGCGGCACAGCGTTGTCGGATACCCAACCCGTACAGATTCAACCGGCCGAGGTTCGACCCGCGGCCCCGGCTATCTCTGTACCGATTCCCGCACCGAAGACCTTTTTCATCGAATATCGCAGCCTGGAACAGGCCCGGCCTTCCGGAACCGGTGCGGCCTGGCAAGTGTTCCTGCCTTTTGGCCTGATATGGACCTGCATAAGTCTGATAGTTGTGCCGATATTTATCGCCACTTTCTGGTTTCAAGATTCCTACGTGATTGCACGCCAGCCGCTTACCACCACGGGCGCCGTCACCGCTTTGAAAATGGAGATGATCGATGAGGGCATCGAACCTGTCGTGTATTACCAGTTTACGGCACGTCAGGATGGCATTTCCACGATTTTTGAAGATTGGGACAGCATTTCATCCGCTTATTACGACGAGCTGGTCGTCGGACAAAAAATTGAAATCATCTATGCAGCAGATGAACCCAGCGCCAGCGCCGCGGCAGCCGAATTCACAGCGCCATCCATAAATGATGTTTTGCTTCTCATCGGAGTCGCCATTATCTTCGCCCTGGTAGGGTTAGGAATGCTGTTCGCTGGCGTGAGCGCTCGTTTGAGCGCGGCACTGATGAGAAACTGAGGAGAAAATGAACCCTAAAACTTCCGTTCCCCTGATCCTGAACAGCCTGCTCCTGGCAGCCATGTTCATCTTTTTACAGGCAAACACACCGGCCGCCCTGGCCGCGACCGCCGAGTGGTTTGCCACGCCCAACGGCGCAGGCGACTGCTCGCAGGCCGCGCCCTGCACGCTCGATGCGGCCCTGGCCGCCGCCGCCAGCGGGGATGTCGTTTACCTCGCACAGGGTACGTACACCGGCAGCGGCCCGGCCGTGGTCTCGCTCGCCAAAAGCGTCTCGCTGTACGGCGGTTGGGACGGCGCCGCCACCGGCCCGATCCTGCGCGACCCGGCCGCCTACACCAGCACCCTCGACGGGCAGGGCCAGCGGCGCGTGGTCTTCGTCGCCAACAGCCTGATCGTCACGCTGGATGGCCTACACATCGTTAATGGCGTAGATACGCTGTGGGGAGCAGGGCTGTACGCTCACGGTGTCGAGCTGACCATTCGAGATACAGAATTCTACAGCAACGTCGCAGATGCGTATGACACTGCCAACCGGCATGCTTACGGCGGGGGCGCTTTTGTGGAAGAAGGGCTGTTGGAAATCGAAGGCACCACGTTTCGCGGCAACAGTTCCCAAGCAGTTTGGGCTGCCTATGGCGGCGGGCTGGCCATTTCGCACACCCTCGCCACGACCATCACCGGCAGCGTCTTCCTCCAGAACGACGCCTGGAAGGGCTCGGGGCTGTACTTCCTCGGCGGCGACCCGGCGGGCGCACTGTTGATACAGGCCAGCCGCTTCGAACGGAACGGCCACGGCGACAGCCACGGCAGCGCCAGGGGTGGGTACGGTGGGGCGCTCCGGGTAGAGCAGGCGCAGGCCCAGATCGTCGACAACACCCTGCTCGACAACAAGGTAAGGGACAGGGCCGGCGCGCTTGAGATTTACTATTCGAGCCTGACCCTGGCGCGCAACGTCGTCACCGGCAACCGCAGTGACGAGGCCGGGGCGCTTTTCTTCGCCGTCTGTTCCCCCGTGGCCGTCACCAACAACGTCATCGCCAACAACCAGACAGGTTCTGCACGCAGCGCGGCGGTCGTCTTCCAGGGCGGCGCAGCACAGGCCAGCCACAACACGATCGCCGCCAACCCCGGCGCGTACGGCGTCCTGGTCTACGGGAGTTCTACAAACGTGGCGATGACCAACACGATCCTCGCCGGGCACACGGTCGGCATCAGCGTCACCGCCTCGGCCTCGCTCGAAGGCACCCTGTGGGGCGCCGGCGCGTGGGCCAACGCTGCCGACTGGGGCGGCAGCGGTACGATCCTGACCGGCACGGTCAACGTCTGGGGTGACCCGGCCTTCCTCAACCCCGCGGCCGGCAACTTCCACCTGACCGCAGGCTCTGCCGCCATCGACGCCGGCGTGGACGCCACCATCGACACCGACATCGACGGCGATCCGCGGCCCCTGCCGGCCGGCGCGGCCCCCGACCTGGGCGCCGACGAATTCGACCCGCTGGACGTACCGCCCGCCGTCCAATCCATCACCCGCCTCGACCCCAATCCCACCGGCGCGGCCGCCGTGCGCTACCGCGTGGCCTTCTCCGAGATCGTCAGCGGCGTGGACGCCGCCGACTTCGCCCCGCACACCACCGGCACGCTCGGCGGCGCGGCCGTCAGCGGCGTCAACGGCTCGGGGGCGGTCTACACCGTCACCGTCAGCACCGGCACGGGCAGCGGCCAACTGCGTCTCGACGTGCCCACAACCGCCTCCGTTACCGACCAGATTGGCTTCCCCCTCACCGGCCTGCCCTACACCGCCGGCGAAGTTTATACTGTCGAGGCCCTCGCTTTCCCGTCAACCATCTACCTGCCGCTGGTCTGCAAAGTCTCTCCGTAGGAAGCCTCACCTTTTACTGTGAATCCGATGCTGATCCAATACCCACAATGCACGCTGCCGTCCCGGCGCCGGTCTTGCAATACCCGTCCTGCAACACCTCGCTCGAAACAGCCATGACTATAGCACCCACCGGCGCCGCCATAGCTTTACCCGACCGCTCGCCCCGATCGGCAGCGTGTTTCCTGCTGCTCTACGGCAGCGCCTGGACGCTTTTTGCGCTGATCTTCGTCGCCATCGGAGTGGGTGTCTACGTCAAAGAAAGCGGCGACTATCAACGCTTCGTCGACGAAGGCCAGACGGTAACCGCCGTGATTACCGGGCTGGAAGTGGAAGCGCAAGGGGATACGACCCAATACCGCGTCCGCTACCGCTTTCTGGCCTCCTACAACGGCGACCCGCGCAGCTATAGCGGCAGCGATAGCACCTCGTTGATCCAGTACGACAGGCTGGAAATCGGGCAAGGGATTGAAGTCGTGTACCTGGCCTCGGACCCGTCCGTTTCCGAGTTGCAAAGTGACCTCAATCCTCCCCAAACACTCGTGGGCTTTATCTTGGGTGGCCTCGGGGCCTGCTTTACCCCGCCCGGCGTGTTGATGATATGGATCGGCCTGGCAAAGGCCATCGCAAGCCTGCACACGGCAGGGAACCTGCCCGCCGGCCAATGAGGAAAGGATTTCGAAAGGATTATCGATAACTCCGGACTGGTCACCACCTGGGGCGTCGCGTTGAGCCTGGGCCTCTGCTGTTGCAGCGTGCTCTTGATGGTGCTTTTCACAGCCATCATCGACCCTGTCGCAGTACGTACCTGCCGCACGACTCGAAATTTTTCGTTCCCAAAAATGGACAGCGGCCTCCCATATCGCAAGGACCCAAAATGTTTTCACGTTTTCTTTCTCTCGTTCTGATCCTTATCTTGTCGGCCGGCACGGCGGCGCCTGTTAGCACACCGGCGGCCAGAGTCAAGCCCGGCGGCCATCCCGCCGCGGCAGATGCATCGCAGGCCATGCCCGGCGATCTGCTGCGCGCCTTTCTGGACTCGACCGCTCGGCCCGTCGCCCACACCCCCGCCGGCTACCAGGCCCGCCTGGCCGGGTTGGAGGTCACCTTCGGCGCCGACGGCCTGCACGCCAGCGCCGCAGACCTGTCCTGGGGCCTGGCGCTGACCGGGCTGGGACGCGCCGGCTCGCTCGCCCGCCCGGCGCCCGCCGAGATCGCCCAGGCCGCAGAGCGCCTCGAATACCGCCGCGGCAACCTCACCGAATGGTACCGCCACACCCCCCTCGGCGTCGAACAGGGCTTCACCCTCCACCAGGCCCCGCCCGGCGAGGGGCCGCTCACCGTGCAGTTGGCTGTCCGCGGTGAACTGGCCGCCAGCGCCGACGCCAGCGGCGGCGGGCTTTCCTTTACCTCCCCCGGCGGCCAGGCTCTGCGCTACGACCATCTCTTCGCCTGGGACGCCGCCGGCACGCCGCTCGAGGCGCGCATGGCTTACGCCGTTGGCCAGGTCAGCATCACCGTCGACGACCATGCCGCCACCTACCCCATCACCATCGACCCGCTGATTTACGCCGAGCAGAAGGTCATCGCCGGTGGCGATGCCGAGGACCAATTCGGTTATTCGGTGGCCGTGTACGAAAACACGGCCCTGGTCGGGGCGCCTTATGACGACATTAACGGGAACGCCAACCAGGGTTCGGCCTACGTCTTCACCCGTAGCGCCGGCGTGTGGACGCAGCAGGCCAGGCTTTCGCTCCCGATCTGCGTGCCGGCGGCGGCAGCGTCCCACAGCGTAAAGCGCAGGTCACAGGTGGCCCTCAGGGGTTGGCCGGCGCCCTTGATCTGCCCCTGGTAGGTGAAGCCCGTGCCCAGCGGCGCAGCCGGGAGCGCCTGCGCCCCGCCTGCCTTGCTGGCGATGCCGGCTGCAAGCAGTACCAGCAAGAAAACCAAGCAGAAACTTTTCATTTTCATTGTTCCAAATCCTTTCGTTTGTGGAGTTACACATTCATGTGTCCTCGTCATTGTACAAACCTGGTGACCGAAAAGCGTCCGAGACTCCTTCTCAAAGGCGCCTGATGCCCACTTTTGCGGGTCCGCTTTCGGACGCTTTTCGGACGCGCACTTTGTATACTGAAAAAGTATCTCCTCGAAAAGATGAGGAAAGTGGGGTGTTTTGAGCATGCAAAACACCCCACACCTCACGTAATGGAGAAGCTACCGGAAGAGTAGTTTTGTAGTTTCCAATATGTTTTTTATATCCAGACAAAGGATAAAAGCCTTTCCATGACGACAGCCAGCCAACAAACCTATTGCCCACGATGTGGTGCGCCATCCCCGCAAGGGGGCGCCTCCGATCGTTGCATCTACTGCAACACTGCCTTGCCGACGACGCAGCCTGTGCCGGGCCAACCCGCCGATGTTCGGCCTGTTGCCCCGGCCATTTCTGCCCCCATCTCTGCCCCGAACGTTTTTCCCGTCGCCGATCGTCGCCCGGAACATCCCCCGCCTTCTGGATCGGGGAGAGTGGCAATGCTTCTGTTGATTTTTGGCCTGGTATGGATCTGCGTGAGCTTCCTTCTTGTACCCGTGCTGATCGGCGCCTTCTGGTTTCAAGATTCCTACGTGATTGCACGCCAGCCGCTGACCACGACCGGCACCGTCACCGCCCTGAAAATGGAGTTGATCGATGCCGCCCACGAACCCGTCGTGTATTACCAGTTTACGGCGCTCCAGGATGGCGTCCCCACGATTTTTGAAGATCGCCACTGGATCTCGCCTGGCTATTATGACGAGCTTGCCGTGGGGCAACAAATCGAAATCGTATATGCAGCCGATATGCCCAGCGCCAGCGCCGCGGCAGCCGAATACGTTGCCCCATCGATGCAGAGTCGTTTGCTCCTGATCGGGATAGCCATCGCCATCGTCCTGGTCGGATTGGCAATGTTGTTCGCTGGTTTGAGTACCGGCTTGAGCGCAAGATTGAGGAGAAAAAGATGAACGCCAAAGCTCTTATTCCCCTGATTCTCGGAAACCTGCTCCTGGCGGGCCTGCTGGCCTTTTTGCACGCTGCTCCGCTGCCCGTCCGGGCTGCGGGCGGTGCCTGGTTTGCCGCGCCCGGCGGCGCCGGCGACTGCTCGCAGGCCGCGCCCTGCACGCTCGCTGCGGCCCTGGCCACCGCCGCCCCCGGGGATCGCATTTACCTTTCGCATGGTACGTACGCCGGCAGCGGCCCGGCCGTGGTCTCGCTCGCCAAAAGCGTCTCGCTGTACGGCGGCTGGGACGGCGCCGCCACCGGCCCGATCCTGCGCGACCCGGCTGCCTATACCACCACCCTCGACGGGCAGGGCCAGCGGCGCGTGATCTTCGTGGGCAGCGGCCTGGCCGTCACGCTGGATGGCCTGCACATCGTCAACGGCGTAGATACGCTGTGGGGAGCAGGGCTGTACGCTCACGGTGTCGAGCTGACCATTCGAGATACAGAATTCTACAGCAACGCCGTAGATGCGTATGACACTGCCAACCGGTATGCTTACGGCGGGGGCGCTTTTGTGGAAGAAGGGCTGTTGGAAATCGAAGGCACCACGTTTCGCGGCAACAGTTCTCAAGCAGTTGAGAGTGGCTATGGCGGCGGATTGGCGATTTCGCATACCCTCGCCGTGACTGTTTCCAACTGCACCTTCTTCGAGAACGATGCCTGGCATGCTTCAGGGTTGTACTTTCTCGGTGATGGTGGTGCAGGTTCTTTGTTGCTGCGCGCCAGCTACTTCGAAAAGAACGGCAAGGGGAATAGTTTTGGCCCTGTCAGGGGAGGTTATGGAGGTGCAATCGAGATCACTCAGGCGCAGGCTCAAATTGTAGGCAATTCCTTTATCAATAATGATACAGCCAATGAAGGTGGCGCTATCGAAGCTCGCTACTCGAGCCTGACCCTGGCGCGCAACGTCATCACCGGCAACCGCAGCTATGAGGCCGGGGCGATTTTTTTCATGGGCTGTTCCTCGCTGGCCGTCACCAACAACGTCATCGCCAACAACCAGACAGGTTCTGCACGCAGCGCGGCGGTCGTCTTCTTGAGCAGCGCAGCACAGGCCAGCCACAACACGATCGCCGCCAACCCCGGCGCGTACGGCATCTATGTCTTTTCATACTCGACGGCGGCTTTCACCAACACGATCCTCGCCGGGCACACGCTGGGCATCAGCGTTACCGCACCCATCGTGGTTTCGCTCGAAGGCACCCTGTGGGGCGCCGGCGAGTGGGCCAACGCCACAGACTGGGGCGGCAGCGGCACGATCCTGACCGGCACGGTCAACGTCTGGGGTGACCCGGCCTTCCTCAACCCTGCGGCCGGCAACTTCCACCTGACCGCAGGCTCCGCCGCCATCGACGCCGGCGTGGACGCCGCCAGCGACACCGACATCGACGGCGATCCGCGGCCCCTGCCGGCCGGCGCGGCCCCCGACCTGGGCGCCGACGAATTCGACCCGCTGGACGTACCGCCCGCCGTCCAATCCATCACCCGCCTCGACCCCAACCCCACCGGCGCGGCCGCCGTGCGCTACCGCGTGGCCTTCTCCGAGATCGTCAGCGGCGTGGACGCCGCCGACTTCGCCCTGCACTCCGCCGACACGCTCGGCGGCGCGGCCGTCAGCAGCATCAGCGGCTCGGGGGCGGTCTACACCGTCACCGTCAGCACCGGCACGGGCAGCGGCCAACTGCGCCTCGACGTGCCCACAACCGCCTCCGTTACCGACCAGATTGGCTTCCCCCTCACCGGCCTGCCCTACACGGCGGGTGAAACCTATTTCGTCAAGCGGGCCGCGCCCTCCGCCAGCATTTACCTGCCGCTGGTTCGCAAGGCCTCTCCGTAACCAGGCCCCCCAGAGTGAGGAACCTGGCCGTCCGCTGGGCGGCTCTTTGCCGAACGCTGAAGATTTTTCGATGAATACGAACTTACCAAGCTCCTGCCCACAATGCGGCGCACCCATCCAGGCCGGGGTGGCGTCCCAGTCTTGCGCCTATTGCGGGAACTGGCTGCTGGACCTTGCCACCACAGTGCCTGCATCGCCGCCTACCCCGGCACCCGACGACCTGGCGCCCGAATACCGTGACCTGGAATGTCCCTGGCCGCCGCCCACGCGGAAAACTTCGAAAACGTTTTTATGGATTGGCCTGCTGTGGACGTTCTGCCTGAGCCCGGTTTTCGCACTGATGATGGGGACAGTTCACTGGTTCGATGATTCCGCCACGCTTGCGCGCCAGCCGGTTGCCGCCAGCGCCACCATTACCCATCTCAGCGTTGAGGCGGGCGGCGATTCGACCGGCTACGAAGTCTACTATCGATACGTGGCCCCACAATATGGCTTCGCAACCACGTTCGACGGCTACGATACCGTTTCGGCGGCGTATTATGCCGATCTGCACCTCGGGCAAGCGATCGAAATCGTCTACGCAGCCCAACGGCCGCGTATCAGCGCCGTTGCGGCCGAATTCACGCCGCCCTCTTTATGGTCAAGGCTGGCCCCGCTTGGCGGCGCACTGGCCTTCGCCCTGGGTGGGCTGGTCATGCTGCTTTTTGGCATGGAGGGTGCCCTGAAACGGTTGTGGCTGCGTCTATCCGGGCGCCGGGCAGATGGGCTGGTCTTCGGGCGCTGGGAGGCGAAAGATGCGCACGGCGCCCCCAAGTATTTCATCTCCTACGCCTTCAAGCTCGATTCAGGGCGCATCGTTCTCCACACCAACGAAGGTGAGCACATCTTCGATAAATACCACATCGGCGACTGTATCGCCTTGCAATACCTGCCGAATGACTCGAAAATTTGCGTACCCCACACGTAATCAACCAGGAGCAAAAATGTTTTCACGTTTTCTTTCTCTCGTTCTGATCCTTACCTTGTTGGCCGGCCTGTCGGCGCAGGCTGGCGCACCGGTGGTCGAGGCCAATCCCGGTGGCCATCCCGCCGCGGCAGATGCATCGCAGGCCATGCCCGGCGATCTGCTGCGCGCCTTTCTGGACTCAACTGCCCGGCCCTTCACCCACACATCCACGGGCTACCAGGCCCACCTGGCCGGGTTGGAGGTCACCTTCGGCGCCGACGGCCTGCACGCCAGCGCCGCAGACCTGTCCTGGGGCCTGGCGCTGACCGGGCTGGGACGCCCCGGCTCGCTCGCCCGCCCGGCGCCCGCCGAGATCGCCCAGGCCGCAGAGCGCCTCGAATACCGCCGCGGCAACCTCACCGAATGGTACCGCCACACCCCCCTCGGCGTCGAACAGGGCTTCACCCTCCGCCAGGCCCCGCCCGGCGAGGGGCCGCTCACCGTGCAGTTGGCCGTCACCGGTGGACTGGCCGCCAGCGCCGACGCCAACGGCGGCGGGCTTTCCTTTACCTCCCCCGGCGGCCAGGCCCTGCGCTACGATCATCTCTTCGCCTGGGACGCCGCCGGCACGCCGCTCGAGGCGCGCATGGCTTACGCCGCTGGCCAGGTCAGCATCATCGTCGACGACCGCAATGCCGCCTACCCCATCACCATCGACCCGCTGATCTACGCCGAACAAAAGCTCATCGCCGGGCAGGCGCAAGCAGAAGCGGATGGCTTCGGCTATGCGGTCGATGTATCGGGAGAGACCGCCATCGTCGGCGCACCGTACGAAGATGTCGACGGCCACCAAAGACAAGGCGCTGCCTATGTCTTCGTGCGCCAGGGCAACGCCTGGCACCAGCAGGCGCGCCTGGTGGACGAAGCTGGCGCGGCCGGGGACGATTTTGGCCGGGCCGTGGCGCTGTCTGGGGATACGGCCGTTGTCGGAGCAACCTACGCATATAGCAGTCAAGGGGCTGTCTATGTCTTTGTACGCAGCGGCGAGGCCTGGAGCCTGCGCCAGGAGCTTTCCGGCGCTGGGGGCACATATGCGGCCGAATTTGGTTCTGCGGTGGACATCTACGGCAACACCATTCTGGTCGGGGCGCGACTTTGGTATTCGGGAACGAATTACTATGGCGCAGCCTATATCTTCACCTACCAGGACAGCACCTGGGAGCAAACCGACCACTTGACGGCTTACGACGGCGCAGCAGGCGATCAGTTTGGCTTTTCGGTGAGGCTGGACGGCGACACGGCCCTGGTCGGCGCCCCATACGATGACATCGGGTCAAACAAGGATCAAGGCTCCGTTCACGTCTTCACCCACGACGCAGGCGGCCAGTGGGAGTGGCAGCACAAGCTGGTTGCACCCAACGGCCGGGCCAGCGAGCAGTTTGGCTATTCGTTGGCGCTGGATGGCGAAACCGCCCTGGTTGGTATAGCCCCCGCCTATATTACCGGCGTGGCCTACGCCTTTACCGGCAGCGGCAGCACGTGGAGCGAGCCGCAAGTATTGGTTTCTGAGGAAGGGGATACATTCAACGGTTTTGGCAGCAGCCTGGCGCTGGACGGCGACACTGCCCTGGTGGGCGCTAGCCGGGCAAAGCTCGATGGTGACAGAGGGGGTGCGTTTTACGTTTTCACCCGCAGCGGCAACGCCTGGAGCCGGCAGGCCAAGCTGGTTGCGGCAGATGCTTCTCTAGGGAGCTTCTTTGGCGCTGCGGTGGCGCTGGATGGCGATATCGCCCTGATCGGGGCGGTCAAAGGCAATGGAATGATGGGTGCGGCCTACGCCTTCACCGGCAGCGGCAACGCCTGGGCACAGCAGACGCGCTGGATCGCCTCCGATGGAACCCCCAACGATCACTTCGCCCACGCCGTGGCCGTCGACGGCGACCTGGCCTTGATCGGCGTGCCCGATGAAGCGGTCGGCCCGAACACGCAACAGGGCAGCGTCTATGTCTTTGCCCGTAAGGGCCGCTCCTGGCAGCAAACCGGCTACCTCACCGACCCGGACGGCACGGCCGGAGATAACTTCGGCAGCAGCGTGGCGCTGGACGGTGGCACGGCCCTGGTTGGCGCCCCGGATGCCAATCGCGCCTGTGTCTTTGCCTGCGACCTCGCCAGAGGGGAATGCCAGTTCGAGGCGGCTCTGACCGTAGACGGCCTGCTCACCGGCGACAAGTTCGCCTACAGCGTGGACATCTCCGGCGAGATTGCCCTGGTCGGCGCCCCTTACCGGGATGTCGGCAGCAACTATTACCAGGGCGTCGTGTATGCATTTACCCGCAGCGACACCGCCTGGCAAGCCCCGGTCGCCTTGAGCCGCACGGGCGGCCTGGCCTACGAGTACTTCGGGCGCTCGCTGGCCGTTGACGGTGACACGGCCCTGATCGGCGCCGATGGTGTTGACGATAGCCGGGGTGCGGTCTACATCGTCACCCACAATGGGCAAGGCGGGTGGAGCACGCCGGCCTTGCTGGCCCAAGGTGGAGCGCAAGAAGATCGCTTCGGCCACGCCGTGGACCTGAACGGCAATACCGCCCTGGTAGGGGCCCACGCCGCCGACATCGGTACCACAAGCGACCAGGGTGCGGCCTACGCCTTCACCTACGCCGATGCTGCCTGGAGCGAACCCGTCACCCTGACCGCCTCCGATGGCGTCGCGTACGATAATTTTGGCTATGACGTGGCGATTGCCGGCGACACGGCCCTGGTGGGCGCCTACCGCGCCGACCTCGCCGATAACACCACCCAGGGCGCGGCCTATACCTTCAGGCGCAGCGCAAACGGCTGGGAAGAACAAAAGATCAGCGCCAGCGATGGGCTTGCCGACGACAAGTTCGGCTATGCCGTGGCGCTCTCCACCGAGACCCTGCTGGTCGGCGCACCCAGCGCTACCGTGGACAGCAACGATAACCAGGGGGCAGCCTACTTCTATGCAAGCCTGCCCACCGTCCAGGCTATCACCCGCCTCGACCCCAACCCCACCGACGCGGCCAGCGTGCGTTTTGTCGTGACCTTTTCCGAAGCTGTTACCAATGTTGCCACCACCGAATTTAGCCTGTACAGCGATGGCACGCTCAGCGGAGCAGCCGTTACCGCCGTCAGCGGGTCGGGCACCGCCTACACTGTCACCGCGGCCACGGGTGCGGGCGTCGGCGCGCTGCGCCTCGACGTGCCCGCCGGTGCCGCCATCCGCGATCTGACCGGCAACCCCCTCAGCAGCCTGCCCTACACGGCGGGCGAAAGTTACACCGTCGACCAACCCTTGCCGGTCGTCACCGCCATCACCCGCCTCGACCCCAACCCCACCGGCGCGGCCAGCGTGCGTTTTGCCGTGGCCTTCTCCGAAGCCGTCAACGGTGTGGACGCCGCCGACTTCGCCCTGCACACCGCCGGCGCGCTCGGCGGCGCGGCCGTCAGCGGTGTCAGCGGCTCGGGGGCGGTCTACACCGTCACCGTCAGCACCGGCACGGGCAGCGGCCAACTGCGTCTCGACGTGCCCGCAACCGCCTCCATCGCAGATGAAGACGGCAACCCGCTCAGCGGCCTGCCCTACACCGCCGGCCAGGCCTACGACATCGATCGTAACGCAGCGTCCTACGGCGTTTATCTGCCGTTGGTGACGCGTTGAGAGGTTGCCTGCAACGGGAGTTCGCCTATGCCTACCCACTACGGATCGTTCCTCAAGAGTCCGGCAGGCCTGGCCCTGCTGTTGATTGTCCTCGTCGTGGCCGTTTTCTTCACCTGGTTTGCGATCAAGCGCTTCGGCACGAATGCTATCATCCGCAGGCACGGCTTGCCGGCGCATGCCGAGATTCTCAGCGCCCGGCAGATGGGCGTCACCGCACGCGGCCATCGGCAGGTAGCTTTCACCCTGGAAGTCTACCCGCCGGGCGGCGCGCCTTACCAGACGACCATCCAAATCACACTCCCAAGCGATGATGTCCAACAGTTCCATCCCGGCTTGAGTGTACCGGTCAAAATCCACCCTACCGACTTTCGCAAGGTCGCCCTCGGCATATAGCCACCGGGCTACCCCGCGATGCCCAAGCAATGAACGCCGCTTCCTTCACCGTCTACCTGCCGGTGATCGTGCGACAGCGATTCTAAACCCATTTCACAAGAAGGAGCTTATTCAATGACCACATACTACCCCCTTACCGTTGGCAACTGCTGGACCTACACAATGAAAGACGGCAGCAACTACACGAATGCCGTCACCGGTGTAGATGGAAATATATTCACGATGAAGACCTCCAACCTCGACCGGCCGCAACTCGTACGCAAAGACGGCGATGCTTACTGGGCCGACAACTACGAAGCCGGCAACTTCCAACTCATACTCAAAGACGGCCTCAAGGTCGGCGATAGCTGGGAGATTAAGTATAAGGCCAACACGATCGACAATATCCTCACCATGACCGTCAAAGAAGTCGGCGTCACCAAGCAGGTCAACGGGCACAGCTATCCCAATGTGGCCGTCGTCGAAGGCGACCTGAAAATGAACGTGGCCGGTAACCTGATGCCGGCCAACTATCAGGTGCAGCACTACTACGCCGATGGCGTCGGCCTGGTGCTGACGACAACCTCGTATGGCGATACCATCCCCCTGACCGCCTGCGAGTTAAAGTAAACGACCGGAACAAGCTATCTCAGTATCGCTCCAAACACCTGGCAGGCTCTGCATATTACCCATGACAAAGCCTTGCCAGGTGTGTTCACTCGAGTTCATCAGTACATCCAGGTGACGCTATGGCAATTCCCTCCAATCCCAACTATCGTTCTTACTTGTTGCGCCTTTGGCGCACCAATGCCAACACACCTTGGTACGCCAGCCTGATCAGTCCACTTGATGGTTCTCGACGGAGCTTTGCTACATTGGAAGCGTTGTACGCGTATTTAAACATAGCAGAAAACGATGAATTACCTCCTTCCGAGCAGATTGAGGCATCAGACAACCAAACGACCCTGCAAGACGCAAAGGAAAAGATATCTTTTACATAATCTTAAACCACTGTTATTAGTTTGATAACCATCCGGGGGTATGCTATTAAAGCCAAACAGGCTATTGACCTTATGAACATTCTTTTTGGCTATATCTTGAACGCTGAAACCTGTCCTTTATCCGCCGGGCAAAAGGTGAACGCCGGCAGCCTGGTCGGTTTCAACAGCAAAGACAATCGGCCCTGTTGGGCCGGCCAAAGCGGCCTTGTCGAAGACATCTGTTTCCGGCGCAACACGAACGAAGCGATCGTCTTCATCCGGTGGCTGACAAACAAAACAAGGAAAAGCCCATGAATACCCTTTTTGTAATCGTCTGCGTGGTTGTGCTGTTTTCGACTTTTGCAGCCGATATTTACCAACGCCGCCCCAGACAGAGAAAATGAGGGGTACTGCATCTTCAAATCCCTGGCAAAGCCAGGCATGTCCTGATCTTCGAAAGGCAGGTTTTATGTTATCGACCGACACACTTCATCATGAAATTCTTTGGAACCGGCTACAGGAACCGATCTACCCCTCGCCCTTGCCGCAAGATTACCTCCTGCTGCTGGCGGCCCTGGATACCGGCTGGGAGATCAAAGGCCCGGTGCGGCTGATGACCCTGGCGGCGGATGCCGACCAGGATGTCTATCTGTTCACACTCTGCCACACGCAGATCGCGCACACCATTCAACTGGGCATCCCGGTCGGGCCGGTCATCGAAAACTTCCTGTGCGAAGAAGGGGTTGTTGTGCTGGTAAACGACGACACCTACACCCTCCTGCACCCCGGCCTGGTGTGCTAGCGGGTGTCGGAGAGACCCCACGTTAAGACTTCCGAAGTCTTCTCCGACAGGCTGCTAAACCCGGAAGACCCTTAAGAATTCATCTTGCTTGCCGCTCCGCGTTCTGATAGACTTCCTGCATGGCGCAAGTTCTTCGAAAAAGGGCCCACCCACCTTTGGTGGGAAATGTCCCAGATTTGGAGTGCGGATGGGTGCGAAGCACCCAATCGCACATCCTGTTGAAACCGGGAGGCCCAAAAAAACATCTTCTCAAAAAGAAGAGGAAAGTGAGCCGGGCATGGAAGCAAAACCTTCGGACGCAGGCAGGCAAACCGCTTACTGGGACAGCGTCGCCGAGGCGAAAACGTTCTCGCTGCCGGTCGATTTGCCTTTACTGAACGCCTATTTGCCGCTCGAAAGCAAAATCCTCGATTACGGCTGCGGTTACGGGCGCGTTTGCCAGCAGCTTGCCGAGTTTGGCTTTTCCCGCCCCGTCGGCGTCGATTCGTCCGCCGAAATGATTCGCCGCGCCCGGCAGATCAACCCCCAGTTATCCTTCGAAGTAGGCGCCGCCGCCGACCTCCCCTACCCTGCCGGCACCTTCGACGCCATCCTGCTGATCGCCGTGCTGACGTGCATCCCATCGGACGAGGCGCAGAAGCAACTGATCGCCTCACTTGGCCGGCTGCTGCGCCTCGGGGGAATTTTGTATATTGCCGACTATCCGCTGCAAACCGACGAACGCAACCGGCAGCGCTACGTCCGCCACACCGATGAGTTTGGCACGTACGGCGTCTTCCGCCTGGATGAAGGGGGCATTTTCCGGCACCATGCCATAGATTGGATCACCCACTTGCTGGCAGATTTTGCCACCATCGACATCACTTATGTCGACGTGCTCACCATGAACGGCCATACGGCACGGGCCTTCCAATACTGCGGCAAAAAAGAAGATTGAACCGCTCTCAGGGTTTCAGGACGACCTTCACGCACTCGTCGAGCTTGTCGCGGAAAATCCGGTAAGCATCCGGCGCCTGCGTCAGGCTCATGCGGTGGGTGACCACGAAGCTCGGGTCGAGTGCACCGCTTTCGATGTACTGCAACAGCGAACGCATATAGCGCTGTACGTGCACCTGGCCCGAGCGGATCGTCAGGCTGCGGTTCATCACCGCGCCCATGGGGAATTTATCGACAAAGCCGGCGTAGACGCCGAGCACAGAAACCGTCCCCGCATTGCGGCAGGCAAGAATGGCTTCACGCAGCGCGCTGGGGCGGTCGAACGTTGTGCGCATCGCCTGCATGGTGCGGTCGTACAGGTAAATCGGCCCGTGCCCGCGCGCTTCCATGCCTACCGCGTCGATACAGGCATCCGGGCCACGTCCCCCCGTCATCTCTCTCAGCGCATCGAGCACGTTGACTTCGTTGAAGCCCAGGACTTCGGCACCGCTTGCCGCTGCCATGCGCATCCGCTCCGGCACCTGGTCGATGGCAATCACCCGTTCGGCGCCCAGCAGAAAGGCGCTGCGGATAGCAAACTGCCCGACGGGGCCGCAGCCCCACACGGCAATTGTATCGCCGGGTTGAATATTGCACATTTCCGCGCCCATGTACCCGGTCGGAAAAATATCCGACAGGAAGAGCACCTGCTCGTCGGTCAGCCCTTCGGGCACCTTCATCGGGCCGATATCGGCAAAAGGAACGCGGGCATACTCGGCCTGACCACCGGCATAGCCACCCATCAAATGCGAGTAGCCGAAAAAACCGGCCGTTGCGTGGCCGAGCATCTTTTCACCCAACCAACCGTTGGGGTTGGAGTTCTCACACAGCGAGAAGTCCTGCCTCTCACAAGCCTGGCAGTGACCGCAGGAAATCGCACAGGGGACGACAACCCGGTCACCAACGGCCAGATTCTCGATGGCGCGGCCCACTTCCACCACTTCTCCCATGAACTCGTGGCCTAAAATATCTCCTTTTTGCATCGTCGGAATGAAACCGTCATACAGATGCAAATCGGAACCGCAAATCGCCGTCGAAGTGACGCGCACAATCACGTCACGAGCGTTCAAAATTTTCGGGTCGGGCACGTCGTCTACCTGCACGTTTCCACGGCCCTGCCAACAAACTGCTTTCATCTCCAAAGTCCTTTCCGGTACCTTGCATCTACATCCTGCCTCTCAGGGCATGAGGATGCGCTTTTGCGCCTTTATGGGCATGAGGGGCTGTAAGTCGTCGGGATTCTCAGGCATCGGCTGCGCCGGTCGCATCATCTTTTGGCCATAACCCTCCGGGCTGCCATCCGAACGGACCACTTCGCCGGTTTCCAGCACTTGCTTCAAACGCCGGAGGTCGCCTGTAACCTGCTGGCCGGGTTCCTCGCCAAAGAGCCGGGCAACCGCCCTGCCCACGGCGCCACCGGGTGGCGAGTACGCGATCTTCACCCGCACTACCGTGCCGCGGCCATTGGAACGGGGCTCAAACTGGACACGTCCCGAATTCTGAACGTCGGAATCGGGCATCGCCTCCCAGGCGATCGAGACGTTGGGGCGGTCTTCGGTAACTCTCGCATCCCAACGCACGTGAGAACCGGCCGGGGCCTTCGCCACCCAATGCGAGAGATTGTCGTCGATGACTTCGACGCGTTCCAGGTGCTGCATAAAGCGCGGCAAGTTCTCGAAGTTGCGCCAGAAGCGGTAAATTTCTTCTGCCGAACGGTTGATAGTAATGCTCTTTTGGACCTGAAAACGGCCGTCTGCTTTCTGGCCGTGCAGCGTTTCTTCCGTTACCATGCTGGCGCGTTTCTCTTCCTGGTTTTTACGCCGGAGCTTTGCGGCCGTCAGGATATCGAGGGCCGTCGCCCCGGCGATCAGGGCAGCGACCAGTCCGAGGCGCAATTTCTTTGCACGCCCGGCCACAAAGCCGGCCAACAGCAGGCCAAGGTTCAGCACGTCGCCGGCCAGGCGCCATTGGGTTGCACGGGAAGGCCGCCCCTGCATAAAGGTGAAAAACGCCTGAAGAATCTCACGCACCCCCAACAAGCGAACGAGAACATTTTGCTTTTTACGCAGCCCCAGCCAGCGCAAAATGGAACGAGAGAGGAAAATTTCCGCTACGCCCAGCACCAGGCTGAACCAGCCCAGGCGGCGGGCAAGCTTGTCGAAGCTCACGGCGGGCAGTTTCGCAGATGAACCGCCCCTGTCTAATTTTTGGCTGAACGGTTTCGGCAAACCGGATTCCCGGTAATCGCGCACGACGATGCCGCCGCTTTGCCCCATTGCATTGCTGTAGTTCGCCATCTGCTTTCCTTTCGATAAGAATTTAGGCTCTCCCGGCTTCGCCGTGAAAGGGATGCCTCACGCTCAACCCGGAAGACCCAGAATTTATTGTCTCTCCTAAAAAAGAAGGGGAAAGGGGTGTTAAAACACCCCGCACCCCGCTTTGTTGAGAAGTTACAGTTTATTTCTATTTCTATCTTACCGAACCAGCCTGGCAAACCATATCAGGAAAATCCCCCCGGGAATACGGAACTACCCTACGTAAGGAAAGCGCTTCTGATTCGCCGCCAAAGTCCTTTGCACAAGAGCGGAAGGCGCAGAAGAAGGCTGGCCTCCTGCCTTGGCAGAGGGGCCAACCATGCAAGACGATCGAGGCATGGAAACCGGTGAAAACTTCAGAGCGTAAGGATGACCGGCTTGTTTTTGGTGACGATCACCGTGTGTTCGAATTGGGCAGCCACGGCGCCATCGACGGTACGCAAGGCCCAACCATCGCGCCCCTCGACCACCCGGCCGCGGCCGGTGGTCAGGAAGGGTTCGATAGCCAGCACCAGCCCATCGTTCAACACGCGCGAATCCTGTGGGTTGTGAAAATTGAGAATTTCCGCGGGCTGATCGTGCAGCCGGCGGCCGATGCCGTGCCCGGTCAGGTCGTAAATCACGTTGAAACCCCTTTGTCTGGCTTCTTTGAAGACAGTCTGGCCGATGGCGTTGAGGCGCTGCCCTGCCCGGGCCGCACGAAGCGCTTTCCACAGTGCGGCCTTGGTCGCCTCGAGCAGGCGCTCCACTTGGGGCCGCTTTGCCGAAACGACCAGCGAAGCACCCGTATCGGCAAAGTAGCCGTCCAGTTCGGCCGAAACGTCGATATGAATCAGATCGCCTGCCTTGAGAACCGTCTCGTCAGGAATGCCGTGGGCGATCACCGGCGAAACGCTGATGCAGGTGGCGCCGGGGAAATTGTAGGTAATTTGGGGCGCCGAACGTGCGCCTTCGGCTTTCAACAACGCACCCCCAATATGGTCGAGTTCACGCGTCGAGATGCCCGGCCGAACGGCCTGCATCATTTTTTTGAGCGTCTGCGCGCAGATGCGGCCAATCGCTTTCAGAGATTGAATGTCGTTTTCTGAGTCAACGGTCATGAGGCCTCCAAGCCGATCTTTCTAAAGTGAGTACAAGCAAAGCATGGCTCTGTTTTATGCGGGTTAGACTTATAGCCAGCGCATGTCACCGAACCGGGCCAACCTGTCCGGGCGGACAGCGGCAAACTTGGCCGGTTGGCCGGCGAAAAACTGCCCGATCACCGGGGCCGTTTTTCAGCGGCCGAAGGTACACTGAGCATACATCACCCGCTTACCTTGTTTCGTGAAAGGCCAGGACTTCCGATGAACGAGAAAGAAACTACCCTTACCTTAGCCAAGATCCCCTTGTTTCACCAACTCAGCAGCCGCCAGTTGCACAACCTGGCCTGCATTGCCGTTCCACGTGAATATCCTGCTGGGACACCGATCGTCAAACAGGGCGAAAATGGCATCGGGCTGTTCGTCGTCATTGACGGCGCTGCTGAGGCCATCCGCACGCACGCCAACGGCGAACAGATCGTCGTCAACACCTTCGGCCCCGGTGACTTTTTTGGTGAAATGGCCCTGATCGACGAGGGGCCGCGCACGGCTTCCGTCGTCACCACTCAAACCACACGCTGCCTGGCCCTGGTGCGCTGGGACTTCATGTCGCTGCTCAAGACGGACACCGAAATGGCCGTGGCCATCTTGAGCGAGTTGACCCGGCGCTTCCGCATCATGCTGGACGTCAGCTGACAGCCGTCAACTGGCAAACGTCGATATGGGCCGCTTGCAGGAAATCCGCCGAATTAGGATCGGTTCGATAAGCGCTGCTGTACACCAGGCGGACGATACCGGCGTTGATCAACACCTTGGTGCAGTTAATACACGGAAAATGCGTCACGTAACAGGTGGCCCCGCGGGTCGAAATCCCGTGCAGGGCGGCCTGGATGATGGCATTTGTCTCGGCGTGAATGGTGCGCACGCAGTGGTTATCGATCATCAGATGCCCCACCTCGTCGCAGTGGGCCTGCCCGGTCGGCGAACCGTTGAATCCCGTCGTCAAAATGCGCTTGTCCAGCACCAGCACGCAGCCAACGAAGGCGCGATCGCAGGTGCTGCGCTCCGAGACGGCGTAGGCAATTTTCATGAAGTAAGAATCCCAATCAGGCCGCATGGTTTTCCTGCAAGGTAACTCGAGAAGGCACGTTATTTCTGTAGGCTCTTCCGCCTTTGGCGGGAAATATCCCAGGTATCCATCCCGTTGAAAACGGGAGAGCCTTTCTTTATAAACCTTCGAGCGCGCCCTCGGCGCGCGCCTTGATTCCCAAAAGCATCTTCCGCTCCATTATAAACGCGCCTGGCTCCAAAAAGACACGCATGAAGAGCCAGTTTTGTGGGCTGGCGTTCCAGTCACAGCGCCAGCGTTCGACAAGGCGGGTCGCGCCTTCGCCAGCCGGTGTAAGGTACCAGGCCCAGGTCACAGCCAGGAAATCACCGGGATTCATAGTGGGAATGGCCTCCGGATCGAGCCGCGTGTCCCCGTGCAGTACCAACATTTTTTCCGGCTCGCAAACCGCCACCGGCAGGCCGAAATTATTCGGCGAGAGCGGGATTTGATCGCCTACTTTCAGTTGCTGGTATTCCGGTAAAATGCGGTTGGCGTTATGCATGTTCAGCCCCATCAAATTCTCGATCCATTCGTAGCTATAGAAGCCGCCGCGCCCCTGGCCGATCTGGGCCAGCCATGGCCAGACGGCCGCAAGCGGGGCATCGATCGTGACGGCGTGCGTAGCATTCAGCTTCGGTTCAGGGATCAGTTCATCGCCGGGGTATGCTTTCTGGATTTCATCATCCCGGCTGCCCCAACGCAAATGCCAGGGACGCGCCAGGAAAGAGTAAGCCGCGACCAGTGCCGCACCTGCCGCTGCCAACCCACCCAGGGTGGCTACAAAGGAAGTTTTCTTTGCCATATCTCCTCCATGATGGTATTTAATGGATATAACCCTGTCTGACATACGGCGTTTTGCCGGATTCGTTTCTACCGCATCCCCAATCCAGGATTTTCCCGCCCGAAAAGAGAGCGCCATAATTCCCATTTACACCCACCAGCCACCCTCTATAATTTATGGCTCTACCGGATTCGCCGGGAAAGGGATTCTTCACGCTAAACCCGTAAGACCCTAATTTATGATAACTTTATGATGTTTAAACAAGCGCGCGTTGAGGCATGATGTATACTCTGTGCATGAAGGAGCGGGCGATCCCCGTTAAAAAATAATGGTTACACGCGTTCGCACAGAAAACTTACTGAGAGATGAGCTGACAGGGGTTTATTCGCGGGCAACACTCTACGACCGGTTGGGGGAGGAAATCGAACGCGCACAGCGTTATAGCAACCGCTTTTCGCTGTTGATGCTCGATGTCGATCACTTCAAAAGCGTCAACGACGCATTCGGTCATGCCCAAGGCGATCGCGTCCTCAACGAGTTTGCCCGCCGGTTGCGCGCCATCACCCGTTCCACCGATATCGTCTTCCGCTATGGTGGGGACGAGTTCATCGTCCTTTTCCCCCACACCGACAAACCGCAGGCCGCCACGCTGGCCCAAAACCTGCTCGAAAGCATCGCCTCGACCCCGTTCTCCGGCCAGCCGCCTTTGACCCTCACGGTAAGCATCGGCGTAGCGACCTTCCCTATCGACGGCGAGACCCCCGAAACCTTGTTCGACGTCATCGATCAGCGCCACTACCGGGCCAAACGCGCCGGACGCAACTGCGTGGTAAGTGAAAACCTGCTCTTGCCCGACGAAAACCCTGACGGCATCCCCGAAGTACCGCCGCGGCTGATCGAGCGCGATCTGCAACAACAAACACTTTATACCTTTCTCGACCAACTTCCCGAATGCAAGCGCGGCGTGCTGGCGGTGAACGGCCCTGCCGGTTCGGGAAAGACTCGTTTTCTGGCAGAAGCGCGTAAAATTGCCCGCCTGCGGGGCTACGTCGTGCTCAGCTTGAAAGGCTCACCGGCGCTGAAAAACCGGCGCTACGGCGCCCTCGATATCGGGCGGCGGGAATGGCCCGACCTGCCCTCGCCGTCCGACGGGCAAACGCTTTTCACGTCATCCCTCCTGCAACTGCTGCACGCCAAAAATCACGCCGGCATATTGATTTCCCTCGATCGGTCTGCTGAAATCGACACCGCCACGCTGGATATGGTCCATGCGCTGTTCGTTTCATCGGGATTGCCCTACCTCGGCCTGGTATATACCGATGGCGAAGGGAACGCCCTGCCCATCAACCTGGAAATGCTGGGGGTAGCCGCCGAGGCACCCCTGCGCGAGGCCGTTAACCTGGAGCCGATCTCGCTGGCAGGGTTGAGAATCTGGGTGCGCCACGCCCTCCACTGGGAAGCATCGCAGGAATTTATCGACTGGCTCTATGGAGAAACGGCCGGTTTACCGGCATTGATCCAGGGGGGGCTTGAGTACATCGTGGCCGAAAACGTCGTGCGTTCTACATCCCAGGGCCGCGAATGCCGCGCCGATTTCGCCACACTGCCCCTGGCGCGTGCGTTGGCACACCGCACGACGCCTTCGCACCATAACCTACCCACCGAATTGAGCGGCTTCGTCGGGCGCGAGGAAGAGATCCATCACGTCAAACAGTTGTTTCAAAACAAGCGCCTGATCAGCATCGTGGGGCCTGATGGCCTGGGAAAGACCCGCCTGGCGCTGCAAATTGCGCACGAAAGCCTGGACCTGTTCACCGACGGCGTGTATCACATTCCTTTGTCATCGTACCGCACATCCAGCAAACAGTTTCCACAAAGGTTGGCAGAACAGCTTGCGCACGTGGTGGGCTACACGCCAGCCGATACGGCCGACAGCAGCCGCCTGTTCGATTTTTTGAGCCAAAAAAAGTTGCTGCTGCTGCTCGACGATCTAAACACCACAGAAACACACGTCATCAACTGGCTCAACAAGCTGCTCTCACAAACGGAACGGCTCGTGCTGTTGATCACTTCTCCGCAGCGCCTGAGAGCGCCTAACGAAGGCGTGCTCGAACTGCGCGGCCTGTTGTTCCCCAAAGCCGAACAATTCGACGCGCTCGAAGAATACAGCGCCATCCAATTATTCGTTAGCATCGCCCGCAACATCCGCCCCGACTTCCGTTTAGGAGAAAGCAACCGGCACGAGGTGATGCGTATCTGTAGCTTGCTGGAAGGGCTGCCGCTGGGCATCGAGATCGCGGCCTCCTGGATACAAGCCTTTTCGTGCCAGGAGGTTGCCGATCGCATCGAAAACAACCTCGCTTCGTTGGTGCGCGCCTCGCAGGTCGAACAATATCGTGGCTTATTGGCCGTATTCGATTCCTTCTGGCAATTACTCTCCGAACATGAGCAGGGCGTATTGAGCAAGCTGATGCTGCTCAAGGGGGAGTTCACCGCTGAAAATGCCCACCAGCAGGCAGGCGCTTCGGTTTTCTTCCTGGATGCGCTGGTCAGCCGTGCCTTTCTCCACCGTACCTGGCAGGGCCAATACGAAATACACGAGTTGCTGCGCCAGTACGTCATCGAGCAAAACCATCCCGGCAAGTAAAGCCGCCCGGGACGAAAAAACGGCGCCTGTCCGATGAGACAGGCGCCGTTTTTTCGTTTCGTAAGAGAAGGGTTACTTTTCGCCTTCTTTTTCTTGCTGCAAGATGGCCGTCGTTCCGGCAGCCTCGATGGCCTTGAGCTGTGCCTGGCGGGCCAGGTTGGTGGCATCGGCCAGAATGCGCAGGGCCTCTTCAGGATTGTGAAAACCCATGCTGTTTTCTGCAGCAATGAAATCCCAGCGCAGTTGGGCTTCTCGGTGCAGGCTGCGCGCCTCGTCGAGCTTGGCAGCATCCACCCCGGTGGCGGCAACGGCCTTCTCGATGGCATGGACGGCGTCGATGATGGCGTCTTCGGTGGCAATCATTGTCTTGTGCACCTGATCTTGAACTTCGTTGACGCGGCCCAGCACGTAGGTTACATCGCTGTGGCACTGCCCGCAGGCCAGCTGCGGGTTGAGCAGCGGGCTATGAATATCGTGCGTCGAATACTTGGCTGCGCCGTCGCGCACGTAGGGCATGTGGCAATCGGCGCAAGAGACGCCCGCCGCGTAGTGGGTACTGTTGGCGGTAAAGAACTCGTACTCGGGGTGCTGCATCTTGATCATCGGGGTGCCGGTCTCAGGATACGACCAGTCCTTGAAGCCTTCTTCGGCATAGTACGCAGCAATATCCTCGATACGCGTGCCGTTTTCCCAAGGGAAAGTCAGGTATTGATCGTCGCCGGCGAAGTAGTATTCTACGTGACAGTTGGCGCACACTACGGTGCGCATTTCCTGGCGCGTGAACGTCGTCCAGTCTTTACCCTGTTTCTCCAACGCCTCTTCGAGGGCGGGGTTGGTGACGATCAGGCGCATGGTGTTGGCCTCGTGGCAGTTGGCGCAACCGATGCTGTAGTCGATCTGCTTCCCCATCTCGCTGAACAAGGTTTTATCGTACTCGCGCATTCCCATTTCATCCCACAAGCTGGGATTATTGGCCGACTTACACGAATAACAGGTCGCCGGGGTCTTCTCGTTGACGCGCTGGATAGATTCGACATCGACCAGGGCATTTGCGTGCCCGCGGTCCTCGTTGTACTCCTTACTAAAGCCGTAACCGGCAAAAAGAGTCACCAGGCGCGGATCGACTTCGAGCTTCGAGTAAGGGTCCGAACCGCCGTAGGTCGTGCGGGTGTTGTTGCTTTCGGTCTTCAAGAAAGACGTGTACTGGTTCGGAAAATTAACACCCCACTTGGCCGAATCGGGTTCCATCAGGGCGACCTCGGTCAGGGGCGTTATACCACGGTAGGCAGCCGGCTGGTTCTTGATGTAAAGCATGACGCCGATCAAGGCGCCCGCCAATCCAAGGATAATCAAAATCAAGATGAGGTAAGGAAGGACTCTTTTCATTTTTTCTCCTGGTAGGGGTAGGTTGAGATGCCGCGATCGCCATGCGCACTGCTGCGGTGACAGTCGAAACAGTAACGGTCAAATTCCTGCGGGCCGGCCATGATCGTGCTGACCGCATCTTCATGGCAGCGTATGCAGTTCTCCTGCACCACTTGCTTCGAAGCCTCCTTGGCCCGGATGGCGTCCGGAATGTTGCCGGACACGAAAGCCGTTACGTGGTGATAGCCTGACTCAGCCTTGACAAGGTACTTGGGAATCAGCGCATGTGGGGTATGGCAATCGTTGCAGTCGGCAGCCAATTTATGCCCGGCATGGAACCAGTTTTCGTAGACGTAATCCATCACGTGGCAGTTGTTGCAGGTACTGGGGTCGCTGCCCATGTAGGCGGTGAAGTCGGTGACGTACAGCCCGACCGCAGCCACCGCTATCAACGCCAGGACGCCAACTGCTATGGTGAGATATTTCATGCCGCCTCCATCGGTAGGGCCTACCCCATCGCATCGTTGCAAAAAAGTGCAACATCAAGCGCAGGGTGAGGGCCGTTCCGCTTTATACGAGGTAGGATTAGTATGGGCTTAATTCTACCGAAAACAGGCCCAATCGAATAGGACTTAAGTTACAATCTCACGAATCCAAACGCCGATGGCGATCGATCCGCCATCGGCGTTTTTTCACGGCACCGTAAGCGCTATCCAAAGAACTTGGTGCCGCAAGCGCTATGCTTCACGGAACTCCCCATCAACCACGCCCTCATCGGTGCGGTCGGCCGCACCCCCATCGGCGGCGTGGTGGCCGTTACCATTCCCGTTACCGCCAGCCTGCGGGCCGGCGCCCTGCTGCTGATAGAGCTGCTGGCTGATAGCGTAGAAAGCCTGCTGCAGCGCTTCGGTTTCTCGCTTGATGCGGGCAACGTCTTCTCCTTTGAGCGCCTCGCGCAGATCCGCCACCTTGCGCTCGATGTCGGCGCGTTCGCTGCCGGGGAGCTTGTCGCCCAGTTCGCGCAGCGTCTTTTCGGTCTGGTAGGCCAGGCTGTCGCCGTTGTTACGGGCTTCGATCAGATCGCGGCGCTGGCGATCTTCGGCCTCGTGCTCGCGGGCCTCACGCACCTTGCGCTCGATCTCGTCCTTGTTCAGGTTGGTCGAGGCCGTAATCGTGACCTTCTGCTCCTTGCCGGTGGCCTTGTCCCTGGCCGTCACGTGCAAGATGCCGTTGGCATCGATGTCGAAGATCACTTCGACCTGCGGGACGCCGCGCGGCGCCGGTGGGATGCCATCCAGCCGGAAGTGGCCGAGGGTCATGTTGTCATTGGCCATGGGGCGCTCGCCTTGCAGCACGTGGACGTCCACGGCGGTTTGCCCGTCGGCTGCGGTGGAGAATGTCTCCGTCTTCTTGACCGGGATCGTGGTGTTCCGTTCGATCAAGACCGTCATCACACCACCGAGGGTTTCGATGCCCAGGGAGAGCGGCGTCACGTCGAGCAGGAGCACGTCCTTGACTTCGCCAGCCAGGACACCGCCCTGAATGGCAGCGCCGACCGCCACGACTTCGTCAGGATTGACGCCCTTGTGCGGTTCCTTGCCGCCGGTCAGCTTGCGAACGAGTTCCTGCACCATCGGCATACGAGTCGAACCGCCGACCAGCACGACTTCGTTGATCTTGCTGGCCGACAGGCCGGCGTCCTTGAGTGCGGCCTCGAACGGCACGCGGCAACGGTTGAGCAAGTCTTCGGTCAACTGCTCGAACTTGGCCCGGCTGAGTTTGATTTGTAAGTGTTTGGGGCCAGAAGCGTCGGCGGTGATATAAGGCAGATTGATTTCTGTTTCCATCACGCTCGAAAGCTCGATCTTGGCCTTTTCGGCGGCTTCGCGCAAGCGCTGCAACGCCTGACGGTCCTGGCGCAGGTCGATGCCCTGCTCCTTCCTGAATTCGTCGGCCACCCAGTTGACGATGCGCTCGTCCCAGTCATCGCCACCCAGGTGCGTGTCGCCATTGGTGGATTTGACCTCGATCACGCCGCCACCGACCTCCAGCACGCTCACATCGAAGGTGCCGCCGCCCAGGTCGAAGACCAGAATGGTCTCGTTCTCTTTCTTGTCGAGGCCATAGGCGAGCGCGGCCGCGGTCGGTTCGTTGATGATACGCAGGACTTCCAGCCCGGCGATGCGCCCGGCGTCTTTGGTGGCCTGGCGCTGGCTGTCGTTGAAGTAGGCCGGGACGGTGATGACGGCCTGGGTCACGTTTTCGCCCAGGTAAGCTTCTGCGTCGGCTTTGAGCTTGTTCAGCACCATGGCAGAGATTTCCTGTGGGGAGTATTCTTTCCCGGTCACCGGCAGTTTGACGCGGGCGTCACCCGAAGCGCCCTGCACGACGGGAAAAGGCACCATCTTGCGTTCCGCTTCGACTTCGTCGTAACGGCGTCCCATGAAGCGCTTGATGGAATAGACCGTGTTTTCGGCGTTGATGACGGCCTGCCGCTTGGCGGTCTGGCCGACCAGGCGTTCGCCGTTCTTGTTGAAGGCGACAACCGAAGGGCACAGGCGCGAGCCTTCAGCGGTCGTAATCACGGTCGGGTCCCCGCCTTCCATCACCGCAACCACGCTGTTGGTCGTCCCCAGGTCAATACCAATAATTTTTGACATCGTTTCCTCCAGTTTTTCAATCACGAAACCGGACGTGCGTTGAAGCCGCATCTGGATTCGTGAAGGGTTTATTTTTCATAAGTGAGTTCTGCTAAAGCATACCCCGCAAGCGCAAGAATTCCGTTAACGCGACGTAAGAGGAATATCAGCATCCACCTATTCTCGCACCCATACGCTGCGGCTCAGCTTGGCGCACGAAGCCTCGTTGGCGCAAGCGGCAACCAGCATGTCGATCTTGTGGGGCAGCACCTTTATCCTGCTGGCTGCGGCCGGCAGGCAACTGACTTTACCCCCGCAGGCGCCAATCCAGGGCCGTATAGCGATGGGCCACCTTATCGTTGTTGATCGCAATCCAGATCGCTTTGCGGCTGCCGACGAGCACGCACAGTTTCTTTGCCCGTGTGACCGCCGTGTAAAGCAGGTTGCGCTGCAACATCAAATAATGTGACGTGACCAGGGGAATGACCACGGCCGGGAATTCGCTGCCCTGGCTCTTGTGGACCGAAACGGCGTACGCCAGCACGAGTTGATCGCACTCGCTCCAGTCATAGAGTACCTGCCGGCCGTCGAAATCGACCATCAGCGAGTGCTCGATCGGGTCCAACGCCAGCACGTAGCCGATATCGCCGTTGTAAACGTCTTTGTCGTAATTGTTTTGGGTTTGCATCACCTTGTCGCCGGGGCGAAAAACGGTGCCGTAAAGCAGTTTCTCGGGCTTGAGCGGCGAGGCCGGGTTGAGCGCCTCTTGCAGGCGCTGGTTGAGCGCCGTCACCCCCACCGGGCCGCGGTACATGGGCGCCAACACCTGGATCGCTTTGGCGTCGAGCGCGAATTTCTCCGGGACGCGCTTGCAAACCACGTCCTGTACCCAGTGCGCAGCCTCATCGGGGGCTTCAACCGCAAAGAGATAGAAGTCGGTGGACTCTTTGGGGAATTCGGGCATTTTCCCGCGGTTGATCAGGTGTGCATTGGTGACGATGTGCGAGTCGGCGGCCTGGCGGAAGATGACGTTCAGCCGGGTAACCGGCGCGATTTGCGAGGCGATCAGATCGCGCAACACATCGCCCGCCCCAACCGAAGGGAGCTGGTCGACGTCGCCCACCAGCAACAGGTGCGTACCCGGCCGGATGGCCTTGAGCAAGTGGTTGGCCAGCACCAGGTCGAGCATGGAGGCTTCGTCGACCACCAGAAAATCTGCCGGCAGGGGGTTTTGGGCGTTGAATTTGAACCCCTCGGCCGGCGATGGCCCCAGCAGGCGATGGATGGTGCTCGCCGGCCGCCCCGTGGATTCGGAGAGACGCTTGGCGGCGCGGCCGGTGGGGGAGGCCAGGGCATAGCGTTTCCCGGCCACATCGAGCAAGGCGATCAGCGCCTTCAGGCAGGTCGTCTTTCCGGTCCCCGGGCCGCCGGTCAGGATCGAAACCGGGTGCGCAAGCGCCATCTCGATGGCAGACCTTTGTTCGGGTGATAAAGCCGCCGTTGCCGACGCCAGGGACGCCGGCCCGACGCGATAGGCCGCCCGTACATCCGCCAGCCGGCGCAGGTGTGTTGCCACGTTGCTTTCGCTGATGTACAACGGCGTCAAATAGACTGCCTGCTGGGCGTACGGTGGGGGCGCTTCTTCCACCTTGCCGGGCACTCCCCCCGGACCCGCAGCTTCCACGCCGGGTGCAAAGGCGTCAAAGGGAATCAAATCCAGCCGCACGCGATCGTCCTGGGACAGGCGTTCGATGGCCGGCGGGATCAGGTCACGCCGCAGGCCGAGCAGTTCGGCGGCCCGTTCCACCACGCGTTCACGTGGGAAATAGACGTTGCCGTCGTCGGTCGCTTCGTTGAGGGCGAAGATCACGCCCGCCTCGATGCGGGAAGGATGATCGGGCGGCAAACCCAGGGCCTGGGCGATCTTGTCGGCGGTCTTGAAACCCACACCGTAAATATCGCGCGCCAGCCGGTACGGATCGGCCTGGACGACATCCAGCGCCTGATCGCCGTAGGTTTTGTAGATTTTGATGGCCAAGTTGGTGCTGACCCCGTGCCCGTGTAGGAAGAGCATGATCTCCTTCACGGCGCGCTGCTCTTCCCAGGCCGCAGCGATGCGCGCCGAACGCTTGGGGCCGACGTCGGGTACTTCGAGCAGGCGCTCCGGGTGGTGCTCGATCACGTCGAACGTTTGTGCGCCGAAGGCCTGCACGATGCGCTCTGCCAGGCCAGGCCCAATACCCTTGATCAACCCCGAGCCGAGATAACGACGCATGCCGGCCACGGTGGCCGGCATGGTTTGTTCGCAAATTTCTACCTGAAACTGCAAGCCGTGCTTGCTGTGGTTGACCCACTTGCCCTGCAACTTTACATTTTCCCCCGGCGACAGTTCCGGCAAATTGCCGACAACCGTCGCCAACCCTTCCCGATCCAGCCCCGGGTGGCGCTGCACCTTCTCGGGCCGCAGGCGGATGACGCTGTAGCCGTTTTCGGCATTGTAAAACGTGATGCGTTCGATCGAGCCGGCCAGGACATCCATGGGGCAAGTGTAACACGCGTTGCCGTATCCGGCGTGAAGCGGCAGGCTACTGCACGGCTGCGCCCTTCGTCCTGCCCATCCAACCCAGGTTCTCGAAAGCGCCAAAGTGTTCCTGGAAGATGCGGTAGTAGAGCAGTTCTTCTTTCGTGTTCAGCACCCAGCCGTTTGAAAGGCGCCTCTGCCGGGCAAAATCGGCGTCGCTGATCTGCGCATCGGCGTGTTCGGCCAGCAGTTCTTCCACCCCGGCGCCCTGCCAGAACTTCGCCTTGGGGCGGTTGACGATCGAATCGGGCAACACGTCTGCCACGGCCTGGCGCAGGATCCACTTCTCGACGCCCTGGTGCAGTTTATATTCGGCCGGAATGCGCAGCGCGTAGTCGACAACATTAGGATCGAGAAACGCCACGTGCGCCACGCTGCCATGGGCTGCGGCGCAGCGATCGACGCGCTGCAGCGCCGTGTTATGCAGGCGGGAGGAGATATCGACCAGTTCGTCGGGCAGTTGGGCCGGGTCGAGCGTTTTGAGATATTCGTAGCCGGCAAAAAGTTCGTCGCCGCCTTCACCGGAGAATACGGCCGGCACGTAGTCGGCAGCCATTTGCGCGACCAGATAGTTCATCACGCTGGAACGTACCAGCCAGGCATCGAACGACTCGAGGTGGTAGATCACTTCCGGCAGAACGGCGAGCAAGTCTTTCGGGCGTACGGTGCGAACGTGATGCTCCGACCAGATGGCTTCTGCGACCACCTGGGCATTCACCACGTCGGGCGCGCCGGGCAACCCGGCCGTAAACGTGTGAAATACCGCGAAATGCGGCCGGGCCAATGCTGCTAATGCGCTGGAATCCAAACCGCCGGAAAGCCACGAACCTACTTCGCCGGCGCCGAGGCGTTTCTCGACAGCAACTTCAAGCCTGCGCCGCAGTTCTTTGACCATCGCTTCCGGCGGGTCTTGCAAAACCGGCAGCTTGCCGAGCCGGGAGTAAGCTTCCAGTTCCTGCCCGTCGAAGACATGCCCGGGGGGGAGCTCGTGCACGTTGCGGGTAAACTCCAACAACCCTTTGACTTCCGATGCAAAACAAAGCAGGCCGTCGTCGGTCCAACCGTAGTACAACGGCGCCACGCCCAGGGCGCCGCGCTTGATCAGGAAGTCGTTCCCGCGTACCAGCACGAAGTGACCATCTCCGGGGCTGTCGTAAGCGGTCGATGAATGTTTAAGGTGTTTTGCCGTCACAGATTGTGCTTTTGGCCAGGTGCACCCCAGGGTAACCGCATCGGTCTCGATCACATCCGCGGCGACGCCGCGGTGGGCGATCTTTTCCAGCATGCGCTTAACGTCCGCTTGTTTACCCGTGTGTGCAATTCCTGCAATTCCAGACATGTTTTTCTCCTTTGATTTGTTTTTTCAACGGTCCTTCAATCGCGCACGCCTTCGTTAACGTAACGCGTCAACTCACTTACGCTGAGGCCGCCGATGCTCAACTTTTCTATCGTGCGCCCGCGGCGCCAGTAATCGGTGCGATGGACAATGCACGCCAGGCGAATGAGGCTGTCCATGCCGCGCACAGAAACGCCGTAGTACTGCCCCAGGGAGGCAATCGGCACCAGGCTCATCGGCACGTCTTCGAAGATGTAGCGATGTTTAAGGGTGCTGGGCGCTTTGATGCCGTAGTAGCCGGGCTGGTTGTGGATCGCTTCGTGCACGTTATCGCCGGTGGTGTTGTATGCCATCTGCAGCCACTCCAGGCCCGTGCGGGCACGCAACCCCAGGGCAGAAGCGACGGTCACGCGTTCGCGGTCGAGCACCTCGAGGACACGCGCCACCGAGGGGGTCACGCCATCGATGTAGAACTGAAAATCGCCGTGGGTGGCTTCGATCCAGCCGGCATTGAGCAGGGTCAAGGCGGGGTGAAAGATGGCGCCCATATTGTTCAAGCCGGTATGCAGCACGTTGACACCATCGATGAACTGCGGATAGGCCTGGTTGATCTTCTGCAGCACCGCTGCCGTGCGGGTCGCCGGCAGAGCAGCCAGCGGCACGGCCTCCTTGATGCGAAAGATGTGCGCCTGGGCGGGGCCATCGGAGCGGGATGCGTAGATGAAAGTTTCGGCCTCGGCAACGGTGACACCGGCCGTGCAGCCCTGGTCTTGCAGCGCCTTTTCGAACTCCAGGGCGCCACAGGTACGGCCGGGGTGCAGGACGATGGTTTGCCCGTCTTGCAGGTGTGGCGCAGCGGCGCGGGCGATGTCGGCGTGTGCGGAAGAAGGCAAGACGACCATGACTACCGCCGCGTCTTTGAGCGCTTCGGCGAGGTCCGACGTCACCAAAGCCAGTTTGCCGAAGCCGTGCGGCCCGCCGTCCCCGCTTTCGAGTTCGATACCCCCACGCTTTTTGATCACTTCGATGTGTTCGAAGGTGCGGTTCCACAGCGTGACGGAAAAACCCATCAAAGCCAGATGCGCTGCCATAGCTTTGCCGCCGTGGCCGGCGCCGATTACGGTGTAGTTTTCAGGTGCAATCATTTTCAAGCCCTCCATACCCCAAATGCGGGAACTTTTCACGCTAAACCCGGAAGATTCATTTCTTTTGTGTAGCAACCCACCCCATCCGGAGAAATCGCCTGGTTGTTTTCCAAAACGTTTTGGAGAGAAAATCGTAACCCAAAACGTTTTGGAAGTCAAGGGGGAACGAAATTCAGGGCCGGATGACCAGGTATTCTGCCGGCACCCAACCGGTCTGGTTGAGCACGTTACGGACCTCGATCCACGCCCGGTCGTTGGCAATCTGGCGTTGGTAGAGGATCAGGACCGGGGTGCCATCGGGAAGCCAGACGATTTTTTGTCCGGCAGGCGTCTCACGCAGGTAGACCCCCGAATTACCGGGCGTGTCGACGTAGGCAAAAATGGGCGTCGGCGTGAAGGTCAACGTCGGCGTTGGCGTTTCGGTTGGCGTTGGCATCAACGAGGATGTGCTGGTTACCGACGGCGTAACGGTCGCTGTCGAGGTTGGCGTCCGGGTACTCGTCGACGTAGGGCTTGGCCCAAGGGTAAAGGTCTTCGTCGGTGTAAACGTAGCGGTCAAGGTGGGCGGCACCAGCGGGTCCAACTTCGTCGTTGGAATCACAATGACCTGGATGGCAATCGTACGTTGTAAGCGGGAGGCTATCGCTTTTTGCAAGTCTACGATCTGCTGGTGGCTTGGCTGGCGTGAGGTGCGTACGGTGACGCGCAAGTGCAAGGTGGTATCGTCGGTCGTATCGAGGCCGATATCGACCAGTTGGGCGTCGGGCAGGCTTTCAAGCTCAATCGTTACCGCGGCGCGCACCGCCTGGTATTCGTGCGCCTGCTCGACAAGCCGCATGGTCAAGACCACGAGCGGAACAGCCGTCATCAAGACCAGCGCAGCGGAGCCGAACAGGCCGCTCGGAATGCGATGCCAGGTGTCTTGCAAATGAGCGGGGCGAAAACCGAGCATGGCAAACACGACGATCCCGGCGAAGGAAATGGCGGCCAGGTTGGTCAAGAAAAGCAGGCCGGCCCCCAGGGCCACGGTTACGTTTCCAAGCGAAATACCGATGCCCACGGTGCAGACGGGCGGCATCAACGCGGTTGCAATCGCCACGCCGGGTAATGCAGCAGAAAGCCGCGGCTGTGCCAGGGCGTAGGCGGCTGCCGCACCGCCGGCAAGCGCAACCCCCAAATCGAAGGGCGTCGGCCGCGTACGGGACAGCACTTCCTGAGGCAGTTCGAGCAATAGATCGAACGGCAAGGCACGTGCGATCCACCCCAAAAGCGCGGAAAGGATCATCGCCAGAAAAACCCCCTCCGTCAGTGCGAGCAGCGAACGGCGAAACATGCGCTGTTCGCCGGCCACCGAAGCCAGTGAAAGGCCCAAAATGGGCGACATAAGCGGTGCAACGAGCATTGCGCCGATGATGACGGCGACCGAATCGGTGATCAGGCCGAAGGTGGCAATGCTGCAAGAGAGCAGGACCAACAAGAAATAGTCGAAGCCAGGCGAAGAGGCTTGTTCCAGTTCCAGCAGAACTTCGGCCTGACGTTCTTCAGACAGGAAGCCCAATCGTTTCCTGAAGTGCATCGCGGTCTCCCTTACAGCCCGACATCACCCGCCGGAATACCGGGGATTTGCAAAAACGATGTCGACGGCATGGAAAGCGCTTACCCCATTCCTACCACCACCGCCATCGCCAGGGTTTGCGTGTGGCTCAGGCTGACCGACCACTCCTGCAAACCGAGTGCGGCGGACCGGGCTGCTGCGGCGCCGTGCAGGCGCAGCAGCGGCTGGCGTTCGGGGCCGCGCACGATTTCGATGTCACGCCACGCGACCGGGCCAATCCCCGTGCCGAGCGCTTTCGAGGCGGCTTCTTTGGCGGCAAAACGGGCGGCAAGCGAGGCAACATTCTCTTTACAATCGTCCAGTTCGCCCGTTGTAAAAACGCGCTGCAAGAAGCGCTCGCCGTAGCGTTCGATCACTTCTTGCAAACGATCAATTTCGATCAGGTCTATTCCGGTAGAAAGCATGGCAAAACAATGTAAGCGGCGGCGGCACTTCGGTGCGCCTGCGCCTCATCCCGCAATGGCGATCCCCAGTCTCGCGGGGTGCAGGTAGTTTTGTGCGGCCAGGAGCACGTCCTGCGGGGTAACCGAGTTTACCAGGTCGGGATAAAGGCGATAGTAATCAAGCCCCAAGTTATATTTTTCCAGGTTGAGCAGGGAGCCGGCCACACTAATGTTCGCCTCCAGGCCGAGTGGCAAGCGGCCGATGAAATGCGCCTGGCTGTCTGAAAGCTCTTCCATGCTGACCGGTTCGCTCACAAAACGTTCGATCTCGCCGCGCACCAGACCGATGACCGTTTCTACATTTGCCGGGTCGACGCCCGCCGAAACGAACCAAGGCCCGGGACCGCTGCCGCCGCTCAGGCTGCTGTAAGCGTAGTAGGCCAGGCCGTTCCGCTCACGGATTACCTCGCCCAGGCGGCCGTACATGCCGAACTGGCCCAGTATGCTGTTGCCAAGGTTGGCCGCCATATAATCGGGTGCGCGCCGGGTCGGCCCGGGCGCTCCCATAACGACGTCGGCTTGAGATTTGCCCGGGATAGCCACCTTACGGACGATCGTTTCACGCATCGGCAGCAGGTCAGGCAGCGGAGGTGGCGCCGGCTGGATGGGATTGTGCCAGTCGCCCAATACGGCGGCAACCCCTTCAACGGCTTCTTCCGGCCGAATGCCGCCAACCACGGCAACGACCATGCCACGTGGGCCATAGGTCTCGCGGTGGAAACATTCCAAATCGGTGCCGGTGATGGCCTGGATCGTTTCGGGGTAACCATCTTCAGGATGGCTGTAGGGATGGCCGGGGTAAACGATCTCGTCGAAAGCGAGCGACGCCATGTCACCGGTATCCTGCGCCCGAATGGCCAGGCCGGTAAGCAACTGGGCGCGCAGGCGATTCACCTGCCCGGCAGGGAAAACGGGTTGGCGCAGGCTCTCTGACAAGAGCGCCAACAAGAGCGGCAGATCCTCGACCAGCGAACGCCCGCTAAACGAGGCCGTATGCACGCCGCCGCCAATGGACAACGCCGCACCGCAGGATTCGAGGGCATCGTAAATTTGCTGAAAGTCGCGCCGCTGCGTGCCGCGCATCAATGCAGCGGCGGTGAAGTTGGCCAGGCCCAACTTCTCGACAGGGTCGAACAGGCTTCCAGCAGGCAGATAACCGCTGATGACGACGGAAGGGCTGTTGAAATTGGCACGCGCCAGGACGACGATCCCGTTTGGCAGTTCGACACGCCGGATGTCATCGGGGCCGGGGAGTGCAGAAGTATGGAGAGCAGCCTGTGAATCGCGGCCTGTGATGCGCCGGCAAGAGGGGGCAAAACGTGAACGCATCATGGGCATGGAAACGACCTTTCAACTTGTTCGCACGCAACGGGCCGGTAAAGGCCCACCACACGCCGCTGTGGGCATAGATATGTTTGCGCAGTGTGTTGTACGTCTGCCGGCGTGACGGCCGCCAGGCGATCGAGGTAGGCCAGGAACCAGTCGTACGTGGCAAACATTTCGGCGAAACCCAACCAGTATGCCTGGTTAGTAATACTTTCGCTGCCGTAGGCGAAAAGCGCACGTGCCTGTTTGACGGCACGCGCCACTTCTTCCGGCGAAGGCGGCTCGTCTTGAATGCGGCGCACCTCGTCATCGAGCGCCCGCAGGGCTTCTTCGGGACCATGTTCAGGGTGAACGGTGATCGTCAGCGTGTAGAGATAGGGATCGATGGTGGCCGCCAGGCCGCCGCCGACGCCGACCGCCAGTTCGGTTTCGACCAGGGCGCGGTAGAGCCGCGAGGTCTTGTTGGAAATGCCCCCGCCAAAAAGATTGAGGCTGCTCGGGCCTGCCAGCAGGCTGTCGAGCACGGTGTAGGGGAAAAAATCAGGATCGGCCGCGGCGGGCGCATGGTAAGCGATTTGCAGGTAGCTGGTTTCGCCCGGCCCCTCGACAGTCACGCGGCGCTCGCCGGTCTGTTCGGGTTCGGGGCGGTTGAGCCGCTCGGGCGCCGGACGAGCGGGGATAGACGCATACAGGGCTTCGATGCGTGCTCGCATGGCCTCGGTTTCAAAATCACCGGCCACCGCCAGTACGGCATTGCCGGGATGATAGTAACGCCGGTAATGGTCGAACAAATCGTCACGCTGCATGTTCTCCAAATCGGCCATGTCGCCAATGATTTCGTGATGATACGGGTGCACGCGAAATGCTGCCGCCTGCACTTCCTCGCCCAGGCGGAAAAGCGGCTCGTTTTCTGCGCCCTGCCGCTCGGAAACGATCACCGTACGTTCGGATTCGACTTCATCGCGATCGAAGTGGCTGTTGTTCATCCGATCGGCTTCGAGGCGCAGCGCCAGGTCGATCTTGTCGGCGGGCATGGTCTCGAAGTAGGTGGTCCAATCGAGGTAGGTAAAGGCATTCCACACGCCGCCGTCGCGCGAGATAGCCTTATCCAGCATACCGTTGCCAAACTGGGCTGTGCCCTTGAACTGGATATGCTCTACCCAATGCGAAACGCCGGTGATACCCGGCGTTTCATCGCGTGATCCCACTCGATACCAGACCCAATGGCTGATAATGGGGGACGTATGAATTTCTTTCAAGAAAACTTTCAGCCCGTTCTTGAGTGTAAACTGCGTTACCAATCCTTTTATTCCTGTTCTGCGAAGATCGCGTCACACATCCAACCGGTAAAGCGCCCGCAGAAGGGTGCTTCCTTCCAGGTATCGGGCAGCGGCTTTAGCATGTCATTATAAGGAGAAACCACTTCTTGTAAACCCACAAACGGCTCGTGCAGCTCAGTTTGGTTGAGCGGGATATCGACGTGAACGGGGATGCTGACCGGGATTTCCGTATCGACCGGGACGATGAGGTCCAGGTTGATGCTGAGGGCCGTACCTTTGGGCAAGGTGATGTCGAGCGGCACCGGGGCATTGTTCAGGTAGATGGTGGCCCCATCGATGGGGGTATCTTCCGTCAGGATCACGGAGGTACCCTGCGAGAGGGGCAGATCGAAGACCACCGGGATCGTGGTGTCCACCTGGATGTCGGTGATGATGTGCGCTTCGTCCATCTTGACAAAGTTTTCGTGCAGGCCGCCGATCAACCCGTTGCCCACGATGTCTTTCAGAACGAACAGGTAGTTGACCAGTACGATCACGACAACGATCAAAATCACATTGACGATCAGTGAGAACGTGCTCGCGATCGTCCAAAAGGCCGACTTGAACTTTCCTCCCTGCCACAGGAAGCGGTGCAGGCGGGGATGGCGTTCTGCAAAAGGCCGTTCGTCCTTGATAGGCGCATGGGGGTCTTTGGGTTTCTGGGGACGAGCCAGCATCGCTTTAAGCAACTCCGTGTACATGGAAATTTGCTCACGTACCGATTGCTTTGGAGCCGGATCAGAAGATGGTGCCATAGGGTGCCTCCAAAAAGGTCGTAAAAACAAGCTCCCGTCGTAAGCCCGAGAATCTTGAAAAAAGCGGGAAGGATCGCTCAGCACCCATCCGGGTGTCCTTATAAGAATAGCACAAACAAAGCTTTTACGAAAGTTTTACGGGCCACACAACATCCATTTTTTTGCCTGCCGGCAAAAACAAAAATGTAAGGCGCGCCGCGGTGCTTGCGCCTTCGGCACGAAAGCCGAACGGCTGCGGCGATCAACGTGCAGCCGGAAGAATATAGCGATCGATCAGGTTGAAGATCGGGCCGTGGCCGTCCAGGCGTGCAGTGGTGACGACCACCAAATCCAACTCGGGCTGGACGAAAATGGTCTGGCCGTAGCGTCCCAACGCGCTGTAACCACCGAGATCGGGGTGCAGCCACCATTGGAAGCCATAGCCCCCGTCGCCATTATCGGCGTGTTGTTGGGTCGCCGCCTTGATCCATTGAGATGAAACGATCTGCCGGCCATCCCATGTCCCCTCGTGCAGGTAAAGATAACCCAGCCGGGCCATGTCGCGGGGCGTGATTTGCAGCCCCCACCCGCCGATCGGAATACCCTGGCTGTCAGTCTCCCAATTAGCCCGGATGCCCAGCGGGTCGAAAAGGTTTTCTTGCGCAAACTGGCGCGTGTTTTCGCCGCTGGCGGTTTGCACGATGGCCGACAAGACGTGCGAGCAACCCGAGCAGTAGAGAAAGCGTTCGCCCGGATCCGCAGCCATGGGCTGGTCCATCACATATTTCACCCAGTCTGCACTACGATACATCGCCTGGTAGGTCGGGTCGCCTTCCTGCCAGTTCAGGCCGGAAGCCATGCTCAGCAAATCTTCCACCTGCATGGCCTGCTTGCGCGCGTTCAGGTTGTCGAAGGTGCGTTCAGGAAAGAAATCCATTACCGGGTTATCCACAGAAAACAGGCCCTTGTCCACAGCAATACCGACCAGCGTGGCCACAAAACTCTTGGTGACAGAATACATGTCGTGGCGGGTTTCGGCCGTGTAAGGTGGGTAATAGGTCTCACTGACGATGAAACCGTTGCGAACGATCAACAGGCTGTGTAAGCCAAGCCCTTCGGCAGCCTGAAGCATCTCGTCCAGCCTATCGCCATCCATGCCCTGCGATTCGGGCGATGCGGTAGCCCACTCGTCCGTCGGCCAGGGGGCGGCTTGCACGTGCGGCTGTGCGGATGAAACGGGTGAGGCGGTGACCCCGCCCGTAGTAGCCGGCACGTTCGTTTCCGCCGGTGAGGCGGGCGTAGGCAACGGCATCTCGGCCCGGCAGCCGGCAAAGAGAAAGAGTGAAAAGGCAATGCCCAACAGCAAAAACGGTTTTGGATAGATTTTCATGGTTTATAGGTTCATCAGATCGAGCAAACGCTCACACGGGTCTTCCATAGAAAGTAATTATACCCTCCCAGTTTTCCGCAAAGCGATCGAAGCGCCGGCCAGACGCTTCATCAAACCTTCATTCGTGGCAAGACAAGCGCGTGATACAATGTGAGATGTTTTGGGCATGACGGTGAAACGATGAGGTTCTCCCGTTTTCAACGGGAAAACGGGAGAACTGGAAATGAATTTTGCTTGTCAGGGGGATTCCCAAAGATCCATGTCGATTAGGAGCGTCCTGTGAAACTGAATAAACCCTTGCGCTGGCTGTTGGTAGCCACACTTTCGATTTTTACCCTGTCTGCCTGCCAACCGGCAGCAAGCCCGACACCGACGGAACCGGCAATCCCCACGATGGATTTGAATTCCTTCGGCATTCAAACCCCGCCGCCGACCATCGAACCGATCGTGCTGGAAGGCGCCACGACCACCGAAAGCGGTTTGCAGTATCTCGAACTGGCTGCCGGGGATGGCGCTGCGCCAAAAAGCGGCGAGATCGTTTCCATGCACTATGTCGTTTCCTTGCCCGATGGCACAGAACTCTACAGCACTTACACAGACGATCAGCCCACCACGGTGGTCTGGGGGCGCGGTTCGCTGCTGCCCGGTTGGGAAGAAGGCGTCGGCCTGATGAAAGTAGGCGGCAAAGCCAAGCTGGTCCTGCCGCCGGAGCTTGCTTTTGGCTCGCAGGGAACCACCATGATCCCGCCCAATTCGCAGCTGGTCATGGAGCTTGAACTGCTCTCCAGCGAGCCGGCTCCCAAGCACACCAAAGTCGAGAACGGCAAACTTAAAGCCGCCGACGGCGGCCTGCAATACTACGATCTCACCGTAGGCACCGGCACCGAAGCAATCAGCAACACCACCGTCACCACGGAGTTCACCATCTGGGTACAAAGCGAAACGGCCGGTGAAGACGACATGTACATTGCTTCGTCAACGGACAGCGACCCGATCACGTTTGTGATCGGGCGAGGCGACATGGTTTTCCCCGGATGGGAAAACGGCGTGGCCGGGATGAAAGTCGGCGGTGAACGCTATCTGGTGATCCCCCCGGCCTTGGCGCTGGGTGAAACCGGCGGCGGTGATATCCCGGCGAACGCCACACTGATTATGGAAATCACGCTGACAGATGCCGTCGAGCCGCGCACGCCCACCAAAGTGGACGAAAAGGACTACGTCACCACCGACAGCGGCCTGAAGTACTACGACCTCGCGGTGGGTACGGGCGTCACGCCCACCGTCGGCCAGACGGTTGTCGTGCACTACACCGGTTGGTTGACCGATGGCACGCAGTTCGACAGTTCGCTCGATCGCGGGCAGGAGTTCAGCTTCCAGCTCGGCACGGGGAGCGTAATCGCCGGTTGGGATGAAGGCGTCGCCAGCATGAAAGTCGGCGGCAAACGCCAGTTGGTGATCCCGGCTGCGTTGGGATACGGCGAAAGCGGCGCAGGGGGCACCATCCCACCCAACGCAACGCTGATTTTCGAAGTCGAACTTCTGGAAATCAAGCCGTAATAGGTTGAAGGAAATTCACAAGAGCGTTCTGGCCCGTACCGCCAGAACGCTCTTCGCTATCAAGGTGAGTTTCTCGCAACCGTGACCCACATCTGCCGCCCGTCGCTGGTCAGTTCGATCCAGCCGTTCCGGTCGGTGCGCAAGAGGGGATACCCCGCCACGGCATCCAGCGTTTCGGGCGAGGGGTGCTCACGCCGGTCGTCGGGTGACACACTCAACAAGATGGCCTGGGGGCGCAAGTGACGGATCCACTCGGCCGGATTCGAGGCCGTATAACCGCCATCGGCCAGCAACATAGCGCTTACCGGGCCAATGTCCGCCCCCATGCGTAGCGATTCGAGCGCCTCGAAATCGGCCCCAATCGGCAGCAAAAGACGGAAGCGATCCCACGTCAGCAGCAAGATAGCCCCACGCGTGCCGGCGGTGAGCACATCGAGGCGGGCACCATCGCCCAAATCGAGGCGCTGCCCGGGCTGCGCCGCAATCGCGGGAATGTTGTGGCGCACCAGCGCCGCCTGCAAGTCGCGGGCGGCGCGCGTGCCGTGCGTGGGGCCGGCCCACAACACGCCGGTCACGGGGAAACGTTCCAGCAAACGCGGCAAGGCGGTCAGCTGCTCGTCGCCCGGGCAGGCGACCACCAGCCAGTCGATGCGGCGGCCCGTGGGTGGCAGGCGGCGGCCGAGCGCCTGCGAAAGCTTCGTCAGCGAAGGCCCACCGTCGATCAGGACGTTGCGGCCGCTGGGCGTGCGGATCAAGATGCCATCGCCGGGGCCGACGTCCATGACAACAACGTGCAGGCGTCCATCCGGCGCGCAAAACACGGCCCGCCAGAAGCAGATCGCCAGGAGGGCCAGGGTACCGATCACCGCTGCCGGTTGAAAGAGGGGCCTAATCTTCGAAGCCAACGGACCCGGCAGGGTAAAAACGAAAATAGCGGCGTAAGCCAGGATGATCGACGGCAGGGCCACGTCGCCCAGGTTCAGGTTGCCACCGGGGAACGGCGCCATCCACTCGATCACCCGAATCGAATAAGCCACCAACGGCCAGGCCAACCAGGAAAAGAGCGTGCCCAACGGCAGCCAGATAACGCCGGCAATCACAGAAAGCCCGCCGAGGATCATCAAAGGCGGCTGTACCGGCAATACGAGCGGGTTGACGACGAAAGAAACCAGCGAAACGCGGCCAAAATGGTAGATAATCAGCGGCAGGGTGAGCAGTTGCGCGGCCAACGTCATCAAGAAGATTTCGCCGGCCAGCGCGCTGAGCTTGCGGGCAGCCGGACGGCCCAGGCGGCCTTCCAGACGGGCGGCAAGCCAGTTGCCGAGCGGCGTGCCGTAGAGCACAAGCCCTAGCGTGGCGGCAAACGAAAGCTGAAAACCGACGTCCCAGGGTGTGTGCGGGTTGCGCAAACACATCACCGCTGCCGTGACCAAAAGCGTATTGACGGCCACCTGCCGGCGGGAAAAAATACCGGCAAAAACGCCCAGGCTGCCCATGATAGCGGCGCGCACCACCGAGGCCGCCGCACCGACGAGAATGGTGTAAAGAATGATGCCGGCAATGGCCACCACGGCTCCCCAGCGCTTGCCCAGCAACTTCCCGAAGAAGGTTGCTAAAATCCCGGCAATGATGGCGATATTGAAGCCGCTGATGGCGACGATGTGGGACGTGCCGGTGGCCGTAAAAGCGTCCTGCACGTCTTGCGGAATGCCGCTCTCGATGCCGAGCAAAATACCGGCCAACAGCGAAGCTTCAGGATCGGGATAAAGCGTGTAGAGCGTGGCGTGTGCCCGCTTCTTGGCGGCGTAAATCAGCGCAAGAAGTGGGTTTCCCCGGCTGTGCTGAAGCAGGTGAGGCTTGGCTTTCCCCATGTAGCTGTAAATGCCCTGATGGGCGAGGTAATCGCGGTATGAGAACGTTTCATCGGTGGGTGGCGTTTCGAGCTGCCCTTCCAGGCGCACGCGATCGCCATAACGCCAGACGCTCCCGGGGGGCACGCGGGCCAGCAGCATCCCGTGCACGTCTCGAAAGCGCGGCGGATCGTCGTTTTTCAAACGAACCCGCCCCACGCGGATGCGCAGTAACGTCGCACCGTCTCGTTCGTCCGGCGGTTCGGCGATCGACCCTTCGACGATAAGCGGCGTTTGTAGATCGTTGTACCAGGCAATGAACCCTGGCTCAACCTTGGGGATACTGCGTTGAAACCAGAAAGCCCCAAAGGCAAAGCAGCCCAAAAATACAAACAGAAAAGGGACAGAAAAGCGCCTTTTCGCCGTTGGTGGCGCCGGAAAGCGGCGTTGAATGCGTTTGAGCGAAACAGCCAGCAGAAGACAGCTCGCGGCACAGGCCACCCAACCTGACGGCGGCAAAGGCACCAGGCGGGCAGTCACGATGCCGGCCAACAAGGCAATCGAAAGCCAAAAAAGCGGCATGGCAGAACACGATCGTCATTCACGCCCCATGCTGTGTACTTGCGCGCAAACAGAAATGGGGTTGGACGGTGATAGATTACGGCGATTGGTTATCCCGGAGACTTCCGAAGCCCCCTTTCGCAGGCTGCCGGTCGTTTGGGAAAGCAAATTACAAATCCAACGGTGCGAAACGCACGAATTTTCCGGTTGCTAACGCCTGACCTCGGCGATGTACGGCAGCGTACGGTGTTTTTCGGCGTAGTCGAGGCCATATCCCACCACCCACACATCAGGGATCGTGAAACCGAGGTAATCCAGGGGCATATCGATGCCGGTACGCTCCTTGCGTACGAAGACACAAGTTTTGAGCGAGGCGGGGTTGCGTGCCTGCAAGGTGTGACACAAGTACTCGAGGGTATGCCCGGTATCGAGGATGTCTTCGACAATGATCACGTGTTGGCCTTCGATCGGCTCCGGCAGGTCCATCAGAATGCGTACCTCACCGCTGGTGGTGGTCTTGCCGTAACTGGAAATCGACATGAAGTTGACCACGTGCGGCACCTGGAGGCGACGCGAAAGATCGGCCAGAAAGATGAAAGCACCCTTGAGGATGCCGATCAGGTGGACGCATTTTGCATCTGTATAATCGCCGTCAATCTGGGCAGCCAGCCCTTCCACGCGGGCCTGGATGGTTTCTCGATCGAGCAGCACACGGGCAAGGTCTGGCGGCAGAAATTTCATAGACAAATTATACCCGCAAACAGAGAAAACAAACAGGGTGTACGGACAATACACCCTGTCGAAACGGTTACAATCGGTTACTTGACCTGCTTGAAGGAGATGATGATCAGATTTTTCTTGCAATCATCGGAGGTTTGAAAGTAAATTTTCTCAGACAACGGCAAGCTGGCCTGATCGATCAACTGGATCCAGAGGGTATTGTTCGAGGCGATCGGCTTGTCGGCCAGCTTGAACTCGTAGCCCGACTCACCGTACTGCCGGGCAAGGCCGGTGATCATCGTTTGAGTCTCAAACAACTGGCCGCCTAACGTGCCACCCACTTGTATCAGCAGGCCGGTGACCGGGCTGCTGCGCAGGTCGACCACGTTGCCGCCGATTCCCATCCAGGAACAGCCCAAGTTTTGGAAATCCTGGATCATCTGGGGTTCCCCTTGAGGAATATAGCCCATCCCTGAAGCAGATGGCGTTGCGGCGCCTTCGGGGGTTACCATGGGGAAGGGCGTTTGCGAAGGCGGCGGCGTTTCGGTCGGCGTTGGTGTTGCGGTGGGGCCGGGCGTCCAGGTCGGTGGCAGGGTGATTCGGCTGGTTGCCGTCGAAGTGGGGATCATCGATGTGGGCGTCGTCAACGAAAGAATACGAATACCGCCGTCCGAGTCGAGAATCATCGTGACCGTATACACCAATACACAAACAACACCCAACAAAACCACGACCGTTAGAATATTCCACACGATTTCAGCGATATTTCGCGGTTCCGATGGCTCCTTGAAATCAAAAGCATCCATATTCCTTCCTCCGAGGCAAGTGATGGCTTTCCTATTTCCGACCGAAAGGCCACAATCATCTCTTTTATACGCTTACGGCACTCGAATTTCGATGGTACTTTGGTCACGCTCCTTGGCGACCCAATCGAGCAAAGCCTTTTCCTGCAAAACCAGGCGCACCGAAGCATCCACGGGCCGCCGAGGGTCGATCTCGAGCACCTGGATGATATGATAGCCCAGCGGGGAAGCAATCACTTCACTGATTTGATCGGCCGCCAATGAAAAAGCGGCCTCTTCGACGGCCGGATCGACCAGGTAACCACGTGGAAACCAACCCAAATCGCCACCGGCCGTGGGATCGAACTGAAAGGCAAGGTCGGAAAAGCTGGCGCCGTTTTTGAGCTGTAGCAAGACAACATTGGCTTCATCAGAATTATATAGCAAAATCTGGCGGGCGTGTATTTGCTCGGCAACCACCGGCACATCAGTGACAATTTGATCGCGCATCCAGGCCGCAGCCATCGAACGGCGTAAAGCCCAACGGAACGTCTCATCATCGTAGCCGTGTGTACCCATCCAATCGGCCAGCAGTTGCAGGCCGCCCAACTGGGCGGCCAACTGGTCGAGGCGCGCCTGTACCGCGGCATCATCGAGTACGAACCCCGCCTGCTGGGCGGCCCGAGCCAGCAGTGCTTCGTTGATCAGGTTATCCAACACCTGTTGCCTGGCGGCCGCGCCATCATCGTCTTCGGCCGGCTGCGTGGAACGGTAGAGCGCCAGTTCAGCTTCGTACTCTGCCTGGGTGACCGCCCAGCCGTTGACGATGGCAGCCAGGGGCGCTGCCGGAAGGGAAGGCGTAGGGATCGGGGTCCTGGTAGGTGGGGCCTGCGTGCCGGCCGGCGTGGCGGTTTGGGCGGGCAAGGTTTGCGTGGGTGGCGGTGGCGTAGGACTGTTCCGGCATCCCACCAAGCTCAGCCCGATCAATCCCAACAAAAGCAGTCGCACAAACAAGTCTCTCGTATATCGTGTGTCCATTCAACCGATTATAACCGCAAGTCGGCCCCAGAATGGGGCACACAAAGTTGCCAGATCACGGGCGAATCATAAGGCCGGTGCGAAAGCAAAAAATCAGACAAAAACAGGATGGTATAATGCGCTCGCGCTGTAACACATTTTTTCGCCCATGGGAGCTTTGCATGTCCAAAAATTTCTTTAACGCCCGGGATACCCTGAAAACATCTGCCGGTACTTACTCCATCTACCGTCTCGACAAGCTCGAAAAAGATGGCCTGACACAACTCGACCGCCTGCCCTTCTCCATTCGGATTCTGCTCGAAGCATTACTACGCCAATGCAACGAACGGGAGGTCTCGCGGCAAGATGTGATCAACCTGGCAGCGTGGAAACCGAACGGGGTAAGAGCGGCCATGCCGTACATTCCGGCCCGCGTGGTGATGCAAGACTTCAGCGGCTTACCGGCCATCGTCGACCTGGCCGCCATGCGTTCGGCCGTGGCTCGTTTCGGTGGCGATCCGGCCCAAATCAACCCAATCGTACCGGTCGATCTGATCGTCGACCACTCGGTGCAAGTCGATTTCTACCTCGGGCCCGACCCGCTCACCCGCAACGCCGATCTCGAGTTTCAGCGCAACCGCGAACGCTACGAGTTCCTGCGCTGGGGACAAAACGCCTTCCGCAATTTCCGCGTCGTGCCGCCGGCAACCGGCATCATCCATCAAGTTAATCTCGAATACCTTGCCTCGGTGGTGATGACCAACGCCGAAGGCGAGGCTTTCCCCGACACACTGGTAGGCACCGACTCGCACACGACGATGATCAACGCCCTCGGCGTGGTTGGCTGGGGCGTCGGCGGCATCGAGGCCGAAGCGGCCATGCTCGGCCAGCCGATCGATATGCTCATTCCTGACGTGATCGGCATGAAACTCACCGGCCGCATTCCCGAGGGCGTGACCGCCACCGACGTTGTGTTGACCGTTACGCAAATTTTGCGCAAGCGCGGCGTCGTCGACAAGTTCGTCGAGTTCTTCGGCCCCGGCGTCGGCAGCCTGAGCCTGACCGATCGCGCCGTGATCGCCAACATGGCGCCCGAGTACGGCGCAACGATGGGCTTCTTCCCCGTTGATGAAGAGACGATCCGTTACTTGAAAATGACCGGCCGCCCAACGGAACTCGTGGAGAAATACAGCAAGGCACAGCACCTGTTCCGTACGGCGGAGTCTCCCGATCCCGAATACACCGACGTGCTCGAACTCGACCTTGGCAGCGTCGTCCCCAGCCTGGCAGGTCCGAAACGTCCACAGGACCGCGTGCCCCTGCGTGAGATGAAAAACACCTTCGAGGCTGCCCTGACCGCCCCGGCCAAGGAACGCGGTTTCGAATTGAAAAGTGCCGATCTCGGCAAGTCGGTCACGGTTGGCACCAACGGCTCGGCCGCCGTTATGAAACACGGGGCGGTGGTAATTGCCGCCATCACGTCTTGCACGAACACATCCAACCCGTCGGTGTTGATCGGCGCCGGGCTGCTGGCAAAGAAGGCCGTCGAACGCGGCTTGAAGGTCAAGACCTATGTCAAGACCAGCCTGGCGCCGGGCTCGCGCGTCGTAACCGAATACCTCGAAAAAGCCGGCCTGCTCGAACCGCTGGCACAGTTGGGTTTCAACGTGGTTGGTTACGGCTGCACCACCTGCATCGGCAACTCCGGCCCGTTGGCCGGCGAGATCGCACGGGCGATCACCGGCAACGACCTGGTCGCTGCGGCTGTGATTTCTGGCAACCGCAACTTCGAGGGCCGCGTTCACCCGCTGGTCAAGGCCAATTACCTGGCTTCGCCGCCCCTGGTGGTCTCGTACGCCCTGGCAGGCACGGTCGATATCGACCTGAACGACGAGCCGCTGGGCGAGGGCAAAGACGGCACGCCGGTTTATCTGCGCGACATCTGGCCGAGCAACGAAGAAATTCAGGCGGTGGTCGCCGCAAACGTGCTACCGGAGATGTTCCAGCAAAAGTACGCCGATGTTTTCACCGGCTCCGAGGCATGGCGCGCTATCCAAATCGGTGAAGGCCAGCTCTTTGAGTGGCAGGCCGATTCTACGTACATTCAGGAGCCGCCTTTCTTCCAAAAGCTGGATGTGGCGGCCTCTATCAGCGATATCTTCCACGCACGCGTGCTGGCCCTGTTCGGCGATTCGATCACCACCGATCACATCTCACCGGCCGGATCGATTGCAGCCGACAGCCCGGCAGGCAAGTACCTGATCGCCAAAGGTGTCCAGCCGCGCGACTTCAACGCATACGGGACACGCCGCGGCAACGACCAGGTGATGGCACGCGGCACCTTCGCCAATATCCGCATCAAGAACCGCCTGACGCCCGCCGTCGAAGGCGGTGTGACCATCTACCAGGCCGAGAAGAAATCGGGAACGTCCGAACTTGTCCTGCCGATTTACGACGCCGCCATGAAATACCAGCAGGCCGGCATCCCGACGATCATCATCGCCGGGAAGGAATACGGCACCGGCTCGAGCCGCGACTGGGCCGCCAAAGGCCCCAACCTGCTCGGCGTCAAAGCCGTCATCGCAGAAAGTTACGAACGCATCCATCGCTCCAACCTGGTCGGGATGGGCGTCTTGCCGCTCCAGTTCAAAGCGGGTGAGAACGCCGAAACGCTGGGCCTCACCGGGCACGAAATATTCGACATCACCGGCCTGAGCGACGAAATGCTACCGCAGGGCGAGGTGAGCGTGACGGCCACCAAAGCCGACGGGTCGATCGTAAATTTCCGCGCCATCGCACGCCTCAACACCCCCGTCGAGGTCGAATACTACCGCAATGGCGGCGTCTTGAATACCGTGCTCAAGAAAATGCTTGCATAGGGCGGGCACGAGATCCGCCCTGCGGCGTGCCCGCCGGAAAACCGGGGCAACCCCATGGGTTTGCTCCTACAAAAAACCGGGCAGCCCCATCGGTGCCCCTACAGGATGTTCTGTGAACGGTCAAGTTATCGCCTTCGCAGCGATCGCCCTCGTCGTAGCCGCTTTTGTCGTGATGGTTATCCTGGCTGTTGCCAGCGGCCGTAAGCAGGCCGAACAAAGCCAGCAGGCGGCCGAAACGCTCGGTTTCACACCGCTCGAGCCGCCGCCGGCGGCGATTGCCGAGCGGCTGCTCCCGCTGCACCAAAAAGGCTACCACAAAATCCTGGAAATACGCGACCTGCACCGCCAAAACCACCCCGGCTGCACGCTGTATCTGTACGATGTGTGGGATGTGAGCGACGCCGGTCACGATCGCGATGCGGCAGCAGTGATTGCGCTGGTGGCGCCCGATCTCGATCTGCCCCACTTCCTGCTGTTTCCTAAAGTCGATGTCGTTGGCTGGGCCGGCAGTATGGCCAATCAGTTCATCGAAAAGTTAATCGGCCTGCACGCACGCGTGATCGATTTCGACGAGCGCCCAAACTTCAGCCAGCGCTACCTGGTAAGCGGCGATGACGAAGTGGCTGTCCGCCGTTGTCTCAACGGCCCGGTGCTGGCTGCGCTGACGCAGACGCCGCTCAAAAACCTGATCGTTTCCGGGTGGGGCGATGCGCTGATGGTGATGATGGAGAATACCGGCACGGCCCAGGAAGATGCCAGCGCCAGCGTCAGCGCCCGCCGCGCCATAGCGCTGACGCTCTACGAGCGGATGCGCGCTCACCCCCCGAACTGACCGATGCACCGTACCTACCTGATTTCACGCCCCGAAGACATTCCAACGGACTACCGCCAGACGCCTGTCGGCGCGCTGCTCGAATATCACAACCTGCAACGGGATTTCGATATCTCCTATACGCAGGCCGAACTGCTGATCGGGATGTGCATGGATCACCGCAAGCACCTCCACATTCCTAACAACTTTGCCTACATCATCCGCTCCGGGGGGGCAAACTTGCGCTATAGCGAATTCAAAGTATCGTACGCCGTTGCAGTTGGCGGCGTGCGCGCCATTGCGCTGATCGGCCACAACCAATGCGGCATGGTCAACCTGATGGCACGCCGCGAGACGTTCATCGAGGGCCTGATGGCAGCCGGCTGGGACAGGGAATGGGCCGAAGCGCATTTCATGCACTTCGCGCCCATGTTCGAAATCGGCAACGAGGTCGATTTTGTCCTCAGCGAGGCCAAACGTTTGCGCCTGCGCTATCCGGCAATCCTGGTCGCGCCGCTGATGTATCGCATCGAAGACAATATGTTGTACCTGGTCAAAGAATAATGGCCCTGCAAGTTGGCGTGTGGCGGCAAAGCCACTACACGCCAACTTGTGCGTTTCACCGGAAGGGCATTTCCTGCGGGCAGTGACGCACCGCTATTCAGAACCAGAAATGAGTTTGCTGGCAAACTTCTGGCGGAATTTGGCTACCTTGGGGGCCACCACCGCCTGGCAATACCCTTGCGAAGGATTGTTATTGAAGTAGTTTTGGTGGTAATCTTCCGCCGGATAGAACTGATCCAGAGGCACTATTTCGGTGACGATCGGGTTGGGCCACAGGCGCTGAGTTTCCAGTTCGGCAATGGCCTGTTCGGCGGTAGCCTTTTGCTCGAGGGAATGGTAAAAAACGGCCGAGCGGTACTGTGTGCCCACATCGGCCCCCTGGCGGTTGCGTGTGGTGGGATCGTGGATGGTGAAAAAGATCTCCAACAATTCGCGAAAAGCGATCGCTTCTGGATCGAACGTGATCTGTACGACTTCGGCATGGCCGGTCAACCCCGTGCAAACCAGTTTGTAAGACGGGTTTGAGATCTTCCCACCTGCATAGCCTGACACAACCCGGGTGACACCTTGCACGCGTTGGTAAACCGCTTCAAGGCACCAAAAACAACCACCGGCAAGGGTCACGGTTTCTTGTTTCATCTCATTCGCACGATTCATAAGTCGCTCCTCTCCCTTTTCAGCGGGTTACCAGGGCAAACCGAAACAGCCACCCAAGCCTGGCTTGATAGGCTCCTTCAGCGCTTCTGGCCTCGCCGGAAATCTCCACTGGCAAAAGCCTAAAGGCCCGCAGCTTCATTACGCCGCCGTAGCCGTTTCATGTGTGGGTTCTGGCGCGGCCACAGGCTGCTTGTTCAATTCGACCTCGATGCTGATCTTGATTTCATCGCCGACCAGCCAGCCACCGGCTTCGAGGGCGACGTTCCAGGTCAGGCCCCATTCTCTACGGCTGATGCTGGTCACTGCGCTGAAACCGGCCACCATCATGCCCCAGGGGTTCTGGTATTGGCCGTTGTAGTCCACATCCAGCACCACGGGCCGGGTGACGTCACGGATCGTCAGGTCACCATACATTTTACCGTGGTGATCGCTGAGCGGTTCGATGCGCGTGCTGCGGAAGGTGATGTGAGGAAAATTTTCGGCATCCAAAAAGTCAGCAGAACGCAGATGTGCATCGCGCTGGGCCTCGCGCGTGTCGATGCTGCCGGCATCGATTTGTACGCTGATGTGCGATTGCTCCGGGTGTTCTTCGTTCGCATTCACATCGGCTTCGAAACGCTCGAAGCGGCCGCGCACGTTGGACACCATCATGTGACGAACGCTGAACGTGATTTCGGTATGGGCGGGATCAAGGTTCCAGGACATAAGATGTTCTCCTTCGGGAAAATGTTTTGATGTTGAAGTATTTTTGTAAAAAAAAGCCTCGATTGGCTTTATTCTCTCTTACCCAGCTTCTTACAGAGCGCACCAAACGCTTGCTGCTCACCGGCATCCAGCACGCCCAGTTCCGCTACAATCGCGGCCACCTGTGCTGGAAAAATACGCGCAATAAGCGCTTCACCGGCATCGGTCAATGAGACCTTCACCATGCGGCGATCTTCCGGCTGGCGCATACGACGGACGAGGCCACGCTTTTCGAGATTATCGAGCACCAGGGTGATATTGCCACAGCTCTTGAGCAATTTGCCGCTGAGTTCTCCCTGGCACATCGGTCCCAGGTGATACAAAGCTTCCAACACGCCAAACTGGCTGACGGTCAGGCCTTCCAATACGTCGTGATGCGCCAGGCGGGCTGTCAGCGATTCGTACGCCCGCGTAAAGCGAATAAACGTATTCAAAGCAAGGGTTTCTTCAGCAGTTCCATGGTAATGGGTAGGCATATCACACTCAAACTATTTCGATGTCAAAATAATATCATATCGGACAAAAATTGTCAAATTAATAAATCATGAATGGGTAAGCAGGTAGATAAGGGCAATGAGATGAACGCGTGCGGCTGAGCCGCAAGCCAGATGCCCGCCCCCAAAAAGCAGAGCACCCGGCCGCTGCACCAGGTGCTCAACATCTTTTTCCGGTGAGGGAAACCGCTTGCGGCTAAGCCTTGGTGGCCCAGTATTCGTCCAGGGCAGCCAACAGGGTTTCGACGTCGACAGGCATGATCTCGCCCATGTGGGCAATGCGGAACGTCTTGCCTTTCAAGTCGCCGTAACCGTTAGCCATACGCATGCCGCGCGAGGCGATCATCTTGTTGAATTCGACACAATCGAAAGTTTCGGGATTGGTGACAACCGTCAGCGTCTGTGAGCGATAACCTTCAGGGGCCAGCAAGGGCCAACCTTTGGCGGCCGCCCAATCCTGGCAAAGCTTTGCCATGGCGCTGTGACGGGCGTAACGCGCTTCCAGGCCCTCGGCCAGGATGCGGTCGAGCTGGTAGTCGAGCGCAAAGATCAGCGGCATCACCGGGGTCATGGGGGTAGAATCTTTGAGGCGATGCTTTTCGAGCAGCAAAAAGTCGAAGTACCAGCCGCGGAAGGGCACGGTCTTGGCGCGTTCCATGGCGCGTTCGTTGACGGCGCACAGCGCCAGGCCGGGCGGCAGGGCCAGGGCCTTTTGCGAAGAAGTAAAGAGCACGTCCAACCCCCAGGCATCCATCTCGACCTTGACGCCGGCAAACGACGACACTGCATCGACAGCAACCAACGTGTCGGGGCTGACCCGGTGCACGACTTCGGCGATCTCCTTCACGGGGTTCATCACGCCGGTCGAGGTTTCGTTGTGAACGACGGTGATCAGTTCGTAGGCCTGCTTTTTCAGCGCTTCTTCCACCATCGCCGGCAGGATGGCCTGGCCCATGGGCACTTCGACTTTGTCGGCCTGTTTGCCGTTGGCGACGGCCACATCATAGAAACGTTTGGAAAAGGCGCCGTTGACGCAGCACAGCACGCGTTCTTTTGCCAGGTTGCGCACCGAGGCTTCGTGAGCGCCGCTGCCGGAGTTCGTCATCAGGAACACGCGGTGTTCGGTGTAAAAGAGTTGGCGCGCCTTCTCGGCCGCGCCCCGGAAAATCGCTTCGAAATCTTTGCTGCGGTGGGGCAGCATCGGTTTGGCCTGCTGCTGCAAAACGTCTGGGGCCACGTCCACTGGCCCGGGCACAAACATGGGAGACATGATTACCTCCGTGGGGTGTAAAATTGGCTTGCTCGTGAAAGGATTGTACCATTATTGCGCCATTTTTCACAAACAAGGTCCTCGTGATGAGTTCTGAAAAAAGATCGCTTTCTATTGTATCGCTTATACAAGTCGCTTTGCTGCTGTCTTTGATTCTGTCTTGCCGGGCTGCGTCCGGTGGCATCCCGGCCAGCGCAACCCCCAGCCTGGTGACCGGCACGGTATCTCCTTCGCCAACGCCGTTACCGCCAAGCCGAGCGGCTGACACGGCCACGGCCTCTGCAACGGCAGGCGTTACGGCAAGCGCCACACAACCGGCAACACCGACCGCCGCCGGTTATCGCGTACAGGTCCATCCCGAGGGCGGCCTGTACGTCGGCGATCAGGTCAGCTTCGAAGTCATCGGGGAACCGCCCGAAGAGTCACAGGCAAGCATCGAGATTGCGGCAGTGGAGCCTGTCTCCCTTGGCCCGGCCAAATTCGGTTCCTTCGGCATCGCACGGCGCAGCCAGGCAACCTTCCTGTGGGCCTGGGATACGTCGGGGCTGGCGGCCGGCGTTTATACCGCAACCATCCGCATACAGGGAGCAACATCCCATACCACCTGGGATATGCCGCTTGCCTTGCAGCCGGCCGGTGAACGTCAGGCAGCGCAGTGGACGAGCGTCACGACCGAGTGCTGCGTGATCAACTACATCACCGGCACCGCCAGCGAGCGCGATATCGAACGCCTGGCTGCCCAAGCCGACGCGCAGGCGCGCTCGGCCAGCCGCAGTATGGAGGCCACATTCAGCGAGCCGCTGACGGTGACCCTGCTCTCACGCGTCCTCGGGCACGGCGGCTTTGCCAGCGATGAAATCTCTATTTCGTACCTCGACCGCAACTACGCCGGCGACACGTTTTCAACCGTGCTGCATCACGAAATGATCCATATCCTGGACGCCTCCTTAGGCGGCAATTACCGCCCCAGCCTGTTCGTCGAAGGGCTGGCCGTCTATATGACGGGAGGGCACTTCAAGCCCGAACCGTTGAGGGAACGCGCTGCGGCGCTGTTGCAGATTGAAGGCGGCGAGTGGTACATTCCCATCGAGGATCTGGCTAATGACTTCTATGCTTCGCAGCACGAGATCGGCTATCTGCAGGGTGGGGCTTTGATCGATTACATGGTCAGGCGCTGGGGTTGGGCAGCTTTTTCGGCCTTTTACCGCCAGATGGAAACGGGCCAAGACCAGTTACCCGCAGCGGTAATCGACGCCGCCTTGCGGGAACACCTCGCGCTTTCGCTCGGCGATCTCGAAGCAGATTTTCTACACGATCTGCAGCAACAAAGGGTGAGCACCGCGCAACGTGAAGACCTGCGCCTGACGGTGATCTACTACGACACCCTGCGTCATTACCAGCAAACGCTCGACTCGTCGGCCTATTTCGCCACCGCCTGGTTGCTCGATGGCCGTGAAATGCGCCGCCGCGGCATCGTGGCCGATTACCTGCGCCACCCCAACGCCGATGAAAACCTGGCGCTCGAAACGCTCTTGATGGCGGCCAACACGCAGATCACCCGTGGCGAGTTTGCCCTGGCTGAAGCCATGCTGCAGGACGTCGAAAACGTGCTGGCGGCAATCGAGACCGGCCAGGAGGAACCGTTTACGGCTTCTTGGGCTGCAAGCGAGTACCTGTCGATCGTACGCCTGCTGCGCGCCGCTGGCTACGAAGCCCAACAGGTTTGGATATCCGGCGATCAAGCCGAAGCGCAGGTGAGCGATGCATCTGCCCGGCTGCTCCAGGCGCAGTTCCAACGCCAGGGAGATGCCTGGGCGCTGGTTGCCGTCGGCGAGCCGACTTCTGTGAAGTGAATGCTGCGGCCCGCCAGTGCAGGCCTTGCGAATGCGGCCAAAACTTACTTCACAGCCGCATCCAGCACCCCTCGACCGATGGCGGCAGCCGCCGCCGGATCGGCGCTTTCGATCAACACGGCCACGGTCAGGGGAGCGCCCTGCCAGCCCGGCAGCGTGCCGCCCAGATACCAGGTCACGCGCGCTGTTCCGTCGCCGGCGGTGATGATACGCTGCCAGAAAGCATCCTCCCTGTACTGGTCTGCCAGACTGGTCGCCGTTTGCCGGTCCAGCAGAACCTGCGACTGCCCCAAAGGCGGAAGCAGAACCCAACCGGCCTGCGGCGTATCGACGGCCAGCACAAGATCGGGGGCCGGACGAACGCCGCCGCCGCTGACAGTAGCAGCCAGCAAAGCCATTTGCAGGGGGCTGGCCCGCAAGATGGCTTCTTGCGAGGCACCACTGGCTGTCGGCAAACGCAGCAGCGGGGCCGTGTACAGGCCGGCTTCGGCAAGCGATGGAAGCGGCTGGCCAGCATCGATGCCCTGCCACAGGGCGTTCACGGCAGCCTGCGCCGGGTAAAGGCCCAGCGTGGCGCGGTTGAAAAGTGGGGAGGTTGGGTCTGCCAGCAAACTTTCTCCTTGTTGATCCAGTTGGTTGGCATCGAAAGTCGGATGTGAAGCGAGAGCCAAAATCTCGCCGTTCTCGGCGTTGATCAACACCACGGCCCCGGCTTGCTGGCCGAGGAGATCGTCGGTAATGCGCTGCAAATCGAGATCGAGGCTCAGGCGAACGTCCAGGCCGGCAGGCGGTTGGCCGTAGAGCAGGTGATTCCACCAAATGGAAAGGCCGCTGTTACCTTGCAAACCGCGCAGGTAGTCGTCCAGGCTGGCTTCCAGGCCGGCCTGCCCGTACACGGGATGGGTGTATCCCAACAACGGGCCGAGCAGCGGATAGCGATACTGCCGGGCCAGCTCTCCTGTAGGGCCGCTGCTTTCAACCAGGACGGTCTGACTGCGATCGAGCAGTGCACCGCGGCGTACGAAGCGATCGGCCAGGCTGCGGCGAAGGTTATCGGTGCGCGTCAGCAGCGCCGGGCCGCGCCAGTAAGCCCACCACCCCGTCGCCAGAGCCGTGGCAAACAAGCCCGCAAAAAGGAAGCCGGCCAAATGGAAGTACGGCTGTGGCCCGGTGTGGGTACGCGGTGCAGCATTGCGTTCGATAAACCGGCCGGCGGTCTCTTCTGCACGATCTTCATCGACGGTTTCCGCGGCAGGCGCGCTTGCTTCACCGATCTTGACCAATAAAAACAGGCAGAGGAAGGAGACCAGCAAAGACGAGCCACCGTACGACACAAGCGGCAGCGTCACCCCGGTTAGCGGCAACAGACGCAAGTTGCCGCCGATGATCAGCACGCTTTGCGCAGCCAGGTAGGCGGTAAGCCCCGCGGCAAGAATCTGCCGGAAAGCATCACCGGCATACAAGGCCAACCGCAAGCCGCGCGCCACCAGAACCAACAGAAGACCGATCAAAGCAATGCTGCCGGCCAGGCCGGTTTCCTCGGCAATGGCAGCAAAAATAAAGTCGGAGTGCGCTACAGGCACCAGGCTTGGGCTTCCCATGCCGGGGCCGCGGCCAAACACGCCGCCGTTCGCCACGGCCAGCAAAGACTGAACGATTTGATAAGAACGCCCGCTCGGATCGATCCAAGGGTTAAGCCAGGCGTCCACACGCAAACGCACCACATCGAAAAGCGCATAGCCTAGCAAAGCGGCTGCACCAATGGCGAGCGAGCTAAAAAGTAGGAAACGCCGGTGGCCCGTCGCTACATAGACAACCGCGGCGTACAGGAACAGCAAAATGGAGGCCGTCCCCAGGTCGCGCTGAGCCAACATCAGCGCCAACGCAAGGCTGGTCATGACAAAAGTAGGCGCCAGAAGGGGTAAGGCAGGGCGCACCATTCCCATGGACAAGCGTTCTGCCAGGTACGCTGCCAGGTAGACGATCAACAACAGCTTGAGCGGTTCAGAGGGTTGAAAGTAAACGCCGCAACAGCCCAACCACAGGCGCGGGCCAAAACCCATCGGGTTGGTTCCAAAGATCAACGTCAGCGCCGTCAACAGCAGGCCGGCGGTAAACCAGACGTACTTATAGCGGCGCAAAAATTCGAGCTGCCGGACAAAGCGCAAGCCGAGCGTAAAAACGCCTCCGCAGACCAACAGCCAGATCGCCTGGCGCATGCCAAAAGCCGGATATAAACGCCAGATGGTCAGCAACCCCCATCCGCTGAGCAACGACAGGATCGGAATCAAATACGGATCGTGTGCGGTGAGGCGGCGATTGCTCTGCCGGTGCAAGGCCGCAAACACAGCGGCCCAGATCAACCATCCCAACCAGTGGTCCCAACGGTATGGGACATCCCACGAACGCGCCCGTGCAGCCGGTGAAAGCGTCAAAGCAACGGCATACAATGCCGTGCAAGCGGCTGCCAGGATCAAAAGGCGAGATTGGATGGCGCGCATGGCGAAGAGGGCCGAAAACGCACAGCGGCAAGCGGCGCCGGGCGAAAGCCCACACGCATCATCAACTGCCGCTGTGCGCCAGGATTCGTCAGCCCAAGTATTTTCCCACCAGCAAATCGAGTGAACGGCGCATATCCGGCGAAACGGCGCTGGGGTTGGTCAGGATGGCGTTTGCCAGAGCGTGCTCGCACTCGCAGGCCGGTGCAGCGGTTTGCGGTTCGGCCAGTTCGCGCACCAGTTGACGCACAGCTTGCTGAGCATAGGACGTGTTTTGATGCAGCGTCTGGATGACCCGCTCCACCGTGACAGGTTCTTCGCTGACGTGCCAGACGTCGTAATCGGTGACGTGCGCCATCGTCGCATAGCACAGTTCGGCCTCTCGGGCCAGAAAAACTTCAGGGGAGGCGGTCATCCCGATCAAGGCCAATCCCCACTGGCGGTAGACATTCGATTCTGCCTTGGTGGAGAAGCGCGGTCCTTCGATGGTCAAGAAAGCGCCGCCGCGATGGGTAATCGCACCCGTTGCCTTTACAGCCCGGTAGAGCTGTTGCGTCAGCGCCGGGCAATAGGGATCCGCCACGCTGATGTGCGCCACCAGGCCATTACTGAAGAAACTGCGCACGCGCTCGTGAGTCAGATCGAAGACCTGATCGGGAATGACGATCGAACCGGGTGCATAATCTTCACGCAACGAGCCGCAGGCGCTGACGCTGACCACATGCTGCACCTTCAACGACTTAAGCGCATAGATATTGGCCCTGTAGGGAATGTCCGTGGGGGTAATGCGGTGCCCCATGCCGTGACGCGCCAAAAACGCCACGCGCTGCCCTTCCAGCGTGCCGATCACGATCGGAGAACTGGGCTTACCAAAAGGCGTATCGAGATCGAGCGTTTCAATATCCTGCAGCCCGGCCATCTCGTACAAACCCGAACCACCGATGACAGCAAGAATGGGAGAAGTAGAAAGGTGCATAAGAACTCCAGCAGAAAAGATTTTTTACGGGTTGCTATCACCCACCTGAACGGTTACGCCGCCACAGCGGATTACATCGCCATGGGTGATCACGGTGGCAGTCGTAACCAATTCATCGTTGAGCAGCGTACCGTTGCGTGAACGTAGGTCCTCGATCCACCATTGGTTGTGGTGGTAAGAAAGGCGTGCATGTTGGGCAGAAACAGTCGGGTCGTCGAGGTGCAAATCGCAGACCGGATCACGGCCCACAATCACCAGTGAACCGGTAAACAGGCGGGGCGGCAGCCCGGCAACGAACAGCGTCAAGGGCGCTGGCTGGCTGGCCATAACCAGGTCACGCTGCCGGCCGAGATCGCGCCACAGAATCCAAAGCATTCCAATCAAAAAAGCAAACAGGGCCACGGCAAACAGCAGGCGTAGTACCAGTAAAACAGGTCCACTCATGAAATGGGTAACTCCGTCGTATCGTCCAGGTTCACAGGAGAATCGTGCCCAAAAATCAGGGTGACACCGGCCAGCGAAACCACATCGCCGGGCAAGAGGGTGGCGCTGTGCGTGACGCGCTGTCCGTTCACAAAAGTACCGCCGGTCGAGCCGAGATCGAAGATCATATAACGGCTATGGGCCAGGCGCAGTTGGGCATGCGCTCGCGAAACGCGAGGATCGTTGAGAACCAGATCGTTATCGGTGCGGCGGCCAATGTTGATGACCGGTTTTTCGAGCGGAAAAGTCCACTGGCCGTTGACGATCAAGAAAGCGTCTTCGGGTGCGTGTGGCGTTGGTTGCAGCGCCGGGTTGACGAGCATGGCAGTATTTCCGCCGGTGCGGCGGGGAAAAATCTGGGCTTCGAGGCGCATTTCCCCGCGCGCCATGGAGACCTCGGGCCGAACTTCGAGCGTGGGATAAGCAACAAAAACGAAACCACTCTCACAACCACACTGGTAGACATAGGAGGCCAGCTCATCGATCCCGTCAGGATCAGCCCGTACTAACTGGGCAACGGTGGGCGGTAGGTGCAAGGTGAACTGGTTGGGCGCCAGGGCCACGCCTTCCTCGTTGGTTTCCGCGTGATCGTGAAGCGCCTGCAAAAGCAGCGCCGCCAGGCTGCATTTTTCACCGTCGCCCCAGGTCGCTATCGAGAACAAACGTGCCGTGCCGCCTTCGACCATTGCACGCAGGCGGGATTCAATGCGGGCAAGCGCATCTTCGAGCCGACTCATAACCGCAATTATAGCGGGTTTCTCCGCAGAAAAGAAAAGTCATGGAAAAGACTCCAGATGCGGTATACTGCGGCCATGCAACACGACCACAGCTATCCGGAAGTTCAACAAACAATCCACGGCAAATGGGACGTGTGGGGGCCTGTTTTGCCAAAACGAACACGATGAGCCTGGTTCGGGCGCGTGGTGGAGAACAAGAAATGACGGAGGCAAGCGCATTTCACGGAAGGTTGGGGGTGCAGCAGCGCGTCTTGCCGGGCTATCGGGCGTTGTTTTTCGAGATCTTGGCCGGCGCCTGCACCAAAGGACTGGGAGTGTTTGCCGGCAAAGCGCTGCCCACAGAGGCCATCGCGACAGCAGAAAGCATACACCAGGCGCACACCTTCCCGGCGGTCAATCGTCACGGCTTCGACCCAAGCTCCCCACTTTACTTTTGCGTCCAAGAAAACCTGCTCGATTGGCTCAACACCTGGCAGCCCGATGCGCTGGTCGTAGAAGCGAACCCGCGCTACCTGGGCGTTTCAGCCGCCGTACGTTGGATGCACGTACGGCAGCGCCCGGTGCTGGGCTGGGGATTGGGGGCGCCGTTCAACCGCCCGGTGCTGGCCGTGCTGCTAAACCCGCTGTGGCGGCGTTTCCTCGGGCAGTTCGACGCGCTGATCGCCTACAGCCGTCGCGGTGCGGCGCAGTACTCCGCCCGCGGCTTCCCGGCTGAACGTGTGTTCGTGGCCCCCAATGCGGCCGTGCCCCGGCCGGCGGGGCCACCGCCCACGCGCCCGCCCGTTTTCGGAGGCGCGCCCTGTGTGCTCTTCGTAGGCCGGCTGCAAGTGCGCAAGCGCCTGGACAACCTGCTGCGCGCGTGCGCAGCCTTGCCATCCATGCTTCAGCCACGCCTGATCGTTGTCGGAGACGGGCCGGAACGGGCCACGCTCGAGGCCCTGGCCGCCGCCACCTACCCGCGTGCAGAATTTGTCGGCGCGCACAGCGACGCAGCGCTCGAACCCTTTTACGCCGCTGCCGATCTGTTCGCCCTGCCCGGCACCGGCGGGCTGGCCGTCCAGCAGGCCATGGCCCACGCCCTGCCCGTACTCGTGGCGCGCGGCGACGGCACGCAAGACGATCTCGTGCGCGAAGAGAACGGCTGGCAAATTCCGCCCGACGACCTGCCCGCGCTGACCGAGACCCTGGCGCTCGCACTGGGCAATGTTGCTCGCCTGCGGGCAATGGGCGCCGAGAGCTACCGCATCGTAGCGGCGGAAGTCAACCTTGAATGCATGGTGGGCGTATTCGTCGCAGCGCTCAGAAGCTGCCAGAGCCTGCGCGCCTGATGTGCGTAAACATACGATCAACTTGACAACATGAAACTACTTTTTGTCGCCGACGGGCGCTCCCCGATTGCCATCAACTGGATACGGTACTTCACCGCAACCGGTCATACGGTGCACCTGGCCTCGACCTATCCCTGCCAGCCGGAACTGCCCCTGGCATCCTTGACGATCATCCCGGCAGCCTTTGGCAACGTGGCCGGCGGAGAGAGAAAGCAAGGAAGTTCCGGCGTGCGCGGGCTGCTGCGCAAGCTGGCACCGGTCGGTTTACGAGTCGGGCTGCGGCGGCGCTTGGGGCCACTGACGTTGGCGAAAGCGGCTAAAAACCTGCGCGTCCTGCTGGATGAAATCCAACCTGACGTGGCCCATGCCATGCGCATTCCCTTCGAGGGCATGATGCTGGCGCAGGCCGTTTTGATACGCGGCGGCGCAACACCGCCGCCCACCGCCGTTTCGGTATGGGGCAACGATTTCACCCTGCACGCCACGGCAAACGCGACCATGGGCTTTCTCACCCGCCTGACCCTGCAAAACCTGTCTGCCCTGCATACCGACTGCCAACGCGACCAGAACCTGGCACACGCCTGGGATTTCGATCCCCGAAAGCCGGAAATCGTCCTGCCCGGAAACGGCGGCATCGATCTGGACGTGTTCGACAGCGCGTCCCGGCCGGAGGAGGCCGCGCCCAGGGTTATCAACCCGCGCGGCATTCGGGCCTACGTGCGCAACGATACCTTCTTCGCAGCCATTCCACGCGTGCTGGCCAAGTGGCCTGATGCAAAGTTCGTATGCCCGAACATGGCCGGGGAGGTGCAGGCCGAAAAGTGGGTGCGGCAGCACGGCATCGCCCACGCCGTCGAGTTGCTGCCGCACCTGACACGCCCACAAATGGCGCAGCAGTTTCGGCGCGCCCAGGTTGCCACGTCCATCAGCGAGCACGACGGCACGCCGAACACCCTGCTCGAAGCAATGGCCTGCGGTTGCTACCCGATCGCCGGAGACATCGAGTCGCTCCGGGAATGGATCAAGCCCGGTGAAAACGGCGGCCTCGTTGCACCGGGTGATGCGGACGCTTTGGCGGAGGCCATTTTGCAAGCCCTGGAAACGCCGGCCTTGCGACAGTCTGCCGCAGCAGAAAACGGCCAGATCATTCGCCAGCGGGCCGAGTATGGGGCTTGCATGGCAAGCGCAGAAGCTTTCTATGGCGGATTGATCGATCATCCCCCTCACGTTCCTCCTATTTATGGAAGTGCGTCGCACCTTGCTCCCCCTTGAAACTCCCCTCGCCCGGGCATCCTACCCGCTCTTGCCGCCGTCGAGCCGAACACCCCTCGCAGCCTGATGTTTATGCTCCACCGTCGCTTTTCTGCCAGAATCGTACGGTTCTGGCAAAAAAGTCACAGAATGAAATGAAGCGTAGGGTTAGAGCCGTTCCGCTTGATGCGGGTTAGGAAGTTATTTTCCGCCAACACTTTTCAGACAGGTTTTGAGAAAACCGGCTCTTCCGGCTTTACTAGCAGGGTGTCGGAGAGACCCCCGTTAAGACTTCGGAGGTCTCTACCCGGGCAGTTTAAGCATAAAATAAGGCGAAATTACTCGAAAATCACGGCTTTTAAGCGGTCACGGAGATTTCCGAAGTCTTCTCCGACAGGCTGCTAGGGAAAGGAAAATGCTTCACCCGAAAACCGGAAGACCCACAAATATCTTGCGCCTCGATGGTAAAATTGCAGGTCGAGATCATTTCATCTCCGAGGAGTTAATCATGAAGCGTTTTTTCATTCTTGCGACCGTAATCTTGTCGCTGGCGGCCTGTTCAGGTTCATCGAACACGGCTGCATCAGCGGTGCAGGCCTACTTTCAGGCGCTGGTCGATAAAGATACTGAGAAGGCAGTCAACCTGTCTTGCGCCGCCTGGGAAGAGCAGGCGCGCATCGATGCCGATGCTTTTGCCACCAACCCCGCTACAGCCCAGGGACTGGCCTGCCAGGATGCCGGCACCGACGGTGAATACACCACCGTCACCTGCACCGGCCGCCTGGTCTTGGACTACAATGGCGAGGAAGTGCCGATCGACCTGGCGGACCGTTCATACCTGGCACTGGAAGAAAACGGCGAATGGCGCATGTGCGGGCTAAAATGAAGCGCTACTTTCTCGTTTTCAAGGGGAAGGATTGTGTAAAACACCCGCCAAAGGCGGAAAAACTTTTTCACCAAGAAACAGGGCCTACAGCATGAACAACTCAGCGAACGAGCAAAACGCTTCTCGGGAATGGCTGCAAATAGGGTGGTATGCTTTCGTTTTATGCATGGTGGTACTGATCCTGCTCGTTTTGAGCAGCGATCAAGCGCCGCAATGGATTTACCAGGGGTTTTAAACCGGCCAACTGACGGGACCTTCGCCGGATAGTATCGCAGGCAGCATGTCGCTAGCGTATATTCTCATCTTGATCGGGGCGGCCCTGTTGATCGGGCTGTTTCGCCGCGCCCGCGGCTGGTGGATGCTGGCGGCCAGCGTGCTCGCCCTTTACTGGCTGCAACCGCCGACGACGATCCGCTATCTGGATTTCTGGCTGCCGACAGCCACGCTTGGGCTGAGCGTGCTCGGCTGGGCTGTTACGGCGCCGGCGGAAACACAGAAGCAGCCGCGCACGTTCGCTTTCGATCGCAACCTGCTCCGCGACGAGAACCTGCTTGCGGCTGCGGGGGTAATCGCGCTGGTGCTGTCGATCGCCGGCCTGCGCTACATCGATGCGCTGTGCTGCCTGACGCCCAACCGCCCGCCGGTTTTCGGGCAGGTAGCCGTTGTTTTGGCCGTGCTGTCACTGGGCGCATTTGCCTTGTGGCGCAGCCGCAGGCCTGAAGCCTGGTTGACAGCGGTCACCGTCCTGCTGCTGGTGCTCTTTGCCGTGCTGAAGAGCGAACCCCTGGGCGCCTGGGCGGCGGCCGGACTGCGCACCCTGGGCGGGCAGGATCGCGCCCTGGCCGCCGCGGCAGAGCTGCGCTGGCTCGGTTTTTCGTTCGTCGCTTTCCGCCTGATCCACACGCTGCGCGACCGCGCCGCCGGTCGCCTGCCCGCTTTGACCCTGCGGGAATATGTCACCTTTGCCATCTTCTTCCCGGCGCTGCCCGCCGGGCCGCTTGACCGCGCCCAGCGTTTCGCCCGCGACCTGCACACTCCCTTCACGCTTGGGCCGGATACGGTTTTATCCGGTGGCAAGCGCATCGTGTGGGGGCTGTTCAAGAAGTTCGCCCTGGCCGATACGCTGGCGCTGATCGCCCTGAGTGCTGCCAATGCCGGGCAGGTGCAGGCAGCTGCCTGGGCCTGGGTGCTGCTTTACGCCTACGCCTTGCGTATTTACCTCGATTTCTCGGGCTACACCGATGTAGCCATCGGCACGGCGCAACTGATGGGCGTGGCCTTGCCGGAGAACTTCGAGCGGCCCTATCTCAAGAGCAACCTGACGGCTTTCTGGAACAGCTGGCATATCTCGCTGGCGCAGTGGTTTCGCGCCTATTGGTTCAACCCGCTGACGCGCACCCTGCGCGGCAGCACCCGCCCGATCTCGCTGGCGGCCATCATCTTCAGCGCACAGGTCACCACGATGCTGCTGATCGGCCTGTGGCACGGTATCACCTGGAACTTTGCCATCTGGGGCCTGTGGCACGGGTTGGGACTGTTCGTCCACAACCGCTGGAGCGAACTGTTGAAGGGCCGCACAGCAGCCATCGACGAACGGCCTCGCCTGCAACGTGCTCTGGCAGCCGTCGGCACGCTGCTCACCTTCCACTACGTCACCCTGGGCTGGGTATGGTTTGCCCTGCCGGAGACCGGCATGGCGCTGGATATGTTCGCGAAGTTATTAATGGGAAAGTAAATGCCACGCGCTCGCTTCCTCCGTTCCACGCTCGTTCTCGCCACCTTTCTCTTCGTCGCGGCGAACCTGCTCTTTGCCTGGGCCTATCCGCTCGATGCGTTGGGCCGCATCTCGGCATACAATGTCGTTTTTCCGGGAAGAGAACGCCTGCCCTATGGCGAACGGCCCGACCTGGCCTACAACCTGAGTCTGTTCAACCTGGAAGCGATGTTTGCTGCGCACGAGGCGGCCGCGCCAAAGGGGGACGACGAGTTTCGCGTCATCCTGATCGGCGATTCATCCACCTGGGGTTTCCTGCTCAGGCCCGAAGAAACGCTCGGCGCCCTGCTCGACGGGCAAAAGCTCACCGCAAACGACAGGCGCGTGCGCTTCTACAACCTGGGGTATCCCACGATGAGCGTCACCAAAGACCTGCTGATGTTGGAAAAGGCCCTGCACTACCAGCCCGACCTGATCGTCTGGCTGACGACGCTCGAATCGCTGCCGCGCGAGAAACAGCTTGCCTCACCGATCTTGCAGAACAATGCCGCCGCGCTGGATGAACTCAACCGGCGCTACGGCCTGGACCTGGACACACGCCACCCGGCGCTGGTGCGCCCCACCTTCTGGCAGCGCACCGTCATCGGCCAGCGGCGCGCTCTGGCCGACCTGATCCGCCTGCAAGCTTACGGCGTGCTGTGGGCGGCAACCGGCATTGACCAGTTCTACCCGGAAACGTACGAACCACCGCAGAGCGACCTCGAAGCCGGGCAGGATTTTCACGGCCTGCAGCCGCCCACGCTCCACGAAAGTGACCTGGCCTGGAACGTGCTGGCAGCCGGCGTACAAATGGCCGGCGAGGTACCGATCCTGTTCGTCAACGAACCGATCTATCGCAGCCAGGGGCAGAACAGCGACATCCGATATAACTTCTTCTACCCGCGCTGGGCCTACGATGCCTATCGCCAGCAGTTTAGCGCACGCTGCCAGGCCCACAACTGGCGCTGCCTGGATGCCTGGGACCTGGTGCCGGCGGGTGAATTCAGCAACAGCGCCATCCACCGCACACCGGCGGGAGAAAATCTGCTCGCCGGCCGGCTGGGGGCGTTTTTACAGGAATGGATCGATGAAAGATAGCCTGACGTTTCGAAATTGGATCGCCAGAGGCCTTTTGGCCCTGAGCATTGCCGGTTGTCGCGCGCCGGTGGCGATCGCGCCCACAACGGCGCCTTCGGCCGCTGCCACAGGTGCACCGACCGCTGCGGTAACGGCCACCCTGCCTGCTGCAACCCGTACGCCCATCCTGCCCGTGGCTGAAGCCACGCAGGCCCCGACGGCCACGCCGCTTCCTAGCCCCACCGTGCGCCCCACCCTCGGCGTGGATGCGTGGATGGCCCTGCCCGTCGTTCCCACTGCCAGCGAAACGGCGCTCCAGATTTACCGGCACGGCATCGCACTGGGCAACGACCCGCACGCCTATTCCAAGGTTGGCGACTGCGAATCGACTCCTACCTGGTTCCTGGGCGACTTCGATGCCGGGACGAGGTTCTACGACCTGGGCGACTATACTGGTCTCGCCGGCGTGATCGAGCACTACCAAGGTTCGCACGCCCGCACCAGCCTGGCGGCCAAGTCGGGCTTCAACGCTTCATCGGTCTTCTCGGCGTTGTGGGCCGTGCGCGACTCCTGCGAGGCCGACGAGACGCCCCTGGCCTGCGAGTACCGCGTCCACCGGCCCAGCCTGGCCTTCATCATGCTCGGCAGCAACGACGTCTGGCACCCCGAGAAGTTCGAACCGAACATGCGCAAGATCATCGAATATTCCATCGAAAACGGCGTGGTGCCCATCCTGGTGACCAAGGCCGACAACCAGGAAGGCGATCACAGCATCAACGCCACCATCGCCCGCCTGGCCTGGGAATACGACATCCCCCTGTGGAACTTCTGGGCGGCCGTCAAGGATTTACCCGATGGCGGCCTGCAAGAGGACGGCGTCCACCTCACCTGGTCCAGAAATTTCTTCAACGATCCCGAAAACCTCAAACGCGCCTGGCCTATGCGCAATCTGACGGCCCTGCAAACCCTCGATTCGCTCTGGCGCGCCCTATCCGAACCGCAACCCTGAACCCGATACCCTCATGGACATTTCTTCCCAACTCTCCCAATACATCGCCACCACCATCCTCAAGCAGCCCAAACGCAGCCTCGCCCCCGACGAAAAGCTGATTTCCTCCGGCCTGATCGACTCCTTCCACCTGGTCGACCTGGGACTCTTCGTCGAAGACACCTGGGGCGTGCGCATCGACGACACCGAACTCAACGCCCAGACCTTCGACACCCTGGCGCAACTGGCCGCGCTGATCGAAGCGCGGCAGTAAGGATAAGTAGATAACCGGAACAAAAATTTTGTTTTCTTGCCGGGTATGTTACCCGGCAAGATTCTCTCCCCGCAAATATTCGAACCCCTGGCGGCGTGCTATCGTGCACGCCGCTGGTCGTTAGTGAAGAAGTGTCAGAAAAAGCGGGCCGGCGGTTTTGTAGTGATGAGATGGCGCTTCAAAACAGAAGGAGGGCAAAAAGCCATGGGTACGCCTCCCCTGAAACGACGACAAAACCTTTTCCGCAAAATTTCCGGTCTGCCGGCCACCTTGCTGGTGATGGAACTGTGGCGGGAACTCTTTCTCCCGGGCAACGCAGCGATCGGGTCGCTTCTGTTGTTCGGGTACGGTCTGTTCGCTCTTTTCCTGCTGCGGGATATTTTCTTCATCGCCTCGCCGCCGACCGCTTTTGCACCAGAAGCCATACCGGCCGCCCAACAAAATATCGCCAGAATGCCCCGGCCGAAACTGGCAAGCTATCTTTCGAACCTGTTCACCTTTACCAACTGGATGATTCTGCTGGCTTTCACGGCCATATCCTGCTGGCTGGGCCACCTGACCCTGCACCCGGCGCGCGTGCCCGTACAGGCCGACCGCAATCCGGGAAAATATGGCATTCCGTACCAGGATATTGCGCTAACCACGTCCGATGGCATCGTTTTGCAGGCCTGGTACACTCCGCCTGAAAATGGGGCGGTCATCCTGGTGGCGCATGGTTTCCATAACACGCGGCCAGCGGAGATTTACGCCCTGTTTGCCCGTCACGGGTACGGTGTGCTGGCCTGGGATTTTCGCGGGCAGGGAGAGAGCGGCGGCGATACGGTCACGCTGGGTTACCTGGAATGGCAGGACGTCATCGCCGCACTGGATTTCGCCCGCAGCCAACCCAAGGCAGAGCGGATCGGCGCCTGGGGGAATTCGATGGGCGGTGCGGCCGTCCTGCGGGCGGCGGCGCACCGCCCGGACATTCGGGCCGTGGCGATCGACAGCACCTACGCCACCATGAGCGAACTGCTCAACACGAACGTCAGCATCCCGCTGATGCGCTGGCCGATGCGCTGGTACGTAGAATGGCAGACCGGCCTGGAACTCGATCAGGCCCGCCCGGTAGACTGGGTCGGCCAGATCAGCCCCCGCCCGGTTTTCTTGATCGGCGACCCACAGGACAACATGGTCGGGCCTGGCGCTATCCACAGCTTATACACAGCGGCGGGGGAGCCGCGCCAGGTCTGGTACACGCCCGGGGCCGGCCACAACGGCATGTTCCAGGCCGACCCGCAAGCATACGAAAAGCGCCTGATCGAATTTTTCGCTGCGGCCTTCCCGGCCGGGAAGGTTTCGCAAAACGATGGAGAAGAATAGCCCTTCCGGTTACTCGTTGGCCTTTCCGGCTTTCAGGCGAACGGGCGAACTGGCCCGTACCGGCATCGATTTCACCCTGGCGCTGCTGTGGTGGGGGACCCTCGGCGCCGATCTGCTCCGCCTGCAATCGCCGCTGGTCTGCCAGGGGACCGAACTGGCGCTGTGGGCTGTCTACACACTGGTCTGCGTGGCCCTCGGCCTGGACTTGTGCTGGCAGTTGTGGGGACGCGAACGGCTCAGCTTCGGCGTCGGGCAGGCAGCGCTCTGCCATGAAATCGGAAGATTGCGCCTCGTGCAGCACGTTCCACTGAATGAAATCGTAGGGATCACCTGCCAGGCCCAGACGGCACAAAAGCCGGCCGCATCGCGCAAAGTGCTGCGCTTCTTCGACTTCTCTCTCGGTTCAATAACCATCACGACGCCGGAACGGGTTTACCGCCTGGGCGCCGGCCTGAAGCAGGCAGACGCCGAGCGACACGGGCGCAATTTGCTGGTATGGTGTGCGGCAGGCCGCTGTCAGGCAGACTGCGCGGGCAAACAAGCCCGCAAGGACGCTCCGGGGGCCGCGGCACGCCTGCGCTACGCGTTCAACCTGTTTCTCTTCGCCAACCTGGCGCTCTCGCTGGCCCTGATTGCCTTGACGCCCTTTTTGAGCTGGGTTTACCTGCACCCGGCCGCCTACCCGCTGGTCGATCTGAACGCCGGCGACGCGCCATCCGATTACGGCATCGCTTACCGCGACGTAACGCTGACCACATCGGATGGCATCACCTTATCGGCCTGGTATACGCCGTCGCAAAACGGCGCGGTGCTCGTTCTCGCCCAAGGCTATCAGGAAACGCGCCTGACCGAACTGCACGCCCGCTTTGCCGGCCACGGCTACGGCGTCGTTTCGTTCGACTACCGCGCCCGCGGCCAAAGCGGCGGCCAGCTGTGCACACTGGGCTACCACGAGGCGCTGGACGTGATCGCCGCTCTCGAATTTGCCCGCAGCCAGCCGGGCGTGCGACATGTGGGAGCCTGGGGCTACTCGATGGGTGCAGCCACCGTCATCCGTGCAGCTGCCCTGCACCCCGGTCTCGAAGCCATCGCCGTGGACAGCGCCTTTGCTACGCTCGAAGACTTGCTCAACACCGAAATCGTGATCCCCTTCATGCGCCCCTGGTTCCGCCTGGCAATGGAATGGCAAACCGGCCTGCGGATGGACATGGGCCGCCCGATCGACCAGATCGGTGCGATCAGCCCGCGCCCGGTCTTCATTATGGGCGGCGGCAGCGACTGGACGGTGCTTCCCGACACGGCGCAGCGCCTGTACGACGCAGCCGGCGAGCCGCGCAAGCTGTGGCTGGAGCCTGCGGCAGGCCACAACGGCGCCTGCCACACGAATTTGGATCGTTGTGAGCAAAAAATGATAAACTTCTTCGACTCAGCTTTGCGCTAACCGTGCAGAGCACAACCAGGACATCATCATTTTCCTTGTTAGCGGTGTGTAACACCACGCCGCCCATCTGCCGCCGATGAAAACCTTCTCCCAACGCCTGCAACAACTTTACGAAAGCGATTCCCAAGCGCCTGCCATTCACCTGCTGCACGCCCGCCAGCCGGACGAAACCATCACGCGAACCGGCCTGCTGCGCGGCGCGGCCGGTTACGCCCAGGCACTCGCCGCCGCCGGCGTGCAGCCGGGCGAAGTGGCCATTCTGATCCTCCAGCACGGCCCGGCGCTGGTGTACGCGTTTTGGGGTGCGATTTTGCATGGGGCGATCCCCTCGATCATGCCCTTCCTCACCGAAAAGCTCCAACCCGAGCAGTACCGCCGTTCGCTGGCGGCCTTGTTCGAGATCACCACCCCCGGCGCGGTGATCACCGATGCCGAGTTCGCTGGCGAGCTGCCGCCAACCAACGGCGGCAAGGTATTACTTTCCGCCGAGATCGATCCCACCGGGCCGATCGATTTTGGCGCCCTGCGCGGCTTCGAACGCCAACCGCAGGACATCGTCCTGTTGCAACACTCTTCCGGTACGACCGGGCTGCAAAAGGGCGTGGCGCTCTCACACCAGGCCGTTTTCAACCAGCTCGAAAGCTACGCGACTGCCCTGCACCTCGCCGAAGACGACGTGGTCGTCAGTTGGCTGCCGCTGTACCACGACATGGGCCTGATCGCCGGGTTCCTGATGCCCGTCCTGGAAGGCATCCCGCTGGTGTTGATGTCGCCGTTCGATTGGGTACGCGCCCCGGCGCGCCTGTTGCAGGCCGTCTCGCAGTATCGCGGCACGCTTTCGTGGTTGCCCAATTTTGCCTACAACTTTTGCGCCCAGAAGATCCGCGATCGCGACCTGCAAGGCGTCGATCTCTCCTCCTGGCGGGCGATCAGCAACTGTTCGGAACCGATGCGTTACGCCAGCCACCAGATGTTCGCCGAACGCTTTGCCAGCTACGGCCTGCGCCCGGGTGCGCTGGCCACGTGCTATGCCATGGCCGAAAACGTCTTCGCCGTCACGCAGGGCGGGATCGACTCCCCGGCAACCGTAGATGCAATCAGCCAGCGCGGCCTGTTCGACGAACGTATGGCGCGCACCCCACAGGGTGACGAACCGGCCATCCCCATGCTCTCTTGCGGCACACCGATCGCCGGTACGCTGGTCAAAATCGTCGACGATCAGCGCCGCGAGCTGCCCGAACGCCATCTCGGCGAGATCGCGCTGCGCTCCAACTGCATGTTGACGGAATACTACCGGCGGCCCGACGCCACCGAACAGGCCTTTCACGAAGGTTGGTACCTCACCGGCGATCTGGGCTATATAGCCGCCGGCGAGGTGTACGTCACCGGGCGCAAGAAGGATTTGATCATCGTGGGGGGCAAAAATGTCTACCCGCAGGACCTCGAAACACTGGCCAACCAGGTGCCGGGCATTCATCCGGGGCGCGTGGTGGCCTTTGGCATCTTCAACGAGGAAATGGGTACCGAAGAAGTGGCGCTGATCGCCGAAATGGAAGCCACCGATCTTTCCGAAACGGCATACATCGAAGAGGCTCAGCGCATCGAAGATGAACTACGCCTGCAGGTGACCCGCGGCTCGGCCGTGGCACTGCGTCACGTCAAGGTCGTGGCGCGCGGCTGGCTGCTCAAAACCAGCAGCGGCAAGATCGCCCGCGGGGCCAACCGGGAAAAGTATCTCAAGCATTTTGGGGGCGATTGAGCGCCATCCTCATGCTTGTTAAAGCATTGTAACCAACTTCGCTTCGGCTTCTCTTTTCCTTGACAGCCCTTCCACCATGCGATAGCATAACTTGCTGGTGGATTTTTACCAAACACCGGTCAAGGAGAGAAGATTTATCATGGAACAAGGTAGAAGCATTCCAAAAGGATCGCTGACGTTCACAGATTTTCTGCGCAAGCGTTTTCAACATGTTGCCGAGCCGTTCGCCGCGTTTTTCAATCGTCTGGGCCTGATGCCCAACACGATGACGATCCTCGGCCTGGTTGGCAACACCTTCGGCGCTTACTTGCTGGCCATGGGGCAGATGACCTGGGGCGGCCTGGTGATCCTCGCCATGGGTCCGGTGGACGCCTTGGATGGCGCCATGGCACGGCTGCGCGGCCTGCCGACCAGCTTCGGCGGATTCGTCGATTCGGTCACCGACCGCTATTCCGAGCTGGTCATCTTCGGTGGCCTGCTCATTTTTTATATCCAGAAGGGTGATTGGCTTTCCATCACCGGCGTGTACCTGGCTGCGGCCGGCTCGGTGTTGGTTTCTTACATTCGGGCACGTGCCCAGTCGGCGGGCTACGAAACCAAGGTGGGAATCCTCACGCGGGTCGAGCGCTACCTGGTGCTCAGCCCGGCACTGATCTTCAGTATCCCGCAAATCGGCGTCTGGATCATCGCCATCCTGGCCAATTTCACCGCCTTGCAACGCATCCTCGACGTACGCCGGCAGGCGCGCCAGTCGAAATAAGGGTCTCCTGGCTTCGCCGGGAGACCCCAAAATTTGTATCTCCTCAATAGAGAAGGAGGAAGTGGGGTGTTTTGAGTTTGCTTCGCAAACTCACCCCCCACCACCCCGATTTATTGAGAAGATACCAAAACTTGACGGAGAAAGGTACTTAAACCATGAGATTTGGGCCAACAGGCATCCTCATTGGCGATTTCGAACTGATCACCTACTACGGCATCATCTTGATGCTGGGTGCGCTGGCCGGCGCATGGCTGGCCGGGCGCGAGGCCAAACGCCGCGGCCTGGACCCTGAACTGGTCTGGGATGGGCTGCTGTGGGTTTTAATCGGCGGCGTGGTAGGGGCGCGGTTGTGGCACGTGTTCACCCCGCCGCCATCCATGGTTGCGGCCGGGTACACAACCGCGTTCTACCTCACCCATCCTCTGGATTTGATCAACACCCGCCTGGGCGGCCTCGGTATCCCGGGGGCGATCATTGGCGGCGCCCTGGCGCTCTACCTGTTCTGCCGCCGACGCAAGTTCAGCTTTGCCGTGTGGGCCGATATTGCCGCGCCGGGCCTGGCCCTGGGGCAGGCCATCGGGCGCTGGGGCAACTACATCAACCAGGAAGTCTACGGTGCCCGCACCGATCTCCCCTGGGGCATCTACATCCAGCGAGAAGGGGCCAAGTTCCACCCGCTGTTCTTCTACGAATCGGTGTGGAACCTGGCCAATATGGCCCTGTTGCTCTGGCTCGGCCGCCGCTACGCACACCGGCTCAAAGACGGCGACCTGCTGCTGGTATACCTGATCGTTTACCCGTTGGGGCGCTTTCTGCTCGAGTTCCTGCGCCTCGATTCGGCGCTGATCAGCGGCCTCAACATCAACCAGGCGATAGCCGCCCTGGCGGCCGTCGCGGGCATCGCCCTGCTCTACTGGCGGCACCGGCCTACCCAGTCCGAAACAGCCATCCAACAACCGGTAGAAAAAGAATAAAGGTTATCCCGTTTCAACGGGATAGATACCCAGATTTGGGGTGTGATTGGGTGCTTCGCAGCACACAACACCCATTAGACAGCCAAGGCAATCACACCTCAAATCTAGGGCAATTCTCGCCAAAGGCGGAAGAGCCGATTAAAGCTGCACCAGGGGGCCAAACGCTTTATGGATACCCCAGGTTTATTAAAATGCGAACAGATTGCGGACACTGCGTGAACGGTGCCTGCATAAAATTGTCTTATGAGCGATCCTTTACGCATTCATCTCGAACAAACTTACTGCAACGCCAGTAACTTACGCTCACAAGGCGAGCAGGTGCGTCAAATCCTAAACACGCTGCTCTGCGCCTGGAACCGGTTGGATACTGGTTGGGAGAGTTACAGCGAAAGTGGCGTTCAAGACCTTTATCAACAGGCAGTATGCGAACTCACCCGTATGATTGCTATGCTGGAGCAAGTGGAACAGGCCATCAGCAAAACAACCGACAGCATCCATGCAGCAGACGAATCTTCAGTCGCACTATTTGATCTTGGCTCTAGGCCACCGAATTTTTCAGCCGATGGAATGCCTGTCGAATCATCGGTTCCCATAAGGGCGTATCAGAACCTGCCCATTACTGACCTTCCACAAGGCGAACCTCCTCCAGGATACCTTGATTCGGCGAACGTTGACAGCGTTTCCCAAGAACGTATTGATGATCTGAAACAACTCCTTGCGACAACTTATACCGGATACGACGTTGCGGTGTGGTTAGATGAACAGGATATCGACGTGACGTTTGGCGATCTACCAGATGGTGAAATCGCTCATACACCTGTAGCCGGAAGTACCATTATCTTAAGTTCCGACTTTGCAGGCTGGTCCGATTACGCCTTAGCCGCCTATTTGCTTCATGAAGGCACACACTTACGCGATCCGCGTCTCGTAGAAATTGAAAAAGAAGGTAATGCTGCATTGAAGGCACTCCGGAGAAACTGGTATGAAGTGACCAAGAAGCTGGAAACGGCACTCTACCCTTACCCTGAAGAGTATCGAGCGTTCAAAGCTCAGGCAGATTTCTGGCTTGAAGTGCGCGATCGAATCCCCCTGATCAAGTTGGAGAAGATGCAGTAAATTTGATTTACAATCCCGATGGCACACTTCGAACCACGGAAAAAGTCTACCGGAGTTTGCATGAGCGTTACGGCTACGGCTTTTTGCCGCCGTAGAGGACTGAACATGTTTTCAACCCCCATACACCATCTACCAGCAACGAGTCTTAGGAATACACATCCATGAAACGTTGTGTCACTATCTCATGTTTATTGCTTGGCATTCTCACGACGGTGCTTGCAGTAGGAGGATGGCTGATGTTCGAAAACTTGAAAAACCGCCGTATCCGACCCGTTACAGGCATCGCTGGTTACCAAGTATTCACGAAAAGATATGGCGAATTCTGTTTTAAAACGCAACTCCCCTCGAATTGGGTGATAGACCAATACCCCTTGGTAGAACGCGAAGGAATATGGATTGCTTTGAGGGGGCCAGTGAACCAAAGTAAAACCATTAACACAACGTTGCACATCACACTAAGCGAAAGAGAAGCCAATTCTCAAATACGATCGCTTGATGAATATATGAAAAACAGCATCAAGCAGACAAGTATTGGAGAGCCAACTGTTTTACTGAATCAGGAAGTTATAGTGGGAGGGATTTCAGGAAGGGAAGCAAAAATCACCTACAAATGGCATCGACCCTATGCCGGTAAATTGCTCGAGATCATCATGGTGAAACAGTGGTTCATTATCTTCAAAGAGGACTACATTTTAGAAGTCTCTTATGGGAGCACAGAAGAAACTTTTGATGCTTACTATGAAGCCTACCAAAAAGTAGTCGATACGTTAACTTTTCAACCATAAGCGTGCCTGTAAGCGTTTTTAGCACAACGATCAGGCATCCGTGCCGCCGCCCGCTGAAATCTCGACCCTATCGCTTGCCAGCAAGAAACCTAAGCAAAGTGTAAGTCACGAAAAACGACGGGCGGTTTTTAATTTGTTGTAGAATGTCTTCTGCACTATCCATTCGTATGCTGGCCCTTCCGATGCGCCGTAAGGCTATCTGGGCGGGGACCAGAATCATTTCTTGAAAGAATAAAGGTGTCTTATGATCACAGCCGAGGGGCTCACCAAGCAATTCGATGATTTCCTGGCCGTGGATGACGTCAGTTTGCAAGTCGGGGCCGGCGAAGTACTGGCCCTGCTGGGACCAAACGGCGCCGGAAAAACCACCACCGTGCGTATGCTGACCTCCGTCCTGCGGCCGACCCGCGGAAACGCCAGCATCGCCGGGTACGATGTCGTCAAATATCCGGCAAAAGTGCGGGGTTCGGTCGGTGTGCTCACCGAACAGCACGGGCTGTATGGGCGCATGAACGCCCTCGATTACCTGGATTTTTTTGGCCAGCTCTACCGCATGCCCGAAGCCCTGCGCAAACAGCGTATTCACGAACTGCTGGAACAGTACGGTTTGCTCGAATTTAGCAAACGCCAGATCGGCGATTACTCGAAAGGCATGCGCCAAAAGCTGGCCCTGGCACGCGCCATCCTGCACGATCCGCCGGTGCTGCTGCTCGATGAACCGACATCGGCCATGGACCCCGAAAGCGCCCGCCTGGTGCGCGATGCGCTGCACCAGCTCAGTTCGGCCAACCGCGCCATCATCCTGTGCACGCACAACCTGGCCGAAGCCGAAGAACTTTCCGACCAGATCGCCATCATCCGTCGCGGGCGGATCATCGCCCAGGGCACGTCGCAAACCCTGAAGCGCGCCTTGCTCGGCCCGGAGGAATACGAAGTGCGCCTGGCCACGACGCTCAACGGGCAGGCGCTGGATTTACCGGCCGAAGTAACACTGACCGAACGCAATGCGACGGGTTTCCGCTTCCACTCACCGTCACCGGAGAGGGACAACCCGCTGGTGATGGCGCATCTTGTCGCACAAAGTTTACCGGTCGTCAGCCTGCACCCCGTACCGCGCAGCCTGGAGCAGGTTTACCTGCAAGCGGTGCAGGCATCCGCTGAAGTACCCCTGGAGGTAGCGCATGTGGCATAGTCTTTATCCCGTTGCCGTAATCAGCCGGCGTGAAGTACGCGATCAACTGCGTGACTGGCGCATTACCACCCCCCTGGTCATTCTGACCCTGTTCTTCCCCATCCTGATCCAGTTTACGGCCCGGCAAATGGTGGGCTTTGTCAAAACCCAGGGTGGCGCCGACATCCTGTTCGAACGCCTGTTCCCGTTCCTGTTGATGGTGGTGGGGTTCTTCCCGATCACGGTTTCGTTGGGCATTGCCCTGGAAAGCTTCGCCGGCGAGACCGAGCGCCGCAGCATCGAACCCCTGCTCGACACCCCGTTGAGCGACTGGCAGCTCTACTTCGGCAAGCTGATCGCCGGCATCTTCGCCTCCGTGACGGCCAGTTACCTGGGCCTGACGGTCTATATCGCCGGGCTTTCGTACTCGGTAAATTGGCTGCCGCCGCTCGAACTGCTGGTTCAGATTCTGATCCTGGCCTTCGTGCAGGCGCTGGTCATGGTCAGCGGGGCGGTGGTCGTCTCGACGCAGACGACGTCCGTGCGTGCGGCAAACTTGCTGGCGTCTTTCATCATCATTCCCATGGCCCTCCTGCTCCAAGTCGAGAGCGTGATCATGTTCTGGGGGGACTACGGCATCCTGTGGTGGGTGATTGCCGGGCAAGTGGTGGTGGCAGGCCTGCTGGTGCGCACCGGGCTGGCCCATTTCAACCGCGAAGACTTGTTGGGACGTGAGTTGGACGCGATCAACTTGCGCGCCGGCTGGCATAACTTTGCCAAAGCGTTCGTCGGCGGGGCGAAAAATCCCTGGCAGTGGTACCGGCAAGAAGTCGGCGGGGCCATGCGAAAATTGCTCATGCCAAGCGTTTTGATGATCCCGCTCATCATTGCCAGCTTCGCCATCGGCGCGCAACTTTCCGGCACCATCGCCGCGTCGGAAGACATTTCCGGCTGGACGAGCGTCCTGACCGACCGGGACGTGATCGAGAGCCTGCGCGAGAGCGGGTTCATCAGCCTGCCGATGGTGTTCCTGCTCTGGTTGAACAACCTCAAGTCGGTGCTGATTGTTTCGTTGCTCGGCATCATCTCGTTTGGCATCGTCGGCACGCTGGGCTTGATGCTCACCCCGGCCACGCTCGGCTTCATCACCGGGCTGGCGGCCAAAGCCGGCATCTCGCCCTGGCTGCTGGCCAGCGCATTCTTTATCCCTCACGGCTCGCTCGAAATTCCTGCCATCATCATCAGCGGCGCGGCGATCTTGCGTGTCGGCACCACGATGGTCACACCGGCCAAGGACAAATCGATCGGCACAGCCTGGCTGATCGCGCTGGCCGACTGGGCCAAGGTCGTTTTAGGCGTCGTCGTGCCCCTGTTTTTCCTGGCAGCCCTGGTGGAGGTGTTTATCACGCCACGAGTGGCAGCGGTTGTCTTGGGTTTGTGACGGGCAAAACGATCATCCTTCACCCCCACCGCAAATGATAAAATTTGCCATTATACCGGCAGCGCCTGGGGTTGCGCCATGTCCAGCTTTAACGCTGGCGTGCGCATGATCCACCCGCAACAACGTGACCGCTTTCTCCGATTGGACCACCGGGAACGAAGCGGGGCCAACGGCTATTCACGTGATGTCCTTTGCCGCTCACTCTGGGTCTCAAAGGATCGGTTTCTTGCTCCTCGGGCTGGCTTTGGCAACGGGCGCATGCAGGGTTGTCTGGCGATCAAGGCCAAAAAAGCTGTAATAGCAACAACACTCCCATCCCCACCACAATCGTCCAGACGATATTTTTCGTGCGCCAGGCGATCCAGGCCGCCACTACGCCGGCAAGCAAGCGTGGGTTGAAGGGGATAAAAGTGCCATCTCGAATCAGCAGTTCGGGGAAAATGATCGCCGTCAGCACCGCAGGTGGCACGAAACGCAGGGCGCGCCGCAGCCAACCGGGCGGCGCCCAGCGGCCCCACAGGGCAATGAACGACAGGCGCGTCACAAAGGTCAGCAGCCCGGCCAGGAACAAGGTGAGCCAGACGCTTGCCGCATTCATGGTTTTTGCTTCCATCCTTCGGCCCACATCCCCACCAGGATTCCGGCCGCTGCGGCGACCATCAACCCCAGCTTGTAGGGCAAGCTGTAAGTCAGCAGCGCCGTCGCGCCCGCAACCGAGGCCGCCGCCACGCTGGGGCGGTCTTTCAAGGCTGGGACCACCAGCGCAATGAACGTCAACGCCAGCGTAAAGTCAAGCGACCAGCTTGCGGGCACCTGCGCGCCCAGGAAAATGCCCACAGCAGTCGAGAGCTGCCAGGTAGTCCACAAAGCCAGCGCGCCGCCGAGAAAGTACCAGTGATTCTGCTGTGCAGCCGGCTGACCGGCGTTTGCTCCGGGGGAAAGCGAAGCATAACGCGTGATCGCCACAGCATAGGCCTCATCGGTCAGCACGTAGGCCAACAGGAGCTTCCAACGGCGCGGCAAGTGCTGGACGTAAGGAGCAACCGAGGCGCTGTAGAGCGCATGGCGCAAGTTGACGACAAACGCCGTCAACACGAGCACCCCAAGCGGTGCGCCAGCCGCAAACAACTGCACCATGATAAACTGCGCCGACCCGGCAAAGACCACCGACGACATCCCCTGCGCGGCAGCCGGGCCCAGGCCAGCCTGGAGCGCCAGCACGCCGTAGATCATGCCAAAGGGAGACGTACCCAGTAAGATCGGCAGGCAGGCGCGCACACCAGAAACGAAGGATGAAAAGCGGGGGGAGTACATGATGGGTGATGGGATGATACGTGATGCGTGATGGGCGGCCGATTCAGGTTTCATGCAGCACGGCGAGTATACCGCGCCGGATGGTCTTTTCTTTTGTTTCTTCTGCACAATTCTCGGCCCTCAGCGTTGTTCTTGACGAATGCCGGGGCGGATGATAGACTCTCGACCACTATGGCTATCCTTTTTTTTCGTCGCGCGCGTCGTACCTTACCTGCCCCTCGGGAAGGTGGGTTGCTTGCGCGTGCTTGATTTTCAAGTGGATTGATCTGCGAAGCCCTCCATTCCCGGAGGGCTTTTTGTTGCCCAAAGCAGAGAGCAAAAGCCGGTAAACAGCCGCCAAAGCAATTGTCGTACAAACGCGATGCTCTCCATTTTCTCTTCTTTTTCCAGGAGGTTCCCATGTCCCAACCCAGCGTCAAGAAAGTCGTTCTTGCCTACTCGGGCGGTCTTGACACGTCCGTCATTGTGCCTTGGCTCAAAGAAAACTATGACTGCGAGGTGGTTTGCTTTACTGCCGATATCGGCCAGGCTGACGAAAACACCGGGCTTGAAGAAAAAGCCCTCGCCAGCGGCGCCAGCCAGCTGGTGATGAAAGACTTGCGTGAAGAGTTTGCCAGCGATTACCTGTTTCCCCTGCTGCGCTCCGGCGCCGTTTACGAACGCAAGTACCTGCTCGGAACCTCGGTAGCCCGCCCTCTGATCGCCAAGCACCAGGTGGAAGTCGCTCACGAAGTCGGCGCAGACGCGGTTGCCCACGGTGCAACCGGGAAAGGGAACGACCAGGTGCGTTTCGAGTTGACCTTCACGGCCCTTGATCCACGCCTGAAGATCATCGCCCCCTGGCGAGAAAAGAACTGGAAGATTCGCTCGCGCGAAGATGCCATCCAATACGCAGCCGCACACAACGTGCCCGTCGCCGCCACACTCAAGTCGATTTACAGCCGCGACCGCAACCTGTGGCACATTTCGCACGAGGGCGGCACGCTCGAAGACCCCTGGAACGAACCCGAAGAAGCCATGTTCCAACTCAGCGCTTCGCCTGAAAATGCCCCCGACCAACCCGAATACGTCGAAATCGGCTTCGAATCCGGCTCGCCGGTGAGCGTCAACGGCGAGAAAATGTCGCCGGCCAATCTGATCGCTTACCTGAACGTGCTGGGCGGCAAACATGGCATCGGGCGCGTCGACATGGTCGAAGGCCGCCTGGTTGGGATGAAATCGCACGGCGTTTACGAAACCCCGGGCGGTGCGATTCTGCTCGCCGCCCACCGGGAAGTCGAATCGCTGGTGCTCGACCGCGACACGATGCACTTCAAAGACACGCTGGCGCTCAAATATGCCGAGTTGGTCTACAACGGCATGTGGTTTTCGCCGCTACGCGAGGCGCTGGATGCTTTCTTCGACAACACACAAGGTCCCGTAACCGGGCTGGTGCGCCTCAAACTCTACAAGGGCAACGTTATCCCGGTCGGGCGCAAGAGTCCCTTCAGCCTGTACCGTGAAGACTTCGCCACCTTCGGGCAAGAAAACGTCTACGATCAAAGTCACGCCGATGGCTTCATCCGCCTCTACGGCCTGCCGCTCAAAGTGCGCGCCCTCAACGATCTGCCCGTTTCGGGCCTGAACATGCCGAAACCGGATTATTCGCGGTTTAAACGGGACTAAATTTTCACGTATCACGTTTTACAAGTGTTTCGATGCATGATACGTGATGCGTGATTTCAGTGGAGCTACCGATGACTCTTTGGGGTGGACGTTTTTCTACCAAACTTGACTCACTGGCCTGGGATTTGAATACATCCCTGGGTTTCGACCGGCGCATGGCGCAGCAGGACGTGCGCGCCAGCATAGCCTGGGCCAGGGCCATCGCCGCAGCCGGCGTGCTCACTACGGAAGAGTGCGAGCAGGTTTGCGCCGGTTTGCGGGCCATCGGCGATGAATTTGGCACCGGAACGTTCGTCTTTCAGCCCAGCGACGAAGACATTCACACCGCCGTGGAGCGCCGCCTGGGCGAGATCGTCGGTCCGGCGGCCGGCAAACTGCACACCGGGCGCTCGCGCAACGACCAGGTAGCCACAGATTTTCGCCTGTGGGTGCTCGATCATTTGCCGGCGCTGGAGGCGGCCGTGCAGGACATGCAAACCGCCCTCGTCGAACGGGCCGAAACCGACTTCGGTCTGCTCATGCCGGGTTACACTCACCTGCAACGCGCCCAACCAATCCTGCTCAGCCATTGGTGGTTGAGCCACTTTTGGCCGCTACAGCGCGACCGCCAACGCCTGGCCGATCTGCGCCGCAGAGTTGCCGTCATGCCGCTGGGGTGTGGTGCCCTGGCCGGCTGCCCCTTCTCGATCGATCGCGACGCCCTGGCCGGCGACCTGGGTTTCGATTTGCCGGCCCACAACAGCCTGGATGCCGTCTCGGACCGCGATTTCGCCGCCGAATTCCTGTTTTGCACCTCGCTGATCGGCGTCCACCTGGGCAAGCTCTCCGAAGCAATGGTCCTGTTCACGACCACCGAATTCGGCTTCTTCGAGCTTTCCGACGCCTATTCAACCGGTTCGTCGCTCATGCCGCAGAAGAAGAATCCCGATCTGTTCGAACTGGCACGCGGCAAAGCGGGCACGCTGCTCGGCCTGCTGAGCGGGATGCTGGCCACCCTCAAGGGCCTGCCATCGACCTACGACAAAGACCTGCAAGAAGACAAGCCGCCCGTCTTCGCCGCCTTCGACACGCTGACGATGATCCTGCCGGTACTGGCCGGTGCGCTGCGCACCCTGGCGGTAAAGCCGGCGCGTCTGCGCGCCGGGATCGACCCCGCCATGCTCGCCACCGACCTGGCCGACTACCTGGTCGAACGCGGTGTGCCTTTTCGCGAGGCGCATGCGCTCGCCGGAAAATCGGTACGTCTGGCTGCCGAGAAGGGCGTGCCGCTCGATCAACTGAGCACAGAAGAATACCAATCGTTGCATCCTACCTTCGGCCCGGACGTGCACCAGGTTTTCGACCCGGCCCAATCCGTAACCCGGCGCAAAGCCATCGGCGGCACAGCGCCCGAAGCGGTACAGGTGCAATGCCAACAAGCGAAAGCGTTTTTACATCGCACGCCCTATGATCCTTCCAACCCTATCCCGTTGATATGATGACCCAAGCAACTCTCGTACTTCAAGATGGCACCATTCTCCAGGGCGAAGCCTTCGGAGCCGAAGCCGACCGTGTTTTCGAGCTGGTTTTCAATACCTCGATGACCGGCTACCAGGAAATTCTCACCGATCCGTCCTACCGCGGCCAGGCCGTGCTCTTCACTTGCTCGCATATCGGTAACGTCGGCATCAACACCGAGGATCACGAATCTCGTATCCCGCAGGTTTCAGCGGCGGTGGTACGGGCGCTCAGCCCAATCGTCTCCAACTGGCGGGCGACGCAAGATCTGTCGGCGTGGCTGGCCACGCACGGCGTGCCCGGCATCAGCGGCGTCGACACGCGCTATCTCACCCGCAAGTTGCGCGATGGGGGCACGCAAAAAGCGGCCATCTCCACCCGCGGCACACCCGCCGCAAAGCTACTGGACATGGCGCGTGAATGGTCTGGCCTGGACGGGCTTGACATGGTCAAAGAAGTCACCTGTCCTGAGCCTTACCCATGGACGGGCGACCTCGGCTCCAAATGGGTGCCGCAAACCGCTGGCGCACCACGAAAGCCCATCCGCATGGTCGCCTACGACTTCGGCATCAAGCACAACATCCTGCGCCACCTGGCGAGCTATGGCGCCAGCGTCACCGTCGTCCCGGCCGACACACCGGCCAGTGAAGTCCTGGCGATGAAGCCCGAGGCGATCTTCCTCTCCAACGGCCCCGGCGACCCGGAAGGGCTGCCGTATGCCGTCGAGGCAGTACGTGGCTTGCTGGATGCGGACGTGCCCATCCTGGGTATCTGCCTCGGCCACCAGCTGATCGGCATGGCCGTGGGCGGTAAAAAGACGCGCCTGAAGTTCGGCCACCACGCCGGCAACCACCCCGTGCAAGATTTACGCAGCGGCAAAGTGCAAATTACCGCCCAAAACCACAACTACTGTGTCGAAGCCGACAGCCTCGACCCGGCCCAGGTCGAAGTCACCCATCTCAGCCTGAACGATAACTCGCTCGAAGGCCTGCGCCTGCGTGACCGCCTGGTGATGAGCGTGCAATATCACCCCGAAGCAGCTCCCGGGCCGCACGATGCCATCCCGGTGTTCGAGGAGTTTTTTGGGGCGCTGGAGGTGAGGCGTGATGCGTGAAGTCACGTATCACGTTTCACGCGTTACGCAACCCTAACACATGAACCTCCTCTCCAATCCATCCTACCTCCTCACGCATCAATATCAAAACGCATCCAACCTGGAAGCGCGCATGCAGTTACACGAGCGTTTCAGCACCAATCCATACCCCTGGCACCGCTGGGTGTTCGACCAGTTCGAGCTGCCCGCGGAGGCGTGTGTTTTAGAGCTGGGCTGCGGGCCGGCCAGATTGTGGACGGAGAACCTGGATCGGGTGCCTGCCGGTTGGGCGATCACGCTGTCCGATTTTTCTACGGGAATGCTCGCCCAGGCCCAGCAAAACCTGGCGCAAGCCACGCATCCTTTCCGCTTCGAGCAGGTCGACGCCCAGTCCATCCCGTTCGATGATGCTGCCTTCGACGCCGTCATCGCCAACCAGATGCTTTACCACGTGCCCGATCTGCCGCAAGCGCTCGGCGAAATCCGGCGCGTGCTCAAACCCGGCGGGCGCCTGTATGCCGGCACGAACGGCGCCAACCACCTGCGCGAGCTGGACGATCTGATCCGCGCTTTCGACCCAGACTTGACGTTCATGCAGCAAATCTCGCTCAAATTCACGCTGGAAAACGGCGGCGATCAACTTGCGCCCTGTTTCGGCTCCATTCAAATCGTACGCCAGCCTAATGCGCTGGTCGTCACCGAAGCCGGCCCGCTGGTAGACTATGTGCGTTCGATGATGCGCATTTCGCTTGCTGAAAGCAAGTTCAAAGAAAAATTCCCGCAGTACGTTGCCGATGTCTTGCAGAAAAACGGCGGGCAAATCCGCATCAGCAAAGATGCCGGGTTGTTTACGGCCAGATGTTGATGAGAAAAAGCCGCTCTTTTGCGCTATATCCGTAGTATGAAAACGCAGCAAACAATCAAATTTCTCTTTTTGTTTCCTGTCAACAGTGGACGAGAACTGCCAGTCCAATCAGGAGTTGAGGGTATTCAACTTCACTACGAACGCCCAAACGGCGTGCTGTTTTTAGGAAACTCGCTAAAACGAACAAATTCCCGCTGCGCACGGATAGCGTCCACATTCCTTATGGGAAGCACACGTTGAAATATCCCGTCCATCCACAAGCAGAGACCAGTCACTTTGGTAATGACAAAAAGCGTGAAGAGCACTGGACATCAAATCCCTTGGGCGCAAAACCTAAAGGTATTTCAGAACTCCCGACCACCTGTAATGGCATGGGAGAAAAAACACTCCATCCAACAATGAGTTATCAGCACGACTTATTATTGTTTCAAGGGGACAAACTCAAGGTAATTGGTTCTGCTGTAAACACCTCCAGCAAGGATCGGCTCGACAAGATTTTCATCGATACGTTTTTATATAGCCGCCTAACTGAAACGGCCATCCCTCACACCGCTATTTTCTTGAACGATGTTCAAAGAAAGAAAACGAGGCGAGAAAAGGAGTATGGCGTTAATGCAACCTTCCTTCCAGGGCATTTCAAAGGGTATACGGTCAAACTAAATCCATTCGATGGGGTTTACCACTGCGATATTCGTCCCAACATGCAAACCGATGAATTTTTGAAGGCCCATATCAAGAGCATGATGCTTTTTCTGCGGTGGCTTGGGAGAGCTTTGTAAATCTATGAACCACTTCGACCTCGGCGCCCGTGAATGGGATAACGACCCCAAGCGCATCCTGCGCGCCAACACCGTGGCGCAGGCCATCGTTGCCGCAGTACCTTTGAACCGGCAAATGGCCGCCCTCGAATACGGCTGCGGCACCGGGCTGCTTTCGTTTGCCTTGCAGCCACACCTCGGGCCGATCACGCTGGCCGATAGCTCTGCCGGCATGTTGGAAGTCTTAAGCGAAAAAATCGCCGCAGCAGGGATCACGAATATGGCGCCCCTGTGGCTCGATCTTGCCACCCAAACGCTTCCTGGCGAACACTTCGACATCATCTACACCCTGATGGCGCTGCACCACATCCCCGATACCACCGCCATCCTGGGCAGCTTCCATACCCTGCTCAATCCCGGCGGCCACCTGTGCATCGCCGACCTGGACCAGGAAGATGGATCTTTTCACACACACGAATCGGGTTTCGATGGCCACCACGGCTTCGAACGCACGGCCTTAACCCGGCAGCTTTCGCAGGCCGGTTTCGATCACATTCGCTTCACGACCTGCTTCGAGATGACGAAAAACGGACGAGTATATCCTATTTTTCTAGCCACTGCAAAAAGCGTGAAACGTGATGCGTGAGCCAATCACGCTTCATCCATCACATTTCACACATTCCTATGAACATCCCTATGAACATCCCTAACTTCAACACCTACCAAACCGAATCACGCAAAACCTGGAGCCTGATCCACACCGATCATGCCATCGTTTACCCCACGCTCGGCCTGGCCAACGAAGCCGGTGAAGTGGCCGGCAAAGTCAAAAAACTCTTTCGTGACAAAAACGGCCAGATTTCCGCCGCCGACCGCGAAGCGCTCAAACAGGAACTCGGCGACGTGCTCTGGTATCTGGCGCAAATCTGCACCGAGCTCGATCTCTCGCTTCAAGAAATCGCCGAAGCCAACCTCGCCAAGCTCTTCGACCGGCTGGAACGCGGGGTGATTCGAGGCGACGGCGATCAGCGATAAGATTATGTGAAACGCGGAACGTGATGCGTGAGTCAATCACATTTCACGCATCACGCACCAAGCAACAAGGTACTTTTTATGCTCACAAATGCTACTCTGTCCACATCATCCTGGCTTACCCGCTGGGATCGCATGCAAGAACGCTACCTTGTGGCGCGTGACGAGCGCTTCGCCGTCATGGCGCAGCTCGTCCGGGCGACACGAGGCGACGCGCCCCAGATTCTCGACCTGGGCTGCGGCACGGGCAGCGTGATGGCAGCCCTGCTCGAAGCCATCCCCGGCAGCCGCGCTGTCGGCGTGGATATGGATCCGACCTTGCTCCGTTTGGCCGAAATGAGGCTGAACACCTACGGGGAACGGGCACAGGCGCTTTGGGCCGATCTGCGCCAGCCTGGCTGGGAGTCGCGGCTTCAACCGAAAAGATTCGGCGTCCTTGTTTCGGCAACGGCCCTGCACTGGCTGAGCACCGAGCAGCTCTCTGCGCTATACACCCAGGTTGCCGGCCTTCTCGAACCGGGCGGCATCTTCCTGAATGCCGACCACGTCGCCAGCGATCATCCCCAGGTTCAACAATCCTGGGAACGGAACCGGGCGCAAGCCCTGGCCACAAACGCTGCCATGGAAGGCGAAGACTGGGATTCTTTCTGGTCTGCCTATTTAGCCGAACTCGGCCCCGAAGCTGCCGCCGAACGCCAACGCGTCCTTGGCGAGTGGCACGGCGTCGAAGCCGGCCAACCGCTCGCCTGGCACCTCGACCAATTGCGCCAGGCCGGCTTTTCTTCCGTCGATTGTTTCTGGCGCGCCGACTGTGACGCGATTTACGGCGGCGTAAAACGCGGCGCCTAAGCCCGATCCTCTATCGTTTCACGCATCACGTATCACGTTTCACCCATCACGTAAGGAACCTATGCCTAAACGAACTGACATTCACACCATCCTCGTCCCCGGCTCCGGCCCGATTGTCATCGGCCAGGCGGCCGAGTTCGACTACTCCGGCACGCAGGCCGTCAAGGCGCTGCGCAGCCAGGGGTACCGTGTCGTGTTGGTCAACTCGAACCCAGCCACGATCATGACCGATCCTGAGCTGGCCGACGCCACCTACATCGAACCGCTGACCCCTGAAGCGCTCGAGGCGATCATCGCCCAGGAAAAACCCGACGCCATGCTGCCAACCGTCGGCGGGCAAACCGGCCTCAACCTGGCCCTGGCGCTGAGCGAGAACGGCGTACTGGAAAGATATGGCGTCAAGCTGATCGGCGCAACACTGGAGGCCATCGAGGCCGCCGAGGACCGCCGCAAATTCCGCGACACGATGCTCGCCCATGGTCTGCCCGTGCCCAAGGGTGGCCCCGTCCAAACGTTGGAAGAAGCCGAAGCCCTGGCAGCCGAAATCGGCTATCCGCTGCTGGTGCGGGCCTCGTTTGCCCTGGGCGGCAGCGGGGCGGCCTGGATTTACGAGCACAGCCAACTGCGCGAGGCCACGCGTAAGGCCATCGCCGTCTCGCCGATCGGGCAGGCCTGGGTGGAAGAATCGGTGTTGGGCTGGAAAGAATACGAGCTGGAAGTGATGCGCGACAAAGCCGATAACTTCGTCGTGGTCTGCTCGATCGAGAATCTCGACCCGATGGGCGTACATACCGGCGACAGCATCACCATCGCCCCGGCGCAAACCCTTACCGACCGCGAATACCAGGTCCTGCGCGACCTTGCCAAGGGCGTGATGAGCGCCGTCGGCGTGGAAACCGGCGGGTCGAACGTGCAGTTTGCCGTCGACCCGCACACCGGGCGCTCGCTGATCATCGAGATGAACCCGCGCGTCAGCCGTTCTTCCTCGCTGGCCTCCAAAGCCACCGGATTCCCGATCGCCAAGCTGGCTGCCCTGGTCGCCGTCGGCTACACCCTCGACGAAATCGTCAACGACATCACCGGCCAGACCAAGGCCTCTTTCGAGCCGTCACTCGATTACGTCGTCGTCAAAATCCCGCGCTGGGCCTTCGAGAAATTCCCCGGCGTCGACCCCACCCTCGGCCCGCAGATGAAATCGGTCGGCGAGGCCATGTCGCTTGGACGTACCTTCCCCGAGGCGCTCAACAAGGCCGTGCAGTCGCTCGAAATCGGCGTGGATGCACTGGATGGGTCCGGCCCCAAAAAGGCGGCTCCCGCAGGGGTCCCCACACCCGAAGCCTTGCGCACCCCCACTGCCGACCGGCTCTTTGCTACCTACCGCACCATCCGCGCCGGAACGCCCCTGGAAGAAATTGCAACCGCCACCGGCTTCGATATGTGGTTCCTGGCGCAGATGAAGGAAATTGCCGGATGTGAGTGGCAGGTGGCAGGGCACAAACCGGGAGTTGCAGGTCAAAAGTCACAGGTCGCAGATCCGGATGGCGCTCTCAAGCGTTTGCTCCACAAGGCCAAACAAATGGGCTTTGCCGATTCCCACCTCGAACGCCTTCTCCCTCACGCATCACGCATCACGCACCACGCCGATACCATCCGCCAACTGCGCAAACAACTCGGCATCCTGCCCACCTTCCAGCGCGTCGATACCTGCGCCGCCGAGTTCGAGGCCAACACACCTTACCTGTATTCCGCCTATGAGATGGCCGACGAGGCGCGCCCCACCAACCGCCAGAAGATTCTGATCCTGGGCGGTGGGCCCAACCGAATCGGGCAGGGCATCGAATTCGACTACTGCTGCTGCCAGGCGGCCTTCGCATTGGGCGAGATGGGTTTCGAGACGATCATGCTCAACTGCAACCCCGAAACCGTCTCCACCGACTACGACACATCCGACCGCCTGTACTTCGAGCCGCTAACCCTGGAACACGTTCTCAACGTGGTCGATCGAGAGAATCCGGTCGGCGTGATCGTCCAATTTGGCGGGCAGACGCCGCTCAACCTGTCGCTGGGCCTGCAAGCGGCAGGCGTGCCGATCCTGGGCACGTCACCCCAGGCCATCGAACTGGCCGAGGACCGCGAAAAGTTTGCCGCTTTGCTTCACGAACTGGACATCCCCCAGCCTGAAAACGGCATCGCCTGTTCGCTCGAAGAAGCCGAACAAATCGCGCGCAAGCTGGGTTACCCCGTGCTGGTGCGTCCATCATTTGTGCTTGGTGGGCGCGCCATGGCTATCGTTTACGATGAAGCGCACCTGGAAGGTTTCATCCAGGAAGCTATCGAAGCTGCCCCCGGCCAGCCGCTGCTGGTCGACCGCTATCTCGAAGATGCATACGAAATCGACGTAGACGCCCTGGCCGACGGAGAACGCGTCGTCATCGGGGCGGTTATGCAGCACATCGAGGAAGCCGGCGTTCACTCAGGCGACGCCGCCTGCGTGTTGCCGCCTTACAAAGTCAGCCAGTATCACATCAACACCCTGCGTGAATACACCGAAAAGATCGGCCTGGCCCTCAACGTGCGCGGGCTGATGAACGTACAGTACGCCATCAAAGACGATATCGTCTACGTGCTCGAGGTTAACCCGCGTGCCTCGCGCACCGTACCCTACGCCAGCAAAGCCACCGGCCTCAACCTGGCGAAGATCGCCTCGCAGGTCATGGCCGGCAAAACGCTGGCCAGCCTGGGGATCACCGAAGAACCCGACCTCGACGGTTTTTTCATCAAGGAAGCCGTTCTGCCCTTCAAAAAGCTGCCCGGGGCCGACGCCATTCTAGGGCCCGAGATGCGTTCCACCGGCGAGGTCATGGGCCACGCCTCCCACTTCGGCCACGCCTTTGCCAAGTCGCAGCTGGCAGCCGGGTCTGGGCTGCCGCTCGAAGGCGCCGTGCTGATCACCGTCAATGACTACGACAAGGGCGCCGCGCTCAAGTTTGCCCGCGATCTGCACCGCATGGGCTTCAAACTCTATGCCACCCGGGGTACGGCAGCTTTCTTCAGCCACGCCGGGCTGCCGGTAGAGACAGTCAACAAAGCCGCCGAAGGCTCGCCGCACACGGTCGAATTGATCCGCGCTGGGCAGGTGCAGTTGATCCTCAACACTCCCCTCGGCTCGCAGGCTCACAGCGACGGCAACGAAATCCGCGCTGCGGCCACCTTGATGGAAGTCCCCCTGTTGACCACGCTCTCTGCCGCCGCGGCGGCCGCAGCAGCCATCCGGGCGTTAAAACAAAAAGATTTCAGTTACCGGAGCTTGCAAGAACACTACCGGCGTAACCAGTAGATTTCGCCTGGTTCGATCCCGATCCTGGCGAAACAGCAGCCTGGCAATGAACAGGATGTCATCCACTTCTTGCCCCGAATGCGGGGCTTCCTGGCCAGAAGGCAGTACCTGCCAGGATTATTTTCACCAGATGCTCTTCTGGGAGTCGGAACATCCGGCTCTCGGGCAAGTGCACCACTTGATGGTACTGTGCTATCATATCCAGCATCCCAGCCTGTATTCGCCCGAAGGCCTGCAATATGCCTGGCGGCTCCTGGCCGATTTCGTCGAAAAGGGTATCTCACCCCAAGAGGTTCGCAATAGCCGCCGCAACGCGGTGGATTCGGGAAAACGCAAATGGAAAGTAAAGGCCACACCTACAGCCCACGGGGCCTACGCTCACCCCATTTCCTGGCAAATGATGGCCGCCGATGTGGTGGCCGGTGGTGTGGAAAACTACTGCAAAAATGTGGAAAAGTGGGCGCAGATTACATATTCCACGCAGTCCGGGCAATAAAAGGCGCACCTGGAAGGTAGCTGTAAACGTTTGCTCAAAGTTTGTGGTAAAGTCACGGTAACCGTCGCCCAAAGTTTTGGTGTAGCCATAAAAAGATGAAGTTACCAAAAACAGGAGTCGATCAGATGAGCAATTCACTGGCAGGTAAAGTCGCCCTCGTCACCGGGGGCAGTTCGGGCATCGGCAAGGCCACTGCGCTGGCCTTCGCTGCCGAGGGGGCGAAAGTCGTCATCGCCAACCGCAACCCCGCAAGCGGTGCGGCCGCCGTGGAGGAGATCCGGCAAGCCGGCGGTGAAGTCACCTGGATCCAGGCCGACGTCAGCCAGGCCGATCAGGTCGAGGCCCTTGTAAAGCGTACGGTAGAAACCTGTGGCCGGCTCGACTTCGCCTTCAACAACGGGGGCTCCGGCGGCATGGGCGGCTGGACGGCCGAGATCGCACCCGAAGAGTGGAACAAAACCATCAATGGCTTCCTGACCAGCGTTTTCCTGTGCATGAAGTACGAAATCGCCGCTATGCTTGCAAACGGCGGTGTAATCGTCAATAATTCCTCCGTGGATGGCCTGCGCGCCTTCCCGTGGGACCCGGCCTACTCGGCGGCCAAGCACGGCGTACTCGGGTTGACCAAGTCGGCAGCTATGCAGTACGCCAACCGCGGCATCCGCATCAACGCCGTTTGCCCCGGCTGGATTCGTACCCCGCCGACGGAAAGCCTCATCCAGCACGATCCCGAGGCCGAGGAGCGCCTGCTCCAGCACCAGCCCATCGGCCGCCTGGGCGAGGCCCGTGAAGTGGCCGATGCAGTCGTCTGGCTGTGTTCGGAGAAGGCCTCGCTGATCGTAGGCGTCTCGCTACCGGTAGACGGCGGATACGTCATCCTTTGACATGGTTTGAGCGTAACCACATGGCAAAGGCCGGTGTGAGCATGTTTACGGCAGCCCGGCGGTCAGATGCGCTTTGGACAGCAGGAACCGCCAGGACAACCGCCCCGGAGGATGTATCTTCATGCAACTCGAACTGCTCGAAAGCCACCCGTCGAATGCAGCCCACGTCACCCCGATCCTTTTCGTTCACGGATCCTGGCACGCTGCCTGGTGTTGGGAGAATTTCCTGCCGTACTTTGCCGAACACGGCTATCACGCCTATGCCCTGAGCCTGCGCGGGCACGGGAAGAGCGAAGGACGCGAGAAGATTCGTTGGCTGAGCGCAACGCGCGACTACGTAGCCGACGTGGACCAGGTCGTTCAGGCACTGGGTGCGCCACCGGTGCTTGTCGGCCATTCCACCGGCGGATACGTGGTCCAGAAATACCTCGAGAAACATCACCTGCCTGCGGGTGTTTTGTTGGCATCGGTACCCGTGTCGGGGATACTAGGCTTTGGCGTGCGCCACAGCCTGCGTCATCCCTGGGCTTTCATCAAATCCCACTTGCTGCTCGATCCGTGGCATCTTGTGGCGACCCCCACACTGGCTCAGGATGCTTTTTTCTCGGCGACCCTGCCGGTCGAAGCAGCAGCCCGTCACTTCGCCCGTTTACAAACCGAATCGCTGCGCATCGAAGCGGAAATGCTGTTCTTGGCCTTGCCACGCCCCGGCCGGGTGAAAACCCCACTGCTGGTGCTGGCCGCAGCAGACGATCGCATCTATTCGGCGGCCGAGGCACGCGCCACGGCGCGCGCTTATCGCACCCAGGCAGAAATATTTGCAGGCATGGCCCACGATATGATGTTGGAACCCGGCTGGCAAAAGGTGGCCGACCGGATTTTGAACTGGTTAGAGGCGCGCAAGCTTTAGCGCCTCGACTTACTCTCTCGAAATCAAGCGCACCGCCCGATCGTAGAAGAAGTAATCCCAGGCCCAGTTGATCAGCACGATCAGGCGATTCCGGAAGCCGATCAGGTTGATGAGGTGAACGAACAACCACATCAACCAGGCCAGGAAGCCGCGAAACGTCCACTTCCCGAGGCGGGCAACGGCCGAATTACGTCCAATCGTTGCCAGCGAACCCGGGTCGCGGTAAACAAACGCTTTCGTGGGCCGGTTTTGCAGTTTTGCGGCAATATTGGCGGCGGCCACCTCCGCCTGTTGGACGGCCACCGGCACCATCATCGGCAGCGCCATGCCATCCGTCTCCAGGTAGGCGGCATCACCAATCGCGTACACATCGGGCCGGCCGGGGAGGTTTAGTTCGGGCGTGACGACGATGCGCCCCTGGCGGGCTTGCGCCACTCCCAGGCGATCGGCCAACGCCGCCACACGCACGCCGGCAGACCAGAGCAGCGTGTTGGCGGGAATCGTCTCGCCACTTTGCAGCGTCACCACCTGCCCGTCGTAACCGGCCACCTTGGCGTTCAGGCGTACGTCCACGTGCTTGTCGGCCAGCGATTTTAACGCCGTTTGCTGCAAGTTGGCCGGAAAACCGGGCAGGATCGTTTCCAGAGCTTCCAGCAGAATCACCTGCACGTCGTCCAGATTTAATGAGGGATAATCGCGCCGTAGTACCAGTCGGATCAGTTCGGCGAAGGCCCCGGCACTTTCCACACCGGTCGGCCCGCCGCCCACGATCACGAACGTCAGCAAGGCGCGGCAAGGCGCAGGATCGTCGGTATGCGCAGCCTGTTCGAACTGGCGCAGCACGTGGTTCCGTAACGTAATGGCATCTTCCAGGTCTTTGAGTGTAAATGCGTTTTCGGCCAGTGAAGTGTTGCCGAAGAAATTAACGGCCGCCCCGGCGGCAACGATCAGGGCATCGTAGCGCACCGGACCTTGATCCGTTTGCACCGTTTTCGTATCGAAATCGACACTGTGGACCTCAGCCAACAAGAATTCGACGTTCTCGTGCCTGTGAAAGATCGCCCGCACGGGATAAGCGATTTCGTTCGGCGAAATGCCCGCCGTGGCCACCTGATAGAGCAAAGGCTGGAACAGGTGATAGTTACGCCGGTCGATCAACGTGACCCGCACCGGTTGTTCGGCCAACTTTTGCGCCGCACGTAGCCCACCGAAACCGGCACCAATGATGACGACATGGGGAACGTTCATCGCTTTCTCCTTATTCCTTTGCTTGCTTGCAAGCCGTTCGGTTGTGAAAATTATAACAAATAAAAGATAATTCGGATAGTATTTATGTGAATTTCCCCGTTTTTGAAGATTTACGGCGCCGCAAGCGATAGTGTAACAAGAGAGCGATCTTCTGCCGCGCGGGGAAAATCACAACATTAATTTTCCCCGCAAACGTATATCCGGCGAACGCCCCCTTAAACGTCCCCGCCCAACTTCGCTTCGATGATCTGCACCACATCCCCCAGCGTTTCGGCGTCGAAGGCAAACTTCGCCCCGGCAGCCGCGTAGAGTTCGGGTAAGGTGACCGTACCGCCCAGGGCCAGGGCCTGGCGGTAAGCGGCAACCGCGCCGGCTTGATCGCGGTGTGCATTGCGGTAGATTTGCAACGCGCCCAACTGCGCCAGGCCGTATTCCACATAATAAAACGGTACCTGGAGGATGTGCAGTTTACGCTGCCAGCCGGTGGCGAGGACTTCCTCATAGCCGCGCCAATCGACCCCGACCATAAAGCGCTGCCACAGGGCCGTCCACTGCGCGTCACAGTTGGCCGGATCGCCGGCAGCAACCGGGTTTTCGTACGCCCAGTGCTGGAAGGCATCCACCACGGCCATGTAGGGCCAGAAGGTGAGTACATCTTCCAGGTGCTCTGCGAGGGCGCGCTGGGCGTCGGCCGGGGTGTAGAAACCGCCCATTTCGGCGGCCAGGTAAGGCGCCGCAAGCAGCTCCATGCCCATCGAGGCCACCTCGGCAAACTCGAGCGGCACCTGCATCTGTTGAAAGTAAGGCAGGCCGGCACTCTCGAAAACGTGGAAAGCGTGCCCACCCTCGTGCAGCAAGGTTTGCACGTCTTCATGCAGGCCGACGGCATTCATGAAAACAAACGGCCGGCCGGCCACGGGATAATCTGTGCAATAGCCGCCCGGAGCTTTGTTCTTGCGGTTATCGAGATCCAGCAGGCCTTCACGGCGCATGACGGCAAAGTAGTCGGCCAGGCCGGCGTCGACTCGGCGAAAGATCGCTTCGACGCCATCTTCCAGTTGTGCGACGTCATCGAAAGGCTTCAGGGGTGGCCGTGAGAACGGGTCGACCACCAAGTCCCACGGGCGAAGAACGTCTACGCCCAACCGCTGGCGGCGCTTCTCGTGCAGGCGCTGCACCGCCGGGACGACGACTTTTTCGATCGCCCGGTGGAAGCATTTGCAGTCGGCAGGGGAATAATCGAAGCGCAGCATTTGCTGCCAGCGAAAATCGCGGTAGCTGGCCCGCCCCGCATTGGCTGCCAACCGGCCACGTAAATCCAACAGTTGTACCCATAAGTCGTCAATCGCCCGGCGGTCGGCCAGTTGGCGTTCGGCCGCCAGTTGCCAGGCGCGCTGGCGGACCGCACGATCGGGATCACGGCCAAAAGGTCCCAACTGTGAAATCGTCAGTTCCTCTCCGTCCCAATCGACGCTCTGTGCGCCGCTGATCTTGTCATATTCATTGGCCAGTTGAAGTTCCTGGCTGAGAAACGGCAGGTTGGCCTCACGATACAGATCGGCTTCTGCCTTCAGGTTGCGCAGCGGGATCGCAAACCCCACCGGATCGGGGCCGCCGGCATCCCGGTACGCCAACAACTTCTGCTTAAGGCGCTGCTCGGCATCCTGGGCAGGCGGGTAGATTTCGTCGAGGTACCGCCGGTAGGCCCGGTCGGCGGCCGCATCGGCCGTGTTGACCGTCGTCGCCACGTACAAGCGCTGGTAACGCTCATAGATCAGGGCAGAGAGATGCGACCAATCGGCCAGCCAGGCATCAACGTTGCCTGCATCGAGTGGGCGGGCCAGCAGATCGGCCACGTGGGGCTCGATCTGGGGCCAGGACCAGCCCATAAAGTCGGTGGCATGGGAAGGGAGCATAGGGTGTCAGGAGGGGGATAAACCTGGGGTGCGGGTGTGCCAATCGGTGGCCTGTTGGTAGACGTGGGCTGTTTTGAGCAGCAGGTCCTCACGGAAGTGAGGTCCCATGAGCTGCATCCCGACCGGCAGGCCGGCGGCGTCGAAGCCGACCGGAAACGAGATGCCCGGCACACCGGCGAGATTGGCCGGCAGGGTGAAAACATCTTCCAGGTACATCGCCAATGGGTCATCCCCATGTGCGCCGATTTCGAAGGCCGTGGTCGGGGCCACAGGTGAGGCGATGACATCCACCTGCTCGAAAGCCTTGAGAAAATCTTGCCTGATCAGGGCCCGCACCTTTTGGGCCTGGCCGTAGTAAGCGTCATAGTAGCCTGCCGAAAGTGCGTACGTGCCGAGCATGATACGCCGCTTGACCTCGGCGCCGAAGCGCTCGCCGCGCGTGTTGCGGAAGAGTTCCCACAGGGCATCGCCGTCGGCACGCGGGCCATAACGAACGCCGTCATAACGCGCCAGGTTGGCCGATGCTTCTGCCGGGGCAATCAAGTAATAGACGGGCACGGCGTATTCAGTGTGCGGCAAGCGGATGGGATGGATGCTCGCGCCCTGCGACTCCAGCACCGCAATCGCCTGGCGCACGCCCGTTTCGACATCTGCCTGGATGCCGCTGATGAAATATTCCTGTGGCACGCCGACGCGCAGCCCGGCCAGGGAAACCGGGCCCTGTAAGTCGACTTGCACCACGGGGATGTCCGGCGTGGTCATATCCAATGGATCGTGCCCGGCAATGACGGAAAACAGCAGGGCCACATCTTCGGCCGTCCGGGCAATCGGCCCAATCGCATCGAGCGAGGAGCCGTACGCCACCAGGCCGTAGCGCGAAACACGCCCGTAGGTCGGCTTCAGCCCGGTCACGCCGCAGAAGGAAGCCGGTTGGCGGACGCTACCACCCGTGTCGCTGCCCAGGGCCGCGGGCACCTGGCGGGCCGCCACCGCAGCAGCGCTGCCACCGCTTGAACCGCCCGGCACGCGCCTCACATCCCAGGGATTGTGCGTCACCCCGTACGCAGAATTTTCCGTCGATGACCCCATGGCAAACTCATCCGTATTGGTCTTCCCAACGATCACGGCTCCGGCGTGGCGCAGACGTTCAATCGCGGTGGCGTTGTAAGGAGGTGTGAAATTCTCCAGGATGCGTGAACCGCAGGTACAACGCACGTCTTTGACGCAAATCACATCTTTGATCGCCAGGGGCAGACCCATCAGCGGCTGCAAATGCGCGTCGGCGTCACGCCGCCAGGCAGCGATTTGCCGGTCAGCTTCGTCGGCCTGGGCCAGGGCCTGCTCTGCTGTAACGGTAAGAAAAGCGTTCAGGGTTGGATCGCTGCGCTCGATCTGAGCGAGGCAGGCTTGCGTCAATTCACGGCTGGAAACTTCGCCACTTGCGATAGAAGTAATGGATTCGGAGAGCGTTGGAAGGGTCATGAGCGGAAAAAGTGAAAGTTGATAGGTGATGGGCGCCGGCGATAAGGCCCGACGTCCTTTTGTCTCACTCGAAGACGGGCGGGATACGAAACTGCTCGTTTTCGACGGCCGGCGCGTTGCGCAGCAAATCTTCACGCAACAGGCCCGGGCGAGGAATATCCGGGCGTAAAGCCGTGGGGATGGCCGTCTCCGTTGAAGCGTCTGCACGGATTGTTACCGTTTGCAGACGGACGAAGTGTTCGAGAATGGCCGAGAGCTGCTCGCTGTAGTGGGCGACCTCTTCGTCACTCAGTTTGAGACGGGCCAGGTGGGCAATGTGTTGGACTTCGGAAGGGGTAATGGTGGTCATGGTTTGATTATACCGTAGGGTTGAAGGTTGCAGGGTGTCACGCATCCGCCCATTCGGCGGTATACCAGCGCAGGTACTGTTCGATGTGCACACGCCAGTAGTCTTCATTGTGATCCCCGACAAAGAGATAAAACTCGTGGGGAACGCGCAGGCGCGTCAGGAGGCCTTCGAAGCCCAGTGCAGAATCGCTGATCTCCGGACGGTCGCTGTCGCCGAGGTCAACGAAAAAGCGCGGCATGGCTTCGGAAGGGATCTCCTCTAGCCAGCCGCGAATGGATGAAGCATCATCCCAAAAAATAGCCGCACTGTGCGCGCCGACCGCCGAGAAACTTTGCCAGTATTGAATTCCAAGATGCAACGCCCAACTGCCGCCGCGCGACAAGCCGCCGATGGCGCGGAAAGTGCGTTCTGGACGCGTGCGGTACTGCGCATCGATTGCTGGGATGAGCGTATCCATGACTGCCTGCCCGAAGGGATCGCGTTCCGGCTGGTTCCATAAGCGGTCGCGCGGCATGACGATGATTACCGGGGCGATCTCACCGGCACGGATCAAGCGGTCGGCGGCTTCGTCCACGCCCAGGCGATCCCATTGATCGTCGGTAAAGTACTGCCCGTGAATCAGGTAAAGCACCGGATACCGCGCCTGGCTGTGCTCCTGGTAGCAGGGTGGCAAATACACCCGGTACGCCAGGTCCTCCGCCAACATCTCGGCGGGCACTGCTGTCACAAGTATCTCGCCATCGTGCTGCAAACAGGTTTCGGGAGAAGCGGTAGGCGTTGGCGTTGGGTGATGGGTTCGCGTCAGGAAGGCCGTGGGGGTGAAGGTTGCCGTTGGCGGCATGGGGGTTGGGCTTACCGCCGCCGTTGGGGAAACCGTTGGCGGCAGCGAAACAGCAATATCGAGCGCTACGGGCGGCTTGCGGGTGGGCAGTTCAGCCTCCCCCACAGCACAGGCTGCCAGGCCCCACAACAGGAACAAGAGTCCCAACCCCACCACCCGAGGATCGCGTCGTCTCCTGGCCTTTGTCATAAAGGGAGTCTACCAGAAAATTAAAGCCGGTTGACATTTGCTTTTCCGGCGCGATAATGAAAATACACTCCGACAAAAAGCAAAACCGGTGAAAACCGGCGACGCAAAGCCACAGGGTCTAAAGTCTGCGAAAAAGGTCGAAAATTATTTCCTGATTCGCGCTTAAGCTGGATGCCTCTGAAAAGACCAGCCTTTGGCGGTTAGACTTGGCGAGCTAACCGGAGCATAAAAGAGGAAGTAACAGAATAGACTGCAAGGATGTTTGAAACAAAATTCAAAAACAGGTGTTGAAAAGCCTGTTTCACTTTGTTGAAAACACACCTGCCGCAAAAGGATCAGACAGCCGGCTACCGAAAAAGGCAAACCCAGCGAAAGCTGGCGGCGCAGAGTCATGGGTCTAACGTCTGTAAGGCGACCAAGATTGCCAGACCAACCGAAAGGCAAACCCGGTGAAAACCGGCGGCGCAAAGCCATGGGTCTAACGTCATAGAGAAATGACCAGCGAACGAAAGTTCGACGACTGCCAGGCTACCGAAGAGTGTTTCCACACCCAAAAACGCACAGGTTTTGAGACCTGTGCGTTTTTTTATTGCTGGGTCTTTCCTTAACGGCAGTACCGCATCAGGGCATCATGTTTGTGCACGGTAATACGTCCGTCGGCATCGATCGACGTAATCCCCAGCTGCTTGAACGTGACCATCACCTGGTTGACCCGCTTGCGTGAGGCGCCGACCAGATCTGCAATGTCGCTTTGGGTGAGGAAAATAGGAATCTTTATCTCACCGTTGCTGTTGCAGTGCCCATACTTTTCGGCAAATGCCAGGAGCTGACGCGCCACGCGCCCATACACATCGAGCGTGGCCAACGCCTGAATCAGTTCATTGGCCAGGCGCACCCGGTTGGAAAGAATGCGCACCAGGTTGAGCGAAAGCTCCGGAAAGCGATGCAACGCATCCTGAAAGGTCGGCCGATCCATCCACAGCAAGGTCGATTCCTCGAGGGTCAGCACACTGGCCGAACGGCCGGCGGTGTCTACCAGGCTCATTTCGCCCACCGTATCGCCGGCGCCCAAGATGGCCAGCACCACGTCGCTCCCACCGACCTGCTCGATGTGAATTTTGACCGTCCCCCGCAAGATGATATAGACCAGTTCTCCGGGGGTATCGGCGGTGATGATATTCGTCCCCGGGGGGAACGTCTTGTAACGCAGTTGGCCGGCCAGCCAGATGAGTTGTGAGGTTTCCAGGCCCTGGAACAGGGGAACTTCCGCCAAAGCTTTTGGCGAAACGATGGTTTGCGTGATTGCAGAATTCAAGAACATCTCTCCCTCCCGGAAGCTTCAAAAAGGTTACCTTTAAGCGAATCGTTGCCGTCGCTTCTCGAAAAAGCCGCCGAGGCCTCGAAAGCCTTTCCTGCGAACGATCGAGAAACTGTGTCTGTCCGTTTTTCGCTCGCCGAAAAGGCGGCATCATACGTTTAAGTTTACACCGAATCGACCGCCCTGCGGATGGGTCATCGATGGGTGAAAAAGTGCCCGTGCTTCAGACCCATCCGCCTGGCCTTCACCGATAGTAATCTCCAGGCCTTCGAAAGCGGCCAGCGTGTTCTCGAAGAACTCCCGCGCCCGGCTACCCAGGCCGGAGAGCATTTCGTCGTCGTAGTTCGGATCGTGGTGAAACAGGATCAACTGCTTTACACCGGCCGCAGCGGCCACTTCGCAGGCCATCTCGGGGGTAGAATGGCCGTACCCTTGCGTAGAGGGCAAGCCGGCCATCAGCCCGCGGTAGTGATCCTGGGCATATTGGGCGTCGTGGATCAGCAGGTCGGCGCCCTCGGCAAACTTCACCAGGCGGCGATCTCCGCCGACGTAGCCTTCGGTATCGGTAGCGTAGACCAACACATGCTCTTGCCATTCGAGGCGATACAGGTAAACGCCACCCGGATGGGCGTAAGACTTCATGATGCGCACGCGTACCAGGTCGCGGTCAGCAGGTGCCTCAGACGATTTGCAGACCCGCATACCGCCGGCCGCTTCGCCGAACAACACCACGTCGGTCTCGCGCAGGCTGCGAATGTCCTTGCCCGAAGCCATATCGTTCAACGTAACCGGAAAGTTGGGCGGGGTCTGGTTATGGTTCAACACATCCGAAAGCGCCGACTCGGTCGCACCCGGGCCATAAAGATGCAGGCGGGCTGCGGGGTGATAGGCCGGGGTGAAGAAGGGAAAGCCCTGAGTGTGATCGTGGTGAAGGTGGCTGAAGAGAATCGTGGCTTCGATGGGCTGCCCGGTTTTGCGGGCGCGGGCGGCCAATTCACGGCCCAAACCGATAATGCCGGTGCCTGCATCAAAGATCAGGGTGTATCCGTTGATATTGACCTCAACGCAGGAGGTATTGCCACCGTACCCAACGGTCCCACTGCCGGGTACGGGATAGCTCCCGCGCACGCCCCAGAATTTGACGCTGAAGGAATTGTTTTTCGTAAACATGGCGACCTCCATTGGATCAGTTTCTGCCCCTATTATGCCAAGCCACCAGCCATCGAGGTAGGAAATATTTCTCAGCAGGCGAGAGAAGTAACGGTCGAAAGGTTGTGAAGTGTGGCTTTTTTTGGTTGTAGAATCAAGCCATGAAAAAAGACTCGTTATCCTCGAAGTTTTGTTTCCTGTTCCTGTTTGCCGGTCTCGTGGCCTGCCGCTTTTCTGTCAGCACACCGCCTACAGCGACTTATCGCCCCCCGCGAATACCGACGGCAACGCTCACGCCAACCCAGGCGAACGCAGAGACCTTATCGGCGCCTTCCGAAGCGCCGTCCACAGCCAGCCCCATACCGGCGCCGCCAACGGCCATTCCGCCGACGCTTGAACCCGTCTGCCGACGCGCCTCGTACCAACTGTCCGTCACCTTCGACGTCAGCGAGCAAAACGCCGCAGTTGCCGAAAGCATCGTGTACCGCAACAACAGCAGCCAAGCCTTATCCGAACTCCTGTTGATCGTCGAACCTGCCCGTCGCGAAGGCATCTTTACCTTGAACCGTATCGTCTGGCCGGGTGGGGCGCAGGCCGGGGCTTTTCGGTGGGAACGCGGTTTCTTATACCTGCCGTTGGCCGGGGCGCTCTTGCCCGGCCACGAAGTAACGATCGAGATCGACTACACATTGGCCCTGCCTCCCAACGCTGGTGTGCTGGGTTTTACCCCGCGGCAGGCTAACTTTGGCGATTGGTATCCTTATATCCCACCCTACCAGGAAGGCGCCGGTTGGTTGGCCTATGCACCTTCCAGCGTGGGCGAATATCTCGCTTTCGACAAGGCCGACTTTGATGTTAACGTTCAAGTGATTAATGAACCCTCCGGCTGGGAAGTGATTGCGCCGGGTTTGGTTGCCCGCGATGGAAACACCTATCACTTCGTATGGGAAAACGCACGCAGCTTTGCATGGTCGGGCAGCGCACAATACACCTTGGCAGAGGAACAGTTTGGAGACGTGCACGTCCGGCAGTATACGCTGGGCAGTCATGCTCACAAGGGCGAATATGCCTTGACGGTCATCGGGAAGGCATTAATGCTGTATAGCGAACTGTTTGCTCCTTATCCACATGACGAATTGATTGCCATCGAAGCAGATTTCTTCGATGGCATGGAGTACGATGGCTTATTTTACCTGGGCGAGACGTACTTTCAGCAGCACGATGGCACACCAGCCGACTACCTTACCGCCCTGACGGCCCACGAAACAGCGCATCAGTGGTGGTACGGGCTGGTAGGGAATGATCCCGCCTGGGAGCCTTGGCTGGACGAAGCATTTTGCACCTACAGTGAGTACCTGTACTACGAACGCTATGCCCCTGAGCTGCTCAGTTGGTGGTGGCAGTATCGTTCGGAGCGCTTTCATCCCCACGGTTGGGTGAACAGTACGGTGTATGATCAAGTAGATTTTCGCACCTACGTCGATGCCGTTTACCTGGAGGGTGCCCATTTCTTGAACGATTTACGAGACCGTGTGGGCAATGAAGCCTTTTTTGCCACCCTAAAGAAATACAGCCTATCTTATGCGGACGAACTAGCCACCACAGATGGCTTTTTTAGCATTCTAGATCAACAAACGCAAAAGCCCTATCAGGATATTGTTGATAGCTATTTCCGGGCCGAACCATAAGATATCCCCATGTTATCTTTTTTAATATATATCGTAGTCTTAGTAGGGCCTGTGGATATGTGGAGAGAGCCGTTTTGGATGCGATTCATCCGTATATCTGGGGGGCTGGTAAAGTTACCCCGTATCGCTGGCGGAATGACGGCAAAAAGTTATCCCCAGTCTCGTTGGGGATAACTTTGAGGAAGTCGGAAAGTTAAGCGTACGTTTTCGTGCGGCAGAAAAGGCGCTGAAGTATTGGGGTGCTTTTGGGAAAGCCCCCATATATGGGGGTCGCGTTTTGATGCGTACGGGATAATTAGAACGAGTTTTCCCCAATTTAATGTGGTTATCCACCGTTTTTGGCGACTTATCCACAGTTTTGGGCGTTGTTGATGGTACGTTGGTACTCCCATATATAGGCACGCGTTTCTGTAACGCTTTGGCAAACAATGCATCTAAAGAAGCGTTCCTCAGGAACATTCTCGCTTTGAGATTTCAGGGTCTTCCGGGTGTGAAGAGTTCCCATATTCTGGGGTTGTGGGCGTGCCAGGCAACCTGACTGCCGCACGGCAACCTGATTGCCGCACGGCAACCTGATTGCCGCACGCTCACAACCCCCAAGTGCGGCCTCCTTTCACAGCGAAACCGGGAGAGCCAGATTTCACCCATGGGCTTTCCCGGCGGAGCCGGCAGGTCCGCTTAGTCTAAGGAGATAAACGTTATGGAGATGATTGTAGATTTTCCCGGCGGGGCAAAGGTTGACGTTCACTTCAACGGGTTTACGGTTAAGACGGATCAACCGGCCGGTGGAGGTGGGGAAGGCACGGCGCCTTCACCTTTCGAGATTTTTCTTTCGTCCATTGCTGCCTGCGCCGGGATTTACGTACACGGTTTTTGCAGGCAGCGCGGCCTGTCTACGGAAGGTATCCGCATTGTGCAGCGCGTTCATCGCAATCCGCAAACGGGCATGGTTGCGTCGATCGATCTCGAGATTCAGGCCCCGCCGACGTTTCCGGAAAAGTACCTCCCCTCGTTGATTCGTTCGGCGGAACTGTGCGCGGTGAAAAAACACCTTGAGCACCCCCCGCAGTTCAATACGTACACGAAAGTCGTTGAATAATCTGGCGCTCTCCCTGCGCGTGTGGCTTACTGGCGGATAATTTTTTCCAGGTGGCCGGCCCAGGATCCGGCCATTGCGCCGCTGACCAGCAGGATGGCGGTTAGCACAGGGGCGTTGAAGGTGAGTTGTGAAATGTCGGCGGGCGGTTGGCCGTAAGCACCTGACGTTTGCAACCAGGCGGCGAGCCAGCTGCTCGCCGTGCCGGCTACAGCGACTGACAAGGACGGCCAGAAACCCAGGCAGAAAGCGGCCAGCAAAATAGGGATCACATAGGCTGCGGCCGCCGGAGTGCCGACGCCGTATGCCAGCGCGTCCAGGGTGATTAGCAGAAACAGCAGCCCCACCAGAAGCCAGGCGGCGAGTGTCGGGCGGCTCCGGCGAGCCAGTTGCGCGATCCCGCCAACGATCAAGGCAAAGACCACACCGGCATAGATCGTTTCGATATCTTCCAGGCTGCCACTGAATACCCAATACAAAACGATAAATGCGACTGCCCCGGCCAGGCCGAGGCAGGTGGTGACGAGCAGGCGTATTCGCAGCGCAGCGATACGCTCAGGCTGCGCCATGGCACTCAGGGGTCTGCTCGGGGGTGATGACCGTATTGTGGGGCAGCACGGTGTTTTTCGGGATGACCACAATGCCATCACGCACGACGTACTGGTCGCAGTCGATCTCTGTGCCGCGCGGGAAGGATCTGATTACAACCCCGGACCCAATGCGCACGTTTTTGTCGATAATGGCCCCTTCGATGTGACAGCCTTCTCCGACACCCAATGGAATGCCGGTTGGAGGCGGCAAATCGTTTGGATCGTAGAAATCTGCACCCATCAGTATCGTGTTACTCACCTTCACCCCATCAGCAATTTGGCTGCGCAGGCCCACGACCGAGTCACGGATGTCCGAGCGTCCGATCTGGCAGCCTTCGCTCAAGACCACATTGGTGAGCTTGGCGCCGTTGATCACCGAACTCGGCAGGAAGCGGGCGTGAGTGTAAATGGGGCGCACGGGATCGTGAAAATCAAACGGTGAACTCGGATCGGTAAGACTGAGATTCGTCTCGTAGAACGAGCGCACCGTACCGATGTCTTCCCAGTAGCCGTCGAAGTCGTAACCATACACTTCGTGTGTGTGAATGGCTTTGGGGATGACGTCGTTGCCGAAATCGTCGTCGTTGGTCGATGCCAGCAGGTCGATTAGTATTTTCGTCTTGAACAGGTAGATGCCCATCGATCCCAAGAACGGCCGCTCCTCGTCTTCACGGCTGACGAATTTCGATAGCACCTCGGGGTCGGTCGGTTTCTCGACAAAATCGGAGATGCGGAAATCGGCAGCGCGCTTGAGGATGCCAAAACGAAAGGTCTGATCGTGCAGGACGGGCTGGACGGCTACGGTAACGTCTGCCTGGTGATCCCAATGGAATTTTGCCATCTCGCAGTAGTCCATGCGATAGAGATGATCGCCGGCCAAGATCAGTACATATTTTGCACCTGAGGACTGGATATCGATTAAATGCTTGCGTACGGCATCGGCCGTGCCCTGGTACCAGTCTTCATTCTGTGGGGTTTGTTCGGCTGCCAGGATTTGTACCCACCCGGGATGAAACGTGTCGAAAACGTATGTATGCGAGATATGGCGGTGAAGCGAGACCGAATTAAACTGCGTCAGCACGGCAATGCGGTTGATGCCCGAATTGATGCAGTTGCTGATGGGAATATCGATCAAACGGTACTTACCGGCAATCGGGACGGCCGGTTTGGCGCGTTCACGCGTCAACGGATAAAGCCGCGCGCCTCGCCCCCCGCCCAGAATCACGCTCAAAATGTCGTTCGTAGATGGCATGATGACCTCCAAAGTGGCTGCGTAAAAAATGGGTGAATCATATCCCTAATTATATAGGCGAACGGGCAGACTTGTACACCAAAATACCTCCTAACCCGCATAAAGCGGCACGGCCTTAGCAGGGTTTCGGAGAGCCCCCGTTTAAGACTTCCGAAGTCTTCTCCGACACTACAACAAATCCTGCTGCGCTTCTTGGATGTCCTCGACTGTGCCTTGCTCGATGGCGACATCTTCGACGACCTCTCGCACTCCGGCCAACTCAACGCAAACCTGTGGCGGGAATTTGCCTCAGTAAGCCACGGGCAGTGCTCAACGCTATCATTGCTCTGGCAGCTTCTCCGAAGGGCTTCACGGCATCCTCTCTGGTTCACAAAGTAAAAGAACTCCTTGGCCCCGCCATGCTTCCTATGACTCGAAAAAGCTGCGTGGAAAACAGTGGCTCCCCATCGGCAAATCTCGCTCCTGTCAAGTCGCCCAAGACGGCTTACGAAGCATCACAGCGCTTCTCGTCCTACGCAAGAAAGCCCTTCGGCCGCTCCTGGCAAGGGCGAGATACAACCTGCCCCCACGTTTTGCCTGACCGTTCCACCCCGCTGGATGATCTTTATCACACCCTGCGGGCCGACCTGCAAAACTTGTTCGGTTTGCTTGGTCTCAATGTTCAGACCGTATGAACGGCAATCGTTTGTCGATGTTAATGTTCTAAGGGCCTACATCCGGAAGACCCATAAATTCACAAGCCTACACTATTCTTGTGGTTTTCCAGAATTGAAGTAGAATGATTGTATTGTAACAAGTATTTTTGCTGCCTATATCATGGGGTTGGGAGGATATCTTTATTCGCCATGACTATCGTTCTCCTTCTTATAACAGCAGGACTTACATTGGTTTTAACCTTCTTGCTGGGGTTCATCGCCCTTCGAGCGGTCACAAATTTTCCTATCGAATCATGTTGGGCGTTTAGCGGTGTTGCAGGGTGCGCGCTTCTATCGGCAATTTCTTTCGGGGCCTTTCTCACGCAACGCTTTGAACCTTTCTACTATGTCAGTGCACTGGTTGGGATAGTCTTTCTGTGCATCGTCGTTATCAAACTTCGGAGAGCCCCCGTGACTTGGTCCCCTCTGCCGGCCTGGGTTCTGTACATTTTTCTGTTTTGGATGGCCTTGGTCGCTTTCCAATGTATAACCCCTGTTTATACGGGAGCATTTATGTACGGCGATTGGTGGATGCACTACGATATCAGCCTGTTTTATCGAGGCCTGAGGCCCTTGGATGTCCAGTACTTTGGCATCTATGGTGTCCCTTCCCGTTCGCCACTTTTCAACCTTTTTTGCAGTTTTTTCCTGTCCATATTGGGCGATCAGTTTTACGTTTACCAACTGGCGGCGTTGATTCCCGGTATTGCTTTGGTTTGTGTTGCACTTGCTTTCGTACGCCCCACCCCGCTTTCTCTGTTCCTTTTTCTCTTTAACCCTTTCATGATTACCATGATTCTTTATCCGTGGCCTAAAGTTTTAACCACGGCTTATATCCTATCCGGTGTATATTTTTTTTATCGTGCACAAACGGTTTCTTCGACGAAGCCGGCGCAAAGCGATTGCGCCGCATCAGGCTTTTGGCAAGGACTCGCCGTCCTTACCCATATGTCTGCTGTTTTTTATATCCTCGGGATATTCGCCGGTCATTTCGTGCGACGTCGTCCACGGTTAAAAGAGCCACTTCTTTTGGCTTTATGGGTTGGCGTGCCGATGTTATGCGTTGTGCTTCCCTGGCTCGGCTGGGTTGTCCATCACTATGGTTTTCAAAGTCTGTTACACGCTTCCCCGGCTTTTATCGGGGATAACGGTGTACTTTCTTTGCAAGGGTGGATCAATCGCGTTGCCAATCTTGTTGCAAGCCTTTTGCCTCTTCCTATATTTATCGAACTTTTTTTTCCGGGTAAACAGTTTTCTTGGGCGGACCTATGGTTACGTTTTTACTATGCTGTTTTGCCTGCTGCGTGTACGTTGACGGTTTGGTTTACTCTTTGGAAACTTTTCAGGCGGAAAAGTATGCCTTTCGACTTGCCCTGGCCGGCGTGGCCTCTGGTTGCTGTCACAGGATTTCTGTGCGGGATCATTTTTCAACCCGGTCTTAATCTGACGGGCCTTACAGGCGAAAGTATGGCGCCGGTCGTCGCTATCCTGTTGATCGTTACTTCACAAATCGCCAGCCGCTATCCCTTCAGGCAACAGCAAACATTGATGTTGTTGATCGCGGTAGAGTTCTTTGCTTCACGAGGCGTTCACACTTTCCTGTCTGTGTTTGGTACGGTTGCAGAAAACGATCCCAACCTGGCCCTCAAAATTCAACACGGGTTGATTTTCGCACAGGATGTAATCCACCCGGTCGCGCCCTTCTTTCTCGGCTTTGGCCTCGTTGTTTACTTCCTCTTGTTTTATGGCTTGATGCGTGGCGCTTTGTTCGATCGCCAGCCATCGACATGCGATGACTTCTCTTGAATGCAGATACGGGTGGGCATACCCGCGCGCCGGCATACTTCAGGTTCCTTGTAACGTCCAAACAAAAAGCACCCTCCTGTGAAGGTGCTTTTTGTTTGGACGTCGACTGCATCAGTGCCGAAGGAGGGAATCGAACCCTCATACCCTTCCGGGTACACGATTTTGAGTCGTGCGCGTCTGCCAGTTCCGCCACTTCGGCGAGCGGGCTAGAGTATAATCAAAGAACTCTAACGGGTCAAGGAGAAGAATAGCACATTATGAAACTTGGTATTATTGGACTGCCACAGGCGGGCAAAACCACCATCTTCAACGCCCTGACGCGCGGGGATCAACCGCTCGCCACCAGCGGTGGCCGCTTTGAAGTTCATACCGGTGTGGTCGATGTACCCGATGAACGCGTGGATCGTCTTTCAGCGATGTTCAAACCACGGAAAACGATTTACGCCAAAGTAACCTACGCCGATATCGCCGGCCTGGAAGGCGGTTCGAGCAATATTTCGGGTCCTCTGCTCAACCAACTGGCGCAAATGGATGGCTTTCTCAACGTGGTGCGTTGCTTTACCGATCCCAGTGTGCCGCACCCCGCGGGCAGCGTGGACCCCGCACGGGATATCGTTGCGATGGACTCTGAACTGCTGCTCAACGATCTGATCGCCGTGGAGCGCAAACTGGAACGCCTTGCCGAAGAACGTAAAAAGGGCGGTGGGCGCGAAAAGGCCGTCATCGAACGCGAGATGGCGCTCTTCGAGCGTTTCAAGGCACACCTCGAGACGGATCGCCCGCTGCGTGCGCTTGAGCTTTCCGCAGAAGAAGAAAAGAATCTTGCCGGCTTTGGCTTTCTAACCCTCAAGCCCATGCTGGTGGTTTTGAATCTATCGGAAGGCCAGGAGGCCCCCGCCATCGACTATCCGCACGCACGCTGCGCCGTGGTCGCCCTGCAGGGCAAGCTCGAAATGGATATCGCCCAACTCTCCTCGGCCGATGCAGAACTTTTCATGGCTGAATATGGCATCGAACAGCTTGGGCTGAACCGGGTGATCGGCCTGTCGTATGATTTGTTGGGCTTGCAATCCTTTTTTACCGTTGGCGATGACGAAGTACGTGCCTGGACGGTACGCCGCGGTGCTTCGGCCGTCGAAGCGGCCGGGGCCATTCACTCCGACCTGGCCAAAGGCTTCATTCGAGCCGAAGTGGTTGCATACGAAGATTTGGTTTCACTAGGCGGCATGGCCGAATCTCGCGCCAAAGGCAAGTTGCGTCTGGAAGGTAAAGACTATCTTGTCAAGGACGGCGAGATTATGCACATCCGCTTCAATATCTGACCCATCTTACTTGTTTTTCCTGAGAGAATCATGACCCCCTACACACAATCCCCTTGGTCCCTTGGCGAGCTCTTTCCCGCCTACAATTCACCGGAAATGGAATCCGCCATCCAGGCGCTCAATTCTCAGGTCGCTGCCTTTGAAACCTTGCGCCCGCAACTCAACGCCAATATCACGACGGATACCTTCCTGGAACTCCTGCAAAAGCAGGACACTTTTACCCGCCTGGCTTACCGCGTGTATGCTTTTGCCGGCCTCTCCTTTGCGGCTGATACGCAAAACCAGGCCGTGCAAACTTTCATGGGGCGTGTCGAGCAGGTTTTGGCGCAGGTGCAGAACCGGGTGCTGTTCTTCAACTTGTGGTGGAAAGACCTGGACGACGCCAATGCACAGCGCCTGATGGCTGCTTCGGGCGACTTTCGTTACTGGCTGGAAGCCATGCGTGCCTTCAAGCCTTATACGTTGACGGAAGCGGAAGAAAAGATCGTCAACATCAAAGATGTCACCGGTGCACGGGCCTTGCAAAACCTGTACGATGCCATCACCAATCGTTATGTATTCAAACTGGAAGTGAATGGTGAAGCCAAGGAGTTAACGCGCGGAGAAGTGATGGTGTATGCCCGCCAGGAGGACCCTGCCCTGCGGGCGGCCGCGTACCAGGAACTGTATCGTGTCTATGGCGAGGATGGCAATATCCTGGGGTTGATGTACCAGACCCTGGTACGCGACTGGCGTAACGAAAATCTCGACCTGCGGCATTTCGACAGCCCGATTGCCGTGCGCAACTTGAACAACGATATTCCGGACGAAGTCGTGAAGACCTTGTTGGATGTCTCACGCCAGAATGCTGGCCTGTTTCAGCGTTATTTTCGCCTCAAAGCCCGCTGGCTGGGGATGGAACGCCTGCGCCGTTACGATGTGTATGCACCGGTCGCTCAGGCCGAGAAGGAATACAGCTTTGATGCTGCGGCCAAGATCGTGTTGGATTCGTTCGAGCACTTCGATTCTCAGGTGGGCGAACTTGCCCGCCGGGTGTTCACCCAACAACATCTGGATAGCGAAGTGCGCAAAGGCAAGCGCAGCGGTGCCTTCTGCTGGAGTGTTGGCCCGGATCTGACTCCCTGGGTGCTCCTCAACTACCAGGGCCGCGCCGACGATGTGGCGACCATGGCCCACGAACTGGGCCATGCCATTCATGCCATGCTTGCTTCTAAGCATACCGTACTCACCTATCACTCGTCGTTGCCATTGGCCGAAACGGCATCCACCTTTGGCGAAATGATGCTGGTCGATCGCCTGCTGGCTGACGAGACGGACGAAGCCGTTCGCCGCGATCTGCTTTTCCGCCAGGTGGATGATGCCTACGCTACGATCCTGCGTCAGGCCTACTTTGCTATTTTCGAGCGCGACGCACACGAGATGGTGCAAAAGGGCGCCTCCGTCGACGAATTGGCGGCTGCTTATATGAAGAACCTGCACGAGCAGTTTGGCGATGCCGTGGATGTTGCGCAGGAGTTTCGTTGGGAATGGGTTTCAATTCCCCACATTTACCACACACCCTTCTATGTGTATGCCTACGCATTTGGACAGCTTCTGGTGCTTTCCCTTTACCAGCAGTTCAAAGCGGAAGGGGAGGCATTCAAGCCACGCTACTTACGCATCCTTGCGGCAGGTGGTGCTGAAGCGCCGGAGAAGATCCTCGCCCAGGCAGGCATCGATATTCGCAGCGCGGCCTTCTGGCAGGGTGGTTTCGATGTCATCGCCCAATGGGTTTCCGAACTGGAAAGCCTGCCCGTCGGATAGCGGCCGGAAGGATGCTCCGCCAACCTGCTGCCCCGACGCTAATGACACGTCGATATTTCCCGGGCTTCCAGCTTTTATCAAGCACACGGGCAACCGCAGGGTTGCCCGTGTGCTTGTGTGAAATGGTGCGCTTAGCGGCGCCGCTCGCTAAAAGGGAAACTCGCCATCTCCCTCACTGGCAGGCACTTCTTCCGTCGGCTTGCGATCGAGCATTTGCATTTCACGGGCGATTACCTTGGTGAAATAACGTGTCTCGCCTTCCTGCTCATATCGGTCGGTTTGGATTCTGCCTTCGATATAAACCGGGCGGCCTTTGTGCAGGTATTCCTGGCAGATTTCGCCCAGGCGCCCCCATGCTTCGACGTTGAACCAGTCAGTCGCCTCTTTGGCCTCCCCTTCACGGGTTTTCCAGTGGCGATTGACGGCGATCGAAAAAGAGCACACCTTTTGCCCGGTTGGGGTGAAGCGCGTTTCCGGGTCTTTCCCAAGGTTGCCCATCAGTTGGACACGATTAAGACTTACCATATTACCCTCCATGTGAAAAGATTTTATGCGAACAAAAGTTCGGTATATAAAGTTTACCCCATGTCCAGACTTTGTCAAGTGCTTTTTTCGTTTGGGGTGTGGTTCAAAATTTTGCAAAGGGGTGTAAGATAGATGGGGAACAAGGAGGATGAAATGCTAGACAAGGAAGATCCAAAGTGGCGGCAGATGACAGAAGATATCATGAGTGGCATGGCAGAAT
>JBMOLU010000010.1:0-2609 GCA_049325275.1 Chloroflexota bacterium
AGTAAATGCTGTCCGGGACGTTTTCCATGAACATGTCCAGGATGTAATTCTGCTGGGCCAGTTCTGCCGAGCGCTCTTCGATGCCTTTCACCAGCATGGCCCCCTGCAGGGCGCTGCTGATTTGAGAGTGCAAGCTTTCATATACATTGTTGTCGCGCGGCCCGGCCTCCAGCACCAGGAAGCCCAGCTGGTTTTCCTGGAAAAAGAGCGGCGAAACGACCAGGCTATACTGCCGGGACTGCGGCAGAAGCCCTTCGGGGACCAATAGGTTCGTCGGAAAACGTTGTCCTTCGGGTGGGAGCGCAATGCGTTGGTTGTCCTTGTAGGCCATCACCAGCCTCGAATACTGCGGGGCCGGCTGCAGGTAACGATGAGGACGGGCGTCTTCGTACAGCGAGAGGTAACAACTGGGGATGCCGAGCTTGGGCAGGTTTTCGGCGAGCACGTCGAACAGGTCTTGCAGATCGAAGGACGCCACCAGCTTCTCTTCGATTTGCCTCAGAAGCGTATTCTGGTTGGCATTTTTCATACCGTAACGCACCTGGGCGCGCTGCGACATCTCGCCGATCAGGACGCGTGCCTGATGCCAAAGATTCTCTGCAAGTTGCAAACCTGATTTTTTTAAGGCAGGTAATGCCTGCTCTCGGAGCGTAGAGACCACATTTTGCCATTCGGATATGTCCCGCTCTGCGAGGATTTCGTCTTGTAGGATGTTGTTGAACTCGTGAACGAATCGGCCTTTTTCTGTCCCTTTGAACTCACAGACAAGGCTGTCCCAAAGGCGTTCTTCCCAGCCGGTGGATGCTGTGCCATGTATGGTTGCTGACATGGCTTTCAGGGCATGTGGCTTTTGCTGTTCCAGGCTGCTACTGGATGGTCTTTCGCATTTGGCTGCTGCCCTGACCACGTTGGTGGACTGGCAGCCACAAGATTGACGTACGATCAGCTTTCCCGGTACCAGGTACTCCAAATCGACTTCTTTTCCGCACAGCAGATCGTAAAGCACATTGGTCACGATGCACCCTAATTGATAGAAAGGGGGTGCCACAGTGGTCACCGGTGGCAGGCCGGTTTGGCTCGCGACCGAGTCGTCGAAGCCGACTACGGTCAACTGGTCGGGGACTTGGATACCGCATCCTTGGAGAACTTCGATGGCGCCGAAGAGCGTGTCTTCGCTGACGGCAACGAGCGCTTCGAAATCGGCGCCGGGCTGCAATTGGCGTTCGTCGAGCAGGATTGAAATCCCGTTTTTGCCGGTTTGCGGGCCGTATGGGGCGGAGGGGGTGATCAGGTTGGGATCGACGGGGATGCCGTGCGCTTGCAGCGCTTCCAGGTAGCCGCGGTAACGTTCTCTCGCGTAGACGTGCTCTTCCGGCCCGCGGATATAGGCGATGCGCCGGTAGCCGTGCACTTCGATCAGGTGTTTCATGGCCTCGCGCATGCCGGCATAGTTATCGAACAGTACGGCCGGTGCGCCTTCCAGGTGCCGGGCAATGGTGGCGAAAGGGACCTGGTAACGATCGTGAAAGGCCTGCGCCTCTTCGGCGCTGACTTTCCTGCTCACAACCGATGCCCAACTGATCAGGCTGTTGATCCGTTCCGACCTGGCCAACTCGTAGGCAATATTGTCTTGTGTGTGCTGAACGTCAACCATGGTCGGAGGGATCACATCGGCGCCGATAAAACAAATCACATTCAAATCCAGCCTGCTCGCCTCATCGGATACCCCTTGCCATACAGGTTGGTTCATCCCGTTTAAGCCATACGTCAGGTAGCCCACTGTCGGTCGCTGGCCTGGATGGCTTGGAGAAGGCTTCTGGATTTTCTTCATGACTTTCTCCTGTTTTTCTCACACCCTAATATCGGCTCAACCACACTCTGAGCAGCGAAAACAGCCGTTCGGGGTCGATCGGCTTGGAGAGATAATCGTTGGCGCCGGCGTCGAGGCACTTCTCGCGGTCGCCCTTCATGGCCTTGGCCGTCAGGGCGATAATCGGTGTGTTGCGGAAGTGCGGCTGCTGGCGCAGCGCCTGGATGAACTCGTAGCCGTCCATGCCGGGCATCATGATGTCGGTCAGGATCAGGTTGACTCCTGCCAACTTTTCGAGCATTTCGATGGCCCGGGTAGCGTTGGGGGCGATATGCATCTTGAGGCCCTTCTCGGCCAGCAGCTTGGAGAGGGCGAAGGCGTTGCGGGCATCGTCGTCGACGATCAGGACCTGCTTGCCCTGCAGGACGGCGTCGCGGTCGTGCAGCCGGCGGATCGCTTTCTGGGTTTCCTCGGGCATGTCGGCGACGACGCGGTGCAGGAAGAGGGCGGTTTCGTCAAGCAGGCGTTCGGGCGACTTGACGCCCTTGATGATGACGGAATCGGCGTACTGGAGCAGTTCCCGGTTCTCTTCTTCGGAAAGCTCCCGGCCGGTGTAGATGATGACCGGGCACTTGGGGATGGTTTCGTCCTTGTCCAGGCGGTTGAGCAGTGCGAAGCCGGAGATATCGGGCAGCGAGAGGTCGAGGATCATGCAGTCGAAGTGCTCGGCTTTGAGCGCTTCGAGCGCGGCCTGGCCGCTGGCGGCCTCATGGATGGCGACGTCGGCGCCTTCGAGCAG
>JBMOLU010000011.1:0-21262 GCA_049325275.1 Chloroflexota bacterium
TGGCCGTCTCGGTGCGCGACACCGGCATCGGCATGACCCCCGAACAGCAGCAGATCGTCTTCGAGGCCTTCCAGCAGGCCGACGGCTCCACCGCCCGCCAGTACGGCGGCACCGGCCTCGGCCTGGCGATCACGCGCGAGATGACCCAGCGTCTCGGTGGCCAGGTGGCACTCGAGAGCGAACCCGGTAAGGGCAGCACCTTCACGATCTATTTGCCGCTGGCTGGTGACCTGCGAAGCGGTACCTCGCAAGGAACAGCCACCGGCGATACGGTGTACCAGCCGGTCACCCCATCACCCGCTCGCCCCCTGCCCGCATCACCAGCTCACCCCCTACCCCTGTCCCCCCTCATCCCCGACGACCGCAACGACCTGCAACCCGGCGACAAAATCCTGTTGATCGTCGAAGACGACCCCACGTTCGCCAAAGTCGTGCTCGACTATGCCCACAAGAAAGGTTTCAAGGCCATCGCCGCCAGCGACGGCGAAAGCGCGCTGGCGCTGTGCAAGGCGCACGCCCCGGCGGGCATCGTGCTCGACCTCAATCTGCCCGGCATGAACGGCTGGGACGTGCTCGATGCCCTCAAGGGCGACCCTGACCTGCGCCACATCCCCGTCCACATCATGTCGGCCGAAAACGAAGACCTCTCCGCCTACCAGCGCGGCGCCATGGGCTTCCTGACCAAGCCGGTCGATCCGCAAAGCCTGGAAGGCGCCTTCACACGCATCGAAGGCTTCATCAACGGCAAGATCCGCTCGCTGCTGCTCGTCGAAGACGACCAGGCCCTGCGCCGCTCCGTCAAGAAGCTGCTCGAAGGCGCCGACGTCGCCATCCACGAGGCCGCCAGCGGCCAGGCCGCGCTCGAAGCGCTCAAAGCCGAGCACTTCGACTGCATGATCCTCGACCTCTCGCTGCCCGATATCTCCGGCTTCGAACTGCTCAGCCGCCTGGACAAGGACGAAACCATCCCCAAGTGCCCGGTGATCGTCTACACCGGCCGCGAACTTACCAAGGAAGAGAACCAGGAACTGCTCCAGTACGCCGATTCCGTCATCGTCAAGGGCGTCAAATCGCCCGAACGCCTGCTCGACGAAACCGCCCTCTTCCTGCACCGCGTCGTCGCCGACATGCCCGAGGAGAAACAAAAGACGATCCGACGGCTGCACGACCGGGATGCCGTCCTGCAAGGCAAGCAAATCTTGATCGTCGACGACGACGCCCGCAACGCCTTCGCCCTCTCCAGGCTGCTGTCGGAAAAGGGCATCAAGATGCACATCGCACCCAATGCCACCCGGGCGCTCGAAAATCTCGAAAACCCCGAAAAGTTGCCCGAAGTGCACCTGATCCTGACCGACATCATGATGCCCGGCATGGACGGCTACGCGTTTATCCGTGCCCTGCGCCAGCAGCCGCGCTTCCGCAAAACGCCCATCATCGCCCTGACCGCCAAGGCCATGAAAGGTGACCGCGAGAAATGCCTCGACGCCGGCGCCGACGATTATCTTTCCAAGCCAGTTGACCCCGAACGGTTGTTCTCGCTGCTCAGAGTGTGGTTGAGTGAAGGATAACGATGAAAACTTCTCGTGAGCGCACCCGCCCGGATTCTCGCCTGACAATAGGTCTGGCCTGCAATCGCCTGAACAATATTTACTCAGCCAGCTACTGGGCCGGGGTAAAACAGGCCGCGCAAGAACACCAAGCCAACCTGATCTTCTATTCTGGCGGTTCGCTACCGAATAGCGAACAACACGATCCCGGGGCAGCCGTTTTCGAACTGATCGACCCTGAACAATTGGATGGCATTGTTTTTTGGGGTTCGCAAATTATTAACTTGAGTGGCCCCGAAGGCTTGCGCAACTTTTACAACGAAAGGTTACGCCCGCTGCCAGCAATCAGCGAGGGTTCGGAGGCCGAAGGAATTCCCTGCCTGGTAAGCGATTTTCGCCAGGGCGCCCGCGACCTGATCAATCACCTGATCGAGGTTCATCACCGGAAACGTGTTTTATTTGTGCGCAGGCCGATCACCAGTTCCATCTGGCGCGACGTGACCCAGGGGTATCAGGATGCACTGCAAGCGCATGGCATCGCCTGGGATGATACGTTGGTTGTCGAAGAAGACGAGCTGGTTGCGATGGCAAACCAGCATGGCATGTTCAACCTGGAAGATGCACTCCCGTGGGTGCTTGAGGGACGCAACCTGCAACCGGGGATCGACTACGATGCCGTGTATGCCGGCACCGACAGCTACGCTCTGGCCTTGCTGCCCTACTACCGACGGATAGGCGTGCGCATCCCCACCGACATACCGCTTGTGGGTTTTTCGGATATCGAACAAGCGCGTTACGTTAACCCGCCCTTGACAACGGTACGCAACTCTTTCAAGGATGTTGGGCATGTGGCGGCCAATCTGCTGATCGATCACATCGAAAGCAAACAACCACTGGCCGCCACGACCCCTGCGCCGTTGCAACTGATCATCCGCCAGTCTTGCGGCTGTGACGATCTCCCCAAGTCCCAGTCACCAATGCTTCCGTCCGAACCGGTCGCTGAATCTGTCCGAATGCGGCGGGCAGAAATCCTGGCTGCCCTGCGGGAAAACGATATCCTGCGCCAGTTCGACAAGGACCAGGCCTGGACGGTACAGCTATTCGATGGATTTGCCGCCGATCTCGACGGGGAGGAAAACGCCTTCTTGCAAACCTTAAAGAAACTCTTGCAAGAAAGCATAGCGTCCGATGCCGATGCAGGCCTGTGGCCAAAGGCACTCGAACAGATGTGCCGCTACATACGCCCCCACCTGTCTGCCGCTGTTGTAGACAAGGCCGAAGAGCTGTGGCAGGCGGCCCAGGTGATGGCATCACAAAACATTCAACAGTTGCATAACTACAGCAGCTACCAGACACAACAGGGCATATACAACCTGCTCATGGTTAGCGCACTCCTGGCAACAACCTTCGACCTGAAAACACTGTGCGAAGTGTTGAGCACCCGGCTGCCGAGCCTGGGCATCCCGGCAGCTTATCTATCGCTTCATGAAGACCCCGGCCAGGTGGATGGGCAGGCATGTTTGATCATGGCTTACACGGAACAAGGCCCTGTTCCCTTACCCGCTGGCGGGATTCGTTTCCAGGCTAAAGACCTGGTTCCTACCGAATTAAAGTCCGGCCCAGAACGCTTCAGCTACGTGGTGGAAAGCATTTATCTTAACGATCAACAAATCGGTTTCATCGTCTACGAAAACGGCACCTGCGATTGGTCGGTCTATAACTTGCTACGCGATCAAATCGCCAGCGCCATTTACGGTGCCACCCTGGTCCGGCGTGTGCAGGAACGCTCCGCCGAACTGGCCCGCCAGAACTACATTCTCGACATGTTCATGGCCAACGTTCCCGACCGCATCTACTTCAAGGACACCGATAGCCGTTTTACCCACGTCAATAAAGCCCTGCTCGACAAACTTGGCCTCGAAGAAGAAGCCCAGGCCCTCGGCAAAAACGACTTCGACTTCTTCCCCGAAGAGCAGGCACACGCCAAGTTCGAACAGGAACAGCAAATCATCGCAAGCGGCGAACCGATCCTCAACATCGAAGAACCCGACGGCGAGGGCTGCTGGGCGATGACGACCAAGATGCCGCTGCGCGACGAGCACGGCCAGATCGTCGGCACCTTCGGCATCTCACGCGACATCACCGAATTGGTCAGGGCCAGGCAGGCCGCCGAAACCGCCAAGGACGAGGCCCTGCGGGCGCAGCGGGCGGCCCTCGAAGCCAAGGAAGAAGCCGAGCGGGCACGGCGCGACACCGAAGCCGCCAACGCCAGCCTGGCGGCGCAAATCTGGCAGACGGCGGGGCAGGCGCAGCTCAACGAGCGCATGCGCGGCGAACAGAACGTCGGCGAACTGGCGAACAACGTCATCCAGCAACTGTGCAAGTACCTCGCCGTCGAGGCAGGGTTGATCTATATTCTCGAAGAAAACCACCTGCGCCTGTCCGGCACCTACGCCTACCGGCGCAAGCACCGCGTGGAACAGTACGAACCCGGCGAAGGACGCGTGGGCCAGGCCGTGTTGGAAAAAGCGCTCAAACTGACGGAGATTCCCGACAGTTACATCGCCTTCAGCTTACAGCAGGGCGAACTGCTGCCCAAGCACATCCTTACCGCCCCCATCGTCTACGATGGCCGCGTCAGCGGCGTAATCGAGTTGGAAGCGCTCGAAACGTTCTCGAACGCCCAGGTCGACTTTGTCAACCGGGCGGCCGAAAGCATCGCCATCGCCTTCATGACCGCCCAGGCACGCCAGAAGGTGAACGAGTTGTATGCCCAGACACGCCAGCAGGCCGATGTATTGCAGGCCCAGGAAGAAGAGCTGCGCGCCACCAACGAAGAACTCGAAGCGCAGACTGAATCCTTACGCGCATCCGAAGCGCGCCTCAAGCAGAACCAGGCCGCCCTCGAAGCCGCCAACGCCGACCTCGAAGAGAAAACGCACGTCTTGCAAGAACAACAGGCCGAACTCGACCGCCAGAACCAGGTGCTGCGCGACGCCCAGGCCGAACTGCAACGCAAGGCGGAAGAGCTGTCCCTGGCCTCCAAGTACAAGTCCGAGTTCCTCGCCAACATGAGCCACGAGCTGCGCACCCCGCTCAACTCGATGCTGATCCTGGCCGGCATGCTCGCCAAGAACGAAGGCGGCAACCTGAGCGCCGACCAGGTCGAGTCGGCCGAGGTGATCCATTCCGGCGGTACCGACCTGTTGAACCTGATCAACGAAATCCTCGACCTGGCCAAGGTCGAAGCTGGCAAGATGGAATTCCACTTCGCCCCGATGGATTGGGACGTGCTCCTAGGCCGCATGCGCGCCCAGTTCGACCCGCTCGCCCAGCGCAAGGGACTGGACTTCGTCACCACCGTCGCCGGCGACGTGCCCGGCAGCCTCGTCACCGACGCCCAGCGTCTGGCGCAGATCGTCAAGAACCTGCTCTCGAACGCCTTCAAGTTCACCGAACAAGGCCAGGTGGGCCTGCACATCCACCGCCCGGCCGCCGGGGTGGACCTCTCGGCCGGCGGCCTGACGCCCGAAACGGCGGTGGCCATCTCGGTGTGCGACACCGGCATCGGCATGACCCCCGAACAGCAGCGGGTCGTCTTCGAGGCCTTCCAGCAGGCCGACGGCTCCACCGCCCGCCAGTACGGCGGCACCGGCCTCGGCCTGGCGATCACGCGCGAGATGACCCAACACCTCGGTGGGCAGGTCTCGCTCGAGAGCGAACCCGGTAAGGGCAGCACCTTCACGATCTATTTGCCCCTCGAACACGCCGCCAGCCAGCCCGATGCGGCCGGCGAACGGCGCCCGGAGCAAGCGGCAAGTGCCGCCAAAGACAAGGCGAAGCGTCCCCCTCCCATCGCCGAGGCATCCGATCACCCCATTACTCCTTCACCGCTCATCCCCGACGACCGCAACGACCTACAACCCGGCGACAAAACCCTGCTGATCGTCGAAGACGACCCCACGTTCGCCAAAGTCGTGCGCGACTATGCCCATAAGAAGGGCTTCAAGGCCATCGCCGCCGGCGACGGCGAAAGCGCCCTGGCGCTGTGCAAGGCGCATGCCCCGGCGGCCATAGCGCTCGACCTCAGGCTGCCCGGCATCAGCGGCTGGGACGTGCTCGATGCCCTCAAGGGCGACCCCGACCTGCGCCACATCCCCGTCCACATCATCTCGGCCGAAAACGAAGACCTCTCCGCCTACCAGCGCGGTGCGATGGGCTTCCTGACCAAGCCGGTCGATCCGCAAAGCCTGGAAGGCGCCTTCACACGCATCGAAGGCTTCATCGACGGCAAGATCCGTTCGCTGCTGCTCGTCGAAGACGACGACGCCCTGCGCCGCTCCGTCAAGAAGCTGCTCGAAGGCGCCGACGTCGCCATTCATGAGGCCGCCAGCGGCCAGGCCGCGCTCGAAGCGCTCAAAGCCGAGCACTTCGACTGCATGATCCTCGACCTCTCGCTGCCCGATATCTCCGGCTTCGAACTGCTCAGCCGCCTGGACAAGGACGAAACCATCCCCAAGTGCCCGGTGATCGTCTACACCGGCCGCGAACTCACCAAGGAAGAGAACCAGGAACTGCTCCAGTACGCCGATTCCGTCATCGTCAAGGGCGTCAAGTCGCCCGAACGCCTGCTCGACGAAACCGCCCTCTTCCTGCACCGCGTCGTCGCCGACATGCCCGAGGAAACGCAGAGAACCATCCGCAAGCTCCACGATCGCGACGCCGTCCTGCAGGGCAAGCAAATCTTGATCGTCGACGACGACGCCCGCAATGCCTTCGCCCTCTCCAAGCTGCTTGCCGACAAAGGCGTCAAGATGCACATTGCCGCCAATGCCACGCGGGCGCTCGAAGACCTTGGAAGTTCCGAAAAACTGCCCGAAGTACACCTGATCCTGACCGACATCATGATGCCCGGCATGGACGGCTACGCGTTCATCCGTGCCCTGCGCCAGCAGCCGCGCTTCCAGAAGTTGCCCATCATCGCCCTGACCGCCAAGGCCATGAAGGGCGACCGCGAACAATGCCTTGCTGCCGGCGCCAACGATTATCTTTCCAAGCCGATCGACCCCGAACGGCTGTTTTCGCTGCTGCGGGTTTGGTTGAGTCGGGCATAGTGTGACGATGAAGAACGCAAAGGAAAAGCTCATGGCAAAACAGGCCGAACAACCTCATTCGGATGCCAAGAAACGCCATACTTTGGGAGTGTTGCTGGACAATCTTGCACTTTCGTGGAGTTGGAAAGTGTGGCGCGGCATGGTGGCGGGCGCCCGCACACACGATGCCAATTTGATCACTTTTTTGGGCAGTTGGCTGGCTGCCCCGGACCCGGCCAGGCGGGAAGAAAACATTATTTATCAGTTGGCCAGCAGCGAAACAGTGGAAGGCCTGGCGCTACACCACAGCGGCATGGGGACGTATCTTTCCATGTCCGACTTTAACGAGTTTCTCGAGCCATACCGGCCCTTACCGATGGTCAGCATCGAAGACGGCCCGGAGGACATACCGGGCGTCCATTGGGATGCCTACGAGGGCATGCACAAAGTACTGGTCCACCTGATCGAAGGGCATGGCTGCCGGCGGATCGTCTTTCTGGGCGGCTACAAAAACAATCCCAGCCATCAAGAACGTTACCGTGCGTATGTCGAAACGTTGAAAGCATACGGCATCCCCCTGGACCCCAGGTTGGTCTTCGAAGACGGTTGGTCTCCGGAGATCGCCGAAGAAGTACTCGATCGGCGCAAGCTACAACCGAAGGTCGACTTCGACGCCGTGACATCCTATAACGACGCCGAACTACTGCGGGTGATGGCGGCCTTGCAAGCGCGCGGGGTGCGCCTTCCGGGCGATGTGGCCCTGGTAGGTTACGACGACAACGCCGAAAGCCAGCTCAGCAATCCGCCATTGACGTCACTACGCCCCCCGAATATCGAAGTCAGCCAAATGGCCGCCGAAGTGCTGCTGGCCATTCTGGACGGCCAACCGGCGCCCGAGTGCACCGTGTTGCCGACCAGGTTAATGATCCGCCAGTCGTGTGGCTGCATGTCTTCAACGGTTATCGAGGCCGGCGCAGGGGCTGGCGAACCTGCACACGGCCAGGCCAGTTCTCCGCAGGAATTTTTGCGCCTTTGGCAGGAAACCGACCACCAGGAAGCCATCCTGCAAATCGCACAGGCGGTTGGAGAAAAAAGCACATCGCCTGCCGAGACGGCCTTCCTATCGGACGGAAGCACAGGGGCAGGCGCGCCGGCAGCGCCACACAGCCACACGCTCGAACAGGTAACGGCTCTGCTGGACGCTTTTTGTGCCGACCTGGCAACAGCCGTTGATCCATCGGCGCCCAAAAGCAGCCAGTTTGTTCACCTATTGAATGCGTCGCTCATGAAGGCCATCAGCGACAGGAAAGAAGTAAGCCATTGGCAAGACGCAATTTCTCTCTTGCAAAAGCACAGCCTGCCTTTCCTCGCCGGCCAGCCCCAACTCTTACAAGTCGCCCAGGGGCTGTGGCAACAGGCACGCGTCTTGATCGGCGACGCCAACGGGCGCATGATAGGTGCGGTAAAAATGGAAGCGGAGCAGTACGCCGACGCCCTGCGCCAGATCGGTGAAGCCCTGATCACCACCTTCAACGTCGATGGGTTGATGGATATCCTGGCGCAACAACTGCCGCACCTGGGCATCTTGCAGTGCTATCTCTCGCTGTACGAAAACCCGCAAACACCCACCGGGGGCGCCCGGCTGATCATGGCGTTCAACGAACAGGGCCGCGTGGCGCTGGAAAGCGGCGGCAGGCCCTTTGGCGCGCGCCAACTCGTCCCGGATGGTCTGCTTCCGACCGGACGCGCCTGGAGTTTGCTCGTTCTGCCGCTTAGCTTCCAGCACCAGCATTTTGGCTTCATCGTACTCGAGACGAACCGCGAAGACGGCAAAATCTTCGCCACGTTACGCAACCAGATCAGCAGCGCCCTGCAAGGGGCACGGCTCGTCGAGCAGGTAGAACGCCGCGCCTTACAGTTGCAAACCGCCGCACAGGTTTCCAGCGTAATCAGCGGCATCCTCAGCCCCGATGAGTTGTGCCGGCAGATGGTAGACCTGGTGCGGCAACGCTTCAACCTGTACTACACCGGCTTATTCCTGATCGATCAGGATGGTGAACGTACCGGCCAGCCCAACACCTGGGCCGTACTGCACGCCGGTACCGGCGAGGCCGGCCAACAGATGATAAAAAACGGCCACAAGCTCGAAGTCGGCAGCCATTCGATGATCGGCCGCTGCATTGCCGAAAAGAAAGCCCGCGTGGCCCAAAACGTCGGCGCCGAGGACATGCACTTCAATAACCCGGTTCTGCCCGACACACGTTCAGAACTGGCCCTGCCCCTGATCTCGCGCGGCGAAGTGCTCGGCGCCATGACGGTGCAGAGCACGCAAGAAGCTGCCTTTAGCGAAGAAGACGTGATCGTCCTCCAAACTATGGCCGATCAGCTCGCCAATGCGCTGAGCACCGCACAGTTGTTCGATGAAGTGCAGAAAAATGCCATCGAACTGCACAAAGCAAAAGAGGCCGCCGACAGCGCCAAAGAACAGGCCGAAAAGGCCCGCCAGGAAGCCGAGACCGCCAACCGCACCCTGGAAGCGCAAATGTGGCAAATCAACGGCCAATCTTTGCTCAACGAACGTATGCGTGGCGAACAGGACGTGGCCACCCTGGGAACGAACGTCATTCAACAACTGTGTGAATATCTGCATATCGAAAGCGGCACGCTGTACGTCAAGGAAAGCAATCGGCTCAAACTGGCAGGCAGCTACGCCCCGCCTGATGAAGTTGTCACAGAGTTCAAAATCGGCCAGGGCCTGCTCGGACAGGCGGTATTGGCCAACAAGAAAATCGTCCGCAATCACATTCCCGGCAACCAGCAACTGGTCCGCTCCGGCCTGATCCGCGCCGCCTTGCAGCACATTGTGATCGCGCCGATGCACTACGATCGAGAAACCGTTGGCGTCATCGAACTGGGTGCGTTTTCCGAGTTCAGCGAGGCGCAAATGAACTTTTTGGATAAGGCCCTGGAAAGTATCGCCATCGCCTTCATGACCGCTCAGGCACGCGCCCGGGTCAACGAACTGTTCGCTCAGACCCGCCGGCAGGCCGAAGAATTGCAGGCCCAGGAAGAAGAACTGCGCGCCACCAACGAAGAACTCGAAGCACAGACTGAGAGCCTGCGGGCTTCCGAAGAGCGCCTCAAGCAAAACCAGGCCGCCCTCGAAGCCGCCAACGCCGACCTCGAGGAAAAGACGCACATCCTGCAAGAACAACAGGCCGAACTCGACCGCCAGAACCAGGTGCTGCGCGACGCCCAGGCCGAACTGCAACGCAAGGCCGAAGAACTGGCCCTGGCCTCCAAGTACAAGTCCGAGTTCCTCGCCAACATGAGCCACGAGCTGCGCACCCCGCTCAACTCGATGCTGATCCTGGCCGGCATGCTCGCCAAGAACGAAGACGGCAACCTGAACGCCGACCAGGTCGAGTCGATGCAGGTGATCCACTCCGGTGGCACCGACTTGCTCAATCTCATCAACGAAATCCTCGACCTGGCCAAGGTCGAAGCCGGCAAGATGGAATTCCACTTCGCCCCGATGGTGTGGGACGAACTGCTCGACCGCATGCACGCCCAGTTCGACCCGCTCGCCCAGCGCAAGGGACTGGACTTCGTCACCGCCATCGCCGGCGACGTGCCCGGCAGCCTCGTCACCGACGGCCAGCGCCTGGCGCAGATCGTCAAGAACCTGCTCTCGAACGCCTTCAAGTTCACCGAACAGGGCCAGGTGAGCCTGCACATCCACCGCCCGGCCGCCGGGATGGACCTCTCGGCCAGCGGCCTGACGCCCGAGACGGCGGTGGCCGTCTCGGTACGCGACACCGGCATCGGCATGACCTCCGAGCAACAGCAAGTCGTCTTCGAGGCCTTCCAGCAGGCCGACGGCTCCACATCCCGCCAGTACGGCGGCACCGGCCTCGGCCTGGCGATCACGCGCGAGATGACCCAGCACCTCGGCGGGCAGGTGCTGCTCGAAAGCGAGCCCGGCCAGGGCAGCACCTTTACCATCTACCTGCCGCTCGGCCGTGCAAGCAGCGAGCCGTCCGGGCAAGCCGTAACGGCAGGAGCGCGGCGAACCGAACACCAAGAAGCGCCACCGCCCTTCCCCACGGTGACACCTGCCCGCAGCCAGCCACCCGCTGCGGCCGGGCAACCGCCCCTGCTGCCCGACGACCGCGACGGCCTCCAGCCCGGCGACAAAATTCTGCTGATCGTCGAAGATGACCCCACGTTCGCCAAAGTCGTGCTCGACTATGCCCACAAGAAAGGCTTCAAGGCCGTCGTCGCCGCCAACGGCGAAAGCGCACTCACCCTCTGCCGGACGCACTGCCCGGCTGCCATCGTGCTCGACCTCAAACTGCCCGGCATCTCCGGCTGGGACGTACTCGACGTGCTCAAGGACGACCCCGACCTGCGCCACATCCCCGTCCACATCATGTCGGCCGAAGACGAAGACCTCTCCGCCTACCAGCGCGGTGCGATGGGCTTCCTGACCAAACCCATCAGCCAGCAGGACATCGAAGGCGCCTTCGCCCGCATCGAAGGCTTCATCAATGGCAAGATCCGCTCGCTGCTGCTCGTCGAAGACGACGACGCCATGCGGCATTCTGTCAGGAAGCTGCTCGAAGGTGCCGACATCGCCATCCGCGAAGCCGCCAGCGGCCAGGCTGCGCTGGAAGCGCTCAAAACCGGGCACTTCGACTGCATGATCCTCGATCTGACCCTGCCCGACGTCTCCGGCTTCGAACTGCTCGGCCGTATGGACAAGGACGAAACCATCCCCAAGTGCCCGGTGATCGTCTACACCGGCCGGGAACTCACCAAGGAAGAGAACCGCGAACTGCTCAAATACGCCGACAGCGTAATCGTCAAGGGCGCCAAATCGCCCGAGCGCCTGCTCGATGAAACCGCCCTCTTCCTGCACCGCGTCGTCGCCGACATGTCCCCGGAGAAGCAAAAAACCATCCGCCGGCTGCACGACCGGGATGCCATCCTGCAGGACAAGCAAATCTTGATCGTCGACGACGACGCCCGCAACGCTTTCGCCCTCTCCAAGTTGCTGGCCGACAAAGGCGTCAAGATGCATATTGCGCCCAACGCCACCAAGGCACTCGAAATGCTTGAAAAGTTAATGGAAATCGACCTGATCCTGACCGACATCATGATGCCCGGCATGGATGGCTACGAACTCATCCGGGCCTTGCGCCAGAAAGATCGCTTCCGGCAGTTGCCCATCATCGCCCTGACCGCCAAGGCGATGAAGGGCGACCGGGAAAAGTGCCTCGACGCCGGCGCCGATGACTATCTTTCCAAGCCGATCAACGCTGAAAGGCTGTTTTCTTTGCTCAGGGTCTGGTTGAGCAAGACGTAGAGAAAGCGGTTGAAGGAATAAGTGACGGTAGAAAAGGAGAAAAACACAATGTTAAGAATTAACAGTACACGAAACAAAGCCCCTCTGGGGTGGACAGTTTTCACGCTGCTTATCGCAGCCAGCCTGTTTCTCAGCAGCTGCGGTGCTCCGAAGCCCAAGGTGTATCACGTGGGGATTCTGAGCAGCAATCCAAGCTTTGTGGCGATCAGCGATGGCTTCAAAGCCAAAATGACCGATTTAGGCTATATAGAAAACCAGAACATCATCTATGTTTTACAAAGCCCGGGCTTAGATCCGGCAGAGCAGCAACGTGCCGTCAAAAAAATGATAGACGATAAGGTCGACTTGATCTTTACCTTTCCTATGCCAGAGACTGCGGCGGCTCACGTGGCTACCCAAGGAACCAATATGCCGGTTGTTTTTGCCTACGCCCTGCTGGAAGGTACCAACCTGGTCAAGAATGTACGCGAACCAGGTGGGAATATGACCGGTGTACGCTATCCAGGCCCAGAAATGATCAGCCAGCGCTTGAATATTTTGCACGAGATGGTGCCCAACGTCAAACGGGTCTGGATCGGTTACGACGAAAATAGCCCGAATATTCCATCGACGCTCGATGCCTTGCGCCCGACGGCGGCAGCCCTGGGGATAACATTGGTGGAAGCTCCTGTCACCACGCTGGAAGAATTCGGGGCAGACCTCACGGCGCGAGATCAATTGGCCGATATTGGCGTGGATGCCATCATCACCATGCCAGATGAGTTCAATACTTCGGCTACAGGTTTTACCTTGCTCAGCGAATTTGCAACGAAGCATAAAATTCCATTAGCTGGCGGCATTACCTTCATGGCAAAGCAGGGTGCGCTTTTTGTGAATACCACGAATCTTTCGAATGTGGGTGCATTGGCCGCTCCCCTGGCAGATAAAATTCTCAAGGGTACGCCGGCCGGCACGATTCCGGTGGTTACACCAGAGCAAACGCTAACGATTAACTACCTGGTAGCCCAAGAATTAGGAATTGTGGTGCCAGAAGGCTTGTTGCGGCAAGCGAACGAAATCATTCGCTAAACAGATAAACAATGTCGGTGCGTAACTCCTGTAGCAATGACCTGTTCTACGGGTCCAGTATCCAACTGGCCGAAATGGCCCTTCATGGAGACAGATGGAGACAGGTTGAATCTTTATAAGTAAGAACTCCGGTGATGAGGTGCGTAATGAAGAAAGCGAAGTCTGACAAGTCTCGGCCTCCACGCAGCATTGCGACCATGCTGGCAATCGCATTTTTTATTTTGAGCGCGATCGCCCTGCTGGTGAACGGCAGTTTGACCCTATTCTTCAATATTCAAACCAGCCAGGTTGCGATTGCCAGCCAGCAACAGATGATTGCCCAGGATGCAGCCAAAACGGTCAGTAAATACATCCAGGATAAGTTCTCCGGCCTGGAAACAACGGTTGAAGTGACCGATTTGGTCAACGCAGATGAAGAAACACAAAAAACCATTCTGGATAGTTTGCTGGGCCACGATCCGGCCTTCCGGCAGTTTGCCCTGTTCGACAGCCAGGGCCAGCAGCTGGCTTGGGATTCGAGGGCTTCACAAACCTTGTCGTCACAGTTTCGTGCCCAACTGACGGCCGACGCATTGGCCCAGAACACCACAGGGCAGCGCTATGTCAGTCCAGTTTATATCGATGATTTCACCAGCGAGCCCCTGATCGCCATTGCCGTCCCGGTGACCAATGTCTTTGGCGATTTTCAAGGAACCTTGGTTGCTGAAGTCAACTTGAAATTCATGTGGGAGGTGGTTGACCAACTTAAGATAGGCCAAACGGGCTATGCGTACGTCGTGGATGATACAGGCAACCTGATCGCCTTTGGGAAAGACACAAGCCGCGTGCTGCGCGGCGAAAATGTACAGCAAATCTCGGAAGTGGACCAATTTATCAAGGGCCTATCCTCATCAAGCAATACAGCACCAGGCATTGCAACCTATCCTGGCCTGATCGGAAAGACCGTTGTGGGAACCTACGTTCCTCTAGGCACACCGCAATGGGCTGTAGTGATTGAATTGCCCTGGCAGGAAGCTTATCAGACGGTCATCCAGGTATCGACGCTGTCTATCGGTTCCATTTTGATTATGGCTGTTTTGGCCGGGATGGCGGGCATTTTTGTGGCGCGCCGGCTGGCGGTGCCACTGGTCAATTTGACAGAAACGGCATCCCGAATTGCAAACGGCGAGATGGGATTGCAAACCTCCGTAGGCGGATCGCTCGAGGTAGCCAGTCTGGCGACAGCCTTCAACAGCATGACGTCGCAGTTGAGGCAGATTCTCGCCAACTTGGAGCAACGCGTCGAAGAGCGAACCGCGGAATTGTCTTCGGCAACCGACAATCTGCGTTACAGCGTCAAGCAACTTCAGGTTAGTTCCGAAATTTCTAAAGTTGCCACGACATTAACCGACCCGGAACAACTGATTCGCCAGGTGGCCGAACTGATCCAGGAACGCTTCGACTTTTATTACGTCAGTTTGTTTCTCGTCGATGAGGCGAACCGTTATGCGACCTTGCAGTACGGCACCGGTGAAGCCGGGCGCGTCATGATGCAAAACGGCCATCGCCTGGAAATCGGCGATGAGTCCATGATCGGCTGGGCTTGCGCTCATAAAGCAGCGCGCATCGCGCTGGACGTGGGCCAAGAGGCCGTACGCTTTGCCAACCCGCTCTTGCCTGACACCCACTCTGAGATAGCCCTGCCCTTACAGGTGAACGAACGCGTCATCGGCGCGCTGGGCGTACAAAGCTCGAAGAGCAGTGCTTTCAACGAAAGCGACGTGATGGTGCTGCAAAGCATGGCCGACCAGATCGCAGTGGCGCTAACGAACGCGCGCTTATTCGATCAAACCCAACAACGCGCCGCTGAACTGGCCGTTGCCAAAGAAGAAGCCGACCAGGCCCGGCAGGCTGCCGAATCGGCCAACCGGACCCTGGCAGCCCAAATGTGGCAAACCACCGGCCAAGCTCAACTCAACGAGCGCATGCGCGGCGAACAAGACATCTTCACCCTGGGACGCAATGTGATCCAGCAACTATGCGCCTATTTGGATGCTCCCATTGGAACGCTCTACATCCTGGAAGACAAATGGCTCAAGCTGGCCGGAACCTGCGCTTTTCAACGCAAGAACCTGATCGAGCAGTTTGAACTGGGCGAGGGCATGATCGGAGAGGCTGCCCAACGCCAGGAAAAAATCACTTTGCATTTGCCAGATAAGTATATGGCGGTGATGTCATCCAGCCTGGGAGAAATTCCGCCACAAAATGTGGTCTTTGCGCCCTTTTCGTTCGACGGGGAGCTGGTAGGCGTGATCGAGGTCGGCTCATTCGATGAATTCGCCCCCACGCAGATAGAGTTTTTGGATAAAACGCTCGAAAGCATTGCGATTGCCTTCATGACCGCCCAGGCGCGGCGCAAAGTCAACCAGTTGCTCGCTCAGACCCGCCAGCAGGCCGAGGAATTGCAGGCTCAGGAAGAAGAGCTGCGCGCCACCAACGAAGAACTCGAAGCCCAGACCGAGAGCCTGCGGGCTTCCGAAGAACGCCTCAAACAGAACCAGGCGGCCCTCGAAGCTGCCAACGCCGACCTCGAAGAGAAAACGCACGTCCTGCAAGAACAACAGGCCGAACTCGACCGCCAGAACCAGGTGCTGCGCGACGCCCAGGCCGAACTGCAACGCAAGGCCGAAGAACTGGCCCTGGCCTCCAAGTACAAGTCCGAGTTCCTCGCCAACATGAGCCACGAGCTGCGCACCCCGCTCAACTCGATGCTGATCCTGGCCGGCATGCTCGCCAAGAACGAAGACGGCAACCTGAACGCCGACCAGGTCGAGTCGATGCAGGTGATCCACTCCGGTGGCACCGACTTGCTCAACTTGATCAACGAGATTCTCGACTTATCCAAGGTCGAGGCCGGAAAGATGGCGTTCCACTTTACCCCAATGAAATGGAGTGTACTGATCAACCGGATGCAGGCGCAGTTCGAACCTATCGCCCAACGAAAAGGGCTGGAATTCACCATACACGTTGCCAAAGACGCCCCCGGCAGCATCGTCACCGACGATCAACGCCTGGCACAAGTGGTCAAGAACTTGCTCTCGAATGCTTTCAAATTTACGGAGAAGGGCGGTGTCGCCTTACGTGTGTACCGTCCCCAGGCAAATGTCGACCTTTCTGCCAGTGGGCTGAAGCACGAAAAGGCCGTGGCCATCGCCATTTCTGACACCGGCATCGGCATGACCCCCGAACAGCAGAAGGTCGTTTTCGAAGCCTTCCAGCAGGCCGATGGCTCTACCGCGCGCCAGTACGGTGGCACCGGCCTGGGTCTGACGATCACGCGTGAAATGACTCAACGCCTCGGCGGCCACGTGGCACTCGAAAGTGAACCCGGCAAAGGTAGCACCTTCACCATCTACCTGCCTTTGGATGCAGGCCCAAGTTCACCGACCATAGGCCAACCACCGAAGGGCGAGGAGCTTGCCCCGAGCGGCGAAGCTCGTCCGCCGTTGAAGGGGCAAACGCCCGAAATCCGACCTGCAACCCTTCGGCTTTCGCGCCCTCCCATTCCCGACGACCGCGACAAACTCCAACCCCAAGACAAGATTCTCCTGATCGTCGAAGACGACTCCAAGTTCGCCAAGATCGTCCTCGACTACGCCCACAAGAAAGGTTTCAAAGGGCTGGTCGCCGGCGATGGAGAAAGCGCCCTGGCACTCTGCAAAGATCGTCAGCCGGCAGCGATCATTCTCGACCTCAAGCTTCCCGGCATAAGCGGTTGGGATGTGCTGGATGCCATCAAAGACAACCCCGACTTGCGCCATATTCCCATTCATATCATGTCCGTTGACAGTGAAGACATCGCCGCCTACCAGCGCGGCGCCGTGGGCTTCCTGACCAAGCCTGTCAACCAAAAAGCCCTCGACAGGGCTTTCAGCAAAATTGAAAACTACATCAACAGCAAAATCAAATCTCTCCTGCTCGTCGAAGATGACGACGCCCTGCGCCTTTCCGTCAAGAAGCTGCTCGAAGGCTCCGATGTCGTCATCACCGAAGCCGCCACCGGCAAGGCCACACTGGAAGCGCTCAAGGCGCAGCACTTCGATTGCATGATCCTCGACCTTTCCCTACCCGACATCTCCGGCTTCGAACTGCTCAGCCGCCTGGACAAGGATGAAGCCATTCCCAAGTGTCCTGTCATCGTCTACACCGGCAAGGAACTCTCCGAAGAAGAGAACCAGGAACTGCTCAAGTACGCCGACAGCGTGATCGTCAAGGGCGTCAAATCGCCCGAGCGCCTGCTCGACGAAACCGCCCTCTTCCTGCACCGCGTGGTGGCCGATATGCCTGAAGAAAAGCAAAAAACGATCCGCAAGCTGCACAACCCCGAAGCCATGCTACAGGACAAACAGATCCTGATCGTCGACGACGACGCCCGCAATGCCTTTGCCCTCTCCAAATTGCTCAATGAAAAAGGCGTCAAGATGCACATCGCCCCCAGCGCCAACAAGGCTCTCGAAATGCTCGAAAGACTTCCTGAGATCCACCTAATCCTGACCGACATCATGATGCCCGGCATCGATGGATATGAATTCATCCAGACCCTGCGCCAGCAGCCGCACTTCCGCAAGTTGCCGATCATCGCCCTGACCGCCAAGGCCATGAAGGGCGATCGTGAGAAATGCCTCGACGCCGGCGCCAACGATTACCTTTCCAAGCCGATCGACCCCGAACGGCTCTTCTCCTTGCTGCGCGTCTGGTTGAGCAAAGCGTAAAAGTTTAAAAGCAGATGCCTACCATGAAGAACAAACCCAACCCCAAGCTTCAAAACAAAAAAGATACCCCGGCCGGGCGGCCAACCATCGGCCTGCTCTGCGACCGCTTGATCAACCAATACAGCAGCAATATGTGGCGCGGCGTGGCCGATGCCGCTCGGGCGGGCGGGGCCAACCTGATCCACTTTGCCGGTGGTGTCCTCCATCACGAACATCACGATGAAAGCCAGACCAACCTGGTGTACGACCTGGTCACGCCGGCAAGGTTCGATGGCCTGGTGGGATGGGGCTCGCAAATCGGGCGCTTTAGCGGCGTCGAGCAGGTCATCGAGCGCTATACGAGCTACCAACCGGCCCGCATCGTCAATATCGGCATGCCGCTGGAAGGCATCCCCAGCCTGATCGTCGAAAGCTACGCCGGTATGCATGCCGTCGTCAATCACCTGATCGAAGCGCACAACCTGCGGCGGATCGCCTTCATTTGCGGTCCCGACGGCAACCAGTCGTCCGTCGATCGCTACCAGGCTTACGAAGACGCCCTGAAAAAGCACGACATTCCCATCGACGCGCAGTTGGTGGTTACCGGGGCGCAAATCGCCGCTTATGCTGCGGAACACCCCCAAGTCGAGAACGACGTCGTCGGCATCCATATCTTGTTGGACGAAAGAAAGTTGCAGCCCCGGAGCGGTTTCGAAGCCCTGGTCGCTAACAGCGACGGGATCGCGCTGGTCAGTTTGCGAACGTTACACGCCCGCGGCATTGCCGTCCCCGAGGATGTGGCCCTGGCCGGTTTCGACGACATGGAGGCTTCCCGCTACGTCATTCCCCCGCTGACGACCGTACGCGTGGTGACGCGCACCATGGCCCGCCAGCCGATCTACAACCTGGGCTGGCAAGGCGCCGAAACCTTACTGGCTTACCTGCGCGGCGAAGAGGTGCCTGCGGTCGAGAGCCTGCCGCTCAAGGTCATGATCCGGCAGTCGTGCGGCTGCCAGGACCCCCTGCTGGGGCAGGTGATGGGAGCGCCCGCGCTTGCGCCAGATGACAACCGGCCGTTCGAAGAGGCTTTTCCCTCCCGGCGCAAGGTCATCGCCGCAGCGATGACGCAGGCCATCGAAGTCTCGACGCCCGACGCCCCTCGGGCCGTTGAAAAAGTTCTGGACGGGTTCTGTCACGAATTAACCGGCAAAGCAGCCGGCAACTTCCTGAGCGTCCTCGACGCAAGCTTACGCACGGTGGTCGAAGCCAACGGCAACGTCGACACCTGGCACACGGCCATCTCACGCTTGCGTGAGCACAGCCTGGCCTGCCTGGGCAATGAAGCAGCGCGGCTCGCGCAGGCAGAAAGCCTGTGGCAGCAGGCGCGTATCGTCATCAGTGGCATGGCGCAGCGCGCCCAGGCGTACCAGGCGCTGCAAAAAGAACTGCACGACCACCTGGTACAGGAAATCGGCGCCACTCTGAGCACGTCCTTCGACCTGGCAGAACTGCTCCACACCCTCACACAGCGCCTGCCTTCGCTGGGCATCCCCGGTTGTTACCTGGCCCTGTACGAAAATCCGCAGCCGATCGAGCCTGACCGGCCGCAACCGGCGCCGGAGTGGGCGCGCTTGATCCTCGCCTACGACGAAAACGGCCCCATCGATTTGGAAGAAGGTGGCCGCCGCTTTCGCTCACGCGAGATCCTGCCGGAAACGCTTTGGCCGCATGACAAACCGTTCTGCTTCACCTTGCAACCGCTTTACTTCCAGAAAAACCCGCTGGGGTTCGTCCTGTTCGCGGACGGGGTACGGGATGGCATGATTTACGAAACCCTGCGCACCCAGATCAGCAACGCGCTGCAAGGCGCCCTGCTGGTCCAGCGTGTGGAGGAGCGCTCGGCCGAACTGACCCGCCAGAACTATATCCTCGACACGTTCATGGAAAACGTCCCCGACCGGATTTACTTCAAAGATCGCGAGAGCCGTTTCACCCACGTCAATAAAGCCTACCTCGATCGCCTGGGATTCAGTGACTATGCGCAAATCGACGGAAAAAGCGATTTCGACTTCTTCCCCGAAGCGCAGGCGCGCGTCAAGTTCGAGCAAGAACAGCAGATTATCAAGACCGGCCAACCCATTCTAAACCTGGAAGAACCCGATGGGGAAGGCTTCTGGGCGATGGCGACCAAAATGCCGCTGCGCAACGAGCGCGGCGAGATCGTCGGGACCTTCGGTATCTCGCGTGACATCACCGAACTGGTCAAAGCCAAACGCGCCGCCGAAGCCGCCAAGGACGAAGCCCTCCAGGCCCAAAAGGCCGCCTTGGCAGCCAAAGAAGAAGCCGAGCAAGCACGGCGCGACACCGAAGCCGCCAACGCCACGCTGGCCGCACAAATCTGGCAAACGGCCGGGCAGGCACAGCTCAACGAGAAAATGCGCGGGGAGCAGGATATCGCCACCCTGGCCGATAATGTCATCGATCAATTATGCCAGTACCTGGATGCCTCGATCGGCGCCCTCTACACTCTCGAAGATACCCAGCTCAAGCTGGCCGGAACCTACGCCTACCGGCGTAAGAACCGGGTCGAAACCTTTGAAATCGGCGAAGGGTTGGCTGGCCAGGCAGCCAAGAAGAAACGCCTGATCAGCATGGAACTGCCGGAAGATTACCTGCGCATTGCCTCCAGCAGCCTGGGAGAAGTCCGCCCCCGCCATGTGGTTTTCGCGCCGCTGGTGTACGACAACCAGGTGGTGGGTGTGACGGAAATGGGAACGCTGACCCATTTCACAGAACAACAACTGGCGTTTCTGAACAAGGCGATCGAAAGCATCGCCATCGCCTTCATGACCGCCCAGGCACGCGCCCGGGTCAACGAATTGTTCGCCCAAACCCGCCAGCAGGCCGAAGAATTGCAGGCCCAGGAAGAAGAGCTGCGCGCCACCAACGAAGAACTCGAAGCGCAGACTGAATCCTTACGCGCCTCCGAAGAGCGCCTCAAGCAGAACCAGGCCGCCCTCGAAGCCGCCAACGCCGACCTCGAGGAAAAGACGCACATCCTGCAAGAACAACAGGCCGAACTCGACCGCCAGAACCAGGTGCTGCGCGACGCCCAGGCCGAACTGCAACGCAGGGCCGAAGAACTGGCCCTGGCCTCCAAGTACAAGTCCGAATTCCTGGCGAACATGAGCCACGAGCTGCGCACCCCGCTCAACTCGATGTTGATCCTGGCCGGCATGCTCGCCAAGAACGAAGGCGGCAACCTGAGCGCCGACCAGGTCGAGTCGGCCGAGGTGATCCACTCCGGCGGTACCGACTTGCTCAATCTCATCAACGAAATCCTCGACCTGGCCAAGGTCGAAGCCGGCAAGATGGAATTCCACTTCGCCCCGATGGATTGGGACGTGCTCCTGGGCCGCATGCGCGCCCAGTTCGACCCGCTCGCCCAGCGCAAGG
>JBMOLU010000012.1:0-21202 GCA_049325275.1 Chloroflexota bacterium
GCGATCTCGGCCTGCCCGGCGAGGAGACGTCGCTGTACACTCTCGGCCCGGTGGGCATCGAGATCGCCAAACAGCGCCACGGCCGGCCGCCGCTCACCGGCTACCTGGGCTATACGCTGCAGCGCACCCTCCACGACCTGCTGCGCAACGAGATTGTCCTGCGCTTCTCGGCCTTTGCCCGCAGCCTGGGCTGGTCGGTGGCGTGGTTGAGCCATCAGGAATCCACCTTGCAGAAGGACGGCGAAGTGCTTTTGGAGCCGGATGCCATGTTGAAGTTGAAAAGGGATGGGAAGCAGAAGGACTTTCTGCTTGAATATCACGATGAAGACACCCCCACCCATGCATGGAAAAAGTTCAGGCAGTACGAGCGAGCATCCCGAACGGATGCCTGGCCCAGGCAGTGGGAAACGGATGCCTTTCCGGTGGTGCTGGCCGTTTTCAGAAATCCCGCAATCGGCCAGGGCTATCAAAGCGCAGTCAAGGAATGCGAGCAGGTGCACTGCACTTACTACGGCAAGGTGCTGAAGGGGGTGCTGGCAGGCAGCCTGGCCGAGTGGATGAATATTTTGACCGGCGGGCGTGAATCCCTGCTTGATGAAAGGCCTTTACAGCCCGACACAGCTGCACCATCCTCTGCTTAGGGCGCCAAGCGCTCATCCGTCTGTTTTTCGCCCTGCTCACGTCGAAATCGTTCGGCGATCCAACAGTGGAGTGTAACAAACTGTGAACCAGACGAATAGAAAGGGATGATGAAATCGGTTAGAAAGAAGAAGAACCACATTCCCGCCGAAAGGGCGAGAAGACTTATGGGCCAAAGCAACCACATCTTATCTAGTCCATGCGATTGGACAAAAAAACCAACAAGAGAACTTACCGCGATATCCACAAGCATCAGGAGCTGCAAAAACTTTATTCTCCATTCAATCGCTTTTACCTGCTCCAACTCATAGATAAACAACCACTCGAAGGCATTGATGATGGAAAGCTGCGAGGTTAACAGCGTATAGAACGTAAACGCGTGACTTTCCTCTACTCCTTGAGGTGGCTTATCCTTCCTATGCAATGCTTTGAAGCGTTTCAGGTTGTACTGCCAGATTTCTTTCGTATGTTTTCTCGAGAAGGTGTTGACTTCATCGCAGAATTTTTTCCAATTCTCAGATTGTTTCAGCCGCTCCTTCCACTTTTCAGCCGCCAGGTGTTCTTGTGGAAACTGCGCCAATTCGAACTGGGCAAAAACATAGACCAGCTGATGGATCTTCCAGCCAGGTTCGCTTGCAGATTCAACAGGTTGCAGTAGATGGGTGATAACCAAACTATTCAAGCGAGCTTGCGTGTCTGCGGCAGGGATATTGAAGACAGCCTGAATAATATCCAGGTTATAGCAATTAAGCCACGGCAAAGCCCCCAAAGATCGGAAACTGGCCTGAAGGTGGGATGGCAAGCTTTCATAGGCCAGGTGAATCGGCAACAGAACATTCGATTCCATATCCTGAATGGTCGCCGTGGATGGCTGGCGTAATCGCTCCAATAAGTTGTCCCAGCCATAAAAATCGACGGTTCGCAAAGCCAGATCGAAACCCAAAGGGTTGCCCCCCAGCAATTGATTCAACTCCTGGACAAATGCTTCTTGAAAATCTTGTTCAGCAAAGAAGTGTCGCGCATATTCAAACCCTTGTTCGCTCGAAAACCCTTGCAAGCGAACCACAAAGTCCGCTTTCGAGAAAAAATTCGCCACCCGCTCCTGGTAAGTAGAAACGATCACAAAACACCGCTCCGAAGCAAGTGCGATCAGGGCGTTGGCGACTTCCAAATCGGTCACATCATCGAGCAAGAGCAAACAACGCTTGTCTTTCAGCCCGCTTTTGATCTTATTGGCAGTTTCATTTTCACTTTGGAACACATTTGGATAGATATTACATACCTTCTGAAACCAAGACTGTAGGTGTGCTCCAAGGGTATCCCTGTCCAGACTCGCTCTCAGGATGCCGTCCGGAAATTTTCGCTGCATCCAGGCATCCTTTTCAAGGCAGTTCATAAAGCAAGTTTTTCCGATTCCTCTTGGGCCATACAAAACCAGATGCGCTCGGTGAGCAACGCACTGGGTGATTCGCTCGTTCACTTCCCGTTTCCAATCCGAACGCTCGACCATATAAACTGGAACGGGATATGTGGGTTTTCCTTGTGCAAGAGAAAGTGAGCGTTCTGCGCTGCCACTGGCTAACTCGATTAACCAGTTCCCATACGATTCGCGAACAAAATCTTCCCCTGCGCTGCGGGCCAGATCTCGAATCTGATCCGCTGAAGTGAGTGCATTGTTTTTCCAGAAGATGTATGCCAGGATGAGAAAATGTTTTTCCCGAAAAGGCCCGCGCGCTTGACGCAAATCGCCATTGAACCATCCACCCACGGTGCGTGGACTTAAACGCAGCGAACGCTCCTTCGATTTGGTAACGCTCTGAAGTTCTTGCAGGCGAATCGCCAACGTGGGTGGTCCGTGTGCCAGAATCTCATCGTAGGCGCCGATCATCGCATCACACAGGTGCTGTGACGCCTTTCTCGGCCGGTCGGGACAAAAAATGTCAGCGCTGATTTGCCGGATCGCCTGTCCAAATCGGATGGGGGCGTTCGCAGGGAGGTCGGTGAGGGTTCGAGGTTGCATTTTTCAAACTGGGGGGGAAAACTGGCAGTGAGAAAAAAGACATTGTGGAACAATTTCCATACACGAGAACAATCAAAACAAAAGGTCACAAAAATGAAATACGAACATTATAGTCAAAACTTTCCTACTTCGGAATGTCCAGGCACTAAAATTCATCGAACCGGAGACATTCACTCCGCACATACACCAACTGGCAACAGCTTGCTCCCCTTGGCGCTGGCTCACTGGCTCGCCGACATCAACCTGCGTGTCCAATCTTTAGCACAGCCCACCCATCACCAGCAAGCATAGAAGCCAGCCGATTCCCTTTCAGGAGGCAGCCTCATGAACCGTCTTATCACCCCTTCACCCGTCGTCACCATCTATCTCAGAGCCACAAGCGTGGATACCCAATCCCGCCAACGCACTTTGCAAGAGCAAGAAGACCAGTGCCGCAGCTACTGCCTGGCCCAAGGCTGGCAGGTTGGTGCGGTCTACAGCGACGAAACGCATCTTCGCAAAGGCCCCCTGCCCGGCTGGAAACAGGTGCTCGCAGAAGCACGCGCCGGGCGCACCACGCACCTGGTCGTTTCACGCGTCGATCGCCTCGGGCGGAATCTACAGGAAGTGGTTGGCGTGCTGGCCGAATTCCGGGCGTTAGGCATTCCCATCCACGCACCCAACGGCCGGTGCTTTACCGCCGATCGCCTCTTCGAAGAAACCCGCCAGATGGCCGCCGTGATCCCGGGGCGCATCAGCAGGAAGCGAAAGTCATGAGCGAGGCCGCCCTTCTCCAACGGCCCTATGGGCTGAAACACAAAGAAGCCCGCCAGGAAAAGATTCGTGACATCCGTGCACTGTGCGAACGCTACGGCATCCACATCGCCACATCCGTTGACGAATGGGAAGCCGTCGCCAATCAGGTTACAACGAATGCCTACAAACCCAACGGCGCCGGGTACGTGCGCTTCTCTTCGATCATGCAGTCTGATTCATTCTCGCTGGAAGCACAAATCCGCCAGATCATGAACTACGCAGAACGGGAAGGGGTCCAGGTCGTCATCATCTTTGCTGACCCGATCGAGTCGGCGTACCGCAAGCGTTACCGCCCCGGCATCCGGGCCTTGTTTCGCTCACTCCCCACCGGCAAGATCAAGATCGCTTATGTGCACAAGCTCGATCGCCTCGCCCGCAGATTGGAATGGATGTTGGAGGTTGTGGGCGAGATGCAAAAGCATAACGTCGTCTTGAGAGCCGTCGAGCAGCGCTTCGATATCAACACCCCCGATGGGAAGCTGCTCTTTCAGTTGATCAGTTCGATGGGCGAGTTCTTCTCCAACAATCTCTCCAAGGAAACCATGAAAGGCAAGTTCGAGAGCGCCCAGCGCGGCTATCACAACGGCAGCCCGCCCTGGGGATATCTGAGCGAGCAGGATGGCCCCCGCAAAGTCGGCGGACCGGACCCGGTGAACGCACCCGGGGCGGTCCAGATGTTCGAACGCTTTGCCACGGGCATTTACTCCGACCAGAACATCGCCGACTGGCTCAACGCCCGCGGGTATCTCAACGCCCGCGGGCTGAAGTTCACCCAGCACAACGTGCGTGACATGCTCCAAAATCCCTACTATGCGGGCTACGTCCGCTACAAAGGCAAGGCGATCAACCCAAACGACAAATGCTATCGCTCGGCCAATGCAGAGCTGTATCCGGGGCTGCATCCCGCCTTGATCAGCAAAGAGTTATTCGATCTCTGCCAGGACGTGCGGGCTGCACGGCGCAAGAACAACGGCAGCAATCAAGCCATCTCCTATCCCTACCTGGTCAACCGCATCATCGTCTGCGTCCACTGTGGGCGCCGCCTGAGGGCGCAGTCGGGGCATATCCGCTACTACCGTGAAATGTCCTATCAGAGCGGACTCGAATGCGCTGCCTCGCACGTTGGCGCAAGAGCCGATGTCATCGACGAACAGGTGGCCCAGCTTATCCGGGCGCTTCGCCTGCCCGAGCAATGGGAAGAAGCCGTCCAGGCGGTCATGAAAGTCTCGCCGGACGGCCCCAACCCTGAAACGGAAAAACGCCGTTTACGCGAGCAGCTTCACCGCATGCGCGAGAACTACACACTCGGCCTCTACGAAGACGACCAGCACACCTACCGCAAGCAGGTCAAGGAAATCCAGGACAAGCTGGCTCTGCTCAAGCAGGCGCCGCACAACATCGTCCAGCAGGCGGCCGCCACCCTCCTGAACCTGCGTGAAAGCTGGGAGTACGCCACGCCGGAGGAGCGCCGCACGCTGACCCAGATGATCCTGCAAGAAGTCGGTTGTGACGTGTTAGAGACCCAAGTGGTTTGGGTCAGGCCGCGTATGGGCTACGAAATTCTTTTCCGCCTGGCGCCTGAATGGGGGGCCTTCGACAGCCATGGGAAGTTCCACCCTGCGTGGCCATGGCTTATGGCCCTGGAGCAAAAAGGACATTGCGTCACAGAAGGGAAGAATTGTTAAAACTTTCTGGAAAAACCATACAATAGTTTGACCTGAAGAGAAAAGGTGAGTACAATGTCTTCTGTGGCGTTAAAGGCGAAGCCGTTTGGCGGGAACCAAACGGCTTCAAGAGTAACCCATTGCACATTGAAAAGCAAAAGTCAGACTACAAGACAGCTCAGAGCTGGTTGTCAGGGTTACACTGTGCGGAGAGGGCGGGGCATAAGCTCTCCAAAGGACAAATTCCATAATCTATAGGCATTTTTTTCGCATTTAATAATGCGGTTGAAGGCGCACGTGCTTTGCACGTGCGCCTTTTTTTATTTTCTATTTTCTTTTCCGGAGGACAAAATGTTCGGAGAGCAAAGTACTGAAAGTGAACAGCTCGAAACGGTCTATTTGAAAATCGCCGATGCAGCAAAGCTCATGAGAGTGTCGGAGCGAACACTATATCGTTGGATTCGCAAAGACGGTCTCAGAAACTTTCGGGTTGGCAATGTCACCCGAATTGCATTAGACGACCTGAAGCAGTTTATTGCCAAGAACACGAAATCCAAAGAGCAGTGAACCAATGGTTATCCGCAACCTGGATGACATTGACATTCGCTCAACCTTTCAGGCGATTTATCGGATGGTTTCACACATTCATTACAACCACAGTGAGCCTATAGAAAGATTTACTTCATCCGTAAAGCGTGCGCTTCGTTCTCAAGGATACTCGGTCACGCCGCTATATGGCCTGCCACATTTTTTACGCATCAATGGCTGCCTCATTCTGACCATCATCTCAACGACGGAAGATATGCCGGCCGCAACCAAGAACCTTCAGCAGGCCTTGAAATCCGACGAGACGATCGATTCAGGCTACATAGTGCAATTATCTTCGCCCCCCTTATGGAAGAAGGTGCGCGTTTCGAAAAATCACAAGTGAATGTCTTTTTCTCAAACATGCCCCGGCAACGCCCGGAGCAAGCGAGATGATGAAATGGCAAAACAATCTCCCCCATCGATCGCAAGCGATCAGCCCCCCACGCCGCTGCCTCCCCCACCGGTACCCGGCGGGCCGCCGGTATGCGTGCCGATTATGCTGGCAGCCGCCTGGCAGGAAGCGCACGGCCTGGTCCTGGTCGACAGCAAGCCTGCCGGGAAGTCCTTTGCGCCCGTCCTGGTCGTCGTCCGCCGGGAAACCGCATAGGGCGAACGAGACCGCGGAGTCCTGCCTATGAACAAGCTCTTCCTGCTGCTCGCTGCCCTGGTTGTCGTGCTGGCGCTGCTCATTGCCTTGGCCAGCGCCTCCGCCGGCCTGGCAAACGGCGTCGCCAACGCGGCGGCGTCTTCAGCGCTCTTGGTGTCCCAATGCACCCTGGCCGTCATGGTGTTTGTCTCGCTGGCCGCCGGCGTCGCCATCGGAAGCAGCATCGCCGGCATGCGGGCCAGGCGGCAACTGGAACGTCCCTTCTCCCACACACCGCCTGTTCTGCCTCAAGCGGCTGCCAAGCGCCTTCCCGAAAGCGAAACGCCGGCGCTGTACCTGCCCGGCGCATCAGAACCCGAAGAAGCCGACGAGGCGCTCTTCCAGCACTGGGGGTGGTGAGATGCACTTCCAGAAACCCAACCCCCTGTCCATTCCCCTGGCGCTGACGCTGCTCGTCGGCCTGCTTGCCCTGCCGGCCTGCGCGGCCACACCCGGCGCGCCGCCCGGCATCGCCGCCGTCTCCACCCCCATCCCCGCCTACATCGCCACCGACCAGTCGGCCGCCCTCCAGGCGCGCGCCACCATCCAGGCCGCCGAAGCCCAGGCATACAACCTTTCGCTGACCGGCACATCCGTGGCCGTCGAAGTCGGCGTGCAATCGACCCTCGTCGCCCTGCAACTGACCGGCTCCGCCGCCACCGAGCAATACACCATCCGCCAGACACAGGCCGCCGGCGAAGCCACCGCCACGAGCATCAGCCTGGCCGCCACCCGGCAGGCCGGCACCGCGCAGGCCGCCGCCACCGCCGTGGCACAGGCCGCCACGGCCACCCAATCCGCCGCCGACAATTTCGTGCGCGCCACCGCCACCCAGCTGGCGCTCAACGAGATGGAACGCCGCGACCGCAGCCAGCAGCAGTCGCTGCTCTTCCGCACCTGGGCCGGGCGCATCGCCCTGGTGCTCCTGTTCGCCTTCGGCCTGCTGCTCGCCTGGCGCCTCACCCCCTGGCTGTGCCTGAAGTTCTTCGGCGTCCACGCCTGGCAGGGCAAGCCGATCCTGCTGATCCCCGACAAAAACCGCGGCTTCCACATCGTCGACATCGCCCGCAGCCTCGGCCCCGGCCTGACGCTGGACGACGACGGCCGCCCGATCACCACCGGCCTGGCCCCCGACCTGGAGATGCAAAACGCCGTCACCGCCCGCGCCCAGGCCGCCGAACTGCTGCTCGCCGCCGGCGACGAACCCGGCCCTACCCGGCGGCGCGTGCTGCGCCAGGCCAGCGGCCTGGCCACACCCCCTGCCCTGCCCGGACCCCCGGGCGAGATCGTCAACACCCAGTTCCGGGTGCTGCCCCCCGACGACCCCCAGGTGAGCGCATGGCTGCACGACGTCGAAGGCCATCTGCTCGAAGACCCTGAAGATTAGGAGGCCCAAGATGCCCAGTGAACGCTACCTCGCCGAAGCTCGCTACGTCGCTTCCCGCATCGTGACGGCGCTCAAGGACTGCAAACGCAATCCCATCTTCCGCGAGTTCGTCCTGACCGAACACGACGGGCACGTGATCCTGTTCGCCGTGCTGGACGAACTGCACCTCGGCGAACCCGTCACCCCCTACTTCGCCGAAGAAGTCCTGCACCAGATCACGACCCTGACGCGCGGAAAACGCATCGCCATTTCCAACCACAACGGCGCCCGCTACGCCGTGCTGCTTTCGCAGCCACCCGCTTTGCCCAAGAACGCCGGCTTCCCGGAAAACCTGGCGCGCGACACCTTCTACCTGGGCATGGGCCGCCGCGGCGACATCCGCCTGAGCGCCGGCCGCCTGCTCAACGTGCTCATCGGCGGCGCTTCCCGCTCGGGCAAATCCAACTTCGAACTCGGCCTGGCCTACACTGCCCTGCACAACGGCCACGCCCTGTACCTGGCCGACCCGCAGGAGATCACCTTTTCGTCCGCCTGGAACGGCGTCAGCGCTGCTCCCGTGGCGGCTTCGAAGGCCGATTTCCAGAAGCTGCTCCTTGCCATCCAGCAGGAGATGGCCCGGCGCGGCGAATTGTTCAAGACGGTCAAGCGCCCCGGCGGCCTGCCGGTGCAGAAGATCGAAGAATTCAACGACCTGGCCCCCGAAATCCTGCCGCGCGCCTTCCTGATCGTCGACGAAGCCAACACCTTCATGGGCGAGCGCAGCGTGGTCGAGGCCGTCGCCGACATCGCCCGCCAGTCGCTCAAGTACGGCATCCACCTGGTGATGGCCGCCCATTCGTGGCGTTCGCAGGACGTACCGCGGGCGCTCTCGGCCAGCTTCGCCACCCGCATCTCCTTCCGCGTCAACGACAACACCTCCGCCGCCGTCGTCCTCGATTCGAACGACTGGGGCACGAAGGCTATGCGCATCCAGCTGCCCGGGCGCGGCATCCTGCGCCTGGACGGCGGCAGCCTCCAGCCCTTCCAGGCCTACCACCTGCCCGAAGATCGCCTGGCTACCTTGCTGGCGTCCGGCCAGGCAGTGACGCGCAGCCCGCTCAGCGACGAAGAGCGCCGCTTCGTGCAACGCGCCCTCGCCGAAACCGGCGGCCGCATGACGCTCTCCGACCTGGTCGCCTGGGGTGCGGCGCCCCGCCAGGCGCGCCGCATCGCCGAAAGCTGGCAGCGCCGCGGCTGGCTGGCGCAGGACCCCAACCGCAAGAACGCCCGCTACGTCACCGAGGCCCTGCGCCGGCTCGTGGAGGACGGTTGAGCAGTTTGCCAGGTTGCCCGAGCTTGCCGAGATTGCCAGCTTGACGCGAGAAGGCGCCAAAACCCGGCCGCCTTTTTCCCGGCAAGCTGCCCGCAGGTCCCGTTTTTGCCCTACCCCACAGAAAGGTTCTGCCCATGCCCTTTTCCCACTCCCCCACCAAGATCGGCGTCTACGTCGACGTCTCCAATCTCTCCCTCAACGGCGGCTTCCAGCTGCAATACGGTGTGCTGCGTGCGTTCGCCTGCCGCGACGGCGCCCAGCCGCAGCGCCTGAACGCCTACGTCTCCTTCGACGCCGAGCGCGCCCGCCACGACGCCGCCTACCGCAGCAAAACCGAAGGCTTCCACGCCATGCTGCGCGACCTGGGCTTCAAAATCATCATCAAGGAAGTCCGCTGGTACGAAGGCGACGCCGGCAGGACGGCCAAGTCCAACGCCGACCTCGACCTGGCGGTGGACGCCCTCTTGCAGTCGGAGCACCTCGACCGCGTGCTCCTGTGCACCGGCGACGGCGACTTCGTGCGCCTGGTGAAGGCCCTGCAAGACCGCGGCTGCCGCGTCGAGGTGCTCGGGCTGGACAACGTCTCGGTCGATCTGCGCCAGGAGGCCGACCTGTATCTCTCCGGCTACCTGGTGCCCAACCTGATCCCGATGGAACGGGACGAAAACGAAGAAGCACCGCCCTGGGGTGCGATCGGCTCGCGCGTGCGCGGCTGGTGCTACTGGCACAATCACACCTACGGCTTCTTCCGCTTTCTCAAATGCATCGCCCCCAACCTGTGGGACATGGACGCCCGCCAGCCCGACTCCCCCTACCAGACGGCCTTCTTCCACGACTCGAACCTGTCGGCGGCCGTGCGCGCCGCCATCCAGCCCAGCCGCACCCGCATCTTCGAATTCACCCTGATCGAGGCCGAACGCGGCCTGCAGGCGGTGGACGTCAGCCTGGCCGGGGGACAGGCAGGCTCTTTTTCTGAAACAGGAGAACCCAAAGCATGAAAACCAAAGTCATCGCCATCTGCAACCAAAAGGGCGGGGTGGGCAAGACGACCACCGCCGTCTCGCTGGCCGCCGGCCTGGCGCTGTGCGGGCGCGAATGCCTGCTGATCGACCTCGACCCGCAGGGGCAATCCGCCGTCGCCCTGGGTCTGAGCCCCGAACCGGGCGCCTTCTACCTGCTGACGATGGGTACGGCCGCCCACGAGACGGCCTTCATCAAGCAGTACGTGCGCAACACCGGACGCGAGCGCCTGTGGCTCCTGGCCGGCGACCAGACCACGATGGCCGCCCAGACCGTGATCAACGCCCAGGAACGCCCGGCATCGGCGGTGCGCGAGTCTATCACCCGCTTCACCAACAACGGCCTGAAGTACGTCATCTTCGACACCGCCCCGTCCGTCGGCGGCATCCAGGAGCGCGCCATCTGGGCATCCGACCTCGTGATCGTCCCTACGTCCACCGAATACCTGTCCACCGACAGCGTGCGCAAGATCACCGACACGCTGGTCTACCTGCAACAGGAGAAGGCCTGGAAGGGCGCCCTGCTGGGCGTGCTGCCGACCTTCTTCCACGACCAGCTGCGCGAGCACCGGGCGGCGATGGAAGACCTGCGCCAGGGCTTCGGCGAGCATTTGCTGCCGCCGATCCACCGCTCGACGCTGCTCAGCGAGTGCCCGGGCGAGTCGAAGACGATCTTCGAGAAGGACCCGGCCAGCCGTTCGGCGCAGGAGTACCAGGCGCTGGTCGAGTGCGTCTTGAAGTATTAGGCCAGGAGGCCAGCATGGGACGCAAGAGCATCTGGAATACGACTCCCCCCGCCGGCCCGGCCGGCGACCAGGCGCAGTCCTGGGAGGCGGCAGAGCAGCAGCAGGCTGCACCGAAGTCCGTCGTCGAGCAGCTGCGCGTGGCCGCAGAGAAGCAGCGCGATCGCAGCTGGGAAAGGGCCAACCAATCCTTCCTGATCCGTGGCGTTGCACCGAAACTGACGGCGGCCGTCAAGGAGATCGCCGGCGACCTGAACGTCAAGACCGACGACGTGGCGCGGGCCTTCTTCGAGTTTGCCCTGGAATGCTATCGCAAGGGTGAAGTCGAATTGACGCCGGTCTTGGAGCAGCGCCTGACCCTCTTTCCGAAAACGGAAAAGGGTTGGCCGGGAAAAGGCCAACCCGGTTGGGTCGAAAAAGTATGGGACTTTCAGCCGCCGGTGCGGTCGTCGCGCAAAGGCAGTTCATCCAAAACGTCGGGCAAAGAAAAAGCCTGGCGCTGCCAGGTCGCTTACCGCGGCATCCCGGATGAAGTCAAAACGGCCTTGCGCCAACTGCACATCCAGTACAGCGTTCCGCTCGGCGAAGTTGCCACAGCGATGCTCGGTCATGCGCTCGATGCCTACCAGGCCGGCCGCCTGGTGTTGATCCCGCAGCCCGGCGTGACATCCAGCCTGGCATACCACAACCGGTGAAACAAAGATGTTCACATTTCCCCAGGAAATCGAGCATGCAAAAACGGCCTTCCGGCGAACGATAGCGGCATTGCTATCGCACCGCTATCGTTCTGTTATCGTGCCGCTCCCATTCCCGCTATCGTTGCCGCTATCGCCGCTTCGCCAGGAAGCCCTACAAGCCTTTCTTTTCCGCCGGGCCGTATCCGAAGGCCTTGCAAGAAAAATGCCCCCAGGAAGGCCCACAAACCTTCACAGAGAATCAGATACCACACGAGGAAACCCTTATGACAGACACGCAAACCACCCTCGCCCCCCACAGCCGTGAAGCCGAAGAAGCCGTGCTCGGCTCCGTGCTGGTCAGTGCGGATGCCTACTACGACGTGGCCGGCTTTCTCCAGGCCGACGACTTCTTCATCCACCGCCACCGCTCCGTCTGGGAAGCCATGGCCGGCCTGCAAGAACGGCGCCAGACGCTCGACTACCTGACGCTGATCGAAGAGCTCGACCGGGCCGGGAAGCTGGACGAAGTCGGCGGTGCGGCCTACATCACCGCCCTGGCCACCGCCATGCCGACCTCCCTGCACGCCGAAGCCTACGGCCACATCGTCGAACAGGCCGCCATCCGCCGGCGCATGCTCGAGGCCGCCAACCAGGTGGCGAAGCTGGCCTTCCAGGAAGACACCGCCCTCGAGACGGTGATCGATGAATCGCAGAAGGCGCTCCAGGCGGCCGGCGAACGGCTGTTGGCCAAAGACGTGCGCCCCTTCTCGCAGGTGCTGGGCAGCCTGTATGACGCCGTGGAAAAGCGTTCGCAGCAGAAGGGCGTCTTCGGGGTGCCGACCGGCTTCGGCGAACTCGACCGCCTGCTGCAAGGCTTGCAACCGTCCGACCTGGTGATCGTCGCCGGGCGGCCGGGGATGGGCAAGACCAGCCTGCTGCTCTCGGCCGTCAAGCACGCCGCCCAGGTAGGCAAGAAGCACGTGGCCGTCTTCAGCCTGGAGATGTCGGCCGAGCAGCTTGCCCAGCGCATCGTGGCCCAGGAGACCGGCATCGACACCCAGCGCCTGCGCGCCGGCCGGCTGGCCGACGACGAGTGGCCGCTCTTTGCCCAGGCCGTCGAGGCCCTCAGCGAGGCCTGCCTGTTTATCGACGACACCCCGGCCATTTCGCCCCAGCAGATGCGCACGAAAAGCCGCCGGCTACACCTGGCGTATGGCCTGGATTTGATCGTCGTCGACTACCTGCAATTGATGAGCGGGGGCGGCGGCGCTAAAGGGCAGCGCTCATTCGAAAACCGCGTCCAGGAAGTGTCCTTCGTCTCACGCCAGCTCAAGGCGCTGGCCAAGGAACTCAACGTGCCGGTGCTGGCCGCCGCCCAGCTCTCGCGGGCGGTCGAGCAGCGCGCCGACAAGCACCCGCTGCTGTCGGACCTGCGTGAATCGGGCAGCATCGAGATGGACGCCGACGTGGTGGCCTTTCTGTATCGCCCCGAAATGGCAGAAGCCACCCAGTTGATCGACGTGATCGTCGCCAAGCACCGCAACGGCCCAACCGGGACGGTGCAGCTGGTCTTCCAGCCCGGACTGGCGAAATTCGAGAACATGGCCCATTCGAGGAGGCCCGCATCATGACTCAACAGCGTATCCTTCAATTCGAGTACCAGCAGTCGCTGGTACAGGAGAGTGAACGTCCCGGCTGGAGCGAGGAGATTTCCGTCTCCGTGCGCATCCTGTCGGAAGCTTTGACCAGCGGCTGGTACCGGGAACGTTTCGGCAGCCGCGGCAACGATTTCGTCATCCTGCTGGCGATTGCCATGCACGCACGCCCCTTGAAAGGCGACGACCTGCAACTGCTGGTGCGCCTGGGCATGGCCACGCCGGACGACGAAGGCCGGCTGTATGCCAGGGTCAGCGATATGGCGCTGGCCGAAGAGTTGGGCATGAGCCGCATGACCATTGCGCGCGCCACCGAACGCCTGGCAGCCGAAGCATCCATCTCCATCCTGGCCATCCCGGAAGAACTGACCGCCTTTCGCGATTCGCGAGGCCGGTTCTGCGGCTCAAAAGTCTTCTTGATCGCCGGGAACGTTCAGAAGCAGTTTCTGGAGAAGAACATCGAAAACACGCACCGTGCGACAAAAAGTAGCACGGTGAATGCAACATACGTGGAAACTGCACACCGTGCAACAAAAAGCGGCACGGCAAGCGAAGAAAGCGCGTACCGTGGGACAAAAAGTAGCACGGTAGACGGCGGAAGCCAGCACCGTGCGACAAAAAGTGGCACGGTGGATGGTCAAAACGGGGCTTACCGTGCTACAAAAAGTAGCACTCCCTGTTCAAATTTGTGCACAAATATAGAGGATGAGGAAGAAGAAGAAGAGGAGGAGGAATCCGCCACCCTGGCGGAAGAAATCTTCGCCTGCTTCGCCGAGTGCAAGAACGACGACAACTACCATCCCAGCGCCAAGGAACAGCTCGCCCTCGACAAACTGCTGGCCGACGGTTTCACCCGCGAACAGATCGTTGCCGGCATCGAAGAAGCCTTCGCACGCCCCTCCCGGCCGCGTCATTTCACCCACTGCGCCGCCATCGCCCGTGACTTAGCCCGTTACCGGCAGGAACCCCCGCCACCTGAGACCCGACAGCCGGGCAGCCAGGATGCGGCAGCCCTTCCGGAACCGGTGTCGCCTGCCGATGAACCGCCGTTAGTGATCGACGCTTTCCTGGCGCGGGCTGTGGGCGTCTACGAGAGCGCCGGGCGCCAGGTCACGCTTGATTTGCTGGCGCGTTTTGGCCTGATGGCCGGGCGCTGCGAGGCGGCCGCCCGTGCTGCCGGTTCGAGCGGCGCCGACTGGCTGGCCGATGCCCTGGCTGCGGCCCTGGGCGTGGCCAAGCCGGCCAGCCTGCTCAACTATGCCGATGCCGTGTTGAACGATTGGATCGCCCACGGCCGCAGTGTCCCGGCAGAGAAACCATCTCGCAGGCCGAAAACGGACAGGCACAAAGGCGAGTCGGGTGTCCACCAGGGCATCCGTGACTACATCAAGAAACGTGGAGGAATCCCCGATGACGAATGAAATCGAAATCCTGAAAGCGCTCAAAATCCTGGGCGACGTCTACTCGAACTCCCGCCTGAGCAGTTCGTCCGTGGAAGTGTACGTGCAGCTCCTGGCCGACATCCCCGCCGAAGTGCTCGAGCAGGCGGCCATCGAACACATCAGCCGCTCGACCTACTTTCCCACGATTGCCGAGCTGCGCGCCGCCGCCTTCGACATTCTCGAAGCCGTTGACCCCATCCCGACCGACTACGAAGCCTGGGCCGAAGTGCAGGCCGAGATCCGCCGCGTGGGCAACGCCGGGCAGCCGCAGTTCAGCCATGCGTTGGTCGCCCGGGCCGTGCAGCTCTTCGGCTGGCGCTACTTGTGCCTGTCGGAGAACCCGGTGGCCGACCGCTCGCATTTCATCCAGGCTTACCAGGCGCTGCGTGAGAATGCCCGCCGCGAGAGCCGCCGGGCGCAGCGGGTGACGGAGTTCATTCTGGCCCTGAAGTGTCCGGCAGGAAGGCTGCTGCCCGAAGGCCAGGCCGTGCGCGAGTAGCCGGCAGTTGCACGCTTCCCCGATCTGGATTGAGGCCGTTGAGATAACCCGGCAAAGATCTCGTTTTGCCGCTTCACCGGCAGCGGACGCGTTGGTGAAATACGTGGGCTATTTTTTTATGAGAAATTTAGTATCCAAACAGACCACGATGCCCACCTATGAGATGACGTACAAGCAGTGTCTTGGCGCTTGCGCTGTTCATGTTTGCCATAGTCAACCTTTTGTCAAGTCCTTGTCAAGACAAAGCTTGTGACGGAATGGATAATGGAATGGTCTTTTGAAGACACAAACAACCAAAATCCACAGACCGCTCAGGTCTTGAAAAGGAGAAAAAAATGATACGCGTTATTGCAATCGACGATCACCCGTTGATCCTTTCGGCTATCTCCGAAGAGTTGGGCAAGCACCCCGATATCGAACTCGTCGGAACGGGCCTGCACGGCTCAAAGCTGTTCGAGCTGGTGGCCGAACTCGACCCGGATGTCGTCATCCTGGATTTGATCATGGAGAAAGGCGGTTTTGAGCCTGTTTCAGCAGTGCGTGAACTGCTTCAAAGCCGCCCCGAGACCACTATCCTGATCCTGACGGCAGATACCAGCTCTATCTACATGCGCAGGTTACTCGAAGCCGGGGCCAAGGGGTACTTGCTGAAGAGTGATGCCTTATCGTCTTCTTTGCCCGAGGCCATCAGGAGGTTGGCCGCCGGGGAGAAGTATCATTCGTCTACCGTGGTCCAGACTTTGCTCGTCAACAGCCCGGGGCAACCGCTGAGCGAACAGGAGATGGATATCATACGCCTGATCGCTCAAGGGCTGGACAACAGCGCAATCGCCAAAGTCATGGCTGTGTCGGACAAGCGCGTCCGAAACATCATATCCATCATCTATGACAAGCTGGGCATCCCGGAAAAGGGCGACGGCATCAACCAGCGAACCATGCTGCTCAAGAAGGCGAAGGAATACGGGTGGTTGGAGAAAACCGAGGTGGTTCTCGAGTAGAAAATGTGTTCCTTCCCGCAAACCCTTCGCCCCATATCGGGCAGAAAAGCCGGCCAAACCGCCAGGTACGCCGGCGGCAAGGAAGCCCGATGCGCTTCTTCAAGAAGCCGGGGAGCGCTTACGGCGAAGGGTTTGCGGAAATGACTGTGCAAACGAAAAAAGTGGGACAAAAGATCGGGACATATGCCCCTTGTATAGGGCCTACCTTTTTTTGTACAATCTTTAGGACTGTTTGGATAGTCATTGAAATCAAAAAAGGAGACCCATCTCACCAGGAGAGATCAACCATGAAAAAGCAAGATGTAAGCCAAATCGCGAAAGAAATGACAGCGTTTTGCCAGCGGCAAATTATGAGCGTAACACTATCGCCGGTTAAGCAAGCTATATTAATAGCTGTCATTACTGCCATAGCCATTCCAGAGCCCGAAGGCACTGGTCGCAGATGGTGGAAACCCAGATAGTTTTCCCCTGTGTCGTATCCCGTTAAGGCGGGACCTTCCACAGTTGTCGCAACACTTGCGACAACTGTGGAAGAAAGATTCTTTTAGGTTTTGACATTACTACCACTAGGTGTATACAATGAATAACTTTGACAACTATTATCTCGCTGTAACCAACAAAATTACCAATACGCAATTCCTTCGGGAATGGACCGATTGCCACGCCGTACTACTACAAAACAGTAAAGATAGTTCCCTGCGCCAGCAAATGGATCTTGTGTTCAACGCCAGCATAGCAGCAGGTGGAAGTGCAAGAGACGTTATTCCTGTTGCAGCCGCATGGTTGGCGGTCAACGAGGCCACTCACTTGATCGATCAGGTACAAGATAACTTTACGCCTTTTCGAACTGAGACAGAAAACCTTTCGTTTGCCTTGATTTTTGCTGCTTATCACTTTCTCTCTGGCATTCAGTCGAACTTTGCAAGCGAAGTTTTTCAGGTTTTTTCTCAGTGCGGCTTTCGAGCTTTTTTGGGGCAAAACAAGGGTTTTGAACCTACGGAAAGTATGCCCTTGCCCGCAGCGATAGAACTCTACTGGAACTCAACGATTCTCAAATCGGGTGGTCTATTTAGGATGTTCATCGCAGGCAGCGCAGCCGCTGTTACGAACGAACAAAAAGTGATCACCGCACTAGGGGATTATGGCATGGCCTTGGGTACGATCTTCCAAATCTTAGATGACTGTAGGGATGTATTAGATGGTCAAGGGAACTATGAAAAATCCTTGCCAATTCTTCTGTACTCTTCAGCTATTCGAAGCGAAACGATCGTGTTACCGGAAGCAAAATCCAGAGGAGCGTTGCTGAAAACACTCGATGAAACGGGAACGCTACAGGTGATTTCCAATATATTGCTGAATTGGCAGGAACGGGGATTAACAAGCCTGAATGTCTTAAACCCCAGCGTTGCTGTCGGTGACTTGAAATATATCTTGATGGACGCCTTAAGAATGAATGCCTTAAGTACAGACATTATGCAGGTTTAAAATGACATCAAAAAACAACTACCCCTTTGTAATCTCTTTGATCACCAATCCAAAACTGCAAGTTTACTTTGCGGTTATTTCTCTATGCCTGATAACTGTTTACAGCGTTTCCGTATATATTTACCGCCCTTACGACAATCTTGCCTGGTCTGGCGTTAACGTATATTACATAGGGCCAAAAGCAGAAGAAGCTGGCTTTCAAATTGGTGATCGCCTATTAGAAGTCGATGGCATGCCGGTAACGAACGCTTGGGAGCAAAAGCCCCTATACAGACCCTTCATACGACCTGGCGATGTTGTGAGCTATAAGCTGCAACGTGGCGAACAAGTTTTGACAATCAATCTGGTTATGGGAAGCTATTTCGACGAGCCTACTCGGCTGGCAAAAATATTGATCGAAATATTTTTGGCAATGTGTTTTTGGGCCTTTGGTTCAATACTCTGTATCTTCGCTCAACCGATGGATATTCGGGCCAGGCTGATCGGGTGCTCATGGTTGCTGATAGGAATTGCGCTTGTTACAGGGATCATTGGAGATGTAACCTGGTTTTGGGGTCATGGGATCCTGATGAAAGTTTGCTTTGCTTTGTTGTTTTTCGTTTTGATTGCACAGCATATCTACTTCCCTGTTCCAAGCTTTACTGCGACACAGCGACGGTGGATCATTTGGATGATTGCCTTCATTTCTAGCGGCGCGGTGATTTTGATCTTGGTAGATGATCTGTACATAAAACCACAGCTGAACCTTTATTCAGGCCTCAATATGGTAGCTTATATCAGTTTCCTATTATCTGTCGTCGTAAGTATTCTTCTGTTGCTGCGCAATCTTTTCCGGGTAAGTGACCCCGATGTGCGGCGCCAAACGGGGATCGTGATTTGTGGGACGGCCTTGGGTTTTGCACCATTCCTGGTTCTGAATTTACTTCCATCTTTTCTATCAATATTCCCTGTTATTGATGCCATCTACACCCTCCCGTTCCTTCTTTTTATTCCACTGTCCTATGCTTATGTCATTTACCAAAGAAAGTTATTGAAGATAGACTGGATCATCAACCGACTGGTTGTGTTGTTTGTCGTTATCCTGTTTATCTTGCTTTTATCGGTTCTAATTCTTGGACCGCTGGCACGCTGGCTGGATCTCTCCCCTGAGCTACCACTTATCGGCGGTTTATTTACTGCCTTATTCTTTGTTTCCACATCCGGCCTGGATAAACGGGTTCAGGTAGGAGTCGATCGTGTCCTGTATGGCACCTACTACGATCACACTTTGGTTACATCGAGTTTATCAAACAGATTAGCACACACTCTTGATCGGCAATCCTTGACCTATTTACTCACTGGTTTATTTTCCGAACAGATGGGTATCCAAAAAAGCGCGTTGTTACTGGTGAAAGGTGATCAACTGTCTATCCAACCAGGTGCAGATGGATTCTTCTGTAACATAGATGATGCACTCTGTGCCACATTGTTGGCTGCTAGCGGGCCGATGAGGACGCTAAATTTATGGGAATTGATCACTGAAGCTACGCAAACAAATTGGCAGTTCTTTGGTTGGGGTGAAGTTTTTGCGCCTCTGATTTTTCAGGATCGGCTTCAAGGGATACTTATTCTGGGAGGACGCAGTGCCAACAGCCTATACTCTGAACAAGATATCGGCATCATTAAGACGGTTTCTGATCAATCAGCGCTGGCGTTTGCCAACATCCAACATGTTGAGGAATTAGATGGCCTTGCTCAAGAATTTGTATGCTCGGAAGAAGAACACCGTTTCAAAGTTAGCCAGGACTTGCATGACACGGTTCTACAGAACCTATGTGTTGTAAGGCTGGGCGTAACCGACCCTGTACTTGGAAAGTACCTGGATGATATGATGGACCAAGTACGTGATACTATCAAAAATCAACGTCCGCGGGCCTTGCGCCGGGGAATTATCGACGCGCTGGAAGAGCTGGTTCAAGATATGGGAAAGATTTTGCCGCCTGGTACAAAGCTCATCTGGCGAAACGAGATCGAAGGTTCACTACAGACGAGTGATGAACTGGCGACGCATACCTACCGTATTGCTTATGAAGCTATTTTGAACGCGATAAAGTATGCCCATGCCAGCGCTATCAGAGTGTCGATCGCAAGGATACAAGATAAGCTAAGATTGTGTGTTGAAGACGATGGAATCGGCATGCCAAAATGTCATTCACCAGAGCAGCATTATGGTTTATCAGGAATGAGCCTTCGGGCTCGAATCATAAATGCACGTCTTGGTATTTCATCGGTCGTTGGAGATGGCACAGAAATTACATTGGAAGCAACAATATGCCAATAAGATCACTCAATTTGCCGCAAGATTTTCCGATAGCTCTTGAGATTATTAGGAACGCTTTCCGCTATCCTGATCACCCAGAGTGGGAATCCACACCTGAACAAGAGCAAAACTATATCGATCAAATCAGGTCTCTCTCTCGTTTATGGCCTTTGTTTAGAGTTGTCAACTTCTTTTCTCCAGAAGCAATGGATAATTTTCGTGGCTATATCTGGGATGAAGGGAGTCAGCCAGTTGGAGTAGTTACGGGTGGCTGTGGGGGTGTCGATAGATGGGAAATTGGCTTCCTGGCAGTTTTGCCAGAATATCGTAAGCGAGGCATTGCCAAGCAATTGTTGCAAAGTATGCTGGACTACATCAAACAACGCAATGGAAAAACAGTGACCTTATCTGTAGTCAGTGGGAACCTGCCTGCCTTCCAGTTTTACGAGCGACTTGGATTCGTACCGTACTTAACAGAAAAAGCCTTTTGCTATCCGATTTCATCCCCATTACAAACGACAGATTTTTCCTTTCTTGCCCGTTATAAGCTTGAGCCCCTTCGCCACTTTAACTACAAGCCACTCTACGAGTTAGATAGACAAATCATTCCGGCCAGTGTCACGCAGTACCAGCCAGTTGAACTGGATTCTTATCAGACACCCTTGTTACAAGAGTTGTTCTTCTCTTTGATGGATAAGCTCGCCGGTGTTTTGGCAAAAGACATCTTTGTCTGCATCAATCAAGATGCCGTCGCATGGGGTTCTTCCAGGGCCCGGACTCGCCCGGGTGGCATAAACTCGATCTCGATCCGCGCAAATCCATCCCACCCAGAGATAGCGGGTTACCTGATCCCCTACTTGCTCAACTCAGTACAAAAAAACTCGCCCGGGAGAGAAATCCATTTGACATTAGCAGACTGGCAGGAACAAGAGACCGAAGCAGCGCTTGCATTGGGGTTCGAGGATATTGGCCGGCAGTATCTTTCGATGGGACTCAAGTTCTGAATGCAGCCAAAGGATTCTTAACCATGACCATTCGCGTAATCGTCATCGACGATCATCCGCTCATGCTGGATGCTATTGTCAACTCACTCACCAAGCACAGCGACATGGACGTTGTGGCCACGGCCACCGATGGCCTGGCGCTGCTTCCGCTCGTGCGCCAGCACCTGCCGGACATTGTCTTTATGGACCTCAGCATGCCCGACTTCGACCCGGTTGCTGCGGTGAAGATCATCCGGCGCGAGCAGCCGGCGGTCCGCTGCGTTGCACTGACGGCTGACAACAATCCCTACTACATTCACGCCATGGTGGATGCCGGTGCATGGGGGTACA
>JBMOLU010000013.1:0-328733 GCA_049325275.1 Chloroflexota bacterium
GCGCTTTCGGGTACGAGCGTCAATGGACCTGTGTATGCGATGGCCTATGATTCAACGAGCGGCCATCTCTATATCGGGGGCTCTTTTACGACAATTTTTACTGAGGGGAATGGTGGGAAGATTATTAGTGTCAATGTCCAAAACTTTGCTCGTTGGGATGGCAGTACTTGGGCAGCTGTATGTAATACCAGCGGTACGGTTTATTCCCTGGCGGTAAATGTGCCTGGCAGTGGCTCAGTTATTGCTGGAGGCGACTTCTCAGGTCTTTATGTTGCTACAGAAGACAATGGTACGTACTGGTGTAGCAATAGAGCCGTTTTTGGTTCTACAAATGGTTCGATTTACGCCATCGTTCGCACAGGATCGGGAAAACTATGCATCGGCGGTGACTTCACGGTTGTCCAAGACACGACAGCGGTTGGCCATGTTGCCTGCCAGGGAGCCAGCGTGGGCACCATCGACATGCTGGATGGTGGTGTCGACGCGCTTGTGAGCGATATGGCCCTGGATGGCAATGGCAGCTTGATCGTGGCCGGCCGCTTTCTGCACACCTCCTCGGGGCTTTCTGCGAAAACCATCGTTCGCCGGAACCTGGCAACCGGTACCTGGGAAACATTGGGTGGTGGTCTGGGAGGGGCCGGGATCGACGGCGGGGGCGCCAGGGTGATGGCCGTTGCCGTCGGAAACGACAACGACATTTATGCCGGCCATACTTTTACAGACCTGTTTGGTTGGGGCCATCCCTCGGTGATGCGCTGGGACGGAGACGCCTGGCAGCGCTTGACTCCTGACGACTGGTCGCTGGATGTCGTAACGCTGGCGTGGGATGGCCGGCACAATCTTTATGCTGGCGGCGAAACGTCCAGCGTCGTTCGTTATGACGGGCATACATGGGCGCTCGTCGGCAGCGGTACCAATGGCAGCGTGAACGATATTGTCCTTCTGCCCCAGTACGGCGCCGGCTATGCGGGTGGTAACTTTACCCTGGCCGGCGGCCAGACGATCAATCGCCTGGCTCATTTCTACGATCCTGGCTTGGGTGCTACGGAGACGGTGCAAGCCGGCGTCACGCAGACGGCCGGTGTGCGATCTACCCAAACTGCCATCGCCGCCCCCACCCAGACCTCGGCGGCTGCGCTCACCCAGACGGCACAGGCCGGCGGGGCCACCCAAACCGCTTGGGCTGCCACGCAGACGGCCAATGCGCCCACCCCGACGCCCGGACCGCTTTATTTGCCGATCGCAATGCGCAAGTTTTCACCCTGCACCGGCATGGTGATCGACGAAGCCGAGCCGAACGATATCATCGGTGATGCCAACCCGGTTTGCCTGGGCGCCACCGTGCGCGGCAAGCACGACGGCGCCGCCGGTACCGGCGACTTGTTCAAGCTGTGGCTGGGCGCAGGGCAGCAGTTCCGCGCCGGCTTGGAGACGGACTCGGGCGCCGGGGTGCAGTTGCTGCTTTACCGCGAAGAGAACGGTTCGTACGTTCAGGTCTTGCAGGATACTAATTCGCCTTTCATACTCGATTACCCCGTGCCGGCTTCCGGCTGGTACCTGGCCTACGTGTACAGCGACAAAAGCGCCAACAACACCGCCGGTTACGAAATGGGCCTGACGGACGCCGGCCTGCGTTAGCAAAGCGTACCTATCGGGTGAGGTGTTTGGCGCGTGCCAGGAGACCGGTTGCGGCACGCGCCAAACACCCGGAAGAGCCAGTTTTTTACGGCAATTGTATCGATCAGTGTTTTCTGCGTGATAAACTTGAGGGCGTGAAGAAAAGTGGCTCTTCCATTGAAAACGAAGGACCAGAAAAGTTTTGTAGCGTGTGGAACAAAAAACGCCTGCGCTTTGTCGGTGTTATCACCAATGTCCATATCCCCCCTATCTACGGAGAATTTTCATGAAAACGTTCAAATTTGTCTCGCTGGCCCTGGCGCTTTGCCTGGCGCTGGTTTCTCTTTTGGGGTGGCTGGTGCGCCCGGCGTTCGAGGCAAACGCAGCCACACAGCCGCTGGCGGGTGAAGACACGCCCACCGATCAGTTGATCGTCAAGTACAAAGATGCCCCCCGCACGCCGGCCGTGCTGGAAGGGCCGCAGCAAACCGAGGCCATCGATCGCTTGAGCAATGCGGCGGGTATCGACCTGGCGTATCTACGTCCCATGTCGGGCGATGCGCACGTGCTCAAGCTGCCGGCGGCCTTCTCCGAAGGCGAGGTGGCCGCTATCGCCGCGCGCCTGACGGCGCTGCCGGAAGTCGAGTATGCCGAACCCGACCCGCGTCTCTTTCCGGTGCTGGAGCCGAACGATACCAACTATCTCGGCCTGGCGCAGTGGAGCCTCTTCTCGTTCGACGATCCCCGGCCGGCCTACCGCGCTTACGGTGTCAATGCGCTGGCTGCCTGGGACATTACGACTGGTTCGGCCGGTATCATTGTCGCCGTGATCGATACGGGGATTACCGACCACCACGATTTGGCCGGGCGTACGGTTCCCGGCTACGACTTCATTGCCGACGTACCCACCGCCAATGATGGAAATGGGCGTGATAACGACCCCCACGACCCCGGTGACTGGTTGACGGCCGAAGAGATCGCCCAGAACCCCGCTTTCACGGGATGCAGCGTCCGTTCGTCGAGTTCCTGGCACGGCACCCACGTCGCCGGGACAGTCGGCGCGGCGACGAACAACGGCGTTGGCGTGGCCGGCATCAACTGGAATTCGAAGATTTTGCCGGTGCGCGCCCTGGGGAAATGCGGTGGTTATTCGTCCGACATCGCCGATGGCATCCGTTGGGCGGCAGGGCTGGATATCACGACGACCATCCCGGCCAACCAAAACCCCGCCCAGGTGATCAATTTGAGCCTCGGCAGCAAGGGGAGCTGCCTGACGATCTACCAGAACGCCATCGACGACGCCGTTGCGGCCGGGGCGACGGTCGTGATCAGCGCCGGCAACGATGGGGCCGATTCCGGCCTCTACCGCCCGGGCAACTGCAATGGAGTGATTACCGTGGCCGCAACGGATCGCGCCGGGGCGCTTGCCAGCTACAGCAATTTTGGCACGGCGATCGAAATCAGCGCACCGGGCGGTTCCGGCGGTACGGGGAGTGCGGATGCGATCCTCTCCACGTGGAATAGGGGACAGCAAGGCCCCGTCTACCCCACCGACAACTCGGATTATGCGTACTACACCGGCACCAGCATGTCGGCGCCGCACGTTGCCGGCGTAGCCTCCTTGCTGCTTTCGCGTAATCCCAATCTCGCGCCTGTCGAGGTTTTGCAAATCTTGCAAAAGTCTGCTACCGTCTTTCCCACCGTAAGCGCCTGCCCGGTAGTGGCCGATCGGCCCGCAAATTGGTGCCAGTGTACTACGGCGGCCTGTGGCAGCGGCATCGTCAATGCGGGCGATGCACTCAGCCTGCCTTACATCAGCACGCTTTCGTACGCGCCGTTTACGACCGGCGTCACCGAGACCGAGCTTACTGTACACGGCGCGAACTTCTTCATCAGCTCGACGGTAATGCTGAGCGGCAGTCCGCTGACGACGACCTTCGTCGATAGCCAGGAGCTGCATGCTACGCTGACACTTTCCGACGTGACGGGCAGTGGCGGGCGCCTGGTTGCCGTGCGTACCGTTCTTCCTTCAGGTATTTACACGTCGACTGCCCAGGGCTTGTACCGGCTCTACCTGCCAGCCGTACAGCGCCAGTACAACAGCAGTGGCTGGGAAACCCTCGTCTCGGAGAATTTCGAGGGGGCTTTCCCCTCGGGACTGTGGCAGATCGGCGATAACACGGTTGCCGGGTATACCTGGGGCAAGAGTGCCTGCAAGGCCTTTGCCGGCAGCCACAGTGCCTGGGTGTTGGCCGGCGGCGCCAAGGGACCGGCGGGCTGCGGCAGTAGCTACGCCAATAGCATGGACAGCCGCATGACCTATGGACCTTTCAGCCTGACTGGCGCCTCGGCGGCCCACGTTCAGTTGCAACTTTGGATGTATACCGAAGCGTTGATCGATGAAGTTTGCGTGGTTGTATCGAAGGACGCGCTCAATTTCTTCGGCAACTGCTACTCGGGCAATGTGGGCGCCTGGACCCCCATTACCCTTGACTTAAGCAATATCAAGGGCGAGAATTTTTTGGGCGCCTCCTCGGTTTCGGTGCGGGTATTCTTTCACAGCGATGCGACAACGGTCCGGCCAGAAGGGGCTTTTGTGGACGACTTCGTGCTGCGCAAGTGCACGGCTGCGCAGTGTGAAACGACTCGCATGGCACCGGTGACGCATCCCGAGCTGTTCATCGTTCCCGTTGACCTGCTCATGGAACCTTAACACGTTTCGTCCATGGCTTCCATGTCCACCGTTTTGCTCAAATCTCCTACCCTGGTTACGGCGGCTGATAGTTTCGTGGCCGACATCCTCGTCGAAAACGACACCATCGCCGCCATCGGTAACGGCCTCCCGGCACGGCCGGGAGGCGTGGTGGTCGACTGCACCGGCCTATTGGCCTTCCCGGGTGGCGTGGACGCGCACACGCACTTCGACCTGCCTATGTTCGGCACCGTCTCTTCGGACGATCACTACACCGGCCACAAGGCGGCGGCCTTCGGCGGCACGACCACGGTGATGGATTTTGTCCCGCAGGAGGCGGCCGGCTTACGAGAATCGATCGCCGCCTGGCGTTCCAGGGCGGTCCCCAAGGCGGCGATCGACTTCGGCTTTCACATGAACGTTACGCATCTCGATCGAGCAGTGCTCGACGAGATGGCGCTGCTGCCCGGCCTGGGGGTCACCAGCCTGAAGGTCTTTACCGCCTACAATGGCCGCCTGCGCCTGCCCGACGGTGAGATTTACCAGGTGATGCGCCGGGCGCGTGAGTTGGGCCTGCTGACCATGATGCACGCCGAAAACGGCGATGTGATCGACCTGCTGGTGGCTGAGGCCCTGCAGGCCGGCCACACAAGCCCTACGTGGCATGCCCGTACCCGGCCGGCCTGGGGAGCCGTCGAGGCCGCGCTGCGCGGGGCGGCGCTCTCGGCGCAAACCGGTGCGCCGCTCTATCTCGTCCACATGAACGCGGCGGGCGAGGTCGATATGCTGCGCTACGCCCGCCGGCAAGGTTTGGCAGTGATGGGTGAGACCTGCCCGCCGTATCTTTTCTTTACCGAAGAGGATTTGCGCCGTCCGGATGGCGCCAAGTGGGTATGCTCGCCGCCGGTGCGCACCGCCGCCGACAACGCCCGCCTGTGGGAAGGGCTTGCCGACGGCACGCTGCAAACCATCGGCACTGATCACTGCCCGTTTTTCTACGACGGCACACGTACGATTCTGTACGAAGGCGAGGAAGTCGCCATCCCCGGCAAGGAGTTGGGCAAAGATGATTTCACGAAAATTCCGAACGGTTTGCCCGGTGTCGGAGACCGCCTGCCCATCTTATGGACGCACGGCGTGCGGGCGGGGCGTATGACGCCGCAGCAGTTCGTGGCCCTCACCAGCACCAACCCGGCGCGCATCTTTGGCCTTTACCCGCGCAAAGGCGCCCTGCTGCCCGGTTCGGATGCTGACATCGTCCTCTGGAACCCGGCGCGGCGTGTGACCTATGGCGCCCGTTACGCCCACCATCGCACCGACTACAACTTGTATGAAGGTTGGGAACTCGTTGGGATGCCTGAGAAGGTCTTTTTACGCGGGCAGTTAATCGTCGATGGCGAGCAGTGGCTGGGAAGGCGCGGGATGGGTCGCTTCTTGCTGCGTAGTCGTGGTGAAGTGTTGTGAGTCGTGTGATATAAAAGGACCATGACACCACCGAAACAAATTCTCGTCATCGATGATGAGCCTGCGATCACCAACGCTTTGTCATCGCTTTTGCGGCAGGCCGGATATGATGTTTCTCGTGCCTGTAACGGGGAAGAAGGCCTGGCGCAACTGGCGATGCAGCCGGATTTGGTGATCCTGGATGTCATGTTGCCCGATATTCATGGGCACGACGTTTGCCGCGAAATTCGCCGGATGGCGCCGGCGACCCCGGTTTTGATGCTTACGGCGCTGGATGACACCGAGAACAGGGTCGCCGGCCTGGATACCGGTGCGGACGCTTACTTCACCAAGCCTTACCAGCCTGCTGAACTGCTGGCGCAGGTGCGCGCTTTGCTGCGGCGTGGCAGTCTGGCCGCTGCGGCCGGAGAAATGCCCTTGATCTGTGGGCCGCTCACGTTGTGGGATGTACGCCATTCCGTGACACTGGACGATGTAGAAATCGATCTGACGCCGAAGGAATATGAACTGCTACGCGTGTTCATGCAGCGGCCGGGCATCGTGTTTGGCCGTGAAACGCTGCTGCGTGAGGTCTGGGGCTACGAGTATGCCGGGGACACGCGTACCGTTGACGTACACATTCAACGGTTGCGCATGAAAATTGAAGCGGATCCGTCGAAACCATCCTGTCTCGTGACAGTACGCGGGTTTGGGTATCGTTTGCTGCCGGAGTCGAAAGGATGATGGCTTTTGATCTCAAACCGCTGCTGTTAGCGGGGAGCGTATTGTTGCTCGGCAGTGTATTTCTTGGAATATGGCTTGGCGTCCGGCTGGCCGGGCGGGCGAAACCGGTTTTCCCGGCTGATGTGTTCCAACTTGTCGAAAGCGCACCCTATGGATTCATCTTGCTGGATGCATCCTCGCACACCAGCCTGTTTGCCAATGCCTATGCCTGCCGCTGGCTTGGCATTTCGCCGGGAGAAATGCAGATTCCCGATTTGCCCTGGAAGAAAGAGCTTGAGCAAGACCTGGCGGAGATCGCCGCAGGCGAATCGTGCGAAACGCGCTACCGCACGTTGACGTTGCCGAACGAGCAAACCCTCAATTGGTGGGTTTGCGTCCATCGCCCGCTTGCCCTCGTCATCGTGACCGATTTGAGCGGCCAGCGCAAGGTGGAAAAAACGGCGCGACTCTTCCTGAGTAACCTGTCTCACGAACTTCGTTCACCGCTCACGGCGATCCTGTCGCACGCCGAGTTGCTGCGCTCTACCGACATTCCCGAGCCTGCACGCCAGAATGCCCTGAATCTGATTCACGAAGCCGCCGAGCGTATTACCCGTCTGGTGCAGGATTTGCTCGAACTGAGCCGCCTGGAAGCCTCGGCCGAATTCGATCCCTTGCCGGTCGATTTGTTGTTGGCCGCCGAACAGGCAATTGCTGAAGTTATTTTGTTCGCCGAGGAACGGCAGATCGAGATTTCGCTTGAAGCCGACGCACCGTTGCCGCGCGTCCTGGGTGAGCCTGACCGGCTGAAGCGGGCTTTGCTCAACCTGCTGGAAAATGCCGTCAAATACGGGCGCGTGGGGGATCGCGTCGCCGTGCGCCTATCGAATCAGGCAGGCGGCGTGCTGGTCACCGTTCAGGATACCGGGCCAGGAATTCCGCCGGCGCACCTGCCGCACGTCAAGCAGCGCCTCTACCGGGTCAACAAGGATGTCCCCGGCAGCGGGATTGGCCTGGCCCTGGTGGACGAGATCGTCTCCCGGCATCGCAGCCATCTGGTGATTGAGAGCCGGTCGTCCGGAGATGAAACCGGCACATCGATTTCTTTTGTGCTGCAGAAAGTTTCTGCACCATAGCATAGGATCAGCTGTGTTTCCTGGAAACCGTCGTCGCATACGTTGGGGATTCTTCGCGGGGCTGATTGCCCTGGGGCTAGTGGTGTGTGCCTTGCTGCCGGTGCCCGGGCGGGTGCTGCTGGTGCCCGACAATTGGCCCGAAACCGGCGTCTGGCCGCGCATTGCCGTGGTGTGGCCACCCCCTGGTTCGGATCAGCCCGCCAGGGTCGTGGTGACCGATAACACGCCGTGGGCGTATATTTACGCCACCGTGGATGGGAAGGAAGCTCAGTTCGAACGCAGCGATCCGTTCGAGCAAGACACCGGCTTTTGGAATTGGTACTGGACCTTCCTGCCACCTGACGTGCCAACGTACGACATCGTCTTTTACCGGGATTGCAACACGGGCTGCATTGAACGCGGCCGCGTGACCGTTGGCCCGCCCACGACGCCTCCCAAAGCGCTCAACCCCCCGCGCAACACCAAGCTGGGCGTTGTCTTTGCTAACCCGGCGCGCGACTGGCACGGCCGCAGTGGCTGGGATGTCGAACTGACTTACGCGGCACTGGCGGACGTTCCCGAAGAGCGGTACTGGGGGGTGCACGGCCTGGCAGAGCGGGTGGCGGATGCCCACGCCAAGGGATTGCGCGTCCTGGTGCGGGTCGATTACGATCGCGGCCAGAGCCTGCCTGCGGCCGACGACTACGAGGCATTCAACCTGTACCTGAAGTATGTGCAGCGCCTGGCGCGCGATCAACGCCTGGATGGCGTGTATGCCTACATCATCGGGAGCGGCTTTAATGCCGCCGGGAGCAACCAGGCCTATCCAGCGCGTCCCGTAACGCCTGCCTGGTATGCGCGCATTTTCAATGGATACGGCGTCGAGCCGGGACGCAGCGACAACGTCGTTGAGACGATGCGTGCCGAGAACGCCTTGGTGCGTGTCCTCGTGGGGCCGGTACGCCCGTGGGTGAACGATCTGGATGGTGAAGAAGCCTATCACATCGACGTGCCCTGGTTGAACTACATGAACACGCTCGTTGCAGCGTTGAGCGCCTCGGCAGAAGCAAAGGCCGTAGCCGGTGTTCCGCTTGCCGCGCCGGATGGCTTCGCCGTCCAGGCGTCGGGCCGCCCGGAAGCCCCGGAGCTTGCCGGCCGCCCGCCAGCAGAAGAACCGTACGCCGACCTTGCCCGCCCTGCCTGGCAGGGTGCCCAGGCAGGCTTTCGGGTGTACGAGGATTGGCTGGCGATTATCAACTCGTATCCACATACGCAGGGTTTACCCGTGTTCATTTCATCTACCAACACCTTTACACCCGACACCGACATCCCCCCGGCGCAGAACTATCCTCCCGGGTGGCTGCACGCTGCGCTGGATGTCGTCAACGACGAGCCGCAGGTGTGGGCGTTGTGCTGGTTCATCGATGGATCCGTTTTGGATACGCAGTGGGAACTGTATCGTTTGGCCGGCCCGCAAGGGCTGTTAGTGGATGCAGCAGACGAATTCGACGAACTGTTGCAACACAGGCCTTGAGGGGGCGCCACGATGTTGGCAAGCTCGCAGGAGATAGCTTAAAACATCGTGGCGCCTGGAAGGCCGGCTGTGTTTAAGGTTGGATTTCTAAGCGATGGCTGCCGCCGTTGTACAGCCCGTTGTCCTTTCCACACAGGTGTACCGCACACGAGTTGGATGCGCATTCGGTGAACCCGGTCAGGCCGCCGTGGGCGACAATGTGTGCCTGGTTGAGTACGTTGGTAGCCGAGATTTTCAGCTTGTTCACCGGCATGATTTTGTTTTGCGGCACATTGGCGAAAACGATCCAGTAATCGTCACATTCGTAAATGCCGCTCGAAGGGTAGACTGCCACGGGGGCATTTCCACTGCGCGACCACCCGGCGGGTACTTGCAGCCGGATGGCGGCCATCGCCGAAGATAGGGGGACACAGATCACGGCGATGGTGAGCAGGATAAGGAGCACACGTTTGTTTCGGAAAATTCTTTTGAGCATTTTCAAATTTCCTTACGATGATGGTCTTTTGGCCGGTTTTGTTTGCCGGATGCGAAGCGCTGGCCGTTTTTTCTACCGTACAAGCCAACTTTTTACCGGCGGCGGGTGTTACAGCCTCGAGCCGGCACTTTCTGGCAGTTGCTAGCGCCAGCGCAGGGTGGTTTGCGCGGCTGCGAACCAATCCGGGAAGCCGCTCAGGCCAACTTTCAGGCGGTGCCGGGCGATGTTGGGCTTGTAATCGTTGTGGAATTCTTCTGCCGGGAAACCCTTGGCCGTATAGTAGAAGGTCGTAACGCAAATGACATCGTTGCTCCATCCGACGGGATGTTCGTAATCCTCATACCAGTCGTCGTCGCCATCCCTGCCTTCCCGAATCATTGTCGCCGGCGAGCCGGTCCAGAAAGGGCAGACGCCTACGCCGGCGGCCAGCGAAGCGCGCTCGACTTTACGGGCTGCATTGACCTGTTCCTGCGTGATCAAACCTTCTTTCAGCGCCCTTTCGGTAAGGGTTTGATCTTCGGGAAGTAGATAAACGGTGATTTGCCTCCCATCTGCCCGCGTGAAGCTGGCGAACGGGCTACCACCGGATTCTGCTGCCGGAACGGCTGCGGATGCGAAGCCGTTGGCGAACACCAGGCAAAGTGCGGCCATGAGGAAGATGCTTGCTTTGATCAGTTTGAATCTCATTTTTATCTCCTTTCGCTTTCGTTGAAACTTTTGCTTTTCCGCTCTCAACGGGCGGAACGGCCGAATATTTCCCGCCGGAGACGGAAGAACCGCTTTTCTTGTTGCCCTCTCAGGCTGGCGCAATCATAAACTGCGAAGTTCACAAGAACTTCACAGTTCTGTAACAGTTGTGTAAACGGCTGTCTCAAGGCTTGCCGAGCGATTCCCAACCCGACCAGGCCCCGTCGTTGCTCTGCGCCCGGTGGTAGATATGGTTGTCGCTGCCGCGCAGGAAGACATCCAGGTGATTGTTGACCCGGTAGGATGCGGCATCCGGGCCTGAAGTCAGAAAGCCGCCCAGGCTCTCCCAGTTGCCCCAACTGCTGCCATTCCAAATGCGATGGTAGAGCTGGCCGTCGGTGCCGCGGGCGAAGACGTCCACCCGGTTGGTGGCGGGCGACACCCCGCTTTGATCGTAGCTGGATGCGCCCCCGGGAACTTGCGTCCAGGTGCAGGCGCTGCTGCTGTAGGCGCAGCGCCACATGACGCGGTTTGCCCCCGCCAGGAAGACGTGCAGCTGCCCGCTGCCCGCTGAGGCAGCATCCGGGCCGGTGGTCAGCACGCCGCCCAGCGATTCCCAGTTCCCCCAGGCGTTGTTGGCGTAAGCTCGATGCCAGAGAGCGTTGTCGCCGCCGCGTACGAACAGATCGATGCGACCGCTGCCGGTGGAAACGGCCGACGGATCGGAGATGGCCCCGACCGATGGCTGCCCTGCAGACGCCCAACCGCTCCAGGCGCCGTTCAGATAGCGCCGGTAATAGACGTTGTTGTCCAACCCGCGTGCGTATACATCGATGTGCCCGCTGCCCCACGAGGCGGCGTCCGGTGCAGAGACCAGCGTGCCGCCCAGAGAAGCCCAGTTGCTCCAACTGCCGTTGAACGTTTTCTGCCAGAGGGCATTGTCTTCACCGTGCACGAACAGGTCGAGACGCCCATTGCCCCATGAAGCGACGCCGGGATCGGACGTGTTGCGCGATGTGTAGGTACTGCCCACGAGCAGGTTGGCCCACGTAGACTCGTCGAAATCGACGGGGGTCATACCGGAGCCCCAGGGCGCGGCACTGGCGTCGGCAGGGTTTGTCCAGGTGCTGTGGCCGGTGGAGGCCATGTAGTGCAGGTGAACGCCCGACGAGTAGCCGGTCGTGCCTTCGACGCCGATTTTCGTGCCCAATCCGACGTAGGCGCCGACTTCCACGGGCACACTGTTGTAAGCCAGGTGAACGTACCAGGAGTATTCGCTGGCGCCATGTTCTACGACGACCATATTGGCCTGCTGCCAGCAACTGATGTCGTTGCAGCCCGAGTTGCTGCTTTCTTTGACGAAAACGACTCTACCTGGCTTGGTTGCATAAACGCTGTCGCCCGGTGAGATGTTGAAATCGATCTGGTTTTCGTGGCCGCTGCCGTTTTTCTTCGGCACGTATCCGTTCACGCTTGCCGCGAAGGGCAGTACGTGGCCGTTGAAGTTGGCCGTCACGGCTTGGATGTGTGTACTTTCGGGTAGGGTAAACAGTGCCTGGCTGCCTTCATCGATGAGCGAGAAGGGAAAACTGTGCAGTAGCGCATTGTATGCGCCTGGATCGTTGATGCCGGGCGCCATGGCCTGCCAACCTTCCGGGGTAAGGCCCGCCAAGAGAACGACGTACTCGATCAATTCATCCTGTGCCTCCGCCGCAGGTTTTTGCAGGCGGGCAATGGCATAGGCCCATGCTTTTTCTGTGTAGACATCTCCCAGGGTAAACCGGCCTTCGATGGGTGGCTTTGCTTTTGTATACTCGTCGAGCGCTGCCTGCAGGGCCTGGTGTGGCTGTTCGGCCTGGACGGGGATGCCCGCTTGTGCCATGGATGCTGTGCCCAGGGCCAACAGCGCAATCACGACGATCAGGAAGGCGCGGCATACAAGCACCGCGCCCCGACGGTTTGGTACAGACATCGAATTCTCCTTTCTTCTTGCCTTCTATGCTACTTTTTGATCGAAGCGCTTCGGAAAGGATTTTATCGGCAAAGGATCACAGGAAGTTCACAAGAAGGTAACATTTTTGTAACATCTTCCCGGCAAAAGCCTCGCCTGCGCCCTTTGCCGTGGCGCGGTGAATTTCCCCTGAAGTTGAGCGGGAGAGCCAACTTTATTTAATCAACACGGGAAGGTAGATACGCGTGTACGCCAGGCCGGGGGTGCTCGTCGGGGTGTGGGTGGGGGTTGTTGTGTGGGTGGGGGTTGGCGTTGGGGTATTGGTCGCCGTGGCCGTGATGAGAAGAGGTTCGAGAGCCTGTGTGACGAGGGTGACCTGTGCACTAGCGGCGGGTTCGTGCGATGAGACCATGCGGACGCAGGCGCTGTCTTGGGAGCCTGCAAGCGTGTTTGCCGGGATCGTGATCGCTACATCCAACATGGCTTGTTCTCCGGGGGCTAACGGGCCGACCACCGCCGGGATACTGGCGGGCCAGGCAGCCTGAACGGTTGCTGTGAAGGTCTCGCTGGCGTTGCCGGTGTTCAACACTTGCAGGGTGTAGAAGACCGTTTCGCCGGGCCGGGCCGCTGAGAATGAATGCGGCGGGCTGATTTCTATGCCGTACACGGGAGATTCGTAGATCAGATCGACCGTGATGCGGCCAATGTCGCCAGGGGATGCAGGGCTGGTTCCCAACGTGAGCAGCCCGTACCAGAAGTCGCCGGGTTGCAGGGCTGGTTCGTTCCAGGTGAGTGTGATATCGAACGGCTGGTAAGCCGGAATGTTGCCGCTGTTGTTGGCACTCAAATTCCCCACCGTGCCCGAAACCACGACGCCCTGCACCAATGTCAGCAAATCGCTCGAACCGGGTGCGCCAGACAGCCGGTTTTGCACCAGGACCCAGTAAAACCCTGCGGCGGGGTCCGCCAACTCGCAGCTTTCTGCTGCCTCCGTGGTCGTGCTCCGGCATTGTTCACTGCCCAGGCTTGGCGTGGTGCCCGTCCCGACAAACAGGTCGGCGTTTTGCGCCTCGCTCTGGACGATTTCGAAAACTAAGCGGCGCGTTTCTTCTGGTACGCCCAGTACGTGCACCAGGGCGCCACCGTCGCCGTTGTAGGGGTCGCTTGGGCTGGGGTCCTGAGTGAGCGTACCCGTGATCGGACTGCTGCGGCTCAGGCCATCAATGCGGCTCACCAGCGCCGTGATTTCGACAGGAAACTGCACCCCCCGCACTGTTTTTGTGCCGGGGTTGTCCGCCGTCTTGATCACGATTGAAGCCGGAATATTGGCATACGCCGGGACGACGGCGACAGGCAGGCGCTGAACGGCCACGGTTGGATTCGCCGCCGGCGCGGCTGCGATCTGCACGCTGCCAAAAACGGGCTGGCCGAAGGGCAGCGCGTCTACCTGTGCGTGGATGGTGATCGCCTGCGTGGCACCGGGTGCGATGGTGAAGAAGGCCGGTTCGGCCGAGAGCGTCAGCGTGGGAACGTTGGTGAAAAACGTGACGCTGTAGGTAAGCGATGCATTTGCTACGCTGACGAAACTGCGCACCCACGAGCACGCCTTCACGCAGTCTGGAGCGACGAGCGCCGGCTGGTTGAGCGCCTGCGGGTCGCCGCCCAGCGCCGGGTTGGCGGCCAGGTAGTCGATGTAACTTTCGTCCATGATCAGCCCCACCCGGCCTGCACCGGACAGATCCAGCCGGCCGGCGCCGGCGTCGTAGGGGGTGGCCGGCAAACCGGCGGATGGTTGATCGGCCTGCATTTCCCACCAGGGCGTCGCCGTGGTGCCCAGGGCCGACTTGACCGCCGTGGGCGACCAATCAGGATGAAGCGCCAGCAGCAGTGCAGCCGCTCCTGCACCGTGTGGGGAAGCCATCGAGGTGCCGTTGGCGCGCAGATAGGGTGCGGTGCTGCCGGCGCCGGCAGCCAGGATGTTGACGCCCGGCGCGGCGTAATCGGGTTTGAGCACGGCCCAGTTGCTGGGACCGCGCGCGCTTTGCAGGTGAATGAGATCGGCGAAACCAGGGTTGTTGATGGCCTGCGTTGGGGCATTCAGGCAGGCGGTGACGGTCAGCGGGGATTGGGCGGCGATGTGCTCGCGTACGGACAGCCCATCTTGCAGGCCGAGCATGACCACCGGCGCGCCAAGCCCGCTCACGCGGATATCTGCCGGCGGGCCGGGCCGGTCGTCGTAAAGGACAACGAGAGCAGCCCCGGCGTCAATCGCCTGGGCTGCCTGCTGTGAATAAGAACAGTCCGTGCTCCGTTGAAGCAGCGCAAACTTATCGTTGAAATAGCCCGCCGGGAAGGCTATGCAGCCGCTCAGGTTCCCGGCATCGTAGGCGATTTCGCCGATCAGTGCCGCAGACATATTGGGATTGTAGCGGTTTGCCACGGCGGCCAGGCCTTGCAGTGAAGGTGTGCCGGGGTGGGTGATATCCAGCGTCTTGGCAAAGACGCGTGGGTGCGTGGACATTGCCATGGAGGCTTCCCAAGGCCCGTTGTGGTGTGTGCTGCCTGCCGTTGGGCCGCCATTACCGGCGGAAGTCGAAACGAAAATGCCGGCGTTCGTGGCGTCCAGGAAGGCCAGGTCCACCGGGTCGTTCCACGGATCACCGTCTCCGGAGATCGAATAGTTGAGCACGTCAACGCCATCAGCAACGGCCTGGTTGATGGCGGCCAAGGCAGCGCTCTCGGGGCAGTCAGCATGTGGGTGGCAAATTTTGTAGACGATCAGGTTGGCGCGCGGGGCAACACCGGAAATCGTGCGGGTAACTACGCTGCCCGCCACGCTAACCGTTCCGGCGTGGGCATTCCCGGCGGCTGTGCTTGCCGTGTGCGACCCATGCCAGCTCAAATCTTCGGGAGATGGGATGCCAGGGTAAAAGCTGTAAGCAGCGATCAGCTTGTTATTGCAGAAGCCGGGGATGTAATGGGGGTCATTTGCTGCGCAGATGCCGCGATAGCTGCCGCCACCCCACGGATTGATGTGCTGGTAACCATCCGGCGCGGGATCGCTGAAAGAGGGGTGGGCGTGATTGATGCCGGTGTCGATTATACCGACGATCACGCCTTCTCCCTGCGTCGCCAGGCCGCCGGTTGCGCTACCATCCCAGAGATCGTCTGCACCGATCCAGGCTGGCCCGGCATCGCTATCCGGCTGGCGAATTTTGTCGGCGTAAACGGCTGCGACCCCCGGTATTTGGGCCAGCCGGTGGGCTTCCTCTGTACTGGCAGAAACGGCAATGGCGTTGAGCACGTTCAAATAGCGGTAAGCGGCATCGATGGGCCGGTTGAGCAGGCGTTCCGCCCGGTCTAGAAAAGCTTGCTGCTGGTTTTGCAGATACTTCGTGTAAGCAAGCGATGCGGGCGTGGAGATATTCACCTTGCTGCGGCCGTTTTTCCTTGTTTCGATGGCGGCCAGGGCCGGTCGTTCGAAGCGCACGATGTACAGCCCCGTCTGGCTGGCTTCGATGTCGCCTGCTGCGGCGGTTCCTATGCCCTGCCGACGCGCCGGCAGAAAGCCTTCTTCAAGGGCGCCGGCGGCGTTTTGGCCGGGGTGCGGGCTTGAGCAAACCAGCAACAGTGCGATGATGAGCCAGCGAAAGACGATACTTTTCATGGCATTCCCTAACCCGTATAAAGCGGCACGGCCCGAACCCCGTTTGTGTTTGCGCACTTGTGCGCCGTGCTTTTTCTGCACAGAGCCCCTGGGTTAGGCGTTAACGCCCGATGATGTAGTTTTCGAGGTGTTCGATCAGGTATTCCTGCTCTGAGATGATCGACTTGACGACGTCACCGATCGAAATAAAGCCGGCCAGTTTTCCATCGTCCATTACGGGAAGATGGCGGATATGTTTTTCCGTCATCAGCGCCATGCACTCCCCCACGGTCGTAGATGGGTTGACGCACAAGACACGCCGGGTCATGACCTCGCTGACCGGGATGTCTTTGGATGACTTGCCACGCAGAATTACCTTGCGCGCATAGTCGCGCTCGGAGAATATCCCGGCAACTTCACCTTTGTCGATCACCAGCAGCGCGCCGATCTCTTTCTCGGCCATCATCGCCAGCGCTTCGAATACGCTGGCCTCTGGCGAAATTGACCACACTCCGTCCCCTTTGGTTTGCAAGATTTGCTTGACGATGTTCATGGCTGGACCCTTTCTGTAGAATTTTGATTCTCTCATTGAGAATAGCATACCGGAAAAAACACATCAGGGCAAGGGCGCTACAATTGTTTTGACATCTCGAATGTGCAGGTGATCGTGGCGATCGAGCACGCCGACCAGTTCGAGCAGGGTGGTCGGCCCGAGGATGGCGTGGCGTGCCGGGCGCTGCCAGGCTTCGGCGGGCAGGCTTTCCAGCAAGGAGATCGTCTCGAGACGGGCTTCGATGAAAGCCTGCAGGGCCGCCGGCCCGTCTTGTTGGGCGTACTGGCGCTCGACGATCCAGGCATCGGTGTCGATGCCCGCTAAAAAGGGCGCATCGTTCTGTACGATTTTTTGCAGCCGCGGCAGGTTGACTTCGCTTTCGGCATCCCGCAGGTGACAGGCGATTTCGATCAGGCTCCAGCCCTTTGGATGCGGCCGGCGTTCCCAGGCGCTACCCGGCAGCGCACGCGTCAGGCTGCCCAGGGCAGCGGGGGTGGCGCGCAGGCTGGCCATACGTGCGCCCGGTGTGGAAAGCCTGGGTTGGATGCGTTCCGGGATGATGCCATCCAGCCAAGTGAGCAGGTCTGCGAGGCTTCCACGGTGCTCGGGCAGGTGGGGGGTGGATACGACCTCGTCTGGTTGAATCCAATACATCGCAATCCCGGCGCCGTGGGCCGAGCGATAGTCGTTTTCCAGGTCGTTGCCTACCATCAGCACCGGGCCTTCAGGCCATCCCATTTGAGCCAGGAATTCGCTGACAAAGGCCGGGTTGGGTTTGGCAAAGTGAAAGGTTTCATAGGATGGGATCAGCGCAAACGGATAGTGCGCCAGCCCGGCCCAGGCAATGCGCTGCTCGATGGCGGTGCGCGGAAAGAGCGGGTTGGTAGCAACCGCAACGCGGCAGCCCATTTGCAGCGCTTTTTCAACCAGCGCCGCCGCTTGTGAATGCGGGCGGGTCAAAGCTCGCAGGTGAGGATACTCCTGCGCATAAAAGTCTTCGATCACTGGGTGCATGGCTTCTTTTTCCAGCCCCAGGGCCGGGTAGAAGGCAGCATCGAATGTCTCCTCGAGCGTGCGCGTCGGAGAAACGTTCCTGACCATCTGACCGGTGGCGTTCAGCAGGGCCTTGATCATTCGTTCCGGCGCCACATGAGAAGCCAGCCTTCCGGCCAGAGCCTTGAGGTAGGCCGGAAGGAAGATGTCCATGTCGTTCGTCAGCAGGGTGTCGTCGAGGTCAAGCAGCAGTGTCAGATTCATAGACTATGCGACTTCATTGAAGACGTCAGGCAGCTCGTGGCATTGGCCGCAGCCGGTGTGCGGGTCGAAACCGTCCCGGTGGCTTTTCATGCAATAAGGCCGCACACGGACCTGGCGCTTGATGAAGGGGAAGGGACGTGTGACGGTGGCCTTTAGCACCATGTGCTGGCAGGCATTAGCCTGCTGAATGGCCGGCACCGGGCAGGTGCGGCACAGGTCGGGGGTCCACGTCACGGTGGGTTGTTCATCGAGTAACAGGCGGCATTCTTCACGGCTACGGCCGCGGAAGTAATCGCCGTAGAAGTAGGAGCATTCTTTACCAGCAGGGGTTCGCATGTTTTTTCTCGAAATCATTCGATCCCTGTTCCGGTTGTTGGTGTTTCCGGAACAGGAACGGTTGAACAGAAAACGGGAGACTTGCCCGGTTGCGGTGTCTCCCGTTTTGGATGATTAATTCATGTTCCAATCAAATGTATTAGACCTACACACGCGTGAGATAGGAGCCGTCGCGCGTGTCCACCCGGATGGTATCGCCCTGGTTGACGAAAGCGGGCACGCTGACCTCGATACCGGTTTCTACCTTGACCTTTTTGTTGACGCCGGTTGCCGTGTCACCGCGTACGGCTACCTGGGCCTCAACCACTTTCAGTTCCACGTTGAGGGGCAGTTCGATATCAATCGGTTCGCCCTCGTAGAAAGTGAGTTTGAGTTCGAGATTCTCGGTGAGGAAACCGGCCGCGTCACTGACCACACTGGCTTGAATCGCCGGTTGTTCGTAGGTATCGAGGTCCATAAAGTAGTAGAAATCGCCATCGTTATACAGGTATTGTACGTTATGGAAATCGAGGCGCACGTCTTGTACGCGTACACCGGACTGGAAGGTCATTTCTGTGTTGGAGCCTGTACGCAGGTCCACGGTTTTCACGCGAATAGTGGCGTTGCCGCGCCCGGGTTTGTTATGGCTGTATTCAAGCACCTTGAGCAGTTTGCCGTCATGTTCGAAGGTGGTTCCTTTGCGCAAGTCATTTACATCGATCATACTTCTTCTTCACCTTTCAAGAAATTAGGAAAATAACCGGGTCGATTATAGCCTAGCGCCATGGGCATGGCAAGGGCCTTTTGGCAAACGCGGGAAGGGACGATTATAATTGCCGCATGCGTACAAAACAACTCATCCCCTGGTTTGTAACCCTCGTCTTTTTGGCCGGCTTATGGCATCCTGCCGGCCAGGCCCGGGCCGGTGCATCCAAACCCGAATTGATGCAGGCCAGCACGGTGACCGCTTATGACCTGATCGCCGCCATGAACACGCTGCGTGTATCCTACGGCCTGCCCGCGCTGATCGAAGACCCAATCATCGATGCCGTTGCCCAGGCCACGGCCGATATCATGGCGGCCAACCAGATGTCCTGGCATATCGGCGACGTGCGCGGCCGTATTGCCGCAGCAGGATACGGCGGCGGGGCGACCGTTTTCGCCACCGAAAACTTTGCCGCCGGCTACATGAGCATCGACGAAATCATGGTCGCCTGGTCGGACGAATCGCACATGCGCCCGGCGGTGAACCCGGCTTATTGCCACGTCGGCGCCGGAGTGTCGACTGCCGCCAACGGTATGACTTACTATGTCCTACAGGCGGCTTATATTTCGGGCAGCGCCTGTGGAGAGTACACCTCCGAACCTGGCGTGGGTGTCACACCGGGTTCCAGCGCCTACTTCCCCTCCCAAATCATCATGCCGGTCAAGATTTCCACCCCCGATGCCAGCGGAGAAGTCTACCACATCGTTGCCGCCGGACAGTCATTCTGGTCGATTGCTATCGCCTACCAGATCACGATTCGGGACATCGAAATCTGGAACAACTTGTCCAGGAACACGCCCTTGCAAACGGGCCAGCGCCTGTTCATCCCCGGTAAAAACACAAAGGGATACGCCACCCCAACGCCCGTTGGCATGATCGTTCCCAGCGCCCCCGACGAAGACGGCCGGATCGTTCACGTGGTGCAGCCTTACCAGGCTTTGATCCCCATTGCGGAAGCCTACGACATCACCGTGGACACGATTTTGGGCTTGAACGGCTGGCAGGAAGAGTGGCCGCTACAGGTCGGCCAGAAGCTGCTGATCGACCCCGGCGATATCACACCCAGCCCCACGCCGCGGCCGTTGACCCCTGTCGAAAAGCTTACCCCGGCCGGTGATGGAAATTATTACCACATCATTCAGCAAGGCGAAACGCTCTCGTGGATTGCCGGTTTGTATGAAGTGCCCCTGGCCGACCTTTTGGCCTGGAACAACCTTACAGCCGCTTCCATCATCCGCCCCGAGCAGAAGCTGCTCTTGCAAGTCACCCCACCAGCCACGGCCACGTTTACCCATGTGCCCATGACGCAGACTCCCTTCTCTGCCACGCCGCGTACGCCGAAACCTGCGACGACGATCCCGGCAGCCACGGATACCCTCCCGGCGCCGGCCCTCAGTCCGACATCTCTTCCTCTGCCCAAGGCTCCCTCGGGTGCATTCGTGGGGATTCTGGCATTGTTGGGCATCGTCGCTACCGGTGGTTTGTTCGTGTGGGTGGGAATTGCGCGTTCGTGGATCAAGATCAGCCGCTTTTCGAGTTCAGAAGATGACCTACACGATCAAGATTGACGATTTATCCGACCTGCGCGTCGTGCAATTTCTGGCCGAGCACATCGCAGACATGCGTTCGGCCTCCCCGCCGGAAAGCAAACACGTCCTGGACCTTGAGGGGCTTAAAAAGCCGGACGTGACGTTCTGGTCGGTCTGGTTGGATGATGAATTGGTTGCCTGCGGCGCCATTAAGCGCCTGAGCGCCACACACGCTGAATTGAAGTCGATGCGTACATCTGCCGGGCACCGCGGCGCCGGTATCGGCACGATGTTGGTGCAGTACATCATCGGCGCAGCCCGACAACGCGGCTTCCGGCGGATCAGCCTGGAAACCGGTGCGGCGGCTTTCTTCGAGCCGGCGAGGGCGCTGTACCGGAAAAATGGTTTCGAATATTGCCCGCCCTTCGACGGTTACCGAATGGATCCCAATAGTGTGTTCATGACCCGGGAGATTTAGGAATGCGAATCGAATAAGTGCCCAGTTTCTATGCTGGAAAGAAGCATAACTCGGACAATTATTTATTTCCCGTTCCTTAGGATTAAAAAACGTTCATGTGTGTGTTGTTTGTGACTTTTATCACAGACGAAGCAGGTTCGCTGAATTACACTAACCCAGCAGAAACGTTAACGGTGAATATGGCAACGGCCTTGCGGCCCGAAGTCCTTTTTCATCGAACATTCACCCATTCCTGCTGGAGAAGATTTCATGAACATGTTTTGTTTTCAATGTGAAGAAGCCCTGGCTCCGGCCTGCACGCGGGCCGGGGTTTGCGGCAAGACACCAGAAGTAGCCTGTTTGCAAGATTTGCTCGTCTGGCAGCTTAAGGGCCTGGCTTTCTACGGCGTGCGCGCCCGCACCCTGGGGATCGTCGATGCCGAGGCGGATCGCTTCGTGGCCGAAGCGCTTTTTTCCACCATCACCAACGTCAACTTCGATGCTTCTTGCTTCGTCGGCCTGGTGCGGCGCGCCGTGACTTTGCGCGACCGCCTGGCGGCCCGTTTGCGCACGGCCGGCGCCTTGCCCGATGCTTTGCCTGAAATGGCCACCTGGCAGCCGGGTGAGATGGAAAGCGAGGCCCTGGCGAAGCAAGGCGCGTTGGTGGGGTTGATGAGCGCGATCGGCGGCGACGAGGATTTGCGCTCCCTGCGCGAGCTGCTGCTCTATGGGCTTAAGGGCCTGGCAGCCTATCTCGATCACGCCTACCTGCTCGATTACCAGGATGAAGCGCTCCTGGCTTTTTTGCAAGAAGGCCTGGTGTCGGTTGCAAAGCCTGATGCGACGGCGGACGAACTGGTGGCGATGGTATCGCAGTGCGGGGCGATGGGCGTGCAGGCGATGGCCCTGCTGGATAAAGCCAACACAAGCACCTACGGCCATCCGGAACCGACGCAGGTGCAGTTGGGTGTACGCCCCGGCCCGGCGATTTTGGTCAGCGGGCATGATTTGCGCGACCTGGCCGATCTGTTGGAACAGACCAACGGCAAGGGCATTAACGTCTATACCCACGGCGAAATGCTCCCGGCGCACGCCTACCCCGAACTTAAAAAGTATCCGCATCTCGTCGGCAACTATGGCGGCGCCTGGTGGCAGCAGAAGGACGAATTCGAGTCGTTTGGCGGCGCGATTCTGATGACCACCAATTGCTTGGTGCGACCGGATAAGAGTTACCAGGCTCGGTTGTTCACCACCGGCCTCGTCGGCTGGCCCGGCGTACAGCATATTCCCGACCGGCCGGCAGGCGGCAGAAAAGACTTCACGCCGGTGATCGAAGCGGCGCTTGCCGCTGCGGCGCCACGGCCTTTGGAAGAAGGTACCCTGACCGTGGGCCTGGCGCATCACGCCGCGCTGAGCGTGGCGGATAAGATTGTCGAAGCCGTAAAAAGCGGCGCGATTAAACGCTTCGTGGTCATGGCGGGTTGTGACGGACGGCAAAAGGAACGCACCTATTACACCGAACTGGCGCAACGGTTGCCCAAGGACATGGTCATTCTGACCGCCGGTTGCGCCAAGTACCGTTACAACAAGCTGCCGCTAGGCGAGATCGCCGGCTTTCCGCGCGTGATCGATGCCGGCCAGTGCAACGACTCGTACTCGCTGGTCGTGATCGCCCAAAAACTGGCTGAGGTATTCGGTGTCGAAGACATCAACGACCTGCCGGTGTCTTACGACATTGCCTGGTACGAGCAGAAAGCGGTGGTGGTGCTGCTGGCCTTGCTCTACCTGGGCGTCAAGCACATCCGGCTGGGGCCTGCACTGCCCGCCTTCATTTCGCCGGGCGTGCTAAAAGTGCTGGTCGAAAAGTTCGACATCAAACCCAACGCAACGGTGGAAGAGGACCTGGCCGCCATCGTGGCAGGAAATTAAGCCTCTTTGCATGGGGGTTGTGCGTCTGTGCAAGCCACGCGCAACCCCTATGCGGCTTCTTTGCCGGCGAAGCCTGAAGCGCTGTTTTGGCTTTCAGTTTTCGTCGATCTCGCGGTATTCGAACCAGTCAAAGTCGGCGTGGTGGCGGGCGCCGGTCAAATCCTGGCAGCAGAGGCCCACAAATGCGCCGGTGTACTTGCCCTCACGGCAGTGCTCGTCCGAAAGGATGCTGGCGTCGAAAACGTCACCGATGGCGGCGAGCTGCGTCTTTTCTGGGCCGTGGAAAAACTGCAAGCGATCGTAGTCAACCGAGACCGCCAGCAGCCAGGGACCGGCTGCCGGGATGGGAACCGGCCCGGGCAGGGGGAAATCCAGGTTTCCGGCGACGCGCGTCATGATTTCAACCATGCGGCCCAACGTCTCGTCGAATCCAATCTTCAGATAGAACAGGTTTTCCTGATCGTAAAGACAGATCAGGCCGGCTGCCTGCTTGAAGTGCGCCGGGTGAAATTCGAGACAGGTTGCTGCCCAGTAGCGGAATGCCTGCTGCCTGCGCGCCACCAGAGCCTGCACGTGCCGTGAACCGACAGACTCGCGGCCTTTGAGGCGCAGAAAGCCGGGCCTTTCTTCCAGGCTGAGCGTTTCAGGACCCAACGGGATGCGTAGCGTTTGGAAGTCGATCGGCAGCCGGGGCGTATCGAATTCTTCGCGGGCAGGCGCTTTGGGCCATGGATGCGGAAGAAGTTCCGGCGCAGGGATTTCGACGGCGGCGCGCCTCGGCACAGGCTCGGCGCGCAACCAGCCGTCTTCCGTCCAGGCGACTTGCTGCAAGGCCGTCTCGCGGCCGAGCGTGCAGCGTCCTTTGCGGGCGATCGGCCGGGCGCACAGGTGCGCCATGTACCAGCCGCTTCCGGGCACCTCGACCAGGCTGGCATGGCCGGCTTTTTGCAAGCGATCGAGCGGGTGGAAACGGCTGGTAAGCGCCGGGCCGGCCGGATCGGCTTCGTAGGGACCTTCCAGCGCACGGGAGCGCGCCACCGTGACCGCGTGACCGTACGATGTGCCGCCTTCAGCCACCAACAGGTAGTACCAGCCATCTTTTTTGTAGAGATTGGGGCCTTCGGTGACGCCGAGGCTCGTCCCGCTGAAAATCTTCGTCACAGGCCCAGTGAGCCGCCGTTCGGCCGGTAGATATTCTTGTAAGATGATACCGGAAAATCGCGAGCGGCCCTTGCGGTAGTCCGTTTGCATGCACAGCACCCAGTGACGCCCATCCTCGTGATACAGCGACGGATCGAAGCCGTGACTGTGGAGATAGGTCGGTTCGGACCAGGGGCCTTCGATGGCCGGCGCCGTTACCACGTAGTTGTGCGTGTCCTTGATGCCGGCCGCATCGGTGCGGACATCGGTGTACACCAGGTAGAACGTGTCGGCATCCCAACTGATGTTCGGCGCCCAGATACCGCAAGAGGCGTGGTGGCCGAGCATGTTGAGTTGGCTCAGGCGATCGAGCGGCCGCGTCAGGAGCCGCCAGTTGACCAGATCGCGCGAATGATGGATTTGTACGCCAGGGAACCACTCGAAGGTTGATGTGGCCAGATAGTAATCGGCCCCCACGCGCAGGATAGACGGATCGGGGTTGAAGCCCTTTAAAACTGGATTGTGGATGGTTGGCATGTCGATTTTCTCCTGAGTTTGTGTAGAATTACAATATACCGGTCCAGCCGAATCGTCAATACCTGTCCACCTGGCCAGGCTGAAGCCTGACTCCAGGCCAAGATCAACCCTCCGATCGTCGAGCGAGCCACGGAGCTTCCGGGAGTATGATCGGATGTGAAAGGATTTACCCATGAAAAAGTCTTTCCCGTTTCTTGCCTTGTTCGTTGCCGTGAGCCTGGCGTGCAATCTGCCGGCGGCAACCGCAATCCCTTCTGGACCGGTCTCCTCGCCTTCAGGGGTTGCGGTTCTTCCGGCCACCCTCTCCATCGAAGTTCCGGCCTCTGCTACCGCGCTGCCTGCCACGGAACTGCCGCATGCGACGCCTACTGCGCTGCCTGCCACGGAACTGCCGTATGCGACGCCTACCGTGCTGCTTCCTTCTTTTGATGGCCTGGCAGTGTCTTTTGGTTCGTTGAAGCTTGTCTTGCCCCCCGGGCTGGCCGCAGGCGCCAGTGGAATGCAGTTCGGGCGTGCCGAGGGTGAAGCTGTTGCCCCGTGGGAGGTGACACCCGGTCACATTCAACTCGATCTCGATGGCTATGTCTTGCAGGGGAAGTTTCACGAGCCGCAGATTTTCGTTTATCCGGCGCAGGGTTATGCCGAATTGCAAGCAAGCGGAGCCGAAAGCATCCAACGCTTGCATACTATCTTGGACAATCCCGCCGCGCTGATTGACCCCCAGCAGCTTCCCCGGGTGCCATTTTTTAATGCTGGTCAGGTCTTCGCTTCCAATATTCAGGTGATTTCATTTCAAAACGGGCGGGGTGTACGCTTCTTGACCGAGTACGCTCAATATGCTGCCTCGGCCAACAACCACGACCTGTTCTACCATTTCCAGGGGTTGACTGATGATGGAGCCTATTACATCATCGCTATCCTGCCGGTCACGGCTCCAGTGTTGGCCGAAAATAGCGACGCCGCCGCGCCCCTCCCCGCGGGTGGGGTTGCCTACCCGGATATCGCCAACCCCAACGCCGATTGGCAGGCTTACTACGCTGCTGTTGCCAACTTGCTCAATGCGACTCATCCGGAGACGTTTGCTCCTATGCTTGGCCATTTGGACCTGCTGGTGCAATCGATCCAGGTTGTTCCATAGGGTTGTGGAAAAATCCCTTGCCAATTTGGGCGAATGGTGTAAAATACACTTACACACCGTCCGGTTGCCCCCCTCAATCGGACGGTGTGTATTTAACACGATGGTTCTTTTATAGAATCGGGCGCAAAACCTCTATGTATCCTGTAACGACGTTTGAAGAAAACTGCGAAAGGTTTACGGAAAGTCCCCTCATTCGTTTGGTGTTGGCTGACGATCAAGAACTATCCCGGCAGGGAATTCGTTCGATACTGGCATCGGCTCCCGATATCGAGATTGTAGGAGAGGCTTGTGGAGGGTGCGAAGCGCGGCAGCTTGTTGCACAGTTGCACCCCGATGTCTTATTGCTCGATCTGATTATGCCTGACGTACGTCCCTACGAGGTGGAAGAGTGGGTAAGTACGCACTACCCTCAAGTGACAACTTTGATTCTTACCGCTCACGATCGGCAGCGGTATTTGGCGCAGGCGGTTGCGCGCGGCGTGAAAGGTTACTTGACCAAAGATCAAAGCGGGCAGCAGTTGATCGATGCAATTCGCAGGGCGGTCAATGGCGAGGTCGTAATTACGGATGAGCAGTTGCAGCAAGCAGCGAAGTGGCAACGCGAAGCCGGAAGCCGCTGGGATGCGCTGACACGCCAGGAACGGCTGGTGTTACAGCATCTTGCCGATGGAAAGTCGAACGGCCAGATAGCCGAGGCATTGGGCATCCGCATCAAGACTGTCGAAAGCCACGTTCGCAGTATTTTCGATACGTTGACGGTCCACTCGCGCAGCGAGGCGGTGGCCTGGATTTTTACAAATTTTCGCGATGGCTTACCTTGGTAAAGAATCTGTCCAGTTTGGGATTTGAAAGCGCATGGGGCTGCCCTGTTTCGGGCAGCCCCATGCGCTTTCTTTTTTTACTCTTCCGCCTTCTGCGGGAAATGTCCCAGATTGTGGGTGTGAAGCATCCCATCACACCCACAATCTGGGTATCCCTCCTGTTGAAAACGGGAGAGCTTTTTTAACCGGGAATGGCTTTAGCGGCCCCTCTTGCCTGCCTTCGGGGTTTGTGGCGCCAGGCCGGTGGCTGTGCCGGCGTTTTTGGCGATCGCCGGCAGGTATACCTGATGCGGACCCGTAACCAACACGTTGAAAGCCTGTGACGCCCGGTAGTTTCCGGCCAGATCGTAGGCTTCTACGCTCAAGGTGTACAGGCCGGGCTGGCTGAACGATGCTGAGGCCGTCCAGCGGTTGCCGCTGAGCGTTATCGCCCGGTACGTCGCCGGGCCCGCCGGCGGTTGGATGCGCAGGTACAGACTCCCGACGCCGCTGCCGTCGGACACATTGCCGGAGAGCAGGTCGTGCTGCGTGTTGGTGGGGACTTCTGCCAGCAGTTGGGTCGCCGTGATCGCCGGGGCCACACCGTCGACTGTGAAAGTGCGTTCCAGGGGAGTGGAGGCGTTGTCCACGGCATCGTAGCCGATCAGGGCCATGCTTTGCACCACGCCATCCAATTCGTCCACGGGGAAGCGCAACGACCATGTGCCCACCGGTGTGTTACCCGGTGAGACGAAGTACGGCGCACAGGGCAGGTTGCCCAGGCAGGCCACCAACCCGGTGGCGCGTTGATCGTCCGTTACGAGGCCGGTGATACGCGCCTCGGCGGCGTTGATGAAGCCATCCGCCAGGGCCTGCTCGAAGGCAGCGTCGAGGCTGACCGCAGGCGGGATACTGTCCACCGCCAGAGTGCGCCAGGCAGTCCAGCCGCTCAGGTTGCCATAAGCGTCGCCGGCGCGGGCCCGCAGGCGAAAGCTGGCGATGCCTGCCGTGCTGCCGGCGTTCCATTCGCAGGCCCAGTGGCCATCGGAAGGTGTTAGATCGTTGCACTGGATTGACTGCCTTGGGGCACGGCCTGCCTGGCTTTCGATTTCCAGTTCGATGTGCGGCGCGCCGGAAGCGTCACTCACCAGGCCGTGGATGGTTTGCGTGTAGGGACGGATGAAACCCACGGGGGCGGTGATTTGCAGGCCGGTAGGCGCCTCGGTATCGAGATCGTGCTGCACCCACAGCCAGTCGTATTCACCGTGCGGTCCGTCGGCAACGGTGGCGATCAGTTCGGCAGAGCGGCCGCTTTGGCCGGAGTCCACCGTGGCCTGGAAGGTGTATATGCCGGCGGTCCCGGCGGGGATGTCGCCCAGGTCGATTGCCAGGCTGCTACCGGGTAGCGAGAGCGCGCCGTAGGCATCGATTGTCACGAGCACATCGGGGGCCGCCTGTGCGCCGGTATTGGTGTAAGCGAGCGTGTAGGTGATGGTCTGGCCGTCGCGGAGTGGGTAGGCATGGTCGTCAAGCGGCAGGGCCGCGTCTGGCTCGCCGTCTTCGTCTGCATCCAGCCGGATGCCGGGCGCCAACAGGTCGAGCAGGTCGCTTTCCAGGAAACCAACCGTCACCCCTGCCGGCGCGGGCTGAAGGGCGAGTTGCAGGTCGCTGTCGGCAAAGCGTCCCAGGTTGGGCCGTATGCCCGCATCCAGCGACGGCCACCGGTAGGCCACGTTGAGGGCGAACGCGTTCAGCGCACGCCCCAATGCCAGTGGACTGATGACGCGTGGGCTGTTGTGGGGGTTCTTGTCGGGTGCAGAAGCCCACAGGCTGAGACGGTCTTCTTCACTGGCGACGGCAAGCAAGCCGAGCGGGCTGGCCGGGTCGAGGCCGAGCAGGGAGAAGGGAAGCGACAGATCGGTGATCAGGTAATCGGGGATGGGCTGGCCGGGAGCCTGGCTGGCCGCGCTGAAGCGGAACTGATCGGTGTTGAGGAAGGCGGCGAGGTCCCAGTCGGAGCCGTTCCAGGTGTACAGGCTGGCGGTCGTGGTGTCTTCGACCCAAATGAGGGCGTCGGCGCGCAGGCCGCCGGGCAGATCGATCGTCGCTGTTGCGGTATAGGGGTTGAAAAGCGTCGTTGCGCCGCCGCCGGCCGTGTCGAAGTAGACGAACAGGTCGCCGTCGCCGTCCCAGTCTGCGCCGAGCCAGGTGAGCCGCAGGTTGGCGGCGTCCCAGGTGGCATAGAAGCGCTGGATTTGGCCGCGGCCGGCCCGGTAGGCTTCACGGTCTGCGCCAAGCTGTGTACCGCCGCTGCCGCGCCAGGCCCCGTAGGGTTCGGGTTCGATCCCGGTAGGGGTAAAGCCGGTCAGATCGGGTGTTTCAGGGCCATCCACGTAGATCGGCCCGAGGGTCGACCAGGTGCGGTTGCCGCGGTTGTCGGTGGAGACGACGTGGGCGTAACGCACCTGCGCCTCGCCGGCAACCTGGCCGACCTGCAATACCTCGTCCGGCGCGACGGAAGTCAGGTCGTCGAGTGCCGGCGCGGCGCTAGCCGTCCAGCCGGCGAAGTAGTTTTGCAGGCCGCTGGCATCGCTGGCTGCCGTCCAGGTGATGACGAGGGTGGCGTTGGCCTCGTAAACGGTTTCGCCGGGGAAAATTTCGTGCAGCCCGGAAGCGGTTTGGTGATACAGGAACACGCCATCGGGTAAGGGTGCGACCACATCTACGGTGATATCCTGGCTGGCCAGGGCGGTTTTGCCGGCATGGTCGGTAACCTGCGCCGCTACCGGGATGGTGATGTCGTCGAGGCTTCCGGCCGGCCAGGGATAGACCCAGGTTCCCGCGTCGCCATCGAAAGCAGCCTCCTGCCAGCCTGAGCTATCCACGTTCACCGTCACACGCTGTACACCGAGCGAGTCGGTTGCCAACCCGTGCAGGGCGATCTGGCTCGAACCGGGCAGGACGTGCGTGGTAGTGTAAATGCTGGGCGTCAGCGAGATGGCCGGCAGGCCGGTATCGACGGTGACGGTGATGGGGTGCGTGTCGGTTTGCACGCGCCCGGCCCAATCAGTGACGACCGCCTCGAGGGTGTAGACGCCCTCGGCGGGCGGCGTCCAGGAGGCGCTCCAGATGGTGTCGGTGAGCACGCCGTTGGCCCAACCGTCATCGAAGAGGGGGCCACCATCGACAGTCACGTGCAGAGTTTGCAGGAAGTCGCGGGCGTATGCGCCGCCGCTGACGGCGATCGGGGTGAGGCTGTCCAGCGTGCTGCCGTCAGCCGGGTTGAGCACAGCGCTGTCGAGCGCGGGGCCGGCGAAGTCCGGCGCCGGACCGGGTTCGCCGGTCGGTAGCGGAACGTGTGCGCCGGTCGCCAAGGAGACGCTGTACAGCGTTTCGCAGGAAGCTGCGCCATTCACATCCACTACGCGCAGGAAGTAGCGCTCGCTGGCAGCCGGATCGAAGGTGATTTGGCTGTAGGCCACGCCCGGCGTGGCGTTGTCGTTGGCCAGCAAGAGGGTTGTGCCGTCGGGGGCGTACAGCGCGAGTAACGTGTCCACATCGCTGCCGGAGAGTGCCGTGCGGATCACGTAGCGTTGGCCTTCTTCGGCATTGAACGAGAGCCAATCCGCATCGTCGGCCGTGTGGAAGGTATGTCCGACGCTGGGAGCGTCGAGCGTGATGGTGACCGCCTGCCCGGCGAGATCGTCCGGCTCGAAGGCATCGGCAGCCGGCTGGCAGGCCAATGGATATTGCACGTCCACGGCAGCCGGGATGACGTCTGGCAGGTCGATCAACGCCGTAACGCTGCCGCCGGAGAGGGTGCCATCCATGCGGGCCGACTTCATCGTGTAGTCTACCGGCAGGTGGGTGTCTTCGTCCCAGGTGTATGTGGCCCAGTACAAGGTGATGGCGTTGGGGTCGAGGCCCAGCCCGAAGGGATAGACCCGATCCTCCTGGACGATGGTGGCAAAGCAGCTATCCCCGCCACCGGCCTGTCCGCAGGCCAGGTCGTAGCGGTTGATGCGCCCGTAGGGGAAGTCGGAGCCGGGCTGCGAGCCGCCGGTGTCCGTCCAGAAGAGCCAGCCGTGTTCGGGATCGACTTCGAGGGCGGTGACAAACTCGAGGAAGTAGTAGGGGAAGCCGATTTCGCTATCCGTCACCGCAGGCTGTGCGCCCGAGCCATCGAGATTGGCCTGCCAGATTTGCTGTTGGAAGCCGGCACGGTTTTCGTACCAGTACAGGCGGTCGTGGAAGGGGTCGAGCGCCAACCAGACAGGCGAATCCAGCCCGTCGAGGAAGGTGACGGGTTCGCTGCCGTCGACATTGGCGCGCCGGATGCGGCCGAGGGCAGTTTCCGACCAATAGAGTTGGCCTTCCTGGGGATCGAAGGCCAGGCCCTGCGGATCGTCCAGGCCGGCCAGGATGGTCGTGACGTGCGTGCCGTCCAGGCGAGCGCGCAGGATCGATGCGCTGGCCGGATCGGTCCAGTAAAGAAAGCCGTTCCCCGAATCTACTACCAGGTCGTTGATCGATCCTGCCGGGCGATCGAGCAGGGTTTCCACACAGGAGCCGTCCGGGCAGCCGGAGACCTGCGCGCGCCGGAAGAAGGCGCCGATGTCGGCCCAGAAGATACGTTCGGCGGGCGCCGGGCCGCCCGGGGTAGACGATGGCAGCGGGGTGGGCGTGTTGGATGGCGTCGGCGTGGGGGTGTCGGTGGCACCGGGATCGAAGGTGGGCGTTTCGGTTGGCGTCAGGGTGGCCGTGGGTGAAGGCGGCGTCGTTGGCGAGGGGGTGTTGGTCGGCAGGGCGAGGTAGGCCAGGTTCATCGGGTCGTAGGGGCCGTAGGCGCTGATATGGGGCAGGTTGGCGGCAACATCTTCCGCGCCGGAGCCGTTCAGGTCGGCGCGGCGCAGCGTGTCTGCTTCGAACCAGTAGAGCCTGCCGGCAGCGGCATCGAGCAGCAGGCCCACCGGTCGGGCGGTGAATCCGTCCAGGATGGTTTCGACCTGGCTGCCATCGGGGTTGGCGCGGCGGATGCGGAAGGGATCGGTATCGATCCAGTAGATCTTGCTGCCGTAGGGGTCGACGGCCAGTTCGACGGCGCCGAAAACGTCTTCGACGAGCGTTTCGATGTCTTGCCCGTTCAGGCCGGCGCGTTGGACCTTGCCGGTGGCGGCGATCCAGTAGAGTTTGCCGCGCACAGCATCCACCGCCAGGCTGCGGGCAACGAGGCCGGTCAACAGGGTCTCGCGGCCGGAGCCATCCAGGTTGGCGCGTTCGAGCGTGTTGCCGTAGTCGCTCAGCCAATAGACCTTGCCCGTCCCGGCATGGACGGTGATGAATGTCGGCTGGTCGACGCCGGTGATGAAATCTTCCACGCCGGAGCCATCCAGGTTGGCGCGTTGGATCTTGGCGGCGTAGGGCTGCGGCCAGTAAAGTTTGCCGTTGAGATTGTCGACGGCCACGCCTTCGATCGGGAAGTAAAGCTGCGAGCTGATGGCGTTGTAGGGCACGATGATCTCGCTGCTGCCGGGCTGATCGAGACGCACGCGTACCACGCTGGCCCAACTGCCGGCGTAGGCGTAGCGCGCCGATGCCTCGGGCGTGGCGGTGGCCGCCGGGACGCCCAGTGTGCGCGCGACCGTGGTGCTGTTGTTGGTGGGGGCGAAATCTTGCTCGCGGGAAGTGATGACGGCGTGATTGGTCAGAAAACCGCTCGTGCCGGGGGCTACGTCGAGCGTCAGTGTGATCGTCAGAGCCTGGCCGCTGGCAAAATCGCCCAGGGCGCAGCTTACGGTACTGCCGTTTGCCGCACAATTGGCTGCGGGCGGCTGGTAGGCGGCCAGGCTCAGGCCGGCCGGGAGGGAATCTTCTACGAGGACATCATGGGCATCGAGAAAACTTTCGTTGCGGGCGATCAGGTCGTACGACACCGTGCCGCCCTGGACGGCGATCCCGGCGGGCGGTTCGCGCTTGGCGATAGACAGGTCCACCTGCGTGATCGTGACGGCAGGGATGCGCCCGATGGCGAGGGCCCACGGCAGGTAAACCGGGTGGGTGTTGACGGTGTCGAGCAGGGTGCTGCGCACACCAAACGGGCCGGCCTGCTGCACGCTTTCGTCTTCGATCCAGTACAGGCGGTAACCGTTCGGGCCGGCAGCCAGCCCGGTGCGGAAGTACTCGTTGACGCCTGTGACGACGTCCTCGGCGTTAGTGCCGTCGGGGTCGGCGCGGCGGATGACGTTGTCGGCCATCCAGTAGAGCTTGCGCGCGGCCGGGTCGAAGGCCAGCGCCGTCATGCGCGGTACGTTGGGGAAGAGCGCCTGGGCGCCCGTACCGTCCAGGTTGGCACGCCAGATCGTGCCGGTATCGTAGGCAGGGCCGTAGTAGTCGCTGACCGTCCAGTACATCGTTCCGGCGGCGAGGTCGAGGGCGATCACTCCAGCTACATTATACTGGCCGGGCAGGGTGAAGAGCTGTTCCGCGCCGGAGCCGTCGAGGTTGGCGCGGTAGATGCCGTTGCCGATCGTCCAGTACAGCTTGCCGCCTGCCCGGTCGAGGGCCAGGCCGAGAGTCTTTGGCCCAAGCGTGCCGGCGGGAATGCCGCTGATGAGCGTTTCGGGATTCGACCCATCCAGATTTGCCCGGTGAATGCTGGCGGTGGCCGGATGGTGCGGGTTTGCGGTCCAGTACAGCTTGCCGCCCGGGATGTCGAGGGCGATTGCCACCGGGTTGCCGCCCAGGTTATCGATCAACGCGCGCACGTCCGAGCCATCGTAGGTGCTGGCGCTTTGGATGCGCCCAGCCTCGGCGCTTCCGTTGTAACCGCCCGTGTGGTAAGACGTGTAGAAGATGCGGTATTGGTCGGGGCGGGCTGCGGCGCAGCGGCCGAAGGCGTCGCAGGCGCGCAGGTGAACGTTGTCGCTCTGGTAGCCGGGGACGGTGCAGTTGAATGAGAGCCGGTACAGGCGCGGTGTGTCATTGGACCACTGCGCCCACCAGGGCGAGGCGTAATTGCTGCGCTCGATGGCCTGCGGTCCGCACGGCGAAACGAAGCCTGCTTCGACGAGATTCAGATCGTTGGCCGAGCCGCTGTAGTGCGTCTGGGCGCTCTCGCCCTGGCCACTGTAAGCCACCTGGATGCTGACCTGCGGGTAGGCCGTGTCGATTTCGCCGCGCCACTGGCGCCAGTCCTGGCGGCGGTCGTTGCGGTTGCCGAGGGCGTCGCTCGGCCGCAGGTCGATCTGGTAGAAACCTTCAATTCCGGAGGGCAGGTCGTAGCGCCAGGTGGAAACCGGCGCGCCGGGGTTTTCCACGACGGCCGGCTGCCAGGCCTGGAAGAGTGTGGCGGCTTCCGCTTCCGTCAAGGCGGTGTTGTAGACGACGAATTCGTCGAGGCGGCCGGAGAAGTAATCCTGCCCGGCGGCCGGGGCGAAGCCGAGGTTGGCCCCGCTTTGGGTCGTGAAGGCGGAGGCGCTCAGGAATCCGCGCACCCGCTGCACGCCGTCTACGAATAGTACTTGCCCATCCGATCCGGCGGCGTGGGCCACGTGGTGCCACTGCCCGTCGGCAAAGCCGTTTTCAATGGAGCAGATCGCTTCGTAGGAGCCGCCCGGCGCGAGCAGGTTGGCGCAGACCTTGCCGGCGTCGAGATACAGCTCGCGGTCGTGGCCCAGCGCGCCCAGGTGGCCGTGATCGGCAGAAAAGATGCCGCAGTCGGTGCACGTGGTGTTGAACCACAGCGAGGTAGTGAAACCCGTCAGGGGCAGGGCCAGTTGCAGGGGGTCGAGATACTGGTTGCTGCCGTCGAATTGGACGGCGGTGTCGAAGCGCCCCGGTACGCCGCTGGTGGGGCACTGCTCGGGCAGGCAGTAGAAAGTGCGCTCGAAACCGGAGACGTCGCTGAAGACGACGGCCGCGGGCAGCTCGTTGAGCGGCAGAGACAGGGTGCGGTCGTCGAGTGATGGTACCACTTCGGCAGGCACGAGGGCGATCTCCACCCCGCTCACACCGGCCTGCACCGCGCCGGTGTCGGTCACCAGGCCGCCGATGGTGAAGGTTTCGTCGAGGGCGGGCGCCAGCACGTTCACGGCATCCAGGCCAGACAGGCCGGCGGTAGGCGCGTCGTTGTCGATGCCGATGCGCACGCGGGTGATGCCGGCTTCGTCGGTGAGGTTGCCGGCCCGGTCGCGGGCGCGCACCTCGACGGTGTAGAAGCCGCTCGGCGTGACCTGCACGGCCTGGTTTTCATCCAGGGCAGGCAAGACGTAATCGAGCGACCACGTATTGGGCGACGTGGCGGTGATCACCGTGGCCGGCTGCCAGCCGCCATCGTTGGGCGGCGGCGCGCTTTGGCCGGGTTCGCGCTTCAGAAGCGATACTTCCACCAGCGCCACGCCGCTGGCGGGCCGGCCGAAGGCCGGATCGCTGGCCGTGCCGCTGAGCGCCAAAACCCAGCGGTTGCCGTCGTCGCCGGCGCTGCCGCGCTGGGCCGCCAGGACCTGGTTTTCGGCCAGGTTCACCGTGACGGTGGGCGCGTGGGCGTCGACGTAGACGGAAGAAGCTGCTGCGGGCGACTGTTCCCAGCCAACGGCGTCGGTCGCTCGCGTGAAGATGACGTACTCGCCCTCGCTTGTGGGCACTTCCCACGGAAAGAGCCAGAACTCACCGTCGCGCACGGCGTCCATCCAATCGCCGTTTTGTACGCGTACCTGAACCCGGCTGACGCGGGAGGTCGGGTCGGAGGCCGTGATGCCCAGCAGCCGTGTGCCGCCGGCGGCCACATAACCGCTGCCGGTGATGCCGGACACTGGGCGGTCGTTGTCCACCGTCAGCGGCAGGGCCGAGCCATAGCCGACCGATCCCAGGCTGCCGCCGCCGTTCGGGTTCTGATCGAGCCGGGCGTTCACGCTTTGATCGATGGGTGCCGCCTGTGAACCGGCATTGGCCTGCACCGTCAGGTTACGGCCCTGCACGCTTTCTTGCCCGCTGCCGAGGACAAAGTTGCTGCTGAACGACCGGCCACCCAGGGCGAGTGGGGCAGTGATCACCAGCGAGCCGCTGGCCCACCAGGCTTCAGCGACCTCGTTGCGTACCGTCGTGGTGTAGACGAAACGCTGGCCGGGACGCAGAAAATCGTCGTCGTCGCCGGTTTCGGCGTAGAGCGCTACCGGGCGCGGGTTTTCGACGCGCGGGTGGTAGGGCGCGCCGAGATTCTTTTCCAGCAGGTCGTTCAGGCCGTCCAGGTCGCTGTCGGGGTTGTTGGGCTCGGAAAAAACGCGGGTGAAGCGGCCGGGAGCGTATTCGAAGAGCCAGCCGTCCAGTTCGGTTTTGTCGCTCAGACCGTCGCGGTCGCTGTCGGCGCGCATCGGGTTGGTGCCGAGGCGCACTTCGTCCAGGTCGCTCAGGCCATCGTTGTCGCTGTCGGTGCGAAAATTGCTGCTCCCAGCGCGCAGCTCGGCGGTATCGTTCAGGCCATCGCCGTCGCTGTCCCAGGAGTCGTCGTTTTCATCGCTGCCGCGGAAGACGGCCGAGGCCACCAGCCCGTCGCCGTCCAGGTCGCGCTGCGGGCCGAAACCCCACGAGCGTACGTTCATGAAGCCGTCCAGGTGCAGGGGGAAAATATCGTATACCAGGTCCTCGCCCATGAACTTGGCGTAGTCGGCCTTCTCGACGTTGTCGGTATCGCAGACGTAGACCCAGCATTCGTAGCTGGGAATGGCCATGGCGGCTTTGAAGCGCAGTTCGAGCGCTTCATTGATGCCTGCCGTCAGCGGGATAGAGCCGCTGTACTTTGTGTCGGTTTTGTAGCCGCTGTAGTACCACGAGCGGCCGTACAAGGCGTGATCGACGTAACCATAGCGCCGGACGTTTTGCCAGGCGGACGGGTGCTGATTGCGGTTGGCTGTGATGGTGATGTAGGTCTTGCCCAGGCTGTATTTGAACGTGGCAGCCCGCAGGTTGCCGGCGGTGAAGATATCGTCGGCGCTGGCGTAGGCGGTGGAATAGCCGGAGGAAGGTGGTTTCTGATAAATGCGCGTGCGGATGGTAGCCGTAATCAGCATCGAATTACCAACCTGTAAACCCAGGTTGGGGTTGACCAGGGCGCCGTTCATGCCGGTAAAGGTCACCAGGTCGTCGCGCCCGGTGTCGATGGCCACGTCGCCGCTGTAGATCAGGCGCGCCAGCCCTTCCACCCAGCCGCCGACGATGCTGAAGCACAGCGCATCGACCCCCAGCTCGCACAGGCCGAGGAAGACCAGGTCGATCAATCCAACGATGGCGACCGCGATCGCTCCTACCGTGGTCAGAGCAATGGCAAACAGCACGACGGCGATGATGATGCCGGAGATGGCATCAGCAATCAACGTGTTGGCGGTGATCGAGCCGAACTTGACATCCTGCGTAACCCAGGTGTAGATGAACGCCCCGACGATCACGCCGATGCTGATGATCAACCCGACCACGCTGGCCTTGCGGGTGATGCCGATCAGTTCCGAGCGCCCGCCGAGCACCGAAAGCAGCGCTGCCGGTTTGCTGATGCCTGCCGCCGCCGAGACGATGCTCGTGGCGCTGATCACGGCCTTGATCGGCGCGATGACGGTGGCGATCAGCAGGGCGAACGATAAGAACAGGGTGCCCACCCCCGAAACCACCTGTTCGCTGGTGCCCAGGAGCTTTGCCAGGTCGGCGGCGAAGAACTTGAGCAGCAGGCCGGTCACCCCGGCCACCACGGCAAGCGTGATCCCGATGGCGGTGACGGCGTTGGCCTTGATCTCGCGGAAGGTGCCGATCACTTTGCGCACGATGTCGGTGGTGCCCAGTTCCTTCAATTTGATGAACTGCGTGCCGTTGAGCCGCCCCAGGTACTGCCAGACGACGAACTTGTTCTGGATGCGCGCCAGCACGAGCGTATTGACGGCAAAGACTGCCGCTCCCTTCGGCCCGTTGAAGGCCGCCACTTCGTCGCGGATGTCCACATCGGCCAGCTTGGGCATTTGCCCGGTCAGCGAGACTCCGGCTGCCTGCACGACGTGCGACACGCCGGCGTACAGCGACAGGTAAAAGAACTGCAAGATCGCCAGCTTGCCCTGGCGTACGTCCTCGGGGTCGGTGGGGTTCGCGTCGGCGTAGCGGGCGGCGAGCTCGTCCCAGTAGTCTTCGATGGCGTAGGATTTCCACGACCGGGTGATCGGGTCGTAGCGGAAAGGCGCCCAGTTGAAGCCGCGTGTCGTCAACGCCGGCACGCCACCATCGGCAGCGAAATCCATCGTCAGTTGTTTCCCGTTCCATTGGGTCACGCTGCTGTGGCCGCTCAGGTCCAGGTTGGCGGTGCGGAAATTGTCCTGGTGAATGTAGAGCAGAGTCGGCGTGATCGGCGCCGTCTCCGACCAGTGATCGGTGAAGCGATTGAGAATTTCACGGTTCGTTACCTGGGCAGTGTCGCCGATGGCCCGGTCGAGGTGCGTGTCGCTGCGGGTTTCCACTTGCAGGATGTTGGGGATTCCCCAACGCTGCTGCTCGCTGACGCCGGCGTTCTGATCGCGGTCGAAGCGTTGGGCGAAGGTGGTATTGCCCGTTCCGCCGGCGATGTACAGGTCTTGCAGCCCGTCGCCGCGGCACTGCCCACCGCTCACCACCTCGCAGTCGCGGCCGACCATGAAGGAACCGCCCAGCCCGTTGACCAGTTGGTACAGGGCGCCGTCCTCGTTCAGATCGGCGTCTACGGCGGGATCTTCGTAGATCACGGAGCGCTCGTTGGGACCGTTCTCGCGCACGTTCAGGCCGGTCAGGGCCCATTCGTCCGGGTAGGTGTGGATGATCTGGGTGATGTTGTTGCCGTCCGGTGTGTCGTTGATCATCTGCACCAGCCACACCAGGCGCACGCTCTGGGCGTTGCCCCAGGTTGCGGCGGGTTCGTACATCATCTTGCCGTAGAAGGCGATGTGGTTGCCGGTCTTGTGTTCGGTGACGAGTTGCAGCGGCACGTAGGCGAGCATTTGTTGGCCGGAGCCGGTTTCGTCGTTGCGCGGGCGGACGATGATGCCGTAGGTGTCCTCGAGTTCATCGGGGTCGGGCAGGTTGGCTACCGAATCGCCGCCGTCGAGGGTGATCTCCAGCATCGGCACCAGGCGCAGGTCGCCATTATCGTCTGGGCTGGCGGTGCAGTGGGTGCCGCCCTGTGCCATGCATACGTCGAAGAAGGTCTTGCCGTCCTTGTCTTGCACCTGCGCCTTGCGATCGAAGGGCCAGTCGAGCACGTTGAAGGCATACCAGAGATGATCGGAGTCCATCGGGCGCAGTTGGAACTCGACGTATGTGGGGCGTCCCGGCGCCAGGCCGTTCAACACCAGGCGGAAGGGATTGTCCTCGTCGAAGGTTGCCCCCGCGGCGGTGAAGGGCGAAAGATCGTGGCGATCAGGGACACCGTCGTTGTCGTTGTCGTCATCGAAAAGGTCTGGCGTACCGTCGTTGTCGGTGTCCCAGGTGGGGTGAGCGCCGGGTTTGTACCATTCGGCGCTGTCTTCGATGCCGTCGTTGTTCGTATCCAGTTCGAGGGGGTTCGTGTACCAGGCCTGGCCGTTGTAGGTGAAGCCCTGCACTTCGAGCGTGTCGGTGATCGTGTCGGAGTCGGTATCTACGCCGTCGGCGATGCCATCGTAGTCCTGGTCTTCGGTGCTGGAACTGGTGCCCAGCAGCGCTTCCTCGTAATCGCTCAGGCCGTCGGCGTCCGAGTCGGTGCCGTCGTCAGCCGCTGGCAGGGCTGCGGGCAGCGAGGCTGCATCGAAGGGCCGGCTGCCGAGATAGGTTTCCTGTACGTCGCTGAAGCCGTCACGATCCGAGTCGGTGCTTCCGTCCTGCCGGATGCGCGCCAGGTCGGCCGCCGTGGGGCCATCGCCGGGGGATGCTTGCAGGTTCTGAATGGCCTTTTGCATCTCGCCCTGTGGCTCGGTTTGTGCGGCGGCTTGTTCGGCCTGGCGGGTGTAAAAGGCGGCTGCCTGCGCCGATTGCAGCAGGGGTGAGAAGACCATCGAGACGATAAAGGTGAGGGTGATGGCCGCGCGCAGCTTTTTGCTGCGGCTGTTGCGCGCCAGTACCACGCTCAAACCAGCGGCCAGCAGCATCAGGCCTGCCTGCGGAGCAGCCTGGCGTACGGCGGAACGCATCTCGGCATACCACCCGGCGGCAGCCGGCTGTTTCGGAAAATTGGAGAAATCCACTGTGACGGCGGCTTCACTGCGTGTGTCCTCACCATCGGGAAAGTCCAGGTGCAGCGCCTGGCGCAGCGGCAGGCCGTTGGAGAGCACCCACAATTCACCGTGGCCGCTCATGCCGGCGTACACCTGCGGCAGGTCGAGGCTGATGCCGGGCGGCAGCTCGCCGCGGGCGATCATCTGCCGTTCGATCTGGTCGCGCAGGTAGCCGGCGAAGGCCGGGCCGTCGATGCGAAAGGTGTAGCGGCGGAAGGTCAAGCCGGCGCGTGTCTCTTCGCCGGCGTCGGTAACGTCACGGGCGGCGACCAGGAAGGCCAGAAAATCGCCTTCTGGCGCAAAGAAGCCGGTGAAGTTTTCGCTCTCTTGCCATTCGCCATCGCCGTAACGGGTAAACGCCCGCTCGCCCTCGACCTTGACCTCGACGGCGCTCGCGGCATCGAGCAGGCTGCCGCCCTGAAGGCCCCACAGCGACAGGTTCATACGCCGTTCGGGCAGGTTGTTGGAACCCTGCAAATACAGGCGTTGGGTTTTGCTCTCGCGCCCGATATTCTCCACTTTCGGCAGTGGAAGCGTGGTTTGGGCGATGTCCACGCTGAAGTCGTAGCGGCCCAGGCGGCGCACGCGCTCCCAGACTGCTTCGGGCTGCGTGTCGATGCCCTGGGCCTGTGCCCGCCAGGGGTTGGCCCAGGCCCATAAGGACAGGGCGAGCAGCAGCATGGCAAGGGAAAAGATGAAAAATCGCTTTTTGTTCATGAAAGGTCTCCTTACGAAAAACGTTGTTCCTCGCCTCCATCATCCGCCTTTGTCCATTTTGCCGGGCGCATCTCGGCCTGTTCGATTTCGCCGGAAAGATACTCGGCAGCCTCGTCCACGCTAGCGAAGCCCTTGCGCTCGCCGGTTGCGGTGTTCTGCAGGGAGATGCGCCAGGGGCCATGGGCGCCTGCGCGCCAGAGTCGGATAACGTAAGCGTGATAGTCCATGGTGGTGTGGTAAAAAAGATAAAACCTATCTCATTTATCTTACTCGGCGATCGTCACCAAAACGTCACCGGCAGGTTGGCGATATAATCTGGCTATGGCGCGTCTCATCTTGCAGTTTCTGGGTGCCTTCCAGGCCACCGTCAATGGACAACCCGCCGGCGGCTTCCGCAGCAACCGGGCGCGTGCCTTGCTGGCTTACCTGGCGGTCGAATCGAGCCGCGCACATGCACGCGCCGGCCTGGCGGCCGACTTCTGGCCCGATCTGCCCGAAGCCGATGGCTTACACAACCTGCGCCAGACCCTGGTGCGCCTGCGCCAGGCGCTCCGTGACGATCAGGCCGATCCGCCACACCTGCTGATTACCCGCCAGGACGTGCGCTTCAACCCACAGAGCGACTATACCCTGGACGTCGCCGATTTCGATGCGCAGATCGCCGCCGCAGGGCCGCAGCTTGCCGGGTTAGGCGTGACGTTGCTTGAAAACGCTGTAGCCCTTTACCAGGGTGAGTTTTTGCACGGGTTTTCCCTGCCCGATAGTTACGCCTTCGACGAATGGCAGTTGCTGCGGCGCGAGCAGCTTCATCGCCGCGCCCTGGAGGCCTTGTACAGCCTGGCAACCTGGCACCTCGATCAAGGCGAACCTGCCAGGGCGCTTGTCTATGCCCGGCAGCAACTGGCGCTCGACGCATGGCGCGAAGAAGCCCACCGCCAGACCATGCTGGCCCTGGCCTGGAGCGGCCAGCGCAGCGCTGCCCTGGCGCAATATGAAGCCTGCTGTAAAATCCTGGCCACCGAACTGAAAGTTTCCCCCGAGACCGAAACGGCCGCACTGTACGAGGCGATCAAGGCCGGAGAAATCGGCCCGCGTACCGGCGCCTCGTTTCCCTCACCCCAATCTCCGCAGACCGGCCTGCCGGCGCCGCTTACCCCGTTCATCGGCCGTGACGCCGAGCTCGAACACCTGCTGCGCCTGCTCCGAGCGCCGGCCTACCGGCTGATCACCCTGTTGGGTGAGGGCGGCATGGGCAAGACGCGCCTGGCCTTGGCTATAGCCGAACGGCTCGTGGCGGACTTTCCCGATGGAGTCTGGTTTGTCCCGTTGGCCGATGTCGCCGAAAACGTGCCCGCCGAATCGGTGCTCGTCACCGCCGTCGCCGCCGCAATCGGCCTGACATTGACCGGCAAGGGCCTGCCGGCTGCGCAGCTTTCCAACGCGCTGCACTCACGCCGCCTGCTCTTGATTCTGGATAACTTCGAGAGTTTGCTCGCCTCCGAGAATGGGCCGGCCAGCGTCGATCTGGTCCTGCAATTCCTCCGGCAGGCGCCGGGCCTGAAGCTGCTGGTCACCTCGCGTGAGCGTCTCAACGTACAGGCCGAATACCTGTACCGGCTCAAGGGTCTGCCCGTCCCTGCGCCGGACGACCCCCAGGCGCATACTTTCGGCAGCGTGCGCCTTTTTGCCGAACGCGCCGAGCGCGCCTGGCACGAATTTGTCCTCGATGCCGTCACACTGCCGGGTGTGATTGAGATCTGCCGTTTGTTGGAGGGGGTACCGCTGGGTATCGAACTGTCCGCAGCCTATGCCGATCAGATGGCTGCTGGCGAAATTGCCGGCGCCATTCAGCGGGACCTGGACTTTCTCTCCTCGGCCCAGCGTGACCTGCCTCCGCGCCACCGCAGTTTGCGGGCGGCTTTCGAAGGCTCGTGGCGTGTGTTATCCCCGGACGAACAAGATGGGCTGGCTGCCTGCACCATCTTCGTGGGTGGTTTCGGCCTGGCTGCGGCGTCTGCCGTGACAGGAAGCAGCGCTGCCATGTTCCAGGCCTTGCTCGATCGTTCGCTTTTGCACCAGGCGGTTCCCGGACGTTACGAACTGCACGCTTTCGTGCGCCAATTTGCCGCCCAGAAACTTGCCGGGCAGGCGGCGGCGGAATATCGCCTGCGCCACGCCGATTACTACACGCGCTACGTCGAGCAGCGTGCAAACGATCTGCGCGGCTCCCGGCAACAATCGGCCCTCCAACAAATGGCCGAAGAAATCGAAAACATCCGCCACGTCTGGCACACGGCGGCGCCGGCCGACCTGTGCCGTCTGCTGCGTCTGGCGGATGGCCTGGAGCGGTTCTATGTGCAGCGCGGCTGGTATGCCGAAGGACTCCAGGCGTTTTCAAGCAGCATACCGGCCGGGATGCAGGCGGGTGGTTTGCAGGCCGCTTTCGAACAGGCCTTGAGCGCTCAAGCCCATACGGGCGTTGTGGCGGACTTGCTCGTTCGCCGGGCGCGCTTCGACTACCTTCTTGGCCGCTTCGAAAGCGCGCGGCAGTATCTGGAAGCCTGCCTGCCCATCGCAAGCGCGGCTGGCGATGATGTGTTGCATGGGCGCTGTCTGCACCAGCTAAGCAGCATCGCTTCGGACCTTGGCGACCTGGCCGGCGCGCTCGAACAGGCTTACACGGCCCTGGCCCTGTTCGAGCGCGCCGGCGACGAAGAGTGGATCGCCAACGCCCTGACCAATATCGGGCGCACACTGGCCGTACAGGGGCAGTACGCCCAGGCAGATGAAGCCTACCGGCGTGGGCTGTCCATGCGCCGTACGCTGGCCGCGCCCTCGGGCCTGGCCGATTCGCTTAACAACCTGGGCCTGCTGGCCTTGCGTACCGGTGATTATGCTGCCGCCGAACAATATTTGCGCGAAGCCTTGCAGTATGAAGAAGAAATGGACGATCAGCCCGGCACGGCCAACATCCTTTCTAACCTGGGCCTGGCCCACCTCGAACAGCAGCGTTACCCCGAGGCGCGAACCTGTTTTCAGAAAGCGCTGGCGATTCAAGCCTGCATCGGCGACCGTGAGGCGATCGGCATCTTGCAAAACAACCTGGGCGATGTGGCCAACCTGCTTGGCGAATACGCTGCGGCCGTCGAACACCTCGAAGCCAGCCTGGCGATCAAACGCGAGATGAACAACCGCCGCGGGCAGACCTTTTCGCTGGTTCACCTGGGGCACGCCCGCTTCGGCCTTGGGGAAACAGAGTGTGCCTGGCTGTGCTACCGGGATGCGCTGCAGATTGCCCACGACATTGCCCTGCCCCCACTTATTTTGGCTGCACTGGTTGGGTTGGCGCAGGTTCTGGCAGCCGGCGGACAACCGCAAGCGGCCTTGGCGCTGCTGCATCACCCGCTTCATCACCCGGCAGGCTGGCAGCGCATCCGTAACGAGGCGCTGAATCTGGTAACGGTTCTACAGCAGGCGCTTTCGAACGATGAGATGGATGCGGTCCAGGCGCAGGCCCGTGCGACACCGCTCGAAGAAGTCGTTGCCGGCGCATTGCAATATTGCCTGACGGAATTCTCGTGAGCAAACGCCCATTCGGGTTGAGCGTGAAGAATCCCTTTCACGGCGAAGCTGGGAGAGCCAGTATCGCAGCAGTACTGGGGTTAGGCTCAGGGCGAAAAGCTATCTATCGAGCTGGACGATCAAGTCATGAAGCCTTTGTTCTTCCAATCCTTCGATGGCGTTCCTGGGGATGGTCACAACTTCGGCTGACGATCTGGTTCCCGTGATCGTTTTCCCGTCCAGGGTGATGGTTGCGACCCGGTAGTCGCCCAAGTCCAGCTTGTGCGGGTTCTGGTAGATCACGGCCAACCTGCGCCCGGCAAACAGCGTCGTCACGCTGGCATTGCCGTTCGAGTCGAACTGCGCGGCGGCCAGGCGCGGGTTCAGCGCCAGATCGCCGTGCAAGCCGTATACCCCGAAAACGCGCGTCACCAGGGTCAGCAGATACCAGCTGGCCGAGCCGGTCAGGTAGGGGTAGACGCCGCGCCCGCGCGCGTCGAAGTATTCGGGGATGCCGGGGTACATGCGGCTGACGGGGAAGTTGACGGCCTGCTGGTAGATGGCGTGCAGAGCGCGCTGCCCCTCGTGGGCAAAACCGCGTTCGTACAGCGCATAGGCATACATCACGGCCATGTGGCTGAACATGGCGCCGTTTTCTTTATGCCCGTAGGCGAAACCCAGGCAGCGCCCGACGTTGGTCAACACGTCGCCGAAGTCGGTGTTCAGGCGGTAGCCGCCCACCGATGGGTCGAACAGGTAATGGTCGACCGCCCGCAAGATTTCGCGCGCTTGCTCGTCGTTGGCGATACCACCCAGCAGCTCGAAGACTTGCCCGGTGAGCGTCATGCGCGTGCCTGTAGGATAATCGCCTTCAAGGCGTTGAGCGTCGTCGTCGTAATAACCGTTGAACCAGCCGTAGCCCTCACCGTTTTGGATCCATTCGTTCTGGCGCAGGTGCCCGGCCAGCCAGTCGGCTTTGGCTTGCAGGTCGGCTGCCAAGGCCTCGAGCGAAATGGGCACTTTACCGCCGCAAACGGCGTGCTCGACGCTGTCGAAGTATTCGTTCAGGCGAGATTGCTTGGCCGAGGGCGATGCGTAATCGACGGGGATATTCTGGGTGTCCAGCAGGGGCAGCAGTTCGGCCATGAGTTCGACTTCGTCGATCCCCAATCTGCCCAGATCGCAAACCCGCTGCGCCAACTGGCGCAGGTTGCCGGCGTAGAAGGCGGTAAAGGCCACGCTTTCGCCGCGGCGGGCGGCCATGTCCATTCCGTCGTTCCAGTCCGCACCCTCCAGCAGGATGTTGTTGTGCTCGCCGACGTGGAAGAAGGCCGTGAGGTGCTGGACCAGCAGGTGTTCGAGGATGCTGCCCTGGTAAGTTTCCCCGCTCGACGTGCGCTGCTGCGTGCCCTGTGATGCATCCCAGGCTGCATCGCGCGCCTTGCAGCGCCGGATATGCCCGTCTTTGAAGTAAACCTGCGGGCGCAGCAGAAAAGCCAGGTCGCCGCTCTGGTCGAGGTAAAGCTGGGTCGTCATCAGCGGCCAGGCGCCGTGATCCATCCAGACGCGGGGGATATTGTTCCGGTCGGCCTTGAATTCGCCTGGCCGGCTGCCGATGATGGTGGCATTGCTACCGTCCAGGCGTACGCCGGCGAAGTTGCCGTAGAGTAACGCATCGACCGGCCCGGATTCGAGCAGCAGGAGCGCCAGGATGTCCTGCCACAGGTCTCGCCAGCCGCGCCCACCGCGGCCGTAATCATGATAGGGCAGGAACGAGTTGCCGAACATGCGCCGGAAGATAGGCTGGATCGTCACCCACTTTGCCCATGCGTCGAACTGTGCGTCGCCGGTATGGAAGGTCAGCGTGGAGAGCTTTTCCTGCCAGTAAAGTTCGGTTTCACGCAGCAGCGCGTCGAACTGGGTGGGTGTTGTTTTTTTGCCAGTGGTTTTTTCTTCGGCTGCCGGTGGCGCAGGCAGAATCGCCAGTGTCAGCACGTAGCTGTACGCCTCGCCTGGCGCGAACATCCGTTCGTGAAAGCGGATAGCGCCTACGGCTTCGTACCCCTCGGTGCGCGTTCCCGCGGGGCAAGGGGGGATGTCCAGATTGCGTACCGCCGCCGGCCAGTCGAAACTGCCGCCTTCACCGATGAAGTCCCCTGCGACCGGAAAAAAGCCAGCCGGTGGGTGACCGTCTGCTTCTGCGCCCAACACGGCATAGGTCACGCGGTTGGCCTGGTGGCCGCGCTCGTCGAACGACAGGCTGGGCCGTACCCAGACGCCGTCCTCGTCGCACCAGATGCGGTGCAGCAGGGCCGTTACATGGCGATGATCGCGCACGTTATCGGCCGAGCGTGCGTAGAGGGGGATGGCCGCCGTGGGGACGATGCGAAGCGGCGCATCTGCGGTGTTGGTCAGTGTAACCTTCATGAGTTCCATGCTGCTGCCCGTTGCCGGCACCAGGCTGGTGATTTCGGCTTGCAGGCCGAGTCGGGCGTTGCAGCGTGTGACCTTGTGCCACAGGAACCCCGCTTCGAGGGTAACTTCGTCTTCCCCGGATGCTACCTGTGCCGCCGCATTGCCCGTTGCCGACCAGGCTTCACCGCTTTCGAGCGTTACCCAAAAGTTGCGTGCCGAACGTGTGTTGTGCAGGTCCTCGGCCGAGACAGGCAGCGTGAGGAACGTGTGCTGCCCGGTCTTGGTGTCGCCGTTCAGGGTTGGCGTGACGACCGAGATCATGCCGGCTTCGTTGACCAGCGGAAAATAAAGATAGCTGGTCTGGTGCGGGTTGTTCAGACGGAACTCGCCGTCGGGGGATGTAAATCGCCAGGGTTGCGGTGAAGTTTGTTCCATAGGAAATTTGCCTTCTTCGTTATATTTTGCCGTCGCCTGGCCCCACGTTCGCCGGAATGCCGGATGTGGACACCAGGGGGCAGACGCGTGGTTCCAGTGTACCTTATTGGGCAGGCCCATGTGTCCGCCCCGATCGGTGTGTCCGTCCGGCTGCCTGGGTGGGGCAGATACACAGGTCTGCCCCTACAGAAACGCGTCGATGCGTTCGACGCTGCCCTCGCGCACCATGGAGGCGTAAGGAGCGGTGATGGTATCGCCGGTGATGGTGATGGATTGGCCGTTGCGGGTATGCAGCTCCATCCAATGGATGCGTGCTTCGCTGCCGTAGGTGTCCAGCCGGTGCGGATTGTGGTAGGTTACCGTGCAGTGCCCCAGGAAGCGGAAGGCAACTTCTCCCGCCTCGTCGAACAACCAGCCCGGCAGTGCGGGCCGCAATGCCAGGCACAGTTCGCAGTTCTGCACGGTGAAGGGCCGCTTGCCGGCCATCATCAGGCGCCAGATGCTCAGAAACTCTGCCGTCGAGCCGCTCAAGCGGGCAACGAACCCGGCTCCGTGCAGCGCCGGGTCGGGGTGAGCGCTGCTGGCGAGGAAAGATGAATTTTCTAGGGTGCTGCGCCCGTAAATCGTCGGATCGAAGAAAGGCACCAGCGCGTGTGGCATTTCTTCGAAGAATTCTTCATATAAGCCGGCGTCGAGGATGGCGAGCAGGTATTTGTACGCCATGTGCAGCCAGATCGACTCGTTTTCCAGCCAGCCCGGCGGAAAGGCCCGCGCCCGCCCGATATCGTGAGGCAGTTCGGCGAGCGATGCGTTGAGTTTGTACATCTGCAATTTTTGATCGAACAGAGCGCTTGTTTTCACGCGCCGATACAACTCACGCGCCGCATGGCCGTCTGCCTGGATGGCGTAGGCCTTAACCGGTCCTTCGAGGAAAAGCGGCAGCACGTTGGGCGTGAAGTGCGTCGCACGGATGTAGGGGCGGCCTTGCGCATCGTGCCCCGGAAGCACCTCGTATGCATCAACCGTGTAGGTGAAGTAGGTGGGCGGCAGGCCGTCGTTCTGTTGGATGGCGCGCTGGATGCCGGCGGATACTTTTTGCTGGAACATCGCCAGGGCGCGGTCGAGTTCCTGCAGCGGGATGGCCTGTTCTGCCCCGTCGAAGTGCAGGCGCGTGCGTTGGCGGTAACTCTCCCGGGCCGTCGCCACCTGGTCCCAGTAGGTGAAATCGCGCTGTGGATCGTCGTTGCTATGATAGTTTTCCAGGTGGGCGGTCACATCGGCCAGCAGGCCGGCAGCTTCGATGGGCAGGCGTAGCGCCTGCCCGGCGGGTGCAGCGGCAATCGCCCGGCGCAGGAAGTTCAGCCAGCGTTGCAGCTCGAAGGTCTCGGCCATTCCTGAACCGAACAGAGCCGGCAGGCCGTTCAAGGCATCGTCCCAGCCGGGACGCCCGGCCTCCATTTCGATACCCATCCCCCAGGGGTCCAGGGTGGCAAACTTGAGCACGGCGGTCAGGCAGAGCTTGGCAAACAGGCTTGCCCGGTACACGTTGCCGTCCTTGGTTCGCATCCAGATTGCCCGATCCTTTCGGGCAGCGATCTGGGCGGTTTTTTCTTCGTCTTCCAGCAGGCTGTTGAGCTGCCGTGGCCGGCCATTGGCCAGCACGTAACGCCTGACGCGGGGCTGCACAACCATCGGGCTGTCGAAAAACGGCAGATCGGCGTTGTCGAAGAACAGATCGGTTTGCCGGTCGGGGTAAACGGCCAGGTAGCTCTCGATCAGGTCGAGGTTGTATTCCCAGTGATCGATCCAGTATCCCTCATGGAAATCGGCTTCGATGTGTTGTTCGGATGCGTGCAGCGCCTGCCACAAAAACGCCTGCGGCGAGACGTGCAAGGCGAGGTTGTGCTCGGCGATATGGCGTAACAGCTTGCCGGGCGTGAAGGGCTGGGCCAGTTGATCCTGTAGTTTTTCTGGATGGTGCACCAGCGTGAGAACTTCCTTTTGTGCTTCTGGAGAGAGCGTGAAAAGGCTGCCCTTTACGGCGCGCGGATTGTAGCCGTCGCTCTGGATCAGGCTCATGAAGGTGCGAATATCGTCGTCGCCGGCAGCGGGGTAGAAGAAGGCGCCGTCGCGGCGGTTCTGGTTGACATCGCGATAGCTGGCCTCGCCTTGCGAATAGGGTTCCGGCGCGATTTGGAAGGCATTATAGTCGCGTTCCAGATCCCCATGTTTGCGCGAGTAGATATGGTAAACGTGGCTATTGAACTGCACCGGCCAGCCGCCGCGCAGGACGTTATCGAGAAAGTTTTGGCGGCAGTAAGCGTCAAAATGGGTCGATGATGTGCGTGTAGCCACGGTGTCGGTCAATTCGGCGGCGATCTGTGCAGCTGTTTCCGATTTCTCGGCGATATAAGCAGCCCGCAGCAGGCGCGGGATGTGCCGTTCGAGGACTTCCAGGCCACCAACGTGGCCGTACAGGCCGTATAGGGTGAGGGCCTGTTGGGGGGCCAAGTGCGCCTGGCGGGCGAAGAAGGCGCAGGGTGTCCGCCCGCAGGTGACCTGTGGGGTGCGCAGCAGGTCGTCCAGGGGGTGGGCGATGAAGCGTTCGGGAAGCGCGAAGGTGGTGTCGTAGCCGAAAACGATGGCCGGGTCGACCAGGGCTGCGAGAGCGCCACCTGCACCGTTCTCGCCCGCCGGGCCGGGATCGGCGAAGGCCAGCGCAAAGTGGCCAGCCTGGTAGGTTTCGACTTCATTGCGGTCGATCACTGAGGCGCGCAGGCAATAGAAGGGGATGTTGGCTTCCAGATTGAAGACTTCCATCCATGCTTCGACCGTGCGCCCCAGCTCTTTGAGCAAAAGGTTGTTGACGCCGTATGGCACCACTGCCGGCAGGCCATCGAGCATCGCGACCTCGAGCGCCGTTTCGCCGGTGTTGCGCAGGGTCACCTGGCGCGCCAACCCGGCAAAGCTCTCATTGGGCAGGGTAAAGTAGCGCACGTCGATCTGGATGCCCAGGCCAGGATTGGTTTCCTGCAATTCCAAGTCGTTCATGCCGATCGCCATCGTTTGAAGAGCCATTGGGGTGCGCCGGAAGGGTTCGTAGAACTGCGTTTCTGCACCGCGCTGCAACTTTAGAAACGTGCGGAAACCCTTATTCGGAGTGTTTTGGTACGCCTTGTTGGCCGGTTCGAACTCCAGGATCGGCGCGTCCTTGTTTTCGATGCCAAAGCTGGCGATTGCCTGCCCGCGGTTGACATAGAACGCCCACAGCGGCACGCCCAACTCGCCGGCAATCCCCGGCAGGAAGCTGGCAAACGGGCGCATGGCCTGGTAGTCTTCGATGACGAAACGTTGTTTGGAATCGAGCGTGAATTGTGGCATGTGTTGCGGGTTTTGGCCTGCCGGGAGCGCGGGAATTCCTCGCGCTCCCGGATTCGAGGCCAGGTGTTTACGGTTTGAAAATCAACGGCAGGTAGACGACGAAGCGTGTCGTGGTGTCTTGAATCACCAGGCTTGCCTCGTGGGGGGTACCCAGCGTTGCGCCTTGCGGCTCGGAAAGCCGTAGGATGACTGTTTCACTTCCCTCCACTGTGTCGTCGCTTCGCGTCGTCACCTGGAAGGTCTTGCTCATCTCACCCGGGGCAAAGACGAGCGTGCCGGTGCTGGTCAGGTAGTCGCTGCCGGCAAGCGCACTGCCGTCAACGGTCGTATACGTCACACTCACCGGTGCGCTCGACGAAACGTCCAGCGTGACGGTGATGGTGACCACGCCGCCTTCGTCCACGGTGTAATCGCTGGCGCTGAACTGCACTGTCGGCTGAGCGGTCGCGCCGCTGAAGCGCGCCACCTGATCGATATAAACAGGTTGCTCGGCGCCGGCCGGCAGGCCGAAACCGTAGCCCCAAATTTCCGCCAGATCGAAGCCGTCGTCGGGCGCATTCTCGGGCTGCTGCGTGCTGCGGTTGAAGGCCGTGAAGGGCAGGCGGACTTCCTGCCAGCCGCTGAAGTTATCGGTGAAGAGCGCTTCGTGGCGCTCGGCCGTGTCGGGGCCTTGATAGACGCGTACGTAATCGACCGTCATCATTTGGGGGAAGACGGTGCTGGCGTCGGGATAACCCGGCCAGTAACCGCCCACCGCCACATTCAGGATCAGGAAGAAGGGGTGGTCGTAGACCCATTCGGTGCCGGCCGGGATGTCGTTCACGGTAACGGTGAAATACTGCGTGCCGTCTATGTACCAGCGGATTTCTTCCGGTTCCCATTCGATGGCGAAAACGTGGAAATCGTCGGCCAGGTTGCCGCTCTCGAGCGTGTAGGCGCCGCCGATACCGCTGCCGCCGGAGTAACCCGGCCCGTGGATCGTGCCGTGAACGATATTCGGTTCGCGCCCGATGTTTTCCATGATGTCGATTTCGCCGCAGCCCGGCCAACCCACTGTGCCGATGTCGTTGCCCAGCGTCCAGAAGGCCGGCCAGATGCCCTGGCCGTAGGGTACTTTCAGGCGGGCTTCGGCGCGGCCGTAGGTGAACTCGAACTTGTTGGCCGTTACCAGGCGGGCCGAGGTGTGCGTGCAGTCGCCGTACCAGCACTCCAGCGGCGCCGCGCCGTCCTCGATTTCACGTGCCGTGATCACCAGGTTGCCGGAGCCGTCTACTGACGAGTTTTCGGTGCTGTCGGTGTAGTACTCCCATTCGGCGTTGCCCCAGCCATGCCCGCCGATTTCGTGCGTCCAGTTGGCCTGGTTGACCGGCGAGCCGCCGGCGCCTTCGAACTCGTCGCTCCACACCAGCGTCCAGCCCGAAGGGCCGGGATCGGATTGGCGGTTGCCTTGTAGTGTGACGCTGATCTTTTCACCACTGTTTTGGCCATAGTACCAGAATTCCAGCCCGTCAGCGCTGCGCCAGTCCTCACTTTCGACAAACGTGCGGCTGAAGCCAGAGCCGGCCGGCGTGAAAGTCCGGCTGTCGCTTGCATTCACGCCGAGGACGTTCTCGTACTGCCACTGCCCGGGCAGGGCCATGCTGCTTGGGCTGACGATCTCCGTCATCGACAGTTCGATGTTTCCCCAGGCATCGAAGGCGTAGGGGATGGTTTCGAAGTCGTCGATCAGCAAGGGGTTGAAGGGGTCGTTGTCCTGGATCGCCAGGTCCACCCGGCTGATCGAGCCAAGTTCGGCGCCGACGGCATCGCTTAGTTGCAGTCCGGCTGCTTCATTGCCCTCGTATTTGATATCGTCCAAGGTTTCCACGTTGAAAACGAACTCGGTTTCGCCCGGTGCAAAGGTGTGGCTACCGGCCACGGCGAGATAGTCCCGGTTGGAGATGGCCGTACCGCTGCCGGTGGCATAGCTGACGGTAACGGGGGTGGTGAGCGCCACGTTCAGGCGGATGCTGATCGACGCGCTCTGACCCTCCACGGCGCTGTAGCCCATGGCACCGAAGCTTACCTTCGGGTCCTGAGCGGGCGGCGTTGTGCTGCCGTACACGGTGAACAGTTCGAGATAGTTGGTACGGGCGTTGACGTTGGCCGGGAAGCCGAAGGCGTAGCCCCATACTTCCGTCAAGGTCAGGCCATCGTTGGGAGCGCCGCCCGGCTGCCAGCTCTTGCGCACGAAATCGCCGAACGGCACGGCGAAGTAGCGCCAGCCGGTGAAGTCGTCGGCGAAAATGTAGGTCCAGCGTTCGCAACTGTCACCGGTGGTGGTCTTGTTGTCGAAGATGTCGATGTTCAGGTCGCCGCCGGAGCCGCTGCCGTAGACCCAGAAGCTAATGCCCTCGTAGGTGACCCAGTTCTGGTTGATCCAGGTGTCGACGCCGGCATTGGTAAACAGGTGGGTAAAGCCACCCCACCCGCCGCTGGCGATGTCGTAATCGACTTGCAGGAACTCGTTGCCGCCCAAGGGTAGGGGGAAGGCCAGCGGGCTGGTAGAGATCACCTGCGTGGTCGTCAGGAACGTGTTCGTGGTGCTGCCCCAGGTCACGAAGCCGATCGTGTTCCCGAAACTGTCGCTGCCGCTTGGTACGCCGTTATCGAAATCGTCTACGATTGTCGTGCGCAGCATCACCCCGACGTTGTCGATGAAATATGTGCGTGCGCCGACGTTGGCCGGGAAGCCGAAGGCGTAGCCCCATACTTCCGTCAAGGTCAGGCCATCGTTGGGAGCGCCGCCCGGCTGCCAGCTCTTGCGCACGAAATCGCCGAACGGCACGGCGAAGTAGCGCCAGCCGGTGAAGTCGTCGGCGAAAATGTAGGTCCAGCGTTCGCAACTGTCACCGGTGGTGGTCTTGTTGTCGAAGATGTCGATGTTCAGGTCGCCGCCGGAGCCGCTGCCGTAGACCCAGAAGCTCACCCCTTCATAGGGGGTCCAGTCCTGGCTAAGCCAGGTGTCGAGGGCTGCGTTCGTGAACAGATGGGTATAGCCGGCCCAGCCCGCACCGACGTTGGAATCGATCTGGAGCAGTTCGTTGTCCCCGGTCTGAACGGGCAGCGACAACGGATCGCTCACCGAAACCGATGGTGTGGTCAGGGTGATGGCTGCGCCACCTCCGGTCCAGGGGATGAAGCCGATGGTGTTGCCGTAGCCATCCACACCATCGGGAAGGCCGCCGCTGAAGCTGTCGATCAGGGCCACGTTTTGCGGGGCCAGTTGGGCGGCGTCGTTGTCGTCGATCACCAGGGTCGCCGGATTGTTGCTTCCCAGGGTGGCGCTTACGGGATCGGAGAGTGTCAGGATAACGGTTTCATTGCCTTCGGCCTCGGCGTCGTCCAGGGTGGGGACCGTGAAAGTAACCGTGGTGCTCCCTACGGCGAAACTTAACTGGCCGCTTGCGCTTGTGTAATCTTCGCCGGGCATTGCCGTGCCTGCTGATGTGGCGTAGTTTACGGTTGCTGTATAGATTGCCGGAGCTGTCAGGCTGACCGCTACGACGGCGGTTTCTCCTTCGACGACGCTGTAACTCATTTGGCTGAACTGTACATCGATCGATCCGGCCCCGGCATTGCCGCCATACGGCCCAGCATCGTCGATGTAGATCGATCCGCTGACGCCCGCGGCAAAGGCCATGTTGTACCCCCACATCTGGGTGAGGGTAAAGCCGTCGTTGGGGGCGCCATCGGGCTGCCAACCGTTGCGGTTGAAGGCGGCCCACGGCAGGGTGAAGTACTTCCAGCCGGTGAAGTTGTCGGTGATCAGCGGAGCGACGAAGCGTTCGGATGTGTCGATGCTGTTGTTGCTGCGGTTATCGAAGACCTGGATCTCGAGCGTTCTGCCGGAGTTGGTGCCGTACAGCCAGAAGCCGATACCGTCGTAGTCCGACCAATCCTGGCTGGCGGGCAGGGTACGGCTGACGCCACCCCAACCACCGCCCGTGATGGTGTAGGTGATGGCAGCCGCAGTGTTGATGGGCTGCCCGGGCAGCGAACTGCTGATCGCCGTGGTCGTGATGATCGAACCGCCTCCGGTGTATGGAATCCAACCATTGGGCGGCGTCGCGCCGCCGTTATTGGGTGGTAACCCGCTTTCGAAGTCGTCGATGATGTTGAATTTGATGACCTTTACCTGGTCGATGTAGATCGATCCGCTGACGCCCGCGGCAAAGGCCATGTTGTACCCCCACATCTGGGTGAGGGTAAAGCCGTCGTTGGGGGCGCCATCGGGCTGCCAACCGTTGCGGTTGAAGGTGGCCCACGGCAGGGTGAAGTACTTCCAGCCGGTGAAGTTGTCGGTGATCAGCGGAGCGACGAAGCGTTCGGATGTGTCGATGCTGTTGTTGCTGCGGTTGTCGAAGACCTGGATCTCGAGCGTTCTGCCGGAGTTGGTGCCGTACAGCCAGAAGCCGATACCGTCGTAGTCCGACCAATCCTGGCTGGCGGGCAGGGTACGGCTGACGCCACCCCAACCACCGCCCGTGATGGTGTAGGTGATGGCAGCCGCAGTGTTGATGGGCTGCCCGGGCAGCGAACTGCTGATCGCCGTGGTCGTGATGATCGAACCGCCTCCGGTGTATGGAATCCAACCATTGGGCGGCGTCGCGCCGCCGTTATTGGGTGGTAACCCGCTTTCGAAGTCGTCGATCAGTGGCATTTCGGCAGCTGTAACCTGAGATGCGGCCAACGAACTCGCTGCCGCAGCTGTTGCTGCTTGTGCGAACAGAAAATAAAATCCTACCAAAAGTAATAGCCCCCCGACCAAGCTGCCAATTGCCAGGAAAGTTTGCTTGTTTTTCATCTTTCCCTGTTTCCTTATTTTGAAAGTTCTCGTTCTCAGGCCGGAAAGCGTGCCCACAACACCATGTTGTGAGCACGCTTTCCGGCCCAAGTTTGTGTTGCCTGAAGCTTGCTTGAAAGCCGCACGCTTCAATGAACCGGTAAAGCAAAATGTCGGTTAAAATGGGTGTGAGTGTTCGCCTGGACGCTCGCTGCCCTTTGCCGAAAGAAGGCGGGTGTTCAGGTGAACTTTTTCGAGAGTGGGTAACTGTAGGATGTTTCCTCCTTTCTCTTGCGTTCTTCAGCGCAGGCTGGCGCCGCAAGAGCCGCGTACGATCAATTCTGTTTCCAATATCTCGACACGTGCCGGTTGCGGGCCGTGTTCGATCACGTCGAGCAGTGTTTCGACGGCCTTGATGCCGACCCGTTTGATCGGCTGCCGGATCGTGGTGAGCTGCGGCGTGCTCAGCGTTGCCGGCGGCAGATCGTCGAAGCTGACGATGGCGATGTCTGCGGGGACCGAAAGGCTAGCCTCCGCAATGGCGCGCATCACACCGCGCGCCATTGAATCGGAACTAATGAACAGGGCGCTGAGTTTTTGCTGCATGAGTTGCTGGGCAGCCGCGTAGCCCCCTTCTTCGGTGTAATTACCTTCGACGATCCAGGCCTCATCCGGTGTGATACCATGTTCGGCGAGCGCCTGGCGGTACCCGGCCAGGCGATCTTGCCCGGAGCCGGAAGCAATCGGGCCGGTGATCGTGCCGATGCGTTCGTGGCCCAATCGGATCAGGTGCGATACCGCCCGGTAGGCTCCTTGAACGTTGTTGACATCCAGGTAGCTCACATTCATGCCGGCCGGCGGGCGGCCGAGCACGACCATCGGCAGCGTTGTCTTGAGCAGCTTGGGAAGCAAGGGGTTATCGAGCGCCTCGACCTGGACGATGACCCCGTCGAGCAGGCCGCGCCGGGTAATGCGGCGAAAGATGCTTTCGACCTCGTACTCGACAAAAAGGGAAAACGTATGGTGGTGCTGGTTGCATGCCTGGGCGATGCCTTCTGCCAGGCGGGGAAAGTAAGGATCGGCGAACAGGCTTTGCACCGTGCGCGAGATGACCAGGCCGATCATGTCGCTGCGCTGCGATGCCAGCGAACGGGCGGCGGCATTGGGTTGGAAGCCGGTTTCTTGTAACACCTCCGAAACGCGTTGGCGCACGGCCGGGCTGACATCCGGGCGATTGTTGATTGCCCGCGATGCGGTAGCCGGTGAAACGCCGGCGAGTCTGGCGATGTCTTCGAGGGTTAGCTTTTCCATGGAATGGGGTCCGTCTGTAAATTCGTGTGACTGGAAGCGCTTCCAGTCGTTCTTATGATAGTAAATTTTCGCGCTTAAGTCAAGCACCAAGATCGGCGGTAGCAATTCCAAAGCGGAGTTTGCCGTAGCCCGCTTCGGTGGGTGCCGCTCAACAGCTATTGGATTGATCCAACGCGGAACAGGTTATCGAATTGCAGATTTGGAATTGCACTGGCAATAGCCCCCAGCTTGACGGCCAACCCGCTCAACCAAAAACACTCTCCGGCAGGCCGCTAGTCGAATAGAAAAGGCTTCATCGGCGCCCATTCGTTCTTCCACACGATGGGCACGAGCACCTTCATCATTTGCGGCGGCATGTTTTCGGCCAGCTTGGCGCGATCGTGGGCACGCAGGTTGTAAAGTAGAAATGGCAGAACCCAGGCCGCGGGATGGCAGTACTTCTGGTTGTATTCGACCGTCTGGCGAATAATGTTGGCCTGCTCTTCCTTGGATAACTGTAAAGAGGTGATCGATTCGGACGTGAAATAACTCTCTTCGGCGTTGATGTGCATCAACCACAGGGTACGCAGGTTGGTGGCCGACTCGGCAACCTTGGTCAGCAACACGCTTAGATCGGTCTCGGGTTCGTCGGCAGCTTTTTCGATCAGCGCTTTGATCGTTTCGCGATGAGGTACCATCTGCTGGTGCTGCATGATCAACCCATCCAGGCGCAAGGAGGGTACGCGCCGTTGAAAAAACGGAAATGCCACCTCGTCTTCCGTCACGTGGTGGGCGTAGAGTGTAATCAGGCAGCTCTTTACGTAACGGAAAAAACCGGTTGCAATGGCTTTATCTGGGAAACCTGTTTTGGCAAAGGCCAGGCTTTTGTCAATCGTGACGTCTAACCCCCGAGTGATTACTTTGTGGATGCGGTTTAGGGTATCGTAGTAAACGGGTTGTTCGTTCATCGCGCATTCTCTTCTGTCAGGATGAATTTCTCGATAACGATGGCGGCGCCATCGCAGGTTAAATCGGGAGCGATCCAGTCGGCAGCGGACTTTGCACCAGGGGATGCGTGCCCCATGGCGACACCCTTCCCTGCCCATTCTATCATAGGAATGTCATTGTCGTTATCGCCAACCGCCATGACTTGTGCAGGTGAGATGTGCAGGTAGTTTGCCAGCCACGCCAGCCCCTGGCCTTTGTCCACTTCACGGGGGACGCCTTCGATGAGCAGCGGGTGCGAAGGAACGATGTGCAGCTGCTGCCCAAAGGTCTTCTGAACCTGGGCCAGCACTTGTGCCCGCTCGCCCGGAGCGTTGAGGACGACCAGGAATTTGTGAGGCGCCTCGGGTACGTCGAGCAGGTGTGTAAGGCGTGACCACCGGCTGGCACGCAGCAGCTCGAAAAACGCCGCCGGGTGGTTTGATTCTTGCGGCAAATACAGCCGGTCGGCCATCTCCCAATGAAGATTCCAGCCATAGCGCTCGGCGGCCGAAACGATTTCAGGCAAAAAGCTTTCGGGTAGGCGAGTTTCGTGCAAGACGCGTTCGCGGCGAAAGTCGTAGATCAGGCCTCCTTGCAAGCAGATGATGGGCGCTTGCAGGTCGAACAGGCGTGCGTACTGGGAGGTAAAACCGGCTTCGCGCCCGGTGGCCAGGGTGACCAGCACACCTTGCGCCTGGGCCTGTGCAATGGCCTTCCGGACGCGCAGCGAGGGCGTGAGATCGTCGCCGAAGAGGGTTTGGTCGAGATCGAAAGCAACCAGGCGAAAGCTATGCGCTACAACTTCGGCGACTTTCACTGGAAAGTTTTCCTTTCCGGGGCGGGTTTGCCGAAGCCACGGCGCTTCCAGGCCGCATGGCTGCGATCGCAAATGGCTTTCGACAGGAAGGGGATGGGAATCCTGCCAAACAAGCGCGGATTGATGACGCAGTAGTGCTTGCAACGTTGTTCCAGCACCATGGCGTCGAAACCTTCTGGGCTAGTGTTGTGCGACTTGGGTGCATAGCCGGTGTACGTGATCGGGCCGTTATCGCTCCGGCCATGCAGGTGGTAGTAGTCCATGAAGCTGCCGATTTGCGAGCTGATTTCGTGAGCATCGGGGTCGCTGAACATAGCAGAATGCGGTTCGATTTGCAGTGGTAAGCAAAGGATGCCTTGCAAGATTTTTCCGAATTCCCTGCGGATGTTCGCCGCAAAGGCGGCTGTCTCGGCGACGTGGGCTTTCGTTTCGCCGGCCATTCCCAGGCCAAGGTAGATCACCACGGGAATGTTCTTCGCCTTCATGTAGGCCAGTGTGTCGAAGAGTTCCTGGTTGGTGAAGGATGCCCCCTTGTTTTTGCGGCGCAGTTCTTCGGAGCCGGTTTCGGCCGAGATAGCTACGTAAGATGTCTTGAGATCGAATGTTTCGCGGAATGCATCCAGAAAGGCACGCGTGGGCAGCCCCCAGGCGTCGAAGTTGACGGCGCAGCGAACGCCGCGCCGCCGCATTTCGGCCATCATGTCCAGGTGATAGCGGTCATCGCGCGGGGTCGGATCGAAGCTGATGATGAAACCTGTGTAGCCATACGAAAGGGCCTTTTCCATCGTGTCGACGACGCCCTCTACGGGACGGTAAACCAGCGCGTGGCGCTCGAACAGGCACTTGTGCACTTCCCGGTTGCCGCCGCACGACGGGCAATTGTGCAGACAGCCGCGCCCGATAGCCAACGGGAAGAGCTTCTCAGGCCCCAAGCGTTGTTTCAGGTTTTGTGCGATGGAGGCGTTATTCATCCAGTACATTGGGAAGCGGAAGAAATCGCGATATTCGCCATAGTGATCGAGCAGGCTCAGGTTGGCGTAGTCCAGTTTTTCCAGGTCGGATGCCTGTGCCGTGAACGTGATCCCGTTTTCGACGACTTCGCCATTCGCCCGCCAGGTGCAGTTGGGGACTTCCGAGAAGTCTTTTTGGCCCTGTAAGACGGCGTGTGCGAAGGGTACTACGCTCCCTTCCCCATCGCCGCTGACGATGGCGTCGATGGCGGGAAAGTTTTCCAGGATTTCACGCCTAAAGCCGCTGGCCGTGAAACCGCCCAGGACGATGGTCGTTTGCGGACTTGCTCGTTTGATCTTTTGGGCCACGTCGATGACGTCGAAGGCCTGGAAGTGCCAGTGGAGTGAAATCCCTACGACTTTGATTCCGTTTTCTTTCACCCATCGGGCAATGGAAAAGTTTTCGTCGAGAATCGTTTCCAGCCCCAGGTGTTTGATGCGCGAGGCGATACCGTTTTTGTTCAACAAGTCGCACAGCGCCAGCACCCCCATGGGGAGGTAATTAATGTACATGAAGTCATCGAGGGGTTTGTAGTAATTCGAACGTTTGGGTACGTGAACGAACAAAAAATCCACTGCTGCTGCGTGCGTGTTATCCATAAGAAACTACCTCCAAAGTCAAACGAACGTTTTTCGCTCGGCGGCCGGCTTGCCATGGCCTTGCCGCTGCCACCCGGCATGGAGCCGGTTACAGAGGAACTTACCGATAAAGTTTGCGTGGAACCGGCCGAACAGCGTAGGGGAAAGGAAGCAGTAGTTGTTGCAACGTTCTTCGAGCAGGATCTCGGCAAAGGCTTTTTCGTCTGGGTTGATTGAGTCGAGCGCAAAACCGGGGTAGACGTAAGGCCCGCTGTGACTGTCGCTGTGTGCTCGGTAAAAATCCATGAAAGAGGCCCGGTTGGACCTCACGCCGTAGCAGGACGGGTCTTCGAAAATCGCCGAAGTCGGTTCGATCTGGATCGGAAGGCAGATGATGCCCGCAAGGATGTCGTTGAACCGCTTGCGCAGGTGGCGGGCAAACACGTTGGTCTGCTGGATGTGGGTAATCGTCTCGCCGGGAAGGCCCATCGTCAGGTAGATCATGGCGGGCACCTGCCGGGTTTGCAGGTATTCCAGCGTCTCGACAAGCTGCTGGTTGCTGTAGAAAGCGCCCTTGTTTTTGCGGCGGATTTCTTCCACACCGCTTTCCGGCGAAAGGGCGATATATGAACTCTTGAGATCGAAAGTCTGGGCGAAGGCATCGATAAAATCCCGGCCGGGCAGGCCCCAGGCTTCGTAGTTGATGCCACAGCGCAGGCCGCGTCGGCGCACCTCCGCCATCAGTTCGAGGTAGTAAGAATCGTCTCCCGGCGTCGGATCGAAGCTGACCAGAAAACCGTTGTACCCGTACGACAGCGCCGCTTGCATACTGTCGACGACCGACTCGACCGGGCGGAAGAAGGGCTGCTCGCGGTGGAACAGGCGCCAATGCGCATCCCGGCTGCCGCCGCAGAACGTGCAGTTGACGGCGCAGCCGCGCCCGACCGCCAATGGGAACAGCCGCGCTGCGCCGAGTTTGCGTTTCATGTTGGCTTCGAGGTCGGCGTTGTTCATCCAGTGCATGGGCAGGCGGAAAAAATCGCGGTACTGCTCGTAATGATCGAGCAGAGACAGGTTGGCGAAATCCAGCCCTTCCAGATCGGCGGGCTGCGCCGAAAAGGTAACGCCGTTCTCGATGATTTCCCCACCCGAGCGCCAGGTACAGTTGGCCACATGCGTGAAGTCGTTCGTTTGCTGCAAGACGGTCTGTGCAAAGGCTGGCAGCCCGCCTTCGGCGTCTCCGGCGATGATAGCGTCGATCTCGGGAAAGCTTTCCATGATCTCGCGTGTGAAGCGACTGGCCGTGAATCCACCCAACAGGATGGCCGTTTCGGGGCTGGCCTTTTTGATCTTTTGGGCCAGGTCGATAACGTCGAAAGCCTGGAAGTGCCATTGCAGCGAAAGCCCGACGATCCTGACCCGCCTGTCTTTTACCCACTGGGCCATTGAAAAATTCTCATCCAGGATGGTTTCCAGCCCGGCGTGCTTGATGCGCGATGAAATCCCGCGCTTGTTGAGGAGATCGCACAGCGCAAACAGGCCCATTGGAATGTAGTTGATGAACATGAAATCGTCCAGGGGCTTGTAGTAATTCGAACGCTTCGGTACGTGTACAAAAAGAAAATCTACCGATGTGTTGGCGTCTCCCACATTGTTCTCCTAAAAAAGATATTCAACTGGCGGTTTTGGGTGGCTTGAAGTTAATGCCCGAAGGCTTTCCATCGCACGCTGCTGCGATTATACCCGAAGGGATTCGGTTTGGGCAACCGATGCCAGAATTTCCGGCGATAACTCCCGGTCGCCGGCCAGGGCGGTTTCCTCGATTTGCTCTGGCCGGCGTGCGCCGACGATAGCGGCGGTCACTGCCGGGTTGCGTAGCGTCCAGGCGATGACCAGCTGCGCCACGCTGCACCCACAGCCGGCTGCGATCGGGCGCAACGCTTCCACCAGGGCCAGGTGTTGGCGCAACTGGGGTTCGTTGAAGCGCGCATCGCCGTGCCGCCAGTCATCGGCCGGCAGGTTAGCGATCCGTTCGGGGGTCATCTTGCCCGACAGCAGGCCTTCTTCGAGCGATCCGTAGACGATCAGGCCGATCTGGTTGGCTGCACAGAAAGGCAGGATTTCGGCCTCGATGCCGCGCCGCAGCAGGGAATAGGGAGGTTGAAGTGAGGCGATCGGGTGAATGGCCTGGAGCTTTTTCATCTGCTCGACAGAGCAGTTCGACACCCCGGCGTAGCGGATTTTGCCCTCACGGATCAGCTCGGGCATGACGGCCCAGGCTTCCTCGGAGCCTTCCGGTGCCCAGTGAATCTGGTACAGGTCGATACTTTCGACGCCCAGCCGGCGCAGGCTGGCTTCGCAGTCTGCGCGCAGGCTTTTGGCATCGAACCGGTTGAAAAGGGTCTTTGTGGCCGTGTCGAAGTGGCGGCAGCATTTGGTGGCGATCCACATGCGGTCACGTCGCCCGGCAAGCGCCTTGCCGACCACTTCTTCCGAATGCCCCAGGCCGTAGACGGGCGCCGTGTCGAGCCAGTTGACGCCTGCATCGATGGCGCGGTGAATCGTGTCGATGGAGAGGACGTCATCCTGCGGCCCCCAGCCGCGGTGCCATTCGCCGCCCATGGCCCAGGTACCGAGTCCGATGGTCGAAAAGTACAGATCGGTGTAGCCGAGTTTACGCGTTTGCATGTATGCTCCTTAATCCGCATATAGCGGAGCGGCCCTGGCCCTAACCCCGTTCTGATTGCTTTTCTGTGCAGAATGCACGGAGCAGGCCTTGATTGTCTTTCAACAGCCCTTCAATTGCTTTTTGAGCGGCCCTTCGACGGCGCAGCCCAGCGCCGCAGCCAGCAGTTCCACCGGGTGAACGGCCGGGATGCCCGTAGCATGCGTGATCTGCCAGCGGCAGGTTTCGCTGTCGCATACTGCCAGTGGCGCGCCGGAGGCTTTTACCCAGTCAAACAGCGCTTCCCCAACGGCCATGGCGATGTCATACTTCTCCGTCTTGTAGCCGTACGTCCCGGCGATGCCGCAGCAGGCGTGACCGCCGTCTTCGATCGCCAGGCCAGGAATCAGGCCGAGCACTGCCAGGCCAGGCTTGCCGATGCGGTGGGCGCGATACTGGCAGGGGATGTGGTAAGGAAGCGGCGGCAGGCCGAGGGAGCGTAGCCCGGCTTCTTGGGCCTGGAGGACCGGCAAAATGAACTCGTTGAAGTCGTACGTGGCGCCGGCGACGAGCTGCGTATCTTCGTCGTGCATGTCCAACAACTCGGGGGCCTCCTCTTTCAACGTCAGCGTGCAGCTGGTTGATGTTCCGACGATCGGAATGCCCTGCCGGGCGTAGGCAACCAGCGAATGCACGTTGTTTTGGTGGTACTTGCGCGCCGCTGCGAACTCACCGTTGGACAGCAGTGGCAGGCCGCAGCAGTTTTGGGGCGGTACGATTACCTCGAAGCCAAGCGCCTCCAGCACGCGCACGGCGGCCTTTCCGACGCGCGGTTCGTAATACTGCGTCGAACAGCCGTGGAAGTAAACGACGCGTTTTTGCCCATTGCTTGCCGGAGAACTTGCGTGGTGGGCGAACCAACGGCTAAACTTCTCGCTGGAAAACGGCGGAAAAGGCGCGTCCTGGTGTATGCCCAGCGCGTGGTGGGCCACCCAACGGGCAGGTTTCAGGCCCATGGCCAGGTTGGCCAGGGGAGCCACCGGTTGCGCCACAGCGCCCAGGGTGGCGGCGCGTGCCACCAGGTTGTTGCGCAGGCGCTTGTGCGGCGGGACCTTGCCCTGTTCGACCATTTCGCTGCGGGCGCGGGCGTTTATCTCAGCGATCTTGACGCCGGTGGGGCAGATCATATTGCACACCCGGCAGCCCGAACAATAATCGACGGAACGATCGGGGCTTTCCTGTCCCGGCTGGCGAAAGCGCCCCGCCTGCGGCCCTTCATACTTGGGGCCGGGAAACAGATCGGTAACGGCCATCACCGGGCAGGCCGTCACACAGATATTGCACTTGATGCACTGGTCGAGAGAAACTTCAACGGGCAGTGGAAACGGTTGCATAAGAAAAGGGCTGCGTTAACGCAACAGGTAGGCCACGCCGATCGCCACGCCGAGCGTCACCACCAGCCAGCGCAGGGTGCTTGCTTTGATTTTCCCGGCGAGTTTCCCGCCGAGCATCCCGCCGGCCAGCGCACCGACCATCATCACCAGAGCCACCGGCCAGTCAACCAGCCCGGAAAAGGCAAAAAAGGCTGCGGCGGTGCAGTTGGCGCTAAAGGAGATGGCCTGCTTGACGGCGTTCAGACGGGTCAGGTTATCGTCGACTACCAGGCCGAGCACGGCCAGGATGATGACGCTCAGGCCCGCACCAAAATATCCACCGTACACGGCGGCGGCGGTTACGGGAAGGATAGCCCAGCCTTCCGATGTGTTTTTGCGTCCCGCTACGGCGGCGCGTTTCGCCAGCCAGGCCTTGACGGGACCTTGAATCGCCAGCAGGAGTGAAGCGATCAGGATCAGGTAAGGCACCAGGTCGCTGAACAGTTTTTCGGTGGTGACCTTGAGCAGCAGCGCACCGAGCAGGCCGCCTATCGCACCGGCCGGGATGAAGCGTAACAGGCGCTTGCGCTGGCCTTGCAGGTCTTTCTTCTGGCCGATGATGCCGCCCAGGTACCCGGGCAGCAGGGCCACGGTGTTGGTCATGTTGGAATGGATCGACGGCAAGCCCATGGCGATCAGGGTGGGAAAGGTGATCAGCGTCCCGCCGCCGGCCAGGGCGTTGACCAGCCCGGCGCCAACGGCGGCCAGGGCAACGAGGATGTATTGGTACCATTCAAGCATGAAGGAACTCCTATGAAAGGTATGCCAGGCTTTTTGCCCGCTAACGGCAGCGCGCCAGGCGATCAGCTTTCGTACTGCCCGAGCGCCAGGCCTTTCTCGATGAAATAGCGGTACACGTCGTGGTCTACGTTATTCGGTATCGAGTGATCGGAGTGCAGCACGTAGCCGTAGTGGCCCTTTACGATCGGGATTTTCGCTTCGAGTTCGCGGTCGATTTCCGCTTTATCGTTGTTGTACAGGCAGCGCACGTCGATGCCGCCGATGAATGACAGGCGCTCGCCGTACCGGGCATACAAATCGAGCAAATCCATCCCGGCTTTGACTTCGATCACTTGCAGCGCGTCGATGCCGGCCTCCATCATACCGGGCAGCAGGGGCGCCACGTAGCCGCAGGAATGCATGATCACCGGCAGGCATTTGCTTTTTGCCCAATCGATGGTCATCGTGTGGCCGGGTTGGACGATCTCGCGATACATGCGCGGCGACATGAAGGGATGCTGCTTGTAGCCCATGTCTTCGTAGAACCACAGCCCATCGGGGCAACCTTCCTCGGCGAAAAGGATTTCTTGCAGTTGCACCGTCAAGGACGCGTAAGTGTCCACCATGTCTTTCACCCAGTCGGGATCGGCGGCCATCCCCATCAGCATGTACTGGTGGCCGGCCACCGGATGCATCAACTCGAAGACGTTGACCCCGCTCCAGCAGAAGAAACGCCCCTGTTCGGCGGCGTGTTGCCTGGCGGCGCGGTAACCGGCAAAGTCGATGCGCCGCCGGTCGGGCGTCAGCCTGGGCTTGATGTGCTCTTCCCAGGTGCGGCGGTCTTTGACGAGAAAATCGACGTGCTCCGGGGTGGCATCGTGCAGCTTGTGCCGGCGCAAGAGCGCCCCGTTGCCGTCGCGCTGCAAGATCGTCTCTTCGGTCTCTTCCACGATCTCTGGAACGAAGTCGAGGTCGGCCACCATATTGAAGGCCCAGCAAAGCTGCATGTCGTAGTGGAAGTGATCTTCGTAACACTCGCCGGGTTGCAGGTGGCCTTTGTCTACCCAGGCCTGGTGCGTGTCGTTCCAGAAATGCTCGAAAACGCCGATCCGGTCGACGGGTTGGCGTTTGAGGATGTTGTGGATGCGCTCGATTCCGGTCATTGCTTGCATGGGAAAACTCCTTCTGTGTGCTCGAAAAGGGCTGGTTACAGGTTTTCGCCGTTGTTGGCGATCACGTCCCGGTACCACAGCGCCGAATCTTTCAACGTGCGCTGCTGCGTGGTGTAATCGACGTGCACCAGGCCGAAGCGCTGCTTGTAACCTTGTGACCACTCGAAGTTGTCCATAACCGACCAGTAAAAATATCCGGCAACCTCGGCGCCGTCGGCGATTGCCCGGCGGAGCTGGTGCAGGTAACGCGCCGTGAAATCGATGCGTTGGGGGTCGTGCACTTTTCCGTCGGCGGCCACCCAATCGGTGTTGGCCATGCCGTTTTCGGTAATGTAAATCGGTTTGCCGTAACGTTCGTACAGAAAGCGCGGGCCCCAGCGCAGGACTTCGGGCGAGACATACCAGCCCATCGTCGTCATGGGGTGGCCCGGGGCAAAGGCCACGTTTTCCGGCTGTCCGTCATCGCCGGCGTGTATACACTCGCCGAAGTAAATGTTGACGCCGTAGAAATCAAGCGGCTGGGCGATGACGTCCATGTCACCGGCTTTGATGGCAGGCATGTCTTTTGCGAAGCGCTCCAGGCCATCTGCGGGGTACTGTTTCAAAAAGACGGGATCGGAGAACCAGGTGTTGTTCCAGAAGTGGCGATCGTGGATGGCGAACATAGCCCGGCGGGCTGCGGTGATGTCGGCTTCGCTTTCGCTGGCCGGGAACTTGACATTTCCCACCGGTGCAAAGCCGACTTGCAGCGGTTGTGCGGCGTTGGCTCGCAGGGCCATGACGGCTTTGCCGTGTGAAAGTAGCAGGTTGTGGGCGGCCAACAGAGAATCCTGAAAGGCAAGCTTAATGCCGGGAGCGTGGTGGTTTTCCAGGTGCCCGTTTCCGATGGTGACCTGGGGTTCGTTGTGGGTTATCCAGTACTTCACCCGGTCCCCCAGCCTCTGGGCAACCAGGCCGGCGTATTCGGCGAACCAGTCGGCGCTGTCGGGGTGCAGCCAACCTCCGCGCAGAAAAAGCTCGTGTGGGTAATCCCAATGGAACAGGGTGACGTAGGGCTGGATGCCGGCTGCCAGCAAGGCATCGATCAAAGCATCGTAGAAAGCCACTCCTTTTTCGTTCACTTTCCCTCTTCCTTCGGGCAGCAGACGCGGCCAGGAAAGCGAGAGGCGGTAAGCCTTCAGGCCAATCGATTTCATCAACGCAACGTCCTCGCGCCAGCGGTGATAGTGATCGCAGGCGTTCTCGCCGTTGTGCCCGCTCCAGATGGCGCGCGGCCGGCGGCAGAACGTATCCCATACCGAAAGGCCCTTGCCGTCTTCGTACGCTGCGCCTTCGATTTGATACGCCGCAGCCGCCGCACCCCATACGAACTTTTCAGGAAAAGAAATCATTGAAATTCTCCGCGAAAAAAAAGTGCTCTCCCGCTTTCCGTGCCGTATATTCCTCCCCGTTCGTCGTTGTGCCCGGATGTGGAAGAGTCAAAAGATAACGCCTGGATATTTTACTGCAAACTTCCGGCGCGTGGCAAGCACGGCACGTGCACACACTTGTTTGATCCGCATTCCGAAACTGCCCAGGGTGGTAGAATAAACTTTATGACATTCGCCATATTCTTGTTGTTGGTCATTCTCATCGTTGCACTGGTGCTCTTTTCTTTTGAGTGGGTTCCTGCAGATGTGACCGCGCTGGGCGTGCTTTTGGTGTTGATCTTGTCGGGCTTGTTGCCCGTGGAAAAGGCCTTTGCCGGCTTTGGCAGTGAAACGGTGTTGCTGCTGTTGGGCTTGTTGATCATGACCGCTGCGTTGATGCGAACCGGTGTGGTCGAAATGGCCGGACGCGTTTTTTTGCGCGTTACACACGAACGCCCGGAACGCTTGCTGGTGTTGACGATGCTTGCCACCAGCGCGCTGAGTGCGTTCATCAGCAACACTGCGGCGGCAGCTTTTTTTCTTCCGGTCGTCTTGGGCTTGAGCCGGCGCACGAACTTTAACGTTTCACGCTTGTTGATGCCACTCGCCTTTGCCGCGATCTTATCCAGTTCCATTACCCTGATCAGCACATCGACCAATATCGTGGTCAGTGGGTTGATGCGCCAGGGCGGGCTGGCGCCCATCGGTATGTTCGAACTGACGATGGTTGGTTTGCCGATTTGGCTTGCCGGCTTGCTGTATATGTGGACCATCGGGCAGCGCTTGATTCCCGACCGTACGCCGCCGTCGGATACGGACGATTTTGGCTTGCGGCCTTACCTGGCAGAACTGCGCATCCCGGACGAATCGCCCTTGGCCGGGGTAACGTTGGCGAAATCGGGCCTCGGCCGCGATCTGGACCTGACAGTTTTGAGCGTAATTCGCGGTAACGACCGCTACCTTGTGCCGCCTGCCGAAACGCAGTTGGCATCCGGCGATGTCCTTTTGGTAGAAGGGTCGCACGATGCGATTCTGCGGGTAAAGGATGTGGGTGGAATCGATATCCAGGCTGATGCCAAGTTTGCCGACCCCGATATACAGGCCGAGGCGTTAGGCCTGGCCGAAGTGGTCATCTTGCCTCGTTCCATGTTTATCGGGCGGACGTTGAGTGGCTTGCGGGCGCGCGAGCGCTACCAAATCCAGGTTCTGGCGATCAGCCGTCACACGGGGACGGTCTACACCCGCATCGCCCATACCCGCCTGCGGATGGGTGATGTGTTGCTGGTGCAGGGTACGCGCGAAAAAATCGCCGCGTTGAAAGCTGAAAACGCCTTCGATGTGCTCGGCGTTGTAGACATACGTCCCTTCAACCGGCGGCGGGCCTGGACTTCGATCGGAATCTTTGGCCTTGTGCTGGGCCTGGCCGCTTTCAACGTGATTGCTTTGCCGGTGGCGGTGCTCTTGGGCGCCCTGCTCGTTTTCCTGGCGCGCTGCATTACCCCCGAAGAGGCATATCGCCAGGTGGAATGGAAGGTGTTGATCCTGATCGGTTGTATGCTCGCTTTGGGTGCTGCGATGGAACACACCGGTGCGGCGGTTTTCTTTTCCGAACAAATCATTCGCGTGGTCGGCAACTGGCACCCCGTGTGGTTGTTGACGGCTTTTTTCTTTCTCACCGTCCTGCTCACCCAACCGATGTCTAACCAGGCCGCGGCAGCCGTGGTCGTGCCGGTTGCGCTGCAACTGGCCGTGCAGCTTGGCCTGAACCCGCGCACGTTTGCCATCATGATTGCCGTGGCGGCGAGTACGTCTTATCTGACCCCGCTCGAGCCGGCCTGTTTGATGGTCTATGGGCCTGGGCGTTACCGTTTTGTCGATTTTTTGAAGGTTGGCGCACCCCTCACGGTGTTGATTTACCTCCTGGCCGTAAGCCTCGTGCCGCTGATCTGGCCGCTTTCGATCGTGGCTCCGTGAGGGCGCTGCATGGCAGCATACCGATGAATAAATTTTACACATACGTCGATGAGCATCGCTTGGGCGCCCTGTGCCGGGCTGTTGGCGCAGGCCCGGTCCTGATCGTCACGCACGACAACCCCGACCCCGATGCCCTGGCCAGCGGGAAGGCTCTGGCGGCCTTCTTCCACCTGGCCTGGAACGTTCCCTCGCGCTTGGTTTACAGCGGCGTCGTGGCGCGCGCCGAAAACCTGGCCATGCTGAAAAAACTGACTCCCGAGTGGGAACCGCACGAAACCCTGCCAGATTTGAGCGCTTTTTCGGCGGTGGCCATGGTGGATACACAGCCCGGCGCCGGGAACAATCGTTTGCCGGAGACTTCTGTGCCGTTGTTGGTTTTCGATCACCACAATCCTTTGCGCGAAGCCACACACAGCGCCGCTTATGCAGATGTGCGCACCGGAATAGGTTCGACAGTTACCTTGATTTACCAGTACTTGCAGGCCGTCCATATCACCCCTGAGCCGCCCTTGGCGACGGCCATGTTCTATGGACTGAGCGCAGATACTTTGGGTCTCTCGCGCAACGTTTCTGAAGCGGACAAAGCCGTTTACATCGAATTAATCCCGTTGATCGATCGAGACGAACTGATTTCCGTGGAACAGGCCCGCCGCCAGCGCGAGTACTTTCGCAGCCTGTATACCAGCCTGCAGGCTGCCCGGGTGAATCAACGTTCTATCGTGGCCTGGATAGGTGACCTCCACCGTCCGGATATGACAGCCGACGTTGCGGACTTGCTCATCCGTTTGAGTGGGATGCAGGCCGCGTTGTGCGTCGGCAAGTTCCAGGATGTGCTGCACGTGGCCTTGCGTACTGAGCCTTTTGGCCCCGATGCCGGCGCGCTCATCCAGCAGGCCGTTCATTCCCTCGGCCGTGCCGGTGGCCACGGCACCATAGCCGGTGGGCAGATTTACCTGGAAGGCAGGGAGGCCGTCACCCTGGCGCAGGAAGTCATCCGGCGCTTTTGGGATAGTATAGGAGAAAGTGGTGAAGGCGAAGCGCTTTTACGCGAGGGTATGGACGGTCAGTAAATTGCGTCCCCGTTTTTTCGATCGGTAGAGTGCCTGATCGGCACGATCGATCAGTTCTTCGAGGCTCTTGCAAGTTGGATCGAGCGTTGCCAGGCCCAGGCTGATGGTGATGGAAAAGCTGCTGCGTTCGCGGCTTACGATCTGCGCGGCTGTCTGCTGGCGTAAGCGTTCGGCAGCCGCTCTGGCGACGTCTGAGGCAGTTTCAGGCAGCAAAACGATCAGTTCTTCGCCGCCATAGCGCCCGATGATGTCAGATGTACGTAACTGCTTCCGGCAGAGATCGCTTAACACCTGTAAGGCCAGGTCCCCGGCGAGATGGCCGTAGGTGTCGTTAACTTTCTTGAAGTGATCGATATCCAGCATGAGCAGAGAAAGCGGTTTCTGGTAGCGCTGTGCGCGTTCGTACTCGCGCTGCGCCAGGTCCATAAAGTGACGGCGGTTGAACAGCCCGGTGAGCGAATCGCTGATCGCCAGGCGCTGTGTTTCCTCGAACAGGCGGCTGTTCTCGAGCGCGATGGCCACCTGATCGGCAAAGGCGCTTGCCAGCCGGACGTGCTCCTGGGTAAACGTGCCGGATTGGTGGCTGTCCAACGTGATCATACCGATTATTGCTTCATTTGCAAGCACGGGCACGCCCAACCAGCCCCGAATTTGATCGGCGGGTGGGCGGTGGAAGCCTTCATAAAGGAGCGGCGCGTCCTCGAGCAGATAGGGCTGGCGGGTTTGATAGACGATTGCGTTGGGAGTCCCTTCTGTGAGTGGGAAGCGTTTTCCGCGGACGTTGGCCGTTTGGGAAAAGCCGTTTTCGCCGACGATTTCCATTTCACCCTCGCGTAGCAGCATAACCGATGCACTGTCGTAAGGCACCACGCGTTTGAGTTCGTTCAAGACGCGTTCGATGGCCTCTTGCTGGTGCAGCGTGCCGGCAACGGCTGCGCCAGCAAGGCGCAGGGTTTCCGCTTCCGTTGCACGGCGCTGGGCCTCGGCCAACAACTGCGCTTTCAACAGCGCCAGGGCAATTTGCTGCGCGGCGCGTTCACCCCACCGGATCTCTTCCTCGGTGAAGTCATGTTGGTCGTGAAAGGATATCAGCGCAGCACCCAAAAAACGCTGGTTGGCGATCAGTGGTAAACCCAGGAGCGAACGGGATGGATAGCGCCTGGCTAACCGCTGGGCGATGTAGGGTGATGCAAGGGCGTCTGGGACCACCAGCGCCTGGCGGGTTTTGTAAAGCTGGCGTGTGAACGTCGATTCTTCTGGCCGCGCGTGGCTCTCTGGCCTGGGGTAGGTGGTACGCAAAGGCCCGTAGGCCGCGGCCGGAATGCCTTGCTGCTTTGTATCATCCCAAAGGGTGATATAGCAGCCATCTGCAGTGAGCAGCTCCCCCAGCCGGTCGGCCAAAACTTGCAGCATGGCCTGAAAGTCCATTTCGGCGATGGCGGCCTGGGTGATCTCGGTGAGCAGCTCTTGCTGGCGGGCATACACTTTTTGCTTTTCTTCGGCGTCTTTGCGTGCGCTGATATCCCTAGTGACCCCCAGTGCGCCGATGATCTGTTTGGCGTCATCGTACATCGCCGTGATCAGCGATTCCGTCCACACGCTGCCGCCATCTTTGCAGCGTTGTTCCAACTCGAGCGTGAAGTCAGATGGCTTGGCCTTGGCATGGATGGCCTGTAGAAAATCACTGAAACCCTGGCGGGCCACGGCAGCCGACTGCGGCATCAATGCATCTTCAAAATGCTGCTGCTGCGCCTCTTCCGATGTGTATCCACGCAGCGCCTTGACGGAAGGGCTGATGTAGGTGAAGCGGCCTTCCAAATCCATCGTCCAAATGACATCGGTTGCATTATCGGCCAACAGGCGGTAGCGTTTCTCGCTTTGTTGGATGGCACGTTCGAACGCAACGCTCTCGGTAATATCACGTTTGACGGCAGCGAAATTGATGATCTCGCCGTACGCATTTTTGATCGGAAAAATCGTGGCGGCTTCGTCGTACAGGCTGCCATCCTTGCGCCGGTTGACGAGATTGCCTTGCCAGGTTTTCCCAGATCGGATCGTCGTCCATAACGCCTGATAGAAGCTTTTATCTTGTACGCCACTGCTGAGCATACTGGGGTTGTTCCCGATCGCTTCGTGTGCTGAGTAGCCCGTGGTGCTTTCAAAGTATGGATTGACGTAAACGATATTCCCCTTCAGATCGGTAATTTCGATGATCTCTTGCGCCTGTTCCACAACAGCTGCCAGCCGGGTCGCTGTAGCTTCGGCTTCTTTTAGCGTGTCCATCCATTCGGCGTGTGCTGTCGGGCCGCTGCTGTGCCTGGCATGTGAAAGACGCCCAAGCGCATACCCAAAAATGAGTAAACCGGCGCCGAGCAGAAGGATGGTAAGTAGCGAGACCCATTCCATTGTTTTCGGTGACCGACTGCGACCGGCTGTGACGGGTGGGTTGACGATCGCTCGCCGGAGCGTTTCTTACAGCCTGCGGTTGACGATATAGTCGGCCATTTCGAGCAGCGCTACTCTTTCCTTGCTGTCAGGCAGGCTGCCGGCGGCAAGGACGGCGCGTGCTTTGTACTGGAGCGCTTCTTCGGCTGCTTGGGCGATCGCGTCACTGCTGCGAATCTGGTCGAGCAAGCTGGCGAAGTCGGCCTCGTCGTACGTTTCCTGGTTCAAGATGGCACGCATTTCGGTGTTGTGTGGGTTGGCCTCCAGGTAATAAAGCGCCGGAAGCGTCACCAAGCCCTGGCGTAAGTCGCTGGCAACCGGTTTCCCGACGGTGGACTGTTCCCCGGTGAAATCCAAAATATCGTCGACGATTTGGAAAGCCATTCCCAGTTCGTACCCAAACTGCTTGAGCGCTGTGCGTATACTTTCACCGGCTTCGCTCAAAATGCCAATCGTAACCATCGACGCTTCGAACAGCGATGCTGTCTTGGCGTAGATGCGTTGCTCGTAGTCTTGGCGGTTGGCCTGGCCGCGGCTGATAAACATTTGCCTCACTTCGCCGTCGACGATCGTAGCCAGTGCGTTCGAAAAAACCCGCAGCGCCGGGGGAGAGTTTAATTCCGACGCCAGCTTTGCCGCCCGTGCAAAGAGAAAATCGCCTGTGAGCACGGTTGCCGCCGGCGACCAGCGCGCGTTCAAGGTGGGATTTCCTCGCCGCAGCAGCGAGCCATCGATCAAGTCATCGTGAACCAACGTGGCGGTATGCAGCAGTTCGACCGCTGCGGCCAGGGTGATCAATGGCCCTGCCTGGACTTCGAGCATTTGCCCGGCAAGCAAGACCAGCGTTGGGCGAATCCGTTTGCCCCCCGAAGCAAGCAAATGTTCTAAAGCGGCGTGTAACTCCGGATGGTAGCCCTCAGCCTGGGCTTGAATGTGCTCTTCGACCTGAAGAAGTTGTTCCTGAACAAGTTCAAAAAACGATTCCACGCAGTCAGACTCTCCAATTGTTAAATAACGTGCTTGCGTTTTGGCTGGTTGCTTTGGCTACATCCTCAACGCTTAAGCCTTTTAGGGAGCCAATTTTTTCTGCAACCAGGCGTACATGGCTTGGCTCGTTGCGCTGGCCGCGATAGGGGGCGGGTGTCAAAAACGGGGCATCGGTCTCGATCAACAGGCGGTCCAGGGGACTGGCGCAGACAACCTCCTGGAGTTTTTGTGCGTTTTTGAAAGTGACCGGTCCGGTGATACCGATAAAAAAGCCGAGTTGGATCACCGCTGCGGCGAAATCCTTGTCGCCTGAGAAGGAATGGAGCACCCCCGGGTGCCTGGCCAACGGTGAGCGTTCCGCCCACAGGCCCGCGCACCAGTTATGCAGGATTTTGTATACGTCCGCCTCGGCGTCACGGCAGTGGATGATAACAGGCCGCTGCCACTTGGCGGCAAGCTCCAACTGTATGTGGAAAACGTTTTGCTGTACGTCACGCGGGGAAATATGGCGATAGTAATCCAACCCAATTTCCCCAAGGGCGACGGCCTTGGGGTGCTGTGCCAGCGCCAGCAAATCGTCAGGCGTACATTTGTCCCAGGTTGCGGCATCGTGCGGGTGCACACCCACCGCAGCATAGATTTCCGTGAACGACTGCGCCAGGCCGATCGCCTGCCGGCTGCTTTCGATGTCGATGCCGGGAATCAGGATGCGTTCGACGCCCACACGCCGGGCGTGTTCGATCACCGACGTGCGGTCGGCGTCGAAGGCGTTGAAATTGAGGTGGCAGTGAGTGTCTGTAAACATGGCAGAGAAAAGGTTGGCCACTGGAAGGATGCCTTGAGTGCGTTTGCCCTTCCAGTGGCCAACGCCGTTGCGTTTACCGCAAGGCTGCGTGCCACTTTTCCGTCGCCCGGCGGTTGCGGCCTTCCAGGTACTCCGGATCGTTGACGACGATGGATAGTTTGGTGAGGATGTCTTGTTTTTGCCATCCGTGCTTGGCGATTGCATCTTTGGCCGCCTGTAAGGCAGAATCGGTCAGTTTGGTGACCGTCAGCACATCGACGAAGCGCCACTCCGTCGCAGCCTCTAGCAGTTCGCGGGTGATCAGGCTTTCCAGGTGGGCCAGGACGCTCTGCATCAGCTTCTTAGCGGTTTCGGGGCGGGAGCTTTCGATATAAATGCGGTTGATCGGCTCGGTGCCCGACGAACGCACCCGCAGGTAGTGGCGGTCGTCGCCGGTGCTGTCGCGCAATTGCATTTCGGCGATATCGTATCGCACCCCGCCGGCGTAAACGATGTCCAGGCCTGCCAGTTTGTTTTCCTTGCCGGGGCCAAAGGCCTCCAGATAATCGTTGATCAGGTCCTCTTTGGCTTCGAGCACGGCGTCTACGTCGGTGCGGCCGGTGTTCGATTCCGGTTCACGGCCGCCGTACGAAATCCAACAACCGGGCAACGCGCAGGTCTCTTCCCAGATGGCCCGTACGGACGTAAGCGGTTTTTCTTCACGCGTGCCGTAGTAAGCCAGCATATCCATGATCAGCAGGTTGGCCCAAATACCGTCTTTGTCGGTGACGTGGCCGCGCGTGGTCAGCCCGGAGGACTCTTCGCCGCCGATCAAGAGAATGTCGCGCCAGTTGGCGGGTAAATCTTTGTCCTTGATGCCTTTGTAGCGGTTATCCGTCCGGCGTTGCTCTTCGATGTACTTGATGCCCACCGGCACCATGAAGGTGTGCTCGTACACCCGATCTTCTCGCTTGCCAACCTTACGATGGTAGAAGGGGTGATCGATGTAAGCCGGGATCACGTTTGCAGCCGGTTTGAAGGCTTCGTTATCGGGCATCATGCCGGCGATTACTTCGATCAACGGCGAACCGGTTTGTGTGGCAATGATCCGGCCGTGAAGGCCCCGGTCCACACCCAGGTAACGGACCAGGATCGGCAAAATCTGGTTGGGACGGAAGTATTCGCCGCCGGCATCGACTACCCCGAAGCGGTCGGCGTCGGTATCCATACCGACACCCAATGCAGCACCGCTTTCCTTCACCTTTTCTTTCAGCTGGTTGATGTACGGTTCTTCGGGGTTGGCGTAGTCAAGACCGGGCAGGTTGGGGTTTGTTTCGGGATGGATGACGATGTGGCGGATGCCGATTTCACCCAACAGGCGTGGCAGGTAGCCGCGTGAGGCCCCGTGCATCTCGTCCACAACCACGAACTTGCCGTCGAAGTAGCGGCGCATGCGCTCGAAGTCGAGTTTGATGCGTTGATCGTTCTCGCCGGCTTTCAAAATCCATTCCGTGTAAGAAGCGATCGGGTCGAAGCCGTGTAGCCGCCCTTGGTGCTCGGCTTCTGCCAGGTCTACGCTCGGAATTTCCTTGTCGAGCAGCTGGATTTCGTTGATGCGGGCGGCGACAAAGTCGGTTACGTTGGTAGGAGCCGGGTATCCCAGGCGGGGATTGAACTTAATCCCCTGCCATTCGGGTGGGTTGTGGCTGGCGGTGCAGTTGATCAGTCCGGCGACTTCGTTCGGATCCAGGTAGTCGGTTTCATAGAAAACGGCTGCCGGGGTTGGCGTGTCGCGGTAGGTCAGATGCACGCGGAAGCCGTTTGCCAGGCAGACTTCTGCTACCCAAGAAGCCACTTGGTGGGCGTTGCGCCGGCTGTCGTATCCGATGACGACGGTTTTTCCGGTCAGGTCTTCTCCTTTGGCGTGCGCCGGCGTGTGTTGATCCTTAAGATATTCACACACAGCCTGGATGACCTGTCTGGCGCGCCGTTCGGTGAAGTCGCGCCCCCAACGCCCGCGTACACCCGATGTGCCGAAGCGCAGATACTTTCGATCGTAAATTGCCTGGATCAGGGCTTTGAGCGCCGGATCGTCCGTGCGCAACCTGAAGCCAGTGATGCGTTCGGCCAGGTTGCCCACGTGAATGACGCGGAAGGGCATGTATCGATCGGGGGCCACTTCGGGGAGCATCTGATCGAGAATCGGTACGATTTCGCTGGCGACGTCTGCGGCCAGCGGCGCAAAAACCGGCTGGGCCAGGTAAAGCTTTCCCAACCCGATGGCGCGCACGCGCAGCTCGCTCATCACGGCGATCAATTCGTGCCGGGGAACGACGGTCTCGTGGCGATACTGTGGGCACTCGGCCATCAGGGTCAGCAAGGCGCTGAAGACGCGCGCCGAGTCTGATGGGCGCCAGCCGGTAAGTTCGTCAGATTTCAGGGCAGCTTCGATCTGATCGAGCAGGGCGTCGACGGCCGGTTTGGCGATCTGGAATTCGTTTAGACTGTTGGCCGCGGTCAAGGCACGCGAAGCAGCCACGAAGTCGACTGCAAATTGGTCTGGGGATAAGAATGGCATTGCGTTTTCTCCTAAAAACGATATGGTTTATGCAGAAGGTCTTATACCGAAGGGTTACGCGGCAAAGCCGTTATTCCGGTTCCAATATACCACCACGCGTCGTGTTTAGGATTTCCAGTTTACCACCTTCGGCGCCGGCGGTCGTCTGTAATTTTCGACAAATCTCGCCAGCGATATTGGCCAGGGCCTGCTCTGTCATCGAAAGATTGCCTTCGAGCATGGCGCGAAAGAGCGGTTCGGTGCCTGAGTAACGCAGGTTGACGCGTGTCAGTGCGGGGTGCTTTGCCATGTACGCATCCCGCATAGCGGCTAATTCTTCTTTCTCCAGCCGTGGTCCATGGCCGACAAAGGCCGATGCAATCACTTGGGGCGTTTTTCGAATAATGGCGGTGAACTCGGAGAAGCTCCTGGCGCCCGATTCGGCGTAGACGCGCATCAAAAACAAGGCCGTGCGGATGCCGTCTCCCGTTGTGTGCCCGCCGCGCCCGTCGGACGCCGCATCGACGATCGCCACGTGCCCGGCCTGCTCTGCGCCGAGTGCGTACCGGTTGGGGGAGGCAGCGCGCAGCTCGAGCAGCTTTTCGACCACGTTGCGATCCCCCACCGGTACCTCGTGAACGGTGAGGCCGTTCTGAACGGCAAAGTCGCACATGCCCTGGTTGCGCATGGGGGTGGTGACCAGCGCCCGGCCGACCAACTGCCCTTTCTGATCGAAGTAGCGCGCCAGCAGCGCCAGCATGGCATCCCCGTCAACCAGGTTACCCAGCTCATCTACGAAAACCACCCGATCGGCGTCCCCATCGAAGGCAATGGCAAAATCGGCCTTGTACTCTTGCAGCAGCCGCCCTACATCCTGCGGGTTTTTACGGGCGAACTCGGACCCGCACGTCTCGTTGATGTTCAGGCCGGTTGGCGACGCATGGATGGTGACCAGCTTTGCCCCCAGGCGGCTGATGGCCTCCGGGCCGATCCAGTAAGCGGCGCCGTTGGCGCAGTCCAAGACGATGGAGAGATGGTTGAGTTGCAGGCCGGGATGTTCGTTAACCAGGCTTTCGATGTAAAACTCCTGCATCTGGCGCCCGTCGATCATGCGCCCGTACGCTTCGGGTGGTTGGGGCTGCCAGGTGTCATCGGCCAGCAGGGCCTCGATTTGCGCTTCGATGGCTTCTGGCAGCTTGAAGCCGCTCTGGTCGAAAAACTTGATCCCGTTTTCCTGGAAAGGGTTATGGGAGGCCGAAATGACCACACCCGCCACGGCGCCCAACTGGCGTACCAGGTACGCTACGCCGGGGGTGGTGATCACGCCGACATCGACAACCGCCATTCCCGCGGCCAGCAGGCCGGCCGTCAACGCGCTTTGCAGCATGGGGCCGGAGCCGCGCGTGTCACGCCCGATGACCACGGTCTTGCCGTTTTCCTGGGCCAGGACGCTTCCGGCGGCCAGGCCAAGCCTGAGCACGAATTCAGGGACAAGCGGGTGCGTTCCTACTTTTCCGCGAATACCGTCGGTTCCGAAAAAACTGTTTTGGGGCATGGGGTCCTCTTCATGAATGGGTATCATTTGCCGTTGGTAGGTACTTTCCCGTTGTCAACGGGAAAACGGTTGTCTGTCGAGCCACACATCCGCCACCACGGGCAGGTGATCGGACGCTTCTTGGGTGATCGGCGTGGCGATGACCCGGCACTCGTTTTTTGCAATTCGCTCCGGGGGGAAGACGAAAATGTGGTCGATAGGCTGCGGGACTTTGGGGTGTGTGGCGATAGGGTCTCTCGGCGTCAGGTGGACAAAGCCTGCTGCCAGCAGCTTCTGTAGGCTGGCTTCTTCTGCCACGGCATTGAAATCGCCCATCAGAAAGATCGTCTCTCTTTGCTCGAGCAGGTAGGTCTCGATAGTTTGAAGCAGAACATCGATCTGCGTCACGCGCAGGGTAACCGCCTTTTCCGTGATGGCGGGCTCAGCTTCCTCGGCGCCGCCGCGCTCCCTGACCAGCGTGCTCAGGTGCGTGTTGATTATGAAGGGCGCCTGCTCGCCCTGGTGAACGCGCGCCAAAACCATGTGGCGAGGCTCGGTATCGCGATCGCCATGGTAGACGGCCGGACGATGGATGGGTAAATTTTGCGGCCGCCCACGCTGTTCCCGGTCGCTCAGGCGCACGAACGGCCAGCGTGAGAGCAGACCGTTGCCTTGTTTCCAGTCCAGGCAGTCGGTAAAAAGACTTTTGATAAAGATTTTTTTTCCGGGGTGAAAGTGGGTTCGCATGGAGAGCGATGGCCCAAAGTAGTGTGCTTGAAAAAGGTTTCCCGAAGCAAAAATGTTTTCGATGGTGTTGTGCTCGTTCTCTTCGGCGTCGGTCCATGCGGAAACCTCCTGCAGGGCCAGGATGTCGGGGGCATGTTCTCGAATAACCTGGCAGATGCTTTCCAACTCGGAGCCAAAGTTTTTGCGGCCACCACCTATGTTATAGGTCATCAGGCGATAGCGAACCAATTCATCGCTCACAGTGTATCCCCTTTGCTCTCTCTCGCTTTGGGCCACTGGGGTAAGAGCAGCTTGTAGAGCAGATCGGCTTTGGCGTCAAAGGCCAGGCGGCCCTCGTTTTTGATGATAATGTCGAAACAAGCCTCATCCAGTTCAAGCCCCGATTCCCACAGCGTTTCCCACTGGCTGCGGTGACTTTCGTAGTAGGCGGTGTGGGCGCCTCTGATCTGCATGACCGGCGATGGGGTGCCTGTTTTTCCCGCCAGGTAACTGGTGATGAGCATCCGATCATCGGCGCGCACGATTTGGGCGAGATGGTAGTAACCGGTATTGAGCCTGACCTGTAAATTCTTGCAGGCTGCTTCACTCAGGTTTTGGCGGTTGATGGCCAGGCTCAGCAGCGTGCTGGTGATCTCCTGGCGCATTTCGTTGAAGCTGTTGGCCACTTCTGCAGCGCGTAAATCGGCAGACTTCTTCGGGTTAAGGCTGATTTCGTTGGCAGCCCGCAAGACGAGCAGCAGCGCCTGGGGATGGTAGATCAAAATGCGGACCCTGGCGCCGCGCGTGATATTGTCGAAGAATTCTTGCCGCGTTTTGCCGTCGCGAAACCAGGAAGTCCACAAGGTGTTGCTAACGATGTCGATCTCTTTTGCCGTGGACTGGCGTTGCTGCCAGACAGCCGGGCCGTCGTGGGGATCGTTCATCCATTCCCTGCGGGTTGGCCAGGCACGCTCGATTCCCAGGTGAAACTGGTTGATGTCTGCCAGCACGGTCGTCGACGTGTGTGCTGCCTCAGCCAGCGCAGCAACTTTTGCGTCGACGGTGTCGAGTTTGTGGAGAATGCTCTGCTCCGTTGCAGCGGCTTTCACCGCCGTTTTTTCGAAACCCGCATTGAGTTGATCTTCAACCGGATCGCCACCCAAGAACTTCCACACGATTTCCACCAGGCTGACGCCGATCAGTACGACTGCAAACTGATCGAAAATCCCGCTGCAGGTTGGCCCGGAGAAAAGACTCTGGCCGATCATCATGCGGGCCAGCAGGTATAAAACTGCTCCCAGCAGCCCGAAGAAGGCCAGGCCCGTGCGATTGCGCACGTTAAAGAGCTTCTTGAAGTTTTCGAGTTTCATCGTGGCCTCCGGATGGGTTAAGGTGCGCTTGATTCGATCACGACATCGGCAAGAACGGGGAGATGGTCGGACGCTTCACGGGCGAGTGGGCTATCGACAACGCGGCAGCGATAATCGAGCAGCCGGGAGCCTGGGTAAACCAGGATATGATCCACCGAACCGCATAACCGCTTGTGGGTGGCAATGGCATGGTTATCCGGTTCAAGGCGTACAAACCCGGCCTGGTGTAATGCTTCCATGCAGGGTTCGTCGCTTGTGGCGTTGAGATCGCCGAGCAAGAAGACGATCTCGCGGTTTTGCAAAGCATAAGGTTGGAGCAAGGCCAGCAGGTTGCTGATTTGATCCCGGCGCATGCGCCGGGCCTGCCTGGTCTTGCCGGGAACGATCTCTTCCGGTTTGCCGCGTTCGCCTTTTAGGGTTGTCAGATGGGTCGCAATGACCAGTGGGTGTGTTGTTTCGTCGTGGAGCCTGGTCAAGATCACGTGCCGTGGATCGGTGTCGCGGTTTCCAAGATACTGGACTGGGCGGAAGATGGGCAGGTTGTATGGCCGGCCGCTGAGGTGTGGCGTGCTTAAGCGGGCGAAGCCGGGACGAACCAGCAATGCATTACCAAACTGCCAATCCTGTAAATCTTCAAACACGGCGCGCACGAAATTGCTCTTGCCGCTGAAAAAATGTTGCCGAAGTGTGACCGTTGGCCCAAAGAAACTTTGGTAAGCCTTTCCCAGCACGTCGGCCAGGAAAGCGACACTGCTGTGCCAGTGGCCGTCTGCATCCTGCCATCGGGTGGCTTCTTGCAAGGCTAGAACGTCCGGTTGGGCCTGGCGGACGACGTCGAGAACGCTGTCGAGCAGCGTGCCAAAGTCACGCCGGCCGCCGCCGATATTGTAGGTCATCAGTCGAAATGTTGTGCCGGTCACGACGGGGTATTATATCAAGGGATAACGGGACGGGATTGGTGTGTTTCAGGGCCAATCCGAAACTTTTTCAATTCCTTGAGTATAATCAGACCTATGTCATCGCATTCAACCGTTTACCTCGATTATGCCGCCACGACGCCCGTCGATCCGCGGGTCTTCGCAGCGATGCGCCCTTTTTTCGATCAGGATTTTGGCAATCCCTCGTCGACACATGCTTACGGCCAGCGTGCCGAAGCCGCAGTCGAGCAGGCACGCGAAAACGTGGCGCGCCTGCTGCACTGCCAGCCTGGCGAAGTGGTTTTCACTTCGTGCGGCTCAGAAAGCGATAACCTCGCCCTGCGTGGTGCGGCGTTTGCCGCGCGCCGGGCGCGTGCGGCCGATCACATTCTCGTGGCAGCCGGCGAACATCACGCCGTCGCACATACGGCAGAACAGCTGCGCGACGTGTTCGGTTTCGACGTGGAAACTTTACCGCTGGATGGCAGCGGGCGTGTCGCTTCTGAAGATGTGGTTGCCCGTATTCGCCCAACCACGGCCCTGGTTTCAGTGATGTATGCCAACAACGAGATCGGCACCGTCAATCCAATCGCCGAAATCGGTGCTGCCTGCCGGGCGCACGGCGTTCCTTTTCACTCCGACGCCGTTCAGGCGGCCGCTTATCTTCCTGTCGATACGCAAGCGCTGTACGTCGACCTGCTTTCCCTCGGCGCCCACAAGCTGTACGGCCCAAAGGGGATCGGTGTGCTGTACGTCCGTCGCGGCACCGCCGTCTTGCCGATGCAAACCGGTGGCGCTCAGGAAGCCGGCCTGCGCGCCGGGACGCAGAACGTGCCTTATATCGTCGGGATGGCGGAAGCCCTGCGCCTGTCTGATGAAGAACGCGCGGTGCGCCGGCAGCACGTCCAGCCCTTGCGCGACCACCTGATCGGGCAGGTCCTGGAGGCGATTCCCGGCGCTTGGCTGACCGGTTCGCCCGTTTATCGTTTGCCCAATCATGCCAGCTTCGCTTTCGAAGGCGTCGACGGCAATACTCTGCTGCAACTCCTGGACGTAGCGGGCTTTGCTTGTTCGTCGGGCTCTGCCTGCAAGAGCGGCGATCCGAAACCTTCGGGGGTCTTGCTGGCTTTGGGCTTGCCGCCGGCGCTGGCCCTCGGTTCGCTGCGCGTTACTTTGGGGAAAGACACCACCCTACAAGACGTGGAAGCCTTTCTGGCCGTGCTGCCGGGCATGGTAGAAAAGACGCGTGCGTTATGAGTCGCGTGGTCGTTGCCATGTCTGGTGGTGTGGATAGCTCGGTTGCCGCAGCCCTGCTGCAACAGCAGGGCTATGCTGTGATCGGAATGATGATGCGCCTGTGGAACGAACCGGGCGCAGCAGATGCCAACCGCTGTTGTACCCCCGACGCCATGGCGCTTGCCCGGCGCGTGGCGGCCCGGTTGGGTATCCCTTTTTATGCCGTCGATGCGCAGCAAGTTTTTCGCGATACGGTGGTCGAATACTTTCTCGATGGTTACGCGCGCGGCGAGACGCCCAACCCTTGCCTGGCGTGCAACCGCCACATCCGTTGGGATTTTTTGCTCAAACACGCCCGCGCCATGGGTGCCGATTACCTGGCCACCGGCCACTACGCCCGTTTGCGTGCGGTGGATGGGAAAACCCAACTTCTAAAGGGGGTGGATGAAAAGAAGGACCAGTCGTATGTGCTCAGCGTGCTGACCCAGGAGAAACTTGCCCATGCCCTGTTCCCCCTGGGCAACTATACCAAGCCGCAGGTGCGCCAGTTGGCGCGTGACTTTGGCCTGCCGGTGGCAGAACGTTCGGATAGCCAGGATTTGTGTTTTTTAGGAAATGGAGACTATCGCGATTTTTTGCTGCGCCATGCACCCCAGGTGAACGAACCGGGTCCAATCCTCGATCGCGGCGGCCGCCGGCTTGGCTGCCATACGGGCTTGGCGTTTTACACGATCGGACAGCGCAAGGGCCTGAACATCGCTTCGTCGGTCCCGATGTACGTTTTGGCAAAAGACACCGAACAAAACGCCCTGATCGTTGGGGATGCCCATGCGCTCGGTCAGGACGAGCTTGTTGCCAGCCAGGTCAACTGGCTGGCGGGCGAAGCGCCTGCCGCACAGTTCCGCGCCGGCATCAAAATCCGCTACAAGGCGGCCGAAGCGGCCGGCACCGTTCTGCTGCTCGACACGACGCGTGCACACGTAAAATTTGACGAGCCTTTACGCGATATCACGCCCGGCCAGGGTGTTGTCTTTTACGAAGGGGAAGTCTGCCTGGGTGGTGGACTTATTGGCGCTTGAAAAGGCTTTGCCCGAGCGGCATCCGATCGATCTTCTGGCTTTGGCCGACCGGTTTGGTTAGCAGGTTTTCGTACAACCGTTCGTAGGTGCGAATGGTGTTTTCCAGGCTGTGAGATTGCACCTTTTGGATGCTGCTGGTTCCCAGCCGGGCCAATTGTTCTGGGTGATCGGCCAGCAAAGTGATGGCGTGCGCCAGGCTGGCGACATCCCCCGGTTTGAACAGGTAGCCATTGCATCCATCGGTGACAAGCTCTGGCAGAGCCTGGGAATGTGCCAGCAAAACCGGCAAACCGCATGCCATGGCCTCGAGCGAGGCAATGCTGAGCAGTTCTGCTTCGCTGGGCATCACGAAGACGTCCATACTGTTCAGCAAAGAGGGCAGTTCTTCATCGGGTAGGTAACCCAAAAAACGCACTTGTGCTTCCATGCCCAGTTGCTTTACCAGGTTAACCAGCATCGGCAGCACGGCGCCGCGCCCTGTGATTGCCAGTTGAATGTCGCTTCGTTGAAGGCTGTGAAATGCCCGGATGAGTAAATCGAGGCGCTTTTCGTTATCTATCCGCCCTACGTAGGAAAAGATAGTTTTTTCGGGGGCCAGATTATGGCGTTGTCTTAAGGCATTCCGGTCGATATCCAACCGGCGAAAACGCTGCGTGTCCACACCGCAGGAGATCGCCTGGGCCGGGGCGTGGAGGCCGTTTTGGCGCATGATCTTTACAGCAGTCCGTGATGGGCCGGTCACCCAGTCGAGCCGGTTATAAGTGCTGAGCATCCACTGCCACAGCAGCCAGTTGGTGCTGGCCTTGAGCGGTTTCGGGATAGGAAAGTAGGGGGTCACGTTTTCGGGCATGAAGTGGTTGGTGCCCACGGTGCAGAGTTTGCGCCGCCACGCGGCCGCCAGGGCCGCGGCCCCGAGCATGTAGTGATCTTGTATGTGGATGATTTCTGGCCGGAAGCGCGTGAAAATCTTTTCGGTGGCCAGATCGATTACGCCAGGAATGCTGGCAGCCGCATTGGGGTTGAAGTTCGCCAGGCTGGCCGACGTGAGCCATTCGATCTGCACACCGTTTTCGGCGCCGGTGCGCCACCTTAAGTCCGGTGATGGAACGATGGCTGTGACTTGATGGCCTTGCCTTGCCAGGCCCTCGGCCAGATTCGTGGTGAATACCGCTTGCCCGTTGCGGGCAGGCGCATAGGTTTGTCCGGCGATTAAAATTCGCATGAGAAATTTTTCCTTGAAGATACCCTTGTTTTGTTGCGTGTCACATTGCTTGCGCCAGGCCTTTATTCCTTGGGGTAGCCTTGAGCTTTTTTGCTTTGCACCTGCAGCCAGCGCCGGAATAAAAAAAAGGCGATGGTGAGGAAGATGGCGAACGATGCAATTGCAAGCCCGTTGGCATTGCTTTCCACGCGTTGGGCTGCGTCGGTGATGAAATACCCAATCAACACCAGCAGGCCCGTCCAGGCAACTTCGGCAAACACGTAGGCGGGGAGCCAGCGCTTGAACGCCAGCTTTGCCAGGCCGGCGGCAACCAGCGTAGGAATGGTGAACGCGGCCGTAAACTTTGCCACAATCAGCAGCTTGGGAAGCTGCGCCTCACAGCCCTGTTGAAGCTGGCTGAGGTGATTTTGGCGCATGCCGAAATATTTACCTATCCGCAGTGCCCAATCCAGCTTTCCGAAGTAGCCGAGCGAGTACCAAAGCAGATCGGCCGCCAGGTTTCCGACGAAAGCGGCCACGAACACTGCCGGGAGACTGAGTGTACTGGCCGAAGCTGCCGCTGCGCCGAGCAAGGTAGCAATGGGGCCTTCGACCATTACGATGAGGGCAAAGAAAACGTAGCTCCACTCACCAAGGTGGAGCAGTTGCCCGTTTTGCAGGGCATTCCAAAAGCTGTTGATCAGGGCGAATAGGTTTTCCATAAACGTATTTACAGGGGTTTGTAAAAGTGCCTTATTGCAAAGCCAAGGATACCGCGTCGTGGTGCACAAACCCCTGACTGAGCGGTTCGTTCTACTGCGGGCTTCGGCGACACTTGTGCCTACAGCGCAAATGTCGCCGGGCGACGCGGATGACGCCTTCGGTCGTGGGACGAATCCCGCACGAAGAATTCAGGAATTAATCTGCTGTACGGGTTTTGCCAGCTTGAGTTGCAAAAATAGATGTGGGGCGCTATGCATTGCCGACTTTATCTCTTAAATAGGCGGCAATGAACCCGTCCAGGCTTCCATCCAGAACGGACTGGGCATTTCCCACTTCGAAGTCGGTGCGATGATCCTTAACCATCTGATAGGGGTGCAGCACATAAGAGCGGATTTGGCTACCCCATTCGATCTTTTGAAAATCGCCCTTGATGGCCGCTAACTCTTCGGCTCTCTCTGCATTCTGGATTGCCAGCAGGCGGGCGCGCAGCACGCGCATGGCGTTTTCGCGGTTTTGCAACTGCGAGCGTTCGTTCTGGCAGGTGACGATAATGCCGGTCGGAATATGCAAGATACGCACCGCCGTCGAGTTCTTCTGGACGTTTTGCCCACCGGCGCCGGACGAGCGATAGACATCGATGCGCAAGTCGTCTGGGTTGATCTGGACTTCGTCGGTATCTTCTACCTGCGGCAGAATCTCGACCAGTGCAAATGATGTGTGCCGCCGGTGCGCCGCGTCGAACGGAGAGAGGCGCACCAACCGGTGAACGCCTTTCTCGGCGCGCAGGTACCCGTAGGCAAAGCGTCCCTCGACGGAGATTGTGGCGCTTTTGATGCCGGCTTCTTCGCCCTCGGTCAGGTCGATAACTTCGGCTTTGAAGCCAGCGCCTTCGGCCCAGCGCAAATACATGCGCTGCAGCATTTGGGCCCAATCTTGCGCATCAACGCCGCCTGCGCCGGCGTTGATGGCGATCAGGGCATCGCCGCGATCATACCGCCCTGAGAGCATGGCGTCTTTCTCGCGCTGCACCGTTTCTGCCTCGATGGCGTCTGCTTCGGCTCCGAGCTCGTCCCGCAGGCTTTCATCGTCCAGGGCGGCCAGTTCCAGTGAGTCGTGAATTCTTTGCGAAATCTTCCGCCAATCTTCCACTTCTTCCCGCAAAGCGGCCAGTTGTTTCATCAAGCGCTGCGCCGCTGTGGGATCGTTCCAAAAATCCGGCGTCTCAACCTGGGCTTGTAGCTCTTTCAGGTGGGCTTCTTTTTTGGCGTAGTCAAAGACGCACCAGTAAATGCTGGATTTTTGCCTGGCTGGCGTTGAGACGTTCGATCAAATCTTGCATAAAATGATTTTCCTGCTCACAAGTTGGTGTTTGAAGTATAAAACTACTCGGCGCTCGCGGTCTCTTGCTTGCTGCCGATTTCGACCAGTTGAATTTGCACCTGGTAACGTTTGCCGTCGATTTCCGTTTTTCCGTTGGCGTAAAAACCGCGCGAACCGGTTTTGAAAACTTTGGGCTGGGCAGTCATCACGGTGATCAATTCGCTTTTATCGTTTTTTAGTTCAGCTACGATGAACATAACAACCTCCATAGGAAAAGGGAAGAATAGGGTGCCATAACAGGCCGATTATACCCCATCGGCCCTTTGCGCTCTCTCGAATTGCAGGCGATACAGATAGGCGTAGAGGCCGTTTTGTGCCAAAAGGCTTTCGTGGCTGCCCAATTCTACCAGTTGGCCTTCGTTTAGGACGGCAATCCGGTCGGCGCGCCGGATGGTAGCCAGGCGGTGGGCGATGATCACGGTGGTGCGCGGCATGCCGTCGGCATCGCTGCTCATCAAGCGTTCCAGCGCATTTTGCACCAGCCCTTCCGACTCCGAATCCAGGCTGGATGTGGCTTCGTCGAGCAGCAGAATGCGCGGGTTTTTGAGCAGGGCGCGTGCGATGGCGATGCGCTGGCGTTGCCCACCGGATAACTTGATGCCCCGCTCACCGACAGGGGTTTCGTATCCTTGGGGGAGGCGCAGGATAAATTCCTCCGCGTTTGCGGCGCGTGCTGCGGCTTCGATCTCGCTTTGCGAGGCCGCCAGGTTGCCGTATCGCAGGTTCTCACGGATTGTGTCGGAGAAGAGTAAGATATCTTGTGGCACCATGCCGATCTGTGCCCGCAGGCTGGATACCGTCAGGGCGCGCAGGTCGTGACCGTCAAGGCGTACGCACCCGCCGCTAGGTTCGTAAAAGCGCGGGATCAGATTGAACAAAGTGGACTTCCCTGCTCCAGATGGCCCCACCAGGGCCAGCACTTCTCCCGGCTGGATATCGAGGTCGATGCTTTTAAGCACCAGGTCCGCGTTTTGGTACGCAAACGAGACGTTTTCAAAGCGGATATACCCCCGGGTCTTTGGGCAGGCGATCGCCCCCGGCCGGTCGACGATGGTAGGCTGCTCATCGAGCAGTTCGAACAACCGGCGGGCGGCCCCAAGCGCCTCTTGTAAACTGGCGTACACGCCCGTAAACGTCCCCATCGCGGAGGCGATGTTCAGTCCGTAAGCCAGAAAGGCGATCAGTGCACCGCCTGACAGCTCACCTTGCACGACCTCCCGGCCACCGAACCAGAGAATTGCCGCCAGGGCGCTGAATGCCAGCAGCCCGCTTAGAGGCCCAAACGCGGAACGCGTAACAGCCAGTTGCATGGCGATCTGAAAGATTTCCAGGATTTTGTTGGCGTAACGCTCCGTTTCGTATTCTTCACGGCCAAAAGCCTGTACCACACGTACCGCTCCCAGCGCCTGCTCGGCCAGCGATGTGCTTTCGGCCAGGGTATCCTGGGCGCGCGTCGACATGTGGCGCAGATAGCGCCCGAACAATTTGCCGATCAAGACAAAGGCCGGGGCTAACACCAGAATAAAGAATGTCAGGCGGGCGTTGAGCCATAACATCAAGAGCAGTGAGCCGCTAAAGTTCAGCAGTTGATACAAAAACAGGGCCGCGCTGTTCGTCAGCACCGAGCGTACCAGGGTGACATCGGAAGAAAGGCGCGAAAGCAGCTCCCCGACGCGCCGGTCGGCATAAAAATGCAGCGATAGGCGGTGCAAGTGCCGGTAGATCGCCGCCCGCAAGTCGCGGACGATGGATTCTCCGATGAAGGTGAGTTCGTAGTTCTCGAAGTAACCGAACAGCGACCGGATGATGAAAACGAGAAGCAAAACCAGCGTAATGCGATTTAACCCCGCCGTACTTTGTTGAATGAAGACCGTATCGATAAGGTTTTGCAGCATCCACGGAAATACCAGTCCCAGGCCGGCGTTGAAGGACAAGGCAACCAGGGCAATGCCCAGGTGGCGGCGATACGGCCTTTGATAGCGCAGCAGCCGCTGAACTTCCTCCCTGTTGGCCGGATTTTTCCCGCCAAGTCTGCGCAGCGCATGACGAAAGGCATCATGGATGGATGACAACATGCTTCGATTATACACGTCGTCTTCGATATAATTGGCCTTATGGCAATCCAGATCGGCACGCTTCAGGAATCTTCTTTACACGCAGCCCTCAAGGACTGGTACGCCCAACCGGGCGATGATTTCGAAGTGCAGCGCCGCGGATATTGGGTGGACATCGTCCGTGGCGCGACAGCGGATGTCCCGGAGATACTGATCGAGATTCAAACGGGGAATTTTGCGGCGATGAAGCGCAAGCTGGTTTGTTTGCTGGATGCCTACACCGTGCGGGTCGTTTATCCCCTGGTGGCGGAAAAATACATTGTGCGCATCGCCAGCAAAGCGGGGCAGGTCGAACGGCTTTCGCGGCGTAAATCTTCCAAGCGAGGCCATCTGGTCGATCTCTTTGCAGAGTTGGTGCGTATCCCGCAACTGGTTTGTTCGCCGAATTTCAGCCTTGAAGTCTTGTTCGTTCGCATTGAGGAGTTCTGGCTCGATGACGGCAAGGGTAGCTGGCGGCGAAAGGGGGTGAGCATCTTCGACCGCAAATTGATGGACGTTCTGCAGCGACGGGTCTTTAGCGCGCCGCAAGATTACTTGTCTTTGCTGCCTTCCGATCTGCCGCAGCCCTTTACCGTAAAAGACCTAGCTGCGTGCTTGGGGCGGCCACGCTGGTTGGCTGGCCGTATGGCCTATGCGCTGCGAGAGATGGGCTGCTTGCAGGTTGCAGGCAAGCGAGGAAATGCCTTTCAATACGTTAAGGCCTAACCCCAGCGTTTTGTGCAGAAGAAATACGGCGTACAAGTGCGCTATCAAGAGCTGGGATTAGGGCCGTGCCGCTTGATGTAGGTTAAGAATATGTAAAGTATCTCGGACTGCTTCCATAATCCGTCAAAAAATGATATAAATCGGCTGCAATAGCGTTTCGTTTTTTTATCGTGGTGGATAGCTTCTTCTTATAAGTTATACGGAGGATCCCTTGCCTGTTTCGTCGTCCGCTCCCCCCTCTGCTCATCGCTTTCCTCAAAAACGCCTGCGTTGGATAGATATTCAAGAGCAGTTGACGGGCTATCTGTTCGTTTTCCCGGCGGTGTTGCTGATCACGGTTTTTGGTTTCTTTCCGATCGGCTATGCGTTTTACATGAGCCTGTATACCTGGCGGGTGCGCAAGGGTGGGTTTGTCGGCGCGGGCAACTATCTCAAGGCGGTTGGCGACTGGACGGGCCTGGCGTTGTTCGTGCTTGGCGCGCTTATGTTCGTCGCCGCATATTTTTTGTGGCGGCGTGGCGGGCAGCTTTCGAGCATACCGTGGAGACGTTGGGCCTGGCGGTTTTCTGGCCTGGTCGTGCTGGCCGTCGGCGGGGCGCTTTTTTCACGCGGCTGGGGCACAATGATGGCGAGCGGCGATCAATCCTTCCTGCGTTCCCTGCCGATTACGTTGTATTACTCTTTGGGGACGGTGCCTTTAGAGTTGGCTTTGGCTTTGGTGTTGGCCTACCTGCTCTACCAAAATATCCGCGCCAAAGAGTTCTTTCGCATGATTTACTTTTTGCCTTATATCACGCCACTGGTGGCTACGGCAGTCGTGTTTCGTACGATTTTCAATCCGCGCGATACGTCGCTTGCCAACCAGTTTGCAGGCCTGTTTGGCTGGGGGCCTTTCAAGTGGTTGTTCGAGCCGAAACCGTTTACGCAGGTTGCTTTTGGTGCAGATTTGGAAGGCTTTTTGGCCGGGCCAAGTATGGCCCTGGTGGCAACAATGATCTTTGGCATCTGGACGTTTGTTGGCTACAATACGGTTATTTTCTTGGCGGGGCTGGGTTCCATTCCGGGCGAGTTGTACGAGGCCGCAGAAATCGATGGCGCCAACAAGTGGGATGCTTTTCGCCATATTACCATCCCACTGCTTTCGCCGGTCACGTTTTACCTGGCGCTGGTGGCGTTCATCGGTACATTCAAAGCTTTCAATCATCTTTATGTCATGCGTACGCCTGCAGCGCAGTCCACCCTCAACGTTGCCAGTGTTTCGATTTTCGATACCTTTTATAAGGCTAACCAGTACGGTTATGCCGCTGCGCAGGCGATTTTGCTGTTTTTGTTGATTCTTGCGCTGACACAAATTCAAAACAAAGTTTTTGGTGAGAAGGTGTTTTATGGATGAAACGCACGCACCGCTTACCGGAAAAAGCGCTTTTGCGTCGGCCAAGAGACGTTCCCGGTTAACCTATGCGTTGATCTACCTGGTGCTCATTGGCGGGGCATTGGTAGCCATTTTGCCATTCTTTTGGATGGTTTCTACTTCTTTGATGACATTGGGCGAGACAATTCTGCGGCAGTGGATACCCAAGGCGCCTCAGTTTAGCAATTACAGCGAGGCTTGGGAAGAAGCGCAGTTTGCCCGCTATTTCCTGAACACGGTGATCATCTCGTTCACCACCCTGGTGGGGTTGCTGATTACCTCGACCCTGGCCGGCTACGCCTTCGCCCGTATTCACTTCACCGGTAAAAACCTGATCTTTGCGCTTTTGCTGGCGACGATGATGATCCCGGAATCGGTTACGATGATTCCTAACTTTCTGATGATCCGCGGTGGCATTTTCCCCTTGCCAGGCCCGGCCGAGTGGAATGGTTCCTGGCTCAACCAGTTGCCGGCGTTGACCGTCCCCTTTATGGCCAATGCTTTCAGTATTTTTCTGCTGCGGCAGTTCTTCGCCAAAATCCCGGACGAACTATGGGATGCCGCCCGCATCGATGGCGCAGGCCACTTGCGTTTCCTTCTGCAAATCGTTCTGCCATTGAGTAAGGCTCCCATGATGACGGTGACGTTGTTTGCCTTTATCGGTTCGTGGAATGCTTTCCTGTGGCCGCTGCTGGTGACGACTACACCCCGGTGGCGCCCCTTGATGGTTGGCTTGTGGACCTTCGTCAACGAGGCCGGTTCGGAGACGCAGTTATTGATGGCCGGAGCCGTGATTGCGCTGCTGCCGATCCTGCTTTTGTACTTCTTGACCCAGAAACAATTTACCGAGGGGATCGCGACAACGGGTCTGAAGGGATGACCGGTCTTTGGAAAGACGATCCTCGACTGCATGATTCTTAGGCCAGCCTCGTGCTGGGTTGCAGTCGAGGGGCGTTTTCTACCACAGAAATACACTGCCCTTGAGGAGGTGGCATTCCCCGGAAAAAAGATTTGTCGCTCAGTTCTTAACTGCTACATCGTCTAGAAAACACATTCACTTGGAGGAGTATTTTTATGAAACACATGATGTATCGCCTGTTGGCGATCGCGATGATTTTGTCGATGCTTCTGTCGGCTTGTGCCCAGGGCACCACAGCGCCCGCCGCAACACAGGCCCCCGAGGCAACCGAAGCCGCTACCGAAGCCGCTACCGAGGCCCCAACCGAAGTGGGCAACCCTTACGATGCCGTCGACCCCAGCGGGCAGACGATCACCTTCTGGCACAATCACTCGAAATCTCGCGAAGAGAAACTCAACGCCATTGTCGAAGAATTCAATAAAACCAACGAGTGGGGCATCACCGTCCAGGCTGCTTACCAGGGTAGCTATGGCGATATCTTCAACAAAATGCTGGGCGTTCTCAACACGACCGATGCACCCGATCTGGTCGTGGCCTACCAAAACCAGGCCGCAACCTACCAGGTTGCCGAAGCGCTTGTGGATATCAATGAGTTGATTGCCAGCACCAAGTATGGCCTGAGCGTCGAAGAACAAGCCGACTTCATCGACAGCTTCTACGCACAGGATGTCTTCCCGAACTTTGGATACAAGCGCCTGGGCTTCCCCCCCAACCGCTCGGCCGAGGTGATGTACTACAACATCGAATGGCTGAAGGAACTGGGTTACGATGCCCCGCCCGCAACCCCAGAAGAGTTCAAGGAAATGGCCTGCAAGGCCGTTGAACAGCCGTTCAGCAAGGCAACCGCAGAAGGCAGCATCGGCTATGAACTGAGCCTGGATGCTTCCCGCTTCGCCAGCTGGACCTTCGCTTTCGGCGGGGATGTTTTCGACTACGACGCCGGCCAGTACACCTACAACAGTGAAGCTGCCGTTGCCGCCATGACCTTCTTGCAGGATCTGTTCGCCAACGGTTGTGCCACCTACCCGGCCGAAAGCTACGGCGATCAGACCGACTTCGGCGCCGGCAAACTGCTGTTCTACGTCGGTTCGACTTCAGGCCTGCCCTTCGTCCAGGAAGCCGTCGATGCCGGTACGCCGTTCGAGTGGACGGTTGCCCCCATTCCCTCCGTCCTCGATGAAGCCCCCGTCAATATCTACGGTGCGAGCGTCAGCATCCCCAAGACGACCCCCGAGCGCGAGTTGGCTGCCTGGTTGTTCACGAAATACTACACCAGCGCCGACGTCAACGCCCAATGGGCCGTTGCCAGTAATTACTTCCCGGTACGTGAGAGCTCGGCCACCAGCCTGGCCGACTACTTTGCCGAGAATCCGACTTATGCAACCGCCTTCGGCCTGTTGGATAGCGGCAAGTTCGAGCCGCCTACGGTCGGTTATGACTTCGTTCGTAACAAGGTCGTCGAAGTCATGGCGGCCATCGTGGACGGCGCTGAAGTCCAGTCCTCACTGGACGCCCTCAATAGCGAGGCCAACGCCATCCTGGAAGAGAACATGTCCATTATTCCGACTCCCGAACCTACCGAGTAACCCGTTTGATACGAAGAAAGCCTGGCAGGCTTCAAGCCTGCCAGGCTTTGCCTTTCCGGCTATCTTCTCTCTTTGAGCCTGTCTGAAAAGTGCCACCGACGGGTGCGAAGCGCTTCCATACACATAAGGGAGCGGCGACGCCTGTTCCTGGCCGATAAAGTGCGTCGCACTTTACATTTCAGACAGCTTCTCATTCATGCGGGTTCGGTGGAGAATAAACTATGGACCTGATTCCCCTTGGAAAAACCGGACTTCAAGTTTCACCGATTGGCCTGGGTACCTGGCAGTGGGGAGATCGAATGATGTGGTCTTACGGCAAAACCCATACCGACGAAGACATCCGGCTGGCTTTTCAAACCGCGCTGGAAAATGGGGTCAATTGGTTCGATACGGCTGAAGTGTATGGCATGGGCCGTTCGGAGCAGCTTTTGGGAGAATTGGTGCAAACGGCTGCTGCACAGCCCGATTCTGTTCTGCCGTTGGTTGCGACAAAGTTCTTTCCCTTCCCGTGGCGCTTGACCAGAAGCCAGTTCCGGCGCGCTTTGTTGGGCAGCTTGCGCCGCCTGGGCCTGACGCGCGTGGACCTCTATCAGGTACACTGGCCCTTACCGCCGGTTACCGTAGAAACGTGGGCCAATGCGCTGGCCGATGCCGTGGAAGCCGGCCTGGTGCGCTCCGTGGGAGTTTCCAATTACAACGCCGATCAGATGTTACGTGCCCACATTACCCTCGATCGGCGCGGGATAGTGCTGGCCTCCAACCAGGTATCGTACAGCCTGCTCGATCGTGAAGTGGAGCGCAACGGCCTGCTCAAGCTGTGCCGGGAGCGTGAGATCACGTTGATTGCTTACAGTCCGCTGGCGAAGGGAATACTTACCGGCAAGTACACGCCCGAAAACCTCCCCGCAGGAATGCGCGGGCGCACGTATACGGCGCAATACCTGCGTCGCGTGCAGCCGTTGGTACGCATGGTGCAGCAGTTGGGCCAGGATCATGGGAAAACGGCTGCACAAGTAGCCCTGAATTGGGTGATTTGCAAGGGGGCCGTACCCATCCCGGGAGCCAAGAACGCCGTCCAGGTGGAGGCCAACAGTGGCGCCCTCGGTTGGCGCCTGCAAGATGGCGAGATTGCCGCCTTGGATGCCTTGAGCGATCAGGTGGAGGCGCATTAGCGCCCGGTGTCAGGCGTTAGTATCCGTTTTTTGCGCGCGAGACTCGATTTCCTGGTGTAGGGGCGTGTTGAGATACGTACGGAAGTAGGGCGTGTGCGAAGGGATGAGCGCGTGTTTGCGCATCATCTCTGTGTAGGCTTGCTGCAAAAAGGCGTTGGCTTCCTTGCTGCGTCCGTTTGCTGCCAGCGCCATGCTGTAACGATAAAGCACCTCCTCGCTGGTACATTCGATCACTTGCACGAAACCAAACTCCCAGTAAATCTCGAGCGCTGTCCGGGAGAGCAGCAGAGCCTGGTTGTGGTGCTCGCGTGCGTTTGCCGGATCGCTGCACAGCTCTGCCAACCTTAAGTGTGTATCTGTAAGGATACAGCCGGCAGCGATCTGGTATTGGCGAGAAACAAGGTGTTCCACGCTCATCTGCCATATACGTCCGGCTTCGTGAATGGCGCTCGCCAGCGCGCTTTCGCCTCCGATTAGGTTGTACAGGCTGGCGCGTACCAGGGCCAGGCCGGCCCGGCCAGTGTCTTCTGCAACACGGTCCTGGTAAAGGGCCGCCTCATCCAACAGGCTTTGAGCCTTATCGAACAGCTTCTGCTGGACACAGATTTGGGCCAGGCGCAGCAGTGGGAAAACGCGAGCTGTGGTGTGTTGCCAGGTTTCGATTGCCATCGCCACCAGTTCACTCCCGCCGGGATAGTCGCCCAGATAGATGGCACGAATTTGCCCACACTTCATCAGCGCGTGGCCTTCGGTGCGTCGTTTGCCCGTTTTGCGCGCAATTTCCAGGCGTTTCTCTTCGCACTCGCTGAGTTGGCGGTAGTAATCTCCCTGACGTTCCAGTTCGAAAGCGAGCAGTTGCAGGATGTCGGATTGAATGGCGCTGTCTTCCACCTTTTGACTGACGGTGAAGGCTTGTTGCAGGTACTGCAATGCTTCTGAACGATGATCGGGCCCATAGGCTTTGCCGATGCTGAGCAGAATATTCACTTCTTGCGAACAATCCTCGAGCGAACGTGCGATTTCCAGTGCGCGCAGCGAGAGCGCCAACCAGTCGTTTTGTTTGAGCAGGCGGTGTTTTTCCGCCACAGCAAGCAGGCAGATCATCTCTCGCTGCTGATCGCCGATCTGTTGCGACAGCGCCAGGGCTTCTTCGGCCATGTTCAAACCGTCTGCCAGTTCTTCGCGGTTGTCCCAGTCGGTGACTTCGGGCTGTGCCAGGAGTGCGTCGATTTTCCAACTGGGATCGTCGCTGAGCATGTCGGCCAGCGGCAGCAGCGCACGCGCATCCCGGCGGCCAGTTTGGATGTCTCCGAGGGTGTAGAGCACCTGTCGCCGCCCATTGAGCACTTCGAAACGTTGCGTCAGCAGGATGTAGCCGGGCGCTTCGTTGTCTGTTCTGTTTTTTTGCTCTGCTTCGATTTCGGCAAGAATCTCGAGGGCACGCGTGTAATGTTGGATGGCTTCGTGGTTAGCGTAGATTTTGCGCGCTTGCTCTGCGGCCAGGAGGATAAAGAACAATTCCTTCTGATGTTGGTGGGCATTGCGGTAGTGGTAGGCCACCAGGCTGTCGTAGCGCCGCAGTGTTTCCGCAGGGAGGCAGGAGGCGATCGCGTCGGCGACTTGCAGGTGAAGTTGAACCCGTTGGGACGAGAGCAGGCTGTCGTAGAGCACGTCTCGAATCAGCGAGGGGCTGAAGGCGTATTCGATACCCAGATCGTGACTTTGGTGCCGGATGTGGATCAACTGCTTTTCCAGCAACTGTTCCAGCGTGGCGTTGACCAGATCGGGCCTTTCGAACAGTTTGTTGAGCACTTCATGCCAGAAAACGGTTCCAACGACGGCAGCGGCTTGAATCACCTGGCGTTCGGTGGGTGAAAGGCGGTCGATGCGGGTCAGGAGCAAGCCTTGCAGGCTGTTGGGCAGATCGAGCGAAGAGACGGGGCGCGTCTCGCGCCACAAGCCTTGATCGTCGCGTTGTAGAATGCCTTCCTCCATCATCTGATGCAGCAGTTCTTTGATATAGTACGGGTTGCCTTCGGCCTGCTGAACGACCAGCGCCAGGGCGTTTTCCGAGAGCACATCTACCCCGATCAGGGCATCGATCAACGCCTGGCTTTGTGCCGCATCGAACGGTTGCAGCTCGAGGGCGCTCAACTGCTGGGGATAACTGTGCTGTAACTCATGCCTGAACTTTTCCAGGGCCGGGTCTAACCCGCTGTGATAAGTAAAGAGGAACAGAAGGGGAAGACGCTTGCAGAAGGGCAGGCAAGTTTTGAGCAGGTCCAGGGAGGTGTCATCGGCCCATTGGATGTAAGCAAAGGCCAGCAGTACCGGCTCGTTTTGTGCCAGGGCTTCCACCCATCCCTGGACGGCGCGAAAGATCAGTTTCTTCAACTCTTCTACCGACATGTTACGCAGCCACTCGCTGTATTCATCTTCAAGTGGCAAAGAAAGCAACGTTGCCAGGTAGGGGTAAGTCCATACAATTGAGTCGATGCGCTCGAGCTTGTGTCGCAGGCGCTGGCGGCGCGCTTCGAGCGCTTCGTCGGTTTCGATTTGAATCCAGCGTTCGAGTAGATTGATCCACATCGAGTAGGGCTGGCTCTGTTCGTAGGAGCGGCAGTAGCCGGTCAGCCAGGTCAAAGGATGCTGCTCGCTGGCCGTGTTCGTGAAGTATTCGCGTACGTAGCGCAGCAAGAAGGCCTTTCCCATGCCCTTCTCACCGGAGAGCAGGATGATGCCGCCTTGCCCGTGGCTGAGCTTGTGGATGCGCTCGAAAAGCGCCTCGGCTTCGACGGCGCGGTGTAGCGGGCCGGGCAGGATCTGTGTGATGCCGACCGCCTCGGTCGCCTCGCTAGATTGATGCGACAACGGGCGGTAGACTTCGATGGGATAGCTCAGCCCTTTGATGGAAATGGCTCCCAAAGGCAGCCATTTGAAGCGATTTTCGACCAGGCGGTAGGTGTTATGGCTGACCAGGCTTGTGCCAGGCTCGGCGGATGCCTCCAGCCGGGCGGCGATGGTGATCGCTTCACCCATGCCCGTGTCGAGCTGGCGCTGTGGTCCTTCACCTACACTCGTGCGGATCAACTCGCCGGTGTTGACCCCCACCCGCACGCTGATCGCCAAGCCATGTTCCGTTTCGACCTGTGCGGCATGTTCTTTGATCGCTTGCTGAATGCCCAGTGCAGCCAGCACGCCCCGCTCCGGATCGTCCTCGTGTGCCTGCTGCGAGCCAAAGAACGCAACCAGCCCATCCCCGCGGAACTGATCGACAACCCCGCCAAAGCGTTGCACCTCACGTTCCATTACTTGCAGCACCTGGCTCATGATGGCTACCCACGCCTCGCTGCCTACCTGTTCGAGGATACCGGTTGAGTTGAACACGTCTGCCATGAGCACGGTTGAAAGGCGGCGTTCGCCTTCGAGCTGCCGCAGGGGGCGGGCTTCACTCTCTGCAGGCCGTTGTAGCGCCTCCGCGGTGGGGTTTGCGCCGCTCAAAGGGGTTCCACACATGCCGCAGAAGCGATACGTTAGCGGATTCCAGGTGTTGCAGTGCGCGCAAAGCTGGGAAATTGCCGCGCCACACATGCCGCAGAAGCGGTTGCGATCGGGGTTGTCGAAATGACAGGTGGGGCAATTCATAGGGTTGCGAAACGTTGGTGATAGAAAATCAGGCGCTGCCAACGGGGGAGCGCCTGATTCTGGGGCGTTGGCCCCTGCATTCGGCATGCCGGGTTTACATCGAATCCAGCATGATGCGGAAGCGGCGCGCCACTTCGAGCAGAACGATCAAAGCCATCTCGCCATCGTTTTTGAGCAGCGTCTGGAAATCCCAGCGAGGCAGGCCTAGGCAGCGTGTGTCTTCCGTTGCCGTTACTGACGCCGTCCGGGCGCCTTCATCGAGCAGGGCGAGCTCGCCAAAAAAGTCACCAGCCTTGAAGGTGTTGACGATGGTCTTGGTGCCATCTGCCCGCTCGCGAACCGCTTCTGCATGGCCGGCCAGGATAATGAACATCCCGATGCCGTCTTCTCCTTGCCTCACAACGACATCGCCGGCTTTGTACTGGCGTTCGTAAGCCAGTTGGGCCACGCTTTGTAACTGGCGCTGGTTCAGGCCTTGCAAAATCGGCACTTTTTGTAACAGGTTGATGGTTTCTTTTTCATTCATGGCGTACTCCAATTTTTGAACCCGGGTATGATTTCGATAAATACTGCCCGCATTGATAACACATCTCGGGCGTTTCAACAAGGATGAGTTACGGTATCTTCTCGAAAAGCAGGGGGAACGTGGGTGTTTTGTGCGTGTTACAACCTGGTTGCCTGGCACGCACAAAACAGCCCACACCCTGCATGATTGAGAAGTTACGAATTATGCGCTTAACTATTTTCCGGGGGCCTGGCTTTGGCGCTTTTGCCAAGCTCTTGCGAGCGTTCGTAAGCTGCCCAGATGGCGCGTGAAATGGCGGTGCGGAAGCCGGCTTTTTCGAGGTAGTACAATGCTGCCGCAGTCGTTCCGGCCGGTGATGTCACCTGGTTACGCAGGCTGGCCGGGTGACTCTGCTCTTGCTGCGAAAGATAGTAATCTACCGAACCGCGCACGGTTTGCGTGACGAGTCTTTCGGCGATGCTGCGGTGAAAACCCAGGTGAACGCCGGCATCGATCAGCGCTTCCATGAACAAAAAAACGTAAGCCGGGCCGCTGCCCGACAGGGCCGTGGCCATGTCGAGATAGTTCTCCTCTTCGACGAACACCTCATCGCCCAGCGCCTGCAAGATGATCAACGCCATGCGGCGTTGATCATCGCTGACTGCCGGTGAGGCCGTCCACACGGTGATGCCTTCACCGATCTGGCCGGGTGTGTTGGGCATACAGCGGACGATGGCCGCATGATTGAGGCCGGCGTTGATCTTTTCGATCGGCGCACCGGCCACGATCGAGAGGATCAATGTGCTGCTCTTGATTGCGCCTTTCAGGCTGGCCAGGGCTTTATCCAGTGATTGGGGCTTGACTGAGAGCACAACCACGTCGGCGTGCCGGACGGCGATGGCGTTATCGGGGGTGGCGTCGATGCCGTAGTGTGCTACGATTTCGGTCAGGCGTTCGGGGCGTGGTTCGGCAGCGATCAGCGAGTCGACCGTTGCCGAACCCTGGCGCAAAAGCCCGGCGATCATGGCCTCGGCCATCACGCCAGAACCGATGAAGGCAATTTTTCGGTTGGTGAACAAAGTGGACCTCCTCCTTAGAACGAATCAAACAGGCTGGTCATGCGTAGCGTTTTGCGCACGCGCCCCAACGACCAGCGCTTTGGCTTGGGGAATGTGACCTTCAGGCTGCGGCCGGCCGGCAGATCGAAGTAGTTGTCCGAGAACACGGTGAAGGGCGGCATGCCTTCCAGGGTAATTTCGACGAAGCGGGCCGTCTTTTCGGCTTGAACGGTAACGACGAAACCGTCTTCCTCTTCGTCGACTTCCCAGGCCAGCTTTGGATCGCGCAACGCCAGGTGTTTATTGGGTACGAAAGGCGCCACGACGCGTTGCAGGCAGCAAGCCCGATCCCATAACTCGTAAACCAGCACGACTTGGCGGCGATTCTCTGCCGTCACTTGGTGCGAAAAATCCAGCTCGCTGATGAAGGCTGACTTGAGCGCTGGAGCCGTGAAGGCCACCTCGCCACGATCGAGGCATTCGCCGTCGAGCGTTTCGAGGGACCATCGCACGACGCCTTGCCAATCGTGCAGCAGGTCGTTCGTCACGTGCAGGCCGATTTTTGCGCCTTCGTCTTCTGCCGAGAGCAGCACCGGGGCGTAAAAACGCCTGGCAGCATAGTGCAGCGCCTTCCAACGCCCAAAGTAGTCGATGCTGGCCCACGAAGCCACCGGCCAGCAGTCGTTGAGTTGCCAGATGACCGTGCCCGCCACGCGATGGCGGTTGCGCCGCCAATGCTCTACCCCGTAACGAATGCCCTCGGCTTGCAGCGTCATGCTCAGGTAGACCAGCGAGCGGAAGTCTTTCGGCATCCGGAAGGTATCCGTCATTTGCGAAAGCATCAGGCCGTTGCCGTTGCCGCTGCGTTGGTGGTGCTCCATGACATAGGAAGTCATGTTTCGATCCTCCGGGGCAGCGTACGTGCAGACGGTTTCGTAAGGTGGCAAAGATTGGAAGCCGAACTCGCTCATGAAGCGCGGCAGTTGCGTGCGGTAGGCCGTAAAGGGTTTGCGCCCGTGCCATACATCCCAGTAATGCGCGTCACCACGGTCGTTGCCGTTGGGGTTCTGGAACGGAATCCCGGATGACGGCGACGAAGGCCAGTAGGGTGTGTCGGGATCTTCGGCCGCAACGATGGCGGGGATGAAGTGGTGGTACATGCGATCGTAAGCGGCTTTGAGATCGGTGTTCTCTGGCTTGTCCCAATTCCAGTGAATCCAGCCCATTTCCATTTCGTTATTGCCGCACCACAGGGCCAGGCTGGCGCGATGGCGCAGGCGGCGGATATTGTCCACGGCCTCGGCGTGGAAATTCTGGAAGAAGGCCTCCTCCTTGGGGTAGATATTGCAGGCAAAAATGAAGTCCTGCCAGATCAAGATGCCGTAGCGGTCGCACAAATCGTAGAAGCGTTCTTCTTCATAGAGGCCGCCACCCCATACACGCAGCATGTTCATGTGCGCTTCGGCGCTGGAGCGAATCAGGTGCTCGAGCAGCTCATCGCTGATTCGGGTGGGGAACGAGTCGGTGGGAATCCAATCCGAGCCTTTGGCAAACACCCCGACACCGTTGACAACGAACTCGAATGATTGCCCGTATTCGTCGTCGTCGCGGCGCAGTTCGATCGTGCGCAGGCCCATTTTAGCCTGGTGGCGGTCACGTATTTTTCGTTTTTCGGAAAGCAGCACCTCGACCTCGTAGAGCGGCTGTGCGCCGTACCCGTTAGGCCACCAGTGCTGCGGGTCTTCCACTTTGATTTCGATGACGCCAGTGTTGCCTTCGAGCGCCATCTGCGCTTTCTGGATGAGCCCGTGGGGGCTTTTGATTTGCAGGCTGGCCTTGAGCCTGGCCGGGTTCCAGCGTTCGATCTCGATCTCGGCGCGTACGAAGATGCCCTCGCCGGTGTGACGCTGGCGCAGGTAGACGTTCGTCAGCCGGGCGGTGTTGTATCCTTCCAGGCGAATGTCTTTCCACGGGCCAATGGGTGGGAGTTTCGGACCCCAATCCCAACCGAAGTGACAGGGGGCCTTGCGGATGTAGGGCGTCCCGGGTTGTTCGACCCCGCCAAGCTGGCGCTCGGCGTTCCGGGCAAGAATATAGGGGATGGGGCCGCCAAAGCGGAGCAGAATCTCGTTTTCGCCTTCGCTCAGCAGCGGCTTTATATCCCAGCGGTACTGCCGGAACATGTTTTCCCCGTGCCCGACGAACTGGCCGTTGATGAAGACATCGGTCAGTGTATCCAACCCATCGCAGACCAGCCAGGCCTGTTCGTTGGCCAGGAACGTAGCATCCGCCTGAAAACTGCGGCGATATTCCCAGTCGCGCTCGCCAACCCACTGCACTCGAAGCTCGTTATCGGCCACGAAGGGATCAGGGATTTTCCCCAGGGCCATCAATTCCAGGTGAACGCTGCCGGGAACGCTCGCGGGATACCATTCCGTTGTGTCGGCCTCACGAAACTGCCAGGAACCGGATAGAGAGAGAGACTGCATAAATTTGTAAACTCCTGATTGGATGAGAAGGATGCACCATGGGCGACGTATCAATAGGCCGTCAGTTTGGTGGACATGAAAATCTGTTCGAAGGCTTCCTGGGTGAACTTGCCCCCACCGATGCTGAGCGCATTGGCAGAGCCGGCGGCGACGGCGCAGCGCAACGCTTCTGGGTCCGGGCGTTGATCGCCTGTGGCGGTCATCAGGCCAGCCAGAAACGCATCGCCGCTGCCAACCGGGCAAACGATATCGATGGCGGGCGGTTTGGCGTGCCAGGCCCCCGCGTCGCTGCACAGCACCGCCCCTGCTTTGCCCAAAGTCAGAGCGACTTTCGAGACCCCACTGTTTTGGATGGTCCGTGCAGCGTGCAGCGCATCCGACACATCCTTGATCTCGCGCCAACCGAGCAGGGCAGCGGCTTCGAAGTTGTTGACTTTGATCGCCAGGGGCCGGGCTTGTACGGCAGCTTTCAGGCTGGCGCCGCTGGTGTCGACCCATACTTGCTGGCGTGCACGGTTTAAAGCCTGAACCAGCCTTCCCATTGCCTCGGCGTGAAGCCCGGGTGGGAGGCTGCCGCTGATGCAGGTGGCCTGTGCCGCTTCTGCCAGCTTGAGCACTTCAGCCTGCAAGCGCGCCCAGTCTTCCTCGGTCACGGTTGGGCCTGCTTCATTTAGCACGCTCGTTTCACCGTTTTGCGGGTCGATGACGATGACGGAAACGCGCGTTTCTCCATCGATCCAGGTCCACTGGGCCGGAATGCCTTCTGCGCTGACGAACTGCGCTTCCATGCGCCCACTGTGCCCACCAAGCAGCCCCGCACAGGTGGCCTTTTCGCCCAGCGCGATCGCGGCGCGCGCCACGTTGACGCCCTTGCCGCCGGCGGAGAGTGCGAGCTTCTCAGCGCGGCAAACCTGGCCGGGTGCAAAATGGGAAATCGTTTGGATGCGATCGAAAGCGGGATTTGGGGTAACGGTGAGGATGGCCATGTTTTTTTGAGGAACCAGAGTGGTGGGTGAAATCTTACCACTTTCTTGGCCTTTCTGCATCGTAGAATTTTCGATATGGCGTTAAAATTCTTGAGGAGGAATGCCTTGCCCGTCTATTTCGTTTTCGCCGTCGTTATTCTGGCTGTCTTCATTTTGCTTGGGCTGTACATCAGGAAGCTATCGCGTCGCAACCGCCTGCTCGAGCAGCGTGTAGCCGAGAGCTTGCGTGAGCTGGCAGTGCTCAGCCGGCATCTGCAAAGTGAGCGTGTCGAACGCCGGTGCGTTCAGGAAACGTTGGCGCGCCAGGTGCGGCTTGACGCCCTCACCGGGCTGTACAACCGGCGTTATTTTTATGAGCTGGCACGCGTTGAACTCAACCGGGCACTTCGTTATCAACGCCCAATTGCGCTGCTCTTGCTCGACCTCGATCATTTCAGGTCTTTTAACGACCGGTACGGCCATACGGTGGGGGATGAGATTCTGATTTATCTTTCCGGCCGGCTACGAGAATGCCTGCGCTCCGTTGACTTGTACGGCCGCTATGGTGGGGAAGAGTTTATCGTCATGATGCCCGAAACGGATTTGTCTCAGGCAAAACTTGTCGCAGAGCGGATTCGCATGGCCGTTGAGCGGGCGCCTTATATCATCGAGGAGACGGGTGATGATGCATTGGTTACGGTCAGCATTGGCGTAGTTGACGTTCAAGTCTGTTCGGGCGGCCGGGGGTTGGATTGGTTTGTCAGCATGGCTGACCAGGCCCTCGATAGGGCCAAGCAGCGCGGCCGGAATCGCGTGGAAACGTTGCCAGCCGGCCCGGAAGATGATGCGGACGATGATTTTTGAACGGCGTTCAAACTTGAACGCATGTTCAGGGCGGAAGTGCCCAATTCAAGATTGTTTTGGAGGAGGACTTTATGACGGATAGTTCGTATTATGGTGGTATCGAAGGGGGGGGCACAAAGTTTGTTTGCATGGTTGGAAGTGCTCCGGATCGGATCGTTGACGAAACGCGTTTTGCGACCACCACGCCAGCCGAAACGCTGGAGAAAACGCTGGCCTTTTTCGAGCCTTACGTGCACCGCGGGGAGTTGGCTTCGATCGGGTTTGCTTCTTTTGGCCCGGTGGATTTGAACGCCGATTCACCTACTTTCGGCTCTGTGATGACGACGCCCAAGCCGGGGTGGGCGCACAGTGATATGCTCGGTCCGATCCGTAAGGCGTTTGGTTTGCCGATCGCCTTCGAGGTGGACGTCAATGCCGCTGCCTGGGGAGAATACACCTGGGTGCCGGAAAATGGCCGATGTAATCCATTCGTCTACTTCACGATCGGTACCGGCATTGGCGCAGGCGTTATCGTCAATGGCCAGCTTACACATGGCCTGATGCATCCAGAAGCCGGTCACGTACGTGTACCCCATGATTGGGCAGCAGATCCTTATGCCGGTTCCTGTCCTTACCATGGCGACTGTTTCGAGGGCCTGGCCTGTGGCCCGGCGATGAACGCCCGCTGGGGGCAACCGGCCGAAACCTTGCCGCTCGATCACCCGGCGTGGGACCTGCAGGCACGTTATATCGCCCTGGCGCTGACGAACGTGATTTGTACGCTTTCCCCCATGCGTATCGTCCTGGGCGGTGGGGTGATGCAGCAGCCTCACCTGTTTCCCCTGGTACGCCAAAAGGTAGTGCAGTTCCTGAACGGTTACATTCACAACCCTCTCTTCGATGGGGACCTGGCCGGGTACATCGTTGCGCCCTCCCTGGGAGGGCGTTCGGGTGTGCTGGGGGCCATTGCCCTGGCACGCTCGTGTGCCGGGGCCGCCTGATCTGCGTCGGAAGATGGAAATCCTAGCGAGGCGTCGCGATGCGCAAATGAATGTCCGTCGGGTCCTCGATGCTGCACAAGGCCAATGGGAAGGGCAGGTAGTGGCCGGGCGGGTAGGCAAAGTTTGGATCTTCCGGGTTTGTCAGGTAGGCCTGTGAGTCGATGGATGTGATGCAGCGTATTTCGGCGGCGTTCTTCCCCGTCGCGTGGATGGAGACCTGGATACCGGCGCTTGTGCTCGCCCATACCCACGATGCATCCCCGGGATCGTTTTCGCCTGCGGATGGCGTTTGCAGGGCTTGCCACCACGAAGGTGTGTCGCGCTGCCAGCCGTCCAGGACGAGGCCGAGCGTTTCTGTGTGGCGTCCATTGGTTTCATAGCTCACCGAAAAGGCTGCATCTCCGGCCCGGAAGGTTTTGCGGCTTTCTTCTGTAGAAAGCACGAGTGTTTCGCCGTCGACTTGCGCTGTATAAACTTCCCACTTGTTGCTTGCATCGAAGAACGCGCCGGGAAGTGCGCCCGGGTCGGCGGCGATGCCGCGTTCTGGCTGCCATTCCATTGGATCGCTCAAACCGGTGCCAAACTGCCAGGAAGGGGCGACGATCTGGTGGATTTTTCCATCGATAATTGCTGCTGCGACACTTACATACCCTCCCCGGGCCTCGATAATGGCGAAGACATTGTCGGACGCGAGTTGGCATTCGTTGGCGCCGTCTTCATCGATGTCTTGCGCGCAGTGCGCTATTGGCTGCGGATCGTTTGCCCATCGGGCGGCTGCCAGCAAGTGGCCTATCTGGCCGGCATAGGCTCCTTGCAGCGCCAAAGCCTTCGGCGTTGCCGGTGTGTGCAGCGATATGTACATACGCCACGCGGCCTGTGCCAGTGGATTTGTGGGATGCGCGGCCAGCGTGGCCAGCAGCTCGCCCGCTATTGGCGCAGGAGCAGTATCTGTCGCTGCTGTGGCTGCCGATGGCGGGCAGCCATCCCGGGTAACTGCCAGGCTTTGCAAGGCGTTTTCGTTGAGGAACTGTAACCAGGGACGTGCGGCCAGGTAGCGCAGGGTTGCGAATGCAGCCTGGGGCATTCCCCAGGTGTCGGTGGAGAAATCGCCGCCGAGTTGCGTGTAGCCACAAATCTGGTGCGTCCCTGTTTGGAAGGCATTCGCCAGGAGCCGGCGCACAGGCAGCGAGGGTCCATCCATGTTCGCCTGGGGGATGAAGCCGGATTCCGGTTGCATTTCGCCGTGGGAGGTGGTGTTGAGTGTGATGGATGCATGGCTGCGGCAGTTTTGCGCCTCATCGGTGGAAAGGGAAATGAGCGTGTCATATCCTGGGACGTCCAGGTTGTTCGCCAGCGGTGTGTAGAGCGTGGCGCTGGCAGACAGGCCGAAGTTCAACGCGGTGCGGCGGCTGTCGGCGGCGGACTGTTCGTTGATCCATACTGGCTGCCTGGTTCCAAAGGGTACGGTATCGGGTAAGATGGCCAGGCCTTGTTGTTGCAGGCGTTGCAGCGTGGCCAGGCCGCCGGCAAAGTCCAGGGCTGACAGACTGCCCGGTGTTTTGATGTCCAACAGGAAAATGGGCGTGTGTGTGGCTTCTGCCGCCATCAACAAATAACGCAAGCCGTGACGATCTCCCAACGGCCCGGTGTGGGCGCCATCCCACTGGCGTAGGGCTTGTGCCGGCGTGCTGGCTGAAAACGTGTTCCAGAATACGAGGAGAATCGGCACGGCCGCAGGTGGTGGTGCATCGGACGCGACCGGCCCAATGGAATCGAGCACAGGACCGCCGTGTGGATCGAGCACTTCGATCTGGATTTGATATTTTGCGTGTAGCCACTTAATATCAAAGAGATCAAAAGCAAGAAACCAGGTATCATAAAAAAGATCACGATAAACCCGCAAACCACGCAAGGCGTGACTCGCCACAACCCTGCCATCTGCGGTCAGAAAGATCGACAATGCTGGTTCTATTGCATTCCTGGCAAAGAAATGGATGCGCACGTCACATTCGAGGGATTCGCCAACATCGAGCCAATCCAGGCGGATTTGCACCTGACCTGCTTCGTGGCGTAATGAAAGCGCCACCAAATCCTGGCCTGGGGTGGGGGCATCTGCTGCGTCCAGGGCCAGCAGGTCGGCATATTGCCACTTGGGCATGGGTGGCGGTAAAGTAGACGGCCGCATTTTACAAGCAGAGAACGAAACCATTACCGCCAACAACGTATAAACGATCTCCCACACACGGCGGCGAAACGGATGAAGCAAAAAAATACGGTTTGCGGACGGAAACCTATCCGTAAACCGTATGTGCTTGTTGTTAACGGGCATGTTTGAGCGTCTTTGCGATGGCCCGAATATGTTCCGGCGTGCTGCCACAGCAGCCGCCAAAGATTTTGACCCCCTCTTCGGCAAACTGCCGTGCATAGTCGGCCATGATCTCGGGGGTTACATCGTAAACGAGGTCGTCTCCGGCTGCATGCGGCAGGCCGGCATTTGGTTTAGCCATCAACACCGCTTGCGGCATGGCCTGATGCATTTCCTGAATGGCAGCCAGGGTTTCCGTCAGGGTGCGCCCGCAGTTGGCCCCCACGGCGGCAACACCCAAGCTCCAGGCTTCACGGACTGCCGCCGCAGGCTTGAGGCCCATCATTGTGCGGCCGCGCGTGTCGAAACTAAAGGAAACCACGACCGGCAATGCGGTGGCTTTTTTGGCGCCTTCGATAGCGGCTCTGGCTTCGTTCACATCACTCATGGTTTCGATGAGGAGTGCATCGACACCGCCATCTGCCAGCGCGGCGGCTTGCTCGGCAAAGCCATTCACCGCATCGGCATAGCCCAGCGCCCCCGCCGGTTCGAGCAGTTGTCCGGTCGGGCCGATATCGCCAAACACGATGGTTTCTTTGCCGGCAACCTGGCGCGCCAGGCGGGCGGCAGCCTGGTTGATCGCCGCACACTGTTGGCGTAGGCCGTCGCGGTCGAGGCGTACAGGGCTACCCCCGAAGGTATTCGTCAGGATGATATCGGCGCCTGCATCGATGTACGCCCCGTAGAGTGCACGCACTGCATCGGGGTTTTCGAGATTCCAGCGTTCCGGGGGCATCCCTTGTGGCAGGCCGGCTTTTTGCAGCATGGTCCCTGTCGCACCATCGGCAACCAGCACATCAGCCTGGTTGAGGCGTTCAAGAAAGTTTGCCATCGAGTCCTCCTGATCCGCATAAAACGATTTGTGTCCATTGTGATTGCTTTATTGTACTCCGGCGCAATTTTTTTGTCAGCCGTTCTTTTTTACGCTTTGCTCTCCCACGGGAAGGGATAATCATGCTAAACTTATTTCAGTGTAAGACGCGACGATTGCGTTTACTTGCAATGATTAAGCTTATGAAACCTACAACCTTACCGGTAGGGTGTGTCGAAACCAGGAGCAGCCTTGCATGTTGAAATTGACCCCGCTCACAACCGATATTGTCGAGCAAATTATTGCCGAGAGTATGAAACTACTCGGTGAAGTTGGGGTACGTATTCACCATCGAGGCGGGCTGATGTTATTGGCAAACGCCGGCGCCAGCGTGGACTTCGATACGGCGGTTGCCCGCATTCCGGAAAACATCATCTGGCAGGCCCTCGGCACGGTTCCCTTTGGCTTTTCGCTTTATGGCCTCGATGGGCATCCTGCCGTGGAGTGCGGCGGAGAGCGCATCCATTTTGCGCCAGGTGCATTGGCTGTAACCGTTCTGGACGGAGAGGCGGGCCGGCAGCGCCCGGCCGATGCGGATGACCTGGTGCGTTGTATCAAGCTGGTGGAAGCAATGCCGCAGTACGATGCGCACAGTATCGCTTTCGTCTGCCGCGATGTACCGGCCAAGCTGAGTGATTTGTACGGCCTGTATATCGCGTTGAACTTCATGACCAAGCCGGTTCTGATGGGCAGCTTTTCCCACGAAAATTGGCTTCTGGCGCGCAAGATGCTGACCACGGTGACGGGGGGAGCCAACGAGTTTATGTCGCGGCCGATTGCGATGTGTGAAATCCACTGCACGCCGCCTTTGCTGTGGAGCGAGAAAGATTGCCAGTCCCTCATCGATTGCGCACGCAGCGGTGTACCGGTGCAAATCGTGTCCACACCATTGGCCGGGATGTCTTCGCCGATTACCCTGGCGGCTGCTGTGGTTCAGTATACCGCCGAAACCTTGAGCGGCCTTACCATCGCGCAACTGGCGCGGGCCGGTACCCCGGCCGTTTTCGGCTGTGCATCTGCCATCACCGATATGCGCAACTATACCAACCCGGCAGGAGATATTGCCGCCTGGTTGATTGACAGCGCCTGTTTGCAGGTCGGAAAAGCCCTCGGGGTGGCGACGCAGGCCCGCATGAGCATTTCGGATGGGAAAACGGTCGATTATCAGGCCGCCATCGAGACCACCGGCGGTGTTTACCTGGCCGCGTTGATGGGGGCCAATCTGATCACCGGTGCAGGGATGATCGATTATCTGCGCTGCCTGTCTTTCGAGAAACTGGTACTGGATGCGGATGTGATGGGGATGGCCAGGCGTTTGGTTGCCGGTATCGAGATTCGTAACGAGCCGATTGCGCTCGATCTGATGCGCAGCGTTCACACCAGCGATCTCGATCATCTGTACAGCGTCCATACGTCGCAGTGGTACCGGCGCGAAATCCACACCCCCTCATCGGTGATCGAACGCGGTACGCTCGGTGCCTGGCAGCGCGGCGGAAGCAAGAATGCTTTCCGGCGTGCTGCCGATCAGGTCGAACTGCTTTTGCACGCATATCGCCCCTCATCGCTTTCCGAAGATGTGCGCAACGAACTGCGTAAGATCATGAACAGCGCCGGAGGAAAACGAGAGCTGAAGCGCTTACCAAAGGTTGTCTAGGTCTATTCCCGCATCAGGGCGATCATGGTGACGTCGTCTGAGGGCACTTCATCTTCAATAAATCTATCAACGGACTGATCGATGGTGTCGAGGATGTCTTGTGTGTGCTGCACGCCGCTTTCCCGGCTTGTTCTCAAAACCAGGTGCAGGCGTTCTTCACCGTACATTTCATCTCTTGGGGAAAAGGCTTCGGTAATGCCGTCGGTATAAAACACCAAAAAGTCGCCCCGATTCAACACGGTCTTCTCTTCAGGAATGCGAACATTTTCAACGATTCCCAGAGCCATTCCCCCGGTGATCAGGCGTTGCACTTCACCACTGGCACGCTGCAAGAGCAGTGGTGGGTTATGCCCTGCGTTCGCATACAGCAGTTCTCCGTTTTCGATAGATAAAACAGCATAGACGACGGTCACAAACATCCCATTGCGCGTGTCAGGGATCAGCAAATCGTTTACCCGTTGAAGCACGGCAGCCGGTGATGGGTTTTCGCGTACGGCAGCACGGATCAAGGTGCGCACCAGCGTCATGAACAACGCTGCAGGCATGCCTTTGTCGGCGACATCGGCAATGACCAGCCCGATCCGTTGGTCGGGAAGCTCGAACACGTCATAAAAGTCGCCGCCTACCTGGCGCGCGGTGCGCCAGCGGACGCTCAGTTCCCAGCCGTCCAGGTGTGGCAGCTCTTCCGGCAGGAAGGTTTGCTGAATCTGGCGAGCCAACTGCAATTCTCGTTCGAGGCGCTCGCGTTCCAGCACTTCATGCTGCAAGCGATCGTTTTGGATGGCCAGGGAAAGCTGCTGGCAAATGCCGGTCAGAATTTCCAGGCGGCGGGTACGGATTGCGGCAATCGTTCCTCCGGTGCGCGCTTCAGCTTCTTCTGCAACCATCACGCCCAGCACATGCCCCTTGACGGCTAAAGGGAACGCAAACAGCAAACGATCTTCACTGCGCAGCATTTCACGGGCGTAGATGGTTTCTGTTTCGACGGTGGGATCATATTGTGCAACCGCAGGCGGCAGGCTCGCCCATTCGTATACACCTACCCCGTCCCGAATGGGTGTGTAAACGAGCTGGCCTGTACGCCAGGCCGTTTCCAGCAAGGGGAATGCGGAGGAATGGCAGACAAAACGCGCATCGTTCAACTCGCCGGCAAACCCGTAGCTTTCTGTCAACGAAAAGGCCTGGTGTTGCTCGTCGTAAAGGAAGATGCCGCTGCGCCTGACACCCGCCAGGATGGGGATGATACGCGTGATCGTATCGAGAATCTCATCCAGTTCGTTCAGGCTGACGATCGCCTGGGCAACTTGCAGCAGGGCAACGGACACGTAAGCTTCTTCACGCTGCGAACGCAGCAGGCGGATATTCTCGATGGCTGTGGCAGTTTGATGGGCGATCCCCTGGATGATGGCCAGGTTGTCTTCGCGCAGTGCGGCTTCTACGCTGGCGAAGCCGGCCAGCAGCACACCCAGTGCATCGCCGCTGTGGGCGACGAGCGGGAAGAGAATATTGGCCGCCCCGGAAGTCGATTTGAACGTTTCCAGGCCGCCGTATTCCATGACGGTTGCTTTCTGCTCGACGCGCACCTGCTCGAAAACAGGGTGTTCCCCCGGGTCCACGGTGGTTGTAAAAAAGCCGGCCAGCACCTCAGGCTCTATCCCGTGGGCTGCCGAAGGAACGAACACCTCGCTGTGCCCATCCCATAACCAGAACACGCACACGTTGACGCCGGTCAGGAGGGTTGCGATGCGGGCAACCTGCGCCAACAGTTCGTCGATGTCCTCGACAGCCTGCGCGGCCTCGGCTACTTGCAGCAGGACTGTCGCCACCCAGGCTTGTTCGTGAGATGCTTCGTAAAGGCGCGTGTTTTCGATAGCAACAGCGGCGTAGCTGGCGAATGTCGCCGTAATCGAACGCGCTTCCGAACCATAACGGTTGGGGGTCGAGTGCGCCAGCACCAGCGTTCCCAGGCAGCGCTCACCAACACGCAGCGGTGCGGCGATGGCGGAGTAATCTTCAGGAAAGGCGAGCAGTTGGCCGAGCGGTTCGAAGGGCGAATCGTTCGTGCGGGTGATCGGCTCGAGCGCCAGGAGCACCGATTCCAGCCAGGGGCCGGGCGGCAGGGATAACTCAGGCCCCGGGTCGGCCTGTACCGGGTGAAAAGCCGCCAGTTCTAACGCCGCTTGGGCATCTTGTTGATCGGTCAACAGCCAGATCGCCGCCGCCTCACAGGGCAGGTTGCGTTCCAACTCGACCAGAATTGCATCCAGCACCTGGACCAGGTCTGCATCGGCAGACAACAGGCCGGCGACTTCGCGCATGCCATCGGCCACCTGCCGGCGCCAGGCCTCTGCGTGATAGAGTGTGGCGTTGCGCAAGGCAATGGCAATATTGCCGCCCAGGGCTTCCAACAAGGAGCGGTCTTCTTCGCCGAATGCCTTGGGTTGATCGCTCTGCACATCGAGGACACCGTGCACTTCGCCGCCAAAGATTAGCGGAATGGTCAGTTCGGACCGGACGGCACGCGCAGGCATTCCCTCGGAAAGGCGGTAGCGCGGGTCATCGATGACATCGTTGGCCAGCACGGCAATGCCGCTGCGCGCTACCCATGGAATGATGCCCTGCGTATCGTCCAAGTCATAAGAAAAATGCTCGCGCTTGAGTTCCTCGTTGCCGGGCAGGCTGCCGCTTTCATAAAACACCTTCCGCCGGCCGGGGTGTACGGTAAAAACCTGCACGTAGGGGTAATCCAGCCGGCGAGCGAGTAGATGGACGACGGTATCGAGCAGCTTTTTGAGATCGAGGATGGAGATGATAGCGTGGCTGACTTCGGCCACCAGCGCCAGGCGATCGGCGCGGTGGCGAATGGCCTCGTAGGTATTGTTCGACGAAGTACTTTTGCGCTTGACCAGTGTGAGCAGATTGGTCGGCGGCTGCGCGTCTTTTGCCGGCTTGAACTCAAAGCGCACGTCATCCATCAACTGCCGGATGAAAAACAGCCCCAGGCCTCCGATAGGACGGTCTTCGATGCTGGCCTGGATATCGGGCAAGGCGATCCGGTTGGGATCGAAAGCCTGCCCGTGATCGCTCAGCACGATGGTGAAATTGCTTTCAGAATCGATGCAGGTGCACCCGATCTCACCCCGGTCTTCGCCCCCGTAGGCGTGTTCGATGATATTGGAACAGGCCTCGTCTACGGCCATCTGAATGCTGTAGATGGCCGCCTCGTCCAACCCGGCGGTTTTGGCTGCCGCAGCAGCAAATTCGCTGATCGCCGCCAGGTTTGCGTACCGGGCGGGCGTAACGAGCGTCTGTTCAGGGTGCATTGCGGGGATCACACGTTGGCGAAGTGCTTGGCTGGATCGTTTTCGATGCGGAACAAGGACGTCAGGCCGGCCAGTTCGAGGGTCTCGTAAATTCGTTGGGGCACGTGCGACAGGGCTACCAGGCCGCCCTGCGGCTTGCACGTTTTTTGTGCGTCGATCAGTACACGCAGCCCCGCGCTGGAAACGTAGTTCACGTGCTCCAGATCGATGACCACCTTATATCGCTCACTTTGAAACAGCTTCTTCAGCGCCTCGTTGAATTGTGGCGCCGTCAGGCTGTCGACACGGCCCGAAACGGCCACCAGGCTGTAGTTTTCATGGGGGGTAACGTTGATTTCCATAGCAGTAACCTCTTTGCATCTATTCTACCATCTGCACAAATAACCATGCAGGAATCTCGGCAGAGATACCCTGTCCATTTCATTGTTCCTGTATATAATGAATGTGTCACGGTGTAACTTTTGATTTGCCTGACTCCAAAGCGGCCACAGAGAGCGGAGAGAAAGTGAAGGTAGACTCTGCAAAACTCTGTGGCAAAAAATTTGCATCAACAGGCCTCTCCGCCTGCGCAAATCACCATTCGAGAAACCAACCGAGTTCAACCCACATGACGAATGAAATCGAACACACTTCACTCATGGCAGTCTCGCCGCTAGATGGCCGTTACGCTCGCGATACGCGGGTGTTGCAACCTTATTTTTCCGAATTCGCCCTGTTGCGGGGCCGCATACAAGTCGAGATCGAGTATCTTCTGGCGCTTTCCCATGAATTGGACATCGTCCGCCCGTTGACTGCTGCGGAAGACGCACATTTACGTTCGCTGGTCAGCAACTTTTCGGCCGCGGATGCTGCACAAATCAAGGAAATCGAAAAGACCACCCGCCACGACGTCAAGTCGGTGGAGTACTTTCTGCGCAGCAAGCTGCAAGGCTCTTCACTAGAAGATGTGGTCGAGTGGCTGCACTTTGGCCTTACTTCGGAAGATGTCAACCTGATTGCCCAGGCGTCGGCGCTGCGCGAGGCCTGCAATGCCGTGCTCGTGCCGGCGCTGGATGGCATAACCGCGCGGCTGGCTGGCCTGGCGCGCACGCACAAGAGCCTGGTCATCCTCGGCCGCACGCATGGCCAGGCGGCCGTTCCAACCACCTTGGGCAAAGAATTTGCCGTTTTCCTGACGCGTCTCAAGCGCCAGCGTAACAAGCTCGCCGAGCATCGTTTCGAAACGAAGCTGGCCGGGGCGGTGGGTAACTTCAACGCTCTGGTCGCAGCCTATCCCGAAATCGATTGGATCGCCTTCAGCCAGAAGTTCATTCGCTATTTCCGCCTCGAGCCAAATCTCCTCGCTACCCAACTGATCCCTTACGACAACTGGGTCGTCTTTTTCAACGAACTGCGCCTGGCTAACACCATCTTGATCGATCTGGCGCAGGACGTTTGGCGTTACATCAGCGACGATTACATTAAGTCACGTGTGGTGGCCGGTGAAGTGGGTTCTTCAACGATGCCGCAGAAGGTTAACCCGATCGATTTCGAAAACGCCGAGGGCAACCTGGGAACCGCCAACGCCATGCTCGATTACTATGCTCAAAAGATGCCCATCAGCCGCCTGCAACGCGACCTTTCCGATTCGACAGTCCGGCGTACCTTCGGCGTGGCCCTGGGCCATTCGCTGCTCGCTTACATCAATATGGCGCGTGGGTTGGACCGCCTGGATGCCAATGAAGAACGCATCTGCGCGGACTTAGAGCATAGCTGGGTGGTGGTCGCCGAGGGGGCGCAAACCATCTTGCGCGCGGCCGGTGTACGCGACGCCTACGAAACGCTCAAGTCGCTCACCCGCGGGCGGGCGATTTCGCAAGAAGACTACCTGGCATGGATCGATCCGTTGGCGGTCGATGAAAACGTCAAAGCCCGCCTGCGCCGGCTGACACCGTCGAACTATATTGGCCTCGCCGAGCATCTGGTGGAATATTCGCTGAATTCAGATTTGTAAGTTTCTACAACCCAAGGAGAGTAACTATGCCTGCAACCGTAGTTTTTGGCGCCCAATGGGGCGATGAAGGGAAAGGCCGCGCCGTCGATTACCTGGCCGGGCGCTACGATATCGTCGCCCGTTACAACGGGGGAAACAACGCCGGCCATACGGTAATCAATGAACTGGGCACTTTCAAAATGCACCTGGTCCCTTGCGGGGTCTTCTATCCGAAGACGCTCAACTTGATGGGCGGCGGGATGATCGTCGACCCCGCCGTGCTGCTGGAAGAACTGGCCGAGTTGCAAAAGGCCGGGCTTGATTTCGGCGATCGCCTGTACGTTTCTCCCCGCATTCATCTGATCATGCCCTATCACCGCATATTGGATGGCCTGTACGAGGCCGCCAAGGGCAAGGGCGCCACCGGCACCACCCGCCGCGGCATTGGTCCTTGCTTTGCTGACAAGGTTAGTTACAACGGCCTGCGCTGGTCAGATGTGGCCGACGCCGATCTGTTCGCCGAGAAGTTGGGCGTGCAGTTGAGTCTGAAAAACAAGATTATGGCCGCCCTGGGCGGCGAAGCGCTCGACTTCAATGAAGTATACGCCACTTACCGGGGCTACTACGAGCAGCTCAGGCCCTATATTCGTGAAACCACCGGGATCGTGCAAGAAGCCCTGTCCACCGGCAAGAGGATGCTGCTCGAACAGGCCAACGGCACTTTGCTGGACACCGATTGGGGCACGTATCCCTTCGTCACGGCATCGTCCACATTGGCGTCGGTGGTTACACCCGGCCTGGGCGTGCCGCCAGGCAAGCTCGACCAGATCATCGGCATTGCCAAAGCCTATACGACCCGTGTCGGCGCCGGCCCCATGCCCACCGAAATCCTCGATCCCGCCGAGAACGCTGCCAGGCAGGCCCTGACCGAAATCGCCGTAACCACCGGACGCACGCGCCGCGCCGCATGGCTCGACCTGGAAATCCTCAAGTTCGCTCTCTACGTCAACGGTGCAACGGACATTTTCCTCACCAAGCTGGATGTTCTCAGTTCCTTCGAGCAAATCAAAGTTGGGGTGGGCTACGAACTGGACGGCAAACCCGTTCGCTATTATGATCTGGATTCCTATGCCCTGGCAAAGGTCAAGCCGGTCTACCGCATCCTGCCGGGCTGGCAAAGCGATATTTCCGCTGTCCGCCGCTACGCCGATTTGCCCGAGGCCGCACGCAACTACGTGGAAACCATCGAACAGGTCACCGGCGTGCATGTTTCCTGGATTTCGGTTGGCCCCGAACGGGATGCCCTGATCGGCCGCTAGGCATTTTACTCGCGTACTTTTTTCAACAGGCAACCTCTCTTATGCCCGAAACGACAACGTTCTCACCCGCTGTTTTCCGCCTGGAAGTCACATCGTCGCTGCCGATGCGCTCCCAGGCCATCCTGGCGCAACTGCCCACCGTTGGCGTGGCCAGGAACGTGCAGCTCCAGGTAATTGACTTGTACTTCCTCGAGGGTTCATTGACCCCCGGGGATGTTGCTGCCCTGGCCGAGTCGCTGGTCTGTGACCCGGTGACCGACCGCTACACCTGGCGCGCCGTATACCCACCCCACGTAGATTCCCGCCCTGAAGACTCCTCAGGGCGGACCGTCTTAAACTCAAAGGACGCAGAAAAGGTCGTCGAGGTCACCCTGCGCCCCGGTGTGACGGACAACGTGGCCGGCGAACTGCTGCGTGCAGCCCGCCGCCTGGGAATCGAAAAGCTCACTGCGGTGGCTACGGGCCAACGCTATGTTTTCCAGGGCGATGCCAGCCCGGAAGACGTGCAGAAGATAGCCCATTCGCTGCTCGTCAACCACACCATCCAGCGCTATGCCTTGGGCGAAATTCAGCCAGAGTTCATCCACTCGCTGACGCCGGTCACCCAGGCCGATGCAATCGACTTGCTCGGCCGTGACGAGGCCGGCCTCGTCGAACTCTCGAAGGAACGCCGCCTCTCGCTGGACGCCACGGAAATGTCCGCCATTCAGGCGTACTTCCGCAGCATCGAACGCCAGCCCACCGACGCCGAACTGGAGACCCTGGCACAAACCTGGAGTGAGCACTGCGTCCACAAGACCTTCAAGGCCTTGGTTGAACTGGAAGATCGGAAGTCGGCAACCCCACGCCGGCAAACGATCGATTCGCTGATCAATACCTACCTGCGCCGCGCCACAGACGAAATCGCTGCCCCCTGGGTGCGCTCGGCTTTCGTCGACAACGCCGGCGTGATCGCTTTCGACGACGAGTACGACATTTCCTTCAAGGTCGAAACGCACAACCATCCCTCGGCCATCGAGCCTTTCGGCGGCGCCAACACCGGCGTGGGCGGCGTGGTACGCGATGTTTTGGGCGTTTCGCATCGCCCGATCGCCAACACGGATGTGTTGTGCTTCGGTTTCGCCGATCAAAAGCTCGAGGATTTGCCGGCCGGCGTGCTGCATCCCACCCGTATCCGCGCCGGAGTGATTGCCGGCGTGGAAGATTACGGCAACAAGCTCGGCCTGCCGACCGTCAACGGCGCCATTTACTACCACGATGGTTATACGGCCAACCCGCTGGTCTACTGCGGCACCGTCGGCATCGGCCCGAAAGATTTGCGCCCCAACCAGGCCCGTCCCGGGGACCGGGTGATCGTCATCGGTGGACGCACCGGGCGTGACGGCCTGCGCGGGGCAACCTTCTCCAGCCTGACGATGGACGCCCAGACCGGCGAAGTGGCCGGCGCTTCGGTGCAGATCGGCGACCCGATTACCGAAAAAGGCACCATCGAAGTCGTGGAGCGCGCCCGTGACCGGCGCCTTTATACGGCCATCACTGACTGCGGCGCGGGCGGCCTGTCGAGCGCTGTCGGCGAAATGGGCGAGAAAACCGGTGTCCGGGTGGACCTGTCCCGGGTACCGCTCAAGTACGCCGGCCTGGCGCCCTGGGAAATCTGGCTTTCCGAGGCACAGGAACGCATGGTGCTGGCGGTTCCGCCGGAGAACGTCCCGGCGCTGCAAGCCATCTGCGATACTTACTGGGTCGAACTGAGCGATATCGGCGCGTTTACGGATACCGGCCGTCTGCACGTTACCTACGGCGAACAGGATATCGTTCATATCTCTGAAGATTTTTTGCACAACGGGCGGCCGCGGCTGCATTTGCGGGCGGTCATCGCCGAAACAGCAAAAGGCGAGACGTCAAGAGACAAAGCGCCGGAGAGCACGCTTTCTCCCGCCGATCTTCTTCTTGCTCTCCTCTCCCACCCCAACCTGGCCTCCAAGGCGCATGCCATTCGCGTCTACGATCACGAGGTGCGCGGAGCCACGGTGGTCAAGCCGCTGGTTGGCGTGCAATCCGATGGCCCGTCGGATGCGGCGGTGCTCAAGCCGCTCGAGGTGAAGGGCCAGCAGGGCTTCGTGCTCGCCAACGGGATCAATCCTTACCTCGGTGAGGCCGATGCGTACGCCATGGCGGTCAGCGTGGTTGACGAGGCCGTGCGCAACGCCGTTGCCGTCGGCGCCGATCCCGGCCAGATTGCGATCCTCGATAACTTCTGTTGGGGCGACCCGCGCCGGCCCGAGATTCTCGGCACCCTGGTGCAGGCTTGTGAAGGATGTTACGACGCTGCCAGACACTACGGCACGCCGTTCATCTCCGGCAAGGACTCGCTCAACAACGAATACCTGGGCACCGATGGCCAACGCCACGCCATCCCCGGTTCGCTGTTGATTTCCAGTATCGCCATTCACCCCGACGTGCATCAGGCCGTGACGATGGATCTGAAAGCGCCGGGTAACTTCGTTTACCTGGTCGGCGAATGGACACCGGCTCTGGCCGGCAGCCACGCCGCTTTGCTGGCGCCGGGCTTCTTTGGCGATGCATCGGCGTTGAACGATGCGCCGAAGATGCCCGCCTCTGCGCCACAGGTTTACCGCAGCTTGCATGCCGCAATGATGCAGGGCCTGGTCTGTTCGGCGCACGACCTGAGCGAAGGTGGCCTGGCGGTTAGCGCTGCCGAAATGTGCATCGCTGCCCGCATGGGGCTTTCCCTTGATGTCACTCCCTTGCACGACGACGCCCGCCTGGCGTTGTTTGCAGAAACGAACGGCTGCCTGCTGGTCGAAGTCGCCCCGGAAAACGCAGCGGCGTTCGAACAGGCGCTTGGCCCGTCTCTCGCGCGTAAACTTGGGCAGGTGAACGAGCCGGCCGAACTACTGCTCGTTCACAAGGGGCTGGCCGTTGTCCGGGCTTCCGTTTCGGCTCTGGTGAATGCCTTCAACACCCACTTCTGATCCTGGCCGATCTTTGAACTGATTACTTTTATACTTGCCATGTCCAAAAAAATCCTTATTCTTCATGCTCCTGGCAGCAACCGTGACGGCGACCTGGCGCGTGCCTTCGAACTGGCCGGCGGCGACGCCACGATCGCGCCGCTGACCGCGCTGCAGCGCGGTGATATCCGCGGGCAAGATTTTGCCCTGCTCGCCCTGCCGGGTGGCTTTTCGTATGGTGATGCCCTGGGGGCCGGCCGCTTGTGGGCGCTCGATTTGCAAACCTGGTTCCATGATGCCTTGCAGGCTTTCGTCGCCAGCGGCAAGCCGGTGCTCGGCATTTGCAACGGGTTCCAGGTTTTGGTCAAGTCGGGCATCCTGCCGGGGCCAAAGGCTACCTTGACGTTCAACGCTTCCGGTCATTTCGAGTGCCGTTGGGTGTCCCTGGCAGCTTCTGCGCAAAACCCTTCACCCTGGCTGGCCGATTTGCCGATGATCGAATGCCCGGTGGCGCACGGTGAAGGGCGCTTCCTGCTGGCGGAAGGGGCTTTGCTGCCGCCCGAACAGATTGCCCTGCGGTATACGCATTCTGATGGGAAACCGGCAGGCGGTAAATACCCCGTTAACCCGAACGGCTCGTTCCTCGATATTGCTGGCGTGACAAACGCACGCGGCAACGTTCTTGGGATGATGCCGCACCCGGAAGACCACGTTTATCCACACCAATACCGTCAATGGACGCGCGGCCAGGCCCGGGGCTTGTCGCTTAAGCTGTTCCAAAACGGATTGAATATGGCTTAGTTTTGCAAACGGAGGAAACCATGCTGTATCCATTTCTTGAAACTGCTTACGCACATCCGTTTACCCGTACGGACTTACCCTTGCCCGGAAAGCGTAGCGGCAAAGTGCGTGACATCTATTCCCTCGCCGGCGAGCGCCTGCTATTGGTGACAACCGATCGCCTCTCGGCCTTCGATCGAATTTTAGGCGCGGCCCCGTATAAAGGGCAGGTGCTCAACCAGTTGGCCGCCTGGTGGTTCGACCAAACGAAAGACATCATCCCCAACCCATTGCATTCGCTGCCCGATCCCAATGCGGCCATCATGCAGCAGGCCAGGTCTTTCCCGGTGGAAGTGATCGTACGCGGGTTTATCACCGGGGTTACCAGTACGGCGTTGTGGTACCGCTATTCCCTTGGCGAACGGGATATTTATGGCTATACTTTTTCCGATGGATTGCGTAAAAACCAGGCTCTGCCTGAACCGATCCTCACCCCAACGACGAAGGGTGAAGGCGGCGCGCACGATGAACGCCTGACCTGCACCGAAGTGGTCAGCAAAGGCTACCTGGATGCCACCACATGGGAACAGGTCTCGACCGCTGCACTGGCGATCTTCAAGCGTGGCCAGGAAGTGGCCCGCCGGGCCGGGTTGGTTTTGGTGGATACCAAATACGAGTTCGGCCGTTTACCGGATGGCACCGTGGTGTTGATCGACGAGGTCCACACCCCCGATTCTTCCCGTTTCTGGTTGGGCGATTCATACGAAGCGCGTTTTGCAGCCGGGGAAGAACCTGAGAACTACGACAAAGAATTCATCCGCCTCGAATACGCCCGCCAGGGTTATCGCGGCGAAGGCGAACCGCCCACTATGCCCGCCGAACTGTGGCTGCGGGTCGGTGAGCGTTATGTCAACCTGTACGAACGGTTGACTGGCCAGACTTTTGCGCCGGGAGCCTATCCCGTTGAGCCGCGGCTGGTGCAAAACCTGGCGAACGTGAAATAGAAAATCCCTGTATTGATGGTGTTTAGGAGAAATTACCATGCCACTTGTCATTATCCTGATGGGCAGCAAGGCCGATGAAACACACTGCCTGAAAATTGCCGAGGCTGCAAAAAGTTATGGCTTGGATGTTGTCATGCGCGTTGGTTCGGCGCACAAAACCCCTGCACACGTGATGGACGTGCTGCGTTGTTACGAAAACGATCCGGTGCCCAAGGTTTACATTACCGTCGCCGGGCGCAGCAACGCGTTGAGCGGCTTTGTCGATGGGCTGGTTACGTCGCCGGTGCTTGCTTGCCCGCCCCCCAGCGAAAGCTACGGCGGGGCAGATATTTATTCTTCTTTGCGCATGCCGTCGGGCGTTGCGCCGGGCGTCGTACTCGATCCCGGCAATGCCGCCCTGCTGGCGGCGAAGATTTTTGCCGTCAACGACCCGCGCGTACGGGCGAAAATCCAGGAAGCACAGAAAAAGCTGGTTGATAAAATTTTGGCCGATGACAAATCGGTGCTGAAATAAGCCATGACTCTCGATTCTTTTGGTGAAGTACAGGGTGTGTATGACGAATCCGCCTTCGGGGAGGCACACAAACCGCGTGAAGCCTGCGGCATTATCGGTATCTTTGCACCCAACGAGGACGTGGCCCGCATGGCTTTTTTTGGCCTGTTTGCGCTGCAACACCGCGGCGAAGAAGCCGCCGGAATTGCCGTTTCGGATGGCCGCACGATTCGGATGCATAAGGATTTGGGCCTGATCGCACAGGTTTTCACGCCGCAGAACCTGGAACCGCTCAAAGGCCACTATGCGATTGCCCACACGCGTTACTCGACCACCGGATCGCCGACCATTCGTAACGCCCAACCCGTGTTGATCGAGACGCAATATGGCCCACTGGCGGTGGCTCACAACGGCAACTTGATCAACACCGCAGCGCTGCGCAGCGAGCTTTTGCACCGCGGGGTGGGCCTATCTTCTACCTCGGATAGCGAAGTCTTTCCAATGATGCTGGCCGGTGCCAGCGGAGATACCTGGGACGAACGCATCCGCAACGCGATGCCGTCTTGGCGAGGGGCTTATTCCCTAATCATCTTGACGCGGGATGGCGTCTATGCGGTACGCGATCCGTGGGGCTTCCGTCCGTTGAGCATCGGCCGCCTGCCGAGCGGTGGGCATGCCGCGGCTTCGGAAACGGGCGCCTTGCGTACCCTGGGTTGCGAGGCCATTCGCGAGGTCAGGCCGGGTGAAATCGTTACGTTGAGCAATTCAGCCCTGCGTGTACGGCAGGCCGTGCCGCCTGCCGTACGGCAGGCACGTTGTACCTTCGAACATATCTACTTCTCGCGTCCTGACAGCATTTGGGATAGCTTACTCGTTCATGAAGTGCGCCAACGCCTGGGCGAGGAGCTGGCGCGCGAGGCCAGCGTCGAGGCCGATGTGGTCATTCCCATCCCCGATACGTCCGTTCCGGCAGCCATCGGTTATTCACGGGTGAGTGGGATTCCCTTCAACGATGGCTTCGTCAAAAACCGCTACATCGGGCGCACTTTCATCCAACCGACCGATTCCCTGCGCAAACAGGGCGTGCGGCTCAAGTTGAACGTGCTGGAGGAAAACGTACGCGGCAAACGCCTGGTCGTGATCGACGACAGCATCGTGCGCGGCAATACGTCAGGGCCGCTGCTGCGCATGTTGCGCGACGCAGGCGCCAGGGAAATCCATCTGCGGGTTACCTGCCCGCCGATTGCCCATCCCTGCTTCATGGGCGTGGACATGGGGACGTACGGCGAATTGATCGCCCACCGCATGACGGTGAGCGAAATCCGCGAGCACATCGGTTGTGACTCGTTACATTACCTGTCGCTTGATGGTATGATGCGTGCCATTGGGCACCAGTCTGGCTACTGTAATGCCTGCTTTACCGGTGACTATCCGATCGACGTCAATGGCCTCAAAGCGAAAACGGGTTTTGAGAACGCAATTGTAGGGTAAAGGAGTTGCTTCTATGAATGTCCTGCTCGTAGGCTCGGGTGGCCGTGAACATGCACTGGCCTGGAAATTGGCCCAGTCGCCGCTTCTGAAGCGCCTGTATGTAGCTCCTGGCAACGCGGGTACGGCAATTCTGGACCAACAGTTTCCCCAGGTCAAAGTGAGCAACCTGGAAATCAAAGCCACCGATGTGCCGGGCATCGCCGCTTTTGCTGGCCAGAACGCCATCGACCTCGTCGTGGTCGGCCCCGAAGAGCCACTCGCCTTAGGTTTGACCGACCAGCTAAAGATGGGGGGCCTGCGGGTTTTTGGCCCCACACGCGCCGCTGCACAGATCGAAGCCTCTAAAGCGTTCGCTAAGGACTTTTTAGCCCGGCACAAAATTCCCTCCGCAGGTTTTGCTACTTTTCGCCGCTATGAAGACGCCCTGGCCTATCTGAATACCCTACCTGGTGATCCGCCGCCGGTTGTTATCAAAGCATCCGGCCTGGCAGCCGGCAAAGGGGTCGTCGTCCCTCAAAGCCGCCAACAGGCCGAAGCAGCCTTGCAGCAGATCATGCTCGAGAAGGCGTTCGGTGTGGCCGGTGATGAAGTCGTCCTGGAGGAGCGCCTGGAGGGGCCAGAAATTTCACTGCTCGCTTTTTGTGATGGCAAGCTGGCCCGCCCGATGATCCCCGCACAAGATCACAAGCGTATCCTCGAGGGCGACCAGGGTGCTAATACGGGCGGCATGGGCGCTTATGCACCCGTACCCATCTGCGCGCCGGAGATGGCTGCCGAACTGACCCGCACTGTCTTGCAGCCGGTTGTCGATGGCCTGCGCGCCGAGGGACGGCCTTTCGTGGGCGCCCTGTATGCCGGCTTAATGCTCACCGACACCGGGCCGCAGGTGATCGAGTTCAACTGCCGCTTTGGCGATCCTGAAACGCAGGTGATCTTGCCACTGCTGGACGGTGATCTGTTGGAAATTTTTCTGGCCTGCGCCGGCGGCTCTCTTGCCGATGCCGATATCCGCTGGAAACCCGGCGCAGCTGCCTGTGTCGTGCTGGCTTCGCGTGGTTACCCAGGAAAGTATCCCACCGGCTATGAGATTCGGGGCGTGAAGGCGAACCGCACCGACGCATATATCTTTCACGCCGGAACGAAGTTGCATCACGATGGTAAGATTTTAACGGCTGGTGGGCGCGTCTTGTGCGTGTCTGGATGGGGGGAATCGATCAAGACGGCGTTGGCAAACGCATATAAAGCCATCGACGGCGTTTCGTTCGAAGGTATGCAGTACCGTAAGGATATTGGCTGGCGGGTGTTCCATGAGCATAATAAGTAGAGTCGTAAAAAAAATCGACAACAGACTTGTTCCCGGGCAAGCGCTGCGGAACAACGCTAATCATTAACTCATGGAGAAGAAAAATGAAACGGATAGCATTTCTGACCATCTTGGTTGTGGCAGCTTTCGTCATCGGCTGTACGAGCGATCGGGAACGTATGCAAGCAACGGTCGATATCGCCGTGCCCCTGACGCAAACGGCCCTGGCGCGATACTTTAGCCCCACCCCGCCGCCAACCGCCACGCCCACCATTACACCCGAGCCTGGTGCCATGATCCCGAAGACGTTCAGCGTCTCGATGCCATTTAACTGGAAAACCTACGACTTGTCGGGAATAGGCATCAATATCGCCAAGATCAGGTTAACAGAGGGGCTACAGAATGATCCGTCTATAGGATGTGTCGTCAGCGAAGAGCGCATTCCCGAAATGTTGCTGGGTGGCCTGCGGCTGGCGGCGACAAAAAACACCACCGATCCGACACAATGTGTCGCCCTGACGATATTCACCCTTGCCCCGATTGCCGATATGTCGCTGGAAGGTTTTATGGAAATCAAACTGGAGCAGATCGAAGAAGCGCTTGGCGGCGGCGCGGAGATCAAGCAAAATACCTGGCAACTGAACTACGTACGCGCCGGGGAATTTATCTACGAGCAGGATCGATATGCTGCCGATGGCGTTACTGCTTTGTACGAGACGCATGTCGACTATGTTGTTGTTGACGAAGGCGGCATCTACCTGCTGTCGTTTATCACCCCGACCGGCGACTTCCAGGCCAATTATTCCGAGATCACCCAAATTGCGCAAAGTTTCCGCGCGGGTGAATAAACACGCGCCTCGCCAAAGGGTTTTGGGGCTCTCCGGTTGAAGGAAAAGCTTTTGCGTTTCCCTGTTTTGTTCCTTTTTGCTTTCGTGTCTGTGCTCTTGGCAGCCTGTGGCCGGCAAAGTACGCCCACGATGAGCCAGGGGCACATGCAAGAAACCGTCAACGTCGCCGTGCAGCAGACACAAACGATTGTAGTGCTCTTGGCTACACCGACGGTTCCACCTACGGGTACCGCCATCCCCGCAGATACCCCGGAAGCCACCGAATCGCCATCGAGCGATGGCGGGCCAAGCACCGCAGCGGCCTCTGCGGACTGGCTTTTGTTCCAGGATGGCGCTGGCGATTTCGAGATATTGCTGCCGGCAAGTTGGCTTTTCATCGATCTCAGCAGGGAAGATGATAGAGAGATGTTCGGCAAGTTGCTCGCCAACAACCCCCAATTATCCGGACGCTATTCCGGTGAGGCCATCCAAAGCCTGCGCGAGGCAGGGATCAAGCTTTATGCTCTCGATGCCTCAGAAATGCCCACAAGCTTGAATCTCATATCAACCGATTTGGGCATGACGTTTTCCCTGGATGATTATGTAAGGTTCAATCTCGACCAACTCGCACAAGTATATGGCAAGATCGAGATATTCAGCCAGATAGTGACTTTGGGCGATGCCCAGGCGCTCGAGGCCAGGTACCAGGCACCTGTCCCCGGCCCGGATGGCATGATAGGCGATGCCGCGCTCGTCCAGTATTTATTGCTTGCAAACACCCGGCAATATGTGCTCACGTTTGCCGGCCCTGCCGAAGCAGTTAGCGCTGGTTACGACACCTTCTTGAAAATTGCACAAAGCTTCAGGCCAAAATGAAATCACTCAGGACTTTAATTTCGGGTCTTCCGGGAACGGGAATTCTTCACGCTAAACCCGGAAGACCCCTAAACTCTTAATCGGAGAAACGCTTTATGTCTGAAATTACCCTTCGTTATGGTTGCAATCCCCATCAAAACCCGGCACGCGTCTATGTAGAAAGCGGTGAAATGCCGATCGAGGTGCTCAACAGCGCGCCGGGCTACATCAACCTGCTGGATGCTCTCAACGCCTGGCAACTGGTCAAAGAACTCAAACAGGCGCTTGGGCTGCCGGCGGCGGCTTCTTTCAAACACGTCAGCCCGAGCGGGGCGGCTGTTGGCACGCCGCTTTCTCCGGCGTTGAAGCAGGCCTATTTCGTTCAGGACCTGGCGCTTTCGCCCCTGGCGTCTGCTTATGCCCGCGCCCGCGGTGTGGACCGCATGTCATCCTTTGGCGATTGGGTGGCTCTGTCCGATACGGTGGACGTTTCGACGGCAAAACTGATCGGCCGAGAGGTATCCGATGGGGTGATCGCACCCGGCTATGAGCCTGAAGCGCTCGAAATTCTGCAAAAGAAAAAAGGTGGCAAGTACGTCGTTTTGCAAATGGACCCCTCGTACGAACCCGGCCCCCAGGAGACGCGCCAGGTTTACGGGATTACCTTCGAGCAGCGCCGCAACGACCGCCCCGTGACGGGCGATGACTTTGGCAATATCGTCACCGCCAAAAGGGACCTGCCCCAAAGCGCCATTCGTGACATGATCGTCTCGTGGATCGTGCTTAAATACACGCAGTCGAACTCGGTTTGCTATGCCGTGGACGGGCAGGTGATCGGCGTCGGCGCCGGACAGCAGTCTCGCATCCACTGTACGCGCCTGGCCGGCGTCAAGGCCGATCTGTGGTGGCTTCGCCAGCATCCCCGGGTATTGGACCTGCCTTTCGTGCCCAAGATCGGACGGCCCGATCGTGATAATGCCATCGACCAATTTCTGCGAGACGATGTAACCCCCAACGAGCGCGCCGGATGGAGCGACATTTTTACGAACATCCCACAGCAGTTGACGGCTGAAGAAAAACAGGCCTGGATGGCGAAACTGCGAGGCGTCGTGCTCGGCTCGGACGCCTTCTTCCCCTTCCGCGACTCGATCGACCGCGCCGCCTTGAGCGGCGTTCAGTACGTCTTGCAACCGGGCGGTTCCAACCGCGACGATGTCGTCATCCAGGCTTGCGACGAATACGGCATGACGATGGTCTTCTCGGGCGTCCGCTTGTTCCATCACTAGCCATGAATTCTCCAGCCTTCGCGCGTCTCGTGGTTCTCATTTCTGGCTCGGGTACCAACCTGCAGGCCATCCTGGATGCCTGCGGTTCGGGTGAACTGCCTGCCCGGGTGGTTGCCGTAATCTCCAACAAAACGGCTGCCTATGGCCTGGATCGTGCCCGGCAGGCAGGCGTTCCGGCTGTGGTAAAATCCAAACCAAAAGAACAGGATCGCCGCCAGTATGACGCCGAACTGGCCACCCTGGTGAGCGGCTACCAACCTGACTGGGTCATTCTGGCGGGGTGGATGCGCCTGCTCTCTTCGGAATTTCTCAACCATTTTCCCGACCGCGTGATCAATCTCCACCCTGCACTTCCGGGAACATTCCCCGGAACGCACGCCATCGAACGGGCTTATGAGGCCTTTCGCCAGGGAGAAATCGGGCACACCGGCATTATGGTCCACCTCGTTCCCGACGAAGGGGTGGACAGCGGCCCGCTGCTGGCGCAGGCAGTCGTCCCTATTCTCCCAAGTGATAGCCTGGAGACCCTGGAAGCCCGCATGCACGCCGCCGAACACCATTTGTTGGTCGATACCCTTAAAGGCCTGTTATAAAGAATGCCAAAAGCTCTACTCTCCGTTTACGACAAGACCGGCCTGGCCGACTTTGCCGGTTGGCTGGCGCTGATGGGCTGGAAGTTGTTGGCCACCAGCGATACGGCCCGGTCGCTGCGCAAAGCGGGCCTGACCGTTACGGACGTGGCTGAAGCCACGGCATTCCCCGAGATCCTGGATGGGCAGGTAAAAGCTGCGCACCCCGCTATTCTCGGTGGCTTGTTGGCGCGTGAGCGGCTTGCCGACCGCGCTGCCATGCACGATCTTCGTTGGGATTATATCGATCTGGCGATTGTCAACCTGCCTCCCCTGGATGAAATCACCCGCCAGGCCGGGATGGACGTGGACGCCGTCGCCGAACTCCTCGATGTAGATGGGGTAACACTGATCCGGGCAGCCGCCAAGAACTCGGCGCGCGTGACCTTACTGTGCGACCCGGCCGATTACGCCCTCGTCTTGCACGAGTTGGAAAACGGTGGTGTACGTCCCGAAACACGCAAGCGGCTGGCAGCCAAGGGTTTTGCCCTGACATCGCAGTACGACGCCGCCGCAGCAGCCTATCTTGGCTTGCATGCTGTCAGCAACTACCCTGCTCCGGGGCAGCAGCCGCTCGACTTGCGCCTGTACCCGGTTCAGAAGTTACGTTATGGTGAAAACCCACATCAGTCGGCTGCCTTGTATGCCTTTCAACCGGCTACAGGCCCTTTGGGTGGTAAAATCTTGCAGGGGAAAGAGCTTTCCTACACCAACCTGCTCGACCTGGACGCCTCCTGGCGCATGGTAACGCGTTTCGAGCGCCCGACGGTTTGCCTGATGCGGCAGACTTCGCCTTGCGGTGTGGCTTCTGCCGAGACGGTGGAAACGGCCTTCAAGGACGCGCTGGCCTGCGATCCGGTTTCAGCGTACGGCGCCGTGGTGGCCAGCAACCGTATCGTAGACGCCGATGCCGTCCGGGCAATGGGTGGGGTATTCATTGAGTGCCTGATCGCGCCGGGGTACACCGACGAGGCTCGTGAGCTTTTGCTCAAGCGCAAGCGCTGCCGCGTGGTCGCCATGCCCGATATGGTGCTCGAGCCAAAGTTCGAACTGCGCTCCATCGTCCAGGGTGTTTTGAAGCAGGACGTCGATTTCGGCGACCCGCCCGGTGGCGCTTCGTGGCGGGTGGTTTCCGAACGCCAACCGACCGAAGCGGAATGGACGGCCATGCGTTATGCATGGAAAGTGTGCACTTTCGTGCACTCGAATGCCGTTGTCATGGTAAAGGGCGAGGCCACGGTTGGGATCGGTGGCGGGCAGCCAAACCGTGTCGATTGCGTGCGGGTGGCTCTAATGCGCGCCGGAGAGCGTGCGCGCGGCGCTGCGATGGCGTCCGATGCTTTCTTCCCGTTCCCCGATTCGATTGACGTCGCCGCTCAGGCCGGCATTACGGCCATCGTCCATCCAGGCGGTTCCGTACGCGATCAAGATGCGATCGATGCGGCCGATGCACATGGGATCGCCATGGCCTTGACCGGTGTGCGCCATTTTAGACACTGACACATGCCTTTCACCCTCTGCGTGTGGGAAGAGAGGCCGAAACAAAAAGGTTCTCCTGTTTTCGGCAGGGAGTGTTTGTCTGCCGAAGGTAGAAGGGCCACAAAACAGTGGAGAGAAGAGCGTAGGGCCCAGATACTGCTCTCTTCTCTCCACTCACTATATACCCCGTGAGGAGAATTCATGAACGAAGAGCTTTTTTCTCAGTACGAAGCGCTCACTTTCGACGATGTGGTTGTTGTGCCCGGTTACTCGGAGGTGCTACCGAACCAGGTGGATGTCAGCATCCGGCTGGCAGAAAACTTACAGCTCAGTATCCCGATCCTTTCGGCGGCGATGGATACGGTGACCGAAGCTCGCCTTGCGATTGCACTGGCGCGTGAGGGCGGGCTGGGCATCGTTCACCGCAACATGTCGCCGCAGGACCAGGCCGGCGAAGTCGAGAAGGTCAAGCGTTCGCAGTCTGGCATGATTGTAGAGCCGGTCACGCTGCCGCCAACCGCTACGGTGCGCCAGGCAGACAATATCATGGGGACCTATCACATCAGCGGTGTGCCGATCACCGAAGAGGGCGGAAAACTGATCGGCATTCTCACCAATCGCGATATTCGTTTTCTCGAGCAAAGCGATTTCGATTCGCCCGTCAGCGAGTTCATGACCACACAACCGCTGGTTACGGCACCGGTCGGCATCAGCCTGGATGAAGCGCGCAACCTGTTGCAAAAGCACCGCATCGAGAAATTGCCCCTGGTTGACGAGAACAGCATCATCAAAGGCCTGATTACGGTAAAAGATATCCAGAAAGCGCGCGACTTTCCTTATGCCGCCATCGACGCCCAAGGCCGCCTGATCGTCGGCGCTGCCCTGGGCGTTGGTGACGACTTGGAAACGCGCGTCGGTTTGATGGTCGATGCGGGCCTGGACACTGCCGTAATCGATACCGCCCACGGCCATACCCTGGGCGTGATCACGGCGATTCAACGCATTCATAAAAATTGGCCCGACTTACCGATCATCGCCGGCAATGTTGTCACAGCCGAAGGTGTGCGCGCGCTGGCCGAAGCCGGGGCGCAAATTATCAAGGTCGGTGTGGGTGCCGGATCGATTTGCACCACGCGTGTGGTTGCCGGGGCCGGTTTGCCGCAGCTTACGGCCATCTATCACTGCGCACGGGCCGCCCACGAGCTGGGGGTCACCGTCATTGCCGACGGCGGTATCAAGTACAGCGGTGATATCGTCAAAGCCATCGCAGCCGGCGCCGACGCCGTCATGCTGGGCAGCCTGATGGCCGGCCTGGAGGAATCGCCCGGTGAGCTGGTCTTGTATGAAGGACGGCACTTCAAGGAATACCGCGGCATGGGCAGCATGGGCGCCATGCAGGGATACGGGCGCGATCGTTATGGCAGCGGCCAGGGGAAAACGAGCAATAAACTCGTTCCGGAAGGTATCGAAGGGCGTGTGCCCTACAAGGGCCGCCTGAATGAATATGTTTTTCAACTGGTAGGTGGCTTGCGTTCGGGAATGGGGTATGCCGGTGCAGCCAACTTGCAAGAAATGCGCACGAAGCCCAGGTTGATGCGTATTTCTCACGCCGGTTTGCTTGAAAGTCACCCACATGATGTGATTATCACCAAGGAAGCACCCAACTATCAACTGAGCCAGGGTTAGCAGTACCAACGAAACGAATCTCATCCCTGGTACCGGGGGAGATTTTGGTCGGTTTTTACACACTTGGGGCACTGCTGTGTTATGCTGGCAGTGCCCCCGTTCGTTTTGATGTAAAATTGGGCCAAGGAGCCTGAACCTGCATGACAACCGGGACTTTTCAAAGGTTGATAGCTGTTTTCGAGGAAGCATTTGCCGCGCTGCGAGTTCGTGTTTCTCAAAAGAAAATCGAAGATCTGGCAACCACCGTCCACCGGGCAATGACCTCTCACGGAAGACACTTCCATACGATGGAACATGTTTTCATGTTTGTCAACCCCCGGTGCCCTATCCAAACCCTGGCGGGCCTGTACCATGATGTTGTCTACTACCAGGTAGATATGGGGTTCACACCGGATATTTGGAATATCATCCGCTCGTTTATCGAATTTCGGGACAGCGAAATGTACCTTATTGAGGAAGGGGATGGTATCGGTAAGGCTCGTTTGCGGATGGTGTTGGACGTTTTTGACTTTCACTATGGGCAGCAGCTGTCGAACGTCAACGATTTGAACGAATTCTTGAGCGCCCTGGTAATGAACTGTGAGCTGGGGAGTCTTCTGAACGAGAAAGATCTGCTGCGCCTGACCTTGTGCGTTGAAGCGACTATCCCATTTCGAGGAAAAAACCGGCGAGGAGAAACTCACTTCGAGGAACTGGAGAAGCGGCTGCGCCAGATCAGCGTTTGGCATAATTTTGCGTTTGCAGACGAAGAAATTGAAGAGGCAATCAAATTAGCGGTCGTTTTTGCGAATAAGGATATCGAAAACTTTGGCGAAGCTGATCCGGGTCGCTTTATCGACAATACCTGGAAATTACTGCCTGAGATGAACGTTGCACTACGCGCACGAGACGCTTATTCGATTCGAGAATATCGCCAGGCGCTGCAAAAAATGGAAAACTTCCTTCGTTCGCTGAATCCCAGTCACGTGTTCAATGCTTATCGTGGCGTTCCGCCTGAAAAAGAATACCAACGCATGTCGCGTCGCGCGCACATCAATGTCGAGGTTGCCTGCGAGTATTTACAGGTCAAGCTGCTGGGATTGGCCATCTTGGATGCTTTGGCGCAGGTTACCGGTGGCGATGCACCGCTTTCTTTATTCGTCGGCGATCAACCCAAATCGGGGCAAAGCAATGGTGCAAAACGCCTGGAACACTTTTTACCCGATCGCAGCGTGCCAGATTGGATCGATACCGATTCAGAGTTATACCGCTTGCTGTGCCTTCAGAACAACCAGTCGGAGGGCTTCGATACCCGTTATGCGGCCTTGTCGCTTTTCGTCTATAAAAGCATGCCTCCGCAGGTGTTGAAAGCGCACCGGCAGTTGGCAAACCAGATGTTTTCCAATACCATATCGGCGGACTACTTTTTGGCCCAGATCGACTGCCCCACGCTGTGTGCGATCGCAACCGCCTGTGCAGCCATGGTGCCAACCCGGCGGGAGAAACTACAGCGTTACACGACCAAGCTTCCTTGCTCGCACCAACGAGTTATTTGAAGAATCCAGATCGTCGGGTTTTACGTGAAGGGTTTCCAACTTTCACGGCGAAGCCGGATACCGCCTGCTTTCTTTGAATTGTGGCAGAAATCTATTTGAACGTAGCATGAAGCGCGGGTAAAATAGTGGGACGGAGCCACGCGTTTTCGATGACAACCTTTGACTTTGAAAAAGCCCGTTTGTATGCCGTCGAGAGGCTCAAGCGGGAGTTGTCCCCTATATTAACGTATCATTCTCTCTGGCACACTTGCGAGGACGTTGTTGTGGCTGCCTGCCGTCTCGCCGAAATGGAAGGCGTGAACGGTCACAATTTGCTGCTTTTGCTGACAGGTGCTTACTTTCACGATATCGGCTTTGTGGAACAGGCCCAAGACCATGAAACGGCCAGCATTCGCATTGCCAGCGCCGTTCTGCCCGGGTGCGGGTACTCCCCCCAGGATGTGGCCGTGGTCGAGGGGTTGATTGAAGTCACCCGCATTCCCCAGCGCCCGCACACGCAACTCGAAACCATCCTGGCAGATGCGGACCTGGACTGCCTGGGGCGTGAGGATTTTTGGGTGCGCAGCCGTGCCTTGTATGACGAGACGATTGCCTTGAATGGGAATTTCAAAGATAACGACTGGTGTGAAATCCAACTCAACTTTTTAGGGGCGCACCGCTATTTTACGCCGTCGGCGGTGGCTTTGCGGGGTAAAAGAAAAGAACGCCATCTGGAAGAACTGGCGATGCGTTGGCGAGGCGGTCTGGCCTGCTGTTAATCCCCTCTTTTCGCCGATACTTTCTCTATCCAGGCAACGGGATCGAGTTCTTCCAGGCTGTGCACGACAATATCGGCAACCTGGAGCTTCTCTACCGGATTGGTGTTGGTTACGGCGATACAGCGCATACCGGCACGGCGCGCAGCCTCCACGCCGGCAATTGCATCCTCGACAACCGTGCTGTTACCCGGCAAGACGCCGAGCGCTGCTGCTGCAGTGAGAAAAACCCACGGATCGGGTTTGCTGGGTTTGCCCAACGCCGAAACCAGGACGCCAAAATAGGAGCGAATGCCGGTTTCGTCTACCAGGGCCTCGATGTTTTCGATGGGCGCAGAAGAGGCCACTGCCTGGTGAACGCCCATGCCGTGCAGGCTTTCCAGCCAGTTCCGCACGCCGGGAAGTAGCCGAGCGTGGCCCTGTACGGCGGCGCGAAAGGCTTCTTCCTTCACACCGCCCACTTCGTCCACATACTCCGGTTGCGGTTCATATCCCATCAGGGTCTTCAAAACGCCGGTATTGTTCATGCCAAAGGTCTGCCGAAACTACTCACGGTTCATTTGAAGGCCATATTTCGGCAACGTTTCAGCCCAGGAGATGTAGTGAAACTCCCCGGTATCCACCAGGACACCGTCCAGGTCCCACAAGAAACCGAGCGCCGTCATTCCGTTACTGTCCGACTTTTCCATGCGCTTTCAAGCATCGATAACCACTTTTAGCCCCTCACGGCGCGCGGCAAGCGCAAAGGCTTCGGCGGCTCGAACGAGCGGAAAGCGGTGGGTAACGATTGAACGCACGTCGACCAGCCCGTTTTGAACGAGGCGAATGGCTGTAGGGTACGTGTTCTTCATCCGGCGGACGATCCTAATTGTCAACCCTTTGCGGCGAGAGACAGACGCGCTGAAACGCGTCTCATCTTTGGATGGAATCCCGGCCAAAATCACGGTCCCACCCGGCTTTGCGGCCAGCATGGCCGACTCAACCGCTTCCGGGGTTCCGGCGGCTTCGAAGACAACATCCAGGCCTCGGCCTTTGGTTGCTGCCTGAATCTGTCCATTTTCTGTGTTGCCGTCGGCCGGGTAAGTTTGCGTGGCTCCCATCGAGCGGGCGGCCTCCAGGCGGTAGGGCAGGGGATCGGTAGCAACCAGGCTTGCAGCGCCGCTGATGCGGGCGACCTGTAACGTGAGCAGACCGATCGGCCCGCACCCCAGGATGCCTACAGACATCCCCGGCCTGATGTGGGCCAGGTTGACGGCGTGGATCGCTACCCCCAGCGGTTCGAGCATGGCCCCATCGGCATCGCTGATTTCATCCGGCAGCGGGAACAAAAAGCGAGCCGGCCAGGGAAGATACTCCCGCAAGGCGCCGTCGTTCGTGCCGTGACCGGCAAAGCGCAGTGACGTGCAGAAATTCGGATTGCCTTCTTCGCAGAATTCACAGTGTCCGCAAGTGATGGATGGATCGACGGCCACGCGCTGCCCATCGGTGGTTACGCCCGCAAATTCATGGCCTAACACCAGCGGTTGCTGCAAAGCGTCGGTGCCGATATTCCCCTCGCCAAACCAGTGCAGGTCAGAACCGCAGACGCCGACGGCGGTTACTTTTATCAGGGCCTCGTTTTCCTTGGGAACCGGGATCGGTTCCTCGTGAAGGCGCAGGTTACCGGCCGCGTGTAAACGGATAGATTTCATGGTCTTGTTCAAGATAGCTCTCTCTATAAGGTCAAGGGTTAATTTGCAATATTGTCATAGCGCCGTGCAATCGGGGAGAGCACACGCCTCAAGGTTTCTTCAGTTGTGGAAGACGGCTCGGTGAAGAGTATATGCCAGATTCGATCGAAGGCGCGTGTCAATTGATCCTCAAGCAGGCCGCCAAATTTTACGTTGGGGTACATGCGTCCGTTCTTGAGAACGTTAATAAAGCCGACGACAACCGGGTCGGAGGCTGCAAAACGCTCGTCATCTAAGATATCCTGGCGCACCGGTAGCTGCCCAAACGTGGGCGGGTAAAAACGCTGAACTTCCTCGCTGGTAAGGAACTTGATCAGGTTCACATCCATCTCGCTCATGTGCGAAGAAGCCCAGATGACCAAGTTGGAACCACCGACGTAACCTTGCTTCAACGGTGTGGCGATCTTCAAAAACGGCCGCAGCGCTTTTGGGGCGTTTTGATACCACTGACGGGCCTGGCCGAAGTTGACGATTGCAACGGCTGCCTGCCGTTGAGGAAACAAATTGTGTACTTCTTGCCATTCCATATGGATCGTGCCAGGATCCATGTAACGTTTCAGGTCGAAGTAAGCCTTCAAACCCTTGAAACCTGCCGGGCTTAAAAACTCAGATTTCCCCGTTTTGGCCGAAACAAAGTCCACACCGGCGTCCCACAGCCAACTGCTGGCTACTTGCAGGCAAAGAAATCTGTCCAGCAGGTTCAGAGACCAGGGATACTGCACACCGCCAGTTTGCAGTTGCTGCAAGGTGCGATCAAAGTGCTCGGCGCTCGAAAAGGCCAGCGATTCATCGACGCCCGCCTTTTCCAACAGATCGCTCCAGTAGATTACCGCGCGCGGATCCGAAAAGACGGGGATGGACCAGACCGTTCGATCTCTGGCAAAAAAGCAATTTTGCCAGGCAATCGGCAAAAAAGTCTTTTCGCCGCCCACCTCGGCGATATCCCGCTCGGAAAACGGGCGTAACACGTTCATCGCCATCAGATCGTTGACCAACGGCGCCCCGGCCTGCGAAACGTCTACCTTGCCGCTGTTGTGAATGGCAATTTGCGTCAACTCTTGCTTGTACTCTCCCCAAGGAATGGAGACGACTTCCAGATCGATTTTCCAGGGAGCTTGCGCCTGAAACATGTTTTTCAGGAGTTCGATGGTTGCGTCGTCGTGAGCGCAAACGGACCACTGAAGCGTATCGGTCATTTTTGTGCCTGGCCTTTCATCTCGTCACGATGTCACGTTTTACAGACGTTAACTGACCCAGCCCTGGAAACGGCGTCCCAAAATAGCCAGTTCACGCTTTATCAGTGTATCGATGTCGCATCTTGGGTTGGCTGCAATTTGCGACCAAATGCGCACGACAGCCGCCCCGTAAAGCCCTTCAAGCATGCCACCCAACTTGATCGTGGGGAAGGCACGTGCCGCACTTGCCAACCTGATAAAGCTTTGCAGGTGGGGGTTTTCGGAAAACGGCGCCACCAGCAGGGCATCAGCCCGAGCGGGGAGGTGATTCACCATCAAGGGGTATTTGACCTGAGCATCGTGGCTGGTCAGATATTTTACCAGATTGGCAGCATGGTGCGCGTTGGGCGCGTTCTTCCAGATCGCGAGGCTCGATCCACCTGCATAAGGGGCACCTGGCGGTAAGGCCAGTCCCAGATTGGTGTACTGTGGAGATGTTCTGTCCAGGATAAAGCTGTTGACTGCCCAAAGGCTGCCATATAGGATGGCCGTTTTGCGTTCTAAAAATGGCTCGACTGCATCGTCGAGAATTTGAACAGAGCCTTCTGTGGTGCGCAGCAGGTAAGGCGCCAGGCGAAAGTACGCTTTTAAGCCGGAGAGGAAGGCAGGCTCCAAAAATAAGGCTCTTTTCCCATCCGGGGTTACGAAGTCTGCGCCGGATCCCCACACCCAACTACAAGACGCCTGCCCTGCTAAAAAGGCGTTGCCGGTAGAAAGGCCCAGCGGGGATGTATACCCGACGGCCTGTAAACGCTGGAGCGAATTTTCCGTTTGTTCGATGGTGGTAAAGGCCTGAGTCTCGTCGATGCCGGCGTCTTCCAGCATGTCGCGCCAGTACAGCAGCCCGCGTGGGTCCACCAGCCATGGAACGGCCCAGATACGTTCATCGGCAATGCGATTCGTGTTATTCCAGCCGGCATGCGTAAAAGCGGCTTCACCACCCATGGCCGCCAGCTCTGGGGCAGGAAAAGGCCGCAAAGTGTCCATTGCGATCAAATCATTGACTACCGGCGCGCCCACCTGAGTCACGCCAACGCCGAGTCCGTGAATGGCAATGTGCGTCAATTCAGATTTATACTCCTCCCAGGGGATGGCAATAACTTGTACACGAGTGTCAGGGGTGGCATTTGCGTTGTAGGGTTCGAGAAATTTCTCGGTGTGCGCGCCGGCCCATTCTCCTCCGATGACGGTCAGTTGAAGTGGCGCCATGTTAAATCTCCTTCCCTAACCCGCATAAAGTGGAACGGCCCTAACCCTGCTCTTGATCCTGTGCTTTTTCTGTACAGCGTGTATGGAGTAGGCACTAACTGGCCCATCCACGAAAGCGACGTTCGAGCGTTTGCGACGCCTGGTAAATAAGCACATCGATTTCGGCGTCGGGTTGTGCTGCGATTTTCGACCAGATTCGCCGAATCGCTGTGTTGTACATACCTTCAAGAAGGCCGCAAAGCTGAAAGTTGGGAAAGCTGCGACTCTTCTTTGCCAATTGTACAAACGCCGCCAAAATCGGATCGTCCGAATAAGGCGTTTCCTCGATAACGTCCGTCCGGACAGGCAGGTGATCGACCCGCAACGGGTACTGACGCTGCACCTCGCGATCGAGAAGGTATTTTACCAGGTTAACGGCCTCTGTCTCGTAGCGTGAAAAGTTCCAGACCGCCAGGTTCGAACCGGCAGTGATCGGTGGCCCGGATGGCACGCTCAATCCCAAACGAGAGCGAAGCGGGTGTGTGCGCTCGGCAATGATGTCGGCAACCGGCCACATGCCGGCATACAAGACAGCCGCCCGGCGGCTCATGAACAGTGTGTTGGCATCGTCCACCATCTGGAGGGCCCCCCCTTTATGATAAAGATAGGGAGCCAGTCGGAAGTAGGCCCCCAAGCCTTTCAGGAATGCCGGTTCGGTGAACAGCACGTTTGCGCCATATGCTGAGACAAAGTCACCACCCGCCTGCCATACCCAACTGCACGAAGCCTGGCCTGCGAGGCTTTCGTTTCCCACGGGAAGCGCCAGCGGAATCTCGACACCGGCTGCTTTGAGACGCTGTAATGTTTCTTCGGTGTTTTCCGCGTTTTGGAAGGCGGTGGCTTCATCTATTCCCGCATCCTCCAGCATGTCGCGCCAGTATAAGAAACCGCGTGGATCGAGCAGCCAGGGTAACGTCCAGACCTGTCCATCTACCAGGCGGTTGGTTTGCTTCCAGGCAACCGGCAAAAAGCCCGCTTCTCCGCCAAGCGCATCGATTTCCGCGCTTGTGAACGGGCGAAGTGCATTCATGGCTTGCAGATCGTTTGCCAGGCGTGCTCCAACCTGTGCCACATCCATGCCCTGACCATAAATGGCCATACGGGTTAATTCGTTTCGGTAGTCGGACCACGGAATGGCGACGACCTGGAACGAGCGATCTACGGAACGAAGCCTCCTATTGAAAGGCTCGAGCGATTCCTGTGTTTTTGTAGCCACGGTGTCGGCACCACAAACGGAAAATTGTAACATGGCCTGCGGTATCCTTTCTCTTGCATGGGCGTGCAGCACCTTGCACTTGGCACAAGGGCCTTTGGAGGCAATGCTGTTTAGATGCAGGGCTAACGATGGTAATACACACGCCACCCCAGGTACTTGGCAAACGCCTCGTTGATCGCGTCTGCACACAGGGATAAGTTTATGGCCGTATGATGCTCGAAGCCGTTTTCGCAAATATAGGCCAAGAGTTTTTGCAAATTGGGGATTTCTACGACGCCAAAACCGCCAAAAGTTTTGAGTGGGTCGTCGGTCAGCCGGCCTTCGCCAACATAGGCCTGAATCTTGCCGTTGAAGTCGTCTGTGGAAACCCGGCAATACGTGAACGCCTTCGCCCGGACGCGCCCAACCACGGTTCCAAAGGTGTTCTCTTTGCCGACCGTGCCGGCAATGATCGCCTGGTAGTCCATCACCGGAACGTCTTCATCTGAGATGGTTTGATCTACAAAAATATCTTTGGGCAGATTCGAGCAGTGGAAGACGACACCCTTGTCAGGGTCGTCACCGTAGTTGTTGTTCCAGTCGACCAACGCCGATGGCGTATTGGATGCCAGAACCATGGCATACATCCCTACCAGGCCGGGGATATCGACCTCACAAGCGGAGGGCATCAGGCTGTTGCTCATCATCGACATCAACGTGCAGGGAACGACGCCATAGAATTCTTCCATCGCTGTCCAGCATTGCAACGCGCTGGCAACCAGGCGATTCTCGGCCATCCAACGTTCGATAACCACCCCCAGCCTGGCCATCTTGGCCAGCGGGCTGGCCGGCACACCTTCGGTTGGCACATACGCTTTGATGGCTTGCATTTTCGCCTTTACCACCTCGTCGTCATCTTTCAACTGGCTTGCCCGGCCAAAGATTTCCGAGAGATCGATGGTTTCGATGGAAATGCCGGACTGCTCGAGGAGTTTTTCGCTGTAACGCACGGTCTTGAACGCCGCCGGGCGGGCACCGATGGCGCCGAAGCGGGCGCTGCGCAAGCCCTTTACCACGCGGCAGGTTCCGGCAAACTTTTGCAAGTCGGCGCGAAAACTGGCGCTTTGTGGATCGACTGTATGGAGCGTGGTGATGGAATATTTGATGCCGTATTGCTTCAGGTTGTTGCAGATGGACATCTTGCCACAGAACGAATCGCGCCGGTCTGCGGATGTCATGCGGGCGGGATCGTCTGGGAAAGCATGAATCAAGACCGGGACGTTCAGGCCGGCCCAACGTAAGGCGTTCGCCATCGTGGTTTCTTCGCCAAAGTTGGGCAGCGTAATCAAGATGCCATCGATTTCCTCACGGTGTGCCTTGAACAGGTCGGCGCATTTGATGGCATCTTCATTACTAAAGACGGCACCATATTGCGTATCATTGGGGGTCAGGCAGACGGCACGGATGCCCTCTTGCTCGAGTACTTCGAGAATGGCCTTGCGGCCTTCATCGCACAGGTGTGCGGGGAAAAAGCCACGGTTACCGACGATAACGCCCAACGTGGTTGGCTTGCTTTGGTACGACATGAGAAAACCTCCGGAATAGAAATTGGCTTGAACGGTAAAGATGGATGGACGCTTGCTTTTGATGGCGTCCTGCTTTCAGCAGTAGGCAGCGGTACAATAATCAAGGGCGTGGACAAGTTCTGTGCTTTCGTTACGCTTTCACGCGAGCTTTCATCCAAGGGTTGCTGTTGTGGAAATCGGCCACCGCGTTGCCGGGGTGAACGAGTTCGTCAAACAGAGGCCGGTCGGCTTCGGCCAAATCCATCTCCAGGACGGGCAAAGCATCTTCCAGGTGCGCGAGCGTTCGGGGACCGATGATGGGGGCGGTGACGCCGGGTTGGTCTTTCGCCCACAGCAAGGCCAACTGGCTGCTGGTGAGGCCACGCGCCTTTGCCATCTCGTCGAGCCGCAGGGCAGTTTGTAGAGCGGCGTCGGTGATGCGCTCGGAAAACATGGCCCCGCTCCGTTGGGCGCGCGAGCCTTCGGGGAAACTGTCTTTTGAGGCATAGCGCCCGGCCAGGATGCCGCCGGCCAACGGTGACCAGGGTAGCACGGCCAGGCCATACTTTTGGCAAAGGGGGATTAGCTCGTTCTCGACGCGGCGATCGACCAGGTTATAAGGGGGTTGTTCGCTGATAAAACGTACCAGGTTGTGTTTTTCGCTGAGCGCCAGGGCCTCCATCACCATCCACGCCGGGAACGTAGAACTGCCCACATAACGGACCTTGCCCGCCCGGATTAGATCATCATAGGCGCGCAGCGACTCGTCCTGAGGAATGGTCAGCGAGGGACGGTGTTGCTGGTATAAGTCGATATGATCGGTTTGCAGGCGGCGCAACGAATCCTCACAGGCCTGGATGATGTGATAGCGTGAGCTGCCGTTATCGTTTGGTCCATCACCGGCCTTGCCAAATAATTTTGTCGCCAGGACGACTTTGTCACGTAAGCCATTCTGCTTGAGAAATTTCCCTACGATCACTTCACTTTCGCCGGCGTTGTATACATTGGCTGTGTCGATGAAATTGATGCCGGCCTCCAGGGCGCGCTGCATTATGACGAACGAATCACTTTCAGGGGTAGGGCCGCCGAAGTTCATTGCACCCAAGCACAACGGACTGACCAAAACGCCCGTACGGCCTAAAGTTCGATAAATCATTGAACGCTCCTTTCAAGAGAAAAGCAGTTTACAGCTGGGTAAGGCAACAGCTTAATTATAGGGGTTTTCGTGAAATTGGCTTGACAGTGCAACGATGTATCTATATTTATAACATCTCCCTATACCTTGACACATGTACTCTGCCAGCATGCTTTTTATAATACATGCAGAATCGAGTGCAGGCAAACTTCCTCATCGACCGGATCTGATGCCTGGCATACTCCGGCCAAACAGTTCAAGTCCAACGGCACTGGCTCCCGGCCTCATGGGCCGCCAGCCCTTACGGGAACATAATGACGCCTTCTTCACCCATACAGCAGCAGGAATGGACCTTTCGGCAAATTGTGTGGGCGACCCTTGTCTTTACCTTCGTTACCGCCAGTTTCTGGGTCGTGTACCGGTTCAGCAGCGTTGTTTTTATGCTGTTTATTGCCATCATCATCGGCACGGTCCTCAGGCCGGCAGTGGCGTGGCTGAACGGGCGAGGAATTCAACGGGTGGCAGGAGCAGTTTTGGTTTATCTGCTTATTTTTGGCCTCATCGCCGGCTTTTTACTGCTTCTATTCCCGTTGATTGCCGAGCAGGGAGACAGGATTGGGGCATCCGTTCCAGGCTATTACCAGACATTCCGTAACTGGATCGCCGAGCACCCCAATCCTTTGCTTAGCGAGTTGAGGCAGTTTCTCCCGGCCAGTTTATCCTTCTTCCGTCTGGCCCGACAGGCAGAGGAAGATATGTTGCATTCGGCGGGCCAGGCGTTTGGCTATTTGAAAACTGCCGTGCGCGGGCTTTTTACGGCCACAGCCGTGGCCCTGCTCTCCTTCTACTGGACGCTCTACGGACCGCGCGCCATCCAGTCGTTGTTGCTGCTGCTGCCGGCTGCGGCGCGTGAAAACTTGCGTACCTTGATTGCAGCCATGGAGACCCGCGTCAGCTTTTACGTGGTGGGCCAGGGTGTGCTTTGCTTGATCGTCGGCGTCCTGGCGTTGATCGCTTATGCGCTGATCGGTTTGCCGAATGCACTGGTCCTGGCTCTGTTTGCAGGGGTGTTCGAAGCTGTGCCCATGGTAGGCCCGCTGCTTGGGGCCATCCCCGCAGCGGCTGTTGCGCTGTCAGTTTCTCCTGCGAAACTGCTTTGGGTCGTCGTTGCCACGGCTGCTATCCAGCAGGTCGAAAACACGCTGCTCGTGCCGCGGATCATGCGACAGGCAGTAGGGGTAAATCCGTTCGTTTCGCTGCTTTCGATTTTTGCCTTCGGCTCCTTATTTGGCATCCCCGGCGCATTGATGGCGATCCCTTTAGCCGCTGTTGCGCAGCTTCTGCTTGATCGATTTATTTTTTCCCCAGAGGCGATCGATTTAGACGTTTCTGATGGCCGCGATTACGCCAGCCGGATACGTTACGAGGCGCAGGAACTGGTTCAGGACATTCGCAAGCATGTGCGGCTAAACAACGACGAGCCCAGCCTGGTTATTCGGGAAACCGACCTCGTCATGGATGAGATCGAGGCCATCGCTGCCGATCTCGATTCGTTGCTGGCCGAAGCTTCTGCGCAGCAGACCGCCGCCTCTGTTGGCAGCAAGACATCATGACAACGCAACAGGCTCTACGGTTCAGCGTGGCCGTGATGACCACCCTGCTTGCACTGTTGATCTTGTGGCAGTTTCGCGTGGCGGTCGCCTACACGCTTATCTCGTTGGCGGTTGCGGCGGCTTTGCGCCCACTTGCCAGCCGCCTGGTTGGGCAGCGTCCCTTCGTACGTGCTGCTTGGAGCTTCCTCTATCTGGTATGCCTGGGTGTTGGTGGTTTCTTACTCTATCAGGTTGGAGAAACCGCGCTCGATGAAATTCAACGGCTGCTCCAGGCCACCGTAGCCCGGGAGAGCTGGCAGCTGCCATCCTGGTTAAGGGGCACTCCCTTTCAGCGCCTGCTGCTTACCTGGCTGCCGACACCGGGCGAATTCTTCGAGACTATTGTTGGGGAACAAGGCGAACTGGTGCTGCCGGCGGTTCTTGGTTTGACGCAGGGCGTTGTCGGTACCACAAGCGCCATCGCGGTCACGCTGGTTTTGAGCCTGTACTGGACCGTCGATCAGGTTCACTTTGAACGCTTGTGGCTTTCCTTGCTTCCTACAGAACTGCGCAGGCGGACGCGTGACGTCTGGCGGATGATCGAATACGAGCTTGGCGCTTATCTTCGCAGTTTAGCGATCCACAGCATCCTGGCCGGTTTGCTGCTTGGTCTCGGCTACTCGCTATTCGGAGCACTGTATCCGACGCTCCTGGCGCTGGCCGGTGCGCTGGCATATCTGCTGCCGGTTGTAGGGCCTGTCTTGGCCATGGTGTTGCCGCTGCTGATCGGTATTCTGGCCGGTACAGAAACAGGGGCCTTTACAGTGCTCTATACGCTCGCCGTTCTCGTTTCCATCGAGATCGGGGTAAAGCCGAGACTCCTTCGCCAACGTTGGGATAACCCCATTCTGACTTTGCTGATCCTGATTGCCTTGACCAGTGCATTCGGTTTGCTAGGTAGTATTGCTGCCCCGCCGCTTGCGGCCCTGTTGCAGATCCTCTGGTATACCCTTGTCAACGAGCGCATTACTTCAAGTACAACTTCCCAACTCTCAGACTTGAGAGAGCGCCAGGAAAAGCTGCTGGCAAGCATCCGTGCGATGGCCGAACCCCCACCAGCCACGGTGCTAAGTGGGATCGAGCGCCTCAGTGTGATTCTCGAAAAGGCAGCGCCCGTTCTACAAAACGATCTCTCGTCGACAACACCGAACAAACCAAACCGCCCATAGCGCGCTTCGGCTTGGTAAAAATCTGGTGGATCAGCGTGTGGCTTCGCTGTTCTCATAGGATGGTTTAAAGTGGCAAGGGACCGCCTCTTTTTGATGCGGTCCCTTGTTCAAACATGGTTTCGAATACGATGCGAAGAACTACTTGTCCTTTGCCGCTTTCCAGGCATCGTACTGCTTCTGCATTTCTGCTTTGACGGTTGCCAGGCCGGCGGCCTCGAGCGCCTCGATGTACTTCGGCAGTTCCACCTCCGGGTCGACATATCCAGACATGAGCGCCTGGTTCATGCCATCTACCACGGCTTGGAGGGCGGTCAACTCGGCGGTTACGGGTTCCGTGCGGAAGCGGAAGCCCAGGGATGGATGGCCGACTGCATCATTGGAATACTCGATCAGCATCTTGTTCTTTTCGGGGTCTTCCTTGTTGGAAACGGCCTGCAGCATGGTGTTGCCAAGCGTCCACGCGCCGCCATGCGCGCCGTACCAGGCGCTGTCGGTGATGTTCACGCGGCCGTCCGCTTCGAATTCCCAGTTGGTGCCCTCGACGCCGAACAGCATCATGTTGAGCAGCTTGGAGTCGGTGTGCATGAGATTGATGAACTTCATGGCCTGTACCGGATACTCGGAGACGGCAGGAATGGCAAGCATTGAGCCGCCGGCATGGTGCGTGACGTTAATCTTGGGTTGGCCATAGATCTCGAGCAGCTTCAGATCGGCATTGCCGGAAGCGTTCACCATTTCCTGGGCCTTGATGTTATTGCCTTTCAACGGCTGGGTGGTGATGAGGAACTGGCCTGCATTGAACGCCGGGTGGAAGTCGTAGGTAGTCAAGCCAGAATCCGGGTGAATCCAACCCTTTAGATACCATTCGCGCATCAAAGCGACGTATTCTTTGTTGACGTCGGTTTCCCAGATGCTGTAAATGGTCTCATCGAAGTTGCCGTTGGCGTCAGGATTCATGAGCATGTTGATCACATTGCCGGGAATGGATGAACTCAGGCTGGGCAACCACGGTTCGAAGCCCCACCATGCGCCACTGTACAGATAGGGGTACTCCTCTGGACGGGCGGCTTTGGCCTTTTCTAGCCAGGGTTCGAGGTCCTTCATGGTTTTGACCTTGGCGGCTTCTTCGGCGGTAAAGCCGATTTCTTCGGCCAGTGTGGCATTGTAGAGGAAGCCCATCGGGACGGTGAGTTCTTTGTTGGTGGGCACGGCGTAATTGACGCCGTCGATCTGCGTCCCGGTGATGAAGGATGGGTTCAGGCTGCTGAGGATGCCCTGGCCGTATTTTTCGAGCAGGTTGCCATCGGGGCCGTTGTCGTCGTTCAACGCTGTAAACAGGCCCTGAGTGGCCAGCTGCATGTAGTTACGCCAATCGGCGGTGAAGAAGATGTCCATCTTCTCGCCTGCCTGCAACCCGGTAATCGACTTGGTTTCCCAATCACCCCAACCAACGATGTGGAAAACCACGTTGACGCCGATCAAAGGCTCGACATAGGCATTGATGGCTGCTTCCACCGCAGCGCGCTGATCGGTGTCTGCATTGCCGATCCAGTAGTAGTCGAGGGTGACCACTTCGCCGGGCGTTTCGGCCGTTGGTTCCACCGGGCTCTGTTCCGTTGCGCCTGGATCGGCAGCCGGTGGTTGTGTTGGCGCCGGGGCAGACGTACAGCCGTACATGCCTGCAAGCATCCCCACAAGCACCAATAGTGAGACGAGCTTTCTAGCCATTTTTTCTACTCCTTTTGTGAAAAAGTGTCTTTTATATGGTCCGTTCATGCATCCGGCCATATAATTCCAAACAGTGGGTCTTGAAACGGCCATACGATCAAGACAGGCAGGCGCTCAATCACCAAGTCGTGTTTCGTGCAGCAACTCGCTCAGCCTTTGAGCGCCCCAATCGTCAACCCGGTAATGAAAAACCGCTGGAAGAAGGGATACGCTAAAACGATCGGCCCCACGGTAACCACTGCCATGGCCATGCGAAAAGTCTGCGAGGGAAGTTCGGACATATTGACCAGGCCCTGCATCTTATCGGCATTTTCTAAAAGAAAACGAATATTGTTCAGTGTTGTGTAAATGGTAAATTGCAGGCTGTAATACTGCGCATCGTCGACCAGCAGCAGGCAGTTGAAGAAGTTGTTCCAGATGCCGATCGAACTGAACAAGGCCACGGTGGCCAGGCCGGGGACCGAGAGCGGCAGGACGATCTGAATGAACGTGCGCCACTCGCTGGCGCCATCCATGCGGGCGGCTTCGATGATCTCGTTGGGCACGTTTGCCTTGTAGAAAGTACGCATGACAATCACCCAGAACGGGCTGAACGCCGAGGGCAAGAAGAGGGCCCACAGGCTGTTTTGGATTTGGAGAATTTGCCGGGTTACCATATAGTAGGCAACCAGGCCGCCGCTGAAGAGCATGGTGAAGAAGGCGTAGAATGTAAAGAAGGTTTTAAACTTGAAGTTATCACGTGAAAGGGGATAGGCGTATAACCCCACCATGACCACCGACATGATCGTGCCGATCAGCGTCGAGAGGATTGTATTTTTGTAAGCTGTGATGACGATCGACCCCTGGCTGAACAGAAAGCGATAGGCCATCCCTGAAAACTCTTCGGGCCACAGGCGATACCCATTTACGGCCAGTGAACTCTCTGACGTGATCGAGGAGATCAGAATCACGTAAATGGGAAACAAGGTCATGATGGCCAAGAAAATCAACAACACGTTCAGGATTGCATTCGTCGCCGGTGAAATTGCGAGTACATTTCTGCTTCGCTTTGTCGAGAAGGATTTTTGCAACTGCCGTTGTTCGGGTTTCATGCTGGTATCCATGTTCGCGTTTCCTTTTTAGAACAACGCCAGTTCTGGCCGCGTCTTGCGTACAATGTAATTGGTGATCAGAATAAGAACGAAGCCGACCGTTGATTGCAGGAATGCGGCAGCCGCAGGATAACCAAGCGGCGTCGAGCCTCTCAACATGTTGTATACAAAAACATCCAGCGTGTAGGTTGCGTCTTTGACGAGCGCGGCGCCGTTCGGCAGGGTGTAGAACATATCGAAATCCGAACCAAAGATGCGGCCCACGGCCAGGATTTGCAGCAGCACGATCACAGGAATCAGATGGGGCAAGGTAATGCTGGTGAACTGTTTCCACTTTCCGGCGCCATCCACCGCAGCGGCTTCGTAGAGTTCGCGATCGATGCCGGTAATCGTCGCCAGATAAATGATCGAGCCGTTTCCGGTATATTTCCATATATTGGCAAGCAAGAAGATAAGCGGCCAATAAGCCTTCTCCTTGTATAACTCGATTGGCCCAAAGCCCAACGATGCAGATATGCTATTGAGAATCCCCTCAGAACTGCCCAACGCATAGACGACATAAGCGACGACAATCCACGATATAAAAAATGGAAGGAAGAAAATCGAATGATAGAGCTTTGCCATAAAACGGTTGGTCAACTCAAAGATGATCACCGCCAGGGCAACCGAAAGCACCAGGCCGACGATCATGAAGAGCAGGTTGTACAGAACCGTGTTGCGGATATAGATCAGTGTGTTACCGATATTGGTGGGCAGGGTCAGGTAGCGAAAATTCTCCAGTCCTACCCAGGGGCTGTTGATCAGGCTGTAAATGAACTTGTTTTGAATCCAGTAATCCGCCGGCGGCTTGGCAAGCTTGTAGGTTTTGAACGCCATGATGATTCCGGGCATGGGGAGGTACGCAAACAAGAACAGCCAGATAGCCCCCGGCAAAATCATCACCAGGTAAGACAGGTTGGTGTATACCTTATCTGCGCTCCATCGACTCTTTTTCTGTGAAACCGGTTGTGTGGAACTCGTCGCATCGACTGACATAGAAAGATCTCCTATCGTTCTGCCTTCCTGTGAAGTATAGCTCGCGCACCTTCTCCGTCACAAACGGTCAGGAAGGACAATCCGAGCACAAAAGTAGCACAAGGAAGGAAAGTGGAAAACGGTCGGCGATTTGCTATCCCGTTGCAAAACCATGTTCTACAATCCCCGCCAGGGTCTCTTTGCCCGCCAGTGCCCGCCCCCTGGCCCAGTCGGCTGGGTTCGACTGAGCACACGCCTTTTGGAGCGTTTCTTCGACAAAGGCCTTTTCTGCAATCGACATTTGCTCGCGGAAACCTGCCAGCATGGCATCGGCCATACCAAACAGGATCGCCGCCTGCTCGGTTTGGTGGTACTGATCACGCAGTACCTTGCCAAGACGGAGCAGGGACAAGGCGAAGCCCCAGCGATCGTTCAACTCATCGAACAGGTGCAGGCTCTTGTGCAAATAGTCGCCGGCCTGTTCCGGCATGCCTTCTTCGGCGGCTATCATCCCCAGGCGGTGAAAAACCCAACTACAGCCGCCGCGATCGCCAATTTCGTCGAACAGGCGCAAGCTCTCTGCGTAAAGGCTTTTAGCCTGGCTGAAGTCGTGATGCAGGAGCGCCAGGTATGCCTGGCGCTCGATGGCCGTCGCCATGCCGCGCTTGTGGCCGATGAGGCTGAATGCCTCCTGCGCATCCGAAAAGAGCTGCAAGGCACGTTCGTCATCGCGCTGCTGCAAGCTGGTATCTCCAATGTTGATCAGCACCCATGCGCTATCCCAGCGTGCGCCCAGCGCGTGGAACAGTTGCAGGCTCATGTCGAAAATCGACGTGGCTTGTTCCAACTGGCCGGAGATATTTAAGTTTTGCCCGAGATGGTTCAGCACGGCGGCTTCTCCGTGTTGATCCCCTAGCTCTCTAAAGATGCGCAAACTCTCCTGCAAATATCCATTGGCGGTACGTTGATCCTTCTGCACGTAAGCCAACAAGCCGGCGCCATCCAGCGCCTGTGCACGCGTGCGAGGCAAAGGCACCGTTCTGGCGCGCTGTAAAATATCCGCCATCCAAGCCCGCCCTTCACGCCAGTAGCCGCGCGTCAACCAGAATTCCCACAAACCGCCGGCCATCCGTAACGCGATTTCGACGTCGTACGTGCAGCTCCACCGCAAAGCATTTTGGATATTGTCGTAATCGGCGTCCAGGCGTTTTAGGCACGCTTCTTGTTCTGCACCATGCAGCTTTGGCTCTATCGAGTCGACCAGGCGAAGAAAATACGCCGCGTGTTGATAGCGCAGGGTTTCCAGCTCGTTGTGCTTGCGCAGGGATTCGGATGCGTACTCGCACAAGATTTCTGGCATGAAGAAGCGTGGCTCGCCGTCTGGGTCTTCTATTTTACGGACCAGGCTCTGATCCACCAGCGTGGTCATTAAATCCAGGCTTGATGTGGGTGCGACCGGCAAGGAAAGCGACGTCCATTCGGTCTTGGGCCTGATGCACACCTCCTCAACCGCCTCCAGCGTGCAACCGCCGGCAAATACGCTCAAGCGCCTGAATAAAGCTTTTTCATGTTCGCCGAGCAAGTGATAGCTCCAGTCGATCGTTTGGCGCATGGCCTGATGGCGTGCGGGCAAATCCTGTATCCTGCCAGACAGCAGGTCAAGCGCGCCGCCCATGGCGCCCTTCAGGCGCTTTAAAATTGCTTCGGGCGAAAGCACCTTGCAGCGCGCCGCTGCCAGCATGAGCGCCAGCGGCAGCCCGTCCAGGCGGGTACAAATTTCGGCCACGCTTTGCGCGTTTTCGGTGGTGAGGGCAAAACCGGCATGGGCAGCGTGCGCATGCTGAACGAAGAGTTGCACCGCGGGAAATTGCGCCAACGCCGCCGGGGCGGTGCCGGGCTTCGCGCCTGGGCTAGCCAGTGAGGATACGACGAATTCGTATTCACAACTCACCCGCAGCGCGGCCCGGCTGGTAACCAGCGCTTTAAGATAGCGCGTCACGGCCAGTAACTCGGCAATGACCCGGGCTGCCGGCAACACTTGCTCGAAATTATCCAGGATCAATAAGGCGTGCTTTTCGTGCAGGTAGGTCACCAACTGCCCGTCGTCATGCTGGTTGTGTATGGTGTGTATGGATTGAAGCCCCAGGGCCTGGGCAATGCTTGAAAGCACCAGCGCCGGGTTGCGAATCGACGCCAGTGAGACAATGTGCACCCCATCTGGAAAATTCTCTTTCATTGTTTCGGCCACTTGCAACGCCAGGCAGGTTTTACCAACCCCCCCCGGCCCGCTCAAGGTGAGCAGGCGAGTTCCAGCTTGCTGCAAGATAGCGCATGCGGCGGCCACCTCGCGCTCGCGCCCGATCAGCGGCGTCAGCGGCAGTCGATGGGCGTTTGCGGGCACCGGCAAGGTCTTGGCCGTCGCGACGCTTTCTTCCAAAGAATCGCCTGGCTCAACCAGCAGGTGAGGTTGCGCCAGGCGTACGAAGCCGGCATAATCTGCCGGATGAATTTTAAGATGAAGCGCCAGCAGTTCAATCGTTGGCTTGGCCGGGCTGCGCAGGTCGCTTTCGATCTTGTTGATCATCGACTTGGAACAAGCCACACGCTGCGCCAGGTTTGCCTGCGTTAGACCCAGCGCCTTGCGCCGCTGTTTAACCCATTGCCCAAACGTATGAAAACCTTCCACCGTATCCGCTCCGAAGAACCGAGCATGTCATCTTTTTGTCCTTCTATTGTACTCCAGGTTGAAGCTGCCCGAAACTTGCTGTCCATTTGTGGCCAGGATGGCCGTCCTGCCGGGGCTGCATCTTGCCTGCCTTTTCTCAGGGGACTAATTGCAGGTGTTTCTCGGCCGTCGCTTCTATGTCGGCGCGCACCCACAACTGCGGGTGATATTCATTCTGCTGCCAGTGTGCGATCAGATCGTCATAGTGTGGGCTGTAGGGATGCCCGGATTGTCCGGTGGTGTGAACGATGCGCGCGTTGCTGAGGTCGTTCAAGTCCACAATGGTGCGCATGGATGGCAGGAAGCTGATCGCATAAGTCGCCGGATCGGCTGCATTGGGCTTTTCGCCTAGCCCGCCGCCCATGGCATTGACGGCGTTCGACCAGCCGGAAACCGGAAACGGTCCACGGTTGAAAAGCTGGCCGATGACGGGAAGAAAGCCGAACGTGCCGTTACTGAAAGTGGCTGTTTGCAGCCTGCCCCAGGCCCAATCTTGCGCGTCAGGCCCCATGAGCGCCCTGGCATCGGCCAGCGCAGCAACAAAAGCCTGGCGCAGAAGATCGTCTCGCTGCTCGATGATACCGGGCGTCGATGCGTTATCCCACCAGGAACTGGACGGCTCGTCCAACAAGCGGACGACGGCCTCCTGGGAAGGCCACTGCTGGGAGGGAAACTTGCCCTCGAAAGCCATCTTGACCACTTCAACCCAAAAGACTGCATACAGCGCTGCCGGGCCGCTGTCTTGCCGCTGCTGGCAATCCCAGGCGAGCAGGCGCTCGAGGGCCGCCTGGGTGTCCGGGTCGTCGAAGTGCAGGGCAGCCAGGTAAGGCAGCATCTGCTGCGCCGTCACGTTGAGGACGTCGGCCTGCATGTGGGCGATTGACTCAAGCGTGATCGGCTGTCCGGCATACGCCTCGATCATGTCGACAATGCGGCCGGCGCGTGTACCCGGGTCCCATTCCATCGAAATGAAGTATGGATAGTCGGGGCCGACGATGGCGTTATTGGCCGCAACGATGTATCCTTCAGGCGGGTTGTAGCTGTGCGGCAAGGCTTCGAAGGGGATATACCCCTGCCATTCGTATTCATCGTTCCAGCCGGGTACAGGAAACTGCCCGTCCCCTTTGGCGCGGATGGGAATCTTGCCCGGCGCCTGGAAGCCGATGTTGCCGTCCACGTCGGCGTAGACGACGCTTTGCGAAGGGACATCGAAGTAACGCATCGCCTGGCGAAACTCTTCCCAGTTTTGGGCCCGGTTGAGCCTGTAGATCATATGGATCGACTGGGCCGGTTCGAGCGCCGTCCAACGCAGGGCTGTGACATGCTGTGCCGGCACCTGTGTAGGTCCGAAGGAACCATCGAGCCTGCGGGCCTGAATCTCGTAGTCATCGATGACCGGCCCGTGCCGCGTCAACCGTACCGGCAGGGTCACCCGTGTGAAACCAGTTTCGGCATCGTACTCGCCGGAAAAGGCAGGGATGGCGTCGGCTGCCGGTGCATTGTCCTCCGTCGGTTGAGGCGGGGGCAGCTCGCCGCGCACGAGGATCGTCTCATTGACGACGATGAAATCTTCCCATTGACCATTGACTTCATATTGATTGGCGTTCTCAGGGTTGACACGTTCGATGTACAGATCCTGCACGTCCGCATTCAGGTTGGTGAATCCCCAGGCGATGCGCTGGTTGTGGCCGATGATCACGCCGGGCACGCCTGCAAAAGAAACGCCGGTCACATCGTAGGGGCAGTCAGGCGCAACAATATTGCAATGCAGGCCGACTTCGTACCAGGTCGACGGCATTTGGATGCCCAGGTGCGGGTCGTTGGCGAGATAGGGCTTGCCGGTATCGGTAAGGCCCCCCGCCAGCACCCAACTGTTGGACCCGATGCCCACGCCGGAGAAGGCGGACCCCTTGACAGCGTCCAGGCCGGCCTTGATCGCGGCGAGTTTCAGATCGTTGTAGCTTACTTCTTGTGGGATCACCAACGGGCTGGTTTCGTAGAAGGCCGGCCAGATGTCCCGCATGGCTTCGATGTCCATGGTCTGGATCAGTTGGGCGTTCCTGAGTTCGGCGTACAGATTTCCATTCATGTTCATCGCCATCGCTTTGAGCCAACGCAGCGAATCGGCAGCGCTCCAGGGATCGGGGGTATAACGTATCCCCATCACGTTCATCACCTCGAACTCCAGGCCCAGGTGGCTGCGGGCGCTGATGTAGGCATTGACGCCGTCGGCATAAGCCTGCACGATCTGGCGCGTGTCTTCATCTAACAGGGCAACCTCCTGTTCAACGACCCGCGACCAGCCCAGGGTGCGTACGAAGCGATCGGCTTCGACGATCGGCGCACCGAAAACTTCAGACAGCCTTCCGGCGGTAAAGCGACGTGAAAATTCCATCTGGGCGAAGCGATCTTGGGCGTGGACGTAGCCCTGTGCCAGGAACAAATCGTGTACGTTGCCGGCGTAAATGTGGGGGACGCCCCACCGGTCGCGGTAAACTTCTACCGGCTGGTGCAGGCTGGGGATATGCGCCGTCCCCGCGACAGCAGGCATCGGCGCTCGGATGATGTAGAGCAACCATCCTCCCACAGCCAGCGATAAAGCTAAAATCACAGTTCCAACGACGAGCAAGATTCTGCGAAAAATTTTCATGGTGATTCTGTCTTTTCTTCCGTTATCGATCGTTCGTTTCGGCCACTTGCTTTGCTGCCCGGTACATCGCCTCGATGACCTGCACGCCGGCCAGGTCTTCTTGCAGCCAGGCGCGCAGGCTGCGGCCGTTTTGTATCCCGTTCAGAAAGCAGCGCCATTGGTCCCGATAGGGTTGCAGTAAATCGGTGCTGCCGGCTGCTTGTTCGGGCTTCGAAGCGCCGTCTAGCCACATCTGCAAGGGATAATCTGGGCGCTCGCCCTGCGGGCTGAAGCCGAAGACGGTTTCCAGCTTCGCCACGCCACGCTTTCCGATCACGTGCAAATAGGTGCGATCGTGCGGAACGGCGCAGGCCCAACTGACTTCGACGAACAGGTCGAGCGGACCGTCCAGGACGACGAATCCGCTGGCGCCGGTTTCGACATCACAACGGCCAGGGCCGGTGTCGGCAGAGCGGTACCAGCCGGCGCTTTCGCTGTCGCCATAGGCCGTCTGGGTAACGCAGCTTGCCGTGACAATAGCGTGCTTGCCGCCCAGCCACACCGCCAGGCCAACCATGTGTGAGCCAAGATCAACCAGTGCGCCGCCTCCCGACCTGCCGGCGTCGGTGAACCATGTGCCGATGCCGGGAATGCCGGCCCGGCGCAGCCAACCACAGCGGATGCCGGTGATCGTTCCCAGCCGGCCTGCACGAACGGCCTCTTCGAGTGCGACGACCTCCGGGCGGAAGCGGTTGGTGAAGCCGATCATCAACTCGCGCCCGTGCCGTTCGCAGGCAGCAGCCATTGCTTGTGCGTCGGCGCTGTTGGTTGCCATCGGTTTCTCGCAGAGCACGTGCGCACCGGCTTCCAGTGCGGCGATGCTCGTCGCTGCATGCAGGTGATTGGGGCAGGCGATCAGAACCGCATCCAGGGTCAGGTTCAACAACTCGTCCAGGCTGCGGCAGGTGTTGGGAATCTCGAAACGCTGCGCCAGTTCACGCGCCCTTTCCATATCCGGATCGAACAGGCCCGCAACGTGCACGTCTGGCATTGCGGCCAGCACCGGCAGGTGTGCCCGTTCGACAATCCGCCCGGCGCCGACGATGCCGAGACGCATCCGCATTGTGTCCATAACTTACTCCTTTCAAAAAAGGGGCCGCATTGGGGGTTGTGTGTGCGAAGCACACAACCCCCAATGCGGGAATTCTCCGCGCTAAACCCGTAAGACCCAAAAAGGGAAAAGCAGGGTATTGAAATACCCCGCACGAGAAGTTACCTGGTAAGGCAAAGCGTGATGTGATCGGGCAGGCAACCGCGTAGCGCCGCAATGATGGAATCGGCCTCGTCTGGAGCGATGACCACGGGCACATGCAGCACGGTTCCCGCTTGTTCAGCCGCATTCCAGGCGCGTATTTCCTCGTCCGGGACGGCTTCTGTGCACAGATGCAGGCGGGCCGCGGTGTACGGGCCGGCTGCACCCAGGCGGTACAGGTCGACAAGCTCTTGTACGCTGAACTGCCCCGGTGCGGTTGCGGCCCCTGCTGCCGGCGCGGCGAAGGTCAAGAGGCTGTGGGAAAAGCACGGTGCCAGCAAACGCGTCAGCCTGCCCGCTTCACCCATCGCCAGGGCAATCATCGGGCCATCGGCCCTTCGCAGCAGACCCAGGATCGGCAGGACGTCGACGAGGCGGTGCGCTTTACCGACCAGCTTGACGACATCGGCCCGGGGACGAAGCGTACAGTAAGCCTGCCACAACTGCTCTTGTCCGGGCATCGTTTCCATCCAGTGACGCGATACGATCAGCCGGGTGCGCGTCGGTCCGCTGCGCTTGCGGAGGGCAGCCAGGCTATCCCACTCGACATCCACATAGGCGCACCCCAATGCCATCGCCTGGGCCAGGATGCCGATGCGCTCCGCCTCCGAGCCGGAGAACGCCCCCCCCTCGCGCGGCGGCCGGCAGGTAACGATCAGCGGACATGGCGATTGGCCCACGATGCGCGGCAGGTCGAACGACGCCATGCCATCGAGGCACACTTCCGCCAGGCCAACCCATGCGGCCGTTTGGTGCAGTATGGCGAGGCAAGAATCGGTATCGTGTGCGGCTAACGAGACGGCGATGCGATTGCCGGCGTTCAACGATGCGCTCATGCGACTTTTGATAGCTCCTGCCCGGCCAGGCTGATTGCCCCCAGCACCCCGGCTGTATCCTGAAAGGCTGCCCGGTGCAGGGCAACGCGGTGGTGCTGGGCATCGAGCAGGTTTGCATTGAGCGCTTCTTCGACTGCCGGCCACCAGGGCGCTTCCAGCACGCTCAGGCCGCCGCCGATCACGGCGGCTTCCAGGTCGAGCAGGTTGACGGCGTTGGCAATGCCCAACCCCAACCAGCGCCCACAGGCGCTCAGCGCTTCTCGTGCCCAAGGCTCGTCTCGCCCGGCCGCTTCTGTCACCGCCCTGGCGCCGGAAAGCTGCCGGGCAGCAGCCACCTGATCGAGCGTACGCCCGGAAGCGACCGCCTGCAAGCAGCCGCCACGCCCGCACGCGCACACCGGCCCGCCGGGCTGGACGACGGTGTGCCCGAACTCGCCGGCCCACCCGTGCTGGCCGCGAAAGAGCTGCCCGTTCAGAATCAGGCCGGCGCCGATCCCCGTGCCGACCGTCACAACCAGCAGGTGACGATACCCCCGCCCGGCGCCCAAGGACCATTCGGCCATGGCGGCGGCGTTTGCGTCGTCCTCGATCGCCACCGGCACGCCCAGGCGCGCTTCCAGCAGGCTGCGGATTGCCAGACCGCGCCAGGTTGGCCGGTTGGGCCATTGAACGACCGTCCCATCCCGATCGACCCGTGCGGCCAGCGACACGCCGGCCGCACGGAACGCGCCGTTCACACCTGCATCGGCGGCCAGGCTCAAGGCCATTTCGGCGATGAAAGCGGCGTCACCGGCCGGCGACAGGCCCGATGGCCATGCCGCTGCCCGGTGTGCGAGCATTTGCCCGCCGCGTGCCAATGCCACCCGCACCTGCGTGCCGCCAACATCCAAACCCAGGACGAAGGAATCGTTTCCGGCTGTCACTTGTGAATCTCGCTTTTTTATGAGGGTTGCTGCGCCCGATGTCCGTTCTTTTCGAGCGTTTGCAAGATACCCGCCAGGGCTTGCCAGTCGTGCACGATGTAATCGGGGCAGCACAGCGTTTGAATGCGTTCCGGCTTGATGCCCCACGTGACCGCAATCGCCCTGACGTTTGCGTTGTGGGCGCATTCGACATCGCTGACAGCATCTCCGATCATCACCGCTTCTTCCGGCGCGCAGCTGAGCAAATCGAGCGAGCGCAGCATGCCTTCGGGGTCCGGTTTCGAACGGCAAAGTTGATCGGAGGCAATGACGGCATCGAAGTAGTGCTGCAAACCAAAATGCGCCAGCAGCTCCAACGTGCGTTCCCGGTCTTTGCCGGTCAGGATCGAGCACTTAATCCCGCGTGACTGCGCCCACTCGAGCAAATCCACAACTTCCGGAAAGAGCGTGACGCGCTCCAGGTTCTTCTGGCAGATCTCGCGGAAGGGTTGCCACATCTCATGTGGCAACCCAAGCTGATCCATGATTTGCGGGAATGCAACTCCCATATTTTCCAGGTAAGCATCGATGGGCGGCTCGCCCGCGCCGATCACACGCCGGTAACTTTCTGTGAACGCATAGCGCATCAGCGGTTCGGAGTTGACGAGCACGCCATCCAGGTCAAAGATGATAGCTTTCAGCACGCATCACCTCGATACAACTGCCCGGCTGCCTGCGCCCAGGGCGTGCTCGCGGACATCTTTGATGGCTTCTGCCAACTCGATGACGTCTTCCTGATCCCCTAGCAACACGCGGTGATGCAGCCACACGGCTTCATCGCTGATCCCGTCGGTGACCGGGCAGTGGACCTTGCTGTAATCGGGCAGGCTTGCGCCGTCGCCTTTCCAGCGCGGGCCAAAGGTTCCCTGTTGGAACAGCGGTGTGCGGTGGATGGCCAGGTAGGCCCGGAATGCAGGAATGCCCTGCGCAACCAGTGCATCCACGAATTCGTTGCGCGACATGCCGCCAAACTCTTTCGTGTCGTAGCGGAACATGTACATGTAGTGGGGGTGACGCGTCGTACGCGGATCGTGCGCCTGTGGCTCGATCCCCGGCACCTCGCTGAGCATTTGATCGAGCAGGCGGGCGTTGGGATCGCGGCGTTCGATTTGGTCGTCGAGCCTTTCCAGTTGAACGCGCAGCACCGCAGCATGGATTTCAGACATGCGGCAGTTGCTGCCCAACAAGACGTGCTGGTAGGCGCGATCGCCGAGCGGGCGCCCGCAGTTGCCATAAAGAAACGACCGCTGGATGAACTCCTCATCGTTTGAAATGATCATGCCACCCTCGCCGGCCGTCATCAGCTTGAAGGCCTGGAAGCTGAAGGTGCCCGCCAGCCCAAGGGTTCCGGCCCGCCGGCCCTGCCATTCTGCGCCCTGCGCGTGTGCGGCATCCTCGATAACGACCAGGTCATGCTTGCGGGCGATCTCGAGAATGGCATCCATATCGGCAAATTGCCCGCACATGTGCACCGGGATGATGGCCCGCGTGCGCGGCGTGATGGCAGCCTCGATGGCCGCCGGGTCGATGCAGTAGGTGTCGGCTTTGACGTCTACCAGGATGGGGATGGCATTGACGCACAACACCGCCGATGCCGTCGAGATAAAGGTGAAGTCGGGGACGATCACTTCGTCGCCGTGGCCGATCCCGGCAGCCATCAGGGCCAATTCGATGGCATGCGTGCCGTTCGTAACGGCAACGGCACGTTTCGCCTTGTGGTAAGCGGCAAAAACCTGCTCGAAGTTTTCGACCTGCGATCCGTTGCCGCGCCACCACTGCCGGCTTTCCAGCACCTGGGTGACCGCGGCAACCTCGCTTTCATCGTAGACTGGCCATGCCGGAAAAGGCCCACGCTGTTTGTTCTGAGGGTTACTGGGTTGGTTGGCTACCATGTTGATGTTCTCCTGTTTGTCGGGTTGGTAAAAAGCTGTTTGTACGACAGGCAAGCAGCAAGCCCAGGGCGTTGTTGCATTCGCCGAGCATACGCAGGGTTTGATGCTCAACCGGGCCATGGGCTTGCGTGGTTTATTTGTTGGCTGTTTGCGCCAAACGGCTATCCGTTGGGGCCAAACGCTGTCAGGCAGGCTTGGGCCAGGCGGCTTCCCCAATCGTCGATGGGGCGTAGCTGGCCGAAGAAAAAGCGCATCTTTGGGGGTTCGATCGTAAAAGCCAAACCGCCAACCAGGTCACGCTGCTGGTAGAGCCAGGTCAGGCGGTCGATGGCATATTCGATGTGTGAAAGGGTATACACGCGGCGTGGAATGGCCAGGCGGGCCAATTCAAGGTCGGCGCTTTTTTCTTTCCCACTGGCATCGCGTTCGTTCGAGAGGCTGCCGCGTTCCATGCTTCTCATCCCGGCGGCGATGTAAATGGCGGCGGTGAGGGCGGCGGCCGGATACTGCGCCGGAGGCACGTGCGGCAGGAAACGCCGGGCATCCACATGGCAGGCCAGCCCACCCGGTGGGGTGACGACCGGCACGCCGTTTTCGTGCAGGCGCTCGGCGAAATACCGGATGAATTCCGGCGCGCTGCCGGCGACGGCCGGATCGGTCATCTCTTGCAGGCCGACCGCCATGGCCTCGATTTCGCGCGTCGAGATACCCCCGTACGTGGCGAAACCCTCGTACAAGGGCAGCCAGGCCAGCAGTTGTTCGTAAACCGCCGGATCGTTTGTCGCCATCAGCCCGCCGCGCGCGGCGGCGCTCTTGCGCCCGGACATGTAGAAAATATCCACCAGGCTCATCATTTCCAGAATGATTTCGCGCAGCGAGTGCTGCTTGTAGGCTTCTTCCCGCTGCTGGATGAAGTAGGCGTTTTCAGAAATCAGGCTGCCGTCGTATACCAGCGGGATGCGGTGAGCGGTGGCCCACTCTTTTACCGCCCGCAGGTTTTGCAGGGCAAAGGGCTGGCCGCCGATGAGGTTGGTGGTCGCTTCCATGCGTAGAAAAGCAATCCGTTCGGCGCCGTAGCGCTCCAGGGCCGCATCGAGTTGTTGCAGGTCGGCGTTGCCCTTGAAGGGGTCCGCGCTTTGCGTATTCAGCGCTTCGGCGTCGTTCACCTCGACGACCTGCCCGCCGACCAGTTCGACGTGCGCCTTGAAAGTGCTGAAATGGTAGTTGGTCAGCACCACCATGCCGGGCTTGACGAACGTTTTCGCCAGCAAGTGCTCGGCGGCGCGCCCCTGGTGGACGGGGAGCACGCAAGCAAAGCCCAGAACGTCTTTGACGGCCGCAGCCAGCCGGCAAAAGCTTTCGCTGCCGGCGTAAGCGTCGTCGGCGGCAAACATGGCCGCAAGCTGGTTGTCGCTCATGGCATTGGTGCCGCTGTCGGTGAGCAGATCGAGAAACACATCACGGCTTTGCAGCCGGAAGGTGTTATAGCCGGCTGCAGCAATGGCATCCAGCCGCTGCGCGATCGGCAGCAGGTTGATTTTTTGCACGATTCTGACCTTGTGCATTTCCAAAGGGAGCATGCGCCCGTTCGATAGTTTGATGTTCATAAATTCCTGTTGTTCGTGATGGTTGACCGGTCCGGCAGCTGCGTGAAATCAAAGCTGCGCGCCGTGTGCCAGCGCCTGTGCAAGCGCTGCAGCGTGGCTTTTGATGAAAAGGTGATCGCCGCCATCGATCACGGTCAAGCCGACCGTTTCGCTGAAAGCCGCCCAGGCCCGGAAGCGTTCCTGGGCGTGGGGCGTCAATGGGTCCCGGCTGCCGGCCACGCACAGCAGCGGCGCGCGCAAACGCCACGGGCTAGGGCTTTCGAGGAAGCGCAGCAAGTAGGCAGCAGCGCTGTCGCGATCGTGGTGCAGGTTTTTCAGCAGCCTTTCGCGCTTTGCCGGATCGTCGATTTTCTCCAGTTCATCCAGGAAATCAGGCGGGGCCGTGACCTGTTTGCCGAAGTATGCCTGCAAGCTTTGCAGGGTGGGCGCTTGCAGGCGCGGCCGGTCGACCGCCAGCAGTTCAGGAAGCAAAGCGCCTCCCAGGCCTACCGCACGCAGCGTTTGGCCGGCAGCTTCCAGCAAGCGTGCCAGTTCCAGGGTCAGCGCAACCCCGGCGCTGTGCCCGTACAGGATCACGCTCAGGTCCGTACGGCCGGCGAGCAGGTCCTGCAGCGCCTCCAGGCTGTGCTGTGCCACGGCTTCGACCGGCTGGAGCGACTCGCCGGGGTGATTGACATCGTGCCCCGGCAGGTTGGCGGCATAGAGCGACCAGGTATCAGGCAGCGCGTTTGCCAATGGCTGGTAGGCGATCGCCTGGCCACCGCCGTAGGGGATGCAAACCAGGACTACAGCTTCATTTTCGGCGCGCTTGAGTGCGGAAAGGAATACATCCGCACGCCCGGATTGGGCCGAGATGTGCTGCGCCAGGGCCTGCGGCGTCGGGTGTTGGTACAAGTCTAGAATGGTGACGCTCGCGCCCTTGGCGACGTTCGTGCCTATTTTGCCGACCAGGCGGATGGCTTTGAACGAGTCGCCGCCGCGCTCGAAGAAATCGTCCTGGCTGCCAACCGTTTCCAGGGCCAATATTTCGGCCCACAACGAACTTAATTGGCGTTCCAGCGCACTATCCGGCGCCACAAATGCCGTGATGGAAGGCGCAGGCTGCGCCTCCAGCGCCAGCAGCGCCTTGCGGTCGATCTTGCCGTTGGCGGTGAGGGGCAGCGTATCCAAGACCACCACCGACGCGGGGACCATGTACGCCGGCAGCTTGCCGCGCAAAAACTGGCGCAGCGCATCGGCGTCTGGCGTCGTCGCAGGCTGCCTGACCACGTAAGCGGCCAGGTGCTTGCTGCCTGCCTGGTCGTTTGCCAGCGCGACCACCGCCACTTGTACATCTGAGTGCTGCATCAGCGCCGATTCAATTTCTCCGAGTTCGATGCGGTAGCCATGCAGCTTGACCTGGAAATCCTCGCGTCCGAGGAACTCGATGTTCCCGTCGGGCAGGTAACGTCCCAGGTCGCCAGTTTTGTATAATCTTTCTCCCGTGCCGGGGTGGGTGATGAAGCGTTCGTCCGTCTTCTGTGTATCGCGCCAGTAGCCCAGCGCCAGGCCGATGCCGCCGATGTAGAGGTCGCCGGGCACCCAGGTGGGGCAGGGCTGCATGGCCCGGTCGAGCACGTGGAACTGCTGGTTGATCATCGGCTTGCCGTAGGGGATGCTCTTCCAGGCCGGGTCGACTTGCTCGATCGGGTACAGGATCGACCAGATCGAGGCTTCGGTGGCGCCGCCCAGGCTGATCAGGCGCGCCTGCGGGGCGAACCGGCGGATGCGGTGGGGCAGGGTGACGGGGATCCAGTCGCCGCTCATCATCACCAGGCGCAGATTCGCTGCGCCGCGCAGTGAATCTGCGCCACTTTCGCTGTGGCCGGCCAGGTACTCGGCCAGCATTTCCATCAGGGCGGGGACGGTGTTCCAGAGCGTGACGCCGTGGCGGGCGATCAGTTCGGCCCAGTGGCGGGGGTCGCGCTGTGCGCCGGCGTCGGGCACGACGATCGTCCCGCCGGCGGCCAGCAGGCCGAAGATATCGTAAACGGAGAGATCGAAGTTGAGGGCGGAGAGCGCCAGGACGCGATCCTGCGGGCCGACGGCGAAGCGCCGGTTGACGTCGAGGATGGTGTTGACGGCGCCGCGGTGATCGATCATCACGCCCTTGGGCTTCCCGGTGGAGCCGGAGGTGTAGATGACGTAGGCCAGGTCGCCGGGTTGTTGGCGGGGTTCGAGCGCTTCTGCTTCCAACCCCGCCCAGGCGTCCCCGCGATCGACGCTGGCCCGCAGCAGGCCCTGCGGCCACTCCAGCGCCTCGTCCAGCCAGGATTGAGTCAAGACGATCTGGATTTCTGCATCGGCCAGGAGATGCCACACCCGTTCGCGCGGCAGGGTAGGATCGATGGGCAGATAGGCCGCGCCCGCTTGCAAGATGCCCAGGGCTGCCGCCGCCTGTTCCCAGCCTTTTTCCATGACGATGGCGACCAGCCGGTTGGGGCGTGCGCCGTTTGCGCGCAGCCAGCGCGCAATCTGCCGCGTCATCTGCGCCAGAGTCGCGTAAGAAAGCGTACGCTGGGCAGCGATCACGGCCGGCTGCTGGGGATGTCGAAGCGCCTGCTGCTCGAACAGGCCGTGCAACAGCGCCGCGGAAACCGGCGCAACCGTGGCGTTTGCGGCCGCCCGTTCTGCCAGTTGTGCAGGCGGCAGTGCAGGTTTTAAGGCTTGCTGCCAATCGGTATCCTTTTCCGCCAAGTATTCCAAAAAGTTTGCACACGTTCCCAGCAGGTCATCCAGCAGGCCAGGCGGGAAAAGCTCTTCGACGGCGTCCCACGTCAACACCAACGCGCCGTTCGACTCGCTCACGCGCTGGTCCAGCCAGACTTGCGGGGTTTGCACGAAACTGTAGGCAGGTTCGCCCAATGCGGCCTGCGCCGCCGTCTCGGTGGGGACGCCCAGGTTGAGGGTGCTCGTGAAGACAATCGGCATCAGGGCGTGCGCGCCCTCGCGTTGGCGGTGACCCAGTTCGCGCAGCACGCGCACGCCACTGACGTAGCGATGTTCCAGGTCTTGCCAGAGTTGTTCTTGCAGCCGGTGCGCACGCGCACCGAAGGAAGCCGCGCCGGCATTGTCGACGGCCAGCAGGGTGATCGACGTGAAATCTCCGACGACGGCCGTAATCTCCGGGTGGCGTGGCAGGCGGTTGAAGAGAGTCAGGTTCAAAGTGAACTGCGGCTGTTTGCTCCACACGGCCAGCGTCTCTGCAAAAGCGGCCAACACCAGGCCGGTTGCAGTCAGGCCGGCCTGTGCGGCGCGCTTTTTGAGCTGCGCCCACACGTCGGCCGGCACGACGCGCTGCCGCTGCGTAAAGATCGGCCGCTCGATCGTGTTCGGCTGCCTGGCCAGGGGCAGTTCCGGCGCGGGCGGCAGGTTGGGGAGACGTTCCAGCCAATACTGCCACGACTGGCGATAATGCTCCGTGTCGCGCAGCGTTTCTTCTGCCAGAACGCAGTCGCGAAAGGTCAGCGCCAGCGGCGGCAGATCGTTTGCAGGATCGCGCATGAGCTGCTCCAGATCGCGTGTGATGCACAACGCGCTCCAGGCATCGGCGATCAGCAGGTCCAGGCTGAGGTGCAGGCGAACACGCTGCCCGGGGAGGCGCGTGGCGCGTACTTCGAACAGCGGCCACCGGTCACCCGGCACGTTGCGCCGTAACATCTCCTGCCGCACCGCCGCCAGTTGGGCCGTAACCGATTCGGCAGACTGTTCTTCGCTCAAATCCAGAATCTGGATGGTGTAGGGCGGGACGTGCACCAGGATTTGCTGCTGCCCATCAGGGTGAACGACGGCGCGCAGCATGGCATGTCGTTCGACGAGCTTTTGCCAGGCGGCCTGAAAGCCGTCCATGTCCAGGCGCTCGCAGTCGAATTCCTGGTAGCTGAGTGCGGCCACGTTACCCAATTCGAAGGCCTGGTTGCGCCCTACCCAGTAGGCCTGCTGCACTTCGGTGAGCGGAAACGGCACGTGGCGTTGTTCCGGCGCGGGGACAAGCGGCTGCCAGAACTGCGCCACCGCGGCATTCATGTGTCCCTGCTCCAGCAGTGCGGCGAGTTGCGCGATGGTCGGCGCGGCGATGAACTGGGGCAGCGACAGATCGACAGAAAAGGTTTCGCGCACCAGGCCCAGCAGCCGCATGGCCAGCAGCGAGTGGCCGCCAAGCTCGAAGAAATCGTCGTGTATACCTATCTGGGCCATGCCCAGCACCTGCGACCAGGTTTCGGTGAGCGCTTCTTCTACCGATGTGCGGGGAGGAACGTAGGCTCGCTCCAGATGCGGCCGGATGCCTGCGGGTGCGGGTAGCGCCATGCGGTGGATTTTGCCGCTCGGCGTCAACGGGAACTCTTCCAGAAAGACGAAGGCGCCGGGCAGCACGGCTTCCGGCAGATGTTGGCGCAGGCTGCGCCGCAGTTCGCTCACCGTGGGCGCTGGCTGCCGGTGAGGGACGATATAGGCCGCCAGGTACTTTTCGCCGGGGATGTCCTCGCGCGCCATGACGACGGCCCGCCGCACGTTGGGCTGCTGGCTCAACAGTTGTTCCAGCCCACCAAGTTCGACGCGAATGCCGCGAATTTTTACCTGGTGATCGCGGCGACCGAGGTACTCTACCTGTCCGTTTGGCAGGCGGCGCGCCAGATCGCCCATGCAGTAGAGCCTGCCCCCCGGTTCTTCGCAGAACGGGTTGGGAACGAAGCGCTCTGCCGTCATGTCCGGCTGGTTGAGGTAGCCGCGCGCCAGCCCGGGGCTGTCGACGTACACTTCCCCGGCTTCGCCCACCGGCACCGGCCGGTAGTTCGGGTCCAGCAGATAAATGCGGGTATTGTCCAGCGGACGCCCCAGGGGGACGTACGTGTAATCCGGTTCTTGATGGCGCGTGTCGAACCAGGTGATGTCGTTGACTTCCGAAGCCCCGTACTGGTGAAGCATGACGGCGTCCGGCAGCCGTTCACGGAAGCGCTGGAAAAGCGCCAGGGATACTTTTTCGCCGCACACGCTCCACCACTTCAATTTGCCCAACCGTGCCGCCAGGTCGATATCGGTTTCCAAGAGGATGCGCAGCAGCGAGGGAACGATCACGATGCGCGTCACGCCGTGTTCGGCCAGGGCTTCGACCAGTTTCTGGGCATCTTTGACCACGGCATCCGGCAGAATGATCGTACGGATGCCCTGCAACAACGGGCCGAGAAACTCGGCCAACGAGACTGAAAATCCGATCGCCGAACGCTGGCAGGCAACTTCCCCTGGCGCAAACGGCAGGGCGCGCCGGAGCCACGCCAACCGGTTCAACAGCTGGCGCTGCGGCACGGCCACGCCCTTCGGCCGCCCTGTGGACCCCGAAGTGTACACAATGTGGCTCAGGTGCTCCGGGGTCGCGCGCGAATCCGGTTCGGTGGCCGGGTAACGGGCGAGCGTCTCTGCCTGTGTGTCGATGCAAAGGCGGTGTTCCGCCTGGGACGGCAGCCGGGGAAGCAGTTCCTGACGTGTGATGATGACGGGCACGCGCGTGTCTGCCAGGATATGGCCCAGGTGCTCCACCGGGTAAGCGGGATCGAGCGGCACGTACGCGCCGCCGGCTTTGAGAATGCCCAGCAGAGCAACCAGCAAGGCATTCGAGCGTTCCAGGCAGACGCCTACCGGCACGTCGGGGCCGACCCCGAGGGTTTGCAGGTGGTGGGCGAGCTGGTTGGCATGGCCGTTGAGCGCCTGGTACGTCAGCGAGTCGTCTTGATCCGCCACGGCGATGGCCATAGGAGTCAAGGCCGCTTGCCGTGCGAACAATTCCACAATCGAATCGCCGCACGGGTCCTCCGTCCGCGTCTGGTTCCACGTTTCCTGCCACAGGCATACTTCGTTGGCGGTGGGAATGGCGTCTGTTGTAAGCGTTCGTTCGGCGCCTGCAACGCCTCGCGTTTCGGTCAAATCCTGCATAGCTGCTTAACTCCTGTCATGTCGTTCGGGCGCTTACGTTTCTTTAGCGTTCTTCGATGGTTTCGTCTACCTTGATGCCAACGTGGCGTCCGGCCTCACACACGTAGGCCAACAGTTGATCGCCGACCTGGATGGTCGAACAGTTGCGTGGCTGGCCGTCGGCGCCGAACAGGCGCACGTGCCAGTCGTCCTGCACGAACACATTCAGCTTTACGCCATCGGCCAGCACTTCGATCAAGCGCAAGGGACGGCGCTCGGTTTTCACACGCCCGACCGTGACCGGGCGGGCAAGCCCGGCCGTATTGACGGCCAGCACGGTCCGCCCGGCCTGCAGATCGGTGATGTATTCGGTCGCACCGTCGGCCCAGACGTAGGAATGCACGGCACCGGCGTTTACCCGGAACGGGCGCAGGTTCATATAAGGCAGGTGATGGACTTCGGCACAGACCAGCAGGCCGCCACGAGAAGTCGAGCCGACCAACATCCCCTCGTCTTTTTCCAGCAGCCAGGTGGTGTCGATGCAGCCGCGGTAGCCCAGGCCCGCATGGCTGACGGCGGTTACGGTGGCCGGCACCAGGGGAAGCTGTTTCTGTTGGGCGTGGATCAGCTCTTCCGTCAGCTTAACGACTTCGTTCAGGTTTTCCACGGCAAACATCACGCCGCTCGGGCCGCTTTCCAGCACGCCACGGGTGACCACGGCGTCGGAGTGATCCATCACGTGTTTGACGATCTGGGTATGCGAGCCTTGCGCGGCGGCGATCAATAGTTCGAGCGGGATGTTCGTTTCGTCGCGGAAACTGACCAGCAGAAAGTCTACCTGATCGATTGCCTCACGGCACTGCTGCAAGGCTTCGGCATCCTGGATGAAGTACCACAGCCCGGTGGCGCGGTTGGTTTGCCGGGCAGCGTTGAGCAAGGCCTCGTCGCGCACCACCACAATGTCGGCGGCGCCGGCCGCGGCCTCCACCTGTTCGACGGTGCCCGCCCATCCTGCCAGTTTGACGCGCCCTTGCAAGCGTAAGTCTGTCAGGTCGCTCAATTGCGCTGGATCGGCTACTACGTACTGGATGGGGGCATGAGTCAACATGCCGCTCAGGCTGGTCGAAGGAGTTTGTGTCGCCGTAGCGATGTCACACCAAACGTCAAGCATAGTTACCTCTTTATTGATGGGTTTTGGATAGGTTACGCCGGCATGTGCGGCTGGATGAACTCGGCGTACGCTTGCACAGCCGTACTGTTTTGCCGTACCAGGGCCTGGATGGCCTGTACCATGGCGCCTGGCTGCCGGTGCTGGTACACATTGCGGCCGATACAGACGCCCGCGGCGCCAGCGGCCAGGGCGGTTTCGATGGTCTGTAAGGTGGCCAGCCCGTCTTCTGTGACAGGTCCACCCGCCATGACGACGGGGACGTAGGCCGTGTCGACCAGGCGGCTGAAGCTTTCCGGGTCGCCGGTGTAGTTTACTTTGATCAAGTCAGCGCCCAGGTCGCAGCCCACCCGCGCCGCATGGATGATGGCGCCGGCCGGATCGGGCGGATTGCCATAAACGTACATCATGGCGAGCAGCGGCAAGCCCCACTTCAGGCACTGCGTGGACACCGCGCCAAAACCGGCCAGTGCCTCGTTATCCTGCTCGGGGCTTAAGCCGAGCGAAATATGCACCGAAACGGCGTCGGCGCCAAGCTGCAACGCTGTTTCCACCTCGCACACCGGCGTCTTGAGCTGCGGGGTGCCTGCAAATTGGGTGCCGCCGGAAAGGTGCACGATCAATGCGCTGGCCGTGCCCGGCGTCCACAGGCCTGCCATCAGCGGGCCGCGCTGCATCAACACCGCGTCGGCCCCGCCGGCCACGATACCACCGATGGTTTGGCGCATGTCCTCCAGCCCGGCGATCGGGCCTGAAGTCAGCGACTGATCGACCGGTACAATCACCGTGCGTGATTGGCGGAAGAGACGTTCCATACGAATTTGCTTTCCAATTGACATGAGGGCATCCTTTGCTTGAGGTCCTGAAGAATTTGGCTTGCTAGAAACTTACCGTTTCTTTTTGTTCGAGAAGTTGTGTAAGCTCGTCCGCCAACAGGCGGAGCAAATCCCGGTGGGCGCTGTGCAAGAAGAAATGGTCGCCGGGCAAGATATGCGAAGTGAAATCCGCGCAGGTTTGCTCGCGCCAGTGCAGCAGCTGCGCCACGGTAGGGCTTGTATCCTGGGCGCCGCCGTAGGCTGTGATCGGGCAAGAGAGGGGCGCATCCGGCCGGTAGCGATGTGTTTCGCACAGTTCGAAATCGGCGCGCAAGGAGGGAAGCACCAGGCGTATCAGTTCTGCGTTTTGCAGCACATCCGTGAGTGCGGCGTTGATGCGGCGCATCTCTCCGAGAAAGTCCGCCTCAGGCAGGGCATGAATCGGCGGCGCGGCATTCCAAAACGGCGGTGCCGGCGTGCCGGAAACAAACACCTGGGCCGGCTGCGGGGCATCCTGGCTGCGCAGATGGCGGGCCAGTTCGAAGCCAATGCGCGCTCCCATGCTGTGCCCCCACAGGGCAAAGGGGATGTCCAAGCGCGGCGCCAGAACCTGCGCCAGCGTTTCGATCAGTGGCTGCATGCGTGTAAAGGGAGCTTCGCCAAAACGATTCTCGCGCCCCGGTAGCTGGATCGGGCAAACTTCGACGGCTTCGGGTAAGGCGGCATCCCAGCCACGGAAAATCGATGCGCCGCCACCGGCGTAAGGAAAACAGAACAAACGCAGGCGTATTCGGGGTTTCGGCTGGTAATGAGCCACCCACGCTTCAAAGGGATCGTTCGTCATCGGTTGTGCTCCGCATTTAGATTTTTTCCAGCAACGGTTCAGCGCCGCCGACCGGCGCAGCTTCATCGTCCTGCGGCGGTGCGTCCGGGATCGCGTCGGGCAATTCGGTTTCGATGAGGCGCACCGGGCGGAAGACGTAACCGGCGATCACAGTTGCCAGTGTCAAGCCGCCCATCAGGATAAACAGCAGCCCCATGCCGCGCCCCGGCCCGACGCCGATGATGCGGCCGACGCTTTGCGCCAACGCGCCTGCGGGCATCAGTAGCGGCTCGAAGAATTTGTCGGCCAGCGGCCCGGCCAGCAAGGCAGAGAGCGGGCGTGCCAGGGCCGGTACCATACCCGTAAGCGCAAAGACGCGCCCCTGAACGTCCAGGGCCACCTTGCGCTGCCAGATCACTTGTGCACAGCCGCCGATGATGGGGAAGCTGAGATAAAAAACGAACCCGGCAATGCCCACCAGGATCAACGACGGGCGCAGGCCGCCCAGGATCAGGCTGAGGCCGCTCAACAGCGTAAAGCCAAGCACGCCGGCAATGCGCCGCCTGGGGCCGCCCCAAATTCCCATCGCAAGGCTGCCGAGCAACATGCCGGCGCCGCTGACCGAAAGCAGCACGCCCAAATCTGCCGCCGACGCAAAGGCGAGCACAAAGGGCGTGAACAGCGTCACCACAACGTGGCTGAGAAAAACCGTGCTGGCGAAGAGGCCCAACATGCCCACCAGCCCCGGGCGTTCAAAGATATAGCGTGCGCCTTCCCATAGTTCACGCCAGAACGAGCTTGAGGTGGATACGGCGTGTGGCGGTCGTTCCAGGCGGGGAATGCGGATGGCCATCATGATTGCGATCGGGAAGAAAAAGCTCAGGAAGTCGATCACCAGGACGCCCTGGATGCCGATCAGGGTGACCAGGACCCCGGCCAGCGCAGGGGCGATAATTTGCCCCCCGGCATTGGCCGCCTGGCTCATCCCATTGGCCTGGCCCAGGTGTTCTTTGTCCACCAGTTGGGGCACGATGGCGGCGTACGCCGGCTGCACGAAAGAGAGAAAAATCGCATTGACGGCCGATCCCAGGTAAATTTGCCACAGGCTAAGCCGGCCCTGCCAGAGCAGCGCGGCCAACACCAGCGAGACGAGGCTCATACCGATTTCGCTCAGAACGATCAGCTTGCGCCGATCGAAACGATCCAGCACGACGCCGGCTACTGGCGAGATGAGCAGGCCGGGCAGGGCACCAAAGACCATGATCAGCGCATAGGCGGTTACTTCCCCGGTGAGTTGGTAGGTCCACACCCCCAGCGCAAAACCGCTGAGAATGGACCCGGCCACGGAGACGAACTGTCCGAGCGAAACCAACGCAAAAACTCGTAGGCCCTTCGGTAAGGCACGCATGGCTACTTTTCCTTTCTGGCAATGTGGGTGCGATCGTCAGCGGGTAAAAAACCGCTGTGGTTAAAGAACTGAAACAGCGCAGCCACCGTTTGCGCCGTGATCGGCGCGCAGGTCAGCCCGGTGCCTGCCAACCCATCCAGGGTGTTCTGGCAATCGAAACGTGCGAACGATAGAAACGACATGCGCTCGTCCCACACGTCGGCGCCAAAAAAGGCGCCCAATGTAGCCGTCTCGTGGTGCGGATCGCGTTCGATCGATTGCAGCAGCACACTGCGCCAACGTGCAAAGGGGACCGGTTCCAGCACGTATCCCAAGGCCCGGATGTGTTCGATCAGCCGGCTGAGACGGATCGGCTGCGGGTTGGAAAAGTGAAAATTCTGCCCGTGCGATGCAGCAGACCCGGACAGCCGGACGATCGCCTGGCTGATATAGTCCACGGGGGCCAGATCGAGGCTCTCGTCGATGTCGGGAACGCTTTCAAGCTGCACGCACGCTTTGATCATGCGCCACAGGAAATCTTTGATCTGGCAGGCGCCCGTCTGCGTATGGCTGCCGATGGTTCCCGATCGGTAAAGCGTGATGGGCAGCCCGCGTCCGCGTGCCCGGGCCAACAACTGCTCGGCGACCCACTTGCTGCGAGCATAGCCCTGGATCAACGCTGCGCTGTGCCGCGGCGTGGCCTTTTCCCGGATGACGCCTGCTTCAACCACATCTTCTGGCGCAAAAACGGCCAGCGTGGAGACGAAGTGCACGGGCTTGATGCGCCGGTGGCTGGCCAGGCGCAGCACTTCGTGCGTGCCTTGAACGTTGGCGGCTTTGAGCTGCGGGTAGGGCGAGAGAAAGTCCACCTGGGCGCCAACATGGTAGATCACGTCCAACTGCCGGGCCAAAGTCTCGAACGTCTCGGCAGGCAGGCCGAGGTGTGGCTGCGCCAGGTCTCCCGGCACGGGAATGATGCGATCGCGCTGTGCTTCCGCTGCCAGCCGGTAAAAATGCAGATTTTGCTCGATGCGCTGCAAACCTTCTGCGCTGGAACTGGCGCGTACCAGGCAGTAAATTTTTGCTTGCGTCTGGCGCAGCAGCTCGTGCAGCACGAAGGCGCCCAAGAAACCGGTGACGCCGGTCAGGAAAGCGGCCGCCGGTTCGCGATCGGCCTCGACGGGGGGAAGCCCGGTGGCGTCGATGCTCGCCTCGAGGACCGCCTCGTCGCTCAGATCGGTCGCCAGCACGCTGTCGATGGCGCCCGTCGCGCCGCGCTGGCGCGTCAACTGGATGGCCTGCGCCATGCCGGCTACCGTGGGGTTTTCGAAGAGCACCTGCAAAGGCAACTGGACTTGAAAGGCATTGCCGATGCGCAAAACGAACTGTGTCGCCAAAAGGGATGTGCCGCCCAGTTCGAAGAAATTATCCTGCACGCCCACAGGGGCGATGCCCAAGAGCGTTTGCCAGAGTTCTGCCAGTTGGCGTTCTATTGCGGTGCGCGGCGCTTGGTAGGTAGTCATCAGCTCGGGGCGTGGGTGAAGGCCCAGGTCCGGTGCATCGGCAGGCCCGGCAGTTGGTGCGGTGGCGGCGCTCCCACCGGCGTCCGGCGGCACCGCCGGCTGTGGTGAAGATACGGCTGCTGCCGCAGGCTCGATCCAGAATTTTTGGCGTTCGAAAGGATACGTCGGCAAGGGCAAGCGCCGGCGTTGCTCGTGGGCGTGATAGCCGGGCCAGTGGATGTCGATTCCTGCCAGCCACAGCTTGCCTACGGCCTCTGCCAGCACGGCTTCGTCGGGTCGCGTTTCCTGCGGGTGGCGCATACTGGGCAGTGTGAAGCTCTTCTGTGGTGTGCCCAACTGCGGCCGGACCAGGGAAGCCAGGGTGTGGCCCGGCCCCACCTCGAGCAAGGCCCAGGCGTGGTCTGCTTGGAGCAGGGTTTGTACGTTATCGGCAAAGCGTACGGTCTGGCACAGGTGCCGGCTCCAGTATTGTGGGTCGGTGGCCTCCGCCGCCGTAATCCAGGTGCCGGTGAGGTTGGAAAGATACGGCCGCTGCGGTGGCTTAAGCGTTACCTGCTTGACCTGTTCTTCAAAAGGCTGGCGCAGCGTGTGCATCATGCCGGAGTGGAAGGCGTGGGAAGTGTGCAGGCGGCGGCAGGTCACGCCGCGGCCTGCCAGTTGCTGCGCCACTTGCGCGATGCTTTCCTGCGGGCCGGCCAGCACGCAAGATGTGGGGCCATTCAGGGCAGCCAGGGCGATCTCTTCGTTTACCAGCGCTTCCGCCTCCGCCAAGGGAAGCGACACGGCCAACATCGCCCCTGGCTGTGCCGATTGCATCAGGTGCCCGCGCACGGCCACCAGCTTTAGGGCATCTTCCCAGGAGAAGACGCCGGCCAGGCAGGCGGCGACATACTCGCCCAGGCTGTGGCCGAGCATGGCCTGCGGCTGCACGCCCCACGACTGCCACAGCCGGGCCAGGGCATATTCGACGATGAACAGCGCCGGCTGGGCCCATTCGGTCTGGCTCAAGCGCTGTGCGGCGATTTCGCCGTTGGCAGCGGATGGGAACAACACCGGGCGTAGATCGAAACCTGTCAGGCTGCGCACACGTTCCAGCCCGCGATCTATCCATTTTTGGAACACGGGTTCGCTTTGGTAAAGGCCCTTTGCCATTTGTGGGTACTGCGCACCCTGCCCGGGGAACAGAAAACCGACCGCAAGTTCTCCGCCCGCCTGAAGGCGCGTAAACACGCGCTCCGGGTCCAGCGTTTCCAACGCTTGCTGCGCATCGGCCGCCTGTTGGGCCACGACGACCCGACGGTGGTTGAACGTGCGCCGGCCCACCTGGAGGGTGTAGGCTGCGTCTGCCAGGGAAAGTTCCGGGTTTTGTGCCAAATGCTGGCACAGGTTGCCGGTTGCACTTTCGAGCGCCGCGGCGGTCTTTGCCGACAGGATGACGACCTGCCAGGGCCGGCCGTCGCCGGTGGATGGCGTTTGCGGGGCTTCTTCGAGCACTACGTGGGCGTTGGTGCCGCCGATGCCAAAGGCACTCACGCCGGCGCGGCGGGGCGTTTCCTGCGCCGGCCAGTCTGCCAGGCGCGCGTTGACGTAAAACGGGCTTTGGTCCAGCGCGAGGCTTGGGTTGGGCTGCGTGAAGTTCAGGCTGGGCGGAATTTGGCGGTTTTTGAGCGCCAGCACGGTCTTGATCAACCCTGCCACGCCGGCGGCTGCGTCCAGGTGCCCGATGTTGGTCTTCACCGAGCCGAGCGCGCAAAAGCCGCGAGACGAGGTCTCGTCTCGGAAGACCTGCGTTAAGGCGGCCACCTCGATCGGATCGCCGAGCGGGGTGCCGGTTCCGTGGGCTTCAATGTACGAGAGCGTCGCCGGCGATACCTGCGCCACGCCCAGGGCTTCTGTAATCACGGCCACCTGCCCTTCCAGGCTGGGCGCCGTATAGCCGACCTTGGCGGCGCCGTCGTTGTTGATCGCCGATCCTAAAATGACGGCGTGAACGGTGTCGCCATCTTCGATGGCCTGGCTCAAACGCTTGAGCGCCACGATACCGATGCCATTGCCAAAGGTGGTGCCCTGCGCCTGTGCGTCGAAGGCGCGACAGTGCCCGTCCGGCGACGCAATGCTGCCCGGCTGGTAGCGATAGCCCGTATCCTGGCGGGCATTGATCGACACGCCACCCGCCAGGGCCAGGTCGCATTCGCCGTTCAGCAGGCCCTGGCAGGCCAGGTGCACGGCTACAAGCGACGTCGAACAGGCCGTCTGGACGTTCAGGCTTGGGCCTTTCAGATTGAGTGCGTAGGAAATGCGCGTGGCCAGAAAGTCACGCCCGTTCAGGAACAGCGTGGGGAGGAAACCGTGCGCTTCGATCAACGCTGGGTGCGACCAAAGATTGAAGAGCAAGTAGGAGTTCTCGCTGGCGCCGGCATAGACGCCGACGGCGCCCGGATAATTGTCTGATGCGTAACCGGCATGTTCCAGGGCCTCCCAGGCGCACTCCAAAAAGAAGCGCTGCTGCGGGTCCATGAACTGGGCTTCGCGCGGCGTAAAGCCAAAGAAAGCGGCATCGAAGCATTCGATACCGTCCAGGGGCATGCCACTTTTCACGTAGTGCGGGTCGTTCAGCATTTCGGGCCTTACCCCGCGGCGCTGTAAATCGGCATCCGAGAAATGCGTGATAGCTTCTACCCCGGTGCATAGATTGCGCCAGTAAGCTGTCAGGTCTTTCGCCTGCGGGAAACGGCCGGCCATGCCGATCACGGCGATTGCGTTGGCCTGGGACTCGATGGGCGCGTTATTCATCTTCTTCCTCGAATGCCTGTGCTGTAGCGCGTGAAAGCGGGCGCGCGCGGCGCTGCTGCGCCGCCATGCGCTGGCGCACGCGTTCCTGGCCCTGGCGCAGCGGCGCGTTCTCGTCGGATGCCTGCTCGAGGTAGCGGCTCAAGGCGCTGATGGTCGGGTAGCGGAACAGATCGACCATGGAGCATTGCCGATCGGGGAAAACGGCCTGTAGCCGGTGCTGGATTTGCGCCAACAACAGAGAGTGTCCGCCCAGTTCGAAGAAGTTATCGTGGACGCCGACCTCTTTGAGTTGCAGGGCCTGCGCCCAGATTTCCGCCAATTGCTTTTCCAGCGCCGTACCGGGCGCCACAAAAGTGGCCGACAGCATGGGGCGCTCGACGCTCGGCGCGGGCAGGGCGCGCCGGTCGATCTTGCCCGAAGCGGTGAGCGGCAGGGCTTCGAGCGGCACAAAGTTGGCCGGCAGCATGTAATCGGGCAGCCTGGTGGCGAGAAAATCGCGCCAATCGCTGACCGTGCCGGCATCCGCGCCGGGCTGCGGCACCACGTAAGCCACCAACTGTTTTTCACCCGGCGCAGTCTCCCGGGCGACGACCACCGCCGTTTGCAAGCGTGGATGTTGCGCCAGCACGGCTTCGATCTCGCCGGTTTCGATGCGGAAACCCCGGATTTTGACCTGGAAGTCCAGCCGGCCCAGAAACTCGATAGTACCGTCCGCCGCGTAGCGCGCCCGATCGCCGGTTTTGTAAAGGCGTGTGTTGTTGGCGGTTGGCGTCTCTGACAACAAGGCGGCAAAGGGATTCGGCACGAAGCGCTCGGCCGTCAGATCGGGCCGGGCCAGGTAGCCGCGCCCCAGGTTGTCGCCGCCGATATACAGTTCTCCCGGGACGCCAACCGGAACCGGCCGCATTTGCCTGTCCAGGATGTAGAGTTGCGTGTTGGCAATCGGGCGACCGATCGGCACGCTTGCCCGGGAATCCTGGCGCTCGCAGGTCCAGTGGGTCACATCCACGGCGGCCTCCGTTGGGCCGTACAGGTTATACAGCGCGGCCGGCAGGCGCGCAAAGGAACGTGCTTGCAGGTCCGTGGACAGGGCCTCGCCGCTGCAAATCACGCGGCGTAAACTGCGGCAGCGTTCTTCCAGGCCCGGTTCTTCCAAAAACAGCCGCAGCATGGAGGGGACGAAGTGCAGGGTGGTGACGCGCTGCTCGGCGATCAACTGCGCCAGGTAGGCGCCGTCTTTGTGCCCTTCCGGTTTTGCCAGCACCAGGCGTGCGCCCGCCAGCAGCGGCCAGAAGAATTCCCAGACGGAAACGTCGAAGGTGAAGGGCGTTTTTTGCAAGACGCAGTCGTCGTCGGCCAGCCGGTAGGCTGCCTGCATCCACTGCAGGCGGTTGCATATCGCACTGTGCCGGTTCATGGCGCCCTTGGGCTGCCCGGTCGAGCCGGATGTGTAGATGACATACGCCAGGTTTTCGCCACTCACGGCGCTGCCGGGGTTGCTTCTGGGTTCGTTTGCGATCTGCTCCCAATCGGCGTCCAGGCGGAGAATGCGTTGGCCGGATGCGGGCCAGTGGGCCGCGCCGGCGCCTTGCGTCAGAATTACCGGCGGCTTTCCGTTCATGGCTTGTGCCATGTCGGCAGCCAGGTAGGCCAACCGTTCTGCCGGGTAGGTTGGGTCCAGGGGAACGTAAGCGCCTCCCGCCTTGAGGATGCCGAGCAGCGCCACGACCATTTCCGGCGAGCGTTCGGCGCAGACGCCGACGAGCGTTTCTGGGCCTACGCCCATCTTACACAGCGCGTGCGCCAACTGGTTGGCGCGCTCGTTCAGGGCCTGGTACGTCAATACCTCCGTTTCATAGACGAGGGCCACGGCATCTGGCGTGCGTGCGGCCTGTCGTTCGAACAGCATCGGCAGCGAGCGCGCTTCCGGGTAGTCTTGCCGGGTTTCGTTCCAGTCGACCAGGACCTGGCGGCGTTCGGCTGCGTCGAAGAGCGTAATGGCATCCAGCGGCGTATCCAGATCGGCTACGATGGCTTCCAGAATGCGGTGGTAGTGCGCCAGCAGGCGCTGTATGCTTCCGGCATCGAACAGGTCGGTGTTGTACTCCACCTGCCCCAACAGGCCATCGGCCGTTTCGCTCCAGGAAAAGTCCAGATCGAACTTGGCCGTGCCGTTGTCCAGGACGAGTGGGTTGGCCGCCACGCCTGGCAGCTCCAGGTTCTTCAACGGGAAATTCAACAGCGCAAACATCACCTGGAAAAACGGGTGGCGGCTAAGATCGCGCTGTGGCTGAAGCGCCTCCACGACCATCTCGAAGGGCAGGTCCTGGTGGGCGTAGGCGTCCAGCGTTACCAGGCGCACGCGTTCCAGCAGTGCCCGGAAGGTCGGGTTACCCGACAAGTCCGTCCGCAAGACCAGTGTGTTGACAAAGAAGCCGATCAGGCCCTCCGTCTCACGACGGTTGCGGCCTGCGATACGCGAGCCCAAAACCACGTCATCCTGATCGGTATAGCGATAGAGTAAAACCTGAAAGGCTGCCAGCAGGGTCATGAAGAGGGTCGTACCGGCCTGCCGGCTCAACGTTTTCAGGGCATCGGTTAACGTGTGCGATACGAGGCATGTCTGCTGCGCACCGTGCACGCTCTGTACGGTCGGGCGGGGGCGGTCGGTGGGCAGTTCGAGCATGGGGGCATCGGCCAGCTGCTGCTTCCAGTAGCGCATTTGCTGTTCCAGGACTTCGCCTTGCAGCCATTGGCGTTGCCACACCGCGTAGTCGGCATATTGAACCGGCAGGGGCAGCAAAGCGGGCGCGCTGCCGTCGACGTACGCCTGGTACACGGCCGCTACCTCGCGAACGACCAGGCCCATCGACCAGCCGTCCGAGATAATGTGGTGCATGATCAGCACCAGCAGGTACTCGTCGTCGCCAAGGCGCAGTAGCATGGCCCGTAGCAGTGGGCCGCAGGCCAGGTCGAACGGTTGCGTGGCGGCAGCCTGCGCCAGACGTTGGGCCTCGGCCTGGCGCGTTTCAACCGGCCAGGAACGCAGGTCGATGCGATCCACGGGAAGGATCAGATCGGGTGCAATTCTCTGCCGGGGCTGTGCGGCATCCAGAATGAAGGTCGTACGCAGCGCTGCATGCCGGCGTACCAGGGCTTGCAGGCTCGCTTCCAGCGCAGCTTCGTTCAATTCTCCTGTGAAGCGGACGGCGACGGGAATGTTGTAGGCGACGTTCCCCGGCATCAACTGCTCCAAAAACCAGAGACGCTGCTGCGCAAAAGAGAGTGGAATCTGCCCATCGTGGGCCAGCGGTTGGAGCGGCGCTGCCGATGTGGCGCGTTCTTGCGCTTGAAGTTCTTCGACTTGTGCCGCCAGGCCGACAACCGTCGGCTTTTCAAAGAAGCGCAGCAAGGACACCTCGACCTGGAAAAGCGAGCGGACGTGTGAAATCACCTGTGTGGCCGATAAGGAATGGCCGCCTAGCTCGAAGAAGCTGTCCTCGACGCCGACCTGCGCCACTTTCAGCAGCTGCTGCCAGATTCCGGCCAGCAATTCCTCGGTGGGCGTGCGCGGGGCGACAAAAGCGTTTGCCAGGTCGGCCCTGTCCAGGCTGGGGGCCGGCAGGGCGCGCCGATCGATCTTGCCGTTAGGCAGGAGCGGCAGCGCCGCCAAGAACACGAACGCCTGCGGCAGCACGGCGCTGGGCAGGTGCGCCTGCAGATGCTTTCTCAACTCGCCGGCGGTCGGCTGCTGACCGACATGGGGCACGATGTAAGCAACCAGGCGTTGCGATTGTGTCTCCTCATCCGTATCCAGCCGTGCCGCCGCCTGGTAGACGGCGGGGTGCTCGTTCAGCCAGGCTTCCACGCCTTCCAGTTCGATGCGTATGCCGTGTAACTTCACCTGGTGGTCGCACCGCCCCAAATATTCTAACTGCCCATCGGCCCGGAAGCGCGCCAGGTCGCCGGTGCGGTACAAGCGCGCTCCGGATTCCCGGCTGAAGGGATGCGGCACAAACTTGGCCGCCGTCAAATCCGGCTGGTTGAGGTAGCCGCGCGCCAGCCCGGCGCCGCCAACGTAGACTTCGCCCGGCACACCGATCGGCGCCGGCTGCCCGTCGGGATCGAGCACGTACACCTGGACGTTGGCAATCGGGCGGCCAACCGGCAGGTAGCTCCAGTCGTCGGCAAGCTGGCGCCGATCGCACCAGGTGATGCCGTGCGTTTCGGTGGAGCCGTAGTCATTGCACAAAACCGTGTGGGGCAGCTGCGCCTGGAAGCGCTGGCATAATTCGTAGGGCACTTTCTCACCGCAGACGATGCACAACTTCAACGCCGGCAGGCGCCCGGCCAGCGATTCGGCGCTGTCAAGCAGCGTGCGCAGCAGGGATGGCACCAAAACCAGGCGTGTCACGCGCCGCTCGGCAAGCGCGGCGATGAAGCGCGGTGCGTCCTTGACGACCTCGTCGGGGATAATCGCCAGCAGCGCCCCTTGCAGCACCGGACCGAGGAATTCGGTCAGCGAGGGCGAAAAATTGATCGTCGTGCGCTGTGCGGCCACCTCGCCGGGCGTATAGGGGTAGGCTTGCCAGAGCGCTGCCAGGCGGTTGCGCAGCTGGCGCTGCGGCACGGCCACGCCCTTGGGCAACCCGGTCGAGCCGGACGTGTACATGATGTGGCTGAGATGCTCGGGCGTCGCCCGGTTGGTGGGGTTGCTTTCCGGCTGGCCGGATAGGTGCGTGTCATCATCCAGGCAGATCAGCGCCGCCGAGTGCGGCGGCAGTTGCGCTGCCAGGCCCTGGCGGGTGATCAGGACGGAAACCTGGGTGTCGTTCAGCACGTAGGCGCTGTACTCCGGCGGGTAAGCCGGGTCAACCGGCACGTACACACCACCGGCTTTGTAGATGGCCAGCAAAGCCACCAGGGTTGCACACGAGCGTTCGAGAGAAACGCCCACGGCCACGTCAGGCCCCACGCCCCGGCTTTGCAGCGCGTGCGCCAGCCGGTTGGCGCGGCGGTTCAATTCTTGATAAGTAAGCGTTTCGTTTTCGTCCGTGATGGCCGAGGCCAACGGCGTGCGCGCCACTTGTTGTTCGAATAATTGCGCCAGGCTGCCGGCTTCGGGATAAGCGTGCTGCGTGTCGTTCCAATCGACCAGCAACTGCTGCTGTTCCGCATCCGGCAAGAGCGGCAGGGCCGAAAGCTTTTGATCCGGATTGGCGAGGATGCCCTTCAAAACCTGTGTATAGTGTTGTAACAGGCGCCGGATGCTTTCCACCTTGAAGAGATCGGCGTTGTACGTCACGTGCCCGTCCAGGCCGGTTTCGGTTTCGTTGATCGAAAAGTCCAGGTCCAGCTTGGCCGTGTCGTTTGCCAGCATGAACTGCTGCGCCTGGATGCCCGGCAGCGCCAGGGCGGCGGTGGGGAAGTTCAGCAGCACGAACATGATCTGGAAGAACGGCTGCCGGTTCAAATCGCGCTGCGGTTGCAAGGCTTCCACGAGCATTTCGAAGGGCAGGTCCTGGTGTGCATACGCATCCACCGTCACGGTGCGCACGCGTTCCAAGAGTTCGCGGAAAGTGGGCGAGCCAGACAGATCCGTGCGCAGCACGAAGGCGTTGATGAAAAAGCCGATCAGGTCTTCGGTTTCCTTCTGGTTGCGGCCTGCAATGCGCGAGCCGATCACGAGATCGGTTTGCCGGGTGTAGCGATAGAGCACCACCTGGAAGGCGGCAAACAGCGTCATGAACAACGTCACCCCGGCCTGCTGGCTGAATGCTTTCAGGGCCTCGGCCAGGTCGTTTTCCAGGTGCCAGGCGCATTGTGCGCCGCGCAGGCGCGGCGTTTCCGGGCGTGGGTAGTCGGTGGGCAGTTCCAGCTCGGGCGCGCCGGCCAGCTGTTCCTTCCAGTAACCCAGCTGCTCTTCCAGTACATCACCCTGCAACCACTGGCGCTGCCAGATGGCGTAATCTGCATATTGAACCGGTAAGGGTGGCAGTTCGATTCCTGCGCCGCTCGTCAGCGCCTGGTAAATCCGCGCTACTTCACGGATCAAAACACCGGTCGACCAGCCATCGAAGATGATGTGGTGCACGGTCAGCAGCAGCACGTAATCGGTCTCTGCCAGGCGCAGCAGCCTGGCGCGGATCAAGGGGCCGCGGGCCAGGTCGAAGGGCAGGGCGGCTTCTGCTTGGGCGGTTTGCCGCACGGCGGCTTCCTGTGCTTCCGGCGCAAGCTCGTCCAGTTCCTCGATCGGCAACTCGAGGACGAGCGTGGGTGAAATCACCTGCACCGGTTGGTCGCCATCCAGGGCGAAAGTTGTGCGCAGGATTTCGTGGCGCTGCACGAGGGAATTCAAACTTTGCGCCAATATCGCCGGGGCGAGGGCGCCGGTCAGGCGCACGGCCACGGGGATGTTGTAGGCGGCGCTGTTCGGTAACAACTGGTCCAAAAACCACAGGCGCTGTTGGGCAAACGACAGGGGCAGAGGCCCAGTGCGGGTTGCGGGGAGCAGCGGCAAAGCGGGCGCAGCCGTTTCGGCGGACCTGGATGCTTCGATATGCCGCGCGACGGCATCGATCGTCGGCGCTTCGAAGAAGGTCCGCAGGGGTAGATCGGCCTGGAATGCATGCCGCACCTGCGAGATGACCTGCGTGGCCAGGAGCGAATGCCCGCCCAATTCGAAGAAATTGTCTTTTACGCCGACCTGCTCTACCTTCAGCAGAGAGCACCAGATTGCCGCCAGCTCCGCTTCGAGCGGGGTGCGCGGTTCCACGAAATCCGTCGCCAATGCGGGCCGGCTTTGATCGGGGGCCGGCAGTTCTCGCCGGTTCACCTTGCCGTTTGGCAGCCGCGGCAGCGCATCCAGGAAGACGTAAGCGCTTGGAATCATGGCCTCGTGCATGTGCGGCTGTAGGAACTGGCGCAGTTCGCTGACCGTGAGCGCACTCCCGGCGCGCGGCACGACGTACGCCACCAGGCGCGGTTCGGCCGCGCCGTCGCCATCGCCAAAGCCAGGTACATCCGTACGGATCATGGCCACGGCCTGGCTGACCGCCGGGTGCCGGTTGAGCAAGTTGTCGATGCCTTCCAGTTCGATGCGAATGCCGTGAATTTTGATCTGATGGTCCCGGCGGCCGATGTATTCCACCTGGCCGTCCGGCAGCCAGCGCGCCAGATCACCCATGCGGTAGAGCCGCCCGCCGGGTACGCCGCTGAAGGGATCGGGCACGAAGCGCTCGGCGGTCAACTCGGGGCGGCCGTGGTAACCACGCGCCATGCCATCCCCGCTGACGTATATTTCGCCAGGCACGCCGGCCGGTGTCGGCTGCATGCGCGCATCCAAGATGTACACCCGCATATTGTCGATGGGCCGGCCGATGGGAACGCAGCCGTAGTCGCCCCACGGCTGGCGAGTATCGTTGCAGCAGGTGTCGTTCAATTCGGATGCGCCAAATTGTTGGAAAAATACGGCGTGCGGCATCTGCTTGCAGAAGCGCAGGTAGAGTTCGGGGGCCAGCTTTTCGCCGAAAACGACCCACAGTTTCAAGTGCGGCAGCCGTTCGGCCAGGTTTTCGTCTTCATCCAGCAACATGCGCAACAGGGATGGGAACAGGACGATGCGCGTGACGCGGTGTCTGGCGAGGGTATCGATCAGGCGCCGGGCATCCTTGACGATGTGATCGGCGATGATGACGGAGGGGACGCCCTGGGTCAACGGCTCGAGCTGCTCCGCCAGAGAAACGGAAAAGCTGGCGGTGGTGCGCTGGCAGGCTACTTCTCCCGCTTGAAAGGGATGGGCACGCTTGCGCCAGGCCAGGCGGTTGATCAACTGGTGCTGTTCTACGGCGATCCCTTTCGGCCGGCCGGTTGTGCCGGACGTGTACATGATGTGGCTCAGGTTTGCCGGGGTGGCGCCGTTGGCCGGGTTGCCCTCCGGCTGGTGGGCCAACTGTTTGTCGGTGTCCAGGCAGATCAGCGTTGCCCGGTGCGGCGGCAACTGATCGGCCAGACGCTGCCACGTGATGATTACCGGCACCTGTGTATCTTGGATGACGTAGGCCAGGTGTTCGATGGGGTAACTGGGGTCCAGAGGGACGTAAGCGCCGCCGGCTTTCAAAATGGCCAGCAAAGCCCACGCGGTGGCACTGGAGCGTTCGACGTACACCCCAACCGGCACTTCCGGCCCGACGCCCAGGGCCTGCAAGGCGTGGGCCAGTTGATTGGCGCGCCGGTTCAGTTCACGGAACGTGAAGGTGTCGTGTTCGTCGTCGATGATGGCGATTTCATCGGGCGTGCTCGCTGCCTGCTGTTCGAAGAGGGCCGCCAGGCATACCTCGCGCTCGTACGGGCGAGCGGTGTCGTTCCATTCGAGCAGAATCTGGTGGCGCTCTGCTTCGGAAAGCAGTTCAAAGGCATCCAGGCGCCGATCAGGATCGGCCGCCATCTGTTCCAGGACCTGCCCGTAGTGGCGGAGCAGCCGGCGGACGGTTTCCGCTTCGAATAAATCCGTGTCGTACTCGATCTGCGCTTGCAGGCCGCCTGGCGCGTCGGTCAAGGTGAAATCCATATCGAAGCGCGCTGTGTCGTTCGGCATTTCGATGCTCTGCATCGAGAGACCCTGCAAGCTCATCTCGCTGGTCGGGAAGTTTTGCAGCACGAACATCACCTGAAAGAACGGGTTGCGGTTTTGATCGCGCGGCGGCTGTAGCTTTTCGACGAGCATCTCGAACGGCACATCTTGGTGGGTGTAGGCATCCATGGTCATGGCGCGCACCCGACGCAGCAACTCACGGAATGTGGGCTGCCCAGAGAGATCGGCGCGCAAGACCAGCGAGTTGACGAACAACCCGACCATGCTCTCTACCTCACGTCGGTTGCGGCCTGCCACGCGCGTGCCTATCACCAGGTCGGTCTGCTGCGTGTAACGGTAGAGCAACGCCTGGAAGGCGGCCAACAGCGTCATGAACAGCGTGGTACCTTGCGCCTGGCTTAGCGCCTTGATCGCCGCCGTCAACGCCGGTGAGAGCGAGAACGTTTCTGTGGCGCCGCGGAAGGCCCGCATGGCCGGCCGGGGCCGGTCGGTGTAGAGTTGTAAGAGCGGCGCATCGGCAAGTTGTTTCTCCCAATACGCCAGGTGATCGGCGCAGGCCGCACTTTGCAGCCATTGCTGCTGCCACAACACGTAGTCGGCATATTGCACGGGCAGCTCCGGCAGGGGCGCCTTTTCTCCGCGCAGGTGGGCCGTGTACAAGGTGACGATTTCTTTCACGAACACGCCGGCCGACCAGCCGTCGGAGATAATGTGATGCAGCGAGAAAAGGAGAATATGCTCCTGTGCTGCCAACCGGAAGAGTTGCATACGCACCAGGGGGCCATTTTCCAGATCGAATGGCCTGCCTGCCGCCTCTTGAAGCTGTTGTAGCGCCTGGGCCTGGCGCTCGCCGGCCGGCAGGTGTTGCAGATCGGTCACGGGAAGCGGGACAGGGTCGGCCTGGCGAATGCGCTGGGCCGGCACGCCGTCGACTTCGATGAAAGTCGTCCGCAGTACCTCGTGCCGGCGGACAAGCTCGTTCAGACTCCATTCCATGGCCGCTACATCAAGTGTGCCCGTCAGGCGCAGCGGCGCCGTGACGTTGTAAAAGGCACTCTCCGGCGCCAGGCGGTTGAGCACCCACAACTGGCGCTGCGCCGGCGCCAGGGGCAGCGTTGGCGGACGCACTGTGCGCTGAAGTGTTGGCAGAGCAGCGTGTTCTTTTCCACCACCGTTTCCCAGGTAGGCCATCAACTCGGCCTTGCGTTCCTGCAATTCTGTACGAAGCTGTGCGGTCAAGACGCCCTTTGGCGCGCTACAGTTCAGCTTGTCGCCGGCAACAGAAAGCTCGATCCCCAGTTGTGCCAGTTCGTGTACGAAGGTAGCCGTGGTTTTGCTTTGCTCCATGCGCTTGAGATCTCCTCGCCTGTCCGTTATAAACTGAAGTTTTCGCGGTCATCGCTTTCCGCTGCCGGCGGCCGGTAAGCCTCCGGCGCCACATCGACTTGCGTAACCCGCTCGTCGATGCGTCCGCCGAGTAAGGAATGGATCAATACGTGGCTTTCATCCAGCGCCAGCAGGGCGCGCAGCGGCTCAAATTCCAGATCGCCAATCTGGCATAGGCCCAACCGGCAGGTTGGCGCGGTTAGTTCCAACTGCTGCGCCATCAGGCCCGCTTCCACGGCGGCGTAGTGCAGGCTGCGCTCGCCGTAGAGTGGAGCGATTGCCGACATTTGTGCGACCAGGAAAATCGAAAACGCGGCCGTATCGAAAATGGGCTGGTTGACGAACGGGCTGTGGATGTTACGGTCCAGCGCCACGGCGGGCGTCAGTGTGATGAGTTGGTGCTGGACCGGATGGTAATAGTATGTGCCCGGCGCAAGGCCTTCCACCCGGCCTGCTTTCAGGTGCAGGTAGGTTTGTACGGGATAGGCCCCGCCGGCGGAACCGTACAGGTACTTAGGCTGCCCGTCCAGCGCCAGTTGGCGCAGGCTGCTCAATAAACGGCCGAAGTCGGCGGCCGGGATGAGGGCCGGCGAGAACTGTCGATGGCTGCGCCGGGTGCGGTACTGCGCCCACACTGACTCGTCTACCTCAGGTACGTCCAGCACAGTTCCCGGCCGATCTTCCACGTCGCGCCGCAGCCCCCACTGCTGCGCCTTGAATACCCGCCGGTCATCCGGGTCGAGCAGCAGTTTGACTTGCGCCCACTGCGGCTTGCCCTCGGCCGTACCCGCAGCATTCGGCGCAGCCGCCTGGTGGGACAGGTAGAGCTGTGCCAGGCCGGCCACGCTGGGATTCTGGTAGATCTCGTTGAACGGTGGGCGGAATTGCAGCGTTTCTTCGAACACGTTGCTGATGCGGACCAGATCGACCGAGTTAGCGCCCAACTGGAGCAGATCGGCGTGCGGATCGAGCGTTTCGAGTTTCAACACATCAGCCACCAGGCGTGTCAGCCGCTGGGTGATGCCGGATTCGGCCGATTCCTCCGTCCGATTTTCCGCTGCCTGTGCCACTGCCCGCTCCAGCCGGGGCAGCGCCTGGCGGTCTACCTTGCCGTTGGCGCTCAGTGGCAGCGCATCTAAAAACCGAAAGGCTGCCGGCACCATGTAAGCCGGCAGCTTGGCAGCCAGCCAGCCTTGCAACGCCGTGGCGGAGACAGCCGCCGCCGGCTGCGCAACGACATAGGCCACGAGGCGCCTGTTCCCGCGTTCGTTGCCATCTGCCGCCGCCACCGCCGCCTGAATGTCGGGGTGCTGGAGCAGGGCTGCTTCGATTTCCCCCAGCTCGATCCGGTGTCCCTGGATTTTCACCTGGAAGTCCTCGCGTCCGAGGAACTCGATGTTCCCGTCGGGCAGGTAACGTCCCAGGTCGCCAGTTTTGTATAATCTTTCTCCCGTGCCGGGGTGGGTGATGAAGCGTTCGTCCGTCTTCTGTGTATCGCGCCAGTAGCCCAGCGCCAGGCCGATGCCGCCGATGTAGAGGTCGCCGGGCACCCAGGTGGGGCAGGGCTGCATGGCCCGGTCGAGCACGTGGAACTGCTGGTTGATCATCGGCTTGCCGTAGGGGATGCTCTTCCAGGCCGGGTCGACTTGCTCGATCGGGTACAGGATCGACCAGATCGAGGCTTCGGTGGCGCCGCCCAGGCTGATCAGGCGCGCCTGCGGGGCGAACCGGCGGATGCGGTGGGGCAGGGTGACGGGGATCCAGTCGCCGCTCATCATCACCAGGCGCAGATTCGCTGCGCCGCGCAGTGAATCTGCGCCACTTTCGCTGTGGCCGGCCAGGTACTCGGCCAGCATTTCCATCAGGGCGGGGACGGTGTTCCAGAGCGTGACGCCGTGGCGGGCGATCAGTTCGGCCCAGTGGCGGGGGTCGCGCTGTGCGCCGGCGTCGGGCACGACGATCGTCCCGCCGGCGGCCAGCAGGCCGAAGATATCGTAAACGGAGAGATCGAAGTTGAGGGCGGAGAGCGCCAGGACGCGATCCTGCGGGCCGACGGCGAAGCGCCGGTTGACGTCGAGGATGGTGTTGACGGCGCCGCGGTGATCGATCATCACGCCCTTGGGCTTCCCGGTGGAGCCGGAGGTGTAGATGACGTAGGCCAGGTCGCCGGGTTGTTGGCGGGGTTCGAGCGCTTCTGCTTCCAACCCCGCCCAGGCGTCCCCGCGATCGACGCTGGCCCGCAGCAGGCCCTGCGGCCACTCCAGCGCCTCGTCCAGCCAGGATTGGGTCAGGGCGAGGGCACATTCACCCTGTTGGAGCAGGTACTGGCGGCGCTCGGGCGGTAAATTCGGGTCGATCGGCAAGTAGGCGGCGCCGGACTGTAAGATGCCCAGGGCTGCTACCACCTGCTCCCAACCCTTTTCCATCACGATCGCCACCAACTGGTTGGGACGTACGCCTTGTGCCCGCAGCCAGTGCGCCAGCCGGTGCGAACGTCCGGCCAATTCGCCGTAGGTGAGTGTCGCACCAGATGCGATCACGGCTATCCCGGCCGGGTTCCGGACCGCCTGTTCCGCGAAGAGCGTATGCATCAGGCTATCAGAAACCGGCGCAGCGGTGGCGTTGATGGCCCGGCGTTGCTGTAGTTGTTTTTCGGGAACGAGGGCAGGCAAGGGCACCTGCCATATCGTCTCGCTATCGGCAAGCTCATGCAGCAAGTTTCCGTACACGGCAAACATTTCGTCCAGCATCCCTGCCGGGAAAAGGTCCTCCACAGCGTCCCACAGGAAGACCAGGGCACCGTCGGCTTCGTAAATCTGGTTATCCAGCCATACCTGCGGCGTTTGTGCGCTGTTGAAGGTGATGTTTTCCAGCCAGGGGATGTGCGCGTCATCGCGTTGGGCTGCTTCGCTGGCTTTCTGGTTGGCGTCCATGCTCAACGTGCTGGTGAAGACCACCGGCATGATGGCACCCGTCTGGTTGGTCTGCCGGCGCGCCAGCTCGCGCAGCACCTGCACGCCGCTAACGAAACGATGATCGAGATCGAGCCACAACTGCTTCATCAGGCGGCGTGTGCGGGCCGCAAAACTCCCTGGCTGGCGATGATCGACGGCCAACAAGAACAGCGAGGTGAAGTCGCCCACCAGATGATTGACCTGGGGGTGCAGCGGCAGCCGGTTGAACAGGGTGATATTAAGCGTAAAAAGCGGGTTTTTACTCCACGCCGTCAGTACCTCGGCGAAAGCCGACAGCATCACGATCGAAGGGGTCAGCCCCGCCCGGGCGATCCTGGTGCGCAGGCGCTTCCAGGTTACAGCATCCAGCTGGGATTGGCGGCGCTTGAAGCGCGGCTCCCGGATCGTTGCCGGGTCGCGCGCCAGGGGCAGATCGGGCGCCGCGGGGAGTTCCGGGACGCGCCCAAACCAGTAATTCAGGGAGCGCCGGTAGGCCGGCGTTTCCTGGATGGCCTTGGCGGTCACGACGTAATCCCGGAAAGAGATTTCCAGCTTCGGTAGCGCGATATCCGGTATCCGATAGAACTGGTACAACTCTTGAAACAGAATCTGGGTACTCCAGGCGTCGGCGAGCAGGCCGTCCATGCTGATGTGCATGCGCACACGGCCGCCATCCAGGAGTGTGGCGCGAAATTCGAACAACGGCCAGCGATCGCTGGGTAAAATCTGGTTGGCCATGCGCTGCCGTATGGCAGTCAACTGTTCGTTGGCGTAGGTGGAGTCTTTGCCACGCAAGTCCAGCGTCTCAATGTGATAGGGCGGCAGGTGATCCAAAATCTGTTGCGTGCCGTCGGGAAGCACGATGGCGCGCAACATGCCATGACGGTCGATCAGGCGCTGCAGGGCGCGGTTGAAGCGCGCTACGTCCAAATCACCGCTTTCGAATTCCAGGTAACCGTAAGCGGCGATGTTGCCCAGCTCGAACGCTCCGCTGCGGCCGATCCAGTAGGCCTGCTGAACGTCCGTCAACGGGAATGGCGCCTCGCTTCGGGCAGGGTCCGGCACGATGCGGGGAAGCGCCGCATCCGGTGCGCTGGCTCTGGCAGGCGCCTGGCCCTTGTTTTGCTTTTGCAGCCGGCGCGCCAGCAAGGCCAGTCTTTCCGGTGAAAGTGAGCTTGCCAGGCCTTGGAGGTCTGCAGTTTCGGTTTTTTGGGAATCGGTTTGATCGGTTTCAGGATGCTGGATCATCGTTTGTTCTCTCATTGCGCTTTGCAATCTGGCGAGACAACAGGGCCAGCCGCTCTGGAGAGAGGGCATGACTTAGCCGTTGCAAATCGGGCTGTCGGTGGGTATGCGCTTGCGATGGGGCCGGCCGGCTGTGCTTCGAGGGTTCGGCCAGGCCGGGTGCAGCAAGGGAGGAGGGCGGCGGCAAGGACGATGCAATTTGCTCGACCGTCTCCGCGATAATCTGCTGCGGAGCATCTTCCATGCGGCGGCTAAATGCCTGGCAGCGCTGCCGGACTTCCGGCTGCAGCACGCGATCGAAAGCCGCAGCGATGTTATCGGCAGTCCACTGAAGGGGCGGGAGATATTCACCGATGCCCAGGGCCTGCACCCGTTGGGCATTGTCGGGGCGATCGAAGCCGCGCGCCGGAATTACCTGCGGAATCCCGGCTCTGATCGCTTGAGCGGTTGTCCCAACGCCGCCATGATGGATAACCGCTTGCACGTGCGGCATGATCTGCTCGAAGGGCAGGGCGTCAAACCACAGGATGTGCGCGGGCAACCTGGCCGGCACCTGGTGCGCATGCCGGGTGAGCAAGATGGCCGGCCGCTTTTGCCGGCGGCAGGCCTCCACGCCGGCGGCTAAAAAATCACCCTTGAGCAGAGCGCTGGTGCCGTGCGTGATCAGCGTCGGATCGGGGTACTCGCTCAGGAACTTCTGCACTTTATCGGGTAGGGGTTTGCCTGCCGCAACGGTATCCAATGGGAAAGCGGTCAGATCGACGTGCTGCGGCCAGCCGGTTTCCCCAGAAGCGAACCAGGCAGGCCATAAGGCCAGGAAACGGTGCCCATCTTGCAGCCATCGCTTCCAGTCTTGCACTGCCGGAAGCGCTAACTGCGCGCGGCAGTCGTTGATTTCACTTTGCAAGAAGCGATGCATGCCCTCCTGGATCAAAATGTTGCCGGCAAAGAAAGGGGCAAGCAAGATAGGGATGCAGGTTAAATGCAGACTTTCGGACAAAGACTTTGCCAGAAAGAACAACGCACTATGCGCCACGATCGCCGTCTCTGCGGCCTGGCAATACGGCTGGAGGCGTTCGAACTCTGCCGACAGACGCGCAACACTATAACGCCGAAAATACTCGATCAGGCCGGATGGACTCTGCGACAGTGGCAATTCATCCATCATCTGCCGGAAAAGCGCTGCCGTATCCAGGGCGACAAAATCCAGGCCAGCCGCAGTGACCTGGGATTCGTAAACGCCATGTGTTGCCAGCGTAACGCGGTGTTGGCGTTGCTTCAGTTGCTGCCCAAGGCAGACGAAAGGGTTCAGGTCACCACCGGTACCCTTGGTCAGCAGCAAAAAGTGGGTCATTGCTTATGCTTACTCCTCGGCCAGGAGTCTGGCGACTTCCTCGTCCGATAGCTGTCCGAGGTCTTGCAGTGCGGCCGCCAAAGTGTCTTCGTTTGCCAACTGCAAACGGGCCAACTCGATGGCGCGGGCGAACTCGGCCAGCGTGGTCGATTCAGCGCTGAAGAGCGCGTCCATGGAAGATTCGATCGAAAACTCCTCGTTGACGCGCGTCAGAACCTGCACGGCCAGCAGCGAGTGCCCGCCCAGTTGGAAGAAGTCATCGTGAACGCCGACCTGCTCGATGTGAAGCATTTCGGCCCAGATTTCGGCCAGTTTCTTTTCGGTAGGCGTACGCGGCGCCTCGTAGGCAACACCCAGAGATGGGCGCGCCTCGCGCTGGCTATCGATGGCCTGTTGGATTTCTTCCAGGTCCAGGGATGTTTCAACAAATGAATGGGGGGTGGATGGGGCGGGGGAATCGGTGGACATCGTTATGGCTCTCGTTCTTTTTACCCAGAGTATCCGCCCGAACGATACTTCGGGCGGTTGCTTGAAAACCATTGCCGTTTCGCGCACCAGGCGCGTGAAAACACAAATCACCAGGTTCGGTACAATCCCGGTGCGAAACTTACCAAAGGCTGCAATGTAAATCATCCTGTTGGGCCGCACGCTGCCGCCCCAGGGTTTAAGATGAGCACCAATAAACGCACGCCAATAACCTGCTGCACCGCAAACTGCCGTACAGCCTTCTCCATCCCCCAGATAATGGGTCTACTTGTACAGGAACAACTGCCTCAAGCCCTCCCCCCGGAGCAAAGACAAACCATGCAAACGCCATTGCCGTTTACATGTAAGCGATAAAGACACTTACAAAAGTGTAAGGAATTTTTTATATTTAATTAACACGAAACCGGGCGCAATTAAAACATCTGTTAGTTTTTTTGTCAAGCCGCTTGTGCAAGAACTTCATGGATGAATGTGTCACTCACTTCAACGCCAGTCACGACTTGCCCGATCTCTGCCGGCAGGGCGAACCTGACTCTGCCAGCGGCCTTTTTCTTGTCGAGGTAGATGGCCTGGTGGATGGCCTGCCGATCGAGTCCGGATGGGATTTCGGTGGGCAGCCCGACGGAGCGGCAGATTTCGGCCAGGCGTGCTGCGAGATGGTCTTGCGGGTTGGCAATCCCGAGCATCTCCGCAATCCGGGCTTCGGCCACCAGGCCGATGGCAACCGCCTCACCGTGTTTTTGTTGAAAGCCTGATACCAATTCGACGGCATGCCCGATGGTGTGCCCCAGGTTCAACGCCTGACGAGGCCCTTGCTCGTACGGGTCTTCTTGAATGATCTTGATCTTGACGGCCATAGCACGGCTGACGAGCGCTTTCCAGCCGGCACCGGGCGGCTCAAGGCCGATGAGTTCGAGCAGCGATGCATCCCCAATAACCGCGTGAATGATGACCTCTGCCAACCCGTTGCGGATTTCGGCCTCGGGCAGGGTTGCCAGGGCCGCCAGATCGGCCAGCACGAGGGCGGGGGAGTGGAAGGCGCCGATCAGGTTTTTGCCTTCCGGTAAATCGGCGCCGGTTTTGCCGCCGATGGATGCATCGCACATTGCGAGCAGCGTGGTGGGTACGTTGACCCAGGCGACGCCGCGCTGCCACGTGGCCGCTGCAAAACCGGCCAGATCGCCGACGACGCCGCCTCCCAGGGCGACGACGGTACCGTCGCGTTCGATTCCGGCGGCCAGGAGGCCGACCCATATTTGCTCGACCGTGTGCAGGGTTTTGTGGCGCTCACCGGCGGGGACGATGATGCTTTGGACGCCATATCCGGCTGCGGAAATCGCCGCGGCGGCGCGTTCGGTGTGGTATTTGCCGGCGTTTTCGTCGCTAACCAGGGCGACAGGCCCCACCAGCCCGCGTGCGGCCATCTCGAATCCAAGCGAATCGATTAAGCGGTAACCAACGCAAGCGTCATAAGCTTGCCCCATGCCGCTCACGCGGAACCTGCCGCTTAAAATTTGCGCCTCCCAGGTACCTTCGGTCGGGTTGGTGTTGTGTGTGTGGGAATGATCGGGTGACATCAGGCGTAATTTTGCCCCAGAAGGCAGCATTGTCAAGGTTTGTGAAATATATCCCCATTTCTATCGCAACGGGGCCAGGGGTATATAGCCAATTCGTATGGCTCTTGATACAAATAATTTACAGTTTCCTGATCGAGTGATCGCAGGCTCTCGATCGCCTCACAAGCTGCTCGGCCAACCGCCTTAGGCAGTTCCCTATATCCAGAAAGGACGGGAGATAGAAAATGAAAAGATTGAAAAAACCACTCTTCTACAGCATTGTGGCGATGCTCGCATTTGGCTTGAGCCTGAGCGCCTGTGCGCCGCTGAACGGACAGGCAGACCAGGTACAATCTCCAAACCATAGTGCGGCCATGAAGGCTGCCCTTCGGCTGGTCGGCGCCGGCGGGAAAACGCCCGCTGGCCCGCAGACAAAGCTGAGTTTGCAAGGCCAGCAACAGGTTATCGACTATGGGGATTGCTCGCTCTTATACGCCGTCCAGCCCGGCGACACCCTGGAAGAGATCGCGGAGATATCGCACGCCACAGAAAGCTTGATCCGCTCGCAAAACGACCTGAACGATGCCGATGAGCTATTCCCCGGCCTGGTTTTGTGCCTGGAAACAAACGGCGCATGGGGCGGTGGTGGGGGGGATGACACACCACCTGCCGAAACGCGTTCGGGCCTCGAGGTGACCGACGTATCGGTCGACGACACGGTCACCATACGGGGCATGAACTTTCCGCAAGGAGAAAACGTGAACGTGTACATGTACCAATTGGGCGTAAGCAACCCGAATATTGCCTACCTGGGAAGCTTTCGTATCCCTTCCGGCGACGTTTTCGAGCGCAGCTTCCGTATCCCCGAAGACGTACGCGCCTTCCGCAACCTGATCGTTCGCTTCCGAAACCCCGACGAGAACATCTCGGCCTCGGCAACCTTCATCAATGCCAACGTCGAGCGCGTGACGCCGGACGAATGCGAAGAATACTACACAGTCAGATCGGGTGACGTGTTGGGATTGATCGCACAAGAAGTGGACGTTTCGGTGGAGCGGCTGGTTGAGATCAACAACCTCATCGACGCCAGCCTTGTTTTTCCGGGCCAGATGCTTTGCACGGAGGTCGAATAAACATAGATGGGGCCGTTGGTGTAAAGCACCAACGGCCCCGTTTTTCTATCCAAAGATCTCCCCGTAACCCTGATCGAGTTCGTCATCCGAAAGGTGGGCGTACCTTTGCGTGACGGCAATATTGGTGTGGCGCGCCAGCGCCTGTGCCAGCTTGAGATTTCCCGAAGCGCGCAGCACGGTGGTCACAAAGTAATGCCGGAATGAATGGGGGGTGATCGTGCCGACCGCCTCCTTGCCCAGGCATTGCTCGACGCGCTCGGCGACGATGCAGCGGCCGGTGGTGGTCGTGATCGCTTTTACTTTTTTCCCTGCGCCCCGATCGTGGCGTGCGAAGAGGGGCAGGGCAGCCAGCGGTTTGCCAGATGCGCCGTCGAGTTCGGCGCGCGCGTTGAGGTAGTCGCGTAAGGCCGCCAGTGCGCGCTGCGAAAAGCGCACGATAGCCTGCTTGTCGCCTTTGCCGATAACGACAGCCCGGCCCTCGTTCCAATCGATGTCGCCGCGGCGCAGCTTACAGGCCTCGTGAACGCGCAGGCCGGTATCGGCCAGCGTCAGCAGGAAGGCGCGGTCGCGCAGGTTGCGCAGGTGCTGGTTGATGGCATCGTTTTCAGTGGGAATGCTCGCCGCTAAAGCCAATGAATTTGTATATTCAATAACCCTTTCGAGTTCTTCACGCGGAAACTGCGGCAGGCGTTGTCCGGTCTTGCGCGCCCGGCGCCGCATCAGTTCGCGCAGGCGGGGCAGGTTGGGCGCGGCAAGCTTCTCGGCGGCCAGGTAATGGTAGAAACCGGAAGCGGCAATCAGGTAAAGTTGTTCGGTAGCCGGAGCGTAATATTTGAGTTCGCTCGCAAACCAGCCGATGGCGTCTTCCGGCAGGCCGGTAGGGGGAGTCGCATCGGGGGGCAGGTCGCGATCTTCCAAAACCAGCAAAAATGCTTTGAGCGCGTGGAAGTAGGTATGGTGCGTTTGTTCGCTGCGTGCATCGGCGATAATTTGCAGATAGGCGTTTACAGCTTCCGAGACGGTTTGCGGGGGCATATTTTTCACTCCTCATGGTTTCGTTAATAGTACTTAACGAAACCATGATTAGAATAACGCAAAAAAGCACCCACGTCAAGCCCCCCTGCTCACGTTTCCGGATTTCGTAAGCGATAGAACATGGCCCGGTCAGGTGCATGCTGCACCGCTTTAGCGGCGCCCGATGCACCAGCTTGCAGTTCTGCAAACTGCAAGCCCCCCACTTGTACCATTGCCTTGAAGCGCATAAACCGGATATGATCAACCTGGGTATGGGCGTTTACCGTCTCAACAAGGTTCATTCTCCCTCAATTCCATTCAATTTATTCTTTCAGGAGTCTAGACAATGAAACGAACTTTTACCTTTCTTTCCCCACCCATCCTGGCGCTGCTCGCCGTCCTGGCGTGGCTGGGCTTCGCCACCCTCCAGGCCGGCGCGCCGGCCGCACGCGCCGCCACCGCCGATGGCCTGTACCCGCCCGGCGCCAGCCTGGTCCCGCTCGGCGCGGCGCAATCCGAACTGCGCCACGCCTATAATGCCATCTTCGACAAGATTTACGACGGCGGCGCGCCGCCCCACGCCGCGGCTGCCGACCCGATCGCCTGGAGTGCAGCGCCCTCTGCGCTGTCCGGCGAGGATTATGCCGCCGGGACGATCGTTGCCCTGAACGGCCTGTCGGGCGATTTCGACAGTGTGGCGACCGGCGGCGGCTACACCCTGGCGCGCGCCCACACCCTGCGCCCGGTGCGCGTGGCCTTCTTCTACAGCAGCCTGCGGGATGCGTCCGATCAGGTGGTAGCCTGGGAGGAAGCTTCCTTCGAAACCATTTTCCGGGTCTACCTGTGGGGCGTCAACCACCACGACTATTTCGATCCGCTCGACGAAGCCGCCATCCGGGCCGGCGCCCTGGATGGCTACGATGTGCTGATCCTGCCTTCCATCACCATCGGTTACGCCGATGAGGTCAGCGCTGCCTTGGGCGCCGCCGGCCGGGACGCAATTGCCGCGTGGGTCGCTGCCGGCGGCACGCTTTACGCCCAGGGCGACGCCGCCTACCTGGCACAGGACGCCGGCCTGCTGCCTGCCGGTACGGTCCTCGACGAACGCCTGAGCGACCTGCCCCCCTACGATAACCTGGCCAGCCTGGAGATTGCCGATGCGTTGGATGCCCTGACCTTTTCCTGGCTCTCCGACCAGACCTACGTGCTCGACGACCCGGTGCTGGCCGCCACCGAAGGCGTCACGGTCGTGGCGACCTACGCCGAGACCACGCACCCCGGCACGCCGGCCATCTTGTATCGCCGCATCGCCGACGGCGAAGTGGTCGTTACCAATGCCCATCCCTCGGTGCGCCAGCGCACGTACCCGCTGGTGCTGGACGTGATCTTCCTGGCGATGAGCGAGCGCATGGGCATGGACGGCCGCTTACAGCAGCTGTATTCGCCCCTGGTCGCCCCGGACGTGATCCCGGCCTACGAGGCGGGCATTCCGATCAGCGTCACGACCGACGTGCGTGATTACTGGGACGAAGCCCTCGGCGACGTGACCATCACCGAAACCGTCTCGGCCGGCTTCGTCGTCGACGCAGCCAGCGTCGTGCCCACGCCGACCGCCCTCATCGCCGGCCCGGCAGGGACGCAGATCGTCTGGTTCAGTGAGGCTGTCTCGCCGGGTGTCACCAGCCTGAGCTACGTGGCCCACACGCTGACCGGCACGCTCGCCGGCGGCTCGGCGATCGTCAGCGTGGCCGAAGCCAGCTACACCGATCCTTTCACCGGGCGCGTGCGCCGGGCGCCGCGCAACCCGCTCGAAATCTACGCCAGCATGGCCGCCCGCCTCAACGGCGACCGTGACATCGAACTCGACGGGCTGTACCCCCTGCCGGCCGGCGGCTATTACTTCGACATCGCCCTGACGTTGGAAAACAAAGAACCGACGCTGGCCCGGGATGTCGTCATCACCGATGTGGTGGCATTGCTCTCCCCCATCGTCGACGTGGACGACCAGCGCCTGATCCCCACCGTGCTGACCGACACGGCAACGATGACGAGCACCGGCGAAACGATCTGGGCAGCCAACGAGGTCTTCTTCTACAACAACGCCAACTACCCCCTGCCCCAGGGCGTGGCCACCAATCTCGACGTGATCAACCTGTCGAACTGGGACGGCGTTACCTGGTACACCTATACAAATGAACTAGACAATACCGTGACTGTCCCGGCCGGCTACGAAGCCTACGTCCAGATCAACGCCGACGGCTCGATCCGCCTGCCGGCGGCCGTTTTGCGCTGGGATTACGGCGACTTGCCGGGCTACGATGCCCTTGACCCGGCGGTCCGTTACGGCATTTTCAGCCGCGAGCTGCTCGGCCGGCAGGTTTCGTTCGCCAGCGACCCGCTGCTTGACGGCGGCGTGGTGCTGAACGGCTCCGGCGGTTCGGTTTTCACCAACCTGGGCGGCGACCCGATCCCCTATCACGAATATCTTTCCAGCGGCATCGTGACCGTTCCAGAAGCGCCGGTCCCGGTGGTGGTGACTTACCAGGACGTCTGGGAACGGCCAAAAGCGCTCGAACTGCGCACGGTTTTCTACGACATCGTGCCCTTCCCGCCGCCCGAATATCACGCCGTGGTCAACACGACCTTCGAGATGAACGTGGACTGGGACGGCGACGGTACGTTTAGCGACAGCGTGCTCGAGTACCCCTCCAACGTGCCGGCCAACCTGCACCTGATGCTCAAATCGCACTCCAACTTCGACCCGGCCCTGCCGCCGCTGCGCAAAGACGAGACCCTGATCAGCCAGGGCCTGTTCCGCGGCCTGGGCTTCGAACTGCTGCCCGCAAGCGGCGACTGGGCCACTTCCTGGAGCTTGCGCGATCTGCAAGGAAAAGGCCCCGACGCCACCGTGCTGACCGACGTAGTCGAGACGGAAGCTTACACGTATCTGTACTTCCAGCAGGAACTCGACAGCCAGGCCTACGAAGTGATCGACATCAACGGCATCCTGGACGCCGGCGCAGCGCACACCGAGGGCGTGCTCAAGATCAACGACGGGGCGCGTTTCGTCTACCACCAGAAGGCCGTCGGGCCAAGCCGCTACGAGGTCTTCGACAGCCACGTCCAGGCCGTTTTTGGCTTGCGTTCGGATGCAGAAGTGAACAAACGCGTTGCCCCGGTCAAGGTGGCGACGTACGAGGACGTGGTCTATCACTTCATTGAGGTCGAAGACCCGTGGGAACCGCGCCAGTTCACCGCCGACCCGTTCATCCAGAGCTACGGCTTCGGCGACATGGCCGCCACCGTCTACGTCGGCGGGCGGCACCAGCGCGAGCTGCTTTACGCACGCGTCAACCCCGGTGAGGCCACGCAAATCCGCGTCGAAATCAACAACAACACCGGCATCTCGCTGACCGGCGTGACCCTCGTCCCGAACGCCCCGGCGGGCGTTCACGTCAGCCTGCGTTCGTACACGGAGACGACGGCCATCGAACCGCTCTTCTTCGACTTCCCCTTCCTCAACACCAGCGTCATCTCCGACGCCTGGAAGGGCGTCTACTACTTCGACGTGACCGTGGACGATCCCTTCCCGGCGGCGCGCGGGCGCGTCTACACCGTCACCTTCGCGCTGGAAGGCGACAACATCCCGGCCGGTTTCCGCATCCCGGCCGCGCAGATCGGCGTCAAGGACACGAGCGGGCACGTCTACACCGTCTACGGCCTGAACACCAACCTCGCCCTCGCAGACCGGCTGCCGCCGTGGGCCACGCTGGCCGACGCCCGCATCGCCAATACGGACGAGATGAACGCCATGATCGATGCCGTCAACTTCGACGACGCCCACCCCGGCAGCGACACGACGCTGGCGCTGTATGAGACGCTGCGCGGCGGAATCACCAGTACGGTCGTCACCGGCACCAACGGTTCCGACGTCTCCTTCATCCTGCCGCCCTACGCAAGCATCCTGCCCTGGCACGACGGCGACAACGACATGGCCGGGACGCTCTATGTGATCCTGCGCTCCGACATGGACATCCGCCAGAGCGGCACGGTCGTCGCCGACTACGCCCCCGAGATCGAATACCTCGACTTCTTCAACCAGGTGCTGACCGACACCGGCAACCTGGAAACGGTCGAAGCGCGCGGCGCCGTGCTGACGCTGACCTACACCATCCGGGACGTTCCCGATTCCGACTGGCAGCCGGGCGATCCGCTGCCCATCGGCGCCAGCAACGAGGTTCTGATCGACGCCGACCTGGCCAACCTGGGCGACGACATCGCCGCAGATACCCTGATCACCTTCACCATCCCGGCCAACACCACGCCCCTGCGCGCCGAACCGGCCTGGGAAAGCGCGGCCGGCGGCGTGATCACCTGGCGGCTGGGCGATCTCGGCCCCGGGGCCACGCGCCTGATCCGCCTGAGCCTGGAACTCACGCCGTCGCTGAACGACTACGGCCGCATCATTCCCTTGATCGCCCGTTCGGACGCCCGTTTCCTGAACGTCTACGCCCAGCGTTACGTCACCACCGACCTGGCCGGGCCGCTCAACGTAATGGCCGGCGGCAGCCTGCAAGTCTACTTCAACGACTTCGAAGCGGGCGCCGGGAGCGAGTGGTCGCTGCCACGCCTGGGCGAAACGCCCGGCGGGCGCGGCTTCCTGGGTGAATTCGGTAGCGAAACCACCACGCTTCGCCTGGCCGACCTGCCCCGCCACGGTGAAGTCGAGGTGAGCTTCGATCTGTACGTCATCCGTACCTGGGACGGCAACCAGCTCGAGTACGAGTGGCCCGGCAGCCTTCTGGCGCTGCAGGGCATCGAAACGCCCGGCGAAGTCGTCGGGCCGGACGTGTGGGCCTTGCAAGCCGACGGCGCCAGCCTGCTGCGTACGACCTTCGCCAACTGGGAAAATCTCGGCTTCCGGCAGGCCTACCCCGGCCACTATCCGGCCGGCAGCTACCCCGCCCGTACGGGAGCCGCCGAGAACAACAGCCTCGGCTACGTCGTCAACGGCATCCCGATGGACTCCGTCTATCACCTCGCCTACACCTTCCCCCACAGCGCCGCCTCGCTGGACGTCGACTTTGCCGCCCTGGGCCTGCAAGCCCTGGCCGACGAAGCCTGGGGCCTGGACAACGTGCGCGTGACGATAACGATGGTCGGCCCGAACGCCGCAGGGCCGTACGTCATCTACCTGCCGGCGGTGACCCGCTAAGCCGTCGCGTCGATACAAACCTGCCTAAGCGGGCACACACCGGCCGAAGCGATGTGTGCCCGGCGATATGTGCCCGCTTAGGCTAACGCATCCATGACATTGATCATGCCTGGCTTGTGACGATATATGACAGGCAGCCGTTGAATTTTTTTGGAGAGCCGTCTATAGTAAAAAATAAAGTTTGCAGATTTGTTAGGGCCTGACCCACACAGGCTGTGCAGAAAAGGCACGGAGCCCGCAAGTTCGGGCGCAGGCTGGCCGCTGCCCTGCAGCGCAGCCTGTACGTGTTGGTGATCGTCTCGCTCCTGGCAGGTTCCCTGCCGGGGCTTGCCGTCCAGGCGGCATCCGCCGCAGACGCCGCCCCAACGCCGACCGACGCCCGGCTGCCCTTCGAGACGGCCGTCGCGACCGACGTCTTCGAAGTGACGGGCACACCGCAAGCCACGGAACTGCCGTCCTGACGGACACGCAGCCCGCGCCAACGGCCACGATCACGCCCACGATGGCGGTGACGGTGACACCCACCGTGATGCCTACCGTCACGGTGACACCGACCGTCACGGCCACACCGGCGCCGACCCCCGTGGTGACCGTCGACCCGCCCGTGATCGTCGCAGCCGCCTCGGCCCTGACGCTGACCTGGGAAGGGCCGTCCAGCCTGGCGCTCTCGGTGCAGCCGGCGGCCGTCAACCCGGGCGAGACCTTCACGCTGCAAGTCAGCGTGGTACGCGTCGAGGGCGAGGACAAGCCGCTCGCTTCGGGCACGCTGACGATCGCGCAGGACGGTGTCGCTGCCTTGAGCATCGACGGCGGTGAAGTCAGCGGTTTGAACGGTAGGGTGAAGGTGCGTTTCCCGCAGAACGCCTACGCGCCCGCCGGGAAAAGCAACGGCGAGGCCGCGCCGCAGGGGATGGACGTGCGCATCCGCCCGCTGGGCGCCGCCTACGCCGAAGCCGAACGCCTGAACGGCTACGAAGAAGCCCTGCCGCCCTACACCTTGAGCGGCAACGCCTTCGAGATTTCGGCCTGGGGCCAGGAAGATGCGGCAAGTGTCCACCAGTTCACCCAACCGATCACGATCGAAGTGCACTATGACGAGAGCCAGGTCCAGGGCGAAGAAAGCACGCTGCGCCTTTTCTACTACGATACCCAGTGGGAAACCTGGATCGAACTGCCCGGCTGGACAGATACCGATGCGAATGTCATCTACGCTCATAGCGACCATCTCACCGTGATGGATTTCAACACACAGAACTGGGAGGCTTCGCGCCTGCCCAACCTGAAGGACTTCCAGGTATCTTCGTTCACCGGGGCCGGAACCTATTCCTTCCCCATCGAAGTCCCGTCTGGCCAGGGTGGTTTACAGCCTGCTTTGTCCCTGAGCTACAACAGCCAGACCGTGGATAACGCCAGCGCCTTGACCCAGGCCTCATGGGTGGGGATGGGTTGGTCGTTCGATACCGGCTACGTGCAGCGCAACCAGAATGGCACCCCCAATAACTTGCTGGACGACTCGTTCACGCTGAACTTCAACGGAACCAGCAGCACGGTCGTCAAAGGCACCGATGGCAAATACCATGCCACCGATGAGAATTTCCTGCGCATCGAATACGTCGTTACCGGCAACCCCAACGGCGGATACGACGAAGTCTCCTATTGGCTCGTCTGGGGCAAGGACGGCACCAAATACTATTTTGGCGAAAACGGCGCCGCGGACTACCCCAACCGGGCCAACTACATGGCCTTCGACACCTGCACGAACGGTAGCCCGGTCAACCTGCGCAAGGTGGCCTGGCGTTGGGCGCTCAACCGGGTCGTAAATGTCCATGGGCAGAGCCTGACCTACCGCAACCAAAACCAGAGCCGGTCGATTACCAGCATTTGCGATGAAAGCGCCATCCACTATACCGACCAGGCTGGTTACCCGGTGGACATCACCTATCCCAACAACCGCTACCGCATCGCCTTTGTGCGCCAGGAAGACCGCAACGACTGGGACCACGCCTGGTTCTACGACAGCCCTGCGGCGCAGAATTTCTTCGAGCGCGCCCGGCTGACGCAAATCCAGGTGCAGCACGATGCCGATGGCGACGGCACGTTCACCGATGACCCGCTGGTGCGCAAGTACGTCTTGCAGTATGCCCACGACCTGGGTTCGACGCCAATTTTCTCCAACCTGGTGTGGAGCCGTGGCCTGTCCGACCCGCAGAATCCCCAAGGCGGCAAGACGCTGACGCTGATGCGCATCGTCGAGTACGGCTACAACAACGCTGCACCGCTGCCTGCGACCAATTTCACCTACGGTGATAACATGCACTTGACACAAGGCAGTAACGGTTATGGGGGCAGCGTCACCTACACCTACTCGGCCTGGTACGAAACCACCACCACTGACAGCAACGCTTTCATCCATCACTTTGGCGCAGCGGGTAACCCCTGTTACAACGGCAGCACCGATGTCGGCGGTTGGACGGGCATCAATGGCGGCGGCGCAGGCTGCGATGGCGGCGATATGGGGGTCAGCGGAACGGCCGTCAAAGGCATGGCAGCCAACATGATCCGCCCGGGCAGCTACTACCTGCTCTCGGCGACGATGAAAGAGTACGTCAGCACCGACAGCGCCCGCATCAGCATGAGCAACGGCTATTCCGACCAGGATTTGCCCCTGCTGAACTTCAACAACCTGGGCATCTGGCAGACCACCAGCGGCTACCTGCAACTGCCTGCATCGGCGGCCAAGACGGCCAACTGGAAGATCAAGACCTACACGCATGCCCGTGTCAGCTGGTTCATCGCTCGCCCGGTGGTGACGCGCTACCGCGTGACCAACAAGGCCGTCTACGACGCCGTTACCGGGCAGACAACCAACTACGTCTACCGCTACGACGAACCGGCGACCAATGACAACGACCACTCGGCAAATGCCTTGAATGTCAGCGAGTATGCCCAATATTCCAAGGAATACTCTGAATTTCGCGGGCACGGCATGGTAGAAGAAGCTGTCCCCGGCATCGCCGGGCTGGTGAACACGACCTTCTTCTACCAGGACGACGACCGCAAGGGCAGCCCGGCCATCTCGATGCTGCGCACGGCTGAAAATGCGGACGCCTTCGGCAGCGTCAACTCGTCGCTGTGGGCCTGGTCGGGTATCAGCCCAGCGGTGGCATACCTGAGAGGCGATGCGGCGCTCAAACTGCCGGGGGGAGCCAGCTATGGGCAATTCTATCGTTCGGCATCATCGATCACCGATGGCGAGATGGCAATGGTGCAGTTCTACGTGAGCGGCAGCGACAGCACCCAGGCGGTGCTGGCCTTGCAGAACCCCAGTAATGCCAACCAGCGTTGGGCCATACACGTCAACGGCAACCAGCTCTACGCCCAATACAACAACGGTTCCAGCGGCTGGAAAAACCCGGCCAGCATGACCTTCACACGTGACCAGTGGTATGTGCTCTTGCTGATCGCCGATAGCGACGGTTTCTTCACCCAGGTCTGGAAGCGGAACGACCCCACCGCCATGATGACCTACGAGTGCAGCGCTGCCGCCTGTGGCATGCCTGCCGGGATCACCTGGCGCTTCCAGACCTGGACGGCCAACGGCACGCTGTACCTGGACGAATACAGCGAAGGCAAGCTCCAAACGTTGAGCCAAAGCCTGTATACGACCAGCACCAACACCCCGGTTACGCCGGAGCCGATTACGATCCCTTCCGGCGGGCAGTATGGCGACATCCAGATCAAATGGACGCGCCTCACCCAGCAAACCAACATGACCTTCAACGGCGATGCCCAATGGGTGGGGACGCAAAACACCTATTCTTATGACGGCTACGGCAACCAGAGCCGGGTCGTGGAAGCCGAATGGCGCAATAACGCCTGGTACAACTACCGCGCTACCGATACCGGCTACCACACGGGCGCGGTGAGCGGCGTCTACCTGGTGGGCTTACCCAGCTACAGCAACTACTTCCAGTGCCCGGGCGGTGCCTGCGGCTACACGGCGGCCCAGATCATCGGCCAGGAGCTCTACCTGTATGACGGCTCGAACGCTCACACCACCAGCCCATCCACCGGCAAACTGACCGGCCAGCGCACCCTGCTCTCCTGCATCAGCGGGAACTGCACGCCCACGGCCAACCTGCGTTACAGCGATGTGCGCTACGGCTACGACAGCTACGGGAACCAAACCACGTTCACAATGTACACCGGGGAAGGGGCCTATGGCGGCACACCGCAGGGCACCGCCCAAACGACCACGACCTGCTATGAGAGCTTTAACTGGGATACCGGTGTATGCACCAACGATGGTTATCATACCTACCCGCAGGGCGTCACCGATGCGGTTGGGCTCAAAAGCCAGGTCACATACAACAAGGCTTTGGGCGTGCCAACTGCTGAGAAAAATGCCAACGGCCAGGTGACCAACGCCACCTACGACTCCTACGGCCGCATCCTGACGATCCAGCGCCCGGCCGAAGAAAGCGGCTACACGACCATCCAGGTGACCTACCCGGCAGCCAGCGATACCTTCGGATTTAACGACCCCTTCTATACCGAGGCCAAACAGCATATCGAAGGCAGCACCTACTTCACCATCCGCAAATACTACAGCGGCCTGGGGCAGCTCCTGCAAACCCAGGTGGTGGGGGCCGTAGTCAACGGCAGCAGCGCCGATATCCTGACCGACACCTACTACAACATCAATGGCACCGTCAGCAAACAGTCGATGCCCTACACCGTCTCCACCGGTGGCTTCTACCATGTGCGCGACACGGCCAAACCCGCCACGGTGATGACCTACGACCTCTTCGGCAGGCCATCGCGAACGACATCCCCGGATGGCAGCTACACCGAAACGATCTACGGCGACGGTTATGCCAACAACGCCGGTTACCTGCTGACCACGGTGCGTGACCCGGAGGGCAACTCCTCAGCTACCCGCACGGACATGTTCGGGCGCACGATCTTTGCCGATGCCCCACCGATCAGCCCGGATGTGACCTACAGCTACTATCCCAACGATCTGCTCTACCAGGTAACACGCGGCGGTGCGACGACCACTCTTCTCTACGATATTGGTGGGCGTAAGACGCAGATGGCTGACCCCGATATGGGCACCTGGAACTACACCTATGATGCCCTCGGTAACCTCAAGACCCAGACCGATGCGCGTGGCTGCGTCACCACCTTGAGCTACGACAACCTCAACCGCCTGACGGGCAAGGCCTATGGCGCAAGCAATTGCGGCAGCGGCAACACCAACGTCACCTACGGCTATGACGCCTACAACACCACCATCGGGCAGTATGGCCGCGGCCATCGCACCAGCATGAGCGACGGCTCCGGCTCGACGGCCTGGACCTATAACACACGCGGCCTGGTGAGTGCGGAAGCCAAGACGATCAGCGGCGTAACCTACAATACATCCTGGACGTACAACTCCGCCGATCTGCCGGAGACGATGACCTACCCCGACGACGAAGTGCTCACCTACCGCTACCTGCCGCAGATGCTGCTCGACGACCTGATGAGCGACCACAACCCCAGCAACGCCATCACCAACTACTTCTTCGTCTCCGACACGAAGTATGACGCTGCCGGGCGGACGACCCTGCGCTGGTTGGGCGGCACATCCCAGGCGGCCAACCCAACCCTGGTCAACAGCTTCCACTACAACAACTGGGATGTCCAGGGCGGCCGCATGGACTACATCAAGGCCGGGACGTACACATCCCAGGCATCGCTCTTCGACCAGCGTTATACCTACGACAACAACGGCAACATCACCAGCATCCTGGATGTCGTCAACAGTAACCAGAAGCAGTGCTATGGCTACGATGCCCTCAACCGCCTGACCAGTGCTGCCGTGGGCATCAACGACAGCACCTGCAGCGGCTCGGTGGGCAATGGCGAATACGCCAACGAAGGCTACGGTTACGATACCGCCACGGGCAACCTGCTGACCAAGACGGGCATGGGCACCTACACCTACCCACTGGCGTCCGCCGCCCGCCCGCACGCCGTCACATCGACCACGGCCGGTTGGGCTTACCAGTATGACGCCAACGGCAACATGACCCGCCGCGACCCACCCGGGGCCGACTACTACGACTTCGTTTACGACGCTGAGAACCGCGTCTACCAGGTAAAAAAGAACGGCGCCGTCATCACCACCTTCACCTACGACGGCGATGGAAATCGGGTAAAATCGGTCGAAGGCTCGACCACCACCGTTTTCGTGGGCACGCACTACGAAGTCTCCGGCAGCACGGTGACGAAGTATTACACCGCCGGTGGCACGAAAATCGCCATGCGCAAGGCGGGCACCACCTTCCAGTGGCTGCTGGGTGATCACCTGGGCTCTACCAGTGTCGCCTATCGCCACAGCGATGGGCAGACGACGCGCCAGCTCTACAAGCCGTGGGGCGAGAGCCGATATACGTCAGGTACCTTGCCAACCAAATACACCTACACCGGCCAGTATTCCTACGCCACCAGCGTTGCCAGCGATTTTGGGCTGCACTACTACAATGCTCGTTGGTATGACAGCCAGTTGGGCAGGTTCGCTCAGGCGGATACGCTTGTGCCTAACCCGGCTTACTCGGTAGATTGGGATCGATATGCGTATGTCCGCAATAACCCCATTAATCATACTGATTCAACCGGCCATTGGCCAGACTGGCTCGATTATGCTGTCGGAGCTGGTTCTCAGTTCCTTGATGACATGACAGCTGGTTTGTATAGCGATATCATTTATGCAGCTACAGGCTTTGATTTTGATCTAGATGGAAGTGAAGCATTTCAAAATGGCCGCAAGTTTGGCCGATCCGTAAGTACGGCCGTATCGGTGACGGAAACTGGTGTTGGGACAGCGACAGCAGTAACAGCGGTTGCCAGCATTGGGCCAACTGCTGGTGGTGGAATAGCAGCCGCAGCACCGAGTGGTGGCACCAGTTTAGTGGTTGCTGGTGTTGCAATCCCTGTGGAGGTAATTATTGCTGTTGCTGGCACTGCAGCTGCAGTGCATGGCGGCTACACGGTGAAATATATTAAGAGTAACCCACTTAGTAGAAGTAGTAATAGTTCTAAGCGGCTTACTCCTAATCAAATGAACCAAGCAATACTCAGGGGAAAGGCCCCCGCTGGCGTGAAACAAGTGCATATGCCTAAAGTTCCTGGAGAGCAGTTACACGTACACTTTACGGACGGCTCTGCATTGAACATTGATGGCACTTGGAAGCACGGCGGATTAGAATTAAGTAATAGCCAGATGGAGTGGTTAAAACAAAATGGATGGAAACTTCCTTCTTCAGAGTAAAAACTGGTTTTTGGAAAACGTAAATCAGGTCAAGCCTTTTCGTTCCGCATCAGTTCACATCACTGATTTGTCAACTTTAATCATTCCGGATAAATCAGTGATCCCAGTTGCTTTTGCTGCCTTTGCAACCATAATTAATGAATCAAAACAGGTGGAAGAACCAGTCAGAATCACCTTGGTGTTTCCACTTCGTCTGATGAGGAATAAATTGTCGCTTCAAATTCCAAAGGATTGGCAAAGCATACAGGCGGATTTTAGTGATGAACCTCCTATAATTTACCTGGAGTCCTGGGAAACTACAAAACGGTACGTTCTTGTAGAAGAGTATAAACTTCCATTGAAGTTGGATTTGCCTATCGACTGTAATGCGAATTTTTTTACTTACTATCGCGAACATAGGTATGAGATGGAAATGATTAACGACTGGGAGTTTTCTCGCTGTATTTACATTGAGTATTATCCTAACGGAAAGTTCGCAACGTAACCAGCACCGAAAGCTACCATGTGGGGAGCCGAGTTAATTGGTGGGAAATGGTGAATAACGGCTGAAATAAATGATGATGGATCGAAAGTAATCCTGAGAAGCCGCTCCAAAAAGAGCGGCTTTTTTGTGTTTTTGGGATAGGTTTAGCGACGTTTGTGACGTTTATGTCCCGACGAAGTCTTTTGCCGGTATCCGTGCTTGCCCCAATAATCTACGGTTTTGTAGCAGGGATGAGTGGGGTCGGCTGCAACGGCTCGGAGTTGGTGGTAGTGCTGGCGTAATCTTTCGACATCGTCGGGGTTATTCTTCAGGTAGTCAGCGATGAGACGGAACAGTTTTGCGGTATAGACCGGGAAAGTATCGTCATCGTCGTTGTCCAAGATGGGTGCAATGGGCTGTTGAGGGTCGAGAGGCAGACGGATGTCGGCTGCGTAAGTTTTCTGCTGCCGTGCAAAAACCTTGAGATGGGCTTCGTTGCAAGGGCAGAGGGAGTTGGGGCAATACCACTCTTCGAGGACATAGGAATCGTCGGGGATGCCAGGCTCATCACACAGGGTGAGGGCCCGGTAAGGGCGTTCGTGCATATCCTGAAGAATCAGGTAGAAAGGTGTCAGATAGCTCATCATGCCGATTTTAGCCGAATTTGGGTCGGATGTGGAAGAGTATATCGAGTTGGAGAAGCAGTATCACTGCCTGCGACCCGATGATTGTCTGAATTGTGGTGCTGTTGGGCAGATGATCGGGCATGGGTATTACCTGCGCAAGCCGAAGGATTTGGAGAAGGGCTGGGTACTGTGGGTGAAGCGTTGGAAGTGCAAGGCCTGCGGGCGCACCGTGGGGGCGGTGCCGAGTTTCCTGTTATTCCACCGGCACTACCTGCTGTCGGTAATCCACCTGGTACTGGGATGGCGGTTTGAGAGCGGGTATTCCTGGTCAGAGTTGGATGCGTATGTGAGCGAAGATGGCGTACCGGCGCGGCGGACGATGCAACGTTGGTGTGGGCGATTTGCCGAATATGCGCTTGCCTGGCTGGGGGCGGTGGAGAAGATGCTGGCCGAACAGGACAGCCGGGCCGCCTGGCTGGATGCACAAGGAGAATCGCTGGAGATGCAGGGGGAAGCCCAGGCACTGCTGCGTGTCAGCCTGTATCTGCTGTCGTGGGCGAAGGGACGCTGGCGGGAAATCGAGTCTTTCGGCCTGAATGATCGGCTGCGTTGGTTATGGTGCTGGGGCAACCGACAGGTTGGCTTTACCAGGCTGGCCTAGGCCAGCCACCCACACACATTGACAATACCCTGGATTGTGCGGGCCAAATATCATCGGGGCATCCCCTTCGAGACAAGGAAAACAGCCCTGATGAACAAGAAAAATGCCCCCCAATCTGATTCTGTCGAACGGAACACCGAGATCGCCTTGTTCCGGTATGGCCTGATCGCCCCGCTGCTGTACGAGCCGCAAGAAGCGGGCGTTACGGAAAAAGCATTGCGAGCGGTTGCTGCCCGGAGCTACAAAATCCCGCATTCGAAGCGCATACAGGTCAGTGTGACCACCCTGCGGCGCTACTTGCGGGCCTATCAGGAAGGCGGCTTCGAGGCCCTGCGCCCGCAAGAACGCGGCGACAAACGAGCGCCACGCGCCTTTGGCCCCGAATTACTGGCGAAAGCGGTGGCGCTGCGGGATGAACAGCCCGCTCGTACCACGCCAATGATTGTGCAACTCCTGAAGCGCGACCCGGAAGTGAAGCCCGATGAACTGCCCAATCCCCACACCCTGGCCACCCATCTTCGTCAACTGGGCAAGACGCGTCGCCTGTTGAAACAGCAAAATCGGGCCTTCAAGCGCTTCGAGCGCAGTCTGCCCAACGAATTGTGGCAAGGGGATGCAATGGATGGCCCCTGGTTACCTGACCCCAATCAACCGGCGAAAAAACGCAAGGCCTATCTGTTTTGCTTTCTGGACGACCATTCACGCCTGGTGCCCTACGCCGAGTTCTTTTGGGATGAGGCCCTGCCCAGGATGGAACGTGTACTCAAAGTTGGCATGTTGCGCCGCGGTGTGCCGAAAGCGATCTATGTGGACAATGCCAAAGTATATGCAGCCAACCAGTTCGCGGCTGCCTGCGCCACCCTGGGTATCCAACGCATTCACTCAAAACCTTATTGCCCGGAAGGACGTGGCAAACAGGAGCGTTTCTTCGAGACGGTTCGCTTGCAGTTCATGCCCGAAGTGGCGGTTTCATCCATCGCCACGCTCGATGAACTCAACCAGTCTTTCTGGGCCTGGCTCGAACTGATCTACCACAAGGCCGTTCACTCCGAAACCGGACAGGCCCCACTCGAACGCTACCAACAGGCTGCGCAAAACGTCCGCACTGCCGACCACAACCAACTCGTCCAGGCTTTCCGCTGGCGCGAAACCCGCAAAGTGCGCAAGGATGGGCGCATCGAACTGCAAGGCAACTCCTACCAGGTGGATGGAAGCTTCATCGGGCGGACGCTCGAACTGCGCTTCGACCCCTTCGACCTGTCCAGCCTCGAGCTGTGGTTCGATGGCCGCAGCATCGGCCAGGCTACTGTCACCGTCCAGAACCGCCAGCGTCATATCCAGGTCGAACGATTGGCTACCGAACCCCCACCGGCGCCCAAACCAACCACCTCGCTCGATTACCTCGCCCTGCTGCGCCAGGAATATGACGAAATGCAGCGGAAAGCCGCTGGCAAACTCCAGTTCACCAAATTCCAAAAACCCACCCCCAACGAGGACTGATATGCTCCAACAATACTTCGGCTTCACCCACCTGCCCTTTACCAAAGACATCCCTTCCGACAAGCTCTTCCAGGCTGACGGACAAAGCGAACTTTGCGCTCGCCTCGACTATCTACTCAAAGACCGCGGCCTGGGCGGAGTTGGCTGCCAACTCACGTCACCGGCGAAACCGGTTGTGGCAAATCCACCACCGTCCGCCGCTTCACTGCCAATCTTGATCCAAACCGCCATTTCGTTATCTACCTCGCCAACCCCTTCCTCGGCCTTTCCGGCATTTACCGCGACCTGCTCACTACCCTCGGCCATGAAACCCCCTTTGGCAAGCCCAAGGCCGTTGCCCGCATTCGCTCCGCCTTCCACGAACTGCTCCACACCAAACACCGCCTGCCCGTCGTCATCCTCGACGAAGCCCATCTCTTCCCCACTACCGTCTTCGAACCCTTGCGACTGCTCTTCTCCACCGAAATGGACAGCCAGTCCCTGGGCGTCCTGCTCCTTGTCGGCCAGCCCGAACTGCGCCGCACCTTGCGCTTGACTCCTTACGAAGCTTTCTATCAACGCCTCACCACCCACTACCACCTGCCACCCCTCGATCTGGCTCAGACCATCGCCTACATCCAGCACCACGTCCAACTTGCCCAATACCAGGCCGGTGCGCTTTTCGCCGACGATGCCCTGGCGCGTATCTACGAGAACACCAAGGGCGTCCCCCGTTTGATCAATCGGCTCTGCATCACCGCTCTGCTGGTGACCGCCGCCGACAGTCGCCAGGTCGTCGAAGAATCTACCGTTCGCAAGGCCATCGCCGAACTCGACCAGGGCTGACAATTCCGAACCAATCAAAAGCGGGTTCAGTTACCAGGCGCTGAACCCGCTTTCGTTTCGTCACTCGATGCTACAATTATTTCGGACATACACCACCATTCAATTCAGACGCGGACAATCAAAATTCTCCCACAATCATGGTCGGCGACGATGAAGGATGGCCCTATACTGAGCTTCTGTTTCTCTATGGAGTAGACTTTGTGTCGGAAAAATTTATATTACTGGACGTAAATGATTTGATATGCCTACAGGACCGGGGCAGATAACATTCCCTTGAGAAGTAGAGTCAAAGCTACTAACCCCTTAGCGAGGTATGACTATGGTCCAACAACGATTTCTGCCCCATAAAAGGAGCTTCCCAATTCTATGTATTGGCACAATAATTTTTCTTGCAATTAGTGTATCTTGCAAACTATTCATACCAACGGCTACACTGCCTCCGCCCGAAAATAAATGTGCCGTCTCTGTTGATTGGAACGGAATAGTACCTGGTAAATCGACGCGCCAGGATGTAGTCAATATCTTGGGAAGACCTACAACGAAGGGAATAGAAAAGATCCAGAACGAGTTCTTTTCTTATTATGCCTATCAGGTCGACCGTGGTATAGCTGCCGGTTACGTACAAGATCGAATCTTCTTTCGCTCAGATGGGATAGTAAGCTGGATGGAAGTTGTTGTAGCAGATCGAGACGGCTCTTATCACAGCATTCTTGAGAGTGTCGAGCAGTTTGGAAACGTGTTGGATGTTGCCTATTTAAACAACAACTATGATCCAACGAATAAATCTCAAATGGATGTTTTGGCCGGGCCTGATCAATTATATGTTTGGTCTAATTGTGGAGTAGTTTTGGATACACTACCCAATTGCTCGGCCGAAACACTCAATAACTCGACTAATGACGATACGCGTAACAAAGATTTGACTTTCCGCTCTCCTGAGCCTCATGACACTGGAGGAGAACCAGATCCTGATGTGAGTAATGTGGTTTTGATGAAGTTCTTATTTCCTCCGACTACGTTTGATGGATTTACTGATTCATATATGTATAAAATCCCTTTTGGATTATGGGATAACTATGTAAGGGAACTCAATTGCCAGTAACAGAACCGCCTTCTCAAAAAGGCGCAAGCGCTTGTTGGATTAAAGTTAAAGGTGCTTTCACCTGAAGCCATGTCATGCCCGGATGGGCAGAGGTGCGGGGCTGCCGCCCCAAAAGCCGGATTCATCCGGTGCTGCGTTGTAGCCCGGGCATTCATGCCCGGGCGGTCGCTTACTTTCCCAACAGATACTGGTCAAAAAAGGCCGCAATGCGCCTTTCATATTCTTCGGGACGATCGTACGGGAAGGTGCAGTGCCCCAGGTCCGGCTCGAACCACAGCTGGCGCGGCTCGCCGGCGGCGTCGAAGAGGCGCTGGCCGCTGTCGGGAGAGACGGTCAGGTCGCGGCCGCCCTGCAGGATCAGCACCGGGCGCGGGCTGATGGCGGCGATGTGGTTGACGGCCGAGACGTCGGCGGAGGTGAAGCCGACCGCCTGCTCGGCGAAGCGCTGGATCAGCGGCGCCAGGAAGAAGGGCAGGCCGGTGTTGGCCGTGGCCGCCGGAACTTCGTCTTCGAGCGAGGCAAAGGCGCTTTCGGAGACGACGGCGCGGAGATGCGGGTTCTGCGCCGCGCTGAGCAGGACGATGCTGCCGCCCATCGAGATGCCCACAGCCCCGATGCGTTCGGCGTCGACGTCGGGCCGCTGGCGCAGGTAGTCGCTGGCGGCCTGGATGTCGAGCACTTCGTACAGGCCCATCGAGAGCGTTTCGCCGTCGCTTTCACCGTGGGCGCGCAGGTCCATCATCAACACGCCGTAGCCGTGCCTGGCGAGCTTCTCGGCAATCGCCAGCACGTCGGCGCGCGTGTTTTTGTAGCCGTGGACGACGATCACGGCCGCCCGGTTTTGTGCGGGGATGTACCAGGCAGCCAGTTCCAGCCCATCTTGCGTCGCCAGGGCCAGGCTTTCGTACTCGAGGCCGTAGTCGCCCGGATCGTAGCGCGGGCCGGCGCGTTTTTCCTGGGGGCTGTAGACGAAGACGCGCGCTTGCAGATAGGAGACCAGAACGCTGGCGATCGCCAGGCCGATGACGCAGGCCAGCAGGCCGTAAATTTTCCATTTTTGCATGGCTTTGTTTCTCCGTTAGCCTTCGGTGAAGAAGGTGGTGTGCATCGCCGGTTTGCGCTTTTGCGCCGGGACGATTTCGGCGGCGTCGATGGCGTCGGGTACTTCCGTGTCCAGGCGGCGCAGGCGCGGGTAGAACAGGCCCACCAGCGTGATCGCCACCCCCATGGCGCCCAGCAGGATGAAGATCAGCCCGATGCCGCGTCCTGCGCCGACGCCGATCAACCGGCCGACGCTGCCCGCCAGCGCGCCGCCCGGCATCAGCAGCGGCTCGAAGACGTGATCGGCCAGCGGCCCGCTCACCAAGACGCCCAGTTGAAAGGCGGCCGTCGAAAACAGGCCCGCCACGGCAAAGACGCGCCCCTGCAAATCCAGGCTGACCTTGCTCTGCCAGATCACGGCCACGCACGAACTGGAGATCGGCACGGCCAGGTAGAAGACGGTGGAAGCCACCAGGTAAAGCTCGATCGACGGGCGAAAGCCGCCCAGCATCATCGCCAGGCACTGCAAGAGCATGAAGAACAACACGCCGTACATGCGCCGCTTTGGGCCGCCCCAAAAAGTCATCACCAGGCTGCCGAGCATCATGCTGATGCCGCTGATCGAAATCAGCGCGCCGTAGGTTTTGGCCGAGACGACGGCCAGCGCCATCGGCATCATCAGGATGCCGGTGATGCCCACCAGGAAGTTGCTGGCGGAGGAATAGACCACCAGGCTGCTCAGGCCGCTGCGATCGACGATGTAGCGCCAGCCTTCTTTGAGTTCCCGTAAAAAGGCCTGCCGGTCGAGTTTGGCCAGGGGCGCACGGCGCGGCGGATTGGGGATGCGCACCATCAGCAGCGTCGCCAGGGCAAAGATGTAGCTGGCCATGTCGAACAGGATCACACCCTGGATGCTGAAAAGCGTCACGACCACGCCGGCGATGAAGGGCGCCGCCGTCTGGCTGAAGGAACGCGCCAGTTGCACGACCCCGTTGGCCGAACCCAGGTTCTGCTTGGAGACGACCAGCGGGATGGTGGCGAAGAAGGCCGGCCACTGGAAGTGGTTGACGATGGAAAGGATCACGATCACGACGTACATGTGCCAGATCTGGAAGTTGTCGGCCATCACCAGCGAGCGCAGCCACAACGTCGCCAGCGCGGCCACGCCGTTGCAGACGATCATGATCCAGCGCCGGTCCCAGCGGTCGACCAGCACGCCGGCAAAGAGCGAGATCGCCAGGCCCGGCACCTGCGCCAGCACCGAGAGCACGGTCAGGTTGGTGATCGAGCCGCCCATGTCGGTGTAGACCCAGATGCTTTGGGCGAAGCAGGTCATGCCGGAGCCGATCAGCGAGACGATCTGCCCCAGGCCGAGCAGGGCAAAACCGGCCACACCGCCGATGCCCCAGGCAGCGGCTTTCTTACGATACAACATTGATTCGGTCATCTTTCTTTACGCTCCATCGTGTCTTACGTGTCTTACAAGTTACGCCGCGCTCAACCAACCGGCACGGTGCCCAGAGCCAGCGCCGCGATCGGGCTTGCCGGCGCATCCAGGATGCCGGTAAGCAGGGCCTGGTAGTCGCGGGTGAAACGGTCGATCGTCGCCGCGTCGAACAGGTGCGGGTTGTAACGGATGCTGCCCGCAAGGGATGCACCGGGTGCCGGGCGCATGGTCAGGCAAAGCTCGAAATTCTGCTCGCTGCCGGCAAGGCGAAATCCGCAGAAGGCCAGCCCCGCTGCCGTTCCCAGGCCGGTATCCTCCTCGTCTTCGACGGCAAACAGGACCTGGACTCGCGAGGGGGAAATCTGCCTCGCGACAGATTCGAAGGGCGCATCCTGGTTGCCAAACCCGCCGGCGAAGGCCTGCCGCAGCTGCTGAAGCACGTCGAGAAAACGCGTCTCATCGCTGAAAAACGTGCGCAGGGCCAGGTAATTGCCAAACGGGCCAACCACATCGAGGGTATTCGGGTACGGGCGGTGCGGGACGGGCAGCGCCACGGCGAGGTCGGCTTCGTTGGTGCAGCGGTAAAGCAGCGCCTGGAAGGCGCCTGCCAGGGCCAGGTGCCAGGGAAGCGACTGGTGTTGGCTCAAGGCCTTCAACGCATCCACCAGCGGCTTTGCCAGCACGAAGTCCGGGCCGGCAGCGAGCAGCAGGCGCGCCCCGCCGCCGTTGCGGGAGCGCGTGACCGGGAACAGGACCCTGTACCCGCCCAGGGTTTGCTGCCAGAAGTCGAGCTGTTTTTGCAGCCCATCCGCACCCAGCCGCTCGCACTGCCAGGCGGCGTAGTCGGCAAAGTGAACGGACAGTTCGGGCAGCGCGTCCGGCCCGCCCGACAGGACGGCCGCATACAGGCCGGCCAGGTCGCGCGCCAGCAGGCGCGCCGACGGGCCGTCGGCGATCAGCGGGTGCAGCGTCAGGAGCAGAAGGTGTCGCGGCGGTTCGTTCGCCAGCCCCACCAGGGTGACGCGCCACAGGTTCCCCTGGCCGGCGTCGAAGGTCGCCTTCCTTTCCCGCTCGACCAGGCTTCGGACGCTTGCATCGTCCCACGAGGCGCCCGGCAGCGGCAGCACGCGCAGCGAAACCGCCGGCTCGTCGCCGCCGATCTCCTGTAGCACGCGCCCATCCCGAAGGACGAAACGCGTGCGCAGGGCTTCGTGGCGCTGGCTTAGCCGCTTCAGGCTCTCTTCCAGCGCGCTGCGGTCGAGCGGCCCGTCCAGGTGGATGCCCGCCACCAGGGCGTGCACCTGGCGCCACGGGCTGCCGGCGTCCACCGCCGGCTTGCGGCCGGGGCGGGCGGCAAACAGGCCGCGCAGGAAGCCCGTGTTGGGCGGCGCCGTGTCGGCTACCGGCGCTTCGAGCAAATCCCAGATCGCCTGCTGCGCCGCCGACAGCGGCCTTTCCTCATCCTTTGCCAGCGGCGCGATGACGGGCAGGCCCGCCGCTTCCTGGGCCTGTTCGATGCGCCGCGCCAGCTCGGCGATCGTCGGCGCTTCGAACGAAGCCTGCAACGGCAGATCGACCTGGAAGGTCTCCTGCACGCGGTTGACGAGCTGCAAGGCCATCAGCGAGTGCCCGCCGACGCCGAAGAAGTTTTCGTCCCGGCCCATCTGATCGACGTCGAGCAGCTTCGAGAACATATTGGCCAGCGTCTTCTCGGTCTGCGTGCGGGGCGCCTCGAAAGCCTGGCCCGCTTTCGCCTGCGCCGCCCCCCTGCCTCGCAGGACGGGGGCTTGCCCGTCCGGGACCGCCGCCAGCGCATCCGCCAGGCACGTGGCCTCGTCGCCCAGAAAGCGCTCGAGCAAAGCGGCGCAGTGCTCGAGGATCGCCGGGACGCTTCCGGGCACGAAACGGCGTTGGTCGACGATCAGTTGCAGTTCGAGCGCCGCGCCAGGGATGGCGAGCAGCGCCAGGGCGTACTTGGTGCGCGCGCCGGCAGACGTTTCGAAGCGCATCGCACCGGCCGCGCCCGCATCAGGTTCCACCCCACCGGCTGCCTGCGGCGCGCCGGGGGCCGGCGATGCCTGCGCGGCCGCCAGGGCGCGCGGGTAGTTTTCGAAAACCAGGATGCTCTCGAACAGCGGCTGCCCGCCGGGCAGCCCGCTCCAGGGGTGAATCTGGCCTTCGGAGCAGTGTTCGTAGCTGCGCAGTTGCAAATGCTGCGCCTGGAGCGCCCGGAGCCAGGGCCAGAGCGGCTCGGCGGCTGCCGCCCGCACCCGAAACGGCAGGGTGGTGATGAACAGGCCGACGATGTGCTCGCTGCCGGGCAAGTCGGCCGGGCGGCCCGAGACGGTGGTGCCGAAGATCACGTCTTCGTCGCCGCTGTAGCGGCTGAGCAGCAAGGCCCACATCCCTTGCAGGAGCGTGTTGAGGGTGACGCGCTGTTTCTGGCCCAGGGCCGCCAGCGCCTGCGTGTCTGCCGTGGAAAGGCAAAGGCGCTGCACGGCATAGGCCGGCTCGAACGGCGCGTCCGCTTCGCCTTCACCGCCGCCGGCGCCGATCCGGCCGGGCAGGGTCGGCCCGGCCAGGCCTTGCAGGGCCTGGCGCCAGAACTGTTCTGCCTGCGCCATGTCCTGCCGTTTCAGCCAGGCGATATAGCCCTGGTAAGACAGGCCGGGTGGCAGTTGGGGGCTTTCCCCTTTGCAGAGCGCCCGGTAGCCGGCCAGCACTTCTTGAAGCACCAGCTGCCGGCACCAGCCATCCATCAGGATATGATGGGAGGTCCAGGCGATCTGGAACGCCGCCTCGTCCGTGCGGAACAGCGCCAGGCGCATCAGCGGTGCGCGCGTCAAGTCAAAGCCTTTGTGACCCTCGTCGCGTACGAAGGCTTCGATGAAGGCTTTCTGCGCCTCCGGCGCCTGCCCGCGCAGATCGAACGGCTCGAGCGGCATCTGCGCCGAACGCAGCGTCACTTGCAGCGGCTCCGGGCGGTCTTTCCAGACGAAGGCCGTGCGCAGCATGGCGTGGCGCGCCATCACCGCCTGCCAGGCCTGCTTGAAATGCGCCACGTCCAGCACGCCGTCGAAGGCCCAGACCGATTGTTCGATGTGTATGCCCGTCCCCGGCGCCAGCAGCGTCTCGAGGAACATGCCTTTTTGCTGGTGCGAGAGCGGGAAAACGGCTTCGATGTCCTTTTTGTTCACTTAATCTTCCTCCGCAGAAAAACCGATCTCCGACAGGATATTGTCGAGATCGTCCGAATCCAGGTCCACGCCGAAAATTTCCGGCGACCAATCGGCTTCCGTTTCCGGCGCGTCCCTGCGGGCGATCAGCCAGCGCAGGGCGGCCAGGAAATCCTGCGCCAGGCGCTCGATCGTCGCCGGGCGGTGCAGGGCCGGGCAGTACGTCCAGGTCACTTGCAGTTCGCCCCGGCGGACGGCCGCGTTGATGTCGATGGCGTACCGGCGCCGGTTGCGGGGGCCACTGGGCGGCCCGCCGGACTCGGTCGCCATGCGCAAGGGCACACCGTCCGAGAGGGCGCCGTCGAGTTGGCCGAAGTAGTTGAAGCTGACTTCTGCCTGCGGCAGGCTGCGCAACTGCCCGGCCGCGCCGTCATCGTCACCCAGGTAGCGCAGCAGGCCGTAGCCGACGCCCCGACCGGGAACGTCTTGCAGCTGCTGCCTGACGAGGCGCAGGGCCTGGCGCAGATCGGCGGCGGCGCTGAGGTCGAGCCGCAGCGGGTAGATGGCCGTAAACCAGCCTACCGTACGCGAGACGTCCATGCCTTCGAGGAACTCCTCCCGGCCGTGGCCCTCCAGGGCCACCAGGCAGGTTTTCGAGCCGCTCCCTTGGGTCGGCGTCCAGTGGACGAGCGTGTGGCCGAGCGCTGCCAGGAGCACGTCGTTGATCTGCGCCCCGTAGGCTTGCGGGGTTTCGTGCAGCAAATTGTTTGTTTCGGCGGCGTCGAGTGAGAGGCACAATTGCCGGGCCGCCCCGGCCAGGTTCTGCGCTGCGCCGCCCGCAAAATCCTGCGGCAGGCGAGCGACCTCCGTCCACGCCGCCGCCGTCCAGTAAGCGGCTTCTTGCCGCAGGGCTTCTGAGCGGGCGTAAGCCGCCAGCGACTGCGCCCAGGCCTGGTAAGAGGTGGTCTTGGCCGGCAGGGGAGCCTGCCCGTACGCCGCCTGGAAGTCCTCCAGCAAAATGCGCCAGGAAACGCCGTCCACCAACAGGTGATGGCAGGCCCACAGCAGGCGGCCGGGCCGGCCCGTGCCCAGGTCGAAGAGCACCAGGCGCATCGACGGCCCGTCAGACAGGTCCAGGCTCTCCTGCACGGCTGCGGCGATCGCTTCGATGCGCCCGGCCTGCTGCGCTTCGGGCAGGGCAGACAGGTCCTCGCAGCGGCACACGCCCACCGAGGCTTCGGCGGGGCCGGCAAAGTGTTGCTGCCAGGCGCCGTTTGCATCGCGCCGGAAACGCAGGCGCAGGGCATCGTGGTGCCGGATCAGCGCCTCTACGGCGGCCTGCATGCGGGAAAAATCCAGCCTTTCGGTTACTTGCAGCAGAAGCGCCTGGTTGTAGTGGTGGGCGTCCGCCAGGTCCTGTTCGAAGAACCAGCGCTGGATCGGCGTCAACAGGGCGCTGCCCGTCACCAGGCCCTGCTCGGCCTGCGGGCCGGCCCGCAGGCCCGTCACCCGGGCCAGTTCAGCAATCGTCTGGTGCTGGAAGATGTCTTTGGACGTGAGGGCGTAGCCGGCCCGGCCGGCACGCGAGACGATCTGGATGCTGAGGATCGAATCGCCGCCCAGTTCGAAAAAGTTATCATCGAGGCCGACGCGCTCGCGCCTCAACACCTGCGCCCAGATCGCCGCCAGGGCCTTCTCGGTCTCGCTCTGCGGCGGCGTGTATGCCTGGGGTGGAGTGGCCGTTTGCGCACCCGGCGCAGGAAGCCGCGCCCGGTCCAATTTGCCGTTGGGCGTCAGCGGCAGCTTTTCCAGGAAGACGAAGGCCGACGGGATCATGTAATCGGGCAGTTCGGCCTTGATGAAGTCCTTCAAGCCACCGGCCGGTAGTTCACCGCCGCCGGCGGTCACCAGGTAGGCCGTCAGGCGCGGCTCGCCGTGCTGCGGGTCATTCATCAGCAAGGCCACCGCCTGCAACACGCCAGGATGCCGGCAGAGCACGGCCTCGATCTCGCCCAGTTCGACGCGGAAACCGCGCACCTTCACCTGAAAATCGGCCCGCCCGAGGAACTCGATGCACAGCCCATCGCGGCTGTCCAGCCCATCGCGGCTGTCCGGAACGAAGCGCCCCAGGTCGCCGGTGCGGTACAGGCGTTCGCCGGCGCCGCCAAAGGGATCGGGCACGAAGCGCTCGGCGGTCAGGTCCGGGCGGCCGAGGTAGCCGCGCGCCAGCGTGCTGCCGCCGATGTAAATTTCACCGGGGACACCCACCGGGACGGGGTTGAGATCGCCGTCGAGCAGGTAGGCCCGCACGTTGTCCAGCGGGCGCCCGAGGGGCACGGTGGCGGCCGGCGGGCGTGGCCCGTCCAGCGTCACGGCGCAGGTCAGCACGCCCACCGTGGTTTCGGTCGGGCCGTAGTGGTTGAGCAGGCGGCAGCCGGGCGCCAGCGCCTGGATGGCCTGTGCCAGTTCCCAGCGCAGGGCCTCGCCGCCGGTAACCAGCTGCCGGCGCGGCAGCAGATCGGCGGCCTGCGGAGAGTCGAGCAGCGCCGCCAGGTGCGAAGGGACGATTTTGATGCAGTCGATGGCGTGCGCCCGGCTGTACGCCGCCAGAGCGGCGGCCTCGACCATGCGTTCCGACGAGATGATGTGCAAGCAGCCACCGTTGCACAGCGCCGGGAAGATGACGGTATTGCCCAGGTCGGCCGAGAAGGTGGAGACCGTCGCCAGGTTGGCCCCGGGCGGCAGGTCGAGACGCCGGGTGATGCCCGCCAGGTAAGCCAGCAGCTGGCGGTGTTCGACGCCGATGCCCTTGGGCTGCCCGGTGGACCCGGATGTGAACAACACATAGGCGAGCTGCTCCGGCAGGACGGCCAGGCCCGGGTTGGTGCCGTCCTGCGCAGCGATGGCCGGCCCGTCATCATCGAGGCAGACGATGGCCGGCTGCTGTGCGGGCAAGGCCGGGCGTAGAGCCGCCTGCGTGATCAGCGCCGCCGGCCGGATGCTTTCCAGCATCAGCGCCAGGCGCGCCGCCGGCAGCTTGACGTCCAACGGCAGGTAAGCGCCGCCGGCCTTGAGGATGGCCAGCAGGCTGACGATGACTTCCACCGAACGCTCCAGGTAGATGGCGACCGGCCGGTCAGGCGTGACGCCCAGAGCGATCAGGTGGTGCGCCAGCCGGTTGGCGCGCCGGTTGAGTTCGGCGTAGCTGAGCGCCTGATCTTCGAAGACGACGGCCGGGGCCTGCGGGCGCTGCCCGGCCTGGGCCTCGAATCGTTCGTGGATGCTGTTGTGGGAAAGGATATTCGCCTGCGTGACGTCGCAGCGCGTCGCATTGAAATCGACCAGCAAGCGCTGCCGTTCGGCGGCCGTGAGCAGGGGCAGGCGTTCGAGCGGCTGCCCGCAGTCGGCGGCGGCGCCGGCCAGCAGCACTTCGTAGTGGGCCAGCAGGCGTTCGATCGTTTCCGGCTCGAACAGGTCGGCGTTGTAGTTGGCGCTGATTTCCAGCCCTGCGGCGCTTTCGGTGCAGGAAAGCGTCAGGTCGAACTTGGCGGTGGTGTTTTCGACGGGGACCGGTTCCAGGCGGATGCCGGGCAGCTCGATCCCGCGCGCAGGTGCGTTTTGCAGGATGAACATTACCTGGAAGAGCGGCGTGTGGCTCAGGGCACGCCTGGGCTGCAAAGCTTCGACCAGCATTTCGAAGGGCAGGTCCTGGTGGGCGTATGCACCCAAGGCGGCCTCGCGCACGCGCTTCAACAGGTCGCGGAAGGAGGCTGCGCCGGCCAGGTTGGTACGCAGGACCAGCGTGTTGACGAAGAAGCCGATCAGCCCTTCGATTTCGGCGCGGTTACGGTTGGCGATCGGCGTGCCCACCACGATGTCGCGCTGGCCGCTGTAGCGGGCCAGCAGCACCTGGAAGGCCGCCAGCAGGGTCATGAAGAGCGTCACGCCTTCGGCCTGGCCGAGCGTTTGCAGCGCCGCCACGAGGGGGGCAGGCAGCCGGCGCGTGCGATAGGCCCCGCGAAAGGTCTGCACGGCCGGGCGGGGACGGTCGCCGGGCAGTTCCAGAACCTGCGGCGCGCCGGTGAGGTGCGTTTTCCAGTAGGCCAGCTGCGCCTCGAGCACGTCACCTTGCAGCCATTGGCGCTGCCAAGCGGCGAAATCGGCGTACTGGACCGGTAAGGCCGGCGGCGCGGCGGGCGCTTCGGACGGCCTGGCCGCTTGCAGGTAGAAGATGCCCAACTCCCGGATGAAGATATCCATCGACCAGCCGTCCGAGATGATGTGGTGCATGTTCAACAGCAGCACGTGTTCCCGCGCCTCCAGGCGCAGCAAATGCAAGCGCAGCAGCGGCCCGTGGGCGAGGTCGAACGGCCGGGCGGCGTCATCGGCAGCGAGCGCACGCACGCGTTGCTCTCGATCGGCAGCCGGCAGGCCGGCCAGGTCGGTAAGCGGGATGCTTTGGGCCTCGCCCGCCTGAACGATCTGCACCGGCTGCTCGCCGGCCAACTCGAAGTGCGTGCGCAGGCCTTCGTGACGTTGGATCAGCCGGTTCAGGCCGTCTTCCAGAGCCTGGTAGTCCAGCGCGCCCACCAGGCGCACGGCGAGCGGGATATTGTACGCCGCGCTTTCGGGGTTGAGCTGCGCCAGGAACCACAGGCGCTGCTGCGAAAACGAAAGCGGAAAGCGCCCAGCCGGCCCGGGCCGCGGCGCGGGTACGAGCGGCGGGGCAGCCACGCCGGCTGCGGCGCGCTGGTGGACTTCTACCTGCAGGGCCAGGTCGGCCAGGGTCGGGGCGTCGAAGACCAGGCGCAGCGGAATGTCGACGCCGAACACCTGGCGAAGGCGCGAGATGAGCTGCGTGGCCAGCAGCGAGTGCCCGCCCAGCTCGAAAAAGTTATCGTACACGCCGGCCCGCTCGACGCGCAGGAGCTGCGTCCAGATGCCGGCCAGCAGTTGTTCCGCTTGCGTACGCGGGGCGGTGAAAGCGGCCTCGCTTTCGAAGCCGATCTCCTCGGGGACGGGCAGCGCTTTGCGGTCGATTTTGCCGGTGGGCGTCAGCGGCAAGGCATCGAGCTGCACCCAGGCGTTCGGCAGCATGAACTCGGGCAGGCGGTTCTTGAGCGCCCGGCGCAGGGAGCGCCGGTCGAGCGCGCCATCCGTGGAGACCAGGTAAGCCGCCAGGTACGGTTCCCGGCCGGCATCCTGGCGGGCCACCACCACGGCGTCGCGTACGCCGGCTTCGCGCCGCAGAGCGGCTTCGATCTCGCCGCTTTCGATGCGGAAACCGCGGATTTTGATCTGCTGGTCCTGCCTGCCCAGGTACTGGATGCGGCCATCGGGCAGATAGCGGGCCAGGTCCCCGGTGCAATAGAGGCGCGCGCCGGGCGTCCCGCCGAACAAGTCGGGAACGAAGCGTTCGGCGGTGAGGGCCGGCTGCCCCAGGTAGCCGCGCGAGACGCCCGCGCCGCCGATATAGAGCGTCCCCGGAACGCCGGCCGGCGTAGGCCGGCCGGCGGCGTCCAGGATGTACGTGCAAACGCCGGCGATCGGCTGTCCCACCGGCGTCTCGCCGGTGGTTGATTCTTCCTCGTGCAGTTCGCCCCACGTGGTGACCGCCGTGGCCTCGCTGGTGCCATAAGTGTTGACCAACAGGGTCCCGTTTACGGCCAGCCGGAACCAGGCCTGCAAGCGCTCGGGAATGACGCGTTCGCCACCGACGATCAACAGTCGCACGCCAGGTGGGAAGGCAAGCTTTTCCGCCTGCATCTGCGCGATCAGCGCGTGCCAATAGGCGCTCGGCAGGTCGAGCACGTTCAGCCCCCAGGCGTTGCAGCATTCGAAAAAAGCCGCCGCCGAACGCAGCATTTCTTCCGTGCGTAAGACGAGCGTCGCGCCGGAAATCAGGCAGGGATAGATTTCTTCGGCGCTGGTATCGAAGCTCAGCGAAGCAAACTGCAGCACGCGTTCCCCGGCGCACAGGGCGTATTTCTGGCGCAGGGCGCGGCTCAGGTTGGCCAGTGCGCCATGCGCAACCATGACGCCCTTCGGTTGGCCCGACGAGCCGGACGTATACACCACGTAGGCCAGGTTGGCGGGGTCCACGGCGAGGGGCAGGTTGTCGCCAGATTCCTCTTCGATGGCCGCCTGCTGTTCGTCGAGCAGGAACACGGCAGCCGCCCGATCGTCCGGCAGCCGGGCGCACAGGGCGCGCTGCGTCAGCACGAGCGCCGTGCCGGCCAACATCGCCGCCAGGCGCCCGGCAGGGTAATGGGGGTCCAGCGGCACGTAGGCCCCACCGGCCTTGAGAATGCCCAGGACGGCCGCCAGCATCTCCGCCGAACGCGGCAGGAAGACGCCCACGCAGGTTTCGGGCCTGACGCCGGCTTTTTGCAGGCGGCGCGCCAGCCGGTTGGCCCGCCGGTTGAGTTCGGCATACGTCCACTGCCGCGCGCCGTCGATCACCGCCGGTGCATCCGGCGTGCGTGCGGCCTGTTCTTCGAACAGCGTTTGAACGCAGGCCGGTGGAAAAGCGGGGTCCGCCGCACGGCTCCACCCGGCCAACTGCTGCCGCTCGGCATCCGGCAGCAGCGGCAACTGCAAGAGGGTGCGGTCGGGGTCGGCGACAATGCCGTCGAGCAGGACCTCGAACTGCGCCAGCAAACGCCGGATGGTGGCTTCCGCCAAAAGTTCGGTCCTGTACTCGACGAAACCGCACAACTCGCGCTCGGTGTTTTCGAGCGTGATCGTCAGGTCGTAGGCCAGGGCGCCCTGCTCGGTTTCCAGGTATTCCACATCCGGCGCGGCTGCATCCGGCCCGGCCTGCGCGTCGAACTGCAACTTTTGCGACGGCAGGCTGTGCAAGAGGAACAGGGTCTGGAACAACGGCGCATGCTGCGGGCTGCGTTCGATGCCCAGGTGCTGCACCAGGACATCGAACGGCAGGTCCTGGTGTTTGTAGGCCGCCAGGGCCACGCGGCGCACGCGCTGCAGCAACTGCCGGAAGCTCGGGTTGCCTGCCAGCGAGGTGCGCAGCGGCAGGGAGTTGATGAAGCAGCCCAGCACGTTTTCCAACTGCGGGTTCATACGGTTGGCGACCAGCGTGCCGACGACCACGTCATCTTGCCCGGTGTAGCGGTAGAGCAGCGTATCGAAGGCGGCCAGCATGACCATGAACAGCGTGGCGCGCTCCTGGCGGGCGAGCGCTTTCAGCCTGTCGCCGAGTTCCCTGGGAAAGAAGAACTTCTGGCGCGCCGCCGCGTTCGACATGCCGGCGCGCCGTGGCCTGTCGGTGGGCAATTCCAGCACGGATGGGCAGCCGGCGAGCTGCTCCTTCCAGAAAGAAAGGTGCTTTTCCAGCGTCTCGCCCTGCAAGGCCTGGCGCTGCCAGGCGGCGTAGTCGGCGTACTGCACGGCCGGAGCGGGAAGCGCGAGCGTTTCACCGTAGGCGAAGGCGCGGTAGAGGGCAATCAGCTCGCGGGTCAGGATCATCGAACTCCACCCGTCGGCGATGATGTGGTGGACGGTGATGATGAAGACCTGCTCGCGCACGCCCAGTTGCACCAGGCGGACGTGCACCAACGGGCCGCGGGCCAGATCGAAAGCGTGCCTGGCCTCCTCGGCCAGGATGCGCCTGACCTGCTTTGCCTGCTCGGCAGGCGGCAGCGCCGCCAGATCGACCACCGACACGGGCAGGGGCATCTCACGCCGGATCGCCTGGTAAGGCTGCCCGTTTTCGAGCACGAAAACGGTACGCAGCGCCTCGTGCCGCCGGGCGATGTCTTCGAGCGCCTTTTGCAGGGCCTGGGGGTCGAACACGCCGGCCATGCGAAAGGCAACGGAGGCGTTGTTGACGCCCGCGTTGGGGTCGAGTTGTTCGTAAAACCACAGCCGTTCCTGGGTGAAGGAAAGCGGAAAACGCGCTTCGGCCTGCGCCCGCGGCAGAACGGGGATGCCCGCCCGGCGGCCGGCGGCGGCTTTTTTCTGGCGCAGCTTTTGCAAAAGCTGCGCCCGTTCCTGGGGCGATAAATCGTTCAATCGAGGGATGTCGTGAGGTATGTCAACCACGGTATCGTCGTCTCCGGTCCGGGCGGGTCAGGCCGCCGGGTAAACCTGTTCCAGCATCGGCACCAGGGCTTCCCAACGGTACCTTTCCACGGCCTGGCGGCCGTGTTGTACCAGGCCGGCCCGTTTCTCTCCGTCTTTCAACAGGGTCACGGCAGCGCGCACGAAGGCCTCGCCGAGCGGCTCGATCAACAGATCGCGGCCCGGCAGCAGGTCGAGGCCTTCAGCACCGACCGGCGTGCTCAGTACGGCGCGTCCCGATGCCAGCGCCTGCAAGATTTTGAGACGCGTGCCCGTGGCCTTCAAAATCGGGACGACCACGGCGGTGGCCTGCGCAAAATAGCGGCGCATATCTTGGGGATCGGCGACCACGCGAATGCCGTGCTTTTTGCTCGCCAGGGCCTGCACGTCTGGGGTTGGCAACCGTCCGGCAAAGACAATCTGCGCCTCGGGCACTTCTGCACGCACGCCTGCCCAAACCTGCCGCACGAATTCCTGCGCGCCAACGATATTCGGCTCCCAGCACAACGAGGCCGGGAAGAGCAGTGTGGCAGGCTGCTGCGGCACGCCATAGCCCCTGGCCCAGTAATCGACGTCCACGCCGTTGGGGATGACGACGATCTTGGAGCGCAGGCCTTCGGGCAGCTTGTCGCGTTCGCCTTCAGAGACCAGGATCGTGGCCGTCGAACGCCTGACGGCTTCGAAATAGTGCTCGCCCTTCTCCGCAAGCAGGCTGTCGTGCGGCATATCGAAGGGATCGAGGACGTGTTTGATGCCCGGCGGCACGATGCCGTACAGGGCAAAATTCTGCACGTGGATGAAATCGGGCTTCCATTTCTCGATCAGCGCCTGCATGATGGCGCGCATGGTGGCGACGTGCCCGTAGGTGATCGGGTGAGCGCGCACGACACCCGGGATGGCGCGCACCTGTTCGATTTCTTCGGGGTTGGCAAAGGTCAGCATATACACCTGGTGCCGCGCCGTCAGGTAGTTCAACGTGTACAGGGCACGTTCACGCCCGCCGCCAAACGGCGCAATGGGAGGATCCCAGGTCAACCACAAAATCTTCATTGTTTTTCCTCCAGGGGCTTGTCGTCTTTGCGCCGCAGGCGCGCCATCAGAAAGGCCTGCTGCTGCGGCGTAAGCTGCTTCAGTGACTGGCGCAGGCCTTCGACTTTTGCGGCCTGCGGTGAGGGAAGTTTTTCGCCTCGGGCGGGTGTATGTTCGCCGGCGCGCGGGCTTTGCATGGCCGCCTCGATGCACTCGCAGGCCGCCTGCGCCGGGTCGGCGTTTTGCAGGTGGGCAGCGATCTCGTGGCAGCGCTGCGCCACGCTTGCCGATGTGGACATGCGCTGCAAGGCTTCCCGGACTTTCTCGGCCTGCCAGCGCGGGCGCGACAAAAAGGCGCCAACGCCCAACTGCTGCACGCGTGCGGCATTATCCGGGCGGTCGCCCCCTGCCGCCAGAACGACCTGCGGCACGCCGGCCTCCAGCGCCTGGCTGAGAATCCCCATGCCGCCGTGGTGGATCACCACCGCCGAGCGCGCCGCCAGGGCGCCCAGCGAGGGAACGCGGCGGAACCAGCGCAGGTTGGCGGGCAAATCTGCCGGCAGGATTTGCGGCAGGCGCGCCACCAAGATGGCCGGCCGGTCTAGCTGCCGGCAGGCCTGCGTGCTGACCCGGAAGAATTCGTCGCCGCCAAAATTGCCCGTGCCGCCGGTAATCAGCACCGGCGCCGGTTTTCCTGCCAGGAAGGCTTCGATTTCGCCGGGGACGTCTGCGTCCGCAGGGCGAATGTCTGCGTCCGCCCTCTCCTCTTGCCACAGAAAGCCGGCGAAAGTTACCGGTGCCGGTAAGGGGCGCCCTGCGGGCGCACATGGCCCTGCAAACGGTGTAGGCCCGCAAGGGCCGAACCACTCGGGCCACAGGCCCAGGTAGCGGTCCACAGCCTGCCACCAGGAAGCCCACTGCGTCACCGGTTCCAGGCCGAAAGAGGTGCGAATCTCGTTGATCTGCGCGCCGAAAGCGGCCAGCAGCGCTTCGACGAAGCGCAGCGTCTCGACGTAGCTCGGCGCCATCAACACCGAAACGTACGGCAGCCGGCATTTTTCGGCCACCAGGCGCCCGACGATGCCGGGCGATGCGAGCGAAACGACCACCGTTTCGGGGGTACAGGCGCGTTCGATCAGGCGGCACTGCTGAAGCGCCTGCGGCAGGATATGCTGCTGCAAGAACTTCGGCACACCGGCCGTGCTGTTGAGCAGGTGGCCGTCTTCGATAAAACGCTCGAACGCCGCGGCGTCATCGAGGGCAATAAAATCAAGCTCCTTCTGGCTGCTTTCCCGCGCGTAATAGCCGTGAGAAGCCAGGGTGACGGCGTGGCCGCGGGCCTTCAGCGCCACGCCCAGCCGCAGGAAGGGTACGACGTCGCCCGCCGTCCCACTCGTCGTCAGCAAAACATGTCCCAAAACACGTTCCATGAAGGCCCTCACCCGGCGTTCAGCAGTGCGTCGATTTCCTCGGGGGATAACCGATCAAGCTCGTCCATAAGACCGGCGATTTCATCGAAATCGACCTGCTGAATCCTGTTCTCCTCGATCAGGTGCGCGAATTTTTCGATCGTCACCGCATCGTCGTCGAACGACACATCCACCGGAAACTCCACCTGGAACGCATCGTACACGCGCGCCAGGAACTGGGCCACCAGGATAGAATGCCCGCCCAGCGCGAAGAAATCATCCTGCACGCCGACCGGCTCGATATCCAGCAAATCGGCCCAGATTTCGGCGAGCTTGGCTTCCGTCGGCGTACGGGGGGCGACGTAACTGCCGGCCAGCGCCGGGCGAGCGGCGCGCTGGCCGGCGATTTCTTGCTGGATGTGTTCCAGGTCGAATTCTCCGCCGCCGAAGGCAAACGGCGTGGAGGAGGAAACGTGATTTTCGGTCATAGAGCTACCTTTCGTTTTGAGGAGATATTGAGAACGATAAAGGATGTACGAACAAAGCGCGCTTGTGCGCACATAATCGATAGGAGGGCGGTATTCCCGCCCTCCTATCGATTTACGGCCCGGAAACGTGCTTCCGGAGTTTACAAACGGTCGTAAAGCTGTTTCTTGGGGATCTTGTTACCCGAATCAGTTGCCAAGCAGCATGATATCGTCGATATAGAAAACCGGCTGTGCCGAGTCGCTGCCTTCCTGGATGGTGATGTGCATGATGTCTGCGGGATTACCGAGTTCGCTCAGCGGAATTTCCACGAGAACCCAATCCGTTCCCGCAGCAACGTCCACGGTGGTTTGCGTGCTATTGGTCCCAGCTTCGTTGCGGGTTTGGATCAGCAAGTGGTAGCTGTTTCCGTTGGGGTTGATGTAGAAGGCGATGCGATCGTAACCGGTTGTGTCTACCGGTCCCTGGCGGCGGCGAACGATGAGGCCGCCAAAGCTGGCCGTGTATGTCACCGAGATGGCCTCGGTGCCTGAGTGTACGGTGGTTGTGTTGTGCCAATCGTACGTGCCGCCCCACGACCAGCCGCTGTCCAACAGGGAATCGGTGTAGATGAATGCCTGCCGGTCACCAGGCCCTTCGAGGACGATATCGTCTACGTAGAAGACTGGTTGCGCAGCGCCGGAACGGTCTTGGATTTGAACATCGGTGATGGATGCAGGGCTGCCCAAGTCGCTTAGCAATACTTCTACCCGCGCCCATTCGGTTCCCGAGGCCACGTCGAGGCTGTACTTTGTGGCCAAATCGTTCAAGTATACATAGAGCTGGTGTGCGTTCCCGTTTGCATGGACGTAGAAAGTCAGCCGATCGAAACCGGTGGTGCTTAGCGCTGCAGAACGGTGCAGGCGCAGGGCACCATCGGCGGCAGTGATGTCAACTGCGATGGCGTTTTCACCCGAGTGCACCGTCGATGTATGCGTAGCCGTATAAATCCCCCCCCATGACCAGCTGTCCACCGGCCCGTCCGAGTAGAAATAAGCTACGGGAGTCGGGGTTGGGGTGCCGCAATCGCGCCCACGGACGGTGATTTCATCCAGATAGAAGGTGTTTTCCGTGCCATTGTTACGGTTCTGGATCGTGAGGCGTGTAATATCCGCCGGGTCACCCAAAGCGCCCAGGGGGATGTTGACCAGCGTCCACGTGTTGGAGATTACCGTAAACGGCACAGGCGCGCTTTCGCCGCCGCTGCCTTCGATGTAGAACTGCAAATCCTGCCCACCAAGCGGACCCCCGTTGACGTAGAAGGAAATGGCAACCAGGTTGTCAGTGTTGGTAATGGCAGTTGCGTGGTGAAGGGAGAAGCCATCCCAGTCGGCGCCTATCGTGACAGAAATCGCGGCCGACCCATCGTAGACAACACTGGTGTTGTTGAAATCGGCTACTGTGCTGCCCCAAGACCAGTTATCCCAGGTGGTGCTGTCGTGATAGACAACGACATCCGTACCCGGTACGCACACCGAAGGTGTCGATGTCGGCGTGGGCGTGAGCGTCGGTGTAGACGTCGGCCAGGGCGTACGCGTGGGGATGATCAGGGTATTGGTGGGCTGCATCGTCGGTGTGGGCGGCTTTGCCGTCGGGGTCGCCGGTGGTGTCACGGCGGCGTCCCTTTGGACGAGCGGCATGGCCACTTCACGGTACTCAACGGTCTCGCCGGTGGTGATGCGCACCCGGTCGACGGTCACGGTAGAGCCGGTTGCGGCCGGGTTGTGCTTTCCGGTGACCGTCACGACGAGCGTGTGATCGCCGAGCGGCAGTTCTTCGCTCATCCAGACCAGGGCATCGCTGACGTTGGTCGGGCTGTACAGGTCTGCGGTATAGACTTCACTGTCGATCAGGATGTCCGCAATCCCGTGATGAGCCGCCAGGGATGAATACAGTCCGATTTGCGTCCCATGGAAGCTAATCTCGAAGGTATCGCCGGTGGTGAATGAGTATTGATCGTCGTCGTGGAAGCGGCCCACGTTCGGGCTGAGGCCGAGATTCCAGTCCCCATCGTAGTAGAACTTGTGCAGGTCGCTCAGCGTATCGCTGATATTGGTCGTGATGGTGTTGTTGATGGAGAAGTGTGCGGGGGTACCGACGATGACGTACTGTCCCTTGGAAAGCGCCACCCCGCCGGCGTCGTCGACGGCCCGCGCCGTCAGCCAGTATTCGCCGACGATGGCCGTCTCAAAGGTTGTCGTGTATGGTGCGGCGGTGTCCTCGCCGATCCAGCGCCCGTTGGCGTAGAACGCCACTTTGCTGATGGTGCCGTCGAGGTCAGATGCTTCGGCTTCGATAACGGCCTCGGCCGGAGCAGCCAGCATGGCGTTGAATTCCGGCGCGACGATAGCGACCACCGGCTGGTTGTTGTAAGGCTCGGGCGACGGGCCGGGGGTGGCGGTCGCACCGGACTGGCACGCGCCGCCGTTCAAAAGGGAGTAGGGCCGACCGGAGGTGTTCAGGATGCTGTACGTGCTGGTGATGGCGACCTCGAGGCCCCAGTCGTGCAGCGTGTCGTACGTGCTGTCGTGGGTCATGTTGAGGTGGGTTTGCGGATTGTTACCGGGACCCCATTCCCACGGATAGTACCCGAAACCGTATTCGTAGGCCAGCCGGATGATCAACCGGTAGGGAATTTCGTCGCCGGCGGAACCATCGTTGTCCCACTTGTTGCCGAACTCACCTATCACCAAGGGAAGATTCAACGCGGCAAACTCAGCAAACTCGCTTTCGACCCTCGCATCAGACCAGCCCCACTTATAGGGCCAGTAGGTATGCACGTCAAAGATCAGATTGTGATCCGGGTCCATGGATTGCAGGTAAGGGCCGGCAGCCTGAAGGACGTCAATACTTTGCCCCCAGCCCGATGCATCGATCACGATGGGCGTATGAATTCCCGCACCGCGCAGTCGCAGAATGATGTATCGATACGTTTCTTTGAACTGCTCGGCGGTAATGGAGCCATCTCCTGCTTCGTTACCAACATTGAGGAGCATGTACTGCTCGTACTTTTGCACGACCGAGATAACATCGGGACGCAGCCAGTATTCCAACGCTATCGTCAACTCGTCCCAATTCCCGGTTGTGTTCCACATACCGACCATCGGGATCAGTCCATTGTCGATTGCCCTTTGGAGAATGATATCCAACTGTGCGGGGTCGTCCGTCGGTAGCCACACAATACGAACCGAGTTTGCACCCGTTTTAGCAATTTCGGGGAAAGAATCGCCGTCGCGATCGGTCCAGGTGACCATCTTGTTGACCCCACGCAAGAGTATCTTTTCACCGCAGTGATCGTACACATCACGGCCCATCACACGCAAACCAGGCAGGTTAGCCAGTGATGTGGGTGTTGGACCCAATGTGGCTGTACTTGTCGGAGTCAGTGTGGGGGGGGGCGGAGTATACCCAACCAAGCGAATATTATCCTGGTAATACACGTTTGCAGCGGGATAGTAAACCAACAAGCTTCTAACATCTTCAGGATTGTTTAGCGTAATATCAACACTGAGAGTAACCGTGATTGTATTGGTGCCCGTAATGAGCTGATAATCCGGAGTCTGTTGCCAGGTCCAACTGCTACCGGTCTTGAAAGCGACATGTGTGGTTGTAGAAATTGGGCTGTAAATATCCAACACCAGGCTGTCCCAACCTCGCCAATCTACAGCTGTCCCGGATGGTCGACCTTCAAAGTGCCCACCCGTGGACGTGATCTGGAGCGAATACATGCCATCGGTAGCGTGGTCGGTCGATGTCGCCACGCTGCCGACCGAGCCGTCTGGCGCCCAGCTTTGCGTTGTGTTGTCCTCGTACGAGTACAGAATCCACGGATCTTCAGGCGCACCCATGGCGGGCCTGATGGCGAATAGCATTCCGATCGCCAGCATCAGCATGACGATTCCAAGAACGCCGATCGTCAACGATCGAGATCGAATGTTAGGTGATTTCATTTTTCTTTTTTCCTTTCTTGTGGTGGTTAGGGCCTGAAAATCGGTAACTTCCCGCATTCATTTGCCCGGATCTTCAAGCGTGCGGCGGGAACTCACACTGTTACAAGCCCTTGGTTGTTTAGGTTTTGAGGGAGCGGGGAAACGAATGCTTTGCTTCTACACACTCCTTTCATGCCAACGATCACGCGCCGGCGCCTTCCATACCGGAAACGGTCTCGCGTTCCACCAACGTCGAATGCACCGTCAGCGTCACGCGTGCCATATCGGGGTTTTCGATGCGCAGCGTCAACAGCTGTACTGCCGCCCGGCCCATGGCAACCGTATCGACGTGCATGGTCGTCAGGGGCGGCGACACGTGGGCGGCCAGGTAGATGTCGTCGTAGCCGATCACCGCAAGGTCCTGCGGGATGCGCCGTCCCAGCGACTGAGCGGCCCGCATGGCGGCGATGGCAATTTCATCGTTGATGCCGAAGACGGCGGTGATCTGCGGGTTTTCTGCGAGCAGTTGGCCCGTCTCGGACTGGCCGTGATCGCAGGCGATCGGAAAGTCGGCAAAGTAGCTCGTCGAAATGCCGTGCGCTTTCAAGGCTCGCAGGTAGCCGTTGCGCCGATCGCTCAGGCTGGGATAAGCGTCCGCCTCGCCGCCGGCCATGGCAATGTGGCGGTGCCCCTTGCCGATCAGGTACTCGATCGCCTGGTAGGCGGCCCGGAAGTTGTCGGAAACGACGGCGTCGAAACGCCCGGTGTTGGAGTACCCGTCCACCAGGACGATCTTCGAACGGTGCTGCGCAGCCACTTCTTCGACGGCCTCGTCGACGAAGGCGCCGACCACCAGCAACCCATCCAGATCGTCATTGGCAAGCAGCGATGGCACCTCCATCATCCGGTTGTTGCGGTCGACCGGGATGCTCGCAAACAGCAGGTTGATGCCGCTGCGCCGGCAGGCGTCCTCGATGCTCATCACCATCCGGGCGTAAAAAGGGTTTTCCTGGGGGCGTTGATCGCGCTCGGCCTTTTTGACGATCATGCCCACCGTGGCCAGGCGGCCGCTCCGTCCGAGCGAAAGCGCCGTTTTTGCCGAGTACCCCAGGCTCTCGGCCACCTCGAAGACCCTGGCACGCGTCTCCTGCGCCACGCCGGGGCGTTTGTTGAGCACCAGCGACACCGTAGCGGCAGAGACGCCGCTTTTCTCTGCAATATCGTTGAGGGTTACTTTTTTGTCCATAAAAGGCTGGGAATGTTCAACTAAAACTTTACCTAAAGTTTTATCTAAAACTTTAACGAGCGCCGCCTTCATTAAACTGGAATCTCAAGGCAAAATCAAGCACAAAACGCACCATTTTAAAAGCAAAAATCGTGGATGATACGAACGCTTTTGCGTCGGCACCCACGATTTTTGGAATAAAACGGCTCGTGTAGTTTACTTCGCCCGGTTGTCCTTCACCCACTGCACCAGCTCATCCACCTTGCTGAAAGCCATGGCAACGCAGGTATCGGCTGCGCCGTAGTAGATCGCCATGCGGTTGGTGACGGCGTCCACGACGGCCGCGCAGGGGAAGGCCACGTTGGGCACATCGCCCACGCATTCGTAAAGCGTTTGCGGGGAGAGCAGGTAAGGTTCGGCGCGGGCGATCACCTTCCAGGGCTGATCGAGGTCCATGAGCGCGGCGCCCATGCTGTAAACGAAGCCGTTGCACGACTGCAAGACGCCGTGATAGATATTCAACCAGCCTTCTGACGTCTCGATCGGAATGGCGCCGGCGCCAACTTTGGTGTAGCACCAGTTGAGCGAAGCGCCAAACACCCAGCGATGCCGCCCCCAGAAGGTCATGTCCGGGCTTTCCGAATAGTAAATTTCGCCAAAGGGGGTGTGCCCGTTGTCGGACGGGCGGCTGTACATGGCAAAACGGCCGTTGATTTTGCGCGGGAAGAGCACGCCGTTGCGGTTGAAGGGTAAAAAGGCATTTTCGAGTTGGTAGAACTTCTCGAAGTCGAAGGTGTACCCGATGCCGATCGTCGGCCCGTGATAGCCGTTGCACCAACTTACGTAGTAACGATCTTCGATCCAACCCAGGCGCGGATCGTAGCGATACTGCAACTTTGCAATTTCCGCATCCTCACAAATAAACTCGATCGGCCGGTCGTTGATCTGCCAGTCCAGGCCATTCTTTGACTGCCCGAAGTAAAGGTTCATGTTCCGGCGCGTGTCATCGATGCGAAAGACGCCGGCGAATTCGCCTTTGTAAGGGATCACGGCGCTGTTGAAGGTGCTGTTCGCCTTCGAAAACGGATTGCGTGGGATCACCGGGTTGCCGGAATAACGCCAGACGATAGCGTCGCTTCCCGCCGGGCGTTCTTCCCAGGGTAGGTTGGGAACGTTTTCAGCAACTACTTTCAGACTCATAATATCTCCTTCTTGATCGGTTCGGGCGTGTCGATGATGCGACACTGCGCTATTGTACAGGCCCTTCGGCTTTTGTGGAAGGCATTCGAATGCCGGATCGGTCTTCCCGTAAATCTCACTCCAACGTGCTGTTGAGGCGGCAGGCCAGCGGATCGAGCTTGCGGTGCAAACACTCCTCGATATTGCTGAACGGATCGGCCAGAACCTGCTCCCAGATTTCTTCGAGCGCTACGGCCAGTTTCTGTTCGATAAAGCCCCAAAGCGGCGTCACGGGATAGCTGCGATCGGTCTGTAGCGTATCCAGGAAGACCCGGTAGTACGGTTCTTGCGCAACGATGGCTTCCAATGCGCTGCGGCGCGCCGGCAGTACTTGCTTGTGAAGGCTGTGCTCGGCCTGGTTTTGCTGGTCGCACAAAAAATGGATCAGGGCGAAGGCAGCTTCAGGGTGGCGGGTATGCTTCCAGGTTACCAGGCTGCTGGCACCCACGTGGGCCACGCCCGGCACATGGACTGTTTCGAGCGGGAAAGAATCGTCGCCAAAGAAGTTGGGATAGCGGCGTGCGGCAATCGCCAACCATGGGCCATCGATGGCACAGGCAGCATTACGCCCGATAAAGGCATCCGCCGAGGTTGGCTGCCCGCCAAACTTCGGCCGCATCAGGTAGCGCCTTAAAGAAAAATAGGCCAGCAGGCCATCCAGCGCCGCTGGTTGATTGAAAAGAACCTGCCGGCCATCGGGGCTTAGAAAATCGCCGCCGGCATGCCACACCCAGCCGGCAGCCTCGTGCAGTGCGGTCATTCCGGTAATCGCCAACGCCAAAGGGTGCGCAACGCCGTGGCGTTGCAGCGTTTCCAGCGTGTGCGGAAACCGGTCTGCACAGAAAGCACTGTGTGCGTCGATGCCCGCCAGATCGATCCAGTCACCGCGATAGTACAGGACCAATGGATGAGAAACCCAGGGGATAGCCCACACCCGCTCGTCCCCAATCAACACACCCATTTTCCAGAGCACGTCGAAATATGCCAGTGGCCCGCCCACCTGCACGACTTTATCGGGTGGAAAGGGGTGCAGCGCATTCATAGCAGCCAGGCTGCCGACCCAGGTGGTGCCGATTTCGGAAACGTCAACGCCGCGCTGGTGGATCGCCATGTTGGCGATTTCCATCCACCCTCTACCGCTGGCCCACGGAATCGGAACCAGGTGAACCTTGATCCGTTCCTGGCGCTCGAAACGCGCCAAAGAAAGGCGCATGGCCTCGACATCTACTGCGCCGTGGGTCATGACGGAGAATTCGATTTCAACCATTTCACCCCACCCGATCACACAAATAAAACTTTGCCACGAAGGTACACGATGCGCCCTCGTGGCATTCTATTGGATACGCCCCATGCAACAGAGCAGACCTGCCCCGGCTTACCCCATCACGGCTCCCCGCAGTTGCAGTTCGTCGGCGAAATGACAGGCAACCGTGTGTCCGTTGCCCATATCGCGCAGCGCCGGTGATTCGAGCTTGCACTTTTCCTGGGCGTAACGGCAGCGTGGGTGGAAGTAACAACCGGAGGGTGGATTCGACGGGTCGGCCACGTCGCCTTCCAGGCGGATGCGATTCTGCTGGTTGCGCAGTTCGGGATTGGCAATCGGTACGGCCGACATCAGCGACTCGGTGTAAGGATGCAGGGGGTTGGTGTAAATGGAGTTGGCGTCTGCCAGTTCGACCAGTTTGCCCACGTACATCACCGCCACGCGATCGCAAATGTGACGAATGACGCTCAAGTCGTGCGAGATGAACAGATAAGTCAGATTCATGTCGCGGCGCAGGTCTTCCATCAGGTTGAGAATTTGCGCCCGGACAGAGACATCCAAACCCGAAACGGCTTCGTCGCAAACGACGAGCTTCGGCGAGGTCACCAGGGCGCGTGCGATCACGATGCGCTGTCGTTCACCACCCGAGAAAGCGTGTGGATAGCGGCGCATGTATTCCGGGCGCAAACCGCACTGCTTCAGGACCATGGCCACACGCTGTTCCATATCGCGCTGGCTGCACATCTTATTGACCCGCAGCACCTCGCTGACGATTTCGAAGACGTTCATGCGGGGGTTGAGCGAAGAATAGGGATCCTGAAAGATCATGCGGATATCCTTGCGGTAAGGCAGGATCTCTTTTGCATCCATTTTTGCCAGGTCGACTTCCGGCTTGCCGAGTGGGCGGTAGATAACGTTACCATCGGTTGGCTTATAAGCACGGATCAGGCAACGGCCAACGGTCGTTTTCCCGCAACCAGACTCGCCGACCAGCCCCAAGGTTTCGCCCGGGTGAATGACAAAGCTCACCTCATCGGCGGCCTTTACATAGCCGCTGACTTTCCCGAAAACGCCCTTGCTGATCGGGAAATACATTTTCAAATCGTTGACTTCCATCAACGCCTTGCCGTTGGAAGCTACTTTGGGTTGACTTTGCGGTGTTTGCTCGGTCATTATAAATTCTCCTGCACGGGATTTTTAACACTTTCATCATAAAGCAAGCAGTGCACCTGGTGATGATCTCCCAGGCTGATCGTCTTCGGCTCAACTTGAGAGCAGATCGGCATTGCTTTCGTGCAACGCGGGTGGAAGGGGCATCCCGGCGGGCGGCGAAACGGACTGGGGACCATTCCCTCGATCACTTCCAGCTTCTCGCGTGTTGCTGTGACCTTTGGGATGGAACGCAACAAGGCCTGCGTGTAAGGATGTTGGGGACGGTTGAAAATGGTGTTGACATCGCTGTATTCGACGACGTTTCCCAGGTACATCACAGCAACATCATCGGCGATCTCGGCGACGACGCCCAGATCGTGCGTGATGAACAGGATGCCCATATCGTAAGTCTTCTGCAAACCCTGCATCAGATCGATGATCTGCGCCTGGGTAGTCACATCCAATGCGGTCGTCGGTTCATCGGCGATCAACAGGCTGGGGTTGCACGAAAGGGCCATGGCGATCATGGCGCGTTGGCGCATACCACCCGACAGGCGGAAAGGATATTCGTCGATAATGCGTTCTGGGCGCGGAATGCCGACCAGTGCGAGCATTTCAATGCCGCGCTTGCGCGCCTGTTCTTTGTCTGCACCCGTGTGCAGCGTGATCGCTTCCATGATCTGGTTGCCCACCGTGTACATCGGGCTGAGGGACGTCATCGGTTCCTGGAAAATCATGGAAATTTCTTTTCCGCGCACCGAACGAATCGCACGCCCCTTGGGGTCTAACTTGCTGATATTGACTTCTTCGACCAGGTTGTCGCTTTTCCTGCGGTGAAGGAGGATATCGCCGCTGACGATTTTCCCGGGGCGGTGCACGATCTGCAACAACGCACGCGCCGTTACGCTTTTACCGCAGCCGCTTTCGCCGACCAGGCACAGCGTTTTGCCGCGTTCGATATTCAGCGTGACGCCGTCGACAGCACGTACCGTGCCCTCGTTGGTGAAGAAATGGATTTTCAAATCTTGAACTTTGACCAAAGTGTTGTCAGCCATCAAAAACCTCTTTACTGGTAAGGATCCGCTGCATCGCGCAAGCCATCACCCAGGAAATTCAACGCCAGAACGACGATGATCACGGCCAGAGCCGGGTAGAGTAACCAGGGATAAATGGCGAGAACGGCCACCTTCTGTGTATCCTGGAGCATAACGCCCCAACTGACAACCGGGGGGCGCAGGCCCAAACCCAAGAAGCTCAGCGCCGTTTCGCCGATGATCATCCCCGGAATAGAGAGGGTGATCGAAGCGATAATATGGCTCAAGAAAGAAGGGATCATGTGCTTGGTGATCATGCGTCCGCGCGGCACACCGTCGAGCTGGGCGGCCAAGATGAAATCTTCTTCACGCAAGGAAAGGAACTTGCTGCGAACCACGCGTGCCATGCCGGGCCAACTGACCAGCGACAGGATGACCGTGATCATGAAGTAAACCTTCAGGGGACTCCAGTCCAGCGGCACGACGGCTGCCAGGGCCAACCAGACCGGCAGGGTTGGAATGGAAATAACGATCTCGATCAGGCGCTGAATGGCGTTATCCAGTGTGCCGCCAACCAGCCCGGAAATACCGCCGATCAAAATCCCGACGATCAGGCTGATGGCCACACCCACCAGGCCCACGGTCAACGAGATGCGGGCGCTAAAAATGATGCGGCTGAGCACGTCACGGCCGCTTTTGTCGGCGCCAAGGAGGTAAAAGGGGTCTTCCGCATTGACCGGCCCGAGCAGGTGAATATTGCCTGGAATGAACCCCAGCAACTTGTACGATTCGCCTTGGTTGAAAAAGCGGAATGGAACGATTACCGTCTCGTCGATGGCCCAGGTTTTCTTGAACGAAACGGGGTCGCGCTCGAACTTGTAGCCGTAGACGTGCAGGAAAAACTTCCCATCCCGAAAAAACTGGACCGGCTGTGGAGGCGCATACACGTAGTCTTTGCGGTAGGTTTGGAAACCCACCACCGCGAAAAACTCTGCAAAGATAGCCATCAAATAGAACAGGATGACGACGGCACCCGATACCATCGCCAGCTTGTGTTTCTTGAACTTCCACCACATCAGCTTCCACTGGGAAGCCACCTCTACGCTGGCATCGTGCTCCGTAGTTGCGCCGCTGGCCGGGCCGGCGGCTGCCAATTTGACTTCGTTAACTGTCATGGTCATTTACCTCTTTCCATTGTTGATCACTGGAGACGAATGCGTGGGTCAAGCACTGCCAGCAAGATGTCCGAGATGAACGTGCCGATCACGGTTAAGATGCTCAACAACAGAATAAAACCTGCCGCCACATACATGTCCTGGGCTGTCAGTGAGTTGTACAACACGGGGCCTGACGTGGGAAGATTCAAAACAATCGATACGATCACTTCACCGGCAATCAAGCCGGGCAAGGCCCATCCGATCGTGCTGATGAAAGGATTCATGGCGTGACGCACCGGGTACTTCCACAACAAACGGCTTTCCGAAAGCCCCTTGGCGCGGGCCGTTTCGACATAGGGCTTGTTCAGCTCGTCGAGCAAGTTGGCCCGCATGGTGCGGATCATCCCGGCCGTACCGCTCATCCCGATCAAGAGTACCGGTATCCACAGGTGTTTCAGCATGTCCACAAACTTTGCCATACTCCAGGGGGCCGAGGCAAATTCCTGTGAGAACAGCCCGATCATCGCCTGATTCAGGTACTTGTAGCTGATAAACAGCAAAATGAGTGCTAGCAGGAAGTTTGGCACCGCCAGGCCGATGAATCCGACGAAAGTAAAGACATAATCTCCTATCGAATACTGCTTGACCGCCGAATAAATGCCGATCGGCAGTGCCACGGCCCAGACGAACACCAGGCTGAAGAACGATAGAGCAAAGGTCATTGGCAGGCGCTCGGCGATCATTTCTACTGTGTCACGCTTGTAAACGAACGAATAGCCAAACTTGCCTTTGGTAATGATATTCCCGATCCACTTGAAGTACTGAACGTACATCGGTTGGTCGAGCCCATAGAGCGCACGCAGCTGCGCCTCATACTCTGGATTCAGCCCCTCTCCCCCCGAAGTGGCGATCAACTGGTTGACGACATCGGTCACGTAATCGCCAGGCGGGAGTTGGATTACCGCAAAAGAGATGATCGAAATCACCCACACGGTGAATATCATATAAAGAAAACGCCGCAAAAAATATTTCCACATACATCACCTCATAAGTAAGGAGAGGGGCGTGCTCCGGCGATTCGCCGGAGCACGTAAAAACCGAAAAAACTTACTCTTTAATGAACCACTGTTCAGGATAGGTGATCTTCTCGACACCTTCGGCCCAACCATCGTACCAGCTGTCGGGGATACCGCCCAGGCGGGAATGGTACGGGTAGTACAGCGGGGCAGGGCGGGAGATACCGATTACGTAGAAGCGCTCTTTGGCTTCTTCCAGGACGGCGCGCATCTTTTCGATTTGCTGTTCCTGAGTCGGCTGCTGGAGAACTTCTTCGTACTTGGCGTAGGCGTCTTTCGCCCATTGGGGCGGCTCGACCTGTACGTCATCGGGATCGTTGGTGCGCCAGGCCCACCAGGCGTTACCGAAGTAAGCCTGATAGCCGTAGGTCGGGGCGTAGTAGCGAGGATCGAGGATCGGGGTGATCCCGGCACCGCCTTCAGCAGTGAAGATGATGCACTCGATCTCGTTGTTCGAGCGGGCTTCTTCGTAGGGGTCTGAGGCGATGGAGTTCAAGAACACTTTGATGCCGACCTTGTCCCAGTAGCCGATCAACAGTTCGGCGACCTGGACGTACGTGGTGCCGTAGCTGAGGTCGTTCTGGACGGTGAAGATGATCTCGAAGCGTTCGCCATTGTCGTTCAGGTAGTAGCCATCGGCATCCTTGCCGTTGGTGAAGACCTTGTCGAGGTATTCGGTGGCCAGCGCGGTGTCGTACTCGGTGTACTGCGTATCCATGCCTTCGATGTACAACGGGCCGTCGTTATTCGGAGCCTGCTGAGCAGGGGTCCCCTGGCCGTTGTGGACGATCTCGATGACTTCCTGGCGGTCGATCGCGTGGGACATACCGATGCGGAAGTTGATGTCACCGAAGACCTTGGCCTTGAACTCGTCGGCGAGGGTCTGGTTGAAGTGGATGGTGTTCGTGTTGGCACCATCAGACACCGGGTAATAGATACTGATCGACTTGCCTTCATCCACAGCTTCGTGGTAAACCACACGGTTGTCGTTGCCGGGGTCCTTGAGGGCATCGATATCGCCGTTCAACATGGCGAAGGTGCGGCTTTCGGCGTCCTGGTAAGAGATCGCCAGGATGGTGTCGATGTAAGGCAGTTGGTTGCCCTGCTCGTCAACCTTCCAGTAATAGGGATTGCGAGCCATCATCACCTGCGTGCCGGTGCCCATGGGCTGGGTCAGGATCCAGGGATACAGCGAGGGATAGTCAACCAGTTCGTAGAAGCGCAGTGGGTTGCCCCAGGTGTCGGGACCGTATTTGAAGAAGAGGCCGGTCCAGTCGGCGACGGTGTCGTCGGCAGCAACCAGGTCTTCAACCTGGGCGTTGTAGTCTTTGTGGAACTGTTCCAGGTAGTGGCGGGGGAACATGGCGAACAGGCGGCCCTGCCACTGGGCGAGGACGTACAGGAAGGTGCCGTATGACTTCGGGAAGATGAACTTGAAGGTGTAGTCGTCGATCTTCTCGAATTTGAAGTCGGCAGCCATGTCGGTGGGCAGCCAGTCTGCTGCCGGCCCGTTGGGGTTGAGCTCGGTGTTCATCATCACGTCTTCGACGTAGAAGGCAATGTCGTTGGCGGTGAAATCGACGCCGTCCGACCACTTCATGCCCTTGCGCATGTGGAAGGTATATTCCTTCACATCGTCGCTGACGTCGACGCTCTCAACCAGGTTGGGGACCACACCGCTGAAGTCCGGCTTCCAGATCATCAGGTGCTCCCAGGCGGCCACGAAGAGCAGGCCACCCCATTCCGGGCTGGTGCCGACGAAACCAAAACGCATTTCGCCACCGTAAACACCCGGTTCTTTGCCCAGGCTTGCGACAACGGCGGGGTTCTCGGGCAGACGTTCTTCGACCGGGGGCAGTTCACCGGCGGCAACTTTTCCGGCCAGCATAGGGGACTCGCCATATTTTGCTACAGGGACTTCGGTGTCCGCAGGGGCTTCGGTGGCTGCTGGAGCTTCGGTGGCTGCGGGGGCTTCCGTCGCTGCCGGAGCTTCGGTGGCTGCGGGGGCTTCCGTCGCTGCGGGGGCTTCGGTGGCTGCCGGAGCTTCAGTGGCCACGGGCGCTGCGGTCGGTGTAGCAGATTGCGCACAGGCAGCCAGCAGCATGCTGAGCAGGACCAGGATATTCAGGATTGCGGTTTTACGCATTTTTGCTCCTCCAAAGAGATTGTGTGAGAAATTTGATCGAAAGGTTGATTTTCAAGATAAATGTTACGATGGGTCTGTTGTTTCAAGCGATGCAACCACCTCCTCTCTTTTATCAATCACGCCAAACGCCGGTATCGTCTCGCGAAGGTGACGGACGGATGCCCGTACGAGCAATTGTGTGGACACAACGTTGGCGATCTTTGGCTGGTCAGGGTTCTGGGCGCGTTCGACCAACGTTCGAACGCCCAGAGTACCCAGCCAGCTCTTATACACGTGAATGGTCGTCAGGGCAGGGCTGATTTCTTTGGCCAGATCGATATTGTCAAAGCCCACCACCGAAAGCTCACCGGGGATGTCCAGGCCCAAATCGTGCGCTGCATTGATGGCGCCGATTGCCGTATCGTCGTTGACGGCAAAAATGCCTGTGACTTGAGGATGCTTGGTCAGCAACTGCTGTGTGGCTTTGTAAGCACACGTTCGATCCATCACGGAATCGGCAATGTAAATATCGTGAAGCCCATGGCGCCGCAGCGAACTCAAATAACTGTAACGGCGTTTCAAAACACCGGGAGGCGACTTCTCGTTCGAACCGACCAGGCCAATATGCCGGTGACCACAACTGATCAAATAGTCGACCGCCGTTCGCGCCCCGAAAAAGTTATCGATGACGACGCTGTCCAAGGGCATCCGGGGCGCATACCCATCGACCAAAACGATGGGGATATTCAACCGCTGATGAATCATATCAATCGTGTCTTCGATGAAAGTGCCGATCAGCAGCAGGCCATCGATACGCTGCTCCGTCAACATGGCCGGCCACGACACCGGGCGATTCTGCGTATCGACCTCGATTGCAGCCATCATCAGGCTGATGCTGCGCTTGCGGCATTCGCTCTCGACCCCCAATTCGACATGCGAATAAAACGGGTTGACGATGCTGTCTTCTTTCAACCCCTGGTCGTGCTTGGTCAACATGCCGATCACCGACAAATTGGTTTCACACGGGCCGGCAAATTCCTTTACCGGGTAGCCAAGCGTTTTCGCAGCATCGACCACCCGTATACGTGTCTCTGGCGAGACATTCGGACGGTTGTTCAATGCCTGAGATGCCGTTCCAATCGAAACCCCGGCCATTTCAGCAACTTCACGAAGTGTAGCAGATGCTGCCATTCAGTTAATCAGAATATTCCAGTCAAGGGGGAATTTATCGGTGAAAATTGAAATTTCTGCTGAAATTTCAATGAACGTTTCGATTATATATTAAAATTTTGCCTGTTGTCAAGTAGCCAAAATTATAAAACTGTAAACTCTCTAACGGAGTGGGTTGTGCCCACTTTCTCCTTTTCAGGGAATGATCGCGATGGATGTCTTCAACCTTGATAAAATACAGCGGTCTTTCCGTTGGAAACAATCGGTACACAGGTTTCCTGCTGAAAATCGATGTCTTATTCTCTATTCGAGGCCTTGTAATGGTTCAATCGCTCAATAAGTTTGCATCATGGATTAAATCGTTCAAGTATCTGCGCAAAAATAACCTGGTGCTGATCCACTACCACCGGCGGTATGCAGATTATGATGGATGGGGTCTGCATGTTTGGGGAGACGTCCATACGTCCACCGCCTGGAACGCTCCCATGGCGCCCACCGGAATCGATCGCTATGGCATCTATTGGATCGTCGAAGTTCCTGAGGACGCAGAAAAAGTCAACTATGTGATCCACAAAGGCAGCGAGAAAGATCCGGGGCCAGACCAGGCACTTTTATTGGCGAAAACCGGCCGTGAAGTCTGGCTTCTTCAAGGGCATGAAGAGCAGTTTGGCAAGCGTAAGACCGCCTTGAAAGCCGCCAAGATCAGGTTGAAAACGGCGCCGACGCTTCAGCGCAACCAGGCGATTTTGTACTACCGGCGCAGGTTCGAAGACTATGACGGCTGGGGATTGCACGTGTGGGGCGATTCGCTGGTCGAAACCGACTGGCTCCACCCATTACCCCAAAACGGGCGAGATGCGTACGGCGTCTACTGGATTGTGAACCTGCAACCAAAAGCGAAAGAACTGCACTACATCATTCACAAAGGCGATGAAAAAGACCCGGCGATCAATCGAACCATCAATTTCAATACGTTCGGCCATACAGTATACCTGATCCAGAACAGCCACGAACAGTTCACAGATCCAGAAACCGCAAAAGAAGCCCTCATCATCGCCGGCATCGGTGACATCAAAAACAAGGCTCAAGCACACTGGCTGAAACGCGAGTGGATCGCCTGGCCCACCGGATACGACGAGAATCTTCTCTATCGCCTCACGTATGACCCGCAGGGCGGTATCAAAGTTACCAAAAACGGCCTGAAGGGTGGCCAGCACTTTCAGCTTACGTGGGCCGGATACACACTGCCGGCGGCGCTGGCGGAAGAGTTTCCTCACCTGAGCTTTTCGCGCGCGCTGCGGGTCCCGGCGCAGTTTTTCGATCTGGTGCCTGATATGCTCAAGGGTCAATGCGTGCTCAGCGTCCACCAACCCGACGGAAAAATCCTATCGGCCACCGCTTTGCAGATTCCAGGGGTGTTGGACGATCTGTACGCTCACAGTGCTCGAGACGCGGAACTTGGCATCACCTGGGACGGAGATATGCCTACGTTACAGGTGTGGGCGCCGACCGCTCAATCGGTATGCGTTAAGCTTTCATCCGATTCCGAACGGGTAGCGACAAGCCCGTCCATGCCCATGAGCTACGATCCACTGACCGGCATCTGGCAAATCGCCGGCCAACCCGATTGGAACCGGCAGTACTTCCTCTACGATGTTCAGGTCTTCATGCGCCAGGAGGGCCAGATCGTTCACAATCTGGTCACAGACCCCTGGTCCGTCAGCCTCGCCATGGATTCTACCTGCAGCCAGATTGTGAACTTGAACGATGCAGCGCTGAAGCCGCCCGGTTGGGACAAAATTGTCAAGCATCCCCTTGAATCACCAACAGATATGGTGATTTACGAATTGCACCTGCGCGATTTTAGCGCCTGCGACAAGAGCATCCCCGAAGAGCAGCGCGGCACGTACCTGGCGTTTACGCACTTTGCATCCTACGGCATGAAGCACCTCAAACTGCTGGCAGACGCCGGCCTGACCCATATCCATTTGCTGCCCGTTTTCGATATTGCATCCATCAACGAAGACAAAAACACGTGGAAACAGGTTGACTTCGAAGCGCTGGCCCAGTTGCCGCCGGCGTCGGATCAACAACAGGAAGCCGTACAAGCCATTCGGGATGAAGACGCCTATAACTGGGGCTACGATCCTTACCACTATACGGTCCCAGAAGGCTCTTACGCCACCAACCCGCAAGGGGCGACGCGCATTCTCGAATTTCGCGCGATGGTGGCGGCGCTCCATGCCATTGGCCTGCGGGTGATCATGGATGTAGTTTACAACCACACATTTGCCGGTGGAAAAGATGACAAGTCGGTTCTCGACCGCCTGGTCCCCGGTTACTATCACCGCCTCGACCACGATGGTTATATCGCCAACTCGACCTGCTGCGCCAATACGGCTACCGAACACGCCATGATGGAGAAGCTTATGCTCGATTCGCTTACCGTCTGGGCCAAGCAGTACAAAATAGATGGCTTCCGTTTCGATTTGATGGGCCATCACATGGTGGAGAATATCCAGAATGCGCGCAGAAAATTGGATACGCTCACCCCTGAAACGGACGGCGTGTATGGGAAACAGATTTATTTGTATGGCGAGGGTTGGGATTTCGGCGAAGTGGCCTGCAACGCACGCGGGCGGAACGCTTCACAGGGGAACATGGCCGGTACGGGCGTGGGCACCTTCAACGATCGCCTGCGCGATGCCACCCGAGGCGGCAATCCCTTTGGAGACATGCTCGAACAGGGATACCTGACAGGCCTGTACACGCAGCCCAACGAAGCCGAAGCCTGGCCCGAGGAAGTACGCCGGGCCAAGCTCTTCGAACTGGAAGACGTTATTCGCATGTCGCTGGTGGCCAACCTCGCCGACTACCGCATCATGAACGCCTACGGCTTCGTTCTGCGCGGCGACCAGTTGGCCTATCGCGGCGGGCCTTGTGGTTATACAAAGTCGCCCCAGGAAAACGTTGCTTACATTTCCGCGCACGACAACGAAACACTGTTTGATGTAATTCAGTACAAGGCTCCTCTGGCCCTGCCCTCTTCGGAGCGTGCACGGATGCAACAGTTAGGTATCAGCCTGATCATGCTGGGCCAGGGAATCCCGTTTTTCGATTCGGGCATCGAACTGCTGCGCTCCAAGTCGATGGATCGTGACAGCTACAACTCAGGCGACTGGTACAACCATCTGGATTATTCCTATCAGACGAGCAATTGGGGCATCGGTATGCCCCTGTATGACGTCAACAAGGCCAATCTGCACTTGATCCGACCGCGTTTATTGAATCCGCTTTTGTCTCCAGACATGGGAGATATATTGGCTACGCGCAATCATTTCATCGAAATGCTGCAAATCCGTAAGTCGTCGCCGTTGTTTCGGCTGCGTACAGCCGAAGAGGTTTGCCAGCGTGTGCGTTTCTTCAATACCGGTCCAGGCCACATTCCCGGGCTGATCGTCATGGCGATTGACGACAACGCACCATTCCCCGATCTAGACCTGCAAGTGGACCTGATCGTGGTTTTCTTCAACGCCGAAAACACACCCGTACGGTATACCTTCTGCGAACTGGAAAATGCAGATTTGTACCCGCATCCCATCCAGGCCAACTCGCTCGATCCCGTGGTGCGCGCAGCCAGCATCAAGAGCGATCGCTATACGTTTATCATTCCAGGACGCACAACGGCTGTCTTCATTGGGAAAGGAAAATTGCATGCTCACCAAAGCCCTGCTTTTTGAAACTCGCCAAAACCGGCTCCGCCGCGCAATGGAAGCAAACGGACTGCAAAACCTGGCGCTCAACCCCGGGCCAACGCTGACCTATCTGACAGGCTTGCACTTCCACTTGATGGAACGTCCCACGGTGCTGCTTTTTTCCGTACACGGCACGCCCATCCTGCTCCTGCCCGAACTGGAACAGGCGAAGACGCAACATCTGCCTTATTCCATAGAAACCATTCCTTTCAACGATGACCCTTCGACGTGGCAAGGTGTTTTCCACCGCGCCGTTCAGGCCACCAATTGGCAAGGCCAAGCCGTGGGCGTAGAACCGGCGCGCTGGCGTTTTCTGGAATTGGACTACTGCCAGGCTGCTTCCCCCTCCACGAAATTTGTTTCCGCATCGGCCGTTTTGGATTCGCTCCGCCTGTGTAAAGATGCGAATGAAATAGTGGCTATGCGCAAATCGGTGACGATCGCTCAGGAGGCTCTCCTGGCAACTTTGCCAGCGGCTGTGCCAGGGGTCAGCGAACGCCAACTGGCCGCCGAGTTAACGGCACAACTTCTGCACTGCGGCTCGGAAAGCGAATTACCCTTTTCACCTATCGTCGCATCCGGCGAAAACACGGCCAATCCACACGCCACCCCCTCGGACCGCCGCTTGCAGCGCGGCGATCTACTGCTGTTCGACTGGGGCGCCAGCTACGACGGTTACATCTCCGATCTGACACGTACGTTTGCCATCGGCACGGCAGACGAGGAACTGCGCCGGGTTGCCGATGTCGTTCTCCAGGCCAACCAAGCCGGGCGTAACATCGCCCGTGCGGGAATAAGCGCATCGGCGGTCGACGCGGCCGCCCGCCAGGTGATCGAAAGTGCAGGCTATGGGCAGTTCTTCATCCACCGCACCGGGCACGGCATCGGCATGGAAGCACACGAACCGCCCTATCTCCACGCCGGCAACCGGCAGGCGCTTCAACCAGGAATGACCTTTACGATCGAGCCGGGCATTTACTTACCTGGGCGCGGCGGCGTACGCATCGAAGATAATGTGGTGATCGGCGAGAACGGCGCTGAGACGCTTTCCTCGCTGCCGCGTGAACTGGCCGTTCTGGGATAGCCGTACACGCAATGCAGCGCGATCTCACCCTGGTCGTCCTCTCCATGTTTACCTGGGGGCTTGGAGAAGGGCTTTATCTTTATCTGCAACCGATTCACCTGGGAAGGATGGGGGCCAACCCCGTGCAAATCGGCCTGATTTACAGCGCCCTGGGCATCGCCATGACGATCGCCCATATACCGGCCGGGTATCTTTCCGATCGTCTCGGGCGACGTCCCTTGATGTGGGCATCCTGGATCATGGGAACGGCAGCCGGTTTGCTGATGGCGCTCGCCGTCAGCCTGCCGCTTTTTATCACCGGCCTGCTCGCTTACGGTGTAACCGCGTTCGTGATGTCGCCGCTCAACAGCTACGTAACGGCGGCCAAGGGCGCGTGGAGTACCCAACGCGCGCTGACGACGGTTTCGGCAGCTTACAGCATGGGGGCAATCATCGGTCCCGGGGTAGGCGGCTGGCTTGCCAACCTCGTGGGGCTGCGGCAGGTTTACGGGTTCTCCGTGGGCGTTTTTGCCATCTCCACCCTGGTGATCTTGCAGATCCGGCCGCAGCCGGTGGAAGAACGTATCCGTGAAGGTGGACAGCGCCGCTGGCATTTTCAGCCAGGCTACTGGCGGTATATGATCGCCGTGCTGCTGATCATGTTCGGCAGCATGTTGGCCCAACCACTCTCGTCGAATTACCTCGAACAGGTGCATCATCTCTCCCTGGAGCAAATTGGCCTGCTCGGCTCACTCGCCAGCCTGGGCGTTACCACGTTGGGGCTGACGCTGGGCAGGTTGAGAGCACGTTCGGCTCTTTTGCTGGCCCAGGCATGTGTGGGCGGCTTCACCATCTTGCTGTGGCGGGGCAACAATCTATGGTGGTTTGGTTGGGGATATTTTCTCATGGGTGGCTATCGCATCGTGCGTTCGATGGCCATCGCGCAAACGCGCAGCCTGGTGCAGTCGACCCAAATGGGCCTGGCCTACGGGGTGACGGAGGCCGTCAGCGGGATCGCCACCATCCTGGCGCCCTTTGCCGCCGGGATACTCTACCAACGCCAGGCAGAATTGATGTACCCGGTCAGCCTGGCGCTGATCGTCCTGGCGATGATCGTCTCGGTGTACCTTGCACCGGCAGAAGAGGAAAACGCCTATGCCTGAAATCCTTTTTATGCCGCTTCCGAGACGGCGGCCGGTTTTTTGGGTGTGCGCCACGCTTCTCCTGGCGCTCCTGCTGAGCGTTTGCGCTACGATGAGCGATCCCGAAGCCTCGCAGGGACATACGCAGGATATCGTCGCCAGCCTCGACCCGGGGCAAGCCGTCGGGCAAACGTTTACCGTACGCCGGCCAAACGTCAACGGGATACATCTCTGGCTGAACGGTGAAGCCGACGCCACGGGTACCGTCACGCTCAAGCTCTACACCACACCCAAAAGAACCACCCTCCTGGCCGCAGTAACGGTCGCACAAAGTTCGCTCGTAAAAAACGGGCCGACCCATATTCCGCTGGCAGGCCGGTTCCCCAAGGAAGAAGCGCAGCCGCAACCTTACTACCTTGTCATCCAGGCGAACGGCAGCCCCATCGATGTGTTGGGGCGCGGCGAAAACGCGTATGCGGGCGGAAGCCTGTACCGGCTGGACAGTGACACAGCCACTCCGGCCAATGCCGACCTGGCCTTCCGGCTTACCTACCGCTACGACACGGCGGCGCTATGGCGCGATCTCGCCCAGGCGCAGGGCCGGCTTTGGTTGATCGTCCCCTTTGGCGCCTTGCTGGTTTTGCCGGGGTGGCTGCTGCTCGAAGCGGCCGGCATCCGCCGGCAGTACGACATGGGCGAACAGACAGCCCTGTCCATCGGGCTGTCCCTGGCAGCGCTCCCGCTGCTGCTGCTTTGGAGCACGATCGCCGGCCTGCACTGGAATGCGGCGCTCGTACAGGGTGCGGGAATCGTCGTGACGGGGTTGAGCATTTGGCGTTGGCTGGTCGGGCTGTCGAGATGGCAGGCCTCGCGTTTCGCAAACCAGCCGGGCGCCAACCCGGCGCAGTTTCGCCCCCAGGGATACCTGCTTTGGCTGGTCTTTGCCGTTACCCTGTTCGTCCGCCTGGCGATGGTGCGCGATCTGGCCGCACCCGCCTGGGTAGACTCGGTCCATCACGCCACCATTACCCGCCTCATCCTGGATCACGGCCAGTTCCCCGAAAATTATCTGCCCTACCTGGATATCGATGCCCAAGAATATCATGCCGGGTATCATGCCGGGCTAGCGGCGTTTCTCTGGCTTTGCGGGTCGGACGATCTGGCAGGCGACATGCTAATCTACGGGCAAGTTCTCAATGCGCTCAGCATCTTCACCGTTTACTGCCTGGCCAGATTCCTCACAAAGAGCCAAACCGGCGGCGTGATCGCCGCATTGATCGCCGGCACGCTCACCCCCATGCCAGCCTACTATGCCAGTTGGGGCCGTTACACGCAGCTTGCCGGGTTGTTGATCGTACCGGTGGTGATCGTCTGCTTCCAAACGCTGGTATCCCAGAAGATGCCGGCATCGTACAAACCACGCTACCTTATGCTCCTGGCCCTTGCGGCAGGTGGCATGTTCATCGTACACTACCGCGTTGCCGCTTACAGTGCGCTCCTGCTTTTGGCGCTGTTTCTATGTGAACTGCGCTGGAACCGACCCGCCAACCTGGTACTGTTCCGGCAAACGGCGGGTTGGGCAGCCGCCGCGGGCGGGCTGGCCTTTTTGGTGGCCTTTCCATGGGCGTGGCCGACGCTAAGCAACGTTTTTGCGCCCATCATCGCGCAAGGTGGTACGCCCAGCAAAATCTTCGGCGATTTTTCGTGGGATTATTTGACCACAGCCATGGGAGAGGCATCGCTCTGGCTGGCGGTCGTAGGGCTGCTATGGGGGCTGCTGCGCCGCCAGCGCTGGGCTGCGTCGCTGGCGCTGTGGGTGGCATTGCTACTGCTCATGGCTAACCTGGGCCCAATGGGTGTGCCGGGAGCTTCGATGTTCTCGAATAACACTGCCGTCACGATTGTTTTCTTTCTTCCCATTGCCATCCTGGGCGGAGACGCCATCGGGCAGGCCTACCGGGCGGGCAAGGGGATTTTCCCGGCCGGGCTGGTGAAATTCGCTCGAGCCGGGTTGAGCCTTTTGTTGATCTGGCTGAGCGTCGCTGGCGCACAAAGGTTGCTGCCGCTGCTACGGCCTTCCACACTGCTTTTTCGCAACGCCGATCACCAGGCACTCAAATGGATGCGCACGAACGTCCCCCCTGATGAAACTGTTTTGATCAACCCGTTTTTGTGGGGGTACAATTTGTACGCAGGCAGCGATGGCGGCTTCTGGATCAGCCCCCTGGCAGAACGCCGCTCGCTTCCCCCACCGGTCTTGTACGGCATGAATACGGCCGAAGAAATCCGGCGCGTCAACAGCCTCTGCCAGCGTGTGATCGAGGACGGCGAGAGTGCAACCGCACTGTGGGAGATGCTGAACGAGCACGGCATCCGTTACGTATACGTGGGCGCGCGCGGTGGGCCGATTTCCGCGGCTGCACTACAGGAGAGCCAGTTGTTCGAAACATTGTACGAGAAGGATGGCACATGGGTTTTTGAGGTAACCCCTGCGCCTTCCGAACCTTAAGTTGCTGGCCGGCGCACGGCAACCACCAGCTTCGGCCGCCTTTTCAAGAAGAAGCTCTTCCGCCTTTGGCAGGCAACATCCCGTTGAAAGTGGAAAAGCCAAAAGAGAAAACCAAACCCTACAAGTACCATGAAACCACTTCAACTCATTTTTTCTTACGCTCGCAAGTATGTCGTCGCTTTAACGGTAACTGCATTGAGCATGTTGGCGCTCGTGGGTGTGCAGTTGTTCATTCCGTGGATCGTCAAAACACTCGTAGCCGAGATTACAACGCCGACGGCCGCCGAAGTATCACAACGCTTACTCACACAACTGGCCTCGATCGCCCTGATCGTTTACGTGGCGCGAGCCGTGTTGCAGTTCCTTCGCTCCTATATGGCTCATCTGGCAGGCTGGGGGGTGGTCTCGGACGTGCGCAAGTACATTTATGAACACATGCAACGCCTTTCGCTGCGCTTTTACGAGGACAAGCAGGTCGGGCAGCTCATGTCGAATGTGGTCAACGACACCGATCTGTTCGAGCAGTTCATCGCCCACGCCATCCCCGACGTGATCGTCAATGCCATCACCCTGGTTGCCGTAACACTCGTGCTCTTCAACATCAACGGGAAGCTGGCCTTGTTGAGTACCATCCCGATTCCGTTCATCTTGATCTCGCTGCGGGTGTATGCACGTTACGTGCGGCCAGCTTTCCGCGTGCGCCAGAAAGAGCTGGGCGATCTCAACGCCATGCTCAACGACAACCTGTCGGGCATCCGTGAGATCAAGGCCTTCACCCGCGAAAGCAACGAGGCGTCACGCATCGGCGAGCGCATCGAACACTACCGCATGTCGCTGCTGGCCGCGCTGAAGTTGATGGCCACCTTCCAACCGTTTGTCGATTTCACCTCGTCACTGGGCACATTGATTGTGATCTTCTTTGGTGGGCAGCTGGCATTGAGGGGGGAACTGCCGGTTTCCGACCTGGTGGCGTTCTTTTTGTACCTGGAAATGTTCTACGCACCGGTACGCAACCTGAGTGGGGCCTGGGAAGCGGTACAATCTTCGCTGGCCGGTGCAGACCGCGTGGCGGAACTGTTGGCCGAAGACGAAGAACCGCACAACCATCCCGGCGCGGCGCCCGTCCAAGGGCGCGCTCACGGCGATATCCGTTTCGGCCAGGTTGGCTTCGCCTATATCGATGGCGTCCCGGTGCTCGAAGACATCAACCTGGATGTCCCCGCCCGCTCCGTTGTGGCCTTGGTGGGGCCGACCGGCGTGGGGAAATCCACCCTGGTGAGCCTGATCCCACGCTTCTATGACGTCAGCAGCGGCGCGATCATGTTGGACGGCAAGGATATTCGCGACCTCACCATGGATAGCCTGCGCCAACAGATCAGCATTGTCTTACAGGATGTATTCCTGTTCTACGGCACGGTACGGGAGAACTTGCTTTTCGGCCGCCCCGGCGCCAGCGAAGAGGAGTTGTTTGCAGCCGCGCGGGCCGCCAACGCACACGACTTCATCGTCCAACTATCCGAAGGCTATGACACGCTGATCGGTGAGCGTGGCGTCAAATTGTCGGGCGGGCAAAAACAGCGCCTTTCGATCGCGCGCGCCATCCTGAAAGATGCCCCCATCTTGATTCTGGACGAGGCGACTTCTTCGGTCGATACCGAAACCGAACAAGTCATCCAGCAAGCGCTCGAACGCCTGATGCGCGGCCGCACCACGATCATCATTGCGCACCGGCTGTCGACGGTACGCAATGCCGACAAAATCGTCGTCATGGAGGACAAATCCATCTGCGAGATGGGTACCCACGATGAACTCATGCGCCTGAATGGCTTGTACAAACGCCTGTATACCGTACAACGCCAACTGGAACCGGTGCAGCTGCATCCCAACTAGCGGCGTCACCAAATCTACGCGCCAACCATACTTCCACAACGGCTGCCAAACGCCTGCATATCGCGCTTTCCGCAAGCAGTACGAAACCACCCACGGCCAATTACCGTCGTTTGCCGCATCCATCGCTTACGAATCGATTTACTTTTTAGGACAGGCGCTTTCCGAAACGGGTGGACAGCCAGAGGGGCTGCTCGAAGCATTGGCCGGTATCAAGAAGTTTCGTGGCTTGTGTGATGACATTCTCATGGATGTAAATGGGGATGTCTTGCGTACGATATACTTGATGGTTGTAAAAGACGGCCGATTTAGCCTGCTAAACGAGACGCCCCCCAATCCATGAAGCGAAAACCGCCTCGCCAGAACAAAAGTCTTAGCCCGTTAAGCCGGGTATTTTTTAACTTGTTGTTCCGGCGCTTGTTTTTCCCATTAATTCTTCTCTCTTTGGCAACAACAACGGCCATTAGTTTATTCGGTTACCGCCTGATCGAAGTGGAGCTGCTCAACTACAACCGTTCCATCGTTTACTCCGTCGAAATGTACATTACCACGGCCGGCAGCACGCTAGATGCCCTGGCAAACCGAGGCAAAACGGCCACTCCGCAAGAAATGACCGAGATCTTCGAGGCTATGTTCGGTGCGTACGAGTACTTCGACGCTTTTTACCTGCTCGACGAGGATGGCAAAGTCACGGCCGCCGCACCACAGAGCGATCGCCTGCTCGGGATCGATATGTCCCGCCAGCCGTTTTACGCAGCAGCATTGGCCATCCCCGATATCGTGATTTCACCACCACAAATTTCCTGGCGCACCGGTCACCCAATCGTTTATCTGGCGCAAGACATCTCCCACCGCAGGGTGGTCGTCGCAGAGCTCAACCTGAGTTCGTTGCAGCAGGCCATCGCCAGCGGCCAGCAGACCCTGCGCAACACAACCGTCTTTGTCACCGACGGGAAAGGGAATATCATCGCCCATCCGGACGAAGCGCTGGTGTTCGAACAAACCCGCTGGGATGGGCTTGACGCGATCCAGTCTGCGCCCGAACAGAATTCGATGATGCTGTACAACAGCCAGGGGAGCCTCGACATCCTGATAGCCAGCGACATCCGCCAGATTGGGTGGTACGTCATTTCTACGACGCCGCTGAGCAAGTTCATACATCCCTATGCCGTGGGAATTTTGTCTTTTCTGATTCTCTCGACCACGATCATGGCCTTTTTACTGCGGTCGTTCTGGCGTCGCTTCAAGCGGCATGTAAGCGATCCCCTGAAGCAGCTTAGCCAGTTGACGCATACGATCGCCCAAGGGGAGTACCTCAGCCTACCGCTCAGCCAACCTATTGGCGAAATTTCGGTCACGTTCGACGAACTGGAAACCCTGAAAACGGATCTGTACCGCATGAACCAGTCGCTGCGCGCACGCGAAAAAGCGCTGCAAGAGACGCAAAACGAACTCCAAGCGTTGAACAACCAACTCGAAGTGCGTGTGGTCGAGCGCACAGCGCAGCTCGAAGCGGCTACGCGGGAAATGGAATCTTTTTCTTATTCCGTATCGCACGACTTACGTGCCCCACTGCGGCACGTCAACGGCTACACCCAAATGCTGATGGATGAATACGCCGGGCGGTTCGACGAGCGCGGGCGCGGCCTGCTCGAACGCGCCCACCAGGCCAGCCTGCGCATGGCCGACTTGATCGATGCATTGCTGATGCTGTCGCGTGTCTCACGCAGCGAAATGCGCTGCACGGCGATCAACTTGAGCGCCCTGACCAACGAAGTCGCCAACGAGCTGCAACTGCTTTACCCTGAGAGGGTAGTCGAGTGGCGCATCCAGCCGGGTTTGACGGCTTATGCAGACACATCGCTCTTGCGCGTCGTGCTCAACAACCTGCTCCACAATGCCTGGAAATTCACCGCCCGCTGCGAACATGCCGTGATCGAAGTCGGCAAGGCAAACGAAGATACGCCCGTCGTTTACTTCGTACGCGATAACGGTGCCGGATTCGACATGGCCTACGCAGACAAGCTGTTCGGTGCATTTCAACGCCTGCACAGCGAAAGCGAGTTCGAGGGTACCGGGATCGGGCTGGCTCTGGTTCAGCGCGTCATCCACCGCCACGGTGGGGAAATTTGGGCGGAGGCAGTCTCCGGATGCGGGGCAACGTTTTACTTTACACTGTCAGGAAAGGCTTGAACCGGAGCCGCTCTTATGCTATAGTGAAACTAGAAAATCTTGGCAAAACCGTTACAAACTGCGGTTGCCAGCGAGAATTTTCATCGAGGCCCGCAGGCGTTTTGCGGGCCTTTTGGGTTCTCCAGTCCAAGAAGTTTGAAGGAGGCTTATAATGGCTGTTATTACAATCTCACGGCAGTACGGCAGCGGTGGGGATGAAATTGCCCGTTTGCTCTGCGAAAGAACCGGTTACACCCTGTTCGACAAGCGCATTCTGACCAAAGCCGCACGCGAAGCCGGCTTGTCCGACCAGGAAATCATCGACTACGCCGAGGACAATCACAAGGTAAAAAATTTCTTCGACCGTTTGCTCGGCCGCTCACATCCGGTCGCAGAAGTGCATCTGTGGCGAGAAGACGCCGATGGCGTCCGTGTCGTGGACGAAGTGAAACTGAGCGAAGAACACGCCATCAACCTGGTCAAAGAAGCCATCAAAACCGCCCACCAGGCCGGCAATATGGTCATCGTTGGGCGTGGCGGACAGGTAATCCTCGAGGACCGGCCCGGTGTCTTGCATGTGCGCATTGAGGCCCCGCTCGAAGATCGCATCCTGCGCGTGCGCAACGATCCGGAAATTGCCCCACTTTCCTATGGGGCGTCACACGAAGGCCGGCGAATCGCGCAGGATCTGATTCAAACCAAGGACGCAGCATCGGCTGACTACCTGAAGCGCTTCTACAACGTTTCGTGGGACGATCCCGCACTGTATCACGTCATTCTCAACACCGGAATGCTATCCATCGAACAGAGCGTGCAGATGCTCTTTGCCATGGCGCAGACGATTGACCGGGTTCCGGAATTTTCATAGTCTTGCCGGCGCTACGGATGGGTTGACGCTCGCTCCGGTCGCCGTATACAAAGCGGCTTTACCGGCTATAATTCAATCACACTTGGGTTTACGGACGCAAACCCAAGTGTGATTGAATTGCAGGGCCAGGCATTTCCCTGCTCCGGTGCGCTTCTTTTCCAAAAAGGAGTTTTATGCTGAAGCACTTCGAGTCTAGCCACCCAGATACCTCACAATAGCAGAACGAGAGAAAATGCTCAAAGGTATCCCCCCCATTCTTTCTCCCGGCTTGCTGAAAGTACTGCACGAAATGGGCCACGGCGACGATCTGGTTTTTGCCGATGGGAATTTTCCAGCCGCCAGCATTGCAGGCGCCACGCCGGGTGGCCTGCTGCGCGCCGATGGGCACGGTATCGTCGCATTGCTGGAAGCCGTTTTGAAGTTCTTCCCACTCGATACGTTCGTCGAGCACCCGGCCGCGGTGATGGCAGTCGTCCCAGGCCACAACTATACGCCCATCATCTGGGAAGAATATCGCCGGGTAATCGGCGCCTGCGGCGAACCCTTTCACGATTTCGAGTACATCGAACGTTTTGCCTTTTACGAGCGCGCGCGTAAGGCCTATGCCGTGGTCGCGAGCGGAGAGACCGCATTGTATGCCAATCTGATCCTGAAAAAGGGTGTTGTCACATCGTGATGGAACGCCCGTCAGGCGTGATGGAACGCCCGTCAGGCAAGAAACGCCATAAAGACCTGATTCCCCAACAAACGTCCGCGCCGCGTCAGGCGTAGAATCTCGTGAGCATCACCGGCCCATTCCAACAGACCCTGGCCGATCAGGCGGGAAATCGCATCGCCGTAACACGCCAGTAGCCCCTGCCCGAAACGCTGTCGAAAAAGCGCTTCGGAGACCCCTTCTGCGGTCAAACGCAGGCCCATGATCATCGTTTCAGACATCTCGGCCGCCCGGTCGATGGGCGTGGCCGTTGCCACGGCCGGCGATGGGTGCAGCATAGCGGCCGGCGATGAAGCCTCCCCTGCCCGCAAGCAAGAGATATAATCCTGCGGAAGCGATACATTGGCTACGCGCAAGCCACCCGAGCCAGCACCGGCTGCACCGGAAGCCAAATAACCATGCGCCCCGGCACCCAGGCCCAGGTAAGGCCGGTTGCGCCAGTACTGCAAGTTGTGCGCGCAAGCCTCACGCGGACTGGCACAGCCCACGGCGCCTGGGCGCCCGCCCGGCGCTTCGCCGTCCCTGGCCCAGTTGGATATTTCGTACTGCATAAACCCGGCAGCCGCCAGCCGGTCGGAGGCGAAATCGTACATGTCGGCAGCCAGGTCGGCATCCGGCTCAGGCAACAAGCCGCCCTGCACCCAGGCGCCGAAAGGCGTGCCTTCTTCCACCGTCAGCGCATAGAGCGATAGATGCTGCGGCTGCATGGCAAGCGCTGATTCCAGCGAATACTGCCAGTCGGTAAGCGCCTGGGAAGGCAGGCCAAAAATCAAATCCAGGCTCAGGTTGGCAAAACCGGCCTGGCGCGCCCACACCACCGCCTGCGCGACATCTTCGGCCTGGTGCCGCCGCTCCAGCAAGCGCAGTTCGTTCGGCCGGGCAGACTGCATCCCCAGGCTGATGCGGTTGAAACCGAGCTGGCGCAGCCCGCACAGGTAATCGAGGTGCAGCGTGCCCGGATTGGCCTCGAGGCTGACCTCCGCCGAAGGTTGCAGGTCGAACGCCGAACGGAGGCTGCTAAAAATCTGCGCGAACGCTTCGAGCGGCAAAAGGGAAGGTGTGCCACCCCCGAAGTAAACAGTGTGCACCGGCAGCGGCGGTATAAGCCGGTAAAACGCAATCTCGCAGCACAGCGCCTGTACGTAAGCGGGAATCAGCGGCGACAGGCCAGCGTACGTGTTGAAGTCGCAGTACGCACAGCGATGGCGGCAAAAAGGAATGTGCAGGTAAAGGCTATACACCCTGCAAGTATAACGCCCACCCCCGGCAGGCAGCAAGTTGAAAAACTGGTATAATCGCCGAGTCTTTTTTGGAGTAAACAAAAAAACCTATGCCCGATACACCCACTATCAACCTATGCCCAACCTGTGGCACACGCTTGAGCGAAGACGCCACCCGTTGCCTGGTCTGTGGCGCCGACCTGGCAAAGCCCCAAAAGTCCGATCAGTCTGTCAAAGCCATGCAGGCCAGCAGCATGCCGCAAATCACCCTCAGTCTGCCTGTGGCGATCTTGCTTTTTGCCTTATTCCTGGCGATCGGCGCGATCCTGGTCTTCGTGGCTCTGCGCGCCAAAGGCGGCGAAGGAAGCAACCCGGGCGATTTGCTGGTGCCGGCCACCGAAACGGTCACCCCCTCGCTGACACCAACCGTCTCGCGCACCCCCACCGTAGCCCCCCCAACGCCCACCGACACCCCTGCGCCCACCCTCACGCCGCAAACCTATGTCGTCAAGGACGGCGACAGCTGTCTCGGAATTGCCGCCCTCTTCAGCGTTTCGGTGCCGAGCATTGTGACGGCAAACGAGCTTTCGGCATCTTGCGTGATCTACCCTGGCAAGGAACTCAAGATTCCACATCCCACAGCAACCATCACGCCGCCGCCTTCGGTTACACCCAACGAGGCCACACAGACGCGCATCGCCTGTATCAGCACCGACTACAAAGTGCAGTCGGGTGACACGCTGGGAACCATCGCCACCAACTACAATGTCTCCCCAGAAGCCATCAAACGTTGGAATGGCCTGGCCAGCGATGTGGTATTCGAAGGCACGACCCTGACCATTCCGCTGTGCGAACAGCCGCCCACGCCGGGGGCTTCGCCAACACCTACCCTGCCGCCGCCTTACCCGGCCCCCAACCTGCTGCTACCGGCCGATGGCACCGCCTTCACGCTCAACGACAACAGCATCAACCTGCAGTGGGCAGCCGTAGGCACACTGGGCACGAATGAAGGTTATTTGATCAAGGTCGAGGATATCACCAACAGCAAGGTGATCCCACTGGAAGAATTCGTCACCGACACCAAATTCTCGCTGCCTTCCAGCTTCCGCCCGAAAGACGGCGTCGTCCATATCTTCCGTTGGACGGTAACCACCGCCCGGCAGGCCGGCAACGACAAGGAAGGCCGGCCCATTTACGTCTCCGCCGGTGATGCAAGCGTACCCCGCCATTTCAGTTGGACGGGAAGCGATGCCGCCGCAGCCACCCCGACCCCTCAATAAGCTGGCCTACGCCGCGATGCGCAAGCTCTATGCATCGCGGCGTCTTTTAACAACCTGGCAAACAAGGCTTTTACACCAACAGAAAGATCCCCGACATGCCTTACACCGCTCTCGTCACCGGCGCCGACCGCGGCCTTGGCTACGCCCTCTGTGCAGGGCTATTGGCACAGGGTTGGCAGGTGTTTGCCGGCCAATATATGCCCACATGGCCCGAACTGACGGCCCTGTACGACCGCTACCCTGCAAATCTCACCATCACGCTGCTCGACGTATCGGATGAGAACTCGGTGCAAAGAGCTGCCCGGCAGGTAGAGGCCACCGGTGTACATCTGGATATGTTGATCAACAATGCCGGTGTGCTGGCGCCTGACTCATACAATACCATCCGCCAGACACAGAACTACGCCGAAATGCAGCGCGTCTTCGAAGTCAATGCCTTGGGACCGCTGCGCATGGTGCAGGCTTTTCTCCCGCTGATGGCACATAGCACGCTGAAACGATTGTGTTTCGTTTCTTCGGAAGCGGGCAGCGTGGGGCGTTCGAGGCGTGTCGGGTGGTATGGCTACTGCATGTCGAAGGCAGCCCTGAACATGATGGTGAAAAACCTCTTCAACGAGCTGCGGCCAGAAGGGTACACCTTCCGCCTGTATCACCCTGGCTGGATTCGCTCCTACATGAGCGGGGTGAAGAACCTGGAGGCCAAGCTCGAGCCCGAAGAGGCGGCCGCGCTTGCGCTACGCTATTTTCTCGCCACACAGATGCCCGACGGCAGCGCCTTCGACGAAGACCACCTGGCGCTGCGCGACTACGAGTGGAAGAAATGGCGCTGGTAGCAAAAAAAAGCACGGCGCACCAGTGCGCAAATTCAGATCAAGCAGCACGCCCCCGTGAAAGAAGCCACAAAATCAAACCGTAAAACACAAAAGACAGCAGAAAAGAGCTTGCCGGCAACAGGCCGAGCGAGTAGGTATAGAGGGGAACGCCGATGCCCGGTGCGGCAGCAAACACGTTGAAAGCAGCAAACAACACCAAGATAAAAACCGTCGAAGACCAACTGACGAACGTCATCACCCACAGCGCCGTCACCTTGCCGGCCCACGAACGGGCCTGGAAATAGATCAACGCACCGCACGAGCACAAGAGGAAGGCGGCCAGCACGCCCGGCAGACTAAAAACGACCGCTTTCGAAGTAACCGTCACGTGTTCGAGGCGCACCAGGCCATAGACAGCCTGAAAAACAGCCGCAGCAAGCCCAACACCTGACGCCAGAAAAATTTTGAACCGGCTCAGGCGCCGCTTGAAAAGCTGCCGCCCAACCCACAGCAGCGGCAAGGCAGCGAAGGCAATGGCGATCACGTCGCCGCCCGATTGCAGGCTAAAAATCAGGGCTTGATCGAACGAATCCAGCAGCACATCCAGGGGGAACCAATACCAGGGAGCCTGCCGGTGCAACCGCAGAGTCAGATCGCCGCCGCGGTGGACAAGCAACAGGTACTTATCGCCCTGGATATCAGCCATCTGCAGCCGGCTGTTGTAGAAGGCATCCTGCTCGGCGGCCGCCGTAATCCCCACAACTTCGACGAACGAATAGGCTGCGCCACCCGGAATGCGAATAGGAATGACCCCCGAGGGCACGTCGCCGAGCACAAGCGTACGCAATTCACCAGCTATGGTGTCATCGCGTACGTGGTAGGGTGCTTCGGCTTGCAGGGAAATCTGCGGTGCGCCCAGCAGGTGTTGGAAAGGGAAGTGGGCATAGGCCTGCAAGGCGCCGCGATTCTGTACCTGCACCACGTGCCCGATCGGAAAACCGGGCCAGGTATAGCGGAAGGGCAGGCCATCGAATCCCCCGAACAGATACCCGCTGTTAGGGCTAAAAACAAACCCACTGTAAGCAGCCGCGCCCCGATCGACAAACCTGAGTGCAATCGAATCGCCGTTCCAGGGGCGAACGGTCTGGCAACTGCCTGTGCCGATCACGAGTGCATCGAGTGGAGGCACATCGCCAGCGGTGATCTTCGTCTCGCCATCGAGATTGAGCGCCCGGTTGCTGCCGTGGCCGGTGAAGGTCACGTAATCGGCTGCCAGCAGCGTGTGTTCGAAGTTTCCTCGGGTGAGCGGTGTGATCTTTTTCTGCGGCGCAAAGGCGATAATACGCCCTGCGGCAATGTGGGCGGCTTCGTTGGGCGCATTGACGGCAAAAAGGACTCGGCTGCGCACCTGCAAACGCCGCGCCCACAGGCTGCGAGCATCTGCCAACGTCGATCCGGTGATAATGCCGGACGAAACTGCCGAGGCCTGCGCCTTCATCGCCAGGCCGAAGTCGACCATCACCGCATCGGAAAGCTGCTGCGGTGACGCAACCCACACCAAAAAGGTCGGAGAACAGGCGAGCGCATCGGGCAGGGTGTGCGCCAGGGAAGCGCTTTCGGCAGCGGCAATCTCCTCGGCCAGGGGGTAAAAGGGATCATCGCGAGCGGCCAAAACGACCGTTTCACAGGTGGAAGCCGTGCCCGGGGCAGGCGCAACGATCCGGATCATGCTGCCCAGTACAGGCACAATGAGGGCAGTCATCCCCATCAGGAAAAAGGCGGCCATCAGCGGGTAGATTTTTCGAACGATCGTCATGAGCACATCCTTTCGGCATTTTTAAGTGGTTTTTCGCCTGTAGACAAGCGCGCCGCGCCTTACTCTTCTTAGACACCATCCCGTTCGAAAACCTTCACAGTATGATATATTACGCTCTGTTGAAACAAAAAACGGCTCTCCCGGCTTCGCCGGGAAAGGGATTCTTCGCGCTAAACCCAGAAGACCCCAAAAAACGTAACTTCTCAAACGCCCACCACGGAGATAGACATGCAAAAATGGCACACGCTCAAGATTGAAGACATCATGCACGAATGCAAGGTTGACCTGGAAAACGGCCTTTCAACCGAAGAGAGCGCCCGCCGCCTGGCGGAACACGGCCCCAACGAACTGGTCGAGCGCGGCGTCAAAAGCCCCTGGAAAATTCTCTGGGAGCAGCTCACCGGCATCATGGTGGTCATCCTGATCATTTCCGCTGTCGTTTCGCTCGCCCTGGCCGAATACACCGATGCTGTTACGATCCTGATCATCGTCGTGCTCAACGCTGCCCTGGGCTTCACCCAGGAATACCGCGCCGAGCAGGCCATGGCCGCGCTCAAAAAGATGGCGACACCGCGCGTGCGCGTCCGCCGCGGCGGCCACACGCAGGAAATCGGCGCCCGGGAGCTGGTCCCCGGCGACGTGGTCTTGCTGGAGGCAGGCAACGCCGTCCCGGCAGACTGCCGCCTGGTCGAGAGCGTCAACCTGCGCGTGCAAGAGGCGGTGCTGACCGGCGAGTCGGAACCAGTCGAGAAGTTCTCGCAAGCCATCGAAAAGCCCGATCTCTCGGTAGCCGACCGCCGGAACATGATCTACATGGGCACCGTCGCCACCTACGGGCGCGGCAGCGCCGTGGTCGTGGCTACCGGCATGCAAACGGAACTCGGCCACATCGCGGACATGATCCAGACGGTCGGGTCCGAAAAGACACCGTTACAGCGTCGTCTGGACCAGTTAGGCAAAGGGCTGGCGATCGCTGCCCTGGCCATCGTGGGGGTCGTCTTTCTCATCGGCATTCTGCGCGGTGAGGAAGTTCGCCTGATGTTCATGACCGCCATCAGCATGTCGGTCGCCGCCGTGCCCGAAGGCCTGCCGGCCGTGGTCACGATTGCGTTGGCTCTTGGCGCACAGCGCATGCTCAAGCGCCAGGCGCTGATCCGCAAGCTGCCGGCCGTCGAGACCCTCGGTTCGGTCACGACCATCTGCTCTGACAAAACCGGCACGTTGACCGAAAACCGCATGACCGTCACCGTACTCGACGTCGCCGGCAACCGGCTGAACTTCCTGGAACAGGTGAGCGGCTACAGTCCCCTGGTGCGCCCGAAAAACGAACCGGACCTCGATCTCACCCGCCACCGCTCGGTGCCCGTGCTCCTGTTGGGCGGCGCCTTGTGCAACGACGCCATCCTGGAATGCGACGAGGAAAAAAGTACCTACACGGCCGTGGGCGATCCCACCGAAGGCGCTCTGGTTATCGCGGCCGCACACGCCGATTTGTGGAAGGATGAGTTGGAAGAACGCATCCCGCGCGTGGGCGAACTGCCCTTCGACTCCGACCGCAAACGCATGACCACCCTTCACCGTTTCCCGGCCGGCGGCGAGGCGCTGCCGCAGGGCCTGTCTATCTTACAAGAGCTTCGCCGGGGCGACTACATGGCCTTCACCAAGGGATCCGTCGATGGCCTGCTCCAAATCTCGGACGAGGTGTGGGTGGAAGATCACATCGAACCACTCACCCCGGCGTGGGCCGAGCGCATCCAGGCAGCCAACGACGAAATGGCGCAAAAAGGGATGCGCGTGTTGGGCGTGGCCCTGCGCTGGCTGGCAGAGAACCCCGAAACACCGACCGAGCAGAACGTCGAACACGGCTTGGTATTCGTCGGCATGTCCGGCATGATCGACCCCGCCCGGCCTGAAGTACGCGATGCGGTTGCCGTCACGCGCGCCGCCGGTGTGCGCCCGGTGATGATCACCGGCGATCATCCCCTCACAGCCCTGCACATCGCCGGCCAGCTCGGGATTGCCACCAACGACCGGGTCATCACCGGCCAGGAACTGGTAAAAATGACCGTCGACGAGCTTAAGGCCGTCGTCGAAGAGACGTCGGTCTATGCGCGGGTCTCGCCGGAGCACAAGCTCAAGATTGTCCAGGCCCTGCAGGAGAAAGGCCATATCGTCGCCATGACTGGCGACGGCGTCAACGACGCGCCGGCCCTCAAGCGCGCTGACATCGGTGTAGCCATGGGCATCACCGGCACGGATGTTTCGAAAGAAGCCTCCGACATGGTCCTGCTCAACGATAACTACGCCACCATCGTCGCTGCGGTCGAAGAAGGCCGCCGCATTTACGACAACATCCGCAAGTTCATTCGCTACACGATGACTTCCAATGCCGGCGAGATTTGGGTCATGCTGCTGGCGCCCTTCCTGGGGATGCCGCTGCCGCTCCTGCCGCTGCAAATTCTGTGGGTCAACCTGGTGACCGATGGCCTGCCCGGCTTGGCGCTGACCGTCGAGCCTGCCGAGCGCGACACAATGCAGCGCCCGCCGCATTCACCAAAGGAAAATATCTTCGGGCGTGGCATGGCCCGCGACATCCTGGTGGTCGGCTTGTTGATGGGGCTGATCTCGCTGGGCGTGGGTTTCTTTGCCTGGCGCGCCGGCGATCCGGCCTGGCAGACGATGGCCTTCACGACGCTCACCATGGCGCAGATGGGCAATGCGCTGGCCGTACGCTCCGAGCGATATCCGCTCTGGAAGATCGGGCTGTTCTCCAATCGCCTGGTCCTGGGCGCCGTGCTGCTCACCCTGGGCTTGCAACTGACCGTCGTTTACGTGCCTTTCTTCCAGGAAATCTTCAGCACCGTTCCTCTTACCGCCGCCGATCTGGCGCTCAGCCTCGGCTGCAGCGTGTTGGTATACCTGGGTATCGAAGTTTACAAGCTCATCTCCCGCAGCTGATTTTTCAAGTCAGTCATCCGGCAGTTCTGCCGCAACCATCTGAAGCATGGCAGAACTGCCGGGAGACGTATGAGGGGGAACTATACCGGCACGATTGGTTAACAACCTAAGTGCCACCAACCAACCCAATTCAAACGCACACCAACGCACTACGGCGCTTCTCACGAGGTTTATTCTCTACAATAGCATCAGTGCAAGGGTTTCTTCTCAAAAAGGAAGGCGGTGTGGGCAGTGTGTGCATTTCACCCACAGACGCCTGCACAGTCTATTTTTGGAGAAACACTGTGCAAACATTTTCCAAAACTTATCTAAGGAGGCAAAAAAATGGGCTTTAACCCACTGGATGAAAAAGGAATTCCGCTGGAAAAACAGGCGCGCAGTTGGTCCGAGTTAAACGTCAAGCCCTACACCGCATGCGACGTACATCCGTATACCCGTACACGCGTGATTTTAATGAATGGGATCGAGGTAGAAGCGGCCCTTTTTCTGCACCAGATGAATCGCCACGCGACCGACATGGCCCTCAAACAACAACTGGCCATGACCCGCCGCATGGAACAGCAACAGCAGAAAATGGTCAACTGGCTGATCCCGGCACAGGAATCGGTGCTCGAGGTGACGCTGGGGTACGAACAGGTCGCCGTCGATCTCACCGCCTGGCTGGCAAAAACCGAGCCGGACCCCTACGTCAAGCAGGCCCTAGACTTTGCCTTGCTGGAGGACTTCGATCATTTATATCGCTATGCCAATCTCTATTCGTTGGATACCGGCCAGGATCCGTCCGAGATCGTCGGCGATTACACCGAAATTATGCCCGGCCGGCCGACGATTGCCGAACATCGCCATCCTTTCGACAGCGTACGGCGCCACTACGACGCCACTACGGCCGACATTCTCACAAAGCTGCATGTCTGCACGATTGTGGCCGGCGAACAGCAGACGATGAATTACTACATGAATTCCGGGAATCGTTACGCCAACATGCTGGGGCGAGGGCTGTACCTGGAAATTGCACAAATCGAGGAACAGCATGTCAGTCACTACGAGAGCCTCGCCGACCCGCGCATGTCGTGGTTCGAGCACCTCGTCATGCACGACTACAACGAAACCTATCTCTACTACTCGTGCTTGGAGAGCGAAAACGACCCACGCATCAAGCAAATCTGGGAGTTGATGCTGCAAATGGAAATCGGGCACCTGCACAACTCCATTGAATTGATGAAAAAATTCGAGCAGCGTGACGCTCGCACCATGCTGCCCAAAGAATTCCCCACCTTAACGATCTTCGAGTCGAACAAGGAATACGTACGCGATGTCATCAAGCAGCAGCTCAACCTGACCGCAGAGGGTACAGAATTCGTGCCGGTTGGAGCGCTTCCGAATGACTTCCGCTACTTTGAATATAACCGTATGGTTAACGGGGACAAGGTCCCATCCCAAGAGGTGATCCGCGAGCACATCACCGAAAAGCAACAGGATTACCGGCTGATGACAGAGGGCGATTATCCAGTGGGGGCCTTGCAATCTCGTACGTCGGTTCCTGATACGGTGGCTCGTACAATGCCGGCTTAACACGAGGCCAAGGGGGTTCGGCCGTAGCGTGGGTAGACGGCAAGCTTTTCAGGTAGTGTGTTCGATCATAAAGCAAGGAGGCAGTTGGGCTGCCTCCTTCTTCTTGTTTCTGTTATCTTCCTGCGTTGGCTGCACGGAAAAGCAACCAGGAAAGCAAAAAAAACTGGCGGCACGACGGCCGCCAGTTTTTACCGATAAGACTACTGATAAAGCCACTTCACCGCTAGTCGGTGCAATGACCCGGCCCGATCAAACCATTGTTGTAATCGTCCAGAACAGCGGCAACGCGCACAAACTCCTGGCGGACGGCCTTCGGCAGGTTCGCATCAGGGGCATACGTGTTGAACAGCGTCTCCGCATTGGCCAGCTCGGCATCGATCACCGATGGGTCAGCGCCGTTAAGCTGGTTCAGGCGTGCTGCGATATAGGCGTGAGAGAGAATGTAGTAGGCGTTGCCCTTGGGGGATGTCCACAAGACATTGTACCAACTTTGCCCACTCAAGAAGAAAAGGGTGTCTTCACCGACCAAGGCCCAGGTCTCATCGTAAGAAGCCGGCCCGTACGTGGAATGGGTCTTCCAGTAACCAGGCGTCAGGCTGCACCCGCCGGCGCAGGGTACTGTAACCGGCACGTTCCATACAGCGCTGCCGGAGGCACCGCTATCGTTGGTTACGAAACTGGCAATGTTGTTTACATCGTAAGAACCACAGGCCTCATAGGGACCAACGTCGACGGTGTAAGGGAAGGTAGCACTCCCGCGGCATACGACGCCCAAAAAGCCGAAGATGCTATCGTCCACATTGACGCACTCGTCATCTTCCGTCAAGGGCGGCATCACGGTTACATCGGCAGTGTAGCTAAAAACCCGGCCATCCTCCAGGACTGCGGTCGCCACCGTCGTCCGGCTCGATCCGTCGGAGACTGCCTGCAGGAACGTGCAGACGACGGTTCCGCCCGCAGGCACCACTGCCGGCAGCGCGGCACTGCAGGTCAACTGCGGCGCAATCCCATCGGGCATGAGTACTGTGCTGATGCTGGTCAGTGTGAGGGGCTGCTCGGTGTAGTTGTAGAAGGTTGTCGTTCCGGGAACGCGCCAGTTGCTGTCCACGGGCAAGCCGTCAACCGCAACCAGGTAATTCACCGGCATCACCTGTCCTGGGAGAAGGACCAGGCTGCTCTGATCGGCCGACTTGCTGATATTCCAGGTCCAGTCTCGATCAAAGCGCAGGCTGGCGGTCGTCCGCACCTTCAAAGGCGGGGGTACGGTGTCGCTGGCCGAGACAGCGGAGACTCCGGCTGCAGACAAAATCATAACCGACAAAACAAAAGCGAGAAAGAATTTTTTGAGATACATAAGAAAGCATCCTTTTGGTTTGAAAAGTGAGTTGTAGAACCGATAAACGTTCACAGTTGTGTAAAACCGATAAAAGAAGTCCAGTTCACACTTGAAAAGAAACAACCATGTGGTAAGCAACTGCCCTTGAAACCCGATCCGTTCACCTCCTGGCGAAGTAGTTTCTGGCGCCTGGGCCGTCCAGAAATGGGAGGCCGGTTAAAGAAAAAAACCGACCACTGAATTGGGTCGGTTTCGCCACTAGCTACCCACCGGTTGCGCCTTTATCAGGCCGGCGACCAGTTCAACGCGATGGGTCATCGCTTCCCATGTATCATCATGACAGCTTTGTAAGATTTCTCATCGAGTAGAACGCAGCAACACGAATTTTGTTACAGTTCTTTTGGGAAAAAATGGTAAGATTTGGGCAAATTGACAAATTCGATGCCCCAAACACCATGCCTGCGAAATCCAACCTCTGGTCAAAATTGTTTTCTAGGTTTGCGCCATCGCCAACAAAACCGATTGGCGAATATCCACTGGCCGGCCTTTTCGACCTGCTCACAGCCAGCCCCGTGGAAGAACTGCCTGAACAGGCGCTGGCGTGGACCGTCTCCAGCCTGAAAGCGCGTGCCGGTTGGCTGTATATTTTCAAGCCGGGCGACGCCAACTCGCAGCACATTCTCGCCCAGGCCGGAGAACGGGCGAACGATGAAACCGAGCGGCGGGCAAGCAGCGCCCTGGCACGAAAATTCTTCGACGGCAAGAGCGCCGCACCGGACAACGCAAGGCTCGTGGTTGCGCTGGGCTATCAAGGGAACACCCTGGGCGCCATTGTGTTTTTGTGGGATACTAAACCTCCTCAACTGCCCGAAAAACTGGGAAGTTATTTTGGATTCGCGCTCGCCTACACAGGCCTGCATGAAGAAGCCCGCCAAGAAGCCGAGCAACGCCGCCAGCTAGAAGCCCGTCTGGCGCATGCCTGCGCCGATGAATGCAAGCAAGAAACCGAACTGGCGCTGCTCAACGGCATAACCGACGCCATCGTTAGCGGTGCCGGCCCTATGGCTGTTTTAGAAATTTTGTGTCGTGAACTGGTCAGCACCTTCGGCGCAACACAGTCGGGCGCGGCGCTGCTCGATGAAAACGGCCAGAGCCTGCGCGTCGTGGCCGAGTACATTCCCGCACACGGCACACCGAGCCTGGGCGTAACTATCCCGGTCAACAATAACCCATCTTCGTTGTATGTGATTCGCATGAAAGCACCGTTAGCCGTCAGTGACGTACAGCATGACATTCGCATGACGCCGATTTACGAGTTAATGAAACAGCGCGGCGTGGCTTCCATATTGATTTTGCCGCTGCTGGTCGGCAACCAGGTCATCGGAACCGTCGGCATCGACTCTGCCGAACCGCGCGAATACAGTGAGGCGGAAATCCAACTGGCGCTCAAGGCCGCCACCCTGGCGGCTTGGGCAGTGAACGCGCAAACCAAGGAGTAGACCCATGTACCGCATTGAATCTTTCCTCTCGGCCCGCTTATTCCTTACCCCACAGGCAGTTGGCAACCAGATCTATTTCGTCAGCAACTTGAGCGGGCGCCTGAGCTTATATGTGATGGATGCCGATGGCAGCGTACCGGCCCCGCTACTACCGCCGGATATCGCCATGCAAAACCCACACCTGATCGGCGGCGAATCGTTCTACGTTTTCCCTAAGCTCGGCAAGATACTGGTAATGTTGGATCACGATGGCGACGAGAATTACCAGCCCGTATGGATCCCAATCGGCGGCGGCTACCCGGTGCGGGCTTTCGGCAACGCCCTGGCAAACTATCGCGTCCACCTCAACGCCTGCTACCCCGAGAAAAACTTGATTTACCTGACCGCCGACTCGCGCAGCGAGGCCAACACCATCACTTACCAGGCCAACCTGCTCACCGAAAAGCTGATCAAACTGGGGAACAGCCCGTGGGGGTTTTATCCGACAGCAGCCAACAGCAGCCATACGAAGGTCCTGTTGACCGCTTCCTACACAGCCGGTGATTCGGTCTTGTATACATGGCAAAAAGGGCAGCGTATGCCTCGCTTGCTGCATGGTACCCCACTTGAAAAGCGCAAAGCAGGCAAAGCCGTCGCCCCACTGGGCGTCTTCGGTGCAGCCTTCACGCCCGAAGATCGCGGCCTGCTGCTTGGCGTGGGCATCTTCCGCGACACCGGCAGCCTGGGATACCTGCGCATGAGCGAACCCAAAACCATCTGGCCGGTGATCACCATCGGTGAAAGGCATGAAGGGCTGGGTGAGATGACCGGCCTGGAGCACCTGCGCAAAGACCGCTATCTGCTCAGCTACAATATCGACGGTTGCTCGTGGCTATACGAAGGGGTATTCGACGAGACCACGCTGACGATGACGCTGAAACGCGTCCTGGTCGGCGAAGGCGAGCTTGCCAACGGCGTGGTGGAAGCCTGCCATTACGATGAAGCCGAGAAGCGCTTCGCCGTTTCCTTTTCGACGGCCACTTCGCCGACCCAAATCTACACCCTCGAAAGCAAGAAAAAAGGCCGCGTGCTGGCCCACACGCAGGAACGGCTGCTCGGCATCGAACCATGCCTGCTCTCGGCAGGCGAAGAAGCGTCCTTCACCTCTCACGATGGGCTGCACATCTCTGCTCGCCTGTACCTGCCGGCCGCTGAGCTTGGCTTCAAGGCCCCCTATCCGTTGGTGTACTATATCCACGGCGGCCCGCAAAGCCAAGAACGGCCTGATTTCGCCTGGTTCTCGATGCCGTTGATCCAGTTCCTGACCCTGAATGGGTTTGCCGTTTTCGTACCCAACGTACGCGGCAGTTCGGGCTACGGCTTGAATTACATGAAGAGGGTGGATCGCGACTGGGGCGGCGACGATCGACTCGACCACGTGCACGCCATGACCGAGATCTTGCCGAAAGACAAGCGCCTGGATACCGCGCGCGCAGCCGTGGTCGGCCGTTCGTATGGCGGCTATATGACGCTGACCCTGGCCGGCCGCCATCCCGAGCTATGGCAGGCCGCGGTCGATATGTTCGGCCCGTACGACCTGCTGACCTTCTCCGAGCGCATCCCGGCCACCTGGAAGCCCTATTTCGCCATTGCCTTGGGCGACCCGGCCAGTGAAGAAGGCCGCGCCTTCCTCACCGAGCGCTCGCCGCGCGTCTATCTCGATCAACTCGCCTGCCCGATGCTCGTCATCCAGGGCAAAAACGACCCGCGCGTCGTCGAACAGGAATCGCGCGATCTCGTAGAAAACCTGCGCGCCGGCGGCAAAAACATCGAATACATCATGTTCGAGAACGAAGGCCACGACGTGCTCAAGTTCGAAAACCGGGTGGCCTGCTACAACGCCATCACCGATTTCTTCAAGAAACACTTAACAAGAAAGTAGCCAACTGACCAATATGCCCTCTTCCTCCACAGCCAACGCCGGCGACATTGCCCAACTCATCTCCGCTACCAACAAACGCTTCCTCGTTCGCCTGACCCCCGGCGAAGCGCTGCACACGCACCGGGGCATCTTCAACCACAACGATTTGATCGGTCAATCCTGGGGATCGAAAGTGCTCAGCCACATGGGCAGTCCCTTCACGCTGTTGCAGCCTTCCTTGCTGGACATCCTGCAAGAGACGAAACGCAACACGCAAATCATGTACGCCAAAGACATCGGCTTCGCCCTGATGATGATGGACATTCACCCCGGCAAGCACGTCGTCGAGGCCGGCACCGGCTCGGGCGCGCTGGCGACCGCTCTCGCCACCATGGTCGGCCCGCAAGGACGCATCACAACATACGAACAACGCCCCGAAATGCAGAACCTGGCGCGCAAAAACCTGGCCCGCCTGGGCCTCACCGACCGCGTCACCTTCAAACTGCAAGACATCAACAATGGCTTCGACGAAACCGACGCCGATGCGCTTTTCCTCGACGTACCCAACCCCTACGATTTCATGCACCACGTTCATCGGGCGCTCAAACCAGGCGGCTTCTTCGGCAGCCTGGTACCGACGGCCAACCAGGTTTCCCTGCTGCTGATGGCCTTGCAGCGTGAGAAGTTTTCCTTCATCGAAGTGTGCGAGATCATGCTGCGTTTCTACAAACCGTCACCCAATCGCCTGCGGCCCACCGACCGCATGGTGGCGCACACCGGTTACCTGATCTTCGCCCGCTCGGTAGCCGAAAACGTGCTGGAAGAAGCGCAAGAAAAAGACGCCGCCAATCCGGCAGATTCCGAACTGGACAACGAAGAAGACAATTCGTTCAACTAGGAGTCCACCATGTTCCGCCGCCGCCGTACTGGCCCCCGCTCTATCTTGCCGCCGCTGCGCCCGCCCACCAGGCCACTGCCGCCAATGCCACCGGCCGCCCTTGAAGCGCACCAACAGGCAAACCGGTGGATGGAAACCGGCCACTACGCACTCGCAGCAACGATCTACGAAAAACTCGCCCAGGCTGCCAGCGAGGCAGGCCATCCCCGCCGGGCTACGAACCTGTTCGTGCAGGCCGGCCGGGCGCTGCTGTTGGCCGGACAAACGGCTAAGGGACTTGCCTCGCTGCAAAATGGCCTGCGCATCCTGGCAGATAGCGGCCAGTGGGAAGCCCTCGAACGCCTCGCAACCCGCACTCTTGGCGAACTGAATTCGAACGGCCAGGAAGCGCTCGCCCAGCAGCTCTCGACGTGGTTAACAGGGCTGCAAAAGGGGAACACGGCAACGGCACAAAGCGCCTCGCAGCCACAACACATCGCCAGGCTGCCGGCAAAGTGCCCATCCTGCGGCGCTCCGGTTCGCATCGATGAAATCGAATGGCTCGATCGGTCCAACGCCGAGTGCGCCTACTGTGGCAGCGTGCTCCAAAACGAAATCGCCTGAAGGCGCATCGAAACCCTTCCTTGCGCCATGCTTTCCACCACCGAAATATCCCGCCGACTGGCAGCAGCTCTGCCGCCCCCTGAAAAAGAAGACTGCACGGCCGCCTGGATTCAAGCTACACCTCGTCCAGCGGCCGTTTTGATCCCATTCCTTGCTTTGGACGATGCCTGGCACATCCTGTACACCCGCCGCACCGACCACCTGGCACAGCACAAGGGCCAGGTGGCCTTCCCGGGTGGGCGCTCCGACCCGGGCGACCCATCCCCCCAGTTTACCGCCCTGCGCGAAGCTGAGGAGGAAATCGGCGTACATCCCATGGACGTACAGGTATTGGGCCGGCTGGCGGCGCTGCCGACCACCAGCGGCTACTGCATTACACCGATCGTCGGCGTCATCCCCTGGCCCTACCCACTCGTGCTGGCCGAACGTGAGGTCGTACGCACCTTTTGCGTTCCACTCGCCTGGTTGGCAGATGCGGCGCACCGCGAAGTACGTACCCGCCTGCTGCCCGATCTGGGCGTCACACAACCGGTGATTTACTTCCAACACTACGGCGGCGAACTGCTGTGGGGGGTAAGCGCCGAGATCACCGTCAATCTGCTGGCCGCTTTGGGCCTGTAAAAAGCGGCCAAAGAAAGGATGCTTATGTTTACCACCCTGATCACGCCCCTTGAACTCGCCGCTCACCTCGACGATCCGAACTGGATCGTGGTGGACTGCCGTTTTTCTCTCGCTGATACCGGCCGGGGCCGCGCCGCTTACGAGCAGGCGCACGTTGCCGGAGCCATCTACGCTCACCTGAACGACGATCTCTCATCGACCGTCATCCCTGGCGTCACAGGGCGGCATCCCCTGCCTGCACCCGAGGCCGCCGCAGCCGCCTTCGGCCGCCTGGGCATCAGCCCCGGCATGCAGGTAGTAGCCTACGACGACATGGGCGGCGCCCTTGCCGCTGCCCGCCTGTGGTGGATGCTGCGTTGGCTGGGCCACGAAGCCGTCGCCGTGCTGGATGGCGGATGGCAGCGCTGGCTCGGCGAAAACCTGCCAACGCGCCGCAGCATCGAAACGCGCCCGCTGCAAGCCTTCACTGCACAGATGCGCCCTGAACTGATGGTGAACGCCGCCCAAGTAGACGCCATGCGCCAGGACCCGGCCGCACGCCTGCTGGATGCACGCACCGCCGACCGTTACCGCGGCGAAAACGAGACGATTGATCCCGTCGCCGGGCACATTCCCGGCGCCGTCTCGGCTCCATTTATCGAAAACCTGACGTCAGCGGGGACCTTTGCGCCTCGCGAGCAGTTGCAAGCCCGTTACCGAGCGCTGTTAGGAAATATCCCCGCCGAAAGCGTGGCCGTCTACTGCGGCTCGGGGGTCACCGCCATTCACAATCTCCTCGCCATGAAAGTAGCCGGCTTGGGAGACGCCCGGCTCTATCCCGGCTCGTGGAGTGAGTGGATTACGAATCCCGAACGTCCTACCGCTGCCGGATGAAATGCGAACATCGTCGAAGCCCTCCATGACAAAACCAGCACTTTCCCGCCGAAAATTTTTACACAGCAGCCTGTTGCTGGCCGGCAGCCTGGCGCTATCGGCTTGGCGGCGCAGTTTCGCCCAGGCGCCAGCGCGGCGGGTGTATCTGCCGCTCGTACAACACGGCACGCAGCGCCTCCAAACCCCCGTGCCTTTCAAGGATCCGGGGGTCGAGGCGCTGCGCCCCCTGCCATCTGCTCCCGCCTACTACGTCGACTCCGTCCACGGCGATGATGACGCCGATGGCCGCAGCCCGGTAACCGCCTGGAAAACCCTCAAACGCCTCCATCGGGTAGCGCTTGGCCCCGGAGATGTCGTGCGCCTGGCGCGCGATTCGGTGTGGCAAGACGAAAGTCTGTTTTTCGATCATTCAGCCGGCAGAGCGGACGCTCCGATCGTGGTAGAAGCCTACGGCACCGGAGAGATGCCCACGATCGCCAGGCCACGCGCCCTGTGGGACAACACACAAGCGCGTTCAGCCATCGAACTGACTGCCGGTTGCCATCACATCACCATTTTGGATATACGCATGATCGACGGTGGCAGCACGCTGCCGGCCATCAGCATGTCACTCGATACCCATCACCTGATCGTGGCAGGCTGCCAAATTGAGGGGTATGGCACCGGGATTTCCGTGCAAGGCGAGTACCAGCGTGTGCTATCCAACTGGATTCAAAATATCGGATCGTCCGGCGGCAGCGGCATCGGGATCGTCTTTTGCGGCAACCATCTTGAAATGGCCTGGAACCGGCTGATTCACTGCGTCGCACCCAGCGACGCCTACGGGCAGGATGGGGCAGCCTTTGAGTTTTACAACTATCGCAAAGACCTGGGATACGATTTCATCTCGGACGATATCGCCATTCACCACAACCTGATCGACCGCTGCCTGGTTTTTATGGAAGCCTACGGCAACGCCACCAACATGTTGATCGCCTACAACGTTTATGTGAATAGCCCCAACCACGTCCTCTTGTTTCACTTTGACGACTCCGAGCACGATACCTGGACGCACGTCTGCTCTTACGATGTGCGCATCGAAAACAACACCTTTGTTCCCTTGCAAGAGGCCGAACCAACCGGCTGGGGCATTCTTGGACTGCTCGTCGATTGGGTACCCGAGCACAACCCCGATCCGGCCAAAAACCGGATGGTCGTCCGTAACAACATCTTTGTCACCAACTATCGCATCGTCGCCTTCAAAAACGTGCTGGGCGACAGCCTGGTACACGATCACAACTTGTATCATTTCTTCGGTGATGGCAAATTGAGCAACGACGCCGATGGGTTTACTCTCGCACCGACCGAAATACGGTTCGATGCATCACATCCCGGCGATCCGGGCTTCTTCGATTTTGCCAACCTGGATCTGCGCCTACAGACCGGCAGCCCGGCCGTCGACAAAGGCGCTCCGGCAGCATATCCCACAGACGTCATGGGCACGCCAACCCCAAGCGGCGATGGGGTGGACATGGGGGCGTACGAATTGGCATCGGTTGCGCCTGAGTCTCGTCGAGCAAAACCCGTTTTTTGATACAATACGCCTTATCCCTCACCCAGGAGCATTCCGCCATGCACATCAACGAAATCTTCAAGCACTGCCCGGTCACGTTCAGCTTCGAGTTTTTCCCGCCGCGTACGCCCGAAGCAGCCGCAACGCTCCGCCGGAGCATCGAAGACCTGGTGCCCTTGCAACCTTCTTACGTCAGCGTGACCTACGGCGCAGGTGGTTCCACCCGCCAGTTGACTCACGACCTGGTCGTCTCGCTCCAGCAAGAAACCTGCCTCAACGTCGTCAGCCACCTGACCACGGTCGGCTCAGACAGGCAGGAAATCCACGCCATCTTGGAAACCTACGCTGCCAGCGGCATCGAAAACATCATGGCTCTGCGCGGTGACCCGCCAAAGGGGACAGCGTTCGCAGCCAACCCAAACGGCTTCAACAATGCCACCGAACTGGTCGCCTACATTAAAAAGCACTTTCCGAAGCTGGGCGTCGGTGTTGCGGCGTATCCCGAAGGGCACCCTGCCACGCCCAACCGCCTGAAAGAAATGGACTATCTCAAGGCCAAGGTGGATGCCGGAGCCGACTACATCTGCACGCAGCTGTTTTTCGACAATTACTATTTTTATGATTTCCGCGAACGATGCCTGCTGGCCGGCATCCAGATACCGATCCTGGCCGGGATCATGCCGGTGACGAGCATCAAATCGATGCAGCGCATGGCCGAGCTGTCCGGCGGCACGGCCTTCCCGGCCAAGCTACAACGCGCCATCGCGCGTGCCGAAGACGACGCCTGCGCCGAACGCGTCGGCACGCACTGGGCCACCCACCAGGTGCTCGATCTGCTCGACAACAACGTGCGCGGTGTTCACTTCTATACGCTCAATAAATCCAGGGCCACGCGCCAGATTTACGAATGGCTGGGGGTCAGCAATTCGCAAGGATTAAATCGCTGATTTTGAAGGATTTGGGGATTGGCGCGTCTAATTTACTGTATGAGCCAATCCCAAATCTACGGAATCGCATCCTTGCAAACTTCAACCGAGACACCATCCATTGAGAAATTGGTAAGCGAGTACGCCGCCTATATCAGTCGGCTGGCACGCTCTATTCTCGACGACGGAAACCCACAACTCGAAGCAGAAGTTGACGACGCCGTGCAAGAAACCTTCCTGGCTGCAAATCGCACCATGGAGGGGTTTCGCGGCGAGGCCAGCGTCAAAACCTGGTTGACAAGCATTGCCGTCAACATCTGCCGCGGGAAGCTGCGCAAACGCAAACTACAGCATGGTTTGCTGAAGCAGCTTCAGGGTATCCTGCTGTTGAATAAGGCTGCTTCGCCCGAAGAAGCTGCCATCCAAAAAGAAGGCGACCAGCGGCTGTGGGCGGCAGTCGATGCGCTGGGGGAAAAACATCGTTTGCCGGTGATCCTGCATTACGTTCACGAGTTAGGCATCCCGGAAATCGCCGAGATTCTCAGGACGAACCAGGGCACGGTGTATTCGCGGCTGCACTACGCCCGCCAAAAACTCGCCACGGTGTTGGCCTATGCTTACGGAAAGGAGGTAGCCCATGAAACCCAAAATTGACGCACAGGTTTTGGACGAACGCCTAAAAGCCTCACTGCAAAAGCGCTGGCCGGCACAGCCACGCGATGCATCTCAAGTTGCCTCCATCATCGCATCTATCGACAGCAGAAGCAGGAAGCACCCCGTGGAAACGCCAATCCTTAGCGCCGTACGCTTGCTCGGGTTGGCCGCACTGCTGATCGGCCTGATCGTTGCTATCAGCCTGAGCATGAGAATGCTGCCGCCTACCCCAGCAAGCAAGGCCACAGAAACCCCCACCATCCCCTGGCAACCTATTGAAGATTGCTTTACCGCCAGACATGAGATTCAACCGGGCGATACCTTATCGAGCATCGCGGCGAACTATAACGTACCCCCCGAAGAAATTGCAAAGTGGAACGGATTTGGAAGTGAGGCAGAACTACACCCGGGAAGCGAATTGGTAATTCCTTTGTGTAAACGCGGAACGCCAGAGCCTACAGCCACTCAGGCAGTTCCCGGGACAATTTCCCCTACCGAAACAGCGCCATCCAATGCTGACAATGTACCAGTCTTGATCAAATTTGTTGCCTGGGAATACCAACGCCCCATCTACGAACCGCTCATGGCTAAATTCCACGAGGCATACCCTTCCATCACGGTGGAGTTCGTAACAAAGTCCGAAAGCGATGACGAGGCCCGCCTGCACCCTGCCACAGGTGATGTGGTTCTCGTCTATGGCTCACGATCCATGGAGAAGGCATACCCCGGTTACTACCGCTCGCTATCCTTCTTGATGGATGCCGACCCTGATTTCCATCCAGAAGATTTTTGGACCGGGGCGTTGGATACTTGCACGAGCAGCGACGGACACCAACTCGGCATCCCCTTGTTTGTCGAGCCTACCGGAATCTTTTACCACAAGCAGGCCTTCGACGCAGCCGGCGTGCCCTATCCAAGGCCGGGCTGGACCTGGGATGACATGCGGCAGGCGATCACTGCTCTAGCTAAAATCGATGGGGATGTAATCCAGTATGGGTTTGCAGAACAAAGCATTTCCCTGCTCAACCCACTGATCGAAAATCTGGCAGGCCAAAACGAAATCGACGCCCAGGCCATCCCGCAAGAAATCCAATGGTACATCGACCTGGTTAAGGCGAGGGCAATCTATTACCCAACGCTGCTGGGTGAAAACGGCCAGATAGATTGGGAGAAAGAATGGCAAACATGGCAAAACATATTCTCCGGAGAGCACCCGCCGGCAATGTGGATTGGCCCGATCTTTGCCTCGCTTCCCGGGCAGGAATGGATGGATGCCCCTTCAGATCCGCTGGCAAAAATCGCCTTGGGAACGGAAGGATTTGTGCCCTTCCCCATCGCCGCCGACGGCACGCTCACGCATACAAGCCCTCTGATGGTACAGTGCGCGGCCATCAGCGACCTTGCCCAGCACCCAGGTGAAGCCTGGCTGTGGATAAACTTTCTCTCACACCAGCGTTTGATAACGGACGAAAATAATCCTGCGGAACGTCTACAGCTTCCGGCGCGCCGCTCGGTCGCCGAAGCGCATGGTTACTGGGATGGTCTATCCCCTGAACTGCGTGAAGTGCTTGAATTTTCTGTCGCACATGCCCACCTTGACGCGCCCTACACCGAAAAAGAAGGCGTCATTACCTCCGCCCTTGAACAAACACTCCTCGGCCAGGCCGATTTTGCCGCGGCCGTGGAAGCTGGCCTGCAAGAAACCACACCCACCACAACCCCTTCGCCCACCAAGACGCCACAGGCCCAAACCAGCCAGAGCCAGGATAACACTATCCTGGTTGTGCGTTCTGATGAAAACGCAGCAGATCCAGAAGCATTCGTGAGTGATCTAGGCTATAAAGTCCAGTCCGTATCTGATGGAAGCTTCCGCTTGATGACAATTGAACAGTTATTGGAATATCCGGCAGTTTTCTACTTCGGCACCACACCGTCAGACACGCTTCCGTTCCTCACTGCCTACCTGGACGCCGGTGGTTCGCTCTACATCGCCGATCATAACCTGGGGCGCAACCTCGGAGAGACCGATTTCTACAAAACCTATCTCCAGGCCACCTACCAGGAAAATAGCGGCGGAGATTTGATCCAGGGTGAGGATATCATGGAGACACTCGGCACAGTAGAGTTTGTATCAGGTGTGATTCCCGATGGCTTCACCGTAGGCACGGAAGGAACACGCATCTTCCAATACACATCGTCTGGCTATGCTGCCGGCGTGGCCGTCAATCGCAATGGCTACAAAGCAGTCTACACGGCATTTGATAGCAATGATCCGGAACGGAGAATCGATACACTTGCTATTATCAGGGAAATTATGAAATACCTCTTGCTTTTTCCGGGCGGGTGAGAAACTCAAAACGCAAACAACTTATCCTCATTCAAAAACCATTCACTTTTAATCAGGAGATTTCACCGTGCGCAAATCCATTTTGCCTATTCTATTCACGCTCATCATTGGAGCAACCGTCACCGCTTGCATGTCAAACCCAACCGTTCACGAAACATCCGTGCCAATTCATACATCCACACCGGAAAGCGCTGTGGCAACAGACACAGCCATTCCAACGCTTTCTCCAACGCCACCGCCCCCACCTGCCACCCCCACGCTCATGCCGCTACCCACCCAAGAAGAGCCGGCGCCCGTGTCAACAGAAGAGATACCCACGGTGTCGCCGGTACGCGCAACCCCACCAGGCCTGCAAGCGCCGGGAAAAAGTTTTGACATTTCCTATGTCGCTACGCGTACCCCGCTGTCACGCGCACAATGCCCTGCCGTTGATCCCAGCAAAAAACCGGCTTACCAAAAGTATGAAACAATGTTTGGGCTACTTCCCAATGAAGCTGGCCTGTTGGAACAGCTCAATGCCGGCGTGTCGGGCGAGGCCATTTTCGCGGACCTGGCAGGCTCATCGGGAAACGAATCTTATCACCTCATGGAACGAGACCTGACGGGGGATGGCATCCCAGAAGTGGTCGTTTATGGTTCTATTTTCGGCTGCGTCGGCGGGCAATACCAGTTGCTGTGGGCAAGATTTGGCACCGACCCAGGAGACTGGATTGCGGCAATTGCCGACATGAATCTCAACGGTATCCCCGAAATCATTACGCAAATGCGCATGGGCGAGAATCTTATGAGTGAAACCAGTCACGTCATTCTCGAGTGGGATGGCTCAACTTTTCAGAATCTGATCGTCCAACCCGATTTCGTATCCTGGTACAACAATGGGGGGGTACAGGGAAACGAGATCCGCATGAACGGCATACCGCCTGCAGGGGGCGTTTACGATAAAGTAGAAATAGCCGATGTCGACGGCAACGGAACCCGGGATTTGATCATCAGCGGCGGCCTTGGCAGCAGTATGGATGAGCTGACCCACGGCCCCTGGCGTTGGGAAAAAGACGTTTACACCTGGAACGGCCAGGGCTTCGTTTTGCAAAGCATCGAAGTGGAAAAGCCCACGTACCGCTTCCAGGCAGTACAGGACGCCGATATGTACTTTTATGCCGGGCGCTACGACGTAGCCCTCGACTTATACCAGCAGGCCGTCTTCAGCGATCAACTGGATTGGTGGTCGCCAGAACGGGCCATGGCGTTACGTATGCAAGACCCCTACGGCCCGACACCCGAAATCCCCCCCACGACCATGCCGGCCGATCCGAATGACTACTACAATTTAGCTGCTTATTCCCGTTTTCGCATCGCACTCCTACACTGGGTCCAGGGCCATAAGCCCGAAGCAGAAACTGTCTACAACCAACTACAAGAATCTTTCCCGGCAGGCCAGCCAGGCTCGGCCTATGCAGAACTGGCTTCTGCTTTCTGGGATGCTTACCAGGCCACCGGTGAGTTATCCGCGGCCTGTTCCCAGGCCATTGCATACGCCGCAGAGCATACCGATGCCATCCTGCTTCCCCTCGGCAGTTGGGATCACGGTTTTCAAAGTTTCTTTTACCAACCGGAAGATATCTGCCCGCTCCAGTAAAGTTTGTCACATCTCAATAACGCAGGGTGTGGGGTATTTTGAGCGCGCCTTGCGCGCTCAAAATACCCCGGCATCCCCCTAATTTTCGAGAAAATACGCTTGGAGAATCTGATGAGAATAAAATTCTTAAACAGCCTGATGGTTTTATTAATATTGGTGGCAGGGAGTTTTCCGGCCCAAGCCGGTGCAACGTTGCTGAGAGACAGTCACGACAACCTGCTTGACACACAACAACACGAACCATCCTATACCAAAGTGATCGCCCTGAAGGGCGCGCTGGATGGCACAGGAGCCAAATTATGGCACGATTATGGCGCTTTTGCTCTGTATAAAGTGCCTGCACAGGAGTTGAACAGTTTGAATGTCGAGAGGCGGAATGAACTCCACATCGTAGAAGATACCCTACTCTTTGATAACTACCCCTTCAATACGCAGCAAGAGGGTCTTGCGAATATCCCGGACGCCTACCAAACGCAAAGCATGGGTGGGCAGGCCCTTCAACTGATCCAGTTTGTCGGGCCGATCAAAGAAGAATGGCTGCAAACCATCCGGGCCCAGGGTGCAGCGCCCATTCACTACATCGCCAACAACGGCTACCTGGTATGGGCAGATTCCAATGCACGCAACCGCCTGGCCTCGCTGGCCCAAGATGGCGATATTGTGCAATTCAGTGCGCCTTATCAGACGTACTTCAAACTGGGCCTGTCGATCCTGGGACGTCTGAGTGCTGTGAAGACAGATGCCGCGTCCGCGCAAGAAGTCGTCCCCGTAGTGGTTCAGGTTTATGCACACCCCGGTGTAGAACGAACACAAGCGCTGATCGAGAGTTTACTCACCCAAAAGGACAGTGCATGGACGTCCATTCTAAGCTACCAGAACATCTACGGTTCGGTACGCGTACACGATCTGGCCACCATTGCCGCCCAGCCGGATGTGGTCTGGGTGGGCGAACATTTCGAGCCTGAATTGATGGATGAGGTACAGGGTCAGATTTTGGCCGGGCACTTCAACACCGGGCAAGCTGGCCCGGCTTCACCCGGCTACCTGGAGTGGCTGACCGAAACAATTGGGGTCAGCACCGACCCTGCTGACTACCCCATTGTAGACATCACGGATGATGGCGTCGGCAACGGCACGGTCAATTCAGGCGATCCAACCCTGCACCAGTTTGGCAGCGCCACGAACCCGAGCCGCCTGGCCTATGTGAGCAGTTGCACGAGTTCTTCGAACGGTGAGGGGGTTGACGGCCACGGGCATATCAACACCAGCATCGTTGGCAGTTACGATTTTCGCAATGGCTTTCCTTTCAAAGACCCCCACGGGTACCTGCGCGGCCTGGGCGTAAACCCATTCGGGCGCATAGCAAGCACAAGTGTTTTTGACCAGGGCTACTTCGATACAGGCGCTTGCGGCGGAACCGATACAGGGCTTATCAAGCACTCGCAAGACCTGGGCGCACAAATCAGCACCAATTCCTGGGGATGTTCCCTCTGTGCCAAAACTTATGACGAGTCATCGCAGGCCTACGATGTCGGCGTGCGCGACGCCGACCTGACGGAGGCCGGAAATCAGCAAATGATCTTTTTCTTCGCTGCCGGTAATGCAGGATCAAGCAATGGTACTGTTGGCACACCTGGCAACGGCAAAAACATGATTACCGTGGGAGCGTCAGAAAATTATCGCCCAACAGACGAAAATGGGGACTGGGTCGACCGATGTGATATTGATCCTACAGGCGCCAATAACGCAATGGATGTGATTTACTTCTCCAGCCGCGGGCCTGCCCCTGGCGGGCGCGCCAAGCCCGAGCTGGTGGCGCCAGGTACGCACATCCAAGGCACGGCCAGCAGCAGTGCAAATTACACCGGCAACAGTGTATGTGACATGTATCGCCCGTCGAACCAGACTGTGTTTGCGGCTTCGTCTGGTACCAGCCACTCGACACCGGCCGTAGCGGGCGTCGGCTCGCTGTATTATTACTGGTTGGAACACCAGTATGGCATCGCACCCAGCCCGGCCATGATGAAGGCCTATCTCATCGCACACCCCACCTATCTCACCGGTCAATCTGCGAACGACACCCTACCCAGCAACAACAAGGGTTATGGCATGCCCAATATGGAACTAGGGTTTGACGATACGCCTCGCTATCTGCTCGACCAATCTCATCTTTTCAACAACACAGGAGAGCAATGGAATTTCAGCGGTGTGGTGGCCGATCCAAGCAAGCCGGTACGCATTGTGCTGGCGTATACAGATAAAGCCGCTGCACTCGGCTCCAGCAGCCCGTTGGTAAACGACCTGGACTTACGCGTCGAAAACGGCGGCAGCACTTACCTGGGAAATCACTTCTCCGGCCAGTGGAGCGTAATCCGAGGGACACCCGACAGAGCAAATAACTACGAAGCCATTTTCTTGCCGGCAGGTACAAACGGTATACTCAATCTCACCGTCACTGCGGCTAATATTGCCGACGATGGTGTGCCCAATGTCGGCGATGCCACCGACCAGGATTTTGCAATTGTGGTCTACAACATTCTCCAGCCGGAAGGTTTTGGCGTTTTGGAGGGCACCCTATATGATGCCGCAACTTCCCAGTCGCTCCCCAATGTATCGGTTGTGGCGCAAGGCACCATTGTCACGAACAGTGCATCCACCATGAGCAGCATGGATGGCTCCTATCATATTGGTGTCCTCACCGACACGCTGACCGTTACCGCCGCTGCTTTTGGCTACCAGACAACGGTGATCGAAGGGGTTCAAGTGATGGAAGGTATGACCACCACTTTACCCATTCCTATGACGCCAGCAAACTGGTACACCGTAACCGGTATCGTTGGCGATGCCAATACTGGCTGGCCGCTGTACGCCAGGATCACGATTGACGGCTATCCGGGCGAACCGGTTTGGAACGACCCTGTAGACGGCTCCTACACCATTCAACTGCCCGAAGGCTTCGCCCACATGCTATGGGTGGAAGCTTTTGTAAGCGGGTACTCGATCGCCTCGCACAGCGTGGCTCCTCTCACCGGCAATGCCATCGAAAACATTGAACTTCAGGCCGACACATCCACCTGCAACGCGCCGGGATACTCGTTTGGCGGCTTTGGCGAAAGCTTTGACCGTGTGACTCCGCCGGCCTTGCCGAAAAACTGGGCAGCGGTAGATGTCGTGAACGAACTAGGTCACTGGTTGACAAGTGCCGGTAGCCACCGTCCATCTGACGCTTCATCCCATAGCACGCCTAACCTGGTTTATTTCAATTCCTTTTCTACACTCAGTGAGAGTACTCGCTTGTACCGCACGAGCGCCGTAGATATGACAGCCTTGTCCAGTACCGACTTGCGCTTCTGGATGTATCATAATATCGAAGCTCGATCTTACAGTGACCGGGTTCAAGTTCAGGTCTCGACCGATGGAGGAGCTATATGGACAAATGTGGGAGATCCTGTCTTGCGTTACGATGGTTCAGCCGGCTGGGCGCAGCACACGATCAGCCTTGCCGATTACAGCAGTGCAAATAGCCTCCTGGTTGGTCTATTAGGCATTAGCGACAACGGTTATGATATTCACGTCGATGACATTGTGCTTGACCCAACCTGCAATGTGCCAACAAGCGGAGGCGTGTTGGTAGGGTATACGTATGATGAAAACACATCTAAACCGTTGGTGGGTGTTTCCGTAACCGGATCGGATAGCCAAGCGGTGAGCGTTGAGACGCCAGACGATCCGGCAGTGGGAGATGGTCTTTACATCCTATATACCGCGGCCAGCCAGGCAGTTACAGCAACCATACCGGGCGGGTACTTGCCCGATGTCGCAGTGGTCAATGTAACGCCAGGGGGCGTTGCCCACCAGGACTTTGCCCTACCGGCGGGCAAGCTGGTTGCAGATACAACACCTCTCCATGCTACCGTGGATATGGGTAGTGTGGAAACACTCACCCTGACTCTGGAAAACACCGGTTCCGGCCTGCTTTCCTGGAAAATTAGCGAGCTGCCCGGTGGACAGAACCTGCCCCTTGTGACTATTCCGTCTTTCGAAGAGATAGTACCCGCCAGCAACGTGCCAGATTCACTGGATCGAGCCCCCCAGAATGGGTACCACACCGAAACCAATGAACCTGCGTATCCACCTGCCCTTCTGACGGGCGAGCCAGCGTATGGCGTGGTTATCTCGAACGATACACCGTTCCTATTCTACATGCCGAATACAACTATTCCTGGTGTGTGGGAGCACATCGCTGACTTGAGCGGCAGTAATTATTTTGCAGGTGATTTCATCAATGACGACTTCAGCACACTGTATGTACTTGACTATGAGCTGAACCAACTTCACACAATCGATACGGCCATTGGTACGGTGATGGCCATTGGACCGGCTACGCCAGTTGCCGGCGAGGCGTGGACCGGTATGGCGGGTACCAGCAACGGCACATTGTACGCTTCTTCGAGCGATTGCGGCGGTTCGTCTACGCTATATACCGTTGACCCTGCTACTGGCGTATTGACGATCGTTGGAAATACGGGAATTCCCTGCTTGATCGATGTTGCCATCAACACAGATAACGAGATGTATGGTGTTGACGTTGTCACAGATTTGTTATTCCAAATCGATCCAAAAACGGGCACAAGCAGGCCCATCGGATCAATCGGCTTCAATGCCCACTTCGCTCAGGATATGGATTTCGATGAAAAGACAGGGGTGTTGTATCTTGCCGCGTTTAACGGGAACTCGGATGAAGCAGAGTTGCGTATTGCTGACACAACGACAGGCAATACTGCGTTGCTGGGGCTGTTCCAGTATCAAACTGAAGTAGATGCCTTCGCCTTCCCAACCACATCGAATGTGCCCTGGTTGAGCGGAAGTCCACACTCCGGCAGCATAACAATTTCCGAGGCACAACCTGTCGAAGTAGTATTTGATGCCACCCAGGTTGACCAACCGGGAACGTACTACGCCTCCTTGAAAATCTCCAGTGATACACCCTACAACACACCGGTGGTCCCCGTAACCATGACCGTACAAGCGCCGCCTGACTGGGGCGCGGTAAGCGGCACTGTAACCGGCTTAGGACAGTGTGGCGCGTCTCCTGCGAGTCTCGAGGGCGCAGAAGTGGTCATCAAAGGCAGTGGAGAAACTTATACGGTGACCACCGACTCTCAGGGGCGCTACCTGTTGTGGCTGCCCGCGGCAGAAGGCCCATTGACGATCCGCGTAAGCGCCGGAAGCTACCAAGAAGCCTCTGTCAATGCCGTAGCGATTGCCGCCGGCCATATCACCACCCAGGATTTCGATCTGCGCCTGCTGGCACCCTGCATCAGCGTCGAACCGCACCAATTCACGGTGACACTTTCCCCAGGGGACTTGGAAACCCTGCCGTTGAAACTGTTGAATAACGGCGCTGCAAGCACAACCTTCAAGATCGCCGAAAAAGCCCACATCGTGACCATCCTGGTTGTTGGCAACGACGCTTCGGGAGATCTGATAACAACCACGTTGGCTGGACTAGGCTACAACTACCAATATGTCCCCAATGAAGAATTTCTATCCATTCCTGCAGCGCAAATACTGGCATATCAGGCAATCTTCTACGCGGGGACACCGTCGCCAGAAATTTTACCCAGGCTGATCGCCTACCTGAATGCTGGCGGCGCACTCTACGTTTCCGACAACAACTTGGGGCGTGACCTGGGAGATACAGATTTCTACAAAACCTACCTCCAGGCCACTTATCAAGTAGACACTTGTGGAGATATGCTCGCCGGGGAGAATATCATGGCAGAGATGAACCTGGTGGAACTCGCCTCAGGTGCCGATGCAGATGGCTTCACAGCAGGCACAGAAGGAACACGCATCTTCAGATACACATCGTCTGGCTATGCTGGCGGTGTGGCGATAAACCGCAATGGCTACAAGGCAATCTATACGGCCTTTGATCTTGCTAATTTGGAATCAACAACAGAAGCGGCAAGCATTATTGAGGCGAGTGCGAAATACCTCACTTCATCGAACGAAGTCCCCTGGCTCTTGGAAGACCCGAGCACAGGCACCTTGACAGCCGATAGCACCCAGGCGATCACAGTTACCTTTGATGCAACCAACCGTACTACCGGCACTTATATAGCGGCGTTAGCGATCAACAGCAACGATCCACTCTCTCCGACCATTCAGATTCCTGTCGTCATGAACGTTGTTTCCCTTGAGAATGGGGTCGTATTGGCGCCTCCTACGGCTACAACGAGTGGCCTGGCTGGAGAAACTATTACCTACACCCTGCAAATTACCAACACTGGCGTCATGACCAATACCTTCTCCATTACTACTTCGGGTAATAGCTGGGATGTCGCAGTTCCGAGCGTGCCTATCACGTTGACCGCTGGCGCAAGCACTGATTTCAGCATTGTTGTTACCATTCCACCGAATGCTGTTCCAGGCACTAGCGATACAGTTACCATCACGGCCACAGGCGCCGGCGGCATCACAGATTCATCGGTACTGGTCACCCAAGTCGTTATCCCTGGAGGGAACAAGATTTTCTTACCACTGATCATGTATACGCGGTAGACGATGGGTTTTCGATGATAGCGTGGCGCCAGGGCATTCTGGCGCCACTTTCCACATTTTGGCGGGCAAAAGGTGACATGGGCAAGATCAACTTTCGTGCTAAAATCTCCCTACACGTTTACCTGTTTCCGTAACACCCAGTCTACCTGACCATGACCCTGCAACTCAACCAACGCGAACTGATCGTCCATCTTGCCAGCGGCGAGTACCAAATCAACCCGATCCGCGCCCGTATCAACAAACATCGCATCATCGGCCCGGTGGACTACGGCTGGGCGCGCTATACCAGCGAACTGGAAAAGTTGAAGGCAGAAGTTCCCCGAGCCGGCAAAATTCAATCGCCGAGTTTCCTTCCTCCCAACATCCTCACCTTCGGCGGCGGCCCGCTGGCCGGCTCGCGCATTCCGGGCACACGCCGCCTGGTGTTTTGTGGCTATTCACCCGCCTGGGAAGGCTTTTACGTCTCCTCGATGGGTGGTGCGGCCTATATCATGCACCGCGTGGGGGTAGATTTCGTTTGCCTGGAGGGGCAGGCACCGCAGGATTCGGTGCTAATCCTCAACCACAAAAGCGGCGAAATCAGCGTCCGCCTGGAACCGATCAACCCCGACCTGATCTGGACCGGCTACGCCGACCTGGATGGCAATGCGCTAATCGGTTTCTACGCCCTGCAGCAGTACGTTCTGGATAAATACGGCAGCGAATACGACGGCGACTGGGTGCGCGTCTTTGCGGTTGGCCCGGCGGCGCGCACGACCCCGGAAGGCATCATCGGCAGCAACCACGTTAAAAAGGGCCGCATTACCCCTATCGACGATTGGGCCGGGCGCGGGGGGCTGGGTTCGCGCCTGCTGCAAAGCCATCGCATCGCAGCCTGTATCTTCGGCGGCGACTGGGAAGACCCCGATCTGAAAGACTCGAAGGAAATCGACAGCTACTTCCAGCAGTATTACGGCGAATCCATGATGAAAGTCGACCTGGGTGCCACGGAAAAGTACCGCTACGTGCCGGGTTTCCAGACCGGCGGTACGCTGGGCGTCAACCTGCACACCGCCGAAGACAAGCTCTTCAGCTTCAACTATGCTTCCGTTTACGAAAGCGAGCAGGCCCGCCTGGCACAGCAGGAGACGTTGATCGCCCAGCATTACCTGAAACAATTCAACGAAGAGTCGATTGAAACCAAGAATTTCGCCCACTGCGGCGAGCCGTGCTCGGTAGCGTGCAAAAAATACGTCGGCGTCTACAAGAAAGACTACGAACCCTACCACGCGCTCGGCCCACAAATCGGCGTCTTCGACCAGCGCGCCGCCGAGCAGATCAACCATTACGTCGATGCCATGGCCTCCGATGCCATTCAGATGGGTGGCACTGTGGCATGGATCATGGAATTGATCTGGAAAAAGCTGATCGATCCGGCCAATTTCGGCCTGCCACCACGCCAGGAAATGAACTTTGATTTTGCCGCCGGCGAAGGCGATTTCGACGTCGTCGCCGATTCCGCCCGTAATGCTGCCTACGCACAGCAAATCGTCGAAATGATCCTCTTCGCCGAATGCGGCGCACCTTTCCGCGCCGGCATGCGCGCCGCCGCTCACGAGTTAGCCAGTCAATATGGAACACACATCACGCATCACGCCGTTTACACCAGCCACGGCGAAAAAGGCAACATGGCCCCGAACCAATATTGGGTTCCCGGTATGCTCGCCCCCATGCCCATGATGGGTAAGTACTTCGTCTATTACGGCGTCGACTACGTGCCGCCACGCGAACTGGGCAGGAAATGCGTCGAGCGCATGGTCTACGAACTGTTCAGCGAGAACAGCGGCGTATGCCGCTTCCACCGCAAGTGGGTCGAAGCCATTGTCGATGAGATCATCGAAGCACACTACCAATATCCTCTGGATTACAAAGGCCACCAGTTCCAACTGGCCAAAGAAATCTATGCGGCAGAGGGAGAAGCCACCGGCATGTGGGAGTCGGAACGTACGGTCGACATTGTATGGAAATTTCTCGAAAAATGGGAAAACCACGGCCTGGCCGACGAGTCGCTGCATGCATGGGTGCGGCGCTTTCGGCAGGATAAATGGGCCGCGGCGCGCGCCTACTGGCAAGAAGTCAGCCTGGGCATCGCCGCAGCCTTCGCCGCCGGCGCCGAAGCCATCCCCGATATCAGTGCACCCTACCAGGCTGCCAGGCTGGATGTGATGGAAAAAAAAGGTCTTCCGGGCTGAGCGTGAAGAATCCCTTTCATGGCGAAGCTCGGAGAGCCAAAAAAAGTAAATTCCGTTCGATATAGCAAGCAAAGACAGTGGAGGGTTGATCATGAACTTGCAGCTATGCTTTTTGAAATGCCGCTTTTTTTCTCATGGGTCCATCATCATCGGCCTGTGGCTGTTTCTCGCCGCGTGCAGCCGGCCCACACCCACCGCCGTTGCTGTCGCCACGGCCACCTCTGTTCAGAGCGGTTTGATCGCCACGTTTACGCCAACCCACACGGCAGTTGTCACCAAACACCTGCCCAGCGCGACATCCACGCCCACCCGCCCCACCCGCACGATCCCCCCCCGCAGGACCGCCACATCGGCCCCGACAGCAACCGCCAGTTTTATCACCTGGGACGAAGCCGGCGCATACGTCGGAGAGTCCGTCACCCTGTGCGGGCCGGTGATGGGCGCTCACTTTGCCGAAAGCAGCAAGGGCCAACCAACCTTTCTCAACATCGGGGAAAACTATCCCAACCCCGATCGCTTTACCGTGGTTATCTGGGCGCAAGATCGCCACAAATTTCCCGGAAAACCCGAAGGAATCTACAGCGGCCAGGAAATTTGCGTGACCGGCACCATCGAAGAATATGACGGCGCGCTGGAAATCATCGTCACCGGCCCTGAACAAATTGCGATCCAGTAACGCGGCGCAGGCGGCTCGCTTTCTTTACCCCACAACGCCTCGCCACCCATCCAAACTGCTTGCCGAAGCAACCCACAAACCGATGCGCTGGCCCGTAAAACTGACATCACAAACCGGAGGTCTCCCATGTCTGATCTGATCGCGTCCATCGATCAAGGCACCACATCCACGCGTTGTATCCTTTTTGGCCAGGACGGGCAGGTTGCCAGTTCTGCGCAAAAAGAACACCGCCAAATCTACCCGCAGCCCGGTTGGGTGGAACACGACCCACTGGAAATCTGGCAGCGAACGCAAGAAGTCGTTCAGGCTGCGATGGCGGCGCTGCCTAACCAGCGCATCCCTCGAGCCATCGGCATTACCAACCAGCGTGAGACCACCGTCATCTGGCACCGCCACACCGGCCAACCGTTGTACAACGCCATCGTCTGGCAGGATACGCGCACGAAAAAAATCTGCGATGTCCTGGCCACAGAAGGCGGCCAGGATCGCTTTCGCGCCACGACGGGCTTGCCGCTGGCGACCTACTTTGCCGGGCCAAAGATCAAGTGGCTGCTGGAAAACGTTCCGGCGGTACAAGAAGCCGCCGCATGCGGCGAGGCCTGCTTCGGCACCATCGATAGCTGGCTCGTCTGGAACCTGACCGGCGGGCCGAAAGGCGGGATACATATTACCGATGCCACCAACGCCAGCCGCACGCTGCTGATGGACCTGACAACACTCGATTGGGATGCCGAAATTTTGCACACCTTGCAAATTCCGGCCGGTGTGCTGCCGCGCATCGTTGCCTCGAGCGCAACCGAACCCTGGGGATACTCGCAGCCCGACGGGCCTTTCGGGGCCGCCATCCCGATTTGCGGCATCCTGGGCGATCAGCACGCCGCCCTGGTCGGCCAGGCCTGCTTTTCCCCCGGCGAAGCCAAGAACACCTATGGCACGGGGTGCTTTATGCTCATGAACACAGGCAATACGATCGTGCCTTCGACGAGCGGGTTGCTGACCACGCTAGGCTATCGCTTCGGCGACCAGCCGGCCGTGTATGCGTTGGAAGGTTCGATCGCCATCACGGGCGCGCTGGTGCAATGGCTGCGGGATAACCTTGGGCTGATCGAAAAATCGTCGGATGTGGAAGCGTTGGCGCAAACCGTCTCCGACAACGGCGGGGTGTACTTCGTACCCGCCTTTTCAGGGCTGTTCGCCCCACACTGGCGGTCCGATGCCCGTGGCGTGATCGCCGGGCTGACGCGTTATGCCAACAAAGGTCACATTGCTCGCGCGGCGCTCGAAGCAACCGCATTCCAGACGCGCGAAGTACTCGATGCCATGCACCGCGACTCCGGCGTAGTACTTAAAGCACTGAAGGTAGACGGGGGGATGGTATATAATCAATTATTGATGCAGTTCCAGGCCGATTTACTGGATGTGCCAGTCGTTCGCCCCCATATTAGCGAGACCACTGCCCTGGGGGCTGCGTACGCCGCCGGGTTGTCCGCAGGAATCTGGAAAACGCTCGACGATTTGCGCGCCAACTGGCAGGTATCCCAGACGTGGCGCCCACAAATGAGCGAAACAGCCCGTCAGAAAATGTGCACAGACTGGCAAAAAGCCGTACAAAGATCGCTGAATTGGGCATAGTTTTCAATGTAACTTCTCAAAAAGAAGGGGAAGTGGGGTGTTGTGGGCGAGTTGCAATCCGGTTGCCTGGCTCGCCCACAACACCCCACACCCCGCTTTCTTGAGAAGTTACTTTCAATAGTTTTTTTCGGTTTCAGGGAAGCGGTGTATGCGGGATCGGGTTAAGCGTCATCAGGAGAGGCTGGCCCCCTGGCTGTTTTTGGGGAGTTATGGCCTGGCGTTAGCCTTGTGTGGCACCATCATTATTCAGACGGACCTCTCGGAAAATCTGTTAATTGTCTTCATCCTTCCAGTTTTGTGGGCCGCTTTCTATTTTAACCGCTGGGTCTCCTGGGGTTCGGTTTTCCTGTTGGTGGCAACGGCCATCTGGACGGCGAGCAAAACGTCCGCTCACTTTGGCGCCTCGCTCAAAACGATTGCCATCGCCGGCCTAAGTGAAGCCGTCGTCATCGAGATGGTTTACCGGCTGGCACAGGCGCGCCACGAAGCCACGCACCGGCTACGCGAAAGCCAGGAGAAGTACCAGTCGCTGATTGAAAAAATCCCCATCGGCATTTACCGTACCGATCACGAAGGGCTGATCCTTCACGTCAACCAGACCCTGGCCGAGATGCTCGGCTTCGAAAACCCCGAAGCGATCGTGCAAAAGCACTCGGCCCACAACTTCTGTGTCGAGCCTGCCAGCATCAATTTCTCGTGGCAGCAGTACCGCGAGAACGATGTCATCGTGCACGAACTCGAACTCTGCCGCAAGGATGGCGAACGGATCTGGGTGCGGAATTCCGCTCACGCCATCTTCGGCGAAAACGAACAAGTACTTTACATTGACGGCACCATCGAGAACATCACCGAACGCAAACGCGTCGAGGAAGAACTCGGGCGCGAACGCAACCTGCTGCGTACGCTGATCGACAGCCTGCCTGACCGTGTCTATGTCAAAAACCTTCTCGGGCAAAAGGTTCTTTCCAATCCTGCTGACTGGGGCTCGATCGGCGCCAAATCGGATCAGGAAGTACTGGGCAAAACTGATTTCGACCTGATGGATGCCGAGTTGGCAGAACGCTTTTGGGCAGACGACCAGCAGGTCATGCAAAGCAGTACGCCGCTGATTAACCGGGTCGAGCCAGGCCCCGATCACACCGGCGAGCGGCGGTGGATTCTGACGACCAAAACCCCACTTTACGATACACACGGCGAGATCGTTGGCCTCGTAGGAATCGGGCGCGATATCACCGAGCGCCGCCAGATTGAGGAAGCTTTGCATATCGCTAACCAGAAGCTGACCCAATGGGTCGATGAACTGGAAAAACGCAACTACGAGACCAGGCTGCTCAACGACATGGGCGAGTTGTTGCAAAGCTGCCACTTCGTCAAAGACGCTTATGAAGTGATTCGCCAGTTTGGCGCACGTATGTTCAAAGAGCAGAGCGGGGAGTTATACATCCTGAACAGTACTGGGAACCTGCTGGAAATGGTCGCTTCGTGGAACATAGAAGCGAGTACAATTCCGGCAGGAGAATGCGTTGCCAACACCAACGATTGTTGGGCTATACGCCGCGGGCGCGTGCACCTGGTATCGAAACCAGAAAACCGCCTGCGCTGCCAACACCTCGGCAGGTCGGCGGATGGATCGGGCGGCAACGATGCTTTTTTTCCCTTCATTTGCGTCCCCATGTTTGCCCAGGGAGAAACACTGGGGATGATGCACGTACGCTTTTCCTCCGAAGCACAGGCGCTGGAACAAGAACCATTTGTCGTTTCGGTTGCCGAGCGCGCGGCCCTGGCCCTGGCCAACCTCAAGCTCGGCGAAATTTTGCGCTCGCAAGCCGTGCGCGACCCGCTGACCGGCCTCTTCAACCGGCGCTACATGGAAGAAACCCTCGAACGTGAAATCCGCCGCGCCATCCGCTACGACCGTCCTTTGGGCGTGATCATGCTCGACATCGACTACTTCAAGACCTTCAACGACACCTTCAGTTATGCCGCCGGCGACACACTGCTACGCGAGTTAGGCAACACGCTGAAAACGAACCTGCGCGCCGATGACGTTACCTGCCGCTACGGCGGCGAAGAATTCATCCTCATCCTGCCCGAATCGTCGCTCGACGACACCACACGGCGCGCAGAGCAACTGCGCGAAGCCTGCAAGAAAATGAACGTTTATCACCGCGAACAGCCCCTCGGGCTGGTGACGATTTCGCTGGGCGTGGCCGCTTACCCCGTACACGGCCAAACCCCTGAAGCGCTGCTGCGCGCCGTAGACACCGCCTTACACTATTCCAAGGCCCAGGGACGCGATCAGGTCACCAGTGCACAAATCTTTTCGAACCATGCGCAAAATCCAGACTGAAATCCTCATCATCGGCGGCGGCGCAACCGGGGCCGGCATCGTACGCGACCTGGCCCTGCGCGGCTTCGAAACTGTGCTCGTCGAACGCCGCGACCTGAGCGACGGCACCACCGGGCGCTATCACGGGCTGCTCCACTCCGGTGCGCGCTACGCCGTCAAGGACCCACTGGCGGCCCGGGAATGCATCGAAGAAAACCGCATCCTGCGACGCATCCTGCCGCAGTGCATCGAAGACACCGGCGGATTCTTCGTGCTCACGCCCGGGGACGATCCGGCTTACGCGCCACGCCTGCTCGCCGGCTGCCGGCAGGCCGGGATTCCGATCGAGGAAGTGCCCATCTACGAGATGCTGCGCCAGGAACCACTGCTCAACCCGGCCATCACCCGCTGCCTGCGCGTGCCCGACGCCGCCGCCGATTCATTTCTGGCTACACGCATCAATATCCGGGATGCCCAGGCGCGCGGCGCACAGATTCTACGCTACCACCCGGTAACGCACCTGTCCGCCAGCGGGCCAGGCGCCGAGCGGCGCATCACCGGCGCCGTCTGCCGGGACCTGCTCAAGGATGAAGAAGTACACATCCACGCCGATCTGGTGATCAACGCCGCCGGCGCCTGGGCCGGCAAGGTGGCCGCCACGGCAGGCATCGACGTGCAAATGGTCCCCGGTAAAGGGGTTATGCTGGCAGCCAACCACCGCATCGTCAACACGGTGATCAACCGCTGCAAAATGCCCGGCGACGGCGATATCCTCGTACCCACCCACACGGTGGCCGTGATCGGTACAACCGATACCAAGGCGCCCGACCCCGATGCGTTCGGCATCGAGGACTGGGAAGTGCAGTTAATGTTGAACGAGGGAGAAAAGCTGATCCCTGGCTTCCGCCAAATGCGCTTCTTACGCGCCTGGGCCGGCGTACGGCCTCTGTACCAGGAGCGTGCCGGGCCAAGCGGGCAAGGCGCCCATCCCGCGGCCGCCGGATCGCAGGCGCCTGTGCCGGTGTCCCAAGCAGTCGCACAGCAAAACCGTGAGATCACGCGCGCCTTTGTGCTCCTCGATCACGCGGCACGCGATGGCACTCCCGGCCTGCTGACCATTACCGGCGGCAAGTGGACCACTTATCGCAAGATGGCCGAAGTCACCGCCGATCGTGCCTGCGAGATCCTGGGGACGCAGCGCGAATGCCGCACGCATCTCGAAACGCTCGCCGAAACCGGCGCCCGGGAAACACAACCCGGCCGCTACTATTCCCTGGGCCATCGTCTGGCTGGCATCGAAACACGCCAGGATTTCGGCCAACTGGTGTGCGAATGCGAACTGGTCACACCCGCCGACATCCGCCGCGCCATCCTGGAAGAAGGCGCACGCACCCTCGACGATGTTCGCCGCGAAGTGCGCCTGGGCAAAGGCCCCTGTCAGGCCGGTTTTTGCACCCTGCGCGCGGCGGGCATCCTTCACCAGTCACCGCCCGAGCACATGCAATCCAAAACCGCCACCAACACTGCCCTGTACGACTTTCTTCAGGAGCGCTGGAAGGGCGTACGGCCCGTTTTATGGGGCCAACAACTGCGCCAGGAACGCCTGAACGAGTTGATCTACCTGAATGTGCTCAACATCCCGGCCTTACCGGGTGCACACCGGTCTGCGCTGGCTGCCACACCCTACCTTCCGCCGGTCGAGCCACCCACTTCACCCACAGGCCGAACCGCTCCCCCGCACCCTGGCGCCGCGCCGGCGCCAGCCGCCAGCACACCGGCCACCCGGCCGGTAGATGTTCTGGTAGTCGGCGCCGGGCTGGCCGGCTTGATGACGGCCTGGCTGTGCGCGGAAAACGGCCTTTCGGTCAAGCTGATCAGCAAAGGCGCCGGTACCACGCACTGGGCCAGCGGCTGCGTGGACGTACTGGGCTGCCTGCCCTCGGAAAACCAGCCGGCTGTTACGGCACCACGGCAGGCGCTCACCGAACTGGCGCTGTCCTCGCCAAAGCACCCTTACGCACGCACGGGCGTCGAGGCGCTTTTGACAGCAATGCGCAAGCTCCAGGCGCTATGCGAAGAAGCCGGTTACCCGTTGTTGGGTGAAATCGACCAAAACTGGCTGCTGCCAACCGCTGCGGGGGCGCTGCGTCCCACCTGCCTCGCGCCGGCCAGCTTCGTCGCCGGCGATCCTCGCCAACCGGGCAAGATGTTGATCGTCGGCTTCGAGCAATTTCTCGATTTTTACCCGGCCCTGATCGCCGACAACCTCAACGCCCAGGGCGTCGAAGCCGGCGCCTGCTTGCTCGATCTGCCCGCGCTGCGCGGCCGGCGCTTCACCAACGCCGTCATCCTGGCGCGTCTCTTCGACAGCCCCGCCTTCCGGCGCGAGGTCGCCCAGGCCGTTCGCCCGCATCTGGCTGGCACCAGCCGGGTGGGCCTGCCGGCTGTCCTCGGTTTGCATCAGGCTCCCACGGCCCTGGAAGACTTGAAAGCGCAGCTCGGCTTGCCCGTCTTCGAAATTCCCGGCTTGCCGCCGTCCATTCCCGGCATCCGTCTGGCAACGCTGCTCGGCAGCGCCATCCGCAAGGCCGGCGGGCAAATTTTCGACGGGATGCAGGTGAATGGTGCAATCGGAGAAGAGCGCCATCTGCTCGCCTTGCAAAGCGAAGCAGCTGCGCGCCACATGCTGCACGCCGCAAAGCATTTCGTCCTGGCAACCGGCGGCATCCTGGGCGGCGGAATAGGCACACACCCGGACGGCACGGTGCGTGAGTGTGTCCTTGGCCTGCCGGTGCCCGCATCCGAAAACCGCTTGCAGTGGCTGGATGCAGATTTCTTCTCGCCCCAGGGTCATGCCATCTTTGGCGCCGGCCTGGCAGCCAACGAAACCTTGCAACCGCTGGATGGGGCCGGCCAACCATACTACGACAACGTGTTCATCGCCGGCGGGCTGCTAGGTAACTGCGATCCGCTGCAAGAACGTTCGCTCGAGGGTATCTGCCTCGCCAGCGCCCAAACCATAAGCAGATCCTTAAAAAAATGATAATGAATGAGTTCGAGGGGGTTCTACCGTAAACTCGACTTTGGGGTAAAATCTTAACGTGAATGCAGAACAACGGTTTGCCCAGGCCACACAACGCACCGCAGGAGAGCTGCGCGTGATTGCCGAATCGAGCGCGGCACGCCAACTCTCACATCTATCGCTGCCGGAAATTGAAAAACTGACCGATCTTGTGGCGCAGGTTGTGCCGGCGGGCAACGTTCCTAGCATGATTTTGAACGGCCTGCTGCGGGTCACCGGACGCCATCAAATGGGGAATGCGGCCGCCCGGCGGGACATCAACATGCTGATCAACGGTGTCGAACAAGTCCTCGACACCGCCGTATACGGCACCTTGTTCGCCGGCCCGGCAGCCGTGCTGTGGGGCTATCGTAATTTGCTCAAACTGGCCGGGAAATCCATTGAAGATTATTTTCCCGAAGGCGCCTGGCAGTTTTATGTCGAGTATGCCCTGCGCGAAGACACGGCCCGGCACACGCTCGAAACCTTCGGCTTCGACACGGAGTTATCCCGTCACGGCATCCGTCTCTCCAAGGCCAACCGGCTCACGGCGTGGATGATGACCTGCATCTACAGCCTGCACCAGTACCATGAACTGCTCAAAAACGAGTGGCGTGAGCGCGTGTATACCAGCTTGCTGACAACCGTCGCGCGCAGCCTGCCCAACGCGGCCAATTTCGCCTGCCTGTTCCGCCAGTGGGAGAAACAACGTCCCTACGCACGCGGCGTGGATGCCGCTCCCGATGAAACCTATGCACTCTACCGCCGGCGCAAGTTCGATACGCTCATCGAAGACGCCCTGAAGCGCCTGCCGCCCGCCCAACATCGCGAGTGGGTCACCCTGATTCAGGCCGCCAAGGGAAACGACCTGCCGGCGTACCAACGCCAGATGACGATCCTTGCCAAGCTGGCGCCGGACGCCTACAACGAGACGCGCCAACCCATTCCGCTCAAAGATGCCCGCATCGCTTTGATCTGGCAAGGGAAGTACACCTTACTTCCCGTTTGCCAGCCAGACTCGTCTCTGCCAACCGATGTACAGACGGTACGCGCCATGGTCAACGAGATTCTCGCAGAAAGCCCGTCTGCCGTAAACCCGCTGCTGCCGCTGGCGCGTATGCGCCGGGAAGCCTGGCCGCGCCTCAACAAGCGTTTCACCGCATCGCTGCGGGCAGAACTCGAAGCGCTGCAAAATGCCCCCATCATCATCAATGGGGATGTGCGCGCCCGCAGCCTGCCTCTGGCCGAACTACGCCAGGCCGAACGCGGGGTGGGCAGCCACGCCATGACCATTTTTGATACCGGCGAAACCTTCGTATTCGATCTGTCTCACATCTTTTTCGACGGCGTGTGGGGGGCCGCCTTGGCCGAGATTCTGACCAACGAAGCCCTGGCCTGGGCCGTTTACCTGCACCGCCTGCCCGCAGCAGATGCAGCACCTGCCAAAACACACCAGCTTTCCATCGAGTTTGCGTCCTCCGACCTGGCGTTGATCGCCCAAGCGCCGCGTGTAACCCCTGAGGTCAGCGTAGAAACCAACACCGTCAATATCCAGGCCATCCTCACCTTGCGCAAACTGCTCGAACGGCGTAACGAGAATATCCGCCTGACGGCAAACGATCTGCTGCTGCTCTACCGCGCCATCCACGCAGCTACCTACCGTCCTGATGGCGCCATGCTCCAGGCGCTCAAAGAGGCCTTGCGCGAGGGCGGGCCAGTGGCCGCCGCCGCCCGTTCTGCCCTGGAAGCCATCGAGGCAGCCAACGCCACCAACCCTGCCGTACTGATTCCCATCGACGCCAGCCAGCGCCAACCACGTGAACGCCTGTATCCGATGAACTTCGAAGTTCCACTCAAGGAACTCGACCTGCTCTCCCTGCACGCCCGTACTCTGGAAGCCCTGCACGCTTACCAGTCGACGGCGAAAGGAAAACGCGATAAGATTTATGAGAAGTTCGACGCACTGCAGCGCACCTACCTGGCCACCCTGGCCGGGTTCGGCGAAGTCGTGGCAAAATCGAAGGCGATTGCATCTTCCGGCGAAGACACGACCGTTGGCGTGCTCAAGCTGGTCGGCGTTTTGCCAACACCGGTGCAGCGCATGTTGGAAAAAATCCCCCAGCGTTCTGATATGCTCAACGACCTGATCCGCGGGCGCGAGGTCTTCTCAAACCTGGGCTCGGTCGCCAAGAGCAGTTCGTTGATTCGCTTCATTACCGCCAAAGACGACAATGAACAGAAGTCCCTGGCCTGGGGGGTGATTACAGATGCAGCCGGAACGCTGCACCTATCTCTGCGCGATTTTCGCCCTCATGTTGGGTTGCTTTTGGATGCCCAGCGTGCGGACCTGGCAACCTGGATCACCCGCGATTATCTCGAAGCGTACGCTCGCGGGATCAACGAATACACGCGTGAGCTGCGGCACATTACGCTGGCCAGCCGCGAGACACAGATATCATCCCCGCTGCTCGATCCCGTTGGAGTCAAACCCGCATGAAAAATGACGACCCGCTCATCGGTGTGCAACTGTCCAATTTCCGCATCGACCGCCTGATCGGCCGCGGCGGAATGGCGCGCGTCTATTACGGTTGGGATGTAAAGCTCGAACGCCCTGTCGCCATCAAGGTGGTAGACACCCGCTACTGGGGTGAAGAAGACTACGCCCGCCGTTTTGTCGAAGAAGCACGGCTGGTCGCCAGTTGGCGGCACGATCACATCATCCAGGTCTATTACGCAGATGATCAAGATGGGCTGTACTATTTTGTAATGGAATACGTAGACGGGCAGGACCTGGCCCACATCCTATCCGAGCGCCTGGAGCGCGGGCAACTTATGCCCCATGCCGAAGTGCTCCGTATCGGCTGGGCCATCGCCCACGCCCTCGACTACGCCCACCGCAAGGGGGTCGTGCACCGCGACATCAAGCCATCCAACGTACTGGTAGCCTTCGACGGGCGCGTGGTGCTGGGCGATTTTGGCCTGGCGCTCGATCAGCGGCGCGGCTCACGCGGACAAGCTTTCGGCACACCGCACTATATATCGCCGGAGCAGGCGCGCCGTTCGTCCGACGCCGTGCCGCAGTCCGATTTGTATTCCTTCGCGGTTATCTTATACGAAATGCTGACCGGTGTGATCCCTTTCGACGATCCCTCCTCGACCGCCATCGCCCTCAAACACCTCAGCGAACCGCCGCCACTGCCCAGCTCGATCAACCCTAGCTTGAGCGCCGAAACCGATGCCGTCCTGATCAACGCCCTGAGCAAGCTTCCCGAGGAACGCTATCCCACGGCCCTGGCCTTGATGCGCGCCCTCGAAAACGTCCTGAAACCGGGCGCCGCCGCCGACACCGCGAACAACGAACTGCCGCCGCCGCCGGTGCTGGCAGCGCCCTCGGCCAAGGTCAAGGCGCCGACCGAGCGCATCTCCTTTGCAGAACGCTCGGCAAAGCTGGCCGCAGAACGGGCGCCGCTCCCCAGCACGATGCCCGACGCGCGCCGGCGGCGCGCGCAAAGGCTGCGTTGGTTGCTCTCCGGGATGCTCTTGCTGCTGGCCATCGGCATTGTTGGCGGAGTGTGGTATGCCAGCCAGTACGGCGGCTTTCCCGCCATGATGGCAGCACTGTACCCGCAAACGGCCACGCACACACTAGAAAGCACAAGGCAAACCAACGACACTCTGCCATTCACGGGCACAGCCTCTGCCGCACCCATGAACACAGAAAAACCGGCAACGCCAACGGCCGCCTCGGCCACCCCAAAAACATCCACGACTGCCGCAAGCGTTTCAACGACCCAAAAAGCCATAACGGGAACCAGTAACGCCACGACGACAACCCCCAACACCGCTGCACAAACAACCGGGCGCACGGCCTCTGTAGCGGCCACACACGTCAAGACAACGCAGACCAAGACAACGCAGGCCAAGGCAACGCAGACCAAGACAACGCAGACCGAAGCAACAGACCCCGGCAAGGTTACCCCAAGCGCCACAGGCGCCGCATCAAGCACACCATCACCGACTCCAACGGTTATCCCACCAACCCTGACTCCCACACCGGAAGCATCCACGGCGACCGCCCTGCCATCCCCAACACCGACGAACTACTTCGTACTCTATTATGACGAAAGCAGTTTCTACATGCAGAACAAGTCGGGAAGCGCGGTTGAGTACCGGCCGTTCGCTTTCGAACGCCTGGACGTGTACGGCAATATCCTGGAACGGTTCGACGGCAAGGAATGGGCCAGGTTCGCACAAATTTTGCCCGACCAGTGGTGCAGCCGGCTCGAAATCATGCACGCTGAGCCGTTCTTAAAGCCGGCGCAGTGCGGCAACATGTATGGTACAACACTCAAGCCTCCGCGTAACTCCGAATGGATTTTTTGGACGGCCCAAGGTGGCAGCACCGAGTTTCGGGTTTTATGGGAAAACGAAGAAGTGGGACGCTGCGAAATCGGTGTGGGCCTGTGTGAGTTTTGGCTGACGGGGAACTGATCCTTCGGAGATTTTTTAACTGGTATGCACGGTATCCGTTTCTATATAAAAATAAAGCTCTTACTTGTACTTATCCTGGCCACCTGGCTCACCGCCTGCCAGCCCGTCAAAGCAAGCATTTTGGCTACAACGGCGCCGGGCACAAGCTGCACCCCAGACACGCCGGCGCCGTCGGCGACACCTACAAACGTTCCGCCAAAGTTCACGGCCACACCAACCCCTGTGCCACCAACCGCTACTCGGGCGCTGCCTACTGCCACGGCATCCCCCACCCTTACGTCAACCCCACGTGGCGCGCTCACCTGGGAACAGCAGCGCCTGCTCGACGAAATCTCGCTGCGCTTCACGGCCGATACGGCAGAAGAAGCCAACCAGCTCGTACGCCAGGAAATCGACTACCTGCCCGGCGACGTCGAAGACGCCTCGCTGATGTGCGGGCCTTTTGCGGCTTACCTGCTGCGTGAAATCGGGCTTCTGCCGGCCGATACCCGCCTGCGGGACTTTTGGCTGCTCAATCCGCGCGTCCAACCGCTGCATATCACCCTCAGCAAGTACTTCCCCGAAGAATACTTTACGTGGTATCACTTCGATACCCAGTGGGATGAAGTAGACTACAACGCCTTTCCGCTGCTGCCCGGAGACTTCCTTTACCTGTATGCCGGCCGCAGCGGCACGTTCGATCACATGATCGTCGTCACGCGCGTGGACGAAGCTGGGCGCGCATACACCGTCAGCAATATCAACTCAAAAGTTGGCTTCGTGATTCGCCCCATGATGCTCTACGACCCCACTCAGCCGGGCGTAGGCCAGATTTACGACTGGGATAACTTTGCCGTCAGCCGCAAGTATGGCATGACCGGTTCGGGCGGCTTCGAACTGCTGCGCCTGACGTCCCCCATGCCGACGCCGCTTCCCAAAGAATGAACCAATGCACAATCCGACACTTGCACTGATCCACCACCACGGCTCGCAACGCGATTACAAACCCGATCCGGTCCCTAAACCACTCGTCGAAACGATTGTCGCTGCCGCACAACGAACATCCACCTCATCGAACCTGCAAGCGTACAGCGTGGTAGCCGTCACGGACGAACGCCAGCGTAGCCGGCTCTGCGAGTTGTGCGGCGGGCAAAAGCACATCGCTGCCGCACCGCTCTTCCTGGCCTGGTGTGCCGATCTGGCTCGCCTCGAGCGGGCCTGCCAGATTCGTAACTACACGCAAGAAGCCGGCTATACAGAAAACTTCTTGATCGCCGCCGTCGATGCCGCCATCGCCGCCCAAAACGCCGCCCTGGCAGCCCAATCCCTTGGCCTGGGTATCTGTTACATCGGGGCCATTCGTAACGATCCCGCCGCCGTGATCGAACTGCTCGGCCTGCCGCGCTTGACCTTCCCGGTTACCGGTATGACCGTCGGCTGGCCGGCCAGTTCTCCCCCCATCCGCCCGCGCCTGCCCTTGAACGCCGTGTTACATTGGGAGCGCTACAACCCGGATCAAGATACCGTGCTGTTCGAATACGATGCCCAAATGGCCGCCACGGGCATTTACAACAACCGCCAGGTGCCTGCCGCGGGCAAAGCCGGGCAAATAGAGGCCTACGGCTGGCTGGAACACTCGGCCCGCCGCACCGCCCAGCCGGCACGCACCGGGCTGCGTGCCGTGCTCGAGGCGCAAGGATTCACGTTAAAGTAGGCGGCTCTTTCGCCAGCACCACCGCCTGGCTGAAGCGTACCGCCGGCCGGGCGATTTCACGAAAACCGTGGGCCTGCGCGATCTGAAGCGTGCGCCGGAAGGCATCTTCAGGGACGTGCAGCTTTGGCTCGGCCACCAAAAACTTTCCACCTGGTTTGAGCAAGCCATGAATTTCCTGCAAAAAGGTTTCTTGCTGGCGCACCTCATGCACCATCCAAAAAGCAAGCCCAAAGTCTAGATTTGCCTCCAGGCCGATCCTTTCTGGAGCAGCCTGATGCACTTGAATGCGCGACAACAACCCCGCGCGTGCCGCCCGCTGGCGCAAGCCGGCCAGCATCTCGGGCTGCAAGTCGGCTGCGATCACCCGGCCCATCTCCCCAACCAGTTTTGCCAATCCCAACGTGAAATATCCCATCCCACAACCGACATCGAGAACGGCATCGCCTGGCCTTACCCAATCCATCAGAATTTTTTGAGGGTCATGAATCAGGCGCCTGAGCGGGTTATCGAACGTGGCAATCAACCACCACGGACAGGTATGTTTCGTTTGGAAAATATTTGCATTCATTGGTGTTCTCCCATTTCTTATTCGTTTCTGTCAACTGACGAGGATGGCTTTCCGTTTTCAACGGGATGGACGCAACCCAAAATAGTTAGTTTAACTCAACTAACTATTTCCGCAAAAAAAGTGGCGATTTGCCACACGAAAAGAAGAACTCAAGAGTTCGTTGACTGCAAGACCTTTGCCAACAAGACAGATAGCTGCGCAACCTCTGTTTCATCGAGGTTTTGCGCGATAAAACGCGCCATTCTGCGATGCGTCAACTCGTGCAAGTCGGTAAACGTCTCACCCTTACGAGTCAAAACGATATGATAAGCGCGCCGATCTTCGGCAGACTGGACCTTTTGTACGTATCCTTTGCGAGTTAGGGTGGAGACCAGGGCGGTGACCGAGGGTTTGGTAACTTTCAGGCGTTCGGCAACCTCCCCAAAAGTGGGCCGCTCCATATCCGCAATCGTCTGCAAGGCGTGCACCTGGCGCATCGAAAGATCGGCAAAGCCTGCATCTTGCACGGCCTGGCCTTCCAGGGTCGCGATCAGGCCTGAGACCAGTTCCAGCAACACCTCAAGGGAAGACGAGCTTTGCAGCGCCATACAATTAGTTATACCTATCTAACTAATTGTATCGTACATCGCGCCTGTGTCAAGAAAAGCGTCAAAACTGTGGCTTGCAATATATAAATTTTTATATATAATTTATTATAAGAGAAAACATGCCATGCTTAAATACATCCTTTTGGGCTTTCTGCGTTATCGCCCCATGACCGGATATGCGCTCAAAGAGGCCATTAGCACTTCCACCAGCCACTTCTGGCACGCAGAGTTGAGCCAGATTTATGTGACCCTGAAAGCGCTGGAGGCCAATGGCCTCGTCGGCTCGGAGGTGCAGGCGCAAAAGCAACGCCCTGACCGCCGGGTATACACCATCACCCCGCACGGAGAGAGCGACTTACGCCAGTGGCTGGCTGAACCCCAAATCGAACTGGAAAAACGCAAAGAACCGTTCTTGCTCAAGCTCTTTTTCTCTGCTGCCCTGGAGAAGAACGATTTGCTGGCACATCTCTACCTGCAACGCCGCCAACACGAGCAATACTACCAATTCATCCACGATAAAATGGCCGAGCAAATCTGGCAAAGCGCTCAACAGTACCCCCACCTGGCAAAGGATGCCAGCCTTTGGGAAGCCACACGGCGGCTGGGAGAGCTACAGCAAGCCGCATACTTGCAGTGGCTCGATGAAACCATCGAACGCGTCGAGAAAGAATGGGGATAATTATGGAAACGCACATCGACATCGACCAGGCAACATGCAGCCTGTGTGGGCTGTGTACGCAGGTCTGCCCGAACCATATCATGCGCAAAGAAGGTACAGCCGCACTTAGCCTGCGGCCGGACCGGCTCCCGTTGTGTATTGCCTGCGGGCAATGTATGGCGATTTGTCCCACCCAGTCGATCGTTGTGGATCATCTAAGGTATGAGCGGGACTTTTTCGCCTTACCAAATCGACCTGTGGCAGAGATGCCCTTTCTCGAAATGATCCAGACTCGCCGGGCGATCCGGGCTTTCAAAGACAAGCCCGTACCGAAGGAAATCCTGGAAAAAATCGTCCAGGCGATTGCGTTTGCACCACCCGGGTTCCCCCCTATCAAGACAGAAGTGGTAGTCGTTCAGGACACCGCCATCATCCGCCAGGCTTTGCCCGAGATGATCGGGGTCTACGAACGCCTGGTAAAGGCAGTGAGTCATCCGGTGGCACGCTGGGTGGTGCGCCGCAAAGTGGGCGGCGAGAAGTTCGCGACCCTCACGCAGCATGTGGTGCCCATGATGGAAAAACGCCTCCCCGCGCTGAAGGCAGGCAGCGAGGACACAATCACACGCAACGCGCCGGCGATGATTCTCTTCCACGCACGGCGCGAAGCCGAAAACTACGAGGAGGACATCCATATCGCCCTGACGTATGGCTTCCTCGCTGCGCATGCCCTCGGATTGGGCGGCTCTGCCATGACGCTGATCCCACCGGCCATCGAAAACAGCCCGGCGCTGCGCAAGCTTTTTTCGATCCCCGCTGAAAATCGCGTGGTTGGGGCGATGATTGTGGGCTACCCGCGCTATCATTACCGGCGGGGTATCCGGCGCAGCCTGAAAAGCATCACCTGGATCTAACCCGCATGGCGCATCTGGGGTGCCAGGACACTGTGATACACTTGGGGCGTCTGTATGCCCTCGAAACCCCGCCATCCCCTTGCCATCCCAAAGAAACCACAAGGCCAGCCCACGCGCGGCAAAACTGCCCGCAACCGGCTGCGCCAGGTGGATCACTTTGTATTGCGCTACGATCCGGGCTTACTGGCCCGCCAGGATGGCGCTTTTGCCGGGGCATTGTTTGTCGATTTAGGCTACGGGGCCGAAGCGACGACGACCCTCGAATCGGCCGTTCGTTTTCGCAAGGTCAACCCGGCGCTAAAAATCCTTGGCGTAGAGATCGACCCGGAACGTGTGGCAGCTGCCCAGCCCTTTGCCGATGAACGCACGTGCTTTCGCCTGGGAGGTTTCAATATTCCCTTGCAGGCGGGTGAAACGATCCGCCTGATCCGCGCCTTCAATGTCTTACGCCAGTACGAAGAAGATCAAGTGCAACCTGCCTGGGAGCAGATGGGGCGCGGCACGCTCACAGGTGGCTTGCTGCTCGAAGGCACATCCAACCCCAGCGGGGCCATCTGGGCTGCCAACGTGCTGCGGCGCAGCGATACAGGCTGGCAGGCAGAAGCGCTGGCTTTTTTCACCAATTTTCGCCTGGGGTTCGACCCGGCCGAATTCCAAACCATCCTGCCCAAGAACTACATTCACCGCGTCGTAGCCGGGGAACCGATTTACGACTTTTTCGCCGCCTGGAAGGCCGCTGCCGCCGAAACCAGCGCCATGCAAACCTGGGGGCTGCGCCAATGGTTCATCGCCGCAGCAGAGCAGTTGGCCCGAGCCGGGTATGCCATCAACCTGCAACGCGGCTGGCTGTCGAAAGGATGGCTAATCTGGCGGCGGTAGCCTGCGGAAGCGCCTATGGTAAGGGTCTGCCCTTCCAGTGCGCCCCACCAAAGAAATGCCAGCGCAGGGCCTGTATGGCGATCAGCGTCATCAGCGCCACAGAAACCGGCAGAAAGAAGGCGTCGCGCAGGCGTTGGCGGCTGATGGCGGCTGTCGCGGTACGCAAAGCCACACCGAGGCCGACCAGGGCCAGTGGCCCCCATGGGTACAACGGCGAAGGCGAGAGGAGCCAGCCCGAAGCCAACCACAACCAGGGGAAGAGGAAGAGTGCCCAGTGAAAGAAAGCCGAAAAGAGTAAAAAAGCCGGTGAACCGGCATGGCCCGCCAGGATGTTCTTGGCAAAGCCGGCGCATACCTCACGCCAGTTATGGTACATGCGTGCCTGTAACAAACCGGCCGATTCGGCCATGCGCAGGCGCAACCCGGCGCGCTTGGCGGCCCAGGCAAAAGCCATATCATCCACGCTCGACTGGCGCACGGCCGCGTGGCCCCCAAGCCGCCAATAAGCCGAACGCCGGAATGCCAGGCACTGCCCGATGGCCGCCGCCAGCGGCGCCAGGGGGATGTGATGAACGGCCGGCACCGGCAGATAGGCAAACACGCTGAAAGCCATCATCGGCACGACCAGGCGCTCGGCCCAGGTGTACGTGAGCTGCTTCGGCCAGGCGGTCAGCAAGTCTGCGCGGGTTTGTTCGCAGTGAGCGGCCAGGGCAGAAACGGCGCCGGGAAGCCAGCGCACATCGGCATCGGTGAAGATCAAGATTTCGCCGGCCGCCTGCCGGCCCAACTGTTCGCAGGCCCAGGCCTTCCCGAGCCATCCTTCGGGGAGCGATTCACCAGAAAGCACACGCAAGCGCGCATCCCCACCGGCCGCCTGCTGCGCCAGTTCGGCGGTAGCATCATCGGAATGGTCGTCGAGCAAAAGAATTTCCAGACTGGGATAATCCTGCGCCAGCAGGCCGCGCACGGTTTCGGCAATGACGGCGGCCTCGTTGCGCGCCGGGATCAACACTGAAACGGGACGGCCCTCCGAGACGCTGCCCCGCCTAAGGCGGGGCAGCGTCAGGGCGTTGATCAGCGCGACGGCATTGAGAAAAAGCAAGACACCCAACAGGACAACCAGGAGCAGGTGCATGGCTTTGTGGGCAAAACCGGCCCCGGTGCGCCGGCGCAAATAGGCTCAGGCTTCCTTCGCCGTGCGGCTGGCCCCGGCGGTGGCCACGGCAAAGGCAACCAGGTTAACCAGCAGCTCGTCCAACCCACCGGGGATCACGCCGCCAAAGAAAACGTAGACCGCCGCTGCAAGCAGCGGGATGAGTATCCAGCGCGGCGTGTTGGGGTCCCGTCGTAGGGCAAGCGCATAGGTCATCAGGGAACCGAGCACGGTCACGGCCGCGTCGTCGGCACCCAAAAGGATCGGATCCGGCCCGACCGTATAACCGACGCTCAAGAGATAGGGCAGGCTGACGGCCAGCCAGTTCAAATCCTTGACCCGCCATAGGGCCAACCCGCCCAGAATCAAAAGGGCGATAAAAGTGGCCAACATGAGAACAATGCCCGTCTGAAAGTCCCAGTTATACCAGCCGACCCCCAGGCCGACCCAGGGTAAGAGCAGCGCCAAAAGAAACACAAAAACGGCAAAAACGATTTTCACGCGATCGGTCATCGAAAGTGCTCCTCAATGGATTTTCTCGCCAAAAAGGAACGCCCACTTTTGCGAGAAGTTATCCTCAGTTTGTCGATTGTCTGCCTATTGTAGCACGAGGCCGGCGGATTCGTGGCCTATGGCGCAAGTCGCTGCGGTACTTCCAGGCGAGGAGCACGGCCTGGCCGGCAAGAACGGCCAACAAAAGCGGCTCAGGCTCGAAGCATAGCAAGTAAACGGCGGTGGCCAACAGCGCAACCAACACCGCCCAACCGGAAAGCGTCAGGATAGCAAAGGATGCCAGCAGCGCCGGCAGCGCCGCCAGGGGTACACGCCAAAGGGTCAGCCCGATCCACACCCCGAGGGCGCTGGCCACGCCTTTGCCGCCGCGCCCGCCGAGAAAGGGCGAAAAAGCGTGCCCGATGACGGGCGCCATCGCGATGGTCCACATCCAGCCCCCCCGCCAGGCAAAAACCTGGTAAGCCAGGCCCACCGGCAACGCCGCCTTGGCGACGTCCAGCATCAGCACGGCCAGACCGAGCTTCCAACCACCCGAACGAAGCGCATTGGTTGCGCCGGGATTGCCGTCCCCAACCCGACGCGGGTCGTGGCCCGCGCGCCGGCCCAACCAGACCGCAAAAGGCAGCGCACCGAGCAGAAAAGCCAGCAGCGTCACGAGGATAAAAGCAGGGAACAAGGAAAACCGGCTTTCAAGAAGCACGCCGAGCGAAAGACGCCCCGGCAGGCCAGGTAGCAAGGACGATGAAAATCCCCATGCCCAAAAAGCCGGCTGCCGCGGGACCGGGCATCTCCCAAAAGAAAAACTGCCCAATCGTCTGTAGCAGCCAGGTCAGGAGGTAAACGGCGACGAGAGGAACGAGCGGCAGCCGGCGTGGTCGCACGAGGGCGGTGATCAGGCCGGAAGCCAACAACCAGCCGAAGTAGTTGCTCCAGGGGATGCCAAAGTAGGCCCCAGGCTGCTCCCAACGCCAGAAATCCCAGGCAACCATTTGGGGGTCGAGAAACAGGTCCCAGGCGGTGAAAGCCAGGGCGGCCAGAAACACGAAAGCTGCTTGCGATACCCACAACCCAGCACGTCGGGCAAGGATTCGTTCGGCCACCGCCCAGGCGGGCGGCAGCATCATCAGCCACGCCAACGGGATCAACAAAGGGACATGGCCCAGTTGAGGCTGAAGAAGCGGCGTGTAGTGATACGTCCCAAAGGGCACCCCGGTCTGGCTGCCGACGAACTCGACCACCCAAGCAAGGCCAAGCACCCACAAGACGACGCGCAGCGCCTCCCGCCAGCCCCAGGCCTGCACCAGGATGAACACAACCACGGCCACCTGGACGAGCACCCCAAAGGAGATCCCGGCATGAAAGGCGCCACTGCCCACCGTCCAGCCGACGACCGGCAGCGAAATCATCGTCAACAGCCAGGCCGCGACCAAGATCGCCCCCGGATAAGCCATCGCCAGGCGGCCTTGCTGCAAAACGGCCTGCGAGAAACGCGTCACCGGGCAGCCTCCAGGCGTTGAAGGTCGCCGTGAACTTCCAACCCGGCATGGCGACCCGTGGCCTCAAAAACGGTTTCACCTTGCAGGGTAGACAGGCGAGTTTCAAGGATAGCGCTCAAGGTCTCGTCGATGCGGCGGCCCATATCCTGGCGGGAGGGGCCTTTCAACGGAGCCGAATCGGCGCGCCGGGCGACGATTTCCAGGCGGTAGTGCCGATCGTGCAGCACCCACTCGACCCGATCGCTGCGGACGCTCAGCGCTTCAACCTTCGCGCCGCTGTAGGTGGCAAAGCGGTACAGGCGGCCATTCAACCACAGCCCGACGATGAAGCCGCGAAAGGCGCCGCCCAGCCACGGAATGATGGCTACTGAACCAGTCAGGCAAGCATGGGGAACGCCGAAATGATTGCTTTGAAACCAGATGTAAGCATCGGGGAAGGCCTGCCCCCAGTCCTTTTCGACATAGCCGTGACCACCGTCGAAATCCCACACGTCACCATCCACCACCAGTTGACCGCGCAAGGAGTGATCGAAGCTGAGCACCCCGTGATAGCACTCCATGCGTGGCACCCACGCATACCAGCCCATCACACCCGGCGAAAGCCAGGTTACCGGCCATGGGTTGAGCGGGCCAAACTGTATCTGGCCGTGCACCTGCACGTCCGGAGCGGACAGGTCGAGGGATATCCCGTCTGCGCTGAAGCGATTCGGGCCTGCACGAAAATCGAAACGGCCCGGTGTGGCCTCGAACTCGGCCAACGGGAGAGAAACATACGCCGAGCGAGCGGCCCCACCATCCAGGACCTGCACAAAGGCATGGCCTTCTTCTCCGAGGAAGACGCCCGGGATCACGGCCAGCTTGCGGGTTTCATCGGCGCTGATCAACTTGAAATACCAACCTTCGAAAAACGGGGGCCGCTGGCCGGTCCCGTGATAGGCAGCAGGGGTGAGAAAAGACAACCAGGCACGCGCCCGCTCCCAGGTGTAGCGAGAGAGCACCAGGACGACGCCGAAGACGATCAGGGTATTGGTGACCAGGAAGAAAAGGAATTCCTCGAACGGCAGGACCCCCAACAGGTAGATTTGCAGCGACTGGGCCGGGTCTATCGTCCAGATTTCGTCTGCAATGGCCAGAAAGTCGGCGGCTGCCAGGTAAAGCGTCAGCGAAAGCAGGGCGACGCCAACTGCGGCGCGGTATCGCCACAGCACGTCGACTCCTACGGCCAATTGCAACAGAATCGGTGGAATGGCCCACAGCAGGATCAGCCCGAGGTAGGTAAACTGCGGCCCACGCAGGAAGAGCACGAGCACAACTACCCATACCCCTGCCAGGATGGCTGAAACACCCCAGCGGGCGCGACCTGCAAAGGGGTTCGGACGGGTATCGACCGGCAAACGGCGAACCAGCCACAAGAGCCACAACCCTGCCAGCAAACTCTGCAAAACGAAAAACGTGTACTCCTCGATAGGAACCCACCCCAGCCTGAGACCGATCACGCGCTCCGGTGGGTACCACCACACGCCGGTCGCTACGAGGTAATTGTCCCAGGGGGTCGTGTAGAGCACGGCAACGGCAACGTGCGCCAGGAGTGCCCACCTTGCCGGGATGGCTCGTAACGAATCCGGCAGCCATCGCCGGCGGCGATGATCGTATCCCGCCAGCCAGCCCACCAGGAACAAGGGAATGCCCAAAAAGAGCGCCAGGAATGCAAAGTAAGTCATCATAATTTCCAGTCGTTACATTGACCACCACAGCGGCAACAGGCGGCGAAGCTTGCCGGACGTGCTCACGTAGGCGCGCCGGTGGAAATTGTCGTAGTCGTGCGCTTCGATATCTTCCAGAATGGCCTGGTATAAACGCGCCGCAGCGGCGATGGCAAAGCGCCCATCGCGGTTGAGCATACGGATACCCGGCCAGGCCTCTTCATACAGCCGGCGAGCGCGTGCGATCTGAAAGCGCATAAACTCGCGCCAGCGTGAGTCCGGCTTTTCTGCGGCAAGATGATCCTCCGACAGGCCGAAAGCTGCCAACTCCTGCTGGGGCAGGTAAAGGCGGCCGTTGCGCCAGTCTTCTCCTACGTCGCGCAGGATATTGGTCAATTGCAACGCCACACCAAGCCGGATGGCGTACGGAATGGCCTCCGGGCTGGTAAAGCCGGTAATGTGCATCGACATCAGGCCCACCGTCGAAGCCACGCGGTAGCAGTACTGCGCCAGTTCGTCAAAGGTTTCGTAGCGCACGCGTCCCAGGTCGGCGGCCACCCCTTCGATGAGCTGCTGCGCATACAAAGGCGGTACCTGGAAGCGATGGCGTGCATCCGTCCAGGCCAGGATGGTTAGCGCCTCGGTGTCTTCCCAGGCCGACTTCTCGCTGATCCATTGTGGGTTCAACGCGCGCCGGCTCCATGCTTCGAGTGCCGCCTGGCCGCTGTGCGCCCGATCGACCAGATCGTCACTCGTACGGCAGAAAGCATACAGCGCACGCGCCGCGCGCCGCTTCGCTGCAGGAAGCAAACCGGAAGCCAGATGAAACGTACGGCTATGGAAAGCGGTCAACCGCTCGCAGGAGCGATACGCCCGATCCAATAAGCCGGGATTGGCGTAGGGCGCAAAGACGGTTTCGACGGTACGCCAGGCCTGAGAAGCGGCCTCCTGCGCGGCGAATTGTGCTTGTTCGAGCAGTTCGGCTTCCCAGGCATAAGATTTGAGGCTCATGGTTTGCATCCTTTCGTGCGAAGTTGGCAAATGGGACGGTTTGGTTATGCGCCTCCCATGGCCGGTGACCAGGAAAACTCCGAATGAGCTTCGGGAGGCATCTCGTTCAGGATTCGTTCCGTGACCAGCTTTGCCGAGAGCAAAACGATCGGCACCCCCGTCCCTGGGTGCGTGCTTGCCCCGACGAAGTACAGGTTTCGATAGCGCGAGTGGCGATTGTGCGGGCGCAGATAGCCCACCTGTGTGAAGTTATGGCTCAGCCCAAACGCGGCCCCTTTCGCAAGATGGTAATGTTTTTGGTAATATGCCGGGCCCCATTTCGCCTCGAAAGTGATCTGAGAAGCCACGTCGTTGAGGCCCAGCTCGCCCAGGCGCCGGAGTACGAAACTGCGGGCGTGCGCTTCGAGGGCCGGCCAATCTTGCGGTTGGCGCTCGTCGAGATGGCCTACTGGGACGAGCACCATCAAACTGTCGCCATCCGCCGGCGCGAAGTTCGGATCGGTGCGCGCCGGCGCGTTGATGTAAAAAGACGGCTCTTCCGGCAAACCCAACGCCTTGAAAATGGTTTTGAACGAGCTTTCGTAAGCATGATCGGACAAGAAAACATTGTGATGTAGCAGCTCGGTGGCGCGATTGCCCTTCAACCCCCAGTAAAACATCAGCGTCGAGGAGGTGTATTTCTTTCCCGCCAACTTGCGGGTGGTGCCATCGTCTGGCAGCAACTCGGAATAGACGTAAGGCAGGTCAGCATTGGCAATCACAACATCGGCATCGACACGCTCACCGGTTTTCAAAGTAATTCCTGTCGTGCGGTTATTTTCCACGTTGATTTGGGCGACAGGAGAATTATAGTAGAAATTCACACCCAGGCCGCGCGCAACTGCTTCGAGGCTCTTGGCCACTTCGTAAAAGCCGCCCTTCGGAAACCACACACCTTCGGCGATTTCAGTATACTGCAACAGGTTATAAGTTGCCGGTGCATCGTAAGGACTGAGGCCCAGATACATGTTCTGGAAGGAAAAAGCCGCCCGCAGGCGTTGATCCTTGAAGAACTTGGCCGTGTTGCTGGCATGTTTTTGCAAGGGCTTGAGCTGCCACATCATGGGGAGATTCTCTACACTCAAAAACTCTGACAGGTTGTAAAAGTTACGCCCCACAAACTTCTGCAAAGAAAGGTTATAGTGGCGATAGCCCTCGGCCAGGAACTTGAGGTAGCGCTCGAAAGCACCGGGTTCCAGGGCGTCGAGCTGCTCGCGCATCTGGATCAAATCCGAAGTAATATCCAAACGCGAGCCGTCATGGAAATGGACGCGGTAAGTTGGATCGATGCGCACCAGATCGAGATGATCTTCCATACGCTCTCCCAGGGCCGCAAAGGTCTCTGCAAAAACCGGCGGCATCAGAAACAGCGTAGGGCCGGTATCGAAACGGAAGCCATCCTTCTCGATTTGATCCACCCGCCCGCCGGGCTTGTTGTTCATTTCATAGACACTGACCCGGTACCCACTGCGGGCCAGGCGCGCCGCAGCAGCGATACCGCCCATGCCGGCTCCAATCACGACAGCTGTTTTCGATTTCATACGATTCTCCTTATCGTCAACAATTTCACCATTTCGTTATCAACGAGTATAGCACAGTGTTTATATTTTGTAAAGTATTTGTACATGTTTTGTATCGATTGCTGCCCAAATTTTTACCCAGGCGCAAAAAAGGAGGCGGGAACTATCGATGATGCAAGCCGGCAACAAAAAGAAGCGCTTGACACAGAACGAATGTTCGTGATAAGATTATTTCTAGCACAAATGGACGATTTATTTGTAAGGCATTGGGTCTCAAACCCACAAGGAGCGTAACATGATGAGCAGACGCCGTAGCCCGGGCCTGAACGACAAACACCGCAAGGTACTGGCGGTGATGGACCAGTTCCAGCAGGCCAATGGCTACCCCCCATCCATTCGTGAAATCAAGGACGCCGCAGGGATGTCATCCACATCGGTGGTCAATTACTACCTTAACCAGTTGGCTGAAATGGGCTACATCCAGCGCGACCAACATGTCTCGCGCGGCACACGCATTACGAATCCATCCACCGCCGCACCGGCCGCAGCCAGGCAGGCCGCCCAGAGTTTGCGCCAGGCCGTCGATGACATGTTGCACGTACCGGTGGTTGGCCGTATCTTTGCCAGCAACCCCGTGCCCGTGCCCGCTTCCGACTTCAACTACATGGACTCGGAACACATGATCGACGTCGCCCGCAGCATGTTGCCGGCGCGCGAGAAAGGCGATGGCCTGTTCGCCCTGGAAGTAGCCGGGGACTCGATGATCGATGCCATGATCAACGAGGGCGACATCGTCATCATGCGCCCCACGCGCGACGCCCGTAACGGCGAAATGGTCGCCGTGTGGTTGGACGACCGCGACGAAACGACACTCAAGTATTTCTACCGTGAGAACGGCCGCATTCGCCTACAACCGGCAAACCCTCTGATGAAGCCAATTTACGTCGACAATCCCGCCGCCGTACAAATCCAGGGAAAAGTAGTCATGGTGGTGCGCCGTGTAGAAACGATGGTTGGATAAAAACAGGACATCCGCAGGTTACCAAACGGACCGGGCAGGCGCGAGGCGCCTGCCCGGTCCGTTTGGTAATCTCACGTAGCGCAGCACGAGAGGCAGGCCCCTTTTTGACTACACGCCAGAGAAGGGAATTACATAGCCGCCGAAAGGATGTCGGCCAACTCGTCTTGCGTCAAGGCGACCGGGTTGGCTTTCATGCTGCTGGCCTGGGCTGCCCGCTCCACGGCCACCGGAATGTCTTCGGCCCGCAAACCATGGGCCGACAGCGGCGCTACGCCCAGGTCGGCGCAGAAGGCACCCAGCCAGGCCGCGCCGTCTTCGGCGCGGGCCTGAGGACGCCCCGTGAGCAGGGCAGCGACCTCGGCGTAGCGCGCCAGCGAGGGGTGCTCCGGCTGGCGGCTCTGCAGGGCATGCACGTTCGCCCGAACCACAAACGGCAGCAGCCGGGCGCACAAGGCGCCGTGCGGGGCGGCCAACATACCGCCCAACGGCCCAGCGAAGCCATGCACCGCCCCCAGGCCGGCATTCGCCAGCGCCAGCCCACCGAACAGGCTAACCAAGGCCATATCCTGGCGCGCCGCCGGATCAGGCGAAGCCCCGCAGACGAGCGGCAGGGCGTGCGCCGCACGCCCGATGGCATCCCGGCACAGGGCGTCCGTAAGCGGGTTAGCACGCCCCGAAACGAACGGCTCGATTACTTGCGTCAGTGCGTCCAGGCCGGCATTCAATGTCACGGCGCGCGGCAGCGTATAGGTCAACTCGGCATCCACGATCGCCAGGCGCGGCAGCATCAACGGGCTGCGCAGACTGACCTTGACACGCGAGCCATCGGGGGCTTGCGCACCGATCACGGCGTTACGCGTAACCTCAGCCCCCGTCCCGGCGGTTGTCGGAACCGCGATAAAGGGCAAGCCCGGGTTTTGCAACGGGCAACCGTGCCCGACGATTTCCAGATAGTCGAACAAATCGCCAGGATTGGTCGACAGGGCGGCGATAGCTTTCCCGGTATCGATTGCGCTGCCGCCACCGAGTGCAATCACCAGATCGCAACCGGCAGTGCGAGCCTGCTCGACGCCTTGAAGGATGCCGTCGACCGTTGGCTCACCGGCTACCGGCCAGATGGTGGCATCCACACCATGAGCGTCCAACGCACCCATCAAAGGGACCGCCCGCGCCGGATCGATGCCGAGGGCCAGCAGGGCGCGGCGCCCCAGGGTTGCCGCCTGAGGCGCTGCCTGCGCCAGTGTGCCCACCCCAAACACAACCCGCGTGGCAGTAGCGAATTCAAAATTCATCACCATACCCGTCACCAATCCACATCGGCAGGGAAAAGGCTGGCGTAGTGGACTCCCAAGCGCGGTTCGGCCATCATATCAGCGACCGTGTCACGCCAACGGGCATAGTGAGCGGTTTGTTTATGGCGCGCGGGAGCTTCGGCGTCTCGGTAGACCTCCACCAACGTAAAACGCGCCGGATCGCTGCTTTGTTGCAGCACATCGAAGCGAGCCACACCGGCTTCCTGGACGCTGTTTTGGGCGTTTTCCATCGTTGCGGCCCTGAAGGCCTCGATGTGTTCGGGTTTGACGTGAACGTGAACCAACGTAACGAGCATGATAAAGTCCTCCGGCTTGTGTTTTGAAATTGCAATTGCGATAGACTCTTCCAATTTGGGGAATCTTGCTAAGAAAGCAAACAATGCAGATAGTATAAGAAAAGGGTTAACCAACAATCCCAATCATAACCAATAGAGAGAAATTGCGCCACCAGTTTTCAACTCCCGGTTGACAAGCTGTTTCTTTCTTGCTATACTGTGAAAGTCCTTTCATGAAAGGACTAACAAGAAATTATTTCATCCTCTATTACAAAACTCACAGACACTTCCTCATGACGCCTGCGAAAGAAAACCAGCCTACCATCTATGATGTAGCAAAGTTATCTGGGCTAAGTATTTCTACGATTTCGCGGGTGCTCAACGCCCCTCAAAAGGTCAGTGAAGCGACGCGGGCCAAGGTGATGGCCGCAATCGATCAACTCCAGTATACCCCACAAGCTGAAGCCCGCGCCCGTGCATTGCAGAATACCAGACGGATCGGCATTATCACCCCCTTTTTTACGTCGCCATCCGTCGTTCAACGCCTACGCGGGATCGATGCCGCCCTGGCCGATCATCGCTACGAGTTGATTATTTATACGGTCGACTCGGTCGAAAAGCTGGATATTTACCTGTCTACGCTGCCGATCACCGGGAACCTGGACGGCCTGGTGATTATTTCCTTGCCTTACCGCGAAGAAGCCGCCGAAAGGCTGGTTCGCTCCCACTTGGAAACGGTCTCCATCGAATACACTTACCCGAGCTTCAGCAGCGTTTTGATCAACGACGTACTGGGAGGCAGGCTGGCAGGCCGGTATCTTGCCTCACAAGGACACCAACGCGTGGGCATGATCGGAGATGTGAACCCGCCGGAATATGCCATCCGGCCGGTGGTCGATCGCCTACAAGGGCTGCGTGAAGGGTTGGAAGAGTTCAACATTATCCTGGAAAATCGCTATGTTTGCTCGGCATCGTTTCTTCAGGAGCCTACACGCCGAAGCGCCCGCCAGTTATTGAGTATGCCTGACAGACCAACGGCCATTTTTGCCGCCGCCGATATTCAGGCAATCATGACCATTCGTGTGGCCCGAGAAATGGGACTGCGTGTCCCCGAAGACGTGGCCGTTATCGGTTTCGACGATTTGGATATTGCCGACGACATCGGCCTAACCACCATCCGCCAGCCACTGGATGATTCAGGGCGCCTGGCAGCCGAACTATTGCTGTCCCGTCTGGACGAACCGGAACGCCCTGTTCAGCACGTGCAGCTCCCCCTCTCGCTGATCGTTCGAGAGACAGCCTGAAGAACTGGAAGCTGCACCACAACTTTTACCAGGAGGTGCCGAAGCCAAAAGAAAACTCACAGGAATCCCCATCGTAGCTTTTGAACAAACTTTCAATCGGACGAATTAAGGAGCAAGAGAAATGTTGAAGAAACAATTATGGACAATCGTTTCAATCTTGGTTGTCCTTTCCATGACGCTGGCCGCCTGTGCCCAGCCGACTGCAACCGCAGTACCCACCGAAGCAGCCACCGAAGCGCCCGCCGCTACGGAAGCCCCTGCTGCGACTGAAGCGCCCGCAGCCACTGAGGCCCCGGCCACCACGACCGAAGGCGACTATGGCAAGGTTGGTGCCGAACTGGTCGATGCCTTCGCCGGCAAGTACAGCGGCACGGTGGTGACGATGGAAGGCCCGTTCACCGACAACGATGCGGTGAAGTTCGAGGAATCGATCAAGGCCTTCGAAGAAGCGACCGGCATCGATATCCAGTACACCGGTTCGAAGGAATTCGAAGCGGCGATCACGATCAAGGTCGACGGCGGCAACCCGCCCGACATCGTGGACTTCCCGCAGCCCGGCCTGCTGGCCAATATGGTCAAGAAGGGCCAGGTGATCGACCTGAGCACCGTCATCGACCCGGCGTGGATCGAAGCCAACTACAGCGACGCCTGGCAAGAGCTGGGCACGATGGAAGGCCCCGATGGCCCCATCACCGCCGGTATCTGGGCACGCGCCAACGGCAAGAGCCTGGTCTTCTACCCGAAGGCCGAGTTCGATGCCGCCGGATACGAAGTCCCCGAGACCTGGGACGAACTGATGGCCCTCACCCAGCAGATCGCCGATGACGGCGACACCGCCTGGTGTGTGGGTATCGAGTCGGGTGCAGCCACCGGCTGGACGATGACCGACTGGATGGAAGAGACCATGCTGCGCACCACTTCGCTCGAGAACTACGACAAGTGGATCACCGGCGAGCTCAAGTTCGACTCCCCCGAAGTCCGCAAGGCCCTCGGCTACGTCACCGACATCTGGTTCAACGACGCCTACGTCTACGGCGGCCGTGCCGCTATCGCCACCACCGCCTTCGGCGACGCCCCCAAGCCCATGTTCGAAAAGCCGCCCAAGTGCTGGCTGCACAAGCAGGGCAACTTCATCACATCCTTCTTCCCCGAAGGCCTCGAAGCTGGCGTAGACTACGACCTCTTCTACCTGCCCCCCATCGATGAAGCCTACGGCAAGCCCGTCCTCGGCGCTGGCGACATCTACGCCATGTTCAACGACCGCCCCGAAGTCCGCGCCGCCATCCAGTACTTCTCGATGGGCGAATCGGTCAAGGGTTGGGTCATCGCCGGCGGCGCAATCTCGCCCCACAAAGACTCCAGCCTCGACTGGTACCAGGACCCCGTCAGCCGCAAGGTCGCCGAGATCATCCAGAACGCCACCTCCTTCCGCTTCGACGCATCTGACCTGATGCCCGGCGCAGTCGGCGCAGGCTCCTTCTGGAAAGAAATGACCTCCTTCGTCTCCGGCTCTACCGACGAAGACACCGCCCTCCAGAACATCGACGCCTCCTGGCCGGCCAGTTCCGAAGCCAAACCCACTGAGGCCCCGGCCACCACGACCGAAGGCGACTATGGCAAGGTTGGTGCCGAACTGGTCGATGCCTTCGCCGGCAAGTACAGCGGCACGGTGGTGACGATGGAAGGCCCGTTCACCGACAACGATGCGGTGAAGTTCGAGGAATCGATCAAGGCCTTCGAAGAAGCGACCGGCATCGATATCCAGTACACCGGTTCGAAGGAATTCGAAGCGGCGATCACGATCAAGGTCGACGGCGGCAACCCGCCCGACATCGTGGACTTCCCGCAGCCCGGCCTGCTGGCCAATATGGTCAAGAAGGGCCAGGTGATCGACCTGAGCACCGTCATCGACCCGGCGTGGATCGAAGCCAACTACAGCGACGCCTGGCAAGAGCTGGGCACGATGGAAGGCCCCGATGGCCCCATCACCGCCGGTATCTGGGCACGCGCCAACGGCAAGAGCCTGGTCTTCTACCCGAAGGCCGAGTTCGATGCCGCCGGATACGAAGTCCCCGAGACCTGGGACGAACTGATGGCCCTCACCCAGCAGATCGCCGATGACGGCGACACCGCCTGGTGTGTGGGTATCGAGTCGGGTGCAGCCACCGGCTGGACGATGACCGACTGGATGGAAGAGACCATGCTGCGCACCACTTCGCTCGAGAACTACGACAAGTGGATCACCGGCGAGCTCAAGTTCGACTCCCCCGAAGTCCGCAAGGCCCTCGGCTACGTCACCGACATCTGGTTCAACGACGCCTACGTCTACGGCGGCCGTGCCGCTATCGCCACCACCGCCTTCGGCGACGCCCCCAAGCCCATGTTCGAAAAGCCGCCCAAGTGCTGGCTGCACAAGCAGGGCAACTTCATCACATCCTTCTTCCCCGAAGGCCTCGAAGCTGGCGTAGACTACGACCTCTTCTACCTGCCCCCCATCGATGAAGCCTACGGCAAGCCCGTCCTCGGCGCTGGCGACATCTACGCCATGTTCAACGACCGCCCCGAAGTCCGCGCCGCCATCCAGTACTTCTCGATGGGCGAATCGGTCAAGGGTTGGGTCATCGCCGGCGGCGCAATCTCGCCCCACAAAGACTCCAGCCTCGACTGGTACCAGGACCCCGTCAGCCGCAAGGTCGCCGAGATCATCCAGAACGCCACCTCCTTCCGCTTCGACGCATCTGACCTGATGCCCGGCGCAGTCGGCGCAGGCTCCTTCTGGAAAGAAATGACCTCCTTCGTCTCCGGCTCTACCGACGAAGACACCGCCCTCCAGAACATCGACGCCTCCTGGCCGAAGTAGATAGAGGACCGGTAAACGCTCTGCTTTGAGCGCGAATTCAGTATAAAATAGGATGAGCAGGATATTCATATCGCTTGAGTACCTGCTCATCCGCTTCCAAGAAGGTTTATTTTTCAAGTCATGGCGAGATAGCTGGCAATCTCGTTGCACAGTCGAGAAGTGACCCGTCACACCATTCGCCAATCGGCGCCCGGTTTCTTTCAAAAACTGCCAGCCCAGCCTGAAAACAGGAGGTTGATATGCAAAAAGTTCCAAGCCAGCCCCCCCCCACCGGGATCGCGGTCTGGTTGGCCGCCAACGTGGGCCGTCTCTTGATCTCGTTGTTTGTCCCTGTGATCACCTTTATCGTCTTGTGGCAGGGATTTGTCTTCTTGAAAAGCAACCAGGCCCCCCAAGTCGTTATGGTTGCGGTGGCAATCGCGTGGGGCGTCGGCGGTGTGGCGGCCTTGTATGTCGTGGCAAACTGGTTGGTCGAGCAACTCCCCAAGCAGTGGACACGGTTTTTGCAACCCTTCGTGTTTGTCGGGCCGGCCATCGCCATCCTGGCCTGGTACCTGGCCATTCCAACCATCCGCACGTTCATCCTCAGCCTGAAAAATGAAACCAGCACGCAGTTTATCGGCCTGGGTAACTACGTTTTTGCCTTCACCGATCGCATCATGCTGAGCGCCTTCCGTAACAACCTCTTATGGATGGTATTTGGCACGTTTTTGTGCGTCACGCTCGGCCTGGTGATTGCCGTACTGGCGGACCGCAGCCGTTTCGAGACCGTTTACAAGGCGATCATTTTCATGCCGATGGCCATCTCCTTCGTCGGCGCAGGTGTCATCTGGAAGTTTATGTACACCTACAAAGGGGAAGGTGTAGGCATCCAGGAGATCGGCTTGCTCAACGCCATTGTGATCGCCCTGGGCGGCGATCCGCAGCCCTGGTTATCGATACCCCCCTGGAATAACTTCCTCCTCATTGCCATCATGGTCTGGCTTCAGACCGGATACGCCATGGTGGTGATCTCATCTGCTATCAAGGGGATTTCCGCCGAACTGCTCGAAGCCGCCCGCGTCGATGGCGCCAACGAGCTTCAGGTCTTTTTTAGCATTATCATCCCAACAATCCAGGGAACGCTGTTGACCGTTACGACGACCATCGTCATTTTCAGCCTGAAATTATTCGACATCGTGCGCGTGATGACCGGCGGCAACAACGATACGAACGTCATCGCCAACGAATTCTACCTACAACGGTTTACTTACGGCAACCCGGGGCGCGCTTCGGCAATCGCCATTGTCTTGCTGGTTGCGGTGGTTCCGATCATGATTTATAACTTGCGGCAGTTCAATGAAAGGAAGGCGTTCTGATGGCGACGAAACCGGCTAGTTTTTCGCGGCAGAAAGTGGCATCCAGCGTCCTAATCAATGGTGTCTTGATCTTGATTTGCCTGGTATGGCTGCTCCCGACGTTGGGCGTCTTTATCACATCCTTCCGCAACAGCCAGGACATCTTCCGATCGGGCTGGTGGACGGTTTTCCCGCACCAATCCTACGAAAAAACAGGGGAAATCAAGCTGGACGAATCCGTAGATGTCAACGGGCCGATCGAAGTCGAAGGTATCGTCAGTGATTTCACCAGCCTGCGAGAGGGAGTCGTGTTACCTGATGGGCGAAAGTTGCAGTGGTATGGTAACAAACGCACGCGCACCGTCGAAGTCTACGGTGAAGTCTGGAAGGGCTTCGACATCAACCTGACCCTCGATAATTACATCAACACCCTGAGCGGCAAGAAAATCCAGTACGTGGACGGTGAGGGAAACATCATCATCCGGCAAGGGAACAACCTGGGTGGCGCCTTCATCAACTCGATTGCCGTGGCAGTGCCGGCTACCATTATCCCGATTTTGATCGCTGCCTTCGCCGCTTACGGTTTCGCCTGGCTCGAATTTCCCGGGCGCAAGCTCTTGTTCTTGCTGGTAGTTGCCTTACTGGTCGTCCCGCTGCAAATTGCGCTGGTGCCTATCCTGCAAGACTACACCCGGCTCGATCTGAACGGCACCTTCCTGGCGATCTGGCTGGCTCATACCGGTTTCGGCCTGCCGTTGGCGATTTACCTGCTCTTCAACTACATCAGCCAACTACCGCGCGAAACGCTAGAAGCTGCGTTCATCGATGGGGCTTCCAACTTTACGATTTTCACCCAACTGATCCTGCCGCTTTCGATCCCTGCGCTGGCATCCTTCGCCATTTTCCAGTTCCTGTGGGTGTGGAACGATTACCTGGTGGCACTGGTTTTCCTGGGCGATCAAAACCGTGTGGTCACCATGGCGCTGGCGGCCATCGTCGGCGAAAAGGGGCAGGACTGGCACCTGCTCACATCGGGCGCTTTCATCAGCATGTTGCTGCCCCTGGCCGTGTTCTTCAGCCTACAACGTTACTTCGTGCGCGGGCTGCTGGCCGGCTCGGTCAAAGGATAACGTTCAAGTTAAATCCCGTTTCAAACAAACCCCAAAGGCCAGGCCCTGGGGTTTGTTTTTATAGGCTCTCCCGGCTTCGCCGTGAAAGGGATTCTTCACGCTCAACCCGGAAGAGCCTTTTTATAGAAATGGAAGAGCCTAAAAACAAACAGTGCGCCAGTTCTAAGGAGAAAGACATGCCGTTCAGCTTTGACTTAAATCGTGAAACGAGCCGCACGTTGGACCGCATCCTGCCGCGCCTGTCAGAATTCTTCGATCAAGCCAACGTAAGCGAACAGGAAAGGCAGCTTTTTCTACAGCGCGTTCAAGAGCACTTCCCCGCACTATTCCACCTGTATCACCGGCTGTATCACCAGCAGTACGACTTTTTTTACTATCTCGAAGATCTGCTGAAGCGCATTGCGGGCTGCTGGCTGGAACGCCAACCGGCGTTGAGGGACCTGGACACGCAACGCGAAGCCGATCCGCAGTGGTTCTTATCGAACCAAATGGTAGGCGGCGTATGCTACGTCGACCTGTTTGCCGGAAACCTTGCCGGCATTCGGGAGCAAATCCCTTACTTCAAGGCGTTGGGATTGACCTACCTGCATCTGATGCCGCTTTTCAAAGCACCACAGCCGGAAAACGACGGCGGATATGCTGTAAGCAGCTACCGGGAAGTCGATCCGCGCCTGGGAAGCATGGCCGAACTGCAAAACCTGGCGCAGGCCTTACGCCACAACGGCATCAGCCTGGTGCTCGACCTCGTCTTCAACCATACATCAGACGAACACAAGTGGGCGCAGCGGGCGCTGGCAGGGGACCTGGCGTATCAAAGCTTCTACTACATTTTCCCCGACCGGCAGATGCCTGATGCTTACGAAAGGCACTTGCGTGAAATCTTCCCCGATGAACATCCGGGGGCCTTTACCTATCGTCCAGAGATCGATTGCTGGGTCTGGACAACCTTTCACGCCTATCAGTGGGATTTGAACTACGCCAACCCGGCGGTCTTCAACCACATGAGCGAAGAGATGCTCTTCCTGGCCAATGCCGGGGTCGAAGTTTTACGCCTCGACGCAGTCGCTTTCATCTGGAAGCAGATGGGCACAAGCTGCGAGAATTTGCCCGAGGCGCACATTTTGATCCAAGCTTTCAATGCGGTGGCGCGCATTGCGGCCCCGGCGCTTGTCTTCAAATCGGAGGCCATCGTCCATCCGGATGATGTCGTGCGCTATATTGCGCCTGGAGAATGCCAACTCTCGTACAACCCGCTGTTGATGGCGCTGTTGTGGAGTTCACTGGCAACCCGAGAAGTTTCGATGCTGCGCCAGGCGCTGGAAGAACGCTTTACCATTCCGCCAGCCTGTGCCTGGGTCAACTACGTGCGTTGCCATGACGATATCGGCTGGACGTTTTCGGATGAAGATGCGGCCCGACTGAATATCCATGGCTACGACCACCGCAAGTTTCTCAACGATTTTTACACCGGGCGTTTTCCGGGCAGCTTTGCGCGCGGCCTGCCCTTTCAGGAGAACCCCAAAACCGGTGACTGCCGCATCTCCGGGACCTGTGCATCGTTAGCAGGCCTCGAAAAAGCGCTCAAACAGGAAACGGCAGACGAAGTGGACTTGGCGATCCGGCGCATTTTGCTCATCCATGGCATCATTCTCACCATCGGTGGCGTACCCCTGATCTACCTCGGAGATGAGATCGGCACCCTGAATGATTACACCTACACGCAGGATGCGGCCAAGGCAGACGACAGCCGTTGGACGCACCGGCCCAGCCGTAATATAAGCGAGACCGAAAAGCGCGGCGACATCACCACCGTTCAAGGAAAAATCTATCAGGGGCTACGCCGCCTGATTCAACTGCGTAAGACGCAAGGTGCGTTTTGCGGCAGCGAAATGGAAGTTATTCCCGTACAGGACAACGCCATTCTCGGCTTTGTACGGCGGCATGGGACGGAACGCGTGCTGGTGCTGGCCAATTTTTCCGAAGAAGAACAGTGCGTTCCTGCCAACACTCTGCGCATCTATGGCTTAAACTATGCATTTACAGACCTGATGCGCGATACGCCCCTTGCCTTTGCCGACGTAAGCCTGGCACCCTACGAGCTGATCGCCATCAAAAGCAAATCGAACGAGGCAACTTCTAAAAATGGCCTTGACGCGCCCAGTGATGTATAGTAAACTACCGCCCGCTGCAAATACAGGAGTTCTTGAAGCAGCAAACTTCCAAAATGGACCCGTGGTGTAGCGGCCAAACATGCGGCCCTGTCAAGGCCGAGATCGCGAGTTCGAATCTCGTCGGGTCCGCCTGAAGTAAATTCAGGGGCACAGAAACCTGGAGCACAGAGATGTCTCCAGGTTTCTGCGTTTCATACGCTTTTTGGTGCAGCCATAGTCCATGGTGGATAACTGAAATGCGCCCGTTGGGGCGCGTTTTTGCGTGAGAATGGTGCGACTGGCGAAAAAGATCGCCAGAGTCGGCTTGAAATCCAGGATATTCCCCCTGCAA